>NZ_FZNW01000043.1 GCF_900188115.1 Haloechinothrix alba | reverse complement strand
CCTCATCCACGCCGCACAATCACCACACGCCTGACACAGCCGGCACACCACCCCCACCTACCGCGCACACCACCCACACAAACCCGAGGAGAACCTCATTCAGCGCACCCCGGCCGTCAGTGGGCAGCGGCGTTCCAGGACTGGCCGACGCCTACGGAGACCTCGAGGGGAACCGACAGCTCGTATGCCGAGCCCATCTGCTCGCGGACCAGGGCTTCCACGCTCTCGCGTTCGCCATCGGCGACCTCGAGCACCAGCTCATCGTGCACCTGCAACAGCACCCTGCTGCGCAGCCCCTGCTCGCCGAGCGCGCGGTGCACGCCGAGCATGGCAACCTTGATGATGTCGGCCGCGCTGCCCTGTATCGGCGCGTTGAGTGCCATGCGCTCCGCCATCTCCCTGCGCTGCCGGTTGTCGCTGCCGAGGTCGGGTAGGTACCGGCGCCTGCCGAAGATGGTCTCGGTGTAGCCGACCTTGCCCGCTTCGGCAACCACCGTGTGCAGGTAGTCGCGCACCCCGGCGAACCGTGCGAAGTAGGTGTCCATCTGCTGCTTGGCCTCCTCGGCCGAGATCTGCAGCTGCTGAGCCAGACCGTAGGCGGACAACCCGTAAGCCAGCCCGTAGGACATCGCCTTCACCCGGTACCGCAGCTCCGGCGTGACCTCGGTCGGCTCCATCGCGAACGCCTTCGACGCCACGTAGGTATGCAGGTCCTCGCCCGAGTTGAACGCCTCGATCAGCCCCTCGTCGCCGGACAGGTGCGCCATGATGCGCATCTCGATCTGGCTGTAGTCGGCGGTCATGAGCTCGGCGTAGCCGGAGCCGACGACGAACGCGTCCCTGATGCGCCTGCCTTCCTCGGTCCGCACCGGGATGTTCTGCAGGTTCGGGTCCGTCGAGGACAGCCGCCCGGTCGCCGCCACCGTCTGTTGCAGTGAGGTGTGGATCCTGCCGTCCTCGGCGACGGCCTTGAGCAGGCCCTCGACCGTGGTCTTGAGCTTGGTCGCGTCCCTGTGCTCCAGCAGGTGCTGCAGGAACGGGTGCTCGGTCTTGGCGTACAGCGCCTGAAGCGCATCGGCGTCGGTGGTGTATCCGGTCTTGGTGCGTTTCGTCTTCGGCATTCCCAGCTCGTCGAACAGCACCACCTGCAGTTGCTTGGGCGATCCGAGGTTGATCTGCTTACCGATCACGCCGTAGGCCTCCTCGGCTGCCTGCTTGACGCGGTCGGCGTAGTGGGCTTCCAGCGCCGTGAGCTGCTCGGTATCCACGGCGATGCCGAAACGCTCCACTTCGGAAAGCACCTGCAGCAGTGGCATCTCCATATCGCTGAGCAGCCGGCCGGCGCCGATACTGTCGACTTCCTCGGCGAGCGCCCCGGACAGCTCCAGGGTGGCTCCGGCACGCAGTAGCTCCACGCGCACCAGCTCGTCGTCGCCGGAGCCGGAGTCGAGCAGGGACATCTGTCCCTGCTCCGCCGCGCCGTCCGAGCGCAGCTCCCTGCCCAGGTAGCGAAGCACCAGGTCGTCGAGCGTGAACGAGCGCTGACCGGGGCGTACCAGGTAGGCCGCCAGCGCGGTGTCCATCGTCAGGCCCTCGACTGCCCAGCCACGGCCGCGCAGCGCATGCAGCGTGGTCTTGCACGCGTGGCCGACCTTGCGGGCCTCGGGATCGGCCAGCCACGCCACCAGGGCGGACTCGTCGGCGGCGTCGAGCTGCGTGACGTCCAGGTAGCACCCCTCGCCGTCCTCGCCCGCCAAGCTCAGCGACAGCAGGTCGGCGACCAGCACCTCCCCGGAGGTCCGCGCTGCCAGCCCGGTGGTGCTGCCGGGGGCGGCGTGCGTACGAAGCCACTCCCCCAGCGTCCCCGGCTCGAGCTTGCCACCCCGCACCTCGAACCCTTCCTCGGCCTCCGGCTCGGAGCCGGACAGCGTCGCGAACAGCCGGTCACGCAGGACACGGAACTCGAGCTCGTCGAACAGCCGGTGCACAGCGTCGCGGTCCCAGGTCTGCACGTTCAGGTCGGTCGGCCGGAGGTCGAGGTCGAGGTCGCGCACGAGCTCGGTGAGCTGACGGTTGCGCAGCACGCTGTCCAGATGCTCGCGCAACGCCTCACCCGCCTTGCCCTTGACCTCGTCTACCCGGTCGACCAGCTCACCGAGGGAGCCGAACTGCTTGATCCACTTGACCGCCGTCTTCTCCCCCACCCCGGGGATGCCGGGCAGGTTGTCCGACGGGTCGCCGCGCAGCGCAGCGAAGTCCGGGTACTGGCTCGGTGAGAGGCCGTACTTGTCCTGCACCGCGTCCGGGTCGAAGCGATCGAGCTCGGAGACCCCCTTGCGCGGGTACAGCACCGTGACGCCCTCGCCGACCAGCTGCAGGGCGTCCCTGTCCCCGGTACAGATCAGGACGTCGTAGGCGTCCGCGCGCGCCTGCGTGGTCAGCGTGGCGATGATGTCGTCGGCCTCGTAGTTGTCCTTGCGCAGGATCGGGATGTTCAGCGCCTCCAGCACCTCGGTGATCAGCGATACCTGCCCCTTGAAGTCCTCAGGGGTCTCCGAACGGGTGGCCTTGTACTCGGCATACGTCTCGGAGCGGAACGTCTGGCGCGACACGTCGAAGGCGACCGCGAGGTGCGTGGGCTGCTCGTCGCGCAGGAGGTTGATGAGCATGGAGGTGAACCCGAAGACCGCGTTGGTGACCTGCCCCGTCGTGGTACGGAAGCGGTCGGCCGGTACCGCGTAGAACGCGCGGTAAGCCATCGAGTGGCCGTCGATGAGCAGCAGTCTCGGCGTCGCGGGCTGCTCGGCTCCAGCTGTGTCGTTCGCTACCTGGGTGTTCTGCTGTGGGCTCACACCCGGGAGTCTAGGCTCCGGAGCCGACACACGAACGTGCCGTCGGGAGAAGTACGAGACACGAAGCGCAAGGAGTCATTGGTGAGCGAGTCAACCGCGTCGCACGAGGCGCCCCCGTCTCTGGCCGACGTCCCCGGCGCCGACCCCGGCGCAGCCGGCCAGCAGCTCGACGACAAGCTGGGCATCACCGTCACGGAGTGGGATCCGCAGCGGATCGTCGCGACGATGCCGGTCGAGGGCAACCTCCAGCCGTACGGGCTGCTGCACGGCGGCGCCAATGCGGCGCTGGCCGAGACGCTCGGGTCGATCTGTGCCGGTCTCAACGCCGGTGCGGGCCGGGCCGCGGTCGGGCTCGAGCTGCACTGCACACATCACCGCGCGGTGCGGTCCGGCACCGTCACCGGCGTGGCCACGCCCCTGCACGTCGGCCGCGGCACCATCACGGCGGACATCGTGATCACCGACGAGCGCGACCGCCGCACCTGTACGGCACGCCTCACGTGTGTGATCAGGGAAAACGCACCGGGAGCAGGATAGGCACGGTCAGGTCGTGACCGTGTTGCGAAAAGATCGCGATTGGTTCGAAACCCTCGTTCGTTCCCCTACGCAGCGTTAGGATCCGCACGGACCATACGGAATGGGGCACACCGGCGACCAGTGTGGCCGTCCTGTGCGGAAGGCCCCGTCCGTGCAGGTACAACCCCCCGGAGGCAGATAGTGGGATTATCCAATGGGTTGCGCATGGCGGCCCTGGTGGCCGCCACCGCATTGGTAGTTACCGCGTGCGCAGACGACAACGGTGACGGTGCGGACACGGGGGAGGACTCGGCCGAACCCTTGGAGCTCGGTTATGTCCTCCCCGAGACGGGTGACTTGGCGTTCCTGGGGCCGCCCCAGATCGAGGCACTCGGCTTCGCCATGCAAACCATCAACGACGCTGGCGGTGTACTGGACCAGGAACTGCCCGCAGTGGTCGGCCGAGACGAGTCCGATCAGGAGTCGGTGGCATCCCAGTCGGCGGACGAGGTGCTTCGTGAAGGCGTGGACGCGCTGATCGGAGCGGCATCCTCGGCCAAGTCGCTGGCCTTCGTCGACAGGGTCATGGACGCGGGAGTCGTACAGTGCTCGGGTTCCAACACCGCGCCGACGTTCACCGACCTGGAGAACGGCGACTTCTACTTCCGCACCGCACCCAGCGACGTCATGCAGGGTCCGGTGCTGGCCGACACCATCGTCGGCGACGGGCACAGCCGCGTCGCGCTGGCTGCCCGTGCCGATGACTACGGGCGTGGCCTGCTGCAGGCGACCGAGAACTCTCTCGAAGAGGCGGGCGCCGAGGTCGTGAACACCACCACCTACGACCCGAGGTCGACCAACTTCGATCCGGTGGTCAGCGACCTCACCAACGGCGACCCGGACGCTGTCGTGATCGTCAGCTTCGAGGAAGGCGTGCAGGTGCTGCAGGGCCTGATCGAGGGCGGCTTCGGCCCGGACGAGATCGGCATCTACGGCGCCGATGGTCTCAAGGAGGAGAACCTCGGTGAGCTCGTTTCCTCCGAAGACCCGGGCGTGCTGGAAGGCATGAAGGGCACCGCTCCGGCGGCCCCGGAGGACGAGCAGTTCCAGGAGGACCTGCAGGAGTACGCTCCGGATCTCGAGGGCTTCCAGTTCTCGCCGCAGGTGTACGACTGCGTCATCACGATCGCGCTGGCGGCCGAGGCGGCCGGCAGCACCGACCCGGCCGACATCCAGCAGGAGATGGTCGGTGTCACGCGCGACGGCACCGAGTGCACCACCTTCGAGGAGTGCAAGGGCCTGCTGTCCGACGGTGACGACATCGACTACAACGGTGTCAGCGGTCCGCTGGACTTCACCGAGAACGGTGAGCCCAGCCAGTCCACCATCGGCATCTACGAAGTCGATGAGGACGGCACGACGGCGGACGTCGACGAGGAGACGGTCACCATGGACGAGGCCGAGTGACGGTGACACTCTGCCTTTGATGCCGTGAACGAATCGGGCCCCAGCGTCACGCTGGGGCCCGATTCCTCTCTCGTGGGTTCCTGGCCCGTGCGAACTCCCTCGTGCTACCGGTTCGGCTGCACGGCCCTGCGCGGCGGGCCGCCGGTCCCTAATCGACCGTGGCGAGTGTGCCGAGGTAGTACTCGATCACCTTCGGGTCATGCAGCAGGTCGTGACCGGCGCCCGAGTAGGCGTTGCGCCCCTGGTCGAGCACGTAGCCCCGGTCGCAGATCTGCAAGCAGCGGCGGGCATTCTGCTCGACCATGACGATCGAGACGCCGGTATCGTTGATGCGCTGGACCTGCCCGAACACCTGGTCCTGGTTCGCAGGGGACAGCCCGGCCGAGGGCTCGTCGAGGAAAAGCACCTCGGGCTCTGCCATGAGCGTGCGCCCCATCGCCAGCATCTGCCGCTCACCACCGGACAGCGAGCCGGCGCGCTGCTTACGGCGCTCGGCCAGCCTGCTGAACAGCTCGGTGACCCAGGCGAACCGCCGCTCGAACTCCCTCGGCTTCAGGAACGTCCCCATCCGCAGGTTCTCCTCCACCGTCAGGGCGGGGAAGACATTGTCACGCTGCGGCACATAGCCGAGGCCATGCTGGACCAGCGTGTGGGTTTGCGCGCCGGTGATATCGGCACCCCGGAACCGCACCGATCCACCCCGGACGGGAACCAGGCCGAACATCGCCTTGATCAGCGTGGACTTGCCCGCTCCGTTCGGCCCGATCACACCGACCAGCTCGCCCTCGCCGAGCTCGAGGCTGCATCCGGTGAGTACGTTGACCTCGGGAACGTAGCCTGCCACCACCTCGACGGCATCCAGGATCACCTCGCTGCCGGTGGAGCGCTCCGCCGCACCGCTATCGGCCGCCGCAGCGCCCTCGGGCGCGGCCGTGCTCTCTCCCCGATCCTGCTGCGCCGGTTCTTCTGTGCTCATGACGTCAGTTCCTCCGCGGGTGGTGCTCCGTGCTGCTTGCCGAGGTAGGCATCGATCACGGCGGGGTTGGAGCCGATGGCCTGCGGGGGCCCTTCGGCGATCACCTGGCCCTCTGCCAGGCACACCACCCAGTCGCTGGTGCCCATCACCATGTCCATGTCGTGTTCGACGAAGCAGATCGTCGTACCTTCGTCGCGCAGGTCGGTGATGTGCTCGAGGAGGGACTGCGTCAGCGCGGGGTTCACCCCGGCCATGGGCTCGTCGAGCATGAGCATCCTCGGCTGCACCATCAGGGCGCGGGCCAGCTCGAGCAGCTTGCGCTGCCCGCCGGACAGCGTCCCGGCGAACTCGTCACGCAAGTGGTCGAGCCGGAACCGGGCGAGCAGCGCATCGGCACGCTCGATGATCGCACGTTCCTGGCGTCGCCACAGTGGTCGCACCACCGAGGCGAACATGGCTTCGCCACGCTGCTCGGTAGCCCCGAGCTGGAGGTTCTCCAGCACGGTCAACCGGGACAGGGCCTTGGTCAGCTGGAAGGTACGTACCATGCCCCGGTGCGCGACCCGGTGCGCAGGCAGGCGGGACATCTTCTTCCCCTCGAACCGCCAGTCGCCGGATCCACCGCGGTCGAAGCCGGTGAGCACGTTGAACAGGGTGGTCTTGCCCGCCCCGTTCGGCCCGATCAATGCAGTGATCGCGCCGCGCTGTATCTCGAGGTGATCCACATCGACGGCGTGCAACCCACCGAAGGATCGCTGCACGTTGTCGGCGACGAGAAGCGGATCCGGCTTGGCAACGCCGGGTTCGGCGGCGACATCGGCAAGGGCGGCGGTGGCGTTATTCCTATCGGACATCGAGCACCATCTCTCTCCTGTTCCCCAGGATCCCTTGCGGCCGGAACGCCATCAACAGCAGCAGTCCCAGCCCGACCAGTGCCAGCCGCAGCGCCCCGACGTCGGATGGCACGAGGATCTCCGGCGGGATGTACCCGGTAGCCATCAGCTCCCGCAGGAACGCGTCGAAGGAAAGCATCAGGAACCAGAACAGCAGCCCACCCAGTACCGGGCCGAACACGCGACCGGCACCACCGAGCACGAGCATGGTGTAGAGGAAGAAGGTCACGACCGGGTCGAAACCGTCCGGGTGCGCCGACTGCTGGTGGATGGTGAACACCATCCCGCCGAGCGCGCCGATCACGCCACCGAGCACCAGGCTCTGCAGCTTGTACGCGTAGACGTTCTTGCCGAGGCTGCGCGCGGCCTCCTCGTCTTCGCGGATGGCACGGATGACGCGACCCCACGGGCTGTGGATGAGCAGGTAGACGAGGATGACGACCAGCGCCACCAGGCCCCAGCCGACGCTCATGAGCCATACGTCGCGCGCGGTGAACGCGAGCGGACCGACCTCGTAGATGCCCGGAGGCACCGGGTTGAGGTCGAGGAGGTCGTCACCGAACCGCTGGAGTCCGTAGACGCCGCCGGTCAGCGGTTCGGCGACGCTCGACCGGTAGAACAGCCGGAGCACCTCGCCCGCGGCGATGGTCGAGATCGCCAGGTAGTCCGAACGCAGCCGAAGCGCCGGGATACCGAGGATCAGCGCGAGCACGGCCGCGGCGAGAATGCCGACCAGCACGCCCACCCACATCGACAGGCCGAACGTCGACACGGAGATCGCCACGCCGTAGGCGCCGACGAGCATGAAGGCAACCTGCCCGAAGTTGAGCAGGCCCGTGTAGCCGAAGTGGATGTTCAACCCGATGGCCGCGAGCACGTACCCGATCGCGACCGGGCCGAGGGCACCGTATACGCCGCTGGTCAGGATCGACGAGTAGTCCATGTCTTCCCCCTCACCCGACCCGTTCCTTGCGGCCGAGGATGCCCTGCGGCCGCACGATCAAGACCACGATCAGCACCAGGAGCGCCCAGGCGTTCCACAGCTCCGCCGGGAACCACAGCGTCGACAGGTGCGCGACGATGCCGACGACGAAGCTGCCGACCATCGCGCCGTACGCGCTGCCGAGGCCGCCGAGGATGATCCCGGCGAACATCAGCAGCAGGAGCTTGAAGCCCATATCCCAGGACACGACCTCGGTCAGCCCGAACATGACCCCGCCGAAGGCCGACAACCCGCCTGCGAGCATCCACACGACCAGGATCACGTAGTTGACGTTGATGCCGGAGGACGCCGCGAGGTCCCTGTTGTCCGAGACCGCGCGGATGGCCGTGCCGATGCGCGTGCGCTGCAGCATGAGCGCGACCGCGAACAGCACGATCACCGACACGACCAGGATCGTCAGGTCCCGCGGGGTAATCTCCGCCCAGCCCAGCGAGATCGTGCTCTGGATCTGGTATTCGGCGTAGGAGTTGGGCCGGGACCCGTAGATGACGAGGAGGAGGTGCCGCAGGAACAGCGCGAGACCGATCGAGATGATGAACATGTTGATCCGGCCGGTCCTGCGCATGCGCAGCGGCCGCCAGAGACCTCGGTCGAGCCCGCCGCCCAGTAGCGCGCCCGCGATGACAGCGACCGCTATCGCCAGGATGAGGTGCAGCCCCGGCCCCGCGGCCGCGGCGTTGACGAAGAACGCCACGATAGCGCCGAAGGTCACCAGCTCACCGTGCGCGAAGTTGATCAGGCGGGTCGTGCCGAAGACCAGGGACAGGCCGACAGCGGCGATCGCGATGATGCCGCCGTACTGGAGCCCGTTGAGCAGGACCTGCGCCAGCCGCTCATGGAACGGCGCGTGCTGCGGAGGAACGGGGGTCTCGAGGTCGGTCTCGGTCTCGCCGGGCACGCCCGTATCCGAGTCGGTTCCGGCCCCCTCAGGCGGAGCTTCCCCTTCCTCGGCCGGCTCGTCCGGTTCGGTGGCCGGGTCCTCCTGCTCGTCCTCGGGGACGATCTGGAAGATGAGTGTCCGTTGCTGGCCTTCGTCGACCTCGATGTCGCTGAGTACCTCGCCGCCGACCTCGCGCGGGACCAGCCCCTCCGGCAGCGTGTCCAGGTCGAGTTCGACGTCGTAGCTTCCCGGTTCGGGAAGCTCGATCTCCCACTCTCCCTCCTCGTCGGTGGTATCGCTGCCGACCTCCGCGCCGTCGCGGTTGGCTGTGATCGTCAGGTCGGCGAGCGGCTCACCGTCCGGGTCGGTAATGGTGCCTTGTACCGCCTCGTGTTCGTCCGCCAGCGCCGCACCGGGCGCCATTACCGCTAGCGCGATCAGCGCTATCACGGCCAGCGCGCGCACAAGAACGCTCCGTGCTTTCACAGACCGAATCCCGTCTACTTTCTCAGTCCTCGAACTCCGGTGGATCACACCGTAGTACGAAGCGTCGCATGTTTCCGGCGACTGAACGTAGCCTTGATGCCCCGTGTTGCCCAGAGTTGTTCACTGTCCGTTCTCACATCGTGATCGAGCCCGCCGGAGCCGGAAACGGACGTGCCCAGCTCAACGGCCGGGACGCGCCGGCTCCGCCCGGTGTGTTGCGACGAATGGCCTACGCCGACCGGCCTGTCGCCGCTGCCGCCCATGCGAACAGCCCCACCCGTGCAGGGGACGCGTTACTTTCCGATTCCCTCCACCACGGCTTCCGCGACCTCCTTCATGGTGGTCCTGCGGTCCATGGCGGTGCGCTGGATCCAGCGGAACGCTTCCGGCTCGCTCAAGCTCTGCTCGCTCATCAGCAGCCCCTTGGCACGGTCGACGACCTTGCGGGTCTCCAGCTTCTCGTTGAGCCCTTCGACCTCGGCCTCGAGCGCCTGCAGCTCCGAGAAACGGCTCACCGCCAGCTCCACGGCGGGCACCAGCTCGCGCTTGGCGAACGGCTTCACGAGGTAGGCCATGGTTCCGGCGTCCCGCGCCCGCGAGATCAACTCACGCTGGCTGAACGCCGTCAAGATCACGACCGGGGCGATGCGATCACCAGTGATCTTCGACGCGGCTTCGATGCCATCCATCTTCGGCATCTTGACGTCCAGGATCACCAGATCTGGCCTCAGCTCGGTTGCCAGCGAGATGGCTTGCTCTCCGTCTGCAGCTTCACCGACGACGGCGTAGCCCTCTTCCCGCAGCATCTCGACAAGGTCGAGCCGGATCAGAGCCTCATCCTCCGCGACGAGCACTCGACGCTGGGCTTCGGTGGCCGATTCCGTCACCGGAGTCCTCCTGCGTACGTGGGTGGGGGGCGATGGGTGTGCGCAGCCAGCCTACCGGGAGTAGACCCGGGATGGGGAACGGTGCACGTCAAGCGTGAGCCACGGCTCATGCGCAGGCCATCAGCCTCGGTCGGGGAGACCTGAATGACGAGCGTGATCAAGCATCGCGTACAGTCGTAGCGCATCGCCCCCGTAGCCCAAACGGCAGAGGCGGCGGACTCAAAATCCGTGTAGTGTGCGTTCGAGTCGCACCGGGGGCACCAGGTCTTACCTGGGCCAACAACTGGATACCCGTCAACGATGTTGACCATTGGGTGCAGCCGTGGGTGCGAGTACACGCACGGCTATGGGTGTGGATACTGAGGGGCGACGCCGGGGTCGTATAGAGCAGCGCAGCAACTCCCTGCGCGTGGTGGTCTATGCCGGGCACGGTCCTGTGACGGGCAAGCGCTCCTACCTTCGGCAGAAGATCGACGGCACCGACAAGGCAGCTCGCAAACGCGCGGAGAAGGCGCTCAATCGGCTACTAACACAGGTCGATAGCCAGCGATCAGCTAGTTCATCCGTCACACTCGGCTACGCGCTCGACGAGTGGTTGCGCGTCACCGAACTCGAAGACTGACCTTCCCCCGCTGGGCCGGACACTTGAGTTGGTTGGAGAGTGTCTGTGTGACCGGAGAGCAACGACGAACTCGTCGGAAGTTCTCGGCGGAGTTCAAGCGGGATGCCGTGGAGCTGGTGCTGACCGGTGGTAAGTCGGTGGCCGAAGCAGCCCGGTGTCTGGGGATTTATGACTCTACGCTGGGCAACTGGGTCAAGCAGGCCCGTATCGACCGCGGTCAACAGGAAGGGCTGGGTACCGAGGAACGGGCTCGCTTGCGGGAGCTGGAGCGGGACAACGCGAAGCTGCGTATGGAGCGTGACCTGCGGGGCGAGCTCATGAGCCTTCTGGGTGAGGGAGTCGACCGAGTGACTCGCTACCGCTGCGTTGACTCCGGCAAGGCCGACGACTTCACGGTAGCGGCCGCCTGCCGAGCCGCCGGGGTGTCGACCTCGGCC
>NZ_FZNW01000029.1 GCF_900188115.1 Haloechinothrix alba | reverse complement strand
GGGTCCTCTTAACGTTCCAGCACCGGGCAGGCGTCAGTCCATATACATCGAATTGCTTCTTCGCATGGACCTGTGTTTTTAGTAAACAGTCGCTCGGGCCTGGTCTCTGCGGCCGGCCGGCGCTTCCACCGCACAGGGCGTACACGCCATCCGGCTCCCCTTCTCCCGAAGTTACGGGGACATTTTGCCGAGTTCCTTAACCACGGTTCACCCGCTCGCCTCGGTATTCTCTACCTGACCACCTGTGTTGGTTTGGGGTACGGGCCGCCCGTGCGCTCGCTAGAGGTTTTTCTCGGCAGCGCGGGATCACCCACTTCGCCTCTATGGCTCGGCATCAGGTCTCAGGCATCCGGTACGCGGCTTTCCCTGCGTACCGCCCTACACCTTTACCCCGGGTCAACCAGCGCCCGGGTTGGGCTACCCTTCTGCGTCGCCCCTTCGCTGCAAACGCGCACACGCGGGTACGGGAATATTAACCCGTTATCCATCGACTACGCCTGTCGGCCTCGCCTTAGGTCCCGACTAACCCTGGGCGGAACAGCCTGGCCCAGGAACCCTTGGTCATCCGGCGGCAGAGATTCTCACTCTGCTTTCACTACTCATGCCTGCATTCTCTCTCGACCACCCTCCATCACTGGCTCACGCCGCGACTTCAGCGGATGATCGATGCTCCCCTACCCACTGCGTCATCGACGCAGTGCCACGGCTTCGGCGGTGTGCTTAGCCCCGCTACATTATCGGCGCAGGACCACTTGACCAGTGAGCTATTACGCACTCTTTCAAGGATGGCTGCTTCTAGGCCAACCTCCTGGTTGTCTGTGCCGTCCCACATCCTTTCCCACTCAGCACACACTTGGGGGCCTTAGCCGGTGATCTGGGCTGTTTCCCTTTTGTCAGCGAAGCTTCTCCCCCGCCGACTCACTGCCGCACTCGTCACGATGGTATTCGGAGTTTAGTTGACCTCGGTAACCCGGTAAGGCCCCTCAGCCATCCAGTAGCTCTACCCCCACCGTGAATCATACGACGCTGCACGTAAATGCATTTCGGGGAGAACCAGCTATCACCGAGTTTGATTGGCCTTTCACCCCTACCCACAGCTCATCCCCTCAGTTTTCAACCTAAGTGGGTTCGGGCCTCCACGCCGTCTTACCGGCGCTTCACCCTGGCCATGGGTAGATCACTCGGTTTCGGGTCTAGGCCGCGCGACTCCGTACGCCCTCTTCGGACTCGCTTTCGCTACGGCTTCCCCACACGGGTTAACCTTGCCACGCAGCACTAACTCGCAGGCTCATTTTGCAATAGGCACGCCATCACCCGAAGGCTCTGACGGTTTGTAGGCACACGGTTTCAGGTACTCTTTCACTCCCCTCCCGGGGTACTTTTCACCTTTCCCTCACGGTACTCTTCCGCTATCGGTCACCAGGGAGTATTTAGGCTTACCAGGTGGTCCTGGCGGATTCACAGCAAATTCCTCGGGCTCGCTGCTACTCGGGATGACGTTCCAGGGTCGGCGTGCGGCCTTCGCCTAAGGGGGTATCACCCGCTCCGCCTGCGTGTTCCAACGCATTCGGCTGACCTCACGACGCGATCCCCGCCGGACCGGCAGCTCCGGCCGAACGGTCCCACAACCCCGGCCACGCAACGCCTGCCGGCTTTACCACGCGGCCGGTTTAGCCTCTTCCCCTTTCGCTCACCACTACTCAGGGAATCACGGTTGTTTTCTCTTCCTACGGGTACTGAGATGTTTCACTTCCCCGCGTTCCCTCCACACACCCTATACATTCAGGTGCGGGTAACACTCCATCACGAGTGCTGGGTTTCCCCATTCGGACATCCTGGGATCTCAGCTCGGTTGACAGCTCCCCCAGGCTTATCGCAGCCTCCCACGTCCTTCATCGGCTCCTGGTGCCCAGGCATCCACCGTGTGCCCGTGACAGCTTGTCCATACTGTCCACGAGAATGATGTGTATTGCTCGTAGAGAATACATCAGGATCGCGGTGTCCACTGTGCAGTTCTCAAGCTTCGTCAGCTGCGCCAGCGTAGACAGGCTCGCAGCCTGAGAGCCCAACAGCGTGCCTGCTCGCCAGCGACGACAACGTCGCACCTCCTGAAAATACAATGGGTTTTTCGGGAATTCTCCCTAGAAAGGAGGTGATCCAGCCGCACCTTCCGGTACGGCTACCTTGTTACGACTTCGTCCCGATCGCCAGTCCCACCTTCGACGGCTCCCTCCGGGCGAACCGGTTGGGCCACCGGCTTCGGGTGTTACCGACTTTCGTGACGTGACGGGCGGTGTGTACAAGGCCCGGGAACGTATTCACCGCAGCGTTGCTGATCTGCGATTACTAGCGACTCCGACTTCACGCAGTCGAGTTGCAGACTGCGATCCGAACTGAGACCGGTTTTCTCGGATTCGCTCCACCTCGCGGTTTCGCCACCTTTTGTACCGGCCATTGTAGCATGTGTGAAGCCCTGGACATAAGGGGCATGATGACTTGACGTCGTCCCCGCCTTCCTCCGAGTTGTCCCCGGCAGTCTCCCATGAGTCCCCGGCCGGACCGCTGGCAACATAGGACAAGGGTTGCGCTCGTTACGGGACTTAACCCAACATCTCACGACACGAGCTGACGACAGCCATGCACCACCTGTGCCGGACGCCCGAAGGCACCCCACATTTCTGCAGGATTTCCCGGCATGTCAAGCCCAGGTAAGGTTCTTCGCGTTGCATCGAATTAATCCACATGCTCCGCCGCTTGTGCGGGCCCCCGTCAATTCCTTTGAGTTTTAGCCTTGCGGCCGTACTCCCCAGGCGGGGCGCTTAATGCGTTAGCTACGGCACGGAAGTCGTATTCCGACTCCCACACCTAGCGCCCAACGTTTACGGCGTGGACTACCAGGGTATCTAATCCTGTTCGCTCCCCACGCTTTCGCTCCTCAGCGTCAGGAACGGCCCAGCAAGCTGCCTTCGCCATCGGTGTTCCTCCTGATATCTGCGCATTTCACCGCTACACCAGGAATTCCGCTTGCCCCTACCGCCCTCTAGTCTGCCCGTATCCACCGCACGCCTACAGTTGAGCTGCAGGTTTCCACGGCAGACGTGACAGACCGCCTACGAGCTCTTTACGCCCAGTAAATCCGGACAACGCTTGCGCCCTACGTATTACCGCGGCTGCTGGCACGTAGTTAGCCGGCGCTTCTTCTGCCCCTACCGTCTCTTTCGTCAGGGCTGAAAGAGGTTTACGACCCGAAGGCCTTCATCCCTCACGCGGCGTCGCTGCATCAGGCTTTCGCCCATTGTGCAAGATTCCCCACTGCTGCCTCCCGTAGGAGTCTGGGCCGTGTCTCAGTCCCAGTGTGGCCGATCACCCTCTCAGGCCGGCTACCCGTCGTCGCCTTGGTAGGCCGTTACCCCACCAACTGGCTGATAGGCCGCGAGCTCATCCTCGGCCGGAACGAATCCTTTCCATTGCCCGGCATGCGCCGGCCAATGCGTATCCGGTATTAGCCCCAGTTTCCCGGGGTTATCCCCGAGCCGAGGGCAGATTGCTCACGTGTTACTCACCCGTTCGCCACTCATCCGCCGTCCGGAGACGGCTTCAGCGTTCGACTTGCATGTGTTAAGCACGCCGCCAGCGTTCGTCCTGAGCCAGGATCAAACTCTCCACCAAGAGCTTTACTGCCCTGCCTCGGAACCGGACCCCGGCACGCTGCCGTGCCCGGTTCGACGGGGTCGATGCGACGTTTGTGGCGCTGACTTGGCACGCTGTTGAGTTCTCAAGCTACGTAACCTTGTATTTTCCCCAGAGGCCGAACCTCGGTGTCCCCCAAGCTAACAACGCCTGCGGCGGGCACCAAAAAGGGGGGTGGGGCACCCCGATCGCCTCGGGTGAAGGGCAATGTCGCGGTATGTGGCTAGCGGGCGCACAGGTCACCGCGCATCGCCCGGTACCGCCACGTTAACAACAGCACGACTCGTGGACAAGGAGAACGCCGATGCCAGACCCGGTCGCGCTGTCCTGGAGCGGAGGCAAGGACAGCGCGCTCGCGCTCGCCGCTCTGCGGGCGGCGGGCGCCGAGGTACGCACGCTGGTGGTCACCACGACCGCCGGGCGGCTCGGCATGCACAGGGTGCGCGCGGATCTCGTGCGCAGGCAGGCCCGCGCGCTCGGAGTCCCCGTCCGGTGGGTCGACCTGCCGGAGTGGCCGAGCAACGCCGCCTACGACACCGCCATGTCCGAGACGATCGACGGGTTGCTGCGCGAGGGCGTCACCCAGCTGGCCTTCGGCGACGTGCACCTGGCGGACGTACGGGCGTACCGGGAGGAACGGCTCATACCGCTCGGGGTGCGGCTGCTGTTCCCGCTGTGGGGACGCGATACGCGGGAGCTGATCGACACCGTGCTCGACCGCGGATACCGCGCGGTGACCGTCTGCGTCGACACGTCACGCCTTGAGGCGTCCTTCTGCGGCCGCACCGTCGACGCCGGCTTCCTGGCGGATCTCCCGGACGGCGTCGACCCGGCAGGCGAGAACGGTGAGTACCACACCTTCGTCTCCGACGGGCCGGACTTCGCCGGGCCCGTCCGGTTCCGGCTCGGTGCGCAGGAGACCCGGCTCGACCGTTTCCGGTACCAGGATCTACTGCCCTAGCCGCGTGGCGGCACCATGAACGAGGACAGCACGCTTCTCGCCTCGGCGAGGTCGTCCGCGCCGAGGACCAGCCGGGTGTCGGTGGCCGTAAGGCGGCTCCGAGCGTGATGCCCCCTCGCACGACCCTTCCGACGCGCCGCCGCTACCGCGCGGGGCGGCGCGGCCGCTTCCGGCGGCACGGTTCACACCCGCGAGCGACACGTGCGGTCCGGTGGAGCTGCCACCCGCGGCCTCTGGGCCGGCTCCGGAAGCTCAGCCGCGTGCGAAGCGATCCGTCGCGGCGACGAGCCGCTCGGCCATGCCCGGCTCGCGGGAGCTGTGCCCGGCACCGGGGACGAAATGTAGCTCGGCATCCGGCCAGACCCGCGCCACCTCCCACGCGGTGACCGGTGGTCCGGAGACGTCCAGCCTGCCGTGCACCAGTACGCCGGGAATGCCGCGCAGCGCTGCCGCCTCGCGCAGCACGCTGCCCTCGGCGAGCCAGGCGCCGTGCCGGAAGTAGTGCGTCACGATGCGCGCGAAGGCCATCCGGAACTCCGGGTCCGTCCAGACCGGGTCGGGCTCGACATCCGGATCCGTTCCCATCACCGACAGTTCCCACGCGCACCACTCCTCGGCCGCACGCGCGCGCTCGCGCGGGTCCGGGTGATGCAGCAGCCGGTGGTACGCCTCTACGAGGTCGCCGTCCCGCTGATCCTCCGGCACACCGCTCCGGAAGCGTTCCCATTCCCCGGGGAAGAACCGGCCCGCCCCGTGGTACAGCCAGTCGATCTCCGACCTGCGGGTGGTGGTGACCCCGGTGAGCACGATCTCCGAGACCTGCCTCGGGTACCGCTCGGCGTAGACCAGCGCCAGTGTCGCGCCCCAGGACCCGCCGAACAGCTGCCACCCGTCGATGCCGAGGTGCCGCCGCAGCAGCTCGATGTCGGAGATCAGGTGCCGGGTGGTGTTGACCGACAGGTCGGTGGCGGGGTCGCTGGCGTGCGGGGTGCTGCGCCCGCAGCCGCGCTGGTCGAACAGCACGATCCGGTACGCGTCCGGGTCGAAGTAGCGGCGCATGCCCTCGGTGCAGCCCGAGCCGGGGCCACCGTGCAGCACAAGGACGGGTTTACCACGCGGGTTCCCGCAGGTCTCCCAGTACACGTGGTTACCGTCGCCGACATCGAGCATCCCGTGCTCATACGGTTCGATCTCCGGGTACAGCACACCGATCCCTCTCATACGCCACGATACATAACAGCGCTAATATATTAGCCCTGTTATAATTCGTCCATGAGCGGACCAGACCCAGGGGCGGGGGCCGCACCGGACACCGGGCTGGGCACCCGCCTACGGCATCTCCTCGACCTGCTGGAGAGCGACCTCGGCACGATCTACGCGGAACTGGGCATCGACGAGATCCGGCCACGCTTCGTCGGATATCTGCGCGCGCTCGAGCGGGACGGGCCGGCATCGGTCCGTGCCCTGGCGCGACGGGTGGGGGTCACGCACTCCGCCGCCAGCCAGACCGTCGCGCAGCTGCGGGCCCGTGAGCTGGTCGGCCTGCGGCCAGGGGAGGACGCACGCGAGCGGATCGTGCACCTCACCGAGCATGCACGTAGCCTGCTGCCGACCCTGCACGCAGAATGGGCCGCCACCGAGGCAGCCGCCGCGGAGCTCGAGGCCGAGCTGGGGCACCCGCTCAGCGAGGTACTGGACGCCGCGGCGAGCGCGCTGGCCGAACGTCCGTTCCACCAGCGGGTCATGGACTCGGCTCGGGCACGTGGTCTGTCGATCGCCGAACGCCACCAGTACGATCTCGGGTAACCTGGGAACTCACGTCGCGCGAGCGGCACCGATCACGTCAGGAGTCATGGTGGTCAGCATCGGGCTGCGAGGCCTGCTCGTGGCGGCTCTGCTCGTCACAGCCGCCGTCCATCTGGAACGCTGGTTCGCCGGGTACCGCGACATCCCCACCACGATCGGCGGCGACCAGTACCTGGTCCTCGGTCCGCTGTTCCTGGTCAACGTCGTGGCGGGGGCCGCGATCGCCGGCGCGGTCGCGTTCTGGCAGCACTGGCTCCCGCTGCTCGCGGCAGCGGCGTTCGGCGCGGGGACGCTCGGCGCTTTCCTGCTCGACCGCCTCGTCGGCGTGTTCGGCCCGTCCGCCGCGCTGACCTGGAACGCCCCCGAGGTCCTCGCAGCGGTCGCGGAGCTGGTATGCGTGGTGTGCGCGGTCGTCCTGCTGGTTCAACGCCGCAGGATCCGCCACGGGTGGATCCGCGCGTGACGGCCGCGCGCGATACCCGTCCTGGCTGACGCACCGGTTCATCGGGGCGCGTCGCCCGAGTCGTCCTCCCCCAGCCGTGCACGCAGCGCACCGATCTCCTCGTACGCGGCGGTCAGCTCGTTCTCCAGTTCGAGGATCCGCTGCGCGGAGATCAGGTTGTGCCCCTCGTCGAACAGCACGCGCATGCGTCCGGCCTGGTTGAGCTGATGGCGCGAGTACCTGCGGTGGCCGCCCTCCGAGCGCTCGGGTGAGACGACTCCGGCGGCGTCCAGGCTGCGCAGAAAGGGCTGCTCCACGCCGAGTAGCTCCGCGGCCTGCCCGGTCGTGAACGCCGGGTAATGCTCGTCGTCCAGCTTCGACACACTCACCGGTCACGCTTCCCATCTACGACACGGTCGGCACTGACGCTCGCGGTGATGGCACCACCGTCGCCACCAGATTATCTATGATGCTCACTTGACGCAATCTGCAGTAGGTGCTATAAATTAACTGTCCCCCGAAGGGGAAGGAACAGGGAACACCGAGTCCCAATGCCTGGGGAAGCAGTACAAAGGAACTGAACCTTCTGGGAACAAACAACTTGAGTCTTTCGTTAGCAGGTACGTCAAGGCACAAGCACTGTGACCATCAGAAGGAGGAGACCAGCGATGCTGATGCGTACTGACCCGTTCCGCGAGCTCGACCGGCTCACCCAGCAGGTATTCGGCACCGACGGCACGTGGAGCCGCCCCGCGTCGATGCCGATGGATGCCTACAGGTCCGGCGACGAGTTCGTCGTGCAGTTCGACCTGCCCGGCGTCTCCGCGGACTCGATCGACCTCGATGTCGAGCGCAACGTGCTCACCGTGAAGGCCGAGCGCAAGTCGGAGGTCGGTGACGGCGTCGAGGCACAGGTGACCGAGCGCCCGCGCGGCGTCTTCTCCCGGCAGCTGTTCCTCGGCGAGACGCTGGACACCGACAACATCAAGGCGAGCTATGACAACGGTGTGCTGAGCGTGCGCATCCCGGTTGCCGAGAAGGCCAAGCCGCGCAAGATCAACATCGAGGGAGGCGAGGACGCCAAGCAGATCAACGCGTGAGCGCGAGTGCGGGCCACGGCAGGGATACCGCGACCGTGACCCGCACGCGAAGCACGGACGGCCGCCGCTGTGCCGGCGGCCGCTTCTTTTCGGTCGCCCCGCGGCTCCGGGATGCGCGGCCGGGAAGCAGGCTCACCCCCGGGGTGTGGCGGTGTCCAGCAACCTCGCCATCCCTGGTCCGACGTCGGCCCACTCGGTGTCGACGGCCAGCACGGCCAGCGCCGAGGTCTTCATCTCCACAGCTCTACCCGACAGCGCGTACACCAGCTCCGCGACCCCGGGGTTGTGCCCGACAAGCAGCACGACGTGCGCCTCGTTCGGCAGCCCGTGCACCACGATCATCAGATCCTCGACCGACGCCCCGTGCACGCGACGCTCGTAGTGCACGCGCGGCTCCCTGGCCAGCCCGCTACGGGCCAGGTCCCAGGTCTGCTGCGCACGCTCCGCCGGGGAGCAGACCGCCAGGTCGAGCTCGGGAACGTGCTCGGCGAGCCACGCCCCCACCCGGGGCGCGTCTCGCCTGCCCCGCTCATTGAGCGGGCGTTCCGCGTCGGCCACACCCTGCGGCCACGCCGACTTCGCGTGCCGCGCCACCACAAGCTTGCGCATACGCACCATGCTCCCAGCCCCGGAACCACCGTGCCCGCGGGCTCCTACGGGCGCGGCGGCAACGACGGCGCGGCCAGCCGCGGCCGTTCCTCCCGCGTCGGGGCGTGCGGCTCGTGGTCCTCGAGCCGCTCGAGGGCGACCGCGATCGCCCGCTCCAGCTGCGGGTCCCGTCCCGCGACGTAGTCCTGAGGCGCGATCCCGACCTCGATATCCGGCTCCGCTCCGCGGTTCTCCAGGTCGTAGCCGATATCGTCGTAGGTCATGTAGAACTCGGGCTGCGTGGTCACGGTGCTGTCCGCCAGCGCGTGGCTGGGAGCGATCCGTTCAGGAAACGTGTGGGAGTGTTCCTGAGCCGTCGCCTTGCGGCGCGGCGTTGACCCTTGGGGTCTTCCCGTGGCGATACCCGTTGCCACCGCTGGTGGTGGTCTTACGTGGGTTTCCAGCGGGCTCGTTTTTCGTCGCCCCGCAACTCGGGGAGGACGCGCTGCTGGCGATCTCGCTTACCAGTGCGGCGAGGTTGCGGGCCGCGTTGTGGTCACGATCAGCGGTCTGCCCGCAGTGATCGCAGGTGAAGGTGCGTTCCGACAGGCACAGCTTGGCTTTCGCCGCGCCGCAGTCGTGGCACGTCTTGCTGGAGGGGTAGAACCGGTCGGCCACAACCAGGCCCCGGCCATGCCAGCTGGTTTTGTAGTCCAGCTGACGCCGTAGCTCCCCCATGCCCACATCGGCGATGTAGCGAGCCAGCAGGCGGTTGCGCAGCATCCCGGCCACGTTGAGGTCTTCGATGACGATCGTGTCGAACTCGCGCACCAGCCGGGTCGACAACTGGTGCAACCCGTCCCGCCGTTCGTTCGCCACCTTCGTGTGCAGCCGGGTGACCCGATCCCGGGTTGTGCTCCAGCGGTTCGACGGCGCCCGCTGGGTGCGCTTGTCCGGTCCGACGCGGCGAGACACCTGCCGCTGCAGCCGACGCAATGTCCGCTGCGCCCGTTGCAGGTGCTTCGGGTTGGCGATGGTCTCGCCGGTCGAGAGCACCGCCAGGCACTGCACGCCGAGGTCGACACCGACCGTACCGCCACGGGTGGCGGATGCCGCCTCGCGTTTGCTGATCTCGACGGAAAAGGACACGTGCCACCGGCCCCGCTGATACGACACGGTGGCCGACCGGATGCGAGCCGTGCCTCGCTGCAGGTGGCGGGCGAGCTTGCGGGTGGACTCGTGGGTGCGCACCATGCCGATGCGCGGCAACTGCACATGCCGCCGGTCCGAGTTCGATAGCCCGAACGCGCCGGTGGTGAACCGGCACGACCAGCGACCACGCTTGCTCTTCGGCTTCGGAAAGCCCATACGCCTCCCGCGACGCTTACCCGTGCGGGAGGCGCCCCAGTTGGACAGCGCGTCGGCGAGGTTGGCCAGCCCGGAGGCGTAGGCCTCCTTGCTGTTCTCGCTCCACCAGGGCGCGACCTCGTGCTTGGCCGCGTTCCAGGATTTCCGCAGGCTGTAGAGCGACCAGCTCAGCGGCGGAGTGAGCCGGTCCTCGGCGATGCCGTAGGAGCGCTCGGCCTGCCGCTGGCCCAGGTTGATCGTGACCTGAGCCAGGCCCCAGTTGAACGCGAACCGAGCGGCACCGCAATGCGACGCGAGCGCGTGTCGTTGCACTGTAGTGGGGTCGAGGGCGAACCGGTATGCCTGCACAACCGTGCTCATCGCGGAGGCACCTCCGCCGCCTTCATGGCCGCGTTCGCCCGTTTCGCCACAGACCGCCGCCCGTATACTCGTGCGCACATCGACGTGAGCATCTCCCTGACGTCGCGCACCAGGTTGTCATCGACGTCGGTGCCGTCGAGCACAGTAATGCGGCGCCCGTGCGCGGCCAGGGCGGCTTCGAGGTGTTCGATCCCGAATCGGGCGAGCCGGTCGCGATATTCCACGACCACTGTCGTAACAGTCGGGACCGACAGCAGCTTCCGCAGCTTCGCGCGGTGGCCGTTCAGCCCGGAGCCGACTTCGGCGATTGTCTCGTGCAGCACGACGCCGCGCCGAGCACATTCCTGGGCAACACGCACGGCTTGCCGGCCAAGATCGTCATGGTGGCCCGTGCTGGACATGCGGCAATACGCCACCGAGCCTGTAAGTAGGCCTCCGCACCATAAAGTTAGTTGAGGTAACGAACAGCTGTACCATCACGTCATGTTCACGACACGACCGGAGCTTCTCGGCACCACCGGTATGGTCGCCTCCACGCACTGGCTGGGCTCGGCCACAGGGATGGCGGTTCTCGAGGCAGGCGGAAACGCCTTCGACGCCGCCGTGGCGACCGGGTTCGTGCTGCAGGTCGCCGAGCCGCACCTCAACGGCCCGGCCGGGCAGGTCCCAGCACTGCTGGCCACCGCGGACGACCCCCGGCCGGCCGTGCTGTGCGGGCAGGGAGTCGCTCCCGCCGCCGCGACCCCTGGGCGGTTCGCCGAGCTGGGCCTGCGGCTCATCCCCGGCAGCGGGCTGCTCCCCGCGACGGTGCCGGGGGCCTGGGACGCGTGGCTCCTCCTGCTGCGTGACCACGGCACCCTGCGGCTGCGCGACGTGCTCGGGTATGCCATCGGCTATGCCGAGCGCGGCGTCGTCGTCCTCGACCGCATGACCGAGACCATCCGGACCGTCGCCGACCTGTTCCGGACGCACTGGCCCAGCTCGGCCGAGCTGTGGCTGCCGGACGGCCGGCCACCCGAGCCCGGCTCGCTGCACCGCAACCCCGCGCTCGCACGCACCTGGCAGCGCCTGCTGGCCGAGGCCGAACGGTTCACCGGGCGTGAGGCGCAGATCGACGCGGCGAGGCGCGCATGGTCGCACGGTTTCGTGGCAGAGGCCGTCGACCGGTTCACCCACCAGGCGTTCCGCGACGACTCCGGCCGCGCGCACCCCGGGCTGCTCAGCGGCGACGATATGGCCCTGTGGAGCGCCGGGTACGAGGATCCACTGGTCACCGAGCTCGGCGACTGGAGCCTCGTCAAGTGCGGAGCGTGGACACAGGGCCCGGTCCTCGCACAGCAACTGCTCATGCTCGACGGATTCGCCGACCAGCTGTCCTATGTAGACGGTGTTCCGACAGCCCGCACCGTCCACCTGGCCGTGGAGTGCGCCAAGCTCGCCTTCGCCGACCGTGAGGCGTGGCTCGGCGACACCCCCGAGGCTGCCGCGACGGTACCCGACCTGCTCTCCGCGGACTACCTGCGGCAGCGCAGGGAGCTCGTCGCAGACGCGGCCGCGGACCTGCGTCCCGGCTCTCCCGGCGGCCGGCAGGCCCTGTTGCCCGGGGTCCTCGCCGAGACCCGCGGCCTCGCGGGCGGGGTCGGTCCCACGGGGGAACCGACGGTGCGCACGTCCGGGGTCACCGGTGGGGACACCGTGCACCTGGACGTGGTCGACTCGCGCGGCAACATGATCTCGGCAACGCCGTCGGGTGGCTGGCTGCAGTCCAGCCCCACGATCGGCGAGCTGGGGTTCTGCCTGGACACGCGTGCCCAGATGTTCTGGCTGGAGGACGGGCTGCCGAACACGCTCGCGCCGGGCAAGCGCCCCCGTATCACGCTGTCACCGTCGATGGCGCTGCGCGGCGGGCAGCCGCGGCTTGCGTTCGGCACTCCAGGCGGTGACCAGCAGGACCAGTGGCAGCTGTGTTTCTGGCTGGCGCACGTGCTCGGCGGGTTGAACCTGCAGGAGGCCATCGACGCGCCGGCCTGGCACACCACGGCGGTACCGTCCTCGTTCGTCCCGCGTGGCTGGACACCGCGTGGCCTCGAGGTGGAGTCACGTCTCGGAACGTCCACAATAGACGCTCTTCGCGAGTACGGCCACGAGGTCACCGACGCAGGCCCGTGGGCACTCGGCAGGCTCTCGGCCGTCGCCCGCGAACCCTCCGGGATCCTGCGCGGCGCGGCGAACCCGCGCGGCATGCAGGGCTACGCCGCGGGCCGCTGACCTCCCCACCGCGTGTCGGGCGTTTCGACATCCCGTGTCTGCCGCCGAGACACGTCCGGTCCCGCAACAGCTATCCGGTCGCGGCCCCCACCCGCGGCGTGGGCGTGAACTCGACGGGCATGGTCTCGATCCCCGACACGAAGTTCGCCGCGCGCCGGGGCAGCGGATCGGGCGCGCCGCGAGCGACCCGCAGATCGGGAAGCCTTGCGAGGACCCGCTGCATCATCTCGTCGAGCTCGAGCCTGGCCAGCCTGCTTCCCAGGCAGAAATGCGGCCCGAAGCCGAACGCCACGTGGTCGTTCGGTGACCGGTCGATGTCGAACCGCTCGGGCTCGGTGAACACCTCCTCGTCCCTGTTCGCCGAAGGGTAGAGCAACAGCACGGTGTCACCGGCGCTGATGTCCGCGTTGCCGAGCGTGGTGTCCCGCGTCGCCGTCCGGGCCATGTTCTTGATCGGCGAGACCCATCGCAGCATCTCGTCGATCGCGCCCGGCAGCAGCTGCGGATCGTCGCGTAGCCGCTCGTGCTGCGCCGGATGGGCCAGCAACGCCTCCGTACCGCCGCTGATGACGTGCCGGGTGGTCTCGTCCCCGCCGATCAGGATGAGCAGGGTCTCCATGGTGAGCGACTCGTCGTCGAGCCGCTCACCGTCCACCTCGGCGTGCGACAGCCTGCCGATGAGGTCCGAGTCGTCACCGTCGCGCCGCCGCCGGGCGATCCGATCCGCGATATAGGTGCTGTACTCGGCGAACGCCGTCGACGCCGCGTTCATCGCGGTCTCGTCCGGCGCCCCGAGAGCGCTGAGCATGTCGTCCGACCAGCGGAGCAGGTCAGGACGGTCCGCGGGCGCCACGCCGAGCATGTCCCCGATCACGTACAGCGGGAGCGGGGCGGCGATGTCGGCGACGAAGTCACAGGTGCCCACCTCGCAGACCTGGTCGATGAGCTCGTCGCAGATCGCGCCGACGGACTCCCGCATCGCGTTCACCGACTTCGGCATGAAGCCCGAGCTGACCTGCTTGCGCCTCCGGCGATGCTCCGGGTCGTCCATGTCGATCATGTACGGCATCGCGGGGTAGTCGGGACGTATCCCGCCCGCGCTGGAGAACGTCTCCGGAGCGGTCGCCGCGGCCTTCACGTCCTCGTAGCGCGTCACACCCCACACCCCGGACTCCTCGTCCCGGTACACGGGCTGGTTACGCCGCATCCAGGCGAACGCCGGGTACGGGTCGCCCGCGTAGAACGCCCCGTCAAGCAGGTTGACGGCACCTACCTCGTCTCGCATCGCCAGCTCCTCCCTCGAACCGAGCCGTATGGACGTCGTTGCTGACCGGACGGCACGCAGCTACCCGCCGCACTCAACCGTGCGCGACGGCAGCGTGCTCGCTGGTGAACCGTTCGGCCCACCGGTAGTCCGGTTTGCCGCTCGGCGAGCGGACGATCCGGTCGGCGACCCACACGCTGCGCGGGACCTTGTACCCGGCGAGCTCGCGGCGTACGTGGGCGCTCACCCCGTCGAAGTCCAGCCGCCTGCCCGGCCGGAGCTCGACGACCGCGGCGACCCGCTGGCCGAACCGCTCGTCCGGCACACCGACCACGACGGCGTCGAACACGTCGGCATGGGACTTCAGGGCGGCTTCGACCTCCTCGGGAAAGACCTTCTCGCCACCGGTGTTGACGCACCGGTTGCCCCGGCCGAGCAGCGTGATGGACCCGTCCTCCTCGACCGTCGCCCAGTCGCCCGGTATCGCGTAACGCTTGCCTTCGGACTCGACGAACATGGCTGCCGACTTCTCCGGATCCTTGTAGTACCCGAGCGGGAGGTGACCGCCTCGCGCGAGCCGCCCGACGACCCCGGACCCCGGCCGCACGGGGCGGTCGTTCTCGTCCAGCACCACGGTCTCGGCTCCGGCCTGGACACGCGGGCCGCGGTCCGAGCTGTCGTCGCGTGCGGCGACCGACATGCCGCCGAATCCGGTCTCGGATGAGCCGATCGAGTCGCTGATGACCACGTGCGGCAGTGCCTCGAGGCACTGGCGCTTCACCGACGGGGAGAACAGGGCGGCACCGCTACCGATCGCCACCAGCGACGAGGCGTCGTAGCCACCTTCGGACAGCGCCTCGATCAGCGGGCGCGCCATCGCGTCCCCGGTGATCACCGCGATGTTCACGGCGTGCCGCTCGACGAGCTGCCATACCTCGTGCGGGTCGAACTGCGGTGTCAGGACCAGCGTGCCGCCGGAGAACAACGCGGACAGCGCAGGCCACTGCGCGGCACCGTGGATCAGAGGCGGGATCGTGAACCAGGTACTGCCCTCGCCCTCAGCGCCCTGCCTGGCCTGCTGCCATTCGTCCCGCACGGCCTCACCGGTGTAGAAATCGATCCCACCGCCGAGCACCCGCCAGATGTCCTCGTGCCGCCACATCACGCCCTTCGGGGCGCCGGTGGTTCCCCCTGTGTAGAGGATGTAGAGATCGTCCGAGGTGCGCGAGGGAAACGCCCGCTCGGGGCTCGATGCGGCCAGTGCCTCCTCGTAGCGCACGGTGCCGCCATCGGTAGCGGGCTCCGTGACACCGTCGTCCACCACGACACGGTGCCGCAGCCGGGGAGTGTCCGGCAGTACCTCCGCGACGGTATCCGCGTATCCGGACTCGTGTACCAGCGCGACAAGGTCGGCGTTGTCCACGATGTACCGCAACTCGCTCGCCGTGTAACGGTAGTTCACGTTGATCGCGACGGATCGTAGCTTGTACGCGGCCAGCATCGTCTCCATCGCCTCGATGGAGTTCCGCAGATACAGGCCGACGTGGCTGCCCTCGCCGACACCGTGGGCGGCGAGGTGGTGGGCGAGCCGGTTGGAGCGTTCCTCCAGCTGGGAGTACGTGACCTGGCGGTCACCACAGATGACGGCGACGCGGTCCGGCATGAGGTCGACCGCGTGCTCGAACATGTCGGCTATGTTGAAGCTCATCGGTCACCTCACCAGATCGGGGCCGGGGTCTCGCCCTGGCGGTAGTATCCTGGCCGGCGCTGTCCGGAGCTCGCCTTCTCGATCCGCGCCAGCATGCCTTCCGACAGCGCTCCGTCGTTCATCATCTCCATGAACAGGGTCGATACGTTGCCGAAGTCGAAGAAGTCGCGCTGCCAGCACCACATCCAGTCGCCGCCGTAGCGGAACCAGCTCCCCCCGATGCCGGGTACCTCGTAGGCGGTGCCGTCGGGCCTTGTCCTGTCCGACTGCTGCTTCCAGAAGCCGACGACCTCTCCCTCCCTGTCGTCGATGATCAGCTTCTGGTAGGGGTAGCTCCAGCCGTCGAGCCCTTCCATCTCCTGACCGAGCGCCAGATCGCGGATCTCCTCCCGACCGACGGCCATGAAGTCCTCCCGAGGGCCGACGTTCCACCCGTAGGTGGCGTCCTCGGTGAACATGTCGGCAAGCGGGCGCCAGTCGCCGATCTGCTCGCACCGCCGGTTCTCCGCCAACCACCGCCGCACCATCTCGTCGAGCTCACTGCGCGGGAACGCGGGCATCGTTACCTCCTGGGTTCTAGGACTCGGCAATCCGGAGTGCCTGCGTGGGGCACGCGCTCACCGCGCGTCGCACGTCGCCGTGCGACTCCTCGGGCGGCTCATCCGTGACGAGCTCGACCGTGCCCCGTTTCGGGACGGTGAACACCTCGGGAGCCTCCAGCTCGCACATGGCATGCCCCTGGCACAGGTCGTGGTCGACATGCACCCTCATCGTGTGTCCTTCCTCCGCCGGTACGTCACGACGCACGGCTGGGACAGCTGGACGACCATCTTGCTGTGATCGTTGCGATAGGACTCCTCTGGCTGGGCGAGCTCGAACTCGAAGTCGCGCAGCAGCACCGAGAAGATAGCTTTGAGCTGGACCATCGCGAACATGGCGCCAACGCACCGGTGCCGCCCGGCTCCGAAGGGAATCCAGGTCCACCGGTTGACGATGTCCTCCTGGCGCGGCTCCAGGTAGCGATCCGGCCGGAAGGCGTCCGGCTCGGGGAAGTCCTCGGGCAACCGGTTCGACACGGCAGGGGTGGCGCCGACGAGCTCGTTCGCGTTGATGCGGTAGCCCGCGATCTCCATGTCCTCCTTCGCGACCCGCAGCAGCAGGATCAGCGGCGGGTGCAGGCGCAACGCCTCCTTCACCGCCGACTCCAGCTGCGGGATCTGGCGCAGGGCGCGGAAGCTCACCTCCGAGCCGTCCGCGTAGAGCTCGTCGAGCTCGGCGACGACCTCGGCGAGCACATCCGGGTGGCGCAGCAGCTCGATCAGCGTCCACGCCGCCGTACCGGAGCTGGTGTGATGCCCGGCGAACATCATGGAGATGAACATCCCGGTGATCTCGTTGGCACTGAACCGCTTGGCCCCCGTGTCGTCCTCGACGGACATGAGCACGTCCAGCATGTCGCGGTCCGACTTGTCCGCAGGGCCGTTCTTCGCCCGTGTGTCCATGATGTCGCTGACCAGCCGCACCAGCCCGGCACGTGCCTCGTCCCTTCGCCGGAAGCTCTCGATGGGCGCGTACGGATCCACGAACGCCAGCGCGTCCGTCCCCTTCTCCAGGTCGTGGTAGAGGTGCGCGAAACTGGAGTCGAGCTCCTCCCGGAACTTCTGCCCGATCAGGCAGGCCGAGGACGTGTAGATCGTCAGCTCCGCGAACCAGTCGAGCAGGTCGATCTGGCCCTCGTCTCCCCAGTCGGCGACCATCCGCTCGACTTCCCTGGCGATCGTGCTCGCGTGACCCTTCATCTGCTCACCGCGCAACGCCTGGTTGTGCAGCATCTCCTTGCGGCGTTCGGGGCTGGCGTCGAAGACGACTCCCTCGCCGAATATCGGGGTCATGAACGGGTAGGCGTCCGCCTGGTCGAGCTCCTCATCGGACGCCCGGAAGAAGGACTCGTTGGCCTCGGCGCCGGAGAGCAGCACCACCGGCCTCCCGGCGAGCTGGAAGGTCCCGACGGAGCCGCACTCGGACCGCACCCGGTTCATCAGACCGATGGGGTCGGATCGGAGTTCCTCGAGGTGCCCGTGCTCGCCTTGCGCGCCGGACACCTCAGGGGGTTCACGAAGCGTCATGAGCCTCCTTGGTCAGCGGGGCCTCCGGCTGTACCTCCATGAGCGCGACGTGCGCTCCTCTCGGAACGGAGACCACTGTGGATACTGCTGTTGCTATATCCGATGGGTGAAGGAAGTTCGGGTGGCGCGCGAACCCCCAGTGGACCCAGTCCTCCAGCAGGGGGCCTGCCTTCTCCTCGTCGAAGTCCATCCCCATCGCCGTCTGCGTCGGTCCCGGCCGGACGATGGACGCCCGGACACCGGTACCTTCGAGCTCCATCTGCATGGTCCGTGCCATCGCCTCGACCCCGGACTTCGCCGGGACGTAGCTACCCACCCGGGGTCGCGGCGAGCGCACGACATCGGAGCCGATGACCACGACGTCCCCGCGCCCGCGCCGCACCATCCCGGGGACCACCGCGGAGACCAGGCGGTGCGTGCCCACCAGGTGCACGTCCAGGTGGTGGGCGAAGTCCTCGGGGTCGAGCTCGTGGATCAGCGCCGCGTCGAGGTCGCCCGCCCCGGACACCAGGATCTCGGTCGGCCCGTGTGCCTCCTGCGCGGCGTCGACGAACTCCCGCACCGACGCGGCGTCGCCGACATCGAGCTTGTGCGCGAGGGCCTGACCGCCCTCGGCACGGATCGACTCCGCGACCTCCTCGCACGCCGCGATCCTGCGTGCGCCGAGCGCGACGGGGTGCCCCGCCGCGGCCAGCGTGCGGGCGGTACTGGCACCGATGCCCGACGATGCGCCGCTGACGAGCACCGGACGGCAGTCGGGGTGTGGCTCGAACGTCGGCATATCAATCGGTCTCCACACGGATCGGCAGGCCGGCGAACCCCCGGACGTTCGTCGAGTGCACGCGACGGGCGTTCGCGACGTCGACCTCGTAGCCCGAGATCCTCCCGACGAGCTCGCTGAGCGCGATCCGCGCCTCCATCCGCGCCAGGTGGGCACCGAGGCAGAAATGACTGCCACCCCCGAAGCTGGCGATCGTCTCGGAGCTCACGCGATCCAGGTCGAAGCTGTCCGCGTGCGGGAAGACGCGCCCGTCACGGTTCGCCGAACCGACGAGCAGGAGCACGACCTCCCCCGCCTGGATCGTGTGACCGTGCCACGGGATGTCCTCGGTCGCGGTCCGCGCGATGATCTGGCTGGAGGTGTCGTAGCGCAGGGTCTCTTCCACCCAGTCGGGGACGCGTTCCGGGTCGGCGAACGGCTTGGCGAGCTGGTCCGGGTTGTGCCACCCCCAGTAGAGAGCGTTACCCAGCAGCTTGGTCGTCGTCTCGTTGCCCGCGACGACCATCAGGAAGAGGAACCCGATGATCTCGTCATCGGTCAGCCGGTCACCGTCGAGCTCCACGTCCAGCAATGCCGAGGTCAGGTCCTCGGTACGGCGCGCCTTGCGCTCCGCGATCATGTCCGCGTAGTACTGCAACAGCTCGAGTGCGGCATCCATCGCGGCGGGCGGGACGTCCTGGACGCCCTCCTCGCGGTGCATCACGGTGTCGGCGAGCTCGCGGACCCGGTCCCGGTCGGCAGCCGGGACACCGATCAGCTCCGATATCACGTCCATCGGCAACTTGCCGGCGAACCATCCGATGAAGTCGAACTCCCGTGCCGCGAGCGCGGGTTCCAGGTACTGCCTGGTCAGCTCGCGGATGCGTTCCTCGAGCTCCCGCACGCGCCGCGGCGTGAACCCGCGCGAGACCAGCGACCTCATCCGCTTGTGCCGCGGGTCATCCATGGCGAGAAAGGACATGGTCTTCTCGGCCTGCGGCCCGTAAGCGGCCGGGTCGAGCGATACGCCGTAAGCACTGGACAGGCGCTTGCTGTCCTTGAAACCGGCCATCACGTCGGCGTAGCGGGACACCGCCCAGAACCCCAGCTCCTCGTTGCGGTACAGCGGCGCCTCGTCGCGGAGGAGCCGGTACGTGGGGTACGGGTCGTCGTGGAAGCCGTAGTCGTACGGGTTGAACCCGATCGCGGCGTGGGTCGTTCCTGTCATGACGATCTCCCCATGATCAGTCCTGCGGTGCTCGCGAGGCGGTCCGCGATCCGCTCGTAGGAGGTCGCACCCATACCGGCCTGCACGAGGGCGCCCGCGTAGGCGAACTCGAGCGCGTCGCGCACCTCGGGGTCGAACCCCTCCCCGAGGGCCTCCTCCAGGCGGTCCCGGATCCCGCTGCCGACACGTATCCGCAGCAGCGCCACGTCCGGGTCGCTGCCGAGCAGCGCCGACGTGCACGCCGCGGCCAGCTCGGGCTCGCCTGCCATCAACAGGGCGATCTCGCGCAGCAGGCTGATCACCCGCTCCTGCGGCGGAACCGACTCGTCGACACCGTCCGGCAGGGTCTGCAGCTTACGCCAGAACAGCTCCGCGATCAGATGATTCTTGGAGGAGAAGTAGGTGTACGCGGTCGCGGGTGCGACGCCGGCACGGCCGGCCACGTTGCGGACGGTCAGGCTCGCGTAACCGGTTGCCAGGAGCTCTTCCTCCGCGGCCGCGGTGAGACGCCGCACCATGTCCGCCTGCTTGGGGCTCAGCCTGCGCCGCGTCGACTCCTGAGCGATATCGTTGGACATATGACTAGACACTAGTCCAGTTCGGTGTCGACGGCAACCCCCTGTGGGGACCGCGCTCGGCTCCCACGTCACGACACCCGACGGCCCCGCGCACTCGTACGCCCGGACACCGCCGCACTGCACGGCTAGTCCACCTCGTGCAGGCTCAGCGCGAGCTTCGGGCACGACCGCACAGCGCGGCGAACCCGCTCGATCGTCTCCTGTGGAGGGTCATCGGCCACATGCAGGGTGTCGTCGGCGTCGAGCTCGAACACCTCAGGCGCAAGGCCCGCACACACCCCGTTGGCCTCGCACGCGTCGTAGTCGACCAGCACTCGCACGGCTCCTCCTGCGGCACTCGCCTGCGCGCGGCACACACCGAGCGCATCGCCATGGCAACGACAAGAAAGTAACATGTTCTACATCATGTGGACAACTGGCTGGACAGGAGTCAACCCGACCCGAGAACCCACCGGATCGACCACTGATCCGGCCACTCCAGGGATCCGCGTCGCGTTCTCACGAAGCGCCGAGGGAATGCCGGCACAACGTTCGCGCGTGTCGAGAAACGCGTTCTACGCTACTGTGCGATCATCCCGGGTGGCGCCCATCGAGCCCGCGGAGCTCGGGGCGGGCTCGATGGGCGCCACCCGTCACCCGGTACGGCGGGTGCGCATCGGGGCCGGGGACTCAGGCCCGGCCACCGTCCCCGGTATGTTCCGCCCGCGCGGGAAGGCCACTGACCGCCACCAGCGTGGCCGAGACGGTAGCGGTGACCTGCTCGTCGTACTGGATCCTGCCGGTCACATACACCTTTCGCCCCTGCGACCCCGCGACGCCGGCGTGCACCTCGAGCGGCACGCCGAGGGGAGTCGCACGGTGGTACTCGACGTTGAGCACCACCGTCATGCCGGGTGTACCGGCGGCGGCCGCCGCCCTGCCCACCGCGTGGTCGAGCACGGCGCTCACCCATCCGCCGTGCGCGCGTCCCGGCGCTCCCTGGTACGCGTCGCCCAGGCGTACCGATGCCCACATCTCGCCATCCCCCATGCGGATACCCGTCAGCGGCGGCGCGACGGGGTTGCCGGAGCCCTCGACCGGGTCGTTGACGCTCCCGGTCGGTACCCCGTCGACGGTCTCGAGCATCCGGGACGAGGGCAGCATCCGATCCCGCAGCCGCTCGGTGAGCGCGGCCACGTCCCTGGCGACCGCGCCGAGTTCCCCGGGCGCGAGATCGGTCCACATCGACATCTCGACCAGCTCCCGGATCCGGTCGGCCAGCTCCGTCCTGGCCCGAGGTGGCCCCGCGACCTCGACGGGTCCGCCACCGGCGCCGGAGCCCGCGTCCGACGTGCTCCCACTCGACTCGCCGGCCATGCGCACTGATCACCACCCAATAATCTAGAACTTGTTCTGCATATCCTACGCGCGCGACTCTCCCCCAGCGAAGGAAAGAACACGCACCTTCCACACGCCAAAGGAACATGTTCTACTGGATTTCCTTGCATGCCCACCCTATCTGAACTAGAGTACAGACACATGTCCAGAAACGTACGGGTGCTGCTATGACACTCTGGCCGGAAACGGCATCCGGGATACTCGTCGACGGCCGTCTCCGCGCCGCGGAAGCCGGCCGCGAGTTCGAGACCGTGAACCCCGCGACCGAGGCCGTCCTCGGCCGGGCCGCGGACGCGGGCCCCGCCGACATGTCCGAGGCGATCGCCGCCGCGCGGCGCGCCTTCGACGAGTCGAGCTGGCCGCGGGATGTCGGGTTCCGCGTGCACTGCCTGCGTCAGCTCAGCGCGGCCCTGCGCGCGCACGCCGACGAGCTGCGCGACATCACGATCGCCGAGGCGGGCGCGCCACGCATGCTCACGCACGGACCGCAGCTGGACATCCCCGTCGCCGACCTCGAGTGGTTCGCCGACCTCGCGGACTCCTACACGTGGACGGACGACCTCGGCACCGCCGAACCGATGGGCATCCCCTCCCGGCGCAGGGTCCGCCGCGAGCCGGCGGGTGTGGTCGGCGCCATCACGCCGTGGAACTTCCCGCATCAGATCAACTTCGCCAAGCTCGGACCGGCCCTTGCCGCGGGGAACACGCTCGTGCTCAAGCCCGCCCCGGACACCCCGTGGTGTGCCGCCGTCGTGGGGCGGATCATCGCGGAGGAGACCGACATCCCGCCCGGTGTGGTCAATGTGGTCACCTCGAGCGAGCACACACTCGGAACGCAGCTCGCCGAGGACCCGCGAGTGGACGTCATCTCGTTCACCGGTTCGACGGCTACCGGCTCCGCGGTCATGTCCACAGCGGCACGCACGGTCAAGCGGGTGTTCCTCGAGCTCGGCGGTAAGTCCGCCTACGTGGTTCTCGACGACGCCGACCTGGCGGAAGCGTGCGCGACGGCCGGGTTCACGGTGTGCACGCACGCCGGGCAGGGATGCGCGCTGACCACAAGGCTGCTCGTACCGCGAGACCGCGTCGAGGAGGCAGTCGAGGCCTGCGCGGCCACCATGCGAGGCATCGAACCGGGAGACCCCGCCGACCCCGGCACGGTCTGCGGGCCGCTCATCTCGGGCAGGCAGCGCGACCGCGTCGAGGACTACCTGAAGCTCGCCGCCGACGAGGGTGGGCGGATCGTGTGCGGCGGCAGGCGGCCGCCGGAACACGAGAAGGGATTCTACATCGAACCCACGCTGATCGCCGGGCTCGGCAACGACGCACGGGTGTCCCGGGAGGAGATCTTCGGCCCTGTGCTGGTCGTCATCGGCCATGACGGTGACGACGACGCGGTCCGCATCGCCAACGACTCGCCCTACGGGCTCTCCGGCACGGTGCACGGTACCGACACGGAACGCGCCCACGCCGTGGCCGACCGGCTGCGCACCGGAACGGTGAGCGTCAACGGTGGCCTCTGGTACTCCGCGGACGCACCGTTCGGCGGCTACAAGCAGTCGGGGATCGGCCGCGAGATGGGTGTCGCCGGGTTCGAGGAGTATCTGGAGACCAAGCTCGTGGCCGAGCCGGCATAGAGGGAGACACCACATCATGCGCCGTTTCGAGGACAAGGTCGCCATCGTCACCGGGGCCGCGCAGGGCATCGGCGCGAGCTATGCCCATGCACTTGCCGCCGAGGGCGCCCGCGTCGTGGTCGCCGACCTCAACCGCGCCGCGGGGGAGACGGTCGTCAAGGAGATCACAGGTGGCGGGGGCACCGCCGAGTTCGTCGAGGTCGACGTGTCCGATCCGGACTCGACAGCCAACATGGCCGAGCGGGCCGCCGGGAGCTTCGGCGGAATCGACTACCTTGTCAACAACGCGGCCATCTACGGCGACATGCAGCTCGACCTCCTGCTCACCGTGGACTGGGATTACTACAAGAAGTTCATGAGCGTCAACCTCGACGGCGCCCTGCTGTGCACCAGGGCGGTGGCCCCGCACATGACCGAGCGGGGTGGCGGCGCGATCGTCAACCAGTCCTCGACCGCGGCCTGGGTCTACTCCGGTTTCTACGGCCTGGCCAAGGTCGGCATCAACGGGCTCACGCAGCAGCTCGCGCACGAGCTCGGCGGTTCCGGCATCAGGATCAACGCCGTGGCTCCCGGGCCGACCGACACCGAGGCGACCCGCACGGTGACGCCGGGCAGCATCGTCGCGCAGATCGTGGACGGGATGCCGCTCAAACGGATGGGCAGCCCAGCCGACCTCACCGGGACCTGTCTCTTCCTGCTCTCCGACGACGCCGCATGGATCACCGGGCAGATCTTCAACGTCGACGGCGGTCAGATCATCCGTTCCTGAGCGCCGGGAAGGTGGCACACATGACGCCAGTGGGGTTCATCGGCCTCGGGCAGATCGGCACAGAGATGGCGCGCAGGCTACTCGACTGGCCCGCCGGCCTCGTCGTGCACGACGCCCGTCCCGAAGCGATGACTCCGCTGACCGACGCGGGTGCCGAGGCGGCCTCGAGCCCGCGTGACCTCGCCGAGCGAGCCGGGATCATCTCGGTGATGGTCCGCGACGATGCGCAGGTCGATGAGGTGCTCGCCGGTCCATCCGGGATACTCGCCTCCGCCTCACCCGGTGCCGTCGTGGCGATCCATTCCACGATCACCGACGCCACCGCGGAACGGCTCGCCGGGTTGGCGCAGCCGTACGGGGTGAGCATCGTGGATGCACCCGTCAGCGGGGGCGCCGTCGGCGCCCAGCACGGCACGCTCGCCGTCCTGGCAGGGGGCGGCGCGGAGGCGATCGAGCGGTGCCGCGCGCCGTTCGGGCACTGGGCCAACCACGTGATGCACGCCGGACCGCCCGGAGCCGGTACGCGGGCGAAGGTGGCACGCAACCTGCTGCACTTCGTCGCCTTCAGCGCCGCGGCCGAGGCACAACGGCTCGCCGAGGCCGCGGGCATCGACCTGACCGAGCTGGGTGCCGTCGTGCGGCACTCGGATGCGGTGACCGGCGGCCCCGGGGCGATCATGTTGCGCCCGACGACCGCGCCGATGGCCGCCGACGACGGTCTCCGCCCGATCCTCGGCCACGCTCGGGATCTCGGTACGAAGGATCTCGGACTGGCGATCGAGCTCGGCGATCGGCTCGGCGTCGAGCTCCCCCTCGCACGGCACGCGCTCGACAACCTCGAGAGCGACCTCGGCCTCGGGAAGCCAGGAACGGAGGAGGCATGACGGAAGGCAAGCGGCAACAGGGCCTGGAGATGATGCGGCAGGTGTACGGCTGGGATGTCCAGGACGGCCCAGGGGAGTTCTTCGCCCAGACCGTGGACCACCTCTTCGGCGAGATCTGGACCAGGCAGGGGCTGAGCGTGCGCGACCGGCGGCTGCTCCTGCTCGGCGCGCTGGCGGCCCAGGGCCTCGACGACGTCGCCGAGATCCAGGCCCAGGCCGCGCTCGGTAACGAGGAGCTCGACGGCGAGCAGCTGCGTGAGGTCGCGCTGTTCCTGACACATTACGTCGGTTGGCCACTCGGCACCAAACTCAACATGACGATCGAGCGGATGCTCGGCAAGAACGAGCGATCGTGACGCCGCTCGCAGGTGGCGTGCCGGCATCGTCCCGGCCGTACCCGCATCCCGTAACCGGCGTCGCACAGGGAAGGACTGGCAAGGCATGAGCAGGCTGGCAGGCAGGACCACATTGATCACCGGGGCCGCGCGCGGCCAGGGAGCCGCGGCGGCCCGGCGCGTCGTGGACGAGGGTGGCCGGGTCATGATCACGGACGTCGCGGATGCCGAGGGCAAGGAACTCGCGGCTTCCCTCGGCGAGGCTGCGGCCTTCACCCACCTCGATGTGACATCGGAGCAGGGTTGGCAGGAGGCGGTCCGGGCCACTGTGGAGCACTTCGGCGGCCTCGATGTGCTGGTGAACAACGCGGGCATGCTCCGGTTCCGCGAGCTGGAGCACACGACCCTCGGCGAGTACGAGCAGATCGTCTCGATCAACCAGGTGGGAACCTTTCTCGGGATGCGTTCGGTCATCGCCGAGATGGAGCGCTCCGGTGGCGGGTCGATCGTCAACGTGTCCTCGGTCGAGGGGCTGGCCGGGATGCCCCAGGTCGCGGCGTACACGGCGAGCAAGTTCGCCATCCGTGGCATGACCAAGGTCGCCGCGCTCGAGCTGGGCAGCAAGGGGATCCGGGTGAACTCGGTGCATCCCGGTCTGATCGACACCGGCATGATCGGCGACGCCATGGGCGGGGCGGATCTCGACCTCGCGCCCGCGGGAAACCTCGTCGCGCTCGGCCGGATCGGCGAGCCCGCGGAGATCGCCGCCCTCGTCGCCTTCCTGGCCAGCGACGACAGCTCGTACTGCACCGGTAGCGAGTTCGTAGCCGACGGCGGCTCCACGGCCGCGCACGGCCTGAACAGACCGCGCTACGGCGTGACAGGCAGCTAGGGCGTGTCTGATAATTGTCGGGTCCAGGCGATGACGGCGTTGAGGATGATCGCTGCGCGGTAGGTGGTGGCGTGTTTGTCGTAGCGGGTGGCCAGGCCTCGCCACTGTTTGAGATGGCAGTAGCGGCGTTCGATCACGTTGCGGTGCCGGTATTCGGCGGTGTCGAGCCCGACAGGCCGGCCGCCGCGTGAACCGCGGTTCTTGCGGTGCTGTTTCTGATCGTCGGGTTCGGGAACACGGCGGTGATGCCGCGGGAGCGTAGGTGGGCCCGGATCGCTCGGGAGGAGTAAGCCTTGTCGGCCCGCACTGCATCGGTTCGGGTGCGTGGCCGTCCCATTCGCCGGTCCACGCGCAACTGTCGCAGCAGTGGCAGCAGCATCGGAGAATCGCCGGCCTGGCCCGCGGTCAGCAACGTGACCAGGGGCAGCCCGCCGCCGCCGACAAGTTGGTGGATCTTCGTCGACAGCCCACCGCGGGAACGGCCGAGCGCATGGTCACGCGGCTCGATGGTCGGCTGCGTGTAATTCGATCCAGCCCCCTGTGCGGCGCGTGACATTCGCCGCGTGCTGATGCGCCCGCGCGATCGTGGAATCGACCGAGACCGACCAATCCACCAACCCGGCCGCATCCGCCGCAGCGGTCAACTCAGACAGCACCGCATCCCACGTGCCCTCAGCAGCCAGCCGCCGATGCCAGGTCCAGACCGTCTGCCATGGCCCGAACACCTCGGGCAGATCCCGCCACGCGATCCCCGTCCGATAGCGGTAGATGATCGCCTCAACCATCGTCCGCGCATCCGAAAACGGCCGACCCCTACGACCAGTCGGACGCGGCAACATGTCCTCGATCAACGACCACTGGGCATCCGAGAGCAGCTGAAACCGCGACATGCCCACACACTCCCGGCACACCACCCAAATATTTGTCAGACACGCCCTAGCCAATCTGCTGGCGGTCCAATCCGCGGTGGACGGGGCCGACGCGCCTATGCGAACGTGCGCCCGGTCCGCTCATTGCCGCATTGCAGGAGCCCGCTGGCCTCTTCCGATCCGATTGACCTGGTCATCGAGTGGGAGAACCTGGAGGGTCTGTACGTCGGTGCGGAAGGTGACCTCGAGACGGCCTGGGAGCGGGGTGTCACCGATCGGACCCGGCGACCGATCGCAGCCGCAGGTGATTACACGGCGCTGGAGCGAGGCCACCGCGCACGCTGCGTTCCGCCTGGCCGAGCAGCGAGCGAACAGGCGCGGCAGGCCCGGCCGAGTTGCGATCGGGAGCAAGCACAACGTTTTGCCCCGCACGGACGGCCTGTTTCGCGACGTAGCTCTCGAGGTCGGTGCGCAGTATCCGGAAATCGACGTGACCAGCTACCTGGCCGATGACCTCGCGCGCCGACTGGTCGCGAATGCCGCCCACCTGGACGTGCTGCCCAACATGTACGGCGACATCCTCTCCGACGCGGCGGCTGCCGTGATAGGTGGCCTCGGGGTAGCACCCAGCGGCTGTTATGGCGACGACTACGCCTACTTCGAACCAGCGCACGGTACAGCCCCCGACATCGCGGGCCACAACGTCATCAGCCCACCGCACAGATGTTGTCGGCGGTGATGATGCTTGAGTGCTTGGGTCAGCAGGCCCCGGCACGGCGGCTCAACGCCGCGATCACGGCGGTCTACCGCGAAGGGAGGATCCTCACCCGCGACCAGGGCGGCAACGCTTCCACAATCGAATTCACCCAAGCAGTCCTTGAACGGCGCCACTCCGGGTGTTGACTCGGAGGCGTGTAAGCGGATCCGGTTGTCGGAGCAGGAGAACGAGGTGTTGCGGCGCGTGGCGGCGGATCCATCGCAGGTGGTGCGTGCTCAGCAAGAAGCGCCGCATCCGGCACGGTCGACCCGCCGTGCCGGCCCACGACATCCCGTGGTCCCCTCTGCGATGGCAGATTGAGTCGGTGCGGTAAGGGTTGTCGAGTGATTGTCTGAGATTCGGTTAGTACGGCAGTCCCTCTGTCGCGGTGTGCAGTGCGGTGTGCAGGCAGGCCGTGAGCTCTTCGGTTCCGGCGCTGTTGTCGGTGGCGTAGCGCTGGGCGAAGTCCTCGGCCGCAGCGCGTAGAGCGCCGTTCAGGGTCGCCGCGTGGACCTTGATGCGCAGGTTGTCGGAGCTTAGGCCGGAGCGGTCGGCGAGGAGTCGGCAGAGGACCGGAAGCGCGTCGTCGTGTGCCTGCAGCCACACCACCCGCAGGGCCGGCTCGGTGTGGGTCATGCGGATCAGGTTGAGTACAGCGGGTTCGGCCTGGGGCAGCGTGCCGCTTTCGCAGGAGTTGACGAAGAAACTCAGCAGGCCGACGTTCGGCGGCCAGTCGCGCAGTTGTTCGGTAGCTGCCTCCAGACCTGCGGCCAGTAGTGGGCGTACGCAGCTCTCCTTGGTGGGGAAGTGCCGCCACAGTGTGCGAGTAGAGATGCCCGCCGCATGGGCGATCTGCTCGCCCTTGGTGGTGGCAACGCCCTGCGCGGTGAACAGGTCGACCGCGTGCCGCGCGATCTCCAGTCGCAGAGCGGCTTTCCGCCGGTTGTTGAGCGAGGGCCTGGCGGTCGGCTCGTCGTTCGCCTTGCCAGATGTCGCGTTGCCCACCACTGTTCACTGCTCCTGTGCCGCCGGTCGTCCAAGTATAGGGGCCGGTCCAAGTGACGCATGATGCCATCTTGGCACTGAGTGCCATCCGCGTTATGCTTCCTGGGGTGACTCGCCAGTAACCGAGGTCATCGCAGGAGTTGACGACGCGTCGCCGGGCACGCGGCCACGAACCGTGCGCCGACCGACGCGACCGGCCTGCGGAAGCGCGCACCGCCGCCGTTTCCACACGAACAGGCCGGGCGCCGCACGGGTCGCGGTGACCGACCGCGAACCCGATCGGCTTGCGCAGTTCGCACCATCCAATGACGCAGAGAGTGATCCGCATGCCCCGATCCCACCCCCGGCGGCACCCGTCATCCGCCGCCTCCGCCCCGCCTGCGCGCGGTCGCCTGCGCGTACGCGGCCTGATCGCCGCGAGCGCTGCCGCGCTGCTGCTCGCCGGTATCCAGGCCACGCCGGCGTCGGCGGACGCCCCTTCGCCCGAGGCGGAGAGCTCGAACTTCTACGACCCACCCGCGAAGCTCCCGGAAGCCGACGGCGCGCTGGTGCGCACTGAACGCCTCCCGCTCGCGGCGAGCCTGCCCAGCATCGACGGGCAGCGGTTCCCGGGAACGGCCACCCGCCTGATGTACAAGACCACCGACTCCGCCGGCGAGCCCGCGGCCGTCACCGGCGCCTACATCGACCCCGCGGCGTCATGGCGCGGCGAAGGACCGCGTCCGCTGGTGGCCGTGGCGCCCGGGACCATGGGCCAGGGAGACCGTTGCTCCGCCTCGATGGGGCTGGAGCGCCCGATCCAACTCAACGGTGACTCGGTGTCGGTCGGCTACGAGGACATCGTGATCTACCGGCTGCTGGCCGCCGGGGTGGGCGTGGTCGTCACCGATTACATCGGGCTCGGCACGACCGATCGGCTGCACACCTACATCAACAGGGTCGACAGCGGGCACGCCCTGCTCGACGCCGTCCGCGCGGCGCGTTCGCTGCCCGACGCGTCGATCACCCCCGAGTCGCGCGTCGGTCTCTACGGCTACAGCCAGGGCGGCGGTGCCAGCGCCTCGGCTGTCGAACTGCAGCCCACCTACGCCCCGGACGTCCGGCTGACCGGCGCCCACGTCGGCGCACCGCCCGCCAACCTCGCCGAGGTCCTCGCCGGTATCGACGGCAGCGCCCTGGCCGGTGCACTCGGCTGGACACTGAACGGGTTCCTGCAGACGTACCCCGATCTGCGGCCCATCGCCGATGAGTACCTCAACGACGCGGGCAAATCCGCGCTCGAGGATCTGTCCACGAAGTGCGTGGGTGGCGGGATCTTCGGCCACGCCTTCACCCGCAGCAGCGACTGGACCACCACGGGCCGGTCCCTCGGGGAGATCGTGCGAGCGGAACCGCGCTTGCGGGAAGTGCTGGACGAGCAGCGCATCGGCACCGAGAAGCCCGCCACCGCGGTGCGCGTCACGTCCGGGGTGCAGGACGACCTCGTCCCGCACGCACAGACCAGGCAGCTGGCCGCCGACTGGTGCGCCCAGGGTGCCGAGCTCACCTACGCGCCCGTCCGCCTCCCGAACCTCGGCGACGGACTGCTGCTCAACCACTTCGCCCCGCTGCTCATCGACCAGGGCAAGGCGGTGTCCTGGCTGAAGGATCGCCTCACGGGCGAGCCGGCTAGCTCGAACTGCGACTCGCTGCCCGAACAACCCTGACGCTCTCCCGCCGCCACGTGCCGGGCGCACGGACGACCGGCTGCCCGCGTCCGCGCGCCCGGACCCGCTCACCATCACGAGGAGCCAGCCCCACATGACCACCACCACGAGGCGGAGTGTGCTCGCAGGTGCCGCCAGCATCACGGCGGCGAGCCTGCTCGGCTCCGGAATCGCCTCGGCGCGGGTCCGGTTCACCCGAGAGGAACACCGCGCCGTCGTCATCGGTTCCGGATTCGGCGGCGGTGTTGCCGCGCTGCGCCTGACCCAGGCGGGCGTTCCGGTCACCGTGCTCGAACGCGGACGCCGCTGGCCGACCGGTCCCGACGCCGAAACCTTTCCCCGCGTGTCCAACCTGGATAAACGAGCGCTCTGGTACGGCACCGTCCCGGACGCCGCCAGGCCCCTGGCGACGCTGCTCGGCGCCCCGCTGAACTCCGAACCCTACGTCGGGCTGCTGGAACCGGTCCTGGGCGAGAACATCCTGAGCATCTGCGCCGCCGGCGTCGGCGGGGGATCACTCGTCTACCAGGGCATGACGCTGCAACCGTCGGAAGCGGTGTTCAACACATGGTTGCCCGAGCGGCTCGACTACGGCCGGATGAACGAGATCCACTACCCGCGGGTCGCACGGATGCTCCGGACGGCGACCGCCCCCGACGAGCTGATCGCCTCGCCGAACTACTACGCCGCGAGGGTGTTCGGCGAGCGGGTGCGCCGGGCCGGCTACGACCTCGAGAAGATCCCGATGCCGATCGACTGGGACTACGCACTGGCCGAGCTGCGCGGTAACATGAAGCCCTCCTACACCAACGGGGATTGCGCGCTCGGGGTGAACAACGGTGGCAAGAACTCGGTCGACGTCACCTACCTCGCGGCGGCCGAGCGGACCGGCAAGGCCACCATCGCCACCCACCACAACGTCACCGGCGTCGCCCGTACGCGGGATGGCCGGTGGGAGGTACACGTCGACCGGACCGATGACAACGGCCGTGTGCTCGAGCAGAAGCTGCTCACCACCAACGCGCTGATCATGGCGGCGGGCAGCACGGGCACCAGCAAGCTGCTGGTCCGCGCCCGGGAAACCGGTGCGATCCCCGGTCTGCCCGACGGCCTCGGCGGGGAGTGGGGCACCAACGGCGACCGCATCTACGCCTGGACCGACCTCGAGGAGAACCTGGGCGCGGTCCAGGGCGGACCCGTCGTCTACGGCAGCAAGGAGTGGAACGACCCGGCTACGGCGAACACCGTCATCCAGGCTTCGCTGCCGCCCCTGGGGATCAACACCAGAACGACCATGCTGGTCGGGTTCGGGGTGAGTGCCGACCGCGGGCACTTCGCGTACGACTCGCACACCGACTCCGTGTCCCTGCACTTTCCCCGGGAGGGCGACGCCACCAGCTACCGGCACATCCATCGGCGGGTCTCGGAGATCGCGGCCGGTCTCGGCGCGCTCACCGACACCAATGAGCTGGTCAACAGCACCTGGCACCCACTCGGTGGGGCACCGATGGGCTCGGTGTGCGATCTGGACGGCAGGGTGCACGACCAGCCGGGCCTGTACGTGCTCGACGGCGCCTTGATCCCCGGTACGACCGGAGCCTGCAACCCGTCGATGACGATCGCCGCGGTCGCCGAGCGCGCGATGGACAACATCGCCGCCCAGGACGTCCAGCAGGTCATTTGAGGTTCTCCTCGGGTTTGTGTGGGTGGTGTGCGCGGTAGGTGGGGGTGGTGTGCCGGCTGTGTCAGGCGTGTGGTGATTGTGCGGCGTGGATGAGG
>NZ_FZNW01000058.1 GCF_900188115.1 Haloechinothrix alba | reverse complement strand
AAGTGCCTCTATTTAGCCACCCGCTCACTGGATCCCACCGGCCGCGGTAAGGCACGATGGGCCATGCGGTGGAAACCCGCTCTCAACGCCTTCGCTATCACCTTCGAAGGCCGCATCACCCCGAGCGGAAACTAGCCCATGCCAAGCCAGATCCACCGTTTATCGGACAGTCCCCGGCCTTGTTGAACGCGTCGGGTGGTGGCGACAGGCCAGCCTCGTGTTCGGGCGAAGGTGGTCACTGCGGCTAGTAGCTGGGCACCGGCGGGCGAGGATGCCCAGGCGCGGGCAGCGGTGTCGGCGCGCTCCGGGGCGGGGCGGACGCTGAACAGCTCCACCTGCCCGGCTGCCGGGACCGCGGTGGTCTCGGGATCGGGTGATGCTGGGCGTGGGCGCGTGGCACGTGGTGGGGCTGAGAAGGCGTCGCCGAGGAACAGCTGGATACCGGGGCGTTGGCCGGGTTCGGTTTCCCCGTCGGGGTCGCCGCCCAGGTGCGCGTCGCGGCGGGCGGTGGTGCAGAGTCGGCAGCGTCCGTGGTGGTTGACCGCCAACGCTCGGTGGCAGGAGCGGCACTCGCCGGGGGTGTTGCGGTGCGTGAATTGTCGGCAGCGGCGGCAGCGCCCACCGCGGATGCTGGCCACCCAGGCGAGGCAGTCGACGCAACTGCCAACCTGCCAGGACCTGTGGGCGCAGAACGCGCACCGCCGGGTCCATAGCCGTGTGACCTGTCGTCCGCAGTCGGCGCAGGTCCCGCCGGTGGCGCGGCGGCGGTGCTGGCAGCGCAGGCAGGTGCGCCCGTAGGTTTGCCGGTACTCGCCGCAGACGTCGCAGACCGCGTAGTGACGGCGAGCCCGCTGGTAGCACGCGGCGCAGCGGCCCTGGGCGTGGATCGGGACGTGCCGCCGACAGTCGGGGCAGGTGATCAGCCGGGGGTGGCGGCTCATACCGGCGGCACCGAACGGCCCCTGCCGCCCCGTCGCGGGCGAACCGTGGGTGCTTCCGCGGTGGCGTCTGCTGCCGGCCGAGCGGGCTCGGCGACCGGGGGTTCGGGGATCAGTAGGTCAGCGGGGTCGCACTCGAGCACCGAGCAGATCACGTCCAAATCGTCCAGGCGGATCGAGATCGGGGTTTGCGACCACAGGTTCGACATCTTGCCGGCCGACAGCTCGAGCCCGGCCTCGGCCAGCGCCGACGCAGGTCACTTGCCTTCCACACGCCCCGCTGCGCGGCGACCATCCGCAAGTTCCATCGCATCAGTGGCTATCCTCCCTGTTCAGCGGGGCTGTCCATCGGGCCGCGGCCCGTTCGGCCGCGGCGTATTCCGCCTCGATCGCCTCGCTGGTGACGTGGACGTACGAAACCGTTGTGGTCAGCCATCGGTGACCGAGGACCTGTTGCAGGGCGAGCAGGCTCAGCCCGTCGGCATACAACTTGGACGCGCAGGCGTGTGGCGTAACACATGCGGGGTCAGCGTCCGCACCGGCCCGCGCAAATGCCGCACCGCGGCGTCCTTGACCGCCAGCCGGAACGCTTCCTTATCAGCCGGGCCTGCCCGCTCGGAGGGAAACAGCGCAGCCCGGGGGAGCTCGAAGTCGTCGCTGAACTCCCCGCGCACGTCTTCGACCCACCACCTCAGCAGCGTGCGGGCGATACCCAGCATCGGCACCAGCCGCTCCCGCGGCCCGGATCCGCGCGACCCCTTGCCCCTCCGCACGTGGATCCTGCCCAGCGGGCCGTGATCGAAATGCAAATCCTCCAGCGCCAGCCCGCACAGTTCACTCGCCCGCAACCCCAGCTCTGCGGCGAGTCGGGCCATCGCGTAGTTGCGGGTGGCGGTGCGCCACTTGCGGACCTGGGCCAACTCCTCGCGCCAGCGGGTGAAGAAGCCGGCCAGCTCTGCCGGCGACGGCGGTACCCGCACCGTGCACGACCCGCTGCTCCTCGGCCGGTTGACCTCGTCGATCGGCGAGGCCACCACCCGCCCGGTCAGCCGGTGGATCTCGCCCTGATAGCGCACCTCCACGAATCGGTAGAAGGTCGCGATCCGCCCCGCCTTCATCTGCCGGGTCTTGACCGCCCTATCTTGCTGCGCCTCGACGAGGAACCGGTCACCGTGGCCGGGCTCGACCTCCCACGCGTAACAGCCCGCCCAGTCCAGAAACTCCGTCACCGCGGCCAGTTCCGCGCGCACCGTGGCATCCGCCGCCCCGTGCGCCGAGCGCGCCAGCACGAACTCCGCGAACAGGTCCTCCTGAAACGCGGCCGCAGCGTCCGGGGCGTCCAACGATCGCGGCGAGTGGATGTCATGCACCACCGCCAACGACGTCATCCCGGCCACCTGCCCAAGTTCAGAATTGCCGCACCGATATCTGCTTTCCCGAGCAGTTTTCAACAATTCCGATCAATGTCAAGGATTTCGGACACCCGGAGTGTCGGCGTGTCGCCTACGCCGCTACCAGCGACAACGACCTTCCTGCAGAATCACACGGCGCGGCGAACTTCTGGAAGAGTTGATACTCGATCTGGAACAGCCGGTGGTATGAGTTGATGACGAACTCACCGCTGGCGGCGAGGTTGGTGACGTAGCCCTTGGTCCCGGCCAAGGCCCGGGCCTTGGCCTCCAGGTCGCGGTTGATCGCCTTTTCCCCGCCGGCCCTCTCTGTCAACATGATCCTGGTTGTGCCACGAACGTGGAGAGGAGTCGTATGTAGGTAGGAGGGCTTCTTGATGCGGTGCTGTGCAAGTGATGAAGGTTGTGGCCCTTCGGCGTCGCCCTGCGGGGGAGGCATCAAACCGCCTCATGCTGCGTTGGCTGAAGACCGTCGTGGTGAGCGATGAGGAAAAGGCGTCCGTCGAGGCGTCAGGTGGGGACCAGGAAGACGAGCGTAAGCGAACCGCTGTTGACGTGTCGAAACACTTAGTACTACAGTCGCACTTATTGCGGAGCTTGTCGTGCGGCGTAGTGGCATCGTCGGGCGCGTTGCTGGTGTCTGCGGCGCCATTTCGAGCGGGTGAG
>NZ_FZNW01000042.1 GCF_900188115.1 Haloechinothrix alba | reverse complement strand
GAACTCCGACACACCACCAGCATATCGCACACACGTTCGACCACCCCGCAACGACACGCCGACCACACACAGACACCCGACCCCTCCACAACCCGGGCAGAAAGGGCGCCCACTCCACACCCTTGTATCGCGTGTCGGGAGACGATCACCGGCCGCGGACGCCGGCAGGTGTACCGCATGACACGCTGGGTAGATGCACCTGATCGACGACCTCGGCGAAGAGGTTCCGCTGGACCGGGAACCGGGCAGGGTGGTCTCGCTCGTGCCTTCGCTGACCGAGGCCGTCGAACGCACCGTTCCCGGCGTGCTTGTCGCCGCGACCGACTACTGCACACACCCGCCGTCACTGAACGTCGCACGGGTCGGCGGCTCCAAGTACCCCCGCGTGGACGACGTGCTCGGCCTGCGTCCCGACCTGGTGCTGGCGAACTCGGAGGAGAACCGGCCGGAGGACGTCGAGCGGTTGCGTGCCGACGGGATCCCGGTGTGGGTCACGGAGGCCCCGTCCACCGTGCTGACAGCGCTCGCCTCGCTGCGTCGCGTGCTCACCCAGGCGTTCCGGGTGTCCGAACCGGAATGGCTCGTCGCGGCCGAGCAGGCGTGGGCGAACCCACGGACGCACCGGGCGACCGCGCTCGTCCCGGTGTGGCGCAAACCCTGGGTCGTACTCGGCCGGGACACCTTCGCCGGCGACGTCCTGCACCGGCTCGGAGTGTCGACCGTCTACTCCGCACATACGGATCGCTACCCGAGGCCGAAGCTGGACGAGTTGCGTGCGAAGTTCACCGACGGCAGCGCGGATCTGCTCGTGCTCCCGGACGAGCCGTACTACTTCACCGACGACGACGGCCCCGACTGGTTCCCCGGCGTGACCTACGTACTGGTCTCCGGGCGGTACCTGACCTGGTACGGACCGTCGCTTGTGGATGCCCACGCGGAGCTGTCCGCGGCTCTCGACAGGGTGCTCGGCTGAGTCCTCACCCCGCGGCGAACCGGTCGGTGGCCTCGACCAGCTCGGTGAGCACCCCCTGATCCCACAGCGAGTGGCCCGCGCCGTTGAGCAGCACCAGCTCGCAGCCCGGCCACGCCTTGTACAGCTCGTAGGCCGTCGTCGGTGGGCACACCGCGTCGTACCGCCCCTGCACGAGCACCCCGGGAACCTCGGCGAGCTTGCCGGCGTCCCGGATCAGCTGCCCCTCGTCCAGCCACGCCCGGTTCGCGAAGTAGTGCAGCGCGATCCGCGCGAACGGCACAGCCGTGGCCGGGTCGGCGAACTCCGCCCGCGCGGCGGGCGACGGCACCAGCGCGGAGAGCGCGGCCTCCCACTCGCTCCAGGACACCGCCGCGTTCCGCGCCACGTCTGGATCGGGGTCGGTGACGAGCCTGGCGTAGGCGGCGAGCGGGTCGTGCCGCTCACTGTCCGGGACGGGGGACAGGAACGCTTCCCAGTCGTCCGGGAACAGGTGGGCGGCACCGCCCCGGTACAGCCAGTCGAGCTCGGAGTCGCGAGCGGTGAACACCCCGCGCAGCACGATCCCGCTCACCCGCTGCGGGTGGGTCTCGGCGTAGGCCAGGCCCAGTGCCGACCCCCAGGACCACCCGAATACCAGCCATCGCTCGATGCCCAGGTGCTCGCGCAGCCGCTCCATATCCGCCACCAGGTGCCAGGTGGTGTTGCCGGCCAGGCCGCCGGTGCTCGAACCGGCCGCGGGCGTGCTGCGCCCGCAGCCACGCTGGTCGAACAGCACGATCCGGTACGCATCGGGGTCGAAGTGCTGCCGCGAGACCGGTGCGCTGCCGGTCCCCGGCCCGCCGTGCACCACCACGACGGGCCTGCCGTGCGGGTTCCCGCTGACCTCCCAGTACACGGTGTGCCCGTCACCGGTATCCAGCGAGCCCCGCTGGTGCGGCCGGATCGGCGGGTAGAGGCCGTCCCGCCGGTCCCGCCCGGTCACGCGGCCACTCACCTCAGTGGAACGACTGCTCGGGGGCGGGGAACTCACCCCTGCGGACCTCGTCGGCGAAGGACGCGGCAGCCGAGGACAGCACGCCCGCGACATCGGCGTAGCGCTTGACGAAGCGCGGCGCCTTACCCCGGCGCAACCCCGCCATGTCCTGCCATACCAGGACCTGCGCGTCGCAGTGCGGGCCCGCGCCGATGCCGATCGTCGGGATCGCCAGCTCGTGGGTCACGCGCTTGGCCGCCTCCGCGGGCACCATCTCCATCACCACGGCGAAGGCGCCCGCCTCCTGCAGGGCCAGTGCGTCGGCCAGCATCGTCTCCCCGGACTCGCCGCGGCCCTGGACCCGGTACCCGCCGAGGTTGTGCTCGCTTTGCGGGGTGAAACCGATGTGACCCATGACCGGGATCCCCGCCGAGGTCAGCGCCTCGACGTGCGGGACGAAGTCTCTCCCGCCCTCCAGCTTGACCGCGTGGGCGCGGCCTTCCTTCATGAACCGCACCGCCGTGCCCATCGCCTGCTCGACCGAGAGTTGGTAGGAGCCGAACGGCAGGTCGGCCACCACCAGCGCGTGCGTGGTCGAGCGGGTCACGGCCCGCACGAGCGGCAGCATCTCGTCGACGTCGACGGGCAGCGAGGTGTCGTAGCCGAACACGTTGTTGGCGGCGGAGTCGCCGACGAGCAGCACGGGGATGCCCGCCTCGTCGAACAGCTCGGCGGTGTACATGTCGTACGCGGTGAGCATCGGCCACGGCTCACCGCGGTCCTTGAACTCACGCAGGTGATGGACACGCACCCGCTTGCGGGGCGTGTCGGGTGTGGATCCGGCCCCCGTGCCGTACGGGGCGGGGGTCTCGGTCGATCCGTCTGGAGCGGGAGTCGAGTTGTCCGCGGACATCGGCGTCAACCGTCCTTTCCTCGAGGCCCGTCAACGGGTCCCCGGGCTCGGCGCGGATGGTGTACCTCTCAAGCCTGGCACCGCGGTGGCGGCCGTGGACAGGTAGATGGGACGCGACTCACACGGTCCCGGCCGGCAGAGCCGTCACCTGGCACGACGGCGGTACACGATCCGGCGGCGCGTGGCGACCCGCGGCACGGACGGCGGCACACAACGGGCGTTGCGGGTTAGGGTCTGCGTGATCGCACAACCGGCGTGAAATGGCACAACGAGGTGCATCATGAACGACAGCAGGACCACGGGTAGTGCCAGGGAGGTGCTTCGCGGCTGGCTCGGTGACCAGCCGTCGATCGACTCCCTGTCCGACGAACAGGCCGAGCGGCTGCACGAGGAGCTGCGGCAGGCGAACCGCAGGCACGCGGAGAGGTTGCGCTCGGTCGCCGAGGACTCGCTGGCCCACATCCCGGCGCTGCTGCGACCGGGCGTGCGCAAGATCCTCGGAGTGTGAGCATGAGTCACGACCTGGCCACCCGTGCGGAACTGACGAAGCTCGCCCGCGCGCTGGACACCACAGAGGACCGCGTGGCGTTCCTCGGCTCGCTGGAGGCAGCCGAGATCCACGAGCTGCGCGAAGCGGCAAGCGCGACGATGCACGACCGGCACCGCGAGCTGTACCAGCGGATCGCGAAGGCGAGCACGCTGCTGCCGCCCGCGTTGTGCGTGCGGATCGCCGAGCGCGCGTTCCCGCCCATGATCACGTCTAAGGTCGCCGCAGAGATCGGCACCGACCGGGTCGGCGAGTTCGCCAAGCGGCTCTCCGTCGGCTACATGGCCGATGTGTGCGTCAGCATCGACCCGCGCAAGGTCCGGGAGCTGATCAGCCAGGTGCCGGTCGAACGGGCCACCGAGGTCGCGCGGGAGCTGGTGGACCGCGAGGAGTACGTCACGCTCGGCAGGATGATCGACGCGGCGACGGAGCGGCTGGTGCGGGCAGCCGTCGCGGTGATCACCTCCGATGTGGCGCTGCTGTGGATCGCGTTCTACGCCGAGTCCGAGGCACACCTGACCAGCGCGGTCCGGGCGCTGCCCGCCGAGCGGATACGCAGCGTCGTGCACACCGCCCTGACCGGTACCGTCGAGCTGCACGCCGCCGGGCTGGCGTTGATTGCGCGGGTGGACGACGCCGAGCTGCGCGGCACGCTCGCCGGGCACGCCGCGGAGGTTCCTGCCGAGGCGCTGGACGGTCTGCTGCGCACCGTGGTGCGGGACGGCTTCGAACCCGAGCTGCTCACCGTGCTGGCCAGCATGCCGGAGGATGCCCTGCGGCAGCTCGCGACACGCGATGCCCTTGCCGACCGGGACACGCTGCTCGCGCTGGCGCGGGCGGCCGAGCGGGGCGGGCACGCCGACCGGCTGCGCCCGCTGCTCGACCACGCCGGGCCCGAGCTGCGCGCCACCCTGACCGAGGCCGGGTTCGACCTCGGGTGAGCGCTAGTGCACCTCGCGCCACGCGTTTGTGATCGGCAGCCTGCGGTCGCGCCCGAACGCCTTGAAGGTGATCTTCGTGCCCGGCGGGTACTGGCGACGCTTGTACTCGGCGGTGTCGACCATGCGCACCACGCGGTCGATGGTGGCGGGGTCGAAGCCCGCCGCGAGCAGCTCGGTGAAGCCGCGGTCACCCTCGACGTAGTCGTCCAGGATGTCGTCGAGCACGGCGTAGTCCGGCAGCGAGTCGGTGTCGACCTGCCCGGGACGTAACTCGGCGGAGGGCTCCTTGGTGATGGAGCTCTCCGGGATGGGCGGGGTCTCACCACGCTTGTCGGCCTCGGTGTTGCGCCAGCGCGCCAGGTTCCACACCTGTGTCTTGAACACGTCCTTGATCGGCGCGAACGCGCCGACGGAGTCGCCGTAGAGGGTGGAGTAGCCCACGGCGATCTCGGTCTTGTTGCCGGGCGCCAGTACCAGGTGCCCCTCGGCGTTGGACAGCGCCATCAGCAGCACACCACGCACCCGGGCCTGCACGTTCTCCTCTGCCAACCCGGTGAGCCCGAGCTTGCCGACATAGCCCGCCACGATCTCGTCGACCGGTTCGGTACGGAAGTGGCACCCCAACCTGCGTGCCAGCTCGGCCGCGTCGGTCCTGGAGTGCTCCGAGGAGTACTGCGAGGGCATGGACACGCCGTGGACCGCGTCGGCCCCGAGCGCGTCGACGGCGAGGGCGGCGGTCACCGACGAGTCGATACCGCCGGAGAAGCCGAAGATGACCGAACGGAAGCCGTTCTTGTGTACGTAGTCCCGTAGCCCGAGGACCAGCGCGGACCACACCTCGGCCTCGTCGGACAGCGGCTCGCGGATCTCCGGGGCGTGGAGTGGTTCGTAACCGGGCGCGGCCTCGTCGGACAGCACCGTCCTGCGCACCTCGAGGCCGGAGAAGGTGCCCGCGGCCGCGCCTGTGGCCGGCTCCGTCGAGGCCGGCTCGAGGTCGGTGACCAGGAGGTGCTCGACGAACTGGGGGGCACGTGCGAGCAGGGCACCGGATCTGTCGACGACGAAGGAGTCCCCGTCGAAGACGAGGTCGTCCTGGCCGCCGACCTGGTTGCAGTACGCCACCGGCACACCTGCCTCGCGTGCCCGCTCGGCGACCACGGGAAGACGGATGTCGTCCTTGGACCGCTCGTACGGTGAGGCGTTCGGCGCCACGATCAGATCGATCCCGGACCGGGCGAGCGCGCTGACCGGGCCGCCGTCCTGCCAGAGGTCCTCGCAGACCACGACCCCGATGTCCACCCCGTGCAGCCGGAGCACGTCGAGCGTCTCGCCGGGCCGGAAGTGCCGCCGCTCGTCGAAGACCCCGTAGTTGGGCAAGTGATGCTTGGCCTGCCGGGCCACGACCTCACCCCGGTACAGCGCGGCGACCGAGTTGCGCGGACCTGCCTCGTCGGCGTCCAGGTAGCCGACGTAGGTGAGCACGTCACCGCACCCCGCCTCGGCAAGGCGCCCGGCGAGCCGTTCGACGGCGCCCCTGCAGGCGTCCACGAAGGTCGGCCGCAGCGCCAGATCCTCCACCGGATACCCCGTCAGGGTCATCTCGCTGAACACGGTGATGTGCGCCCCGGCATCGGCGGCCGCGCGCGTCCACTCCACGATGAGCCCGGCGTTGCCGTCCAGATCCCCGAGCGTGGGGTTCACCTGGGCGAGTGCGGTGCGCAGTTGAGCCATACGGCCATTGTCGCGCACGGGTGCGCGGTACCGGCCGGGATCCTCAGCCGCGTCGCTTGCGCAACGTGCCCCGCACCTTCTTCAGGGCCTGCTCCGCGTCGGAGTCGAACGGGTTGTCGTGCACCACGTAGGTCCACGTCGACGTCGGCCTGCGCACCCCGGCGCCGGCCAGGTCGGCACCGCCCTCCTCCACCGTGATCTCGGCGAACGTCGCCTCGGCGAGCCGCTCGGCCTCCGGGTAGATCGCGTGGAACTCCGGTATCGCCGCGCGGTGGAACTCGTCGATGGGTGTCTCCCTGCCCAGCGCGCGCAGGTGGATGCTCTCCCGCACGTCCGCGAGCACGGCCAGGTGCCGCGACCACAGCTCGTCCAGATGGAACAGCAGGATCTCCCGGCAAACCCGGTCACGCGCGGCGCCGTCCAGGACGGCGTCCAGCTCGGCGAACCGCTGCGGGCATCGCGACCGCAACAGCTCGGTCGCGCGCTCGCCGCGCAGCACCTCCTCCCGGTAACCGAGCAGGTCGTCCCGCTGCCGCTCGATCAACCGCGTGTAGCGCCACGTGTTGCGGTGAATCTCCAGGTTCGCGGCCTCGGTGACGCGCTGCGCGTGGTCGATGTGCCTGCTGATCGCGGGGCTGGTGACCTCTCCGTTGTCGTCGGTCGGCGGGTTGCCCGGCACATCGGGCGCACCTGCGAGCACCACCTCGTCGTTGAGGCAGGCGAAGAAGATCGACCCACCGGGGTCGCCCTGCCTGCCCGCGCGGCCGCGCAGCTGGTCGTCCAGGCGGCTGCTGCGGTACCGGGCCGTACCGATCACGTAGAGGCCACCCAGCTCGACGACCTGCTCGTAGTCGTCGGTCGTGCCGTGACTCCCACCGAGCTTGATGTCGGTGCCGCGACCGGCCATCTGGGTGGACACGGTTATCGCGCCCTTCGTGCCGGCCTCGGCGATGATCTCGGCCTCCTCCGCGTCGTTGCGGGCGTTGAGCACCACGCAGTCCAACCCGGCCCTGGCGAGCTTGCCTGCCAGCTCCTCCGACTCGGCGACGTCCTGGGTACCGATCAGGACCGGCCTGCCCCCTGCGTGGACCCGCTGTACCTCGGCGACCACGGCGCGGAACTTGTCGGCCCGGGTGGCGAAGACCCGGTCGGCGGCGTCGAGGCGGATGTTGGGTTCGTTCGGGGGGATGACCGCGATCTCGAGTTTGTAGAACTCGCGCAGGGTCTCCGCCACGGCGACCGCGGTGCCGGTCATGCCCGAGACTGTGGGGTAACGCGCGAGCATCCCCTGCACGGTGACGGAGTCGAGGATCTCACCCTGGTCGGACGGGGGGACCTGCTCCTTGGCCTCCACCGCGGTCTGCAGCCCGTCCGGCCAGCGCTGCAGCTCGGCGACCCTGCCCCGCGAGGTGTTGATGAGCTGCACCTTGTCGTCCCGGACGAGATAGTCGACGTCGCGGGTGAGCAGCACGTGTGCGTGCAGCGCGACGTTGATCGCGGCCAGCCGTCGCGACCCGGCCTCCGAGTAGAGGTCGACGCCGCCGAGGGCCTTCTCGACGACGGACGTCCCCGCCGGGGTCAGCCACGCGTTGCGGCCGTCGGCATCGGTCTCGTAGTGCAGGCCGGGCCGCAGCCGCGACACGATGCGCGCCGCCTCGGTGTCCGGTGCACCCGAGGCGACCGAGCCCGCCATGACGAGGGGAACACGTGCCTCGTCCACCAGCACCGAGTCCGCTTCGTCCACCACGGCGACATCGGGGGTGCGCTGCACCACATCGGCTGTCAATGTGGCGAGGCGGTCCCGGAGCAGGTCGAACCCGATCTCGCTGACCGAGCCGTAGGTCACCTCGCAGCCGTAGGCCCGTGCGCGCTCGGCCCTGCCGTGCCCGGGCTCGACCCAGTCCACCGACACCCCGAAGAGGTCGAGGACCGGCCGCATCCATCGCGCGTCGCGGCGCGCGAGGTAGTCGTTGACCGAGATGACGTGCACGTGCCTGCCGCGCAGCGCGTGACCGGCCGCGGCGATGGCACCGACGAGCGTCTTGCCCTCGCCGGTGGCCATCTGGATCACTCGTCCCGTCAACAGCCCCATCACGCCGAGCAGCTGGACGTCGAACGCCCGCTCACCGAGCGCGCGCCTGCCCGCCTCCCTGCCGATCGCGCAGATCTCGACGAGCTGCTCGTCGGTGGGCGTGGGGCGCGCGCCGTCGCTGTCGCGGAGCGCGGTGGCGGCTCCGGTCAGCTCGGCGTCGGTCAGTTCGAGCAGGTCCTGCTCACGAGCGCCGACGGCGGGCAGCAGTGCCTCGTACCGCGTGAGGTCGACGCTGGCCGGGCGGTCGACGAGCCTGCGCAACAGCCGCCTGCTTCGGGTGAGCAGGGATGCCTGCTTCTGTGTCATCCGCTTTCTCCGTCTGCTCGGGCACCGCGCACGATCGCGTGGTGCGCCCTGGCCGGCCTCTCCGGCACGGGGCCGGGTGTGCGTGTGCCGCCGCACACACCGACCATGGCATCATCACCGTGTGCGCCAAGTATTCCGTGTCCCGTTCGCGTTGCTCCTCCTCGGTGCGTTGCTCGGCGGGTGTACCTCCGATGATCCCGAAGATGCCCCGGAACTACCGGTGACCGAAACGCACGGACCGACCGGTCGGATTCCCGACGGGCTCGACGAGTACTACGGGCAATCCATTACCTGGGAAGAGTGCGGGCCGTACGCCACGTCGGAGATGGCCCAGCGGACGCTGAACGACCCCGAAGCGCAGTGCGCCAGGATCGACGTTCCGCTCGACTACTCCGAGCCCGGCGGCGAGACGATCTCCATCGGAGTGTCCCGTATCCCCGCGTCGAACCAGGAGGAGCGGATCGGCTCGCTGGTCTTCAACCCGGGCGGTCCCGGAGCGGCCGGGATGGGGCAGGCCGTGCACACGGCGAACCGGCTTTCCGGAACCGAGCTCACCGAACGTTTCGACGTCGTGGGTTTCGACCCGCGTGGCGTCGGGGCGAGCGAGCCCCAGGTCGAGTGCCTCACCGACGAGGAGCGTGACGAGAGGCGCGCCGAGGACCACGAGTTCGACGGCTCGCCGGAAGCCGTGCGCGAGGCGGAGGAGCGGGCCAGGAAGTTCGCCGAGAAGTGCGTCGAGCGCACCGAGTACGGCGAGGACATGCTGGCCAACATCGGCACACGCGACGTCGTGCGGGATATGGACGTGCTGCGGTCGGTGCTCGGGGACGAGAAGCTGACCTACCTGGGGTACTCCTACGGCACGCGCATCGGCTACAGCTACGCGGAGACGTTCGGCGACAACGTGCGCGCCCTGCTGCTGGACGGCGCCCTCGACCCCGAGCAGGAGCTTGTCGACTCCCTCATCGCGCAGGGCGAGGGCTTCGGGCAGGCCTTCGAGGAGTTCGCGCAGTGGTGTACCGGCAGGGAGGACTGCCCGCTCGGCGACGACCCGGACGAGGCAACCGAGGAGTACCAGGACCTGGTGCAACCGCTCGTGGAGAACGGGGTCGAGCTCGAGGACGGCCGTGAGCTGTCCTTCGGCGACGCCACCACGGCCACCGTGCAGGCGCTCTACAGCCAGGAGCTCTGGGAGCCCCTCAAATCGGGACTGACACAGCTCCAGCGGCAGCGGGGTGAGCAGCTGATGATGCTCGCCGACATGTACAACGAGCGGCAGTCCGACGGCTCCTACACCACGACCCAGGACGCGTTCGAGGCGATCCGGTGCGTCGACGATCCCCGCGTGACCGACCGCGAGAAGATCGCGGCGGCTCAGGAGGAGTACGCGGAGGCAGCGCCGTTCCTCGACAGCGGGCAACCGACTCCCGCCGCGCGGGGTATATGCGCCTTCTGGCCGGTGCCCAACACGTCCGAGCCCCGCTTGCCGGATGTGGAGGGGGTGCCACCCGCTCTGGTGATCTCGACCACGCAGGATCCGTCGACGCCCTACGAGGCCGGTGTGCAGCTGGCCGAGGCGATGAACGGGAGGCTGCTGACATTCGAGGGCACCCAGCACACCGTGTTCGGGCAGGGCAACGAGTGCGTGGACAGCGCGGGCATCACCTACCTTGTGCACGGCGAGCTGCCGGAGGAAGGCGCTACCTGCGGGGCGCAGTGACGCGCCTGCTGCGCCGGAACGTGTGGTGGACGTCTCAGGGCTGGTCTCAGGGCTGCCGGTGCCGTCCGGCGCCGGGCAAGGTGAGCAGGGCAGCGAGTACCCGCGCGGGCGGCAGTACGGCGGACGGGTCACGAGCGAGGCGGATTCCGCCTCGGGTACGGGCATGTCAGCTGCCACCCGGCCGGTCCGGCGGATAGTCTGTGGCCATGGATCGCCAGCAAGAGTTCGTGCTGCGCACGCTCGAGGAACGGGACATTCGATTCGTCCGCCTGTGGTTCACCGACGTTCTCGGTTTTCTCAAGTCCGTCGCGATCGCCCCGGCCGAGCTGGAGGGAGCGTTCAACGAGGGCATCGGGTTCGACGGTTCGGCCATCGAAGGCTTCGCGCGGGTGTACGAGTCGGACATGGTCGCCAAGCCCGATCCCACGACGTTCCAGGTCCTGCCCTGGGAGACCCTGGAGGGAGGGCACTACTCGGCGCGGATGTTCTGCGACCTCGCAATGCCGGACGGCTCGCCGTCCTGGGCCGATCCGCGACACGTGCTGCGGCGCCAGCTGTCCAGGATCGCCGAGGCGGGCTTCACCTGCTACGTCCATCCCGAGATCGAGTTCTTCCTGCTGTCGTCCATGCCCGAGGACGGGTCCCCGCCCGAGCCCGCCGACAACGGCGGATACTTCGACCAGGCCAGCCACGCCAGGGCCACACACTTCCGCAGGCACGCCATCGAGACGCTCGAGGCGATGGGGATCTCGGTCGAGTTCAGTCACCACGAGGGCGCTCCCGGGCAACAGGAGATCGACCTGCGGTACGCGGACGCCATGAGCATGGCCGACAACGTGATGACCTTCCGCTACGTGGTCAAGGAGGTCGCGCTGACGCAGAACGTGTGTGCCACGTTCATGCCGAAGCCGTTCACCGACCAACCGGGCTCCGGGATGCATACCCACGTCAGCCTGTTCGAAGGTGACCAGAACGCGTTCTATGACCCGGAGGACCCCGACGAGCTGTCGCCGACCGGCAAGGCGTTCGTCGCGGGCCTGCTCACGCACGCGCGTGAGATCTCGGCGGTGACGAACCAGTGGGTCAACTCCTACAAGCGCCTCGGCGGTGGCGGGGAGGCGCCGCCCGCGGTGTCCTGGGGCCGGGCCAACCGGTCCGCGCTGGTGCGGGTCCCCATGTACTCGCCGGGCAAGGCGTCCTCCCGGCGGGTGGAGATCCGGAGCCTGGACTCGGCGTGCAACCCGTATCTGGCGTACTCGGTGATACTCGCCGCGGGACTGAAGGGCGTGACCGAGGGGTACGAGCTGCCGCCCGCCGCCGAGGACGACATCTGGGCTCTGTCGGACGCCGAGCGCAAGGCCGCGGGCTACGTCGAGCTGCCACAGAACCTGGGCGAGGCGCTCGGCGAGATGGAACGGTCCGAGCTGCTCCCCGAGGCGCTCGGCGAGCACGTGTACGACTTCTTCCTGCGGAACAAGCGGGTGGAGTGGGACAGCTACCGGCGCGAGGTCACGCCCTACGAGCTACGAACCCTGCTGCCGGTCGTCTGACCAGGGGATACCCGGCTAACGCACCCCCGGTGATCAGCATCCTCGGCGGCCGTGTAGTGTTCTCACTTGTCGCCAGGAACGCCGGGTCGGCGGGGAAATTCGAAGAAGGCCCCCCCGGAAAGGCACCAGGGACCTGCTGATAGAGTTGATCTTGAAAGCAGAGACCAGCCGGGACGAGCGGTGTTGACACCGCGAAACGGACCGGGTAAAGTACTGCGACGGCCCTGAAGTCGAGCCGGTGCCCGCACGAAACCTTCTTGACGAGAGATTGTTTCGGGACCGACGCTTCTCCGGGGATATAATTCGGGAGTTTTTCTCCGGGATCGTACGCGTTTCTCGGAAAGACGTTCCGGTGTGTTGTTTGAGAACTCAACAGTGTGCTTGTGTTTGCTCTAAGTTTTTGAGCTAGTGTGTGCTTGTGGGAACCTTTTGTTGGGTT
>NZ_FZNW01000039.1 GCF_900188115.1 Haloechinothrix alba | reverse complement strand
ACCCACTTACGGACTGTCTCCGGCGTACCTACCCCGAGCAGCTCGGCCACCGCGGTCATCGCGGCCCACTCCGACTCATGCTGGCCGCGCACCTCACCAAACATGCGAACCGCGCGCTCACGCAGCTCCGGCGGGTACCTCCGCGATGTGTTCCCTGACATGACCCCATCCTTCCCAGAGACTGGAGTCTCCGGACCCGCCGGGGCGGTTCATGTAGTTGTATGCCGGCGTATGGAGCAGCGGGTTGTGAGTTGGGAGTCACCGACCATGGAGCGTCTGGCCGTTGTCGACGAGCGTTTAGGGTACTACTCGTGCAACGCTAAGTGTCACCGCGCCGACGAGCCGCCTGCGCACGATGTGCTCCAGGTGTCCGTAGCCCGTTTCGTCTCTCGGTCCTGTGAACCGAGCAAGGCATTCCACGGCTACCAGCGGATCCGGTGCGGCCCAGTGCACTCCATTGATGTTGTCATTGTCGTCGACCACCAGTCATCGGACAGTCTCGCGGGCGATCGTGAGCACTCGGCACCTCAGCGCCACGGGGATCCGGTTGTCGGCCAGGTCGCTGCCGAGTCGCGGACGAGCGGGTAGATCATTTTTCCGGCAGGTTCGCCCGCGACAGAGCCGCCGCTCGACGCAGGACCTCGTTCTCCTGCTCCAGTAGCCGGATCCGCTTCCTCGCCTCACAAGCTCGGTGCTTCAGCCGCGGTGTTCTCGGCCTTGATCCGGTCCTCGACGTCGGCGGCCAGTTGGCTGGGCAGGACTCGCTGCCCCGAAGTCAGCCGCGATCGGCTTGATCATCTGACCCGGTTCACGGTTCCAAGCGACTCGGACCGTCATCGCGGAACTCTATGGGAAAGGGCTTGAGCACGGTGGACAATTACTCAGCGACACCGCACGACGCCACGGGTCAGGTGTCTCCTATCGTGCAGCCCCTCCGACAAATCAACATCTCGCGGCGTGCCATCGCTCAACCGACAGGCCCGTCGACATCGCCGGATGCGGCGCGGAGCGTGGCTAGCACTGACAACAGCTTACGCTGTTGCGCCGGGGTGCTATCCCCGAGACCGAAGTTGATGTCCTTGAGGGTGTTCGTCGCCATCAAGGTCAGCTTTCTGCCTTCTTCGGTGATCGTCACACAGGTCGCCCTGCGATCGGTGGGATGTGCGTGACGGTACAACAGATTCTTGTCCTCGAGCCGGTCGGTCGCGAGCGTGATGGTGGTCGCATGTACCAGTAGGGTCCACGCGAGCCTGCTCAGCAAGCGGGTTCCATTCTCGCTAAGTTCGAGAGTCATCAGGAGCAGGTAGTCGGTCAGGTTGAGCCCATGGTTCTTCAGTTCGCTCTCGACGGCATCGGTCATGATCCGGTGCATCCGTAGCGCTGAACTCATAGCAAGAAAGGCCTCCTGGTGGTCACCGAGATCGTGTTGCTCCCAGTAGTGGCTCGCCCAGTCGACGGGATCGTTTCGCCGATCAACCCCCATCGACCCATCATCTTGCCCGGTAGCGCGCTTCCTCGCTGGCACAGGAGTGTCCTTTCGTTGGTCAGTCGTGAGCCCGGCATCCACCTTCCATCCAGTATAGTGCTCGAAAGTCCAGAGGTCGAACTTGCATCGGCCGAGTTCATTGTGGTTGTGGTGAACCACACCTAACATATACGTGATATATAGATTATTGAGTGCTAGAGTTACTGTAGTCGGTGAGATTGGAGGACGGGGTGTCGGTCGATTCAGTACAGCGCACGCTGTCCCTCGAAGACTTTCGCGCGGAGGCTGAGGCTTTCCTCGAGGCGTCGGTCTCCGCCGTGCGAACCGACCACGGGCAGTTCGAGTTCGACGACACCGAGGATCGGGTGACGCTGTTCCGGGGCGCCACGGCCGAGGAGGCGCAACGCGCGAGGGACTGGCAAAGGCGAGTGTACGACGCGGGTTTCGGCTGGATCACCGGCCCGGTTGACCTGGGCGGCGCTGGGTTGCCCGCTCGGTTCGAGCAGGCGTATCTGGAGACCGAACGCCGGTACCCCGTCCCGTCCCGCTCACCGCTCGGCGTGAGCCTCGGTATGGTCTTCCCCACCCTGCTGAACTTTGGTACCGAACAGGTCAAGCAGCGTTGGCTGCTGCCACTGCGTCGAGCTGACGTTGTCGGGTGCCAGCTGTTCAGCGAACCCGGTGCCGGGTCGGATCTGGCATCGGTCTCGACGAGGGCGAAACGCACGGAGTCGGGCGACTGGCTGGTCACGGGAGAGAAGGTCTGGACATCGGGTGCGCACTACTCCGATGTGGGGCTGCTGTTGGCCCGGTCATCGGAAGGCTCGCGCCATCGAAACTTGACGGCATTCGTTGTTGACATGCACGCAGCGGGAGTCGAGGTTCGGTCGCTGCGTCAGATGACCGGTGGCGCCGACTTCAACGAGGTGTTCCTCGACGGTGTCGCGATACCGGACGAGAACCGACTCGGTGACATCGACGACGGGTGGCGGGTCGCGCTGGCGACTTTGATGTACGAGCGCGGCGCGATCGGCGGTGCTACCGCAGGGGGCAGCGGCCTGTTCCGCTTGGACCGGATCATCGCCTGGCTGCACGAATTGGGTTGTGAGCGCGACCCAGCGGTCCGGCAGGCGTTCGCGCGGGTCCATGCCGGGCTGACCGCAGCGAAGGCTATGCGTGCCAGAGCCGAAGCTGCGGTGAAGGCAGGTACGACCCCCGGACCTGAGATGTCGCTGTCGAAGCTGGCGTTGACCTCGAACTTGGCGTCGCTGTCGGATCTCGTCGGCGTCGCGCTCGGCCCTCGGCTGCTTGCTGACACCGGTGAGCGGGACGCCTACTCCTGGTCTGAGTTCGTTCTCGGCGTCCCAGGTATGCGTCTCGGCGGCGGTTCGGACGAAATCCAGCGCGACATCATCGCTCACCGAGTGCTTGGGCTGCCGAAGGGACCGGGGTAGTCCGGCATCATTCCGCCGCAGCCGCGCAGGAGTAACCGCATCCAGACCGATCGCAAGGGAGTCAGTAATGGGAAGTCTTGATGGTGCTGTTGCCGTGATCACCGGAGCCGGACGGGGAATCGGCAGAGAGCACGCGCTGCTCATGGCCGCCGAGGGCGCCAAGGTCGTCGTCAACGATCTCGGTGGCGGCCAGGACGGCACCGGTGCGGAGTCTGGCCCGGCACAGGAGGTCGTCGAGGAGATTAGGGCCGCCGGGGGCGAAGCCGTTGCCAACGGTGACGATGTCGCCGATGCCGGGGGCGCCTCCAGTGTGGTCGAGGCCGCAATCGACACCTTCGGCCAGCTTGATGCGGTGGTGAACAATGCTGGCATTCTCCGTGACCGGGTCCTGGTCAACATCTCGGACGAGGACTGGGACACCGTGGTGCGGGTGAACTTGCGCGGCACGTTCCTTATTACCAGAGCGGCTGGCAGGTACTGGCGCGAGCAGAGCAAGGCGGGCAAGCCTGTTCACGCATCGGTGGTTAACACCTCGAGCGAGTCCGGTGTCTTCGGCAATCCGGGGCAGGCGAACTACGCATCGGCCAAGGCCGCCGTCGCGTCGTTGACGCAGATTACCTCGAACGAGCTCGAGCGTTACGGCGTCCGCGCCAACGCCATCCTGCCGCAGGCGCGGACCCGGCTGACCGAAAGCACGTTCGGTGACGCCATGGCCGCCAAGGAAGGCAAGTTTGACCGCTGGCACCCAGGCAACGTCTCGCCATTCGTCGCCTACCTGAGCAGTCCGGCGTGTGAGATCACCGGGGAGGTGTTCGTGGTCGGCGGGAGCAGGGTGACGCGGGTGAAGCCGTGGGAGCTCGACCAGGACTGGAAGCTGACCACGGATGGCCGATGGAGGGTGGCCGATCTCGAGAAAGCGGTCATCGAATTGGGTGTGCCGAAGCGCCAGGAATGGAGCGTCAACCCGTCGGGTGGTAAGAAGTGAGCAATACCAACGTAGTCGGCATCGCGCAGCAACAGGACGCCGCATCGGCCGAGGCGCGGATGCCTGAGGCAGTCATCGACGAACAGATGATCGAGTCGATGCGGGCTAAGACCGGCATCCAACTCCGCATTGGGCACTCGATCAACAACGAGGAGGCGACCCGGATCGCGGTGGCCAAGTTCGCGGGCGGGATCGGCGACATCAACGATCTGTGGACCGACGCGGAACGAGGCAGACGATCGGACTACGGAGGACCGATCGCGCCGCCGTCGTTCGTTATCGGGTGCTTCTCCGGGATTCAATTCGGCTGGCCAGGACTCGGCTCATTTCATTCGGCCACCGAGATGGAGATGTTCAATCCGGTGTACTGGGGCGACAAGATTGAAGCTTACTGCCGGTACGAGGGGTTCACCGGACCGCGACCGAGCAGCTTCGCCGGACGCATGGTGACCGATCATTTCACCAACGACTACATGAACCAACTGGGTGAGCGCGTCGCCGTCGTCAGGTGGCAGGTGGTCAACTATGAGCGCGCCGCCGCGCGGGGGAAGCGGCGCTCGCACGCGGTCGACGTTCCGCATCGCTGGACCGAGCATGAACTGCGGGAGATCGAGGAACGGGTGCTCGCCCAACAGCCGCGCGGCGATATGCCACGCTACTGGGAGGACGTCGCGCCTGGTGAGTCCATCGACCTGCTCACCAAGGGCCCGATCGGTCTCACTGACGAGGTCGCGTTCATTGCAGGCGGGGGCACGCCGATCCCCCGGTTGAAAGCGCACGCCTCTTCCCTGCATGACTACGCGCAGCATCCCGCGTGGGCCTTCCGTGATCCGGTCACTGGAGCGCGGGAACCTATCTACGCCGTGCATTACAACGAAGCGGCGGCGAAGGCGATGGGTGTCGCGTTCCAATACGACGTGGGTTTCCAGCGGCAGTGCTGGCAGATCCAGCTGCTGACACACTGGTGTGGTGACAGTGGCTGGGTCAAGCAGGTCAACGCCCAGTACCGAGGTTTCGTCTACCTGTCCGATGTGATCGACCTCGGCGGGGTGGTGACTGCCAAACGTGTCGACCCCGATGGCGAGCACGTCGTCGAGATCGACACCAACGCGCGCAACCAGCGCGGAGACGACATCATGCCGGGCAAAGCGATCGTCGCCCTGCCGAGCCGATCAGACACAGGTAGCCCGGCTACGACGAGGGCGCGGGAGACGCTGTGACGACGCAGAGCGACGTTGACACCCGTGCCGAGCTGCGTTCCGCGGTCCGGCAGTGTCTCGACCGGCACGCCGACGTGTGGCGGTTCGTCGCCGACGGCAACGATCAACGCCATCGCGTGGACGAACACCTGTACCAGCGGCTCGCCGGTGAGATGGGTCTTGCGGGGCTGCTTGTGCCCGAATGGTTGGGCGGGTCTGGGGCAGGTGTCGGTGAGCTCTCGGCGGCCTGCGAGGAGCTGGGCTCGTCGCTGGCGCCGGTTCCGGTGTTCGCCACAGCCGGTCTCGCGGTTCCCGCCCTGTTGGTGGGGAGTGGATTTGGCGCTGACGATGTTGGGGCGGAGTTGCTGACGTCGATCGCGGACGGCGCGATGGTGGCGACCCTGGCCGTCGCGGAATCTCCTGGGCATGCTGTCGGCGATGTGGCTTCGATCCGTGCCACCCGGTCCGGCGATGCGTGGACCGTGCGGGGAGAGAAGCAGTTCGTCGTCGACGGTGCCGTTGCGGACGTGGTCCTGGTGCCTGCGATGACCGATTCCGGTACGGCGCTGTTCGCTGTCGACCGGACCGCTGTCGGCGTTCAGGTGGAGCCCATGTCAGGCATCGACCTGTTGCGTGGCCTGGCGAAGATCCGTCTCGACAGCGCGCCCGCCAGGCTGATCGGCGCGGATTCAGGTGCCGAGGTGGCGTTGAAGACCGCGCTGGAGCTTAGTGTGATTGTGCTGGCGGCGGAGCAGGTCGGTGGAGCGCAGCGTTGCCTTGACAACGCAGTGGCCTATGCGAAGCAGCGGGTGCAGTTCGACCGGCCGATCGGCAGTTTCCAAGCCGTCAAGCACCTGCTCGTTGACCTGCTGCTCGAGGTCGAGCTGGCACGTTCGGCGATGACCCACGCCGTTGGCATTGCCGATGAGTACCTCCGCGATCCCTCGACAACCACTGCGGCGGATCTGGCCGAGGCGGCGGCTGTGGCAAGGTCGATGTGTTCTGAGACATTCATGCACGTTGCGGATGAGGCGCTGCACGTCCACGGCGGCATCGGGTTCACTTGGGAGCACGACTGCCATCTGTATTACCGCCGAGCCAAATTCTGCGAGCTGTTGTTTGGCAACCCGTACGAGTACCGGGAGCGGCTGGCCACGGCGGCCGGCCTGCCGGGGTGAAGGAAGCATCGTGTCTTATCCGTCTGAACTTGTCATCGATCGCGCAGACGACGTGGTCACGCTGACGCTGAACCGACCGGAGCGAAGGAACGGCGTCACCTGGCCGTTGATCGAGGAGTTGATCCAGGCACTCGAGACGGTCGCTAGCAATGTGGAGGACCGAGCCGTCGTGCTCACCGGAGCGGGTGGAGCATTCTGTTCGGGCATGGACCTGGCGAAGTCGGTGGCTCCGAACGAGTTCGAGTTCATGCGCCGGGTGGGGCACGCGGTGACACTATTGCACGAGCTGCCGAAGCCAACCATCGCTAAGGTATCCGGGGCCGCGGTGGGCTTCGGCTGTAACCTCGCGCTGGCCTGCGATCTCGTGGTTGCGGGGGAGACCGCGCTGTTCGGCGAGGTCTTCGCCGACCGCGGGCTGTCCCTTGACGGTGCTGGCTCATGGTCGCTTCCACGGTTGATTGGACTCGCCAAGGCCAAGGAGATCGTCTTCTTCGGCAGCAAGCTCTCCGGGGCCGAAGCGAACGATATCGGCCTGGTGAACCAAGTGGTTGCCGAGGACAAGCTGGACACGGTCGTGGCCGACTGGGCGACGCGGCTGGCCGATGGTCCGACTCTCGCACTGTCAATGATGAAGAAGGCGCTAAACACGTCGCTGGAGACCCCGTTCGCCACTGCGGTCGAACAGGAGAGCCTTGCCCAATCGCTGAGCTTTCGTTCCCAGGAGGCGCGCGAAGGCATGACCGCGTTTCTTGAACGCCGCCCGCCGCGCTTTCGTGGTTAGACAAGTCACCTGCGAGCTGTCTAACGGAGCCAGCCGCCGATGTCGCGTCAGAGCGCCGCCAGCCGAGGCGCCCCGTCCTCGGCTCGCAGACTGTTGCCGAGCATTTCATGTAGCTCTGACGTCGCACCGAGCAGCGGCTCGACGAGTAGCGCGCGGCGGACGAATCGGTGAAAATCGTGTTCCCAGGTGAAGCCCATTCCGCCGAGAACCTGCTGGCAATGCTCCCTGGCCAGCCGGGTGAACCGGTTCGCCGTGCTCTTGGCAAGGATCGCCGCCGCCGTCCGCGCAGAGTCGGTGTCCTCCTCCCACGCAGCTTCGGCGGCCAACCGCGCACCTTCCTGCCAGAGCCGGACATCGGCCAGCCGGTGCTTGACCGCCTGGAAACTCGCTAGCGACCGGCCGAACTGCGTGCGGGACATGACGTGGTTGGTGGCGAGTTCGAGCATCCGTGAACCGACGCCGACCAGGTGATCGGCAAGACCCCGGTGCACGGCGGCACGTAACCGGTGCCATTGGTCGGTGCCTCCGTTTCCCTCGGTTATCCTGAGAGCGTCGGCGGGCATGCTCGCCTCGAGCGGCGCGAGTCCGGCGCTAGGGTCGATGCCACCGCCGGTGTCGGGCCAGGGTCCATCCCATGGAAGAGCAGCGAACACAACCCGGTTGCCGGTGTTGGCGGGTACCATAATTCTCGCCGGCGGCTCCGATCGTGCGAACACCACTCCGCGCACCACGGCCGTGGGCGATGCGGTCTCCCTTCGTATCAAGCTTGTCGGCGCAGGAGACCCGAGCGGGGGGTAGACGACGGCCGTCGCGTCGTCGACCATCCCGGCGGCGTTGAGGGCGACGGCATCCAGGTTCTGCAACGGCGCCAGGTGCTTTCCCGTCAGCCGAAGCAGGATCGACACGGCCTCTTCCTGGGCTTCGGCGAGCAGGTCCCGCCAGCCGAACTCAGTCAGCGCCTCGTCGAGACGGTCTCGCTGATCGCGTACGATCCCGTCGAGGCTGTCGATTAGCAGTGCCTTGTCTTCGTTGTCCATGTCAATCCTTTGGCATGCCGAGCACCCGCTCGGCGATAATGTTGCGCTGAATCTCGGCGGCGCCGCCGTAGATCGAGGACGCTCGCGAGTAGAAGTAGTCGCTGCGCCAGTCCCGCGCGGACTCGTTGTCGGTAAGCAACAGCGTTTCGGGTATGGCGCTAAGCACAGTGTCGAACAGGAACTTCTCGGCTGTTGACATCATGAGCTTGTCGAACGATGACACCGCGCCAACCTGTTCGCCTGCTGACAGCGACCGCACGGTGCGCCGGGACATCAACCGCAAGATGTGAATGAGTTCCAGCGCCTCGCCCGCGGTGTGGGGCGGCAGATCCGACGCGTCGGCCGCGAGCGAACCGAGGCGCCAACGCATCCAGGCTTGCCGTTGCCAGGCAGCCGCACCGCGTTCGCAGCTCAGCACAAACATCGCGACGGCCCACCCCTCGCCGGCTTCGCCAAGCGTGCGGCTCTTCGGCACCACGACGTCTTCGAAGTAGAGACTGCAGAACTCGTCGTCACCATTCATGCTGCGCAGTGGCCGCACTTCGATGCCAGGCGTGTCCATGTCGAGCAGCATCGCTGTGATCCCCTTGTGCGCCGATTCGAGGGATCCCGTCCGGGCGAGGATGACACAGCGGTCCGCGTACTGCGCCCAGCTCGTCCAGATCTTCTCCCCGGAAAGGCGCCAGGTGTCCCCGTCATCGACTGCCCTGAGGCGCAGCGCAGCCAGGTCGCTGCCTGCTCCCGGCTCAGAGAAGCCCTGGCACCAGGTCTCGTCGCCACGAAGCAACCGAGGCAATACCTCGGCCGCCAGTTCCGGGGTGGCGAATCGGGCAACGGCAGGCCCGAGAACTTCCTGCGTGCCGAAGGAAAACGGGGGCGGATAGCCCGCGGCCGCGAGCTCCTCGCTGATCACCGCGCGTAGCACCAACGGTCCGCCGAGGCCCCCGACCTCCTCTGGCCATCCCAGCCTGATCCAGCCTTCGGAGTACAGCAAACGCTGTAGGCGCGATAGTGACTTGAAGATCTCGTCCACGTCGGTGGAGAGGTTCCGAAATTCGCCGAGTTCGCTGGCCTTAGCGTGTAACCACGCCTGGAATGCCGTGCGCACTTCGGCAACGGACAACTCGGCTGGTGCGCCGGTGATATCGTCGGCAGGAACGTTCATGATTGTGTCACCGCACCATGGGAATGCAGATCGGCGATCTCGTTGCTAGAGAAACCCCATGACTGTAGCGGGTGCGTGGTGGCTTCCTGCGCTCTGCGTGGTGTGCCTGGAGTGCGAGAGAACCGCGGCGCTGGCGCGGGCTGCACCACACCATCGACGTCGACGAATGCATTACGGGCGACCGCATGCGGATGTGCGGTGGCTTCGTCGGGCGCGAGAACCGGAGTCACGCAGGCGTCGGTGTCGCGGAAGATCTCCTCCCATTCATCCCTTGTCTTCGACCGAAACGCCTCGGCAAGCTTGGCACGAAGATCCGGCCAGCTCGCCCTGTCGTACTGTGGGGGCATCGATGTCGGTTCGATCCCCAAACCGTCGAGCAGTTGGGCGTAGAATCGGTGCTCCAGCGCTCCAACGCTCACATAGCGACCGTCGGCGGTCTGATAGGTGTCGTAGAATGGGGCGCCGCTGTCGAGGATATTCGTACCGCGCTCGTCGGACCACAGACCCGCCGCGCGCATCCCATGCAGCGACGCGGTCAGCAAGCCAGCGCCGTCAACCATCGCCGCGTCGACCACCTGGCCTACGCCTGACTGGCCACGCTCATATAGCGCGGCTAGGATGCCCAGCGCGAGAAGTAAACCACCGCCACCGAAGTCGCCAACGAGGTTGAGTGGCGGAACCGGGGCCTCACCGTGGCGACCGATCGGGTCGAGCGCTCCCGCCAGCGAGATGTAGTTGATGTCGTGCCCTGCTCGTGGCGCCATCGGCCCTGATTGCCCCCATCCAGTCATCCGACCGTACACGAGAGCTGCGTTGACGGCATGGCAGTCTTCTGGTCCGATCCCGAGGCGCTCCGCCACCCCCGGCCGGAAGCCCTCGACCAGGACATCAGCCCTCTCGGCGAGTTTATGCACCATGGCGGCGCCCTCGGAGGATTTGAGATCGACCGCGACCGAGGAGCGGCCACGCTTTAGCGGGTCTGTCGAAGGTTGCTCACCGGACCGGCCGTGAACGCGGTCGACGCGGAGCACGTCCGCACCGAGATCACCGAGCACCATGCACGCGAATGGTGCCGGCGCTGCGCTGGCGATTTCGACGATTCGGACGCCGTGCAGCGGACCCATCAGCCAACCTCCGATCCAGATGTCGGTCTGGCTTCGAGAATGTGCACCGCACATGCCGAGGCAAGCCCGATGACGTGGGTCAAACCAACCTTGGCTCCCTCGATCTGGCGTTCGCCCGCTTCGCCACGCAAGTGAGCAGTAACCTCGTAGAGGTTCGCGATGCCGGTCGCGCCGATCGGGTGGCCCTTGGACAACAACCCACCTGAGACGTTTACCGGGATCTTTCCCTCGCGCCACGGGGCACCGGAATCGATGAACTCGCCGGCGCCGCCTGGCTCGCAGAGCCGGAGATTGTCGTAGTGGATGAGTTCCGCCGTGGCGAAGCAGTCGTGCAACTCGACGAGACCGATGTCTTGCGGGCCGATCCCTGCCTGCTCGTAGGCGGCGTCCGCTGCATTGCGCGTCAGCGTGTTGACATCTGGCTGCACCTGGCCCGACTCAACCCACGGATCCGAGGTCAGAACGGAGGCCGAGATCTTGACAGCCCGTTTGCGCACGTCGGGGTCCAGCGTCTTGAGCCTGGCGTCGGAGACCAGCACGACTGCTGCGGCGCCGTCGCCGGTGGGGCAGCACATCGGCAGCGTGTTGGGGTAAGCGATTGCCTCGGCCTCGAGGATTTCCTGTAGCGAGAACTCTTTGCGGTACTGCGCCAGCGGGTTCAGCACTGAGTGCGCGTGATTCTTCTGCGCGACGCGGGCGAACTGGACGTCGGTAACGCCGTGTCGCAGCGCGTACTCGGTTCCTGCCTGCGCGAAAACGCCGGGCATGAGGCCGGTCCCGAGGATTCCCTCGGTCTTGAGTACGGAACCGTACCGGCCCTTGCGGCTGTACTGCTTCTTCGTGTCGCGACTCTTGGCCGCTTCGCCCAGCATGCCCATCTTGCCCATCGTCTCGGCGCCGACGGCGAGCGCCGTGTCGGCCTCGCCCGCCGCAAGCGATAGGAGTGCTACCCGCACCGCGGTGGCGCCGGTCGCGCAGGCGTTCACCACGTTGTACACGGGAACACCCGTTTGTCCGATTTGCTTCTGCAGCCGTTGCCCGTTGTGAGAGTTGGCCTCGTACACGTTACCGACGGCGACCACGCCCATGTCTGAGATCGTGCTGTCGGCGTCCGTGAGGGCGTCAAGGGCTGCGTCAGATGCGAGGTCGATCAAATCCTTATCCTCGAACCTGCCGAACGGAGTCATCGACGTCCCGATGATCCAGACATCACCCGAGCTCATGCCGCGTCCTCCTGCCTGCGGTAGCCAAAAGCGACTGCCTCCACGCCGTCGTCGTCCACGCCCGCGACATAGGTGCCGAGCCGGACCGGCATGCCCGGCTCGATGTGCTCGGGTCCGGTGACGTCGAGCAGGTTCGCCTTGACGACGCCGCCGTCGTCAAGGTCCACGACCACCGACGTGTAGGGAGCGGGCACAGAGGGTGCGGCACGATGGACGATCGTATACGCCCGCACCCTTCCCTCGTTCGACAGCGGCTTGCGAGTGAATTCGGTGCCGCCACAGTGGGCGCATGCGTTCCTGCGGTCGAAGTACAGGGCGTCACAGCCGGTGCACGCGTGCGCCTCGAGGTGAGGCGGCTCGGAGAGCACCAGGTAGTCGACGATGGGTATCTGCTGAGGCATGCGGTGGCCAATCGAGTTAGGCAACAGTCTAGTACTCAATGATGTATGTACAGAGTAATCGGGAGTGGTGGTCGGTGTCCAATGTCATGGGCATGCACGTGGGCTACGCCACGACCTCGCTCGATGCAAAATTATTCCACCGTCATATAGTCTAATAGTAGAGTAAATTAGCTGAGTTGGCGGCCGATGTCGCCGAACGAGGAGGTCCCGCCGTGGCGCGTGAAGCTTGGATCATCGACGGTGTCCGCACCCCACGCGGCAAGGGAAAGCCGTCGGGCGGGCTGCACCATATCCACCCCCAGGAATTACTCGGGCAGGTGTTGCGGGAACTCGGGGAGAGATCCGGGATCGATCCCGCCACTGTCGACGACGTTGTCATGGGCAACGGTGACCACCAGGGTGACCACGCCAACGACATCGCACGGTTCGCGGTGCTCGCCGCGGGTTGGCCGATCACCGTGCCGGGCGTGGCGCTCAACCGGTTCTGCGGATCGGGCCAGCAGGCTGTGATGTTCGCCGCCATGGGCATCGCCGCAGGTTGGCAGGACGTCGTTGTAGCAGGCGGCGTCGAGTCGATGTCACGGTACAGCGAGGGGTTCGGGAACTCGTTAGACTCGGGCAACGCACATCTCCGCGAGCGGTATCCGTTGGTTCCGCAAGGAATCTCCGCGGACCTCATCGCCACCATCGAGCAGTTCAGTAGGTACACCGTCGACTCGTTTGCGGTGCGCAGCCAGCAGCGTGCGGCGGATGCGATCACCAACGGACGGTTCGCGCGTAGTCTCATCACGGTCCGGAATCCCGATGGCTCGGTCGCGCTGGACCATGACGAGCATCCGCGTCCGGGCACGACGATTGAGTCGCTCAGTGGCCTCGCACCGTCCTTCGCACGTGCCGGAGGCAAGGTGCGCGAACCGGATGGACTGTCCTTCGATCAGATGTGCGGGCAGGTGTACCCGGACGTCACCGAGATCGCCCACGTACACCATGCGGGCAACTCGTCCGGCGTAGTCGATGGCGGCGCCGCGATGCTGCTGACCTCGGCCGAGTTCGCGAAGGCACATGGACTGAGACCGCGCGCGCGGATCGTGACAGGCGCCGTCGCCGGAGACGAGCCAGTCATCATGCTCACCGCTCCCGGTCCCGCCTCGCGCAGTTGCCTAGAGAAGGCGGGCATGGCGGTGGGCGACATCGACCTGTGGGAGATCAACGAAGCATTCGCCGCCGTCCCGATGAAGGTCACCAGGGACCTGGAAATCGACGAGGACAAAGTCAACGTCAACGGTGGCGCCATCGCGCTCGGGCATCCCATCGGAGCGACCGGGGCGATGCTTTTCCAGACCGTTCTCGATGAGCTCGAACGGCGCGACCAGACCATTGGCTTGGTGACGATGTGCACCGGCGGGGGCATGGGCACCGCCACCATCATCGAGCGGATGTGAGTGTGATGACCGCGACCGCCCCCGATGTCACCAAGCTCGACCGAGTCGTGATCCGGTTCGCGGGGGACTCCGGCGATGGCATGCAGCTCACCGGCGACCGGCCGGACGTCCTCGTCGTGATGAACCCGGCCGCGCTCAAGTCGAACGTGGCCGACGTGCCGCACGGCGGCATTCTGATCATCAACACCGATGAGTTCACCAAGCGCAACCTGTCCAAGGTCGGCTACGAGTCGAACCCGCTCGAGGACGGCTCGCCTGAGCCGTACCAGGTGTACGAGGTCGGGATGTCCACGCTCACCCAAGGCGCGCTCGCCGACACCGGCCTCGGCAAGAAGGATGCCGAGCGCTGCAAAACATGTTCGCGCTCGGGTTGCTGTCCTGGATTGTATCACCGGCCGACCGAGAGCACCGAACGCTTCCTGGCCGAGAAGTTCGTTAGCTGTGATGTCCAGGCAGGTTGGTTGAGGTGTTGTGACGACACGGTCTGGGGTCGTGGATGGGTGAAGGCCTCCCGGTGTGGAGTGGAGCTGTCGAGTAACCGCTTCACACTCAGGGAGGCCTTCGTGTCCCACGCTACTCATGCCAATGCTGCCCTGACCCCGCGTGCCCGTGTGCGGTTGGCGCGTCTGATTGTCGATGGCGGCTGGCCGATCGGGCGCGCCGCGGAGCGCTACGACGTCTGCTGGCGGACCGCGAAGAAGTG
>NZ_FZNW01000037.1 GCF_900188115.1 Haloechinothrix alba | reverse complement strand
ACGCCACCCGGCCACTCTACGACCCCATTTAGTGCGCAAATCAGCCCAGCAACCGAAACAAACCAGCAGGTCAACAGGTCGCACTCGTCAAGACCTGCCGAACGTGGCAAAAGTCAGGTGTGCGGCAACGTATGGGAATGGTGCTCCACCGAGACCAAGCCGGGCCGACACGAACTGAAGGGCGCGGCCTGGACGAGCCCCTTCAACCGGGCCACGCCGTCATCGTTCAACGACGCGGCTGCGTCGATGTGCGATGACGACACTGGTTTCCGGTGCGTGGCCGGGTCCGAAGTGCTCGGAATCTGAGGCTGCCTAGGTTCTGACTCTGACACGTGCAGCCGTACGTACACGTTGTGTCAGGAGTTCACGTAGATCGGCTTGTACAAGGTTTTGGTCTTCAAGGGTGACTGCCAAGGCATAGCGCTGCATGGCGTATTCGGAGTTCTGACGGGCCCAGGTCTGCGCCTTATGAGTCACGACGATAAAAAAGGTATCGTCATCGTCGACGAAGGTCTTCTTTCGTCTCCAGGTTCGGACTTGCAAGGTTGCGTTGCTAAATGTGTTGGTACCGGGATCGAGCTTAAGTTGACGAACGTCTCTGGCTAGTTCGCGAGATTCGTCCGGATCCTGCCGAACGAGCATCTCGGCCAACTCGTTTGGGTCGATGTTGCGGTATATATCGATCGTCATGGCGCCAGCAAGATATTCACGGCGTTGGCGTCGAACTGGAGGATCGAAAGCCAGGGCTACTGTGATTCTGCGTTCTCCTCCACTGCCCCGGCGAAAGACCTCAGGCATAGGCAGCGGATGGATCTGCACGGTGTCGGTACTCATCTCACCGTCGTACGTCATGGTAACTCTACGGTTGTCGCTGTCGGTGGCTCGGTTGGAGCTTGGAGTGCCAAATCCGTAGAGTCGCAGTCGCTTGTGCGGCTCAGTCAGCGTTTCGGCTGGCGACGGGTGATCAGCACTGGAAGCCACCAGCGCCCTAATGAGGTTCGCAGAGGCATCGGGGTACGCATGCTTGACGTCGGCGGCTACGCGGGCAACCGCTGGCGCGGCAAAGCTGGTGCCGTTCACGGCTCCAAACATGCGCCCGTCGGCTCGTCGCGAGGACGTAGTAACCACACTCGCACCCGGATCGTTACTTACAACCTGGCCCGTGTCGGTGATCACCGTGTTCCCGCCGAAGTGAATGAGGTCGGGCTTGTTCCCTCGTTTGTTGTTGGTTCCCAGTCCCGGACCGCTCCGACTGAACGGCGACGCTTCGTATGCCTCAGCTGCGGCGCGCCAGCCAAAACGGTTAGGTATTTCTGCAGGTGCTCCGCTTTGCGCGATCGAGCCTACGGTGAGCGCAAGGGCTGCTGGGCCCGGTTCGGAGAGGCGGTGCTGGGGTGTGTAGAAGAACTCGGGCTTGTCGTCGAGAATGTGATGTCCGCTGGTGGTGTATCCGTTTAAGTCTATGTCGACATTGCCCGTGGGCACGACAATTACGATGTCGAGCTCGCGAACGAGTTCGTCGATGGTCTCTGTGAGGGGGTCCAGGTGCATATCATTGAAGGGTTCGGCATAGCCGACCGACAGGTTGAAGATCCGCACCCGATATTCTCTATGGAGGTGGCGTATCGCGTCTGCAACCAACTCATGCGGTACCGCATATGTAGCGAACCGCGGCGGGTTGCCTTGTCGGTTGGGGTCGGGTTCGAGAATCCGGACGGCGCGGACGGTCCCGACAGCAGTGATCGGAGCAAGGTCTCTGAGTTCTTCCGCTAGTTTAGGGTAGAGGACTCGTCCTGCAACTTCGGTACCGTGGCTTCCTGGCTGTTGCCAGGGATACTCCGACGGAGCGAGGGAGTCGACGGACAATATGCAACCATCAAGCAGTGGGTGAGCAGTGGCCGGAGCATCATCCATGATCCCGACGACGGCGCCCGGCTCGTCGACCCGACGCAGGTCCTCTTCGCCGAGGTTCCACCACTCGCGGAAGTCGATAAACGGGACGGGCGGCGTGCGTACGAATTCGACCACACTAGTGTCCAGGAGATCCCCCAACCCGATTGCGGTAACCTCGGCGCGCAGATAAGTGCGGCGGGCGGTAACAGAGCGCAGGAGGATGGAGCTCTGGGTACGTTCTAGTATCGTCTCGACGACATGTACGCGAGCATTCGCCTCATCCCAGTCGCTGGCCACCCATAGGCCGATATCAACGACTTGGCGACCGGTGAAGCTCTGGCCAATCTCATCAAGTCCCGGGCCACGGCGGTCCTCGGGACCGTAGGGTTCAATGTCGTCGATTAGGTCGAAGAAAGAGCGCAGGTCGCCGGTGCGTCGGTACCGCTCAATTGCCTGCGCGAGCGCATCACCTTGGTCGTCGGAGAGCACAAAGTATGTATAGTTTTGGGTTTCGCCCAAGACGCTCAGTCCTTGGCGCCCGAAGACGGATTCGTCGGTAGGCCTCGCCGTGGCCCTGACCTTGAATACCAACGCCGGGTCAACGCCTCTATCTATGCGGCGCGGCGCGCGCGCCGTGTCAGTCAGTTGCTGCTGGAGATGGCGTCCGTGCGCGCCACGCTGTCGGTGCGGCGCACCCCCACCTCCTCCGCCGGCTCGCCGGGACGGTAGACGTCGTGGTTCAGGCAGGATCAGATGCTCGCTCATTACTCAGCCTCACCACCGCCGCGACATAACGCTAGAGAATACCGCCTCGATGTCGTTTGGTTCGACCGTTTGGCTACGCCGTAATAGAGCGTGGCGTCGGGCGTCTACGAGAAGCTTCTCGGCTGCTGAATGAGGCAGGCCTTTGAGATTGCTTGCGTAGTGGTCAATGTCGATACCGCTGTGCCGCACTCTCTTAAGGCGCAGCCTGAGGAGTCGGCGCAGCTCGTGCACCGTGGGCTTGCGGAATGTGAGCACCTCGTCGAAGCGACGCCATAATGCGTGGTCGAGCAGTCCTGAGTGGTTCGTGGCGGCAAGTAGCAGGCTCGGCCCCCGATAACGATCGGTCATTTGAAGGAAAGCCGTGACGACCCGCTTCATTTCGCCGTGTTCGGCTTGATCGTCGCGGGATCGACCCAATGCATCGAATTCATCGAACAGGACCACAAAGGGTGCTTGATTGGCGTAGTCTAGAATGCGGCGCAAGTTGCTGGCAGTCTCGCCGAGGTACGATGACACGACCGCGTCGATACGCACTAGTAGAAACGGGCGACCGAGCTCAGCGGCCAGCGCTTCAGCCGCGGTGGTCTTTCCGCATCCGGGAGGCCCTTCGAACAAGAGCCGTTGTCGACGAGGGATCGATGCCGCGTCCAGCTCCGGCCAGTGGCGAACCTCATCGGCAATCCCATCAAGAGCTTCCACGAGTCTGGGGGCTAGCACGAGATCCTCGAGCAGGCGTTCGGGATGTCGGGCTTCGCCAAGGTCCCACTCACCCTCGCGATCCTTGGGCGGCGTGGGAACGATTACTGTCGAGCCAGAATCTATGGGATCCCCGCTGGCGACCAGCAGCTTCTGTAGGTCACGTGCCAGGCTGTTGTGATGCTTTGCCTGTTCCTCCTCGATGATCTCCATCCCGGCGCGTCGGAACGCCAGCTCGTCACGGTCATGAAACGCCTTGAATAACTCCTTCAACTGCCGCCCGGCCATAGTGCAAGCATACGAGCTGGCGCACGCCCAGCGCCTCAAGGCGCGGCCGATCACACTCGGCTGGACTCAGTCTTCCGTAGCTACTTGGTCCTTGCTCGTGCTCAACGCCGTGGCGGTAGCGTTTCGGGTGAGCGCAATTGATCGCGTAGCAAAGGCGTAGGCGCGCCTGATGCCAGCATCGCGGCGTTAGACACTCGTTTAGGTGAGAAGGATCCAATCCTGGTAGTACGCTCATGTCGTGGTGAGGCTAGCGTTGACGGCGAATGGCAAGGTGCGCGACGGCTATTGCCCCTCCGCGGTGCGCTTGCGCGCCACCGTTGATCCCGCAGGCCCCATGTCGAAGTGCAACGGACGAGCCCGATGCGCTGGAAGCGGGACCGAACTGGTAACCGGTTCGCGGATGCTTCAGTCTCAGCTTCAGTCTCAGTCCGTGCGGGTTCGCCGCCGTGGCTGATGTCGCTAACGTCTCATGACCTGTAGTGGAGCGACGTCATGGACGCTGTGAACGTGTCGTCCTGGAACTTGAAAGCGAGCGACCCGAGAGGGTCCGGGGGTTCGAATCCCCCCGCCTCCGCTCCGGTAACCATCGACGCGACCGGCCGGTGACGTGGTCACCGCGCCGAGCCACCGTCGAGCAGCCGCGCGGTCCGGACAGCGAGAGTGAGTTCGAAGCGGTGGCGCGGGTCGGTCAGCCTGCTACCGAAGAGCTTGTCCAGCTGGCGCATGCGGTAGCGCACCGTCTGCGGGTGGATCCGTAGCTGCGCCGCGATCGAGGCGACCTGACCGCGGGAGCTCAGCCACGCGTGCAGCGTGTCGAGCATTCGGTCTCGCTGGTGCCTGGTCAGCCCACTGAGCGGAGCCAGGTGCCGGTCGACGAGCATACGGCCGAGCGAGTCGTCGGCCAGCAGCGTCAGGGTGGTCTCGTGCTCGGTGCAGTCGATGACCTGCGTGTCCGGTATCAGTCGGCGTCGGCTGAGGTCGAGCGCGCGCCGCGCGACACGCAGGGAGTGGTGCGTCCCTTCCGGACGGGCCGGTGGCCCGACAGCGGCTCGCCAACCGGGCAGCGCGCTGGTCAGCTGCCGCAACAACGGGTCGTCCGCCGCGGCGATCAGGCACGGCTCCGTGCTGTCCAGGTCGACCAGGACCTGGGGGCCGAGTTCGCCCGGAGGGGCGTGGTCGGCTTCGCGCGGCCGCTGGAGCGCGACCGCGCTGACGGTGCCGGGTAGTTCCCAGCCGGCCTCGGTGGCTGCGTCGACGAAGCCCTGCTCGCTCGCTGGCGGATCGGTGACGAGCAGCTCCAGCAGTCTCGCGCGCTCGCGCTCGCCGGTACGCGTGGCGTTCGAGCGAGCGTGCTCGTAGCCTTCGGTGGCCGCCGTGGTCAGTTTGCTGCTCTGGACGGCGATCATGCCGGCGTACCGCCGCACGGTGTCGGCGGGCACCCCTCGGTGCTTCGCGTAGTTGGTTACGTGCCGCGCAACGATCCGCGTGCCGATCCGGCACGCCGCCTGCATCGTCTCTACCGGGCGACCGGCGCGGAACTCCATCTCACCGATCCCGCGGAACATCGCCGTCCAGTCGTCCCGCGAGACGTTCGGTTCGACGATAGCGTCGATACCCCGCAGGATCACCGCGCGCACCGACGTCAGGACGATCTCCCCGTAGACCTCATCGAGCGGACCGGCGTACGCGGGGACGTGTTGACGCACGCCGTTCATCACGGCCCGTGCCAGCCGGCTGGCATAGGGGCGGAAATCCTGGGCGAGGTCGCTCAGCGACGGGTTCGGCGAGGTCCTGCCGGAGTGCTCGCCGGTGGTTCTCGGCCGGGGTTGGGCGCACGGCGGGCTCGGACGGTCGGTTACCGAATATGTCATGACGCTCGCTCACGGGAGGGACGGTCTGCGGTCCGGTAAGGCGTGTGGCGCCGCCTGTGTCCACCATCCCGTTACTGCCGGTTACGGCACATCGTGCGAAATACGTAGCTGTCTATCGCCGCACCCGTTTCACCCGTTCGTGGCTACCCCGCGAGCGCTCAACCGTTCGCCGGTGGACGTTCCACGAGCTGGCTGAGGTAGAGCTGCTCGCCCAGCGTGTCCATCATGTCGAGCTGGGTCTGCAGGTAGTCGATGTGGTGCTCCTCGTCCCGCAGGATCGTCTCGAAGAGGTTCGCGGTGGTGATGTCGCCCTTCTCGCGGCACGTCGCGATGCCCGGGACGATGCGCTCGAGCACCTCCTCCTCGATGGCCAGGTCGGAGCGGAACTGTTCCTTGATGCTCTGGCCGACGCGCAGGTTGAACAGGCGCTGGTAGTTCGGCAACCCGCCGAGGTAGAGGATCCGGTCGGTGATCCACTCGGCATGGTGCATCTCCTCGATGGACTCTTCCCGGGATTTCTCGGCGAGCTTCGTGAAACCCCAGTCGGCCTGCATCTTCGAATGCAGGAAGTACTGATTGATCGCGGTGAGCTCGCTGGTCAGTTGCTCGTTCAGCAACGAGATAACGTCTTCGTCCCCACGCATGGCTCCGCCTTTCGATTGCCGATAGGCAGGACGGTATCGCCGGTGTGGGGTGTGTTCAACTCGGGAGGGTCAGGCGCTGCGGGACAGTTCCTCGTCGGCCCGCGTGCGTGGCTCGGCCTCAGCGAGCAGGCACTCGAGCCGCTCCACGCAGCTACCGCAGCCGGATCCCGCTCCGCAGCGGTCACCGATGCTGTCGACCGTGCGCGCCCCCGAGAGGATCGCGGCATGCACCTGCTGCGTGGTAGCGGCGGCACAGATGCATACGTACACGGATTCTTCCTTCCTCCGAGTGATCGTAAGGTAAGCCTAACCAAATAGGTCGCCGCCGCGCAAGACGTCCGCTCCGGTCGATGGCCCGCACCGCGGGGTGGTGTACCTCACGTGACCAGCCGGGTCGTGGTGTTCGCTGTGCCACGCCGGCGTCGCGGGTGACCACCAAGGGGCTTAGTCTGCCCGGGTGATGAGCGGATGACGTGGTGGCAGGCAGTCGTGATCGTCCTGGCGGGAACCTGGGCGGGCACGATCAACACCGTGGTCGGCTCGGGAACGCTGATCACCTTTCCCGTGCTGGTCGCGCTGGGGTACCCGCCCGTAACGGCGACGACGTCGAACGCCATCGGGCTGGCCCCGGGGGCGATCAGCGGCTCCGTCGGCTACCGCAGGGAACTCGCGGGCCAGCGTGATCGCGTGCTGCGCTTCGCGCTCTTCTCGGTGATCGGTGCCGGGGTCGGTACGGCCCTGCTGCTGTCCCTGCCGGAGAAGGCGTTCGAGACCATCGTTCCGTGGCTCATCGGGCTGGCGGTGGTGCTGGTCCTCATCCAGCCGAAGGTGAGCGCCTGGGTCCTGCGCACCTCGAGCGGCGACGCGCCGCGCGGCGGACTGCTGATCCTGCCTCTGGTCTTCGTGATCGGCATCTACGGCGGGTACTTCACGGCAGCACAGGGTGTGCTGCTGATGGGGGTGCTCGGCATCCTCGTGCGGGACTCCCTGCAACGGCTCAACGCGCTCAAGAACGTGCTCGCTGCCGCGGTGAACGTCGTGGCGGGCACGGTCTACGCGTTCCTCGCCCCGGTGAGCTGGCCGGTGATCGCGTTACTCGCGATCAGCTCCACGCTCGGCGGGCTGCTCGGAGCCAAGATCGGCAGGAGGCTCCCGCCGCGCGTACTGCGGGCCACCATCATCGTGATCGGCGTGGCCGCGATCGCCAACTTCCTCCTGTCCTGACCCTGCGGTTCAGAACGTGCGCGTCGCTTCGAGCAGCGTGTCGTTCTCCTCGGGGGTGCCGATTGTGACGCGGACGCCGTCCCCGGCGAACGGGCGGACGACGACCTTGTTGGCCAGCGCGTGCTCGGCGAACTCCGCGGCGCGGTCGCCGAGCGGCAGCCACACGAAGTTCGCCATCGACTCGGGAACGGCGTAACCCTGGTCCAGTAATGCCGCGCGCACCCGGTCCCGCTCGCGGGAGATGTCGGCGCAGCGGGAGAGAAGCTCGTCCGCCGCGTCCAGTGACGCTACGGCGGCCGCTTGTGCCAGCGCGTTGACGCTGAACGGGATGCATGTCTTGCGTACGGCCTCGACGATCGTGGGCTGGCCGACGAGGTAGCCCACGCGCAGTCCCGCCAGGCCGTAGGCCTTGGAGAAGGTGCGGCACACGGCGACGTTGTCGCGCTCGGCGACCAGCCGCAATCCGTCGGGGACATCGGGGCCGTTGACGAACTCCGCGTACGCCTCGTCGAGCACGACCAGGACGTGCGAGGGCACCGCGTCGAGGAACCGTTCGAGCGCCGCGGTGCGCACGACCGTGCCGGTCGGGTTGTTCGGGTTGCACACGAACACCACCCGGGTCTCGGGGGTGATCGCGTCGAGCATCGCGTCCAGGTCGTGCACGTGGTGCTCGTCCAGCGGGACCGTCCGCTGCCGTACCCCGACGACCTGCGCGAGGATCGGGTAGGCCTCGAAGGATCGCCAGGCGAACAGCACCTCGTCACCGCTGTTGCACATCGCCTGCATGACCTGCTGGCACAGCGATACCGAGCCGCAACCGACCGCGACCTGCTGCTGCGGGACGCCCAGGCCGGTGGACAGCCGTTCGAGCAGCGCGTACGAACCCATGTCCGGGTACCGGTTCACCGAGCTCGTCGCTTGCGCGATCGTGTCGGCCACGCTGGGCAGTGGTGCGAGCGGCACCTCGTTGCTGGCGAGTTTGATGGCTCCCGGTACGGACTTGCCCGGGACGTAGGGGGGCAGCGAGTCGAGGTCGGCGCGAGGCGACGCGGGCATGTTCGGCTCCTTGCTGTGCGCTCGGCTGTCGGGTCGGTGTGCCCTCCGACACTAGCGGCCCGCACCGAAACCGGACACACGGCCGCGTGACAGCGGGTAGCCTCCACTCGAACCACACGTGTACGACGACGAGGGATCCATGACAGAGCCAGCCTCGAACCAGCCGCCGGAGTGGCAGCAGCAGCCGCAACCGGGTGTCCCCCCGCAGTACTACTACCCGCATCCCGCCCCGACACCGACCAACGGCATGGCCATCGCGTCGCTCGTGCTCGGCATCCTGTGGTTGTACTGGCTCGGTTCGGTCCTCGCCGTGATCTTCGGGCACGTTGCGCTGCGGCAGACCGCGGAGCGCGGGGACGGGGGCCGTGGGTTGGCGATCGCCGGCCTCGTACTCGGCTATGTGGGACTCGGTGTTCTCGTGGCTGTACTGGTAATCGTCACCGTGGCGGTCGGTTTCTCCGCGTAGCGGAGAGCGGTGTACCGAGCACGGGTCGGGTTGCCGGTTACGTGCGTCGGCACCCTGGCGGACTGAACGGGCAGTGAGCTAGGAAGGGTGCATGACATCCCAGACCCAATCCCCCGCTGACGCTCCCGAGGTGCTGTGGCGGCCCGACCCTGCCGAGGTGGCCGACACGCGTATGGCACGTTTCCGCGAGTGGTTGCGCACGAACCGCGCCGTCGATGTGGATGACTACGACCAGCTGTGGGAGTGGTCGGTCGCCGACATCGACGAGTTCTGGTCGGCGTGCGCAGACTACTTCGGCTTGCGCTGGCACGACCGGCCGGAGCGGGTGCGCGACGGTGACCGGATGCCCGGGGTGCGCTGGTTCCCCGGGGGCACGCTGAACTACGCCGAGCACGCCCTCGCCCCGGGTGTTGGCGGGGCGGCCAAGGCCGACGACGAGCTGGCGGTGATCTTCCACCGTGAGGACGGGCTGGCCGAGCAGGTCACCTACGGGCAACTGCGCTCCCGGGTGGCCGCGGCACGTGCGGCGCTGCGTGAGATGGGGGTCGGTCGGGGCGATCGGGTGGTGGCGCTGGCGCCGAACTGCCCGGAGATCCTGGTGGCGTTCCTGGCCGCGGCGAGCCTCGGCGCGGTCTGGTCGTCGTGCTCGCCGGACTTCGGGGTGCGCGCGATCGCCGACCGGTTCGTGCAGATCGAACCGAAGGTGCTGGTCACGGCCAACGGCTACGCCTACAACGGCCGGACGTTCGACGTGCGGGACACGGTGGCCACGCTGACCTCGGAGATCGGCACGTTGACCGATGTCGTGGCGATCGACTACGTCGATGTCGGTCCGGTCGCGGGCGCGCACGACTGGTCGGGGCTGCTGGCGCGGCACGAGGGCGCCGAGCTGGCCTTCGACCCGGTGCCGTTCGAGCATCCGCTGTGGGTGCTGTACTCCTCGGGCACCACCGGGTTGCCCAAGGGCATCGTGCACGGGCACGGGGGCATCACCCTGGAACACCTGAAGTCGTTGGCTCTGCACCTCGACCTCGGCCTCGGTGAACGGTTCTTCTGGTTCACCACCACGGGCTGGATGATGTGGAACTTCGTCATCTCCGGGCTGCTGGTGGGGGCGGCGGTCGTGCTGTACGATGGCAGTCCCGGCTACCCGGACCTGCGGGCGCTCTGGCGGCTGGCCGAGCAGCACCGCGTCACCTACTTCGGCACCTCGGCGCCGTTCGTGCATACCTGCATGAAGCAGCACCTCGACCCTGCCGGCGAGTACGACCTGTCCGCGTTGCGGGCGGTAGGCACCACAGGTGCGCCGCTGAACTCGGAAGGGTTCCGGTGGATCGTCGACTCGCTCGGCCGCGACGCGAAGGGCCGGCCGGTGCAGATCTGCTCGGTGTCCGGCGGTACGGACGTGTGCACGGCATTCCTCGGATCCGCTCCCGACGTGCCGGTCTGGCAGGGTGAGCTGTCCTGCCGCGCGCTCGGAGCGGCCGTGGCCGCCTACGACGAGGACGGCAACGAGGTGATCGACGACGTGGGCGAGCTCGTGATCACCAAGCCGATGCCGTCCATGCCGGTGTTCTTCTGGAACGACGAGGACGGCTCGCGGCTGCGCGCGGCATACTTCGAGGACTTCCCCGGGGTGTGGCGGCACGGCGACTGGGTACGCATCACCCCGCGCGGCTCGGCGGTGATCTACGGCCGCAGCGACTCCACGCTCAACCGCGGCGGGGTGCGGATGGGCACCTCCGAGTTCTACCGCGTGGTGGAAGGCGACGAGCAGGTGCTCGACTCCCTGGTGATCGACACGACACGCGCCGGTGAGGAGGAAGGCAAACTGCTGTGCTTCGTCGTGCTGGCCGAGGGAGCCGACCTGGCGGAGGTGCAGCCGAGGCTACGCACCGAGTTGCGGTCGGAACTGTCCCCGCGGCACGTGCCGGACGAGTTCATCCCTGTCGACGACGTGCCGCGCACGTTGAACGGCAAGAAGTGCGAGGTGCCGGTGAAGAAGATCCTGGCGGGCACCGCGCCGGAGAAAGCGGTCAGCGCGGACGCGCTGGCCAACCCGGACGCGCTTGAGTCGTTCATCGCCCGCGCCGGTCACGGCTGACCTCAGCCGGAGGTGGCGGGGGCGCTTTGTCGGCAGTGTGAGCTGGCCTGTAACCTGTCTGGGCAGTGGCCGTTGGGCCCTGGGAGGCTTCGCCTAGTTGGTCTATGGCGCCGCACTGCTAATGCGGTTGGGGTTTACGCCCCTCGCGGGTTCGAATCCCGCAGCCTCCGCCACCCGGTTGCGGCAGCGATCGGAGCACCGGTTAGGCTGACTAGCCGGATAACAAAACAGGCGCCCGTAGCTCAACGGATAGAGCATCTGACTACGGATCAGAAGGTTTGGGGTTCGAATCCCTACGGGCGCGCCAAACTCCCAGGTCACAGACCTGGGAGTTCGTATGTGGCGACCCTGTTGCCGATTAATTGCCAAGCTTCATTCCGACCTGTCAGGCATGATCGTGTCCAGTGCATCGGCGCTGGCACGTGAGCGCTGGCCCCGACCCATGTAACTGTTCAGCGTCATGGACGGGTAGGAGTGCCCCAAGACATCAGCGATCTGCCTGGCGATCAGTCCAGCCTCGTCGAGCAGTGTTCCGACCGTTTTGCGCAGCGTGTGGAAGGTCAACCACTCGTACTCGGCGCGCTTGCGGAGATAGCGTCCGTGTTGGGTATCACGAAGGGGCGTGTCACGCAGATCCGTAGCACTGCGCCGGGGGCGGAACGGGTGATCTTCGGTGTCGGCCCCGTCAGCGTCGGCGTTCCGTATCGGTACCAGAGCACCGATCGCGAGCGTCCGCTGATCGCAGCCGAGGGTGCGCAGACGGGTGACCAACTGGAGCAACTGCTGGGCGCGTTGTCGTTCGAGGTGACGCGCTACCAGATAGAGCCCGACCGCAGTGAGGTACCGGCAGGGGACACGATCGTGGTGTGTGGCCCGAAGTCCGCACCCGTCGGGGCGGATCTCTTGGGGCGTGACCCAGTGCTGGCGATCGTGGAGGCCGAAGGTCGCTGGTGGATCGAGCATCAGACGACGGGGGAGCGGTATGGGTCGCCGAGTGATGACAGCGCAGGGCGGGACGCGGACGTCGCGTATGTCGCGGCTCATCGCATGGACGACCGCGTGATCGTGCATATCGCGGGTATCCACGCCATCGGATCACTCGGGGCGGCCCACTACCCCACGACGCATCTCGCAGACGTGTATCGCGAGGTGGGGGAGAAGTCCTTCTCGCTTGCCGTGCGAGCCGACTACGACGGGCTGACCATCACGGGTAGTGAATTGGCGGCAGGTCCGTATGTGTGGTGACCCGCCGCAGATCGCGACCGCGCAGGTCCCGCCGATCGGCGAGAGCGACGACAAGATCTTCACCACCGACCACGCGGTGATCGTGCTGGACGGGGCGTCTGCGTTCGTGCCCGTCGAACTTCCAGCATCGACGTACGCCGATCGTCTGGGCCGCGAGCTACGGCAGCAGTTGACTGCCGAGCCACGCGCCGATCTCGCCGAGGTGCTCTACACCGCGATCGAGGCCACGGCGCACGAGTTTGACCTTCGACCAGGCGAGTCCCCCTCCAGCACTGTGGCGATCGCGAGAGCGCGAGCGAGGTGGCTGGATGTGCTCGTGCTGGGCGATACCGACGTCATCACGCCTGGCCACGCGGTCAAGGACGTGCGGATCGACGCTTTGGACCTCGCGCCGCGACGCAGGTATCGCGAGCGGTTGGCCGCAGGGACCGGGTACGACGATGAGCATCGTCGCCTGCTGCGCGAGCTGCAGCACGAGCAGGCGAAGCACCGCAACCGCGAGGGCGGGTACTGGATCGCCGAAGCTGCGCCGGAAGCGGCGAAGCATGCTCTTACCGAGCAGCTGCCCGCCAGCGAGACGCCGTGGGCAATCCTCGTGACGGACGGAGCCTACGAGGTGATGGAACACCTCGACCTCGACGACTGGCCCCAGCTCGCCGAGGCAATGTCTAGCGAGCTGGAAGCTACACTGCGACGCTGCCATACCTGGGAACAGCACGAGGATCCCGACGCCCGATCGCTACCGCGTGCCAAGCGGCACGACGACAAGAGCATCGCCACCATCCAGTGCCAGACCAGCGCGAGGTCTTGAGCCGAGCAGCGCCGCGAGCCGGAGACGGCGTGAGCTTGTGTTCAGACTTTCCTTACTTCATCAAGGCGGCCCCTTCGGGGCCGCTGGCCTCCGAGGTTCCACCACGGCCGCCAGGGCGCGGGGCGTGCGGGCTGCCGCCCGGTCCCCGCGCCCGCGGCCGTGTCACGTCGGAGAGGCCAGCGCATGCGCCGAAGGGGCCGCCAATGGGGGAGAGGTACCGAACAAGAGATGCCCTCGCCGGGCGGGCAGGCTCCGGGATGACCTCGAGCGGCGGGGCGAGCCCGGTCGGTTGGGCAGGGTCGAGTTCTGTGCTGGTCATCCCGTCGCCTTCCTGATGGCTATCACACCGCTCCAGAGCCGCAAGCGGGACAGCCGCCGAACGCCAGCCGAGACCACCGGTTGCGGCTCCTCCACGGCGTGATCTGGACGCCATCAGGCGACGGGATGACCAGCAACAGCCTCATGTGCGCAGGGAAGTACTTTGGTACATGGCGCAGGGCGGCGAACGTAACGCATACCGGTAGTTGACCGATATCTATTGGTCAGTGCGCGTAGGCGTCTATTTGAGGATCGAAGTGCAGATAGTAGACGAGAACCAGTACAGGGCCCTGAGTTTCGTAGCATTCGCAAATAGCGGTGGAAACAGGCCCAAAGAAGCCGAGCTAATGGAATGGCTGCGGAATCCAGGACCTAAGCCTTCACGGAAAGGACCACTACTCAATCCTGGACGCCCGGCAAAGTACCGTACTGTTGGCGGCATGTACGACTCGTCAGCATTCGACAATCTTCGCAAGATGTCTGACGATTGGCAAAAGATGCTTTCGCGACTATCGTCAGGGATGCTGAGCAGTAACATTTATAGCATCCTAGGAAAAAGAGAGCTTGTTGAAGCCGAGGTGCCAGCCGAATATGGACCCGATGCTCCGAAAGAAGGTTTTGTTGAGCACCTCATTCGACTTGGCTGGGCGGAAAGAGACGACCAAGGCGGATTGGGATTGACCCCGCTCGGGAGAGCGCTACTTCGCAGCGAAGATGCTGCAGAGAGCGACGCGGATTCCTACGATGTAGTGGTGCTAGACGCGGGTAATGAACTGTCCTATCCGGTGTTGGTGCAGCGAATTGCAGAAGCCGGTGATGCGATTTTGATCGATCCGTACCTACGCGTTGAGCAACTTCTTGTCGTTCGCAATCATACTTCTATTTCACGTGTCATGGTATCTTCGCAGTTACCAAAAGAAGATCGAGCTGCAATGGCTGTACTGGTCGAAAACGACACGGACCGACCCCTTGAGCTTCGTATGGCCGAGCGTGGGGTTCTGCATGATCGAATGGTGATCGGTGATAATACGGCGTTCACAATCGGCACTTCCCTGAACACGATCGGCAAGCAGCACCCAACGATCCTTACACCGCTTCCGGAGGCTGCAAGGGATGGCATGCGAGTGCACGTCGAGAAATGGTGGAACGACGCCCAAACCATTGCGGTCTACCCACCAATTGATCCCGAGCAACCGGAAGGCGACGAGTAGGCGTCCCGATTGCCAACTTATCGCCAAGATTCGTTATCGAATGCTACTCAATAACGACAAGCGTTCGATGATTCTGCCAGCGTTCCGATGCAGGTAATCGGGCATGTCGACAGGTATTGACAACCATCGACATGCACGGAATCGGCATCAGAAGGTTTGGGGTTCGAATCCCTACGGGCGCGCCGCAGTGACCAGGGGACTTGCTGGCAAGTTTGGTTGAACGCTGGTTCGCGTGACCCATGATGTGACCCAACGAGGGCCACAGTGTGGGGCATGGCGAGCCAGCGTTCGCGTCGTACGAAGGTCCAGCGTGGGGTTGTCGCCACGCTGAGCAGCGGTGCGTTACGTGTCCGGGTGGATGCCGGGCTCGACCCGGACACCAAGAAGCGGCACCGTCTGACCGAGATCATTCCGTCCGACACCCCGGACGAGGACGCCGAGGCCGACAAGGCCCGGATCCGGCTGGTCAACGAGGTCCACGAGCGGCGCAACCCGAAGGCCCGGGCCACGGTGGATCAGCTCCTCAAGCGGCATCTCGGTGACTTCGGTGGCGCCTGGTCGACTGAGCACAACTATCGCAATCTGTGGGCCAACCACGTCTCGCCGTTCATCGGCACGGTCAAGGTCGGTGAGCTGGATGCCGACATTCTCGATTCACTGTATGCGGAGCTGCGTCGCTGCCGTGACCACTGCACGGGCCCGTTCACGCAGCACCGCACCGATCACCAGCATGAGTGTGACCGGCGATGCGGGCCTCACCGGTGCAAACCGCTCGGGGTCTCGGCGATCCGGCAGATCCACTGGCTCTTGTCGGGTGCCTACCGGCGTGCAGTGCGCTGCAAGTGGGTGACGACCAGCCCGATCGATGATGCCGAGCCGCCGCCGACACCTCCGATGCCGCAACCGCCGACCACGGCCGAGGCAGCCCGAATCCTGAACGAGGCGGCGACCAGCGATCTCGACTGGGCCACCCTGATCTGGTTGACGATGACCACCGGTGCGCGCCGCCACGAGCTGTGCGCCCTGCGGTGGACCGATCTGGAGGTCGACGGCGAGTATGCGGTGCTGTCGATCACCCGCGGCATCAGCAAGGACGCCGACGGGCAATGGGCCGAGCTTGGCACCAAAACGCACCAGCAGCGCCGAGTCACGCTGGATGCGGAGACCGCACAGGTGCTCGCTGAGCATCAGGACAGGTGCCGCTACCGCGTAGCCAAGATCGGACTTGAGCTGGCTGCGGATGCGTTCGTGTTCTCCGCCGAGCCAGACTACGGTCGCTTCCTGACGCCAGGGTCCGTCACCCAGCGATACAGCCGGATGGCGGAGCGCTTAGGCGTCGAGACCACGATCCACAAGCTACGGCACTACTCCGCCACTGAGCTGATCAAGGCAGGAGCCGATATCAACACCGTCGCCGGCCGCCGTGGCCATGGCGGGGGAGGAACCACGACACTGAAGGTCTACACGGCGTTCGTCTCCGAGGCTGATCAACGAGCCGCCGGTCAACTCCAGACCCGGATGCCGGAGCGCGATTGGACCCACGCCGACCCCGTCGAGCGGGCCAAAACCGATCCGCACGCTCCATACGAGCGGATCGCGGCGGCGATCCGCACGCAGGTCCTCAGCGGTGCCTTGCCGGACGGAGCGCAAGTCCCTACTGTGAAGGATCTGGCGAAGGAGCAAGGAGCTTCGGCCGGGACGGTAAATCGCGCATTAGCCCTACTCCGAGATTGGGGTCTGGTGCGTGAGGGCGGCCGCGGTCGTCGAGCGATTGTAGTGCGGCCACAGCAGGATTGGTTTGAGCAGGCAGCCGCCGAGGATGACGCTGGCACTCCTGCGGAAGCAGCTTCTCCATCTGGTGCGATCCCGCTTGATCTTCGATTGCTGTACCTCGGTGAGGAGGTCCGGCGACTTGATGCGAACGCAGACCGTACGGATGTTGAGCAGTTGAACAGGCTGCTTACCGGGGCGGCGCGCCGGTACGCCGGAGGCGACGTAGCATTCGGCGACTATGAGCTTGAGGTGCGTCGCGGTGACTCGAGCGAACTGGTCACGGTCTTTACGGCGTTGTAGATCACGAGGAGGGTGCACGACGTCCGCGTGGTGCTAGGGATTTGGGCGCCTCGCCACGTCGACCGAGTCCCGTCTGCACATGCACCTGCCTGCGAATCTGGTTGTCGACATGCTTGCGCCAGTGAGTTCGGTGGAGGATGCTGACGAGGCCGATCCTGTGCTGCGTTCGGAGGGGTGCCACCGGTGGATCAGCTTTCACGTGCCGTCGACACGTGTGTATCAACGAAGGGTATCGGCGGTCGCGTACTTAACTGTGCAGCTCTCACGAACCGGTAACAAGCGGTAACGCTGAACAGGCAGAGCGCTCCCTAGTTGTGATGTCCAGGCAGGTTGGTCAATCTGGTGATGGGTGGGGCTTTGCCGATTGCTGAGTGGGGCCGGTGGACTCTTCTATGTCTGTCAAGCCGGGGCGGGCTGGGCGTGGAGGGCTTCGAGCTTTCGGTAGATCTGGCGTGCGAGGTAGCGCT
>NZ_FZNW01000038.1 GCF_900188115.1 Haloechinothrix alba | reverse complement strand
CCTCATCCACGCCGCACAATCACCACACGCCTGACACAGCCGGCACACCACCCCCACCTACCGCGCACACCACCCACACAAACCCGAGGAGAACCTCATTCAGCGCACAACTAGCGGCAGGCGCGGACGGCGAGGATGATCGCGATGATGACGACGGCACCGACGACGATCGGTACGGCGCGTTTGAGCACCGGAGCTCCCGCGACATCCATCAGGTTGATCGGGGCGGCTTCGTGCTCGCCTTTCGGGTCACCACCACTCGCCGCTGGAGCGCCAGACCCGGCAGCGGACCCGGCACCGGCCGACGTCTGGTCCGTGGCAGGTTCCTGGGCCGTGCCGAGACGTTCGCCGAGGCACGTCGAGAAGTCACCGAGCAGCCTGCCGCCGACCTCGGAGATCATCCCGCGCCCGAACTGCGCAGGCCTGCCGGTGACCGTCAGGTCCGTGGCGACCGAGCCACTCGTGACCCCGCCGTCCTCGGTGAGCGTGACCGCGACGTCGGCCGACGCCGTGCCGCCTCCACGAGTGTCCTTACCGGACGCCTTGATCACGAGTCGCCGCGCGGCCTCGTCCTTGTCGGTGAACTCGCCGGTTCCCTTGTACTGCAGCGAGATCGGTCCGAGCTTGACCTTCATGGTGGCGGTGAACTCGTCGCCGTCGACCCCGGTGAGCGTTGCGCCCGGCATGCAGGGGGCGACGCGCTCCGGGTCGAGCAACGCCTGCCACACCTCCTCGACCGGTGCAGGCACCGTGAACTCGTGATCAAGTCGCACAGATGTAGCTCCTTTCGTCCCGCGAGGGGGAGCCGAATGTGACCTCGGTTCCTTCTATGGAGCCGGATGTCACATTCGGCTCCCACCTGGCTAGCTGGTTGCTGCGGCGGAGACCGCCCGGGAGGTGAGCACCTTGGCGAGGTGCTCGCGGTAGGCCACGTCGGCGTTGCCGTCGGCGGTCGGGCTGGTGCCGTCGAGCGCGTGCTCGGCGGCCGCCCTGATCGCCTCCGGGGTCGCCTCCTGACCCACGAGAGCCTGCTCGACTCCCCGCGCCCGCACCGGCACGGACGCCATGTTCGTCAGCCCGACGCGGGCCTCCGCGATCATGTGCCCGTCGGGCCGGACCGCTGCAGCCACACCCACGATCGACCACGCCTGCGCGACCCGGTTGAACTTCTCGTAGTGCGCGTGCCACCCGGTGTACTTCGGCACCCTGATCTCGCAGAGCAGCTCGTCCTCGCCGACCGCGGTGGTGAAGTAGTCCACGAAGAACTCCGCGGCGGGAACCGTGCGCCGACCCCGCGGGCCTGCGATCACCATCTCGACATCCAGGGCCAGCGCCGGTGCCAGCAGGTCACCGGCCGGGTCGGCGTGGGCGAGCGAACCACCGAACGTGCCCCTGTGCCGCACCTGCGGGTCGGCCACGGTGTCCGTGGCCATCACGAGCAGCTTGGCGTGCTCGTTGAGCAACGGGTCACGCTGCACGTCGTAGTGACTCGTCATGGCACCGATCACGAGCATGTCGCCGTCGGTGCGGACGCCCTGCAGCTCACCGATCCTGCCGAGGTCGATCAGCTTGGCAGGTGCCGCCAGCCGCATGCGCAGCACGGGCAACAGGCTCTGGCCACCGGCGAGGATCTTCACCTCGTCGTCGGCCTCGGCGAGGGCCCGTACCGCCTCGTCGATCGTGTTCGGCGCCTCGTAGTCGAACGCGGCCGGGATCATTGCGCACCTCCATGAATGGCTCGCCACACCCGCATCGGCGTGCACGGCATCTCGATGTCCCGTACGCCCATGTGCCGCACGGCGTCCACGACGGAGTTGACGACGGCCGGGGTGGAGGCGATCGTGCCCGCCTCCCCGACGCCCTTCACGCCGAGCGCGTTCGTCGTCGACGGGGTCTCGGTACGGTCCGTGGTGAACGACGGCAGGTCGGCCGCGGACGGCACCAGGTAGTCGGCCAGCGTGCCGCTGGTCAGGGTGCCTGTCTCGTCGTAGACCGCTTCCTCGAACAGGGCCTGCGCGATGCCTTGCGCCAGACCGCCCTGCACCTGTCCCTCGACGATCATCGGGTTCACCACGTTGCCGACATCGTCCACGGCGACATAGGAACGCAGCCGTACCCGGCCGGTCTCGGTGTCGACCTCGGTGGCGCACAGGTGTGTGCCATGCGGGAAGGAGAAGTTCTCCGGGTCGAAGGTCGCCTCCGAGTCCAGCGACGGCTCGACACCGTCCGGCAGGTCGTGGGCGGCGAAGACCGCGAGGGCGATCTCCTGGATGCTGGTCGACGTGTCCGTCCCGCGCACCGTGAACCTGCCACCGGAGAACTCGACATCGCCCTCGGCGCACTCCATCATGTGCGCGGCGATCTTGCGTGCCTTGGCGATGACCTTGTCCGCCGCCTGCACGACCGCCATGGCGCCGACGGTCAGCGACCGCGAGCCATAGGTGTCCAGCCCCTTGTGCGAGGACTGGGTATCGCCGTGCAACACCTCGACGTCGTCGAAACCCACACCGAGGCGGTCGGCGACGATCTGGCTCCACGCGGTCTCGTGTCCCTGACCGTGCGGGGAACTGCCGGTGATCACCTCGACCTTGCCGGTGGGCAGCATGCGCACAGCGCCGTGCTCCCAGCCGCCTGCGCCGTACGACAGCGCACCGAGCACCCGCGAAGGCGCGAGACCGCACATCTCGGTGAACGTGGAGACGCCGATGCCCAGCTGCACCGTGTCGCCCCGCCTACGGCGTTCGGCCTGCTCGGCGCGCAACGCGTCGTAGCCGAACAGCTCCCTGGCCCGTGCCGTCGCGGCCTCGTAGTTGCCGGAGTCGTAGGTGAGTGTGGACACCGTGGTGTACGGGAACTCGTCGTGCTTGATCCAGTTGCGCTCCCGCACCTCCAACGGGTCCATACCGAGCTCGGCCGCGAGCTCGTCCATCATGCGCTCGATCGCGAACGTCGCCTCCGGCCTGCCCGCGCCGCGGTAGGCGTCCGTCGGCACCTTGTTGGTGAACACGTTCGTGCAGGAGAAGTGATACGCCGGGATCTTGTAGATCGCGTTGAACATGAACGCGCCGAGAATCGGCACGCCCGGCGTCACCAGCCGTAGGTAAGCACCCATATCGGCGAGCAGCTCGACCTTCAACCCGGTGACCGTGCCGTTGCGGTCGGCTGCCAGGCTCAGCTTCTGGATCTGGTCGCGACCGTGGTGCGCCGAGGTGAACGACTCCGACCGCGACTCGGTGTACTTCACCGGTTTGCCCAGCTTGCGCGCCACGAGGAAGGTGATGACCTCCTCCGGCGTCACCTGCAGCTTGCCGCCGAAGCCGCCACCGACGTCCGGGGCGATCACGCGGATCTTGTGCTCGTCGACGCCCGTTGTCATCGCCAGCATCAGGCGCAGGATGTGCGGTACCTGCGTAGCCGACCACATCGTGGTCTGCTCACCGGTGGGGTCGACCAGTATCGAGCGTGGCTCCATGAATGCCGGGATCAGGCGCTGCTGCCGGAACGTCCGGTGAATGGTGACCTCGGCGCCTGCGAGCGCCTCGTCAGCGCTACCACCGGTGCCCGCCTCCGCGGAGTCGAACACCCACGTCGCGCTGGCGTTCGTACCGAGATCCGGGTGCACGAGGTCCGAGCCCTCGGTCATCGCCGAGGACATGTCGAGCACCACAGGCAGGTCCTCGTAGTCGACATCGATGGCTTCCAGGGCGTCGTGCGCCTCGGCAGCCGACCGGGCCACCACCACGGCGACGGCCTCACCGGCGAAGTTCACCTCGTCGACCGCGAGCGACGGGGCGTTCGGTGACTTCATGTCCTCGGTGATCGGCCAGGCGCACGGCAGACTGCCCTGGTCATCGGCCACATCAGCGCCGGTGACCACGGCCTCGACGCCGGACATGCTCCGGGCCTCGCTCGCGTCGATCCTGTTGATCCTGGCGTGGGCGAGCGGGCTGCGCAGGATCGCCATATGCATCATTCCCGGCAGGGACATGTTGTCGGTCCACCGGGTGCGCCCGGCGATCAGCCGCGCATCCTCCTTGCGCAACCGCGCTTGCCCGACCTCGCCTCCTGCGTGAGAGTCAGCGGTCGCGGTCATGACTGACGCACCTCCGCGCGCGACTGCTCGGACATGGCTGGCTCGTCGGCGACCCGCTCGGCCTCAGGGCCGGCTCCTGGCCGCATCCGGTGCGCGGCGTCCTGTACGGCGCGCACGATGTTCTGATATCCGGTACAGCGGCAGAGGTTGCCCTCGAGGCCTTCGCGGACCGTCTGCTCGTCCGGGTCGGCGTCCTCGGCGAGCAGGTCCACCGACTGCATGATCATCCCGGGTGTGCAGAAGCCGCACTGCAGGGCGTGGTTGTCGTGGAAGGCCTCCTGGACCGGGTGCATCCGACCGTCCCGGGTCAGCCCCTCGACAGTGGTGATCTCCGAGCCGTCCGCCTGCACGGCCAGCACCGAGCACGACTTCACGCTGTGCCCGTCGAGGTGCACGGTGCAAGCACCGCAGTTGCTGGTGTCGCAACCGACGACCGTGCCAACCTTGCCGAGCTGTTCCCGCAGGTACTGGACGAGCAACGTTCGTGGCTCTACATCATCCGTGTACCGGGTTCCATCAACGGTGACCGTAATGCGCATGGGCCTCCAACTCCTTCTTCGGTGGTGCCCGGCGGGCCGTCACGAACACGTCGGGCCGAGGCAACAAACCATTCGACAAGTGGCCGACATCACATACGAGGATCCTCCGACTCTCCAGCGCAAACAACCCCCACGAGGCGAATTAACCGGTCGGGACTAATCAAGATCAGCGTCCGCCTCTCCCTCCGGCCGGATCCCGTGCCGGACCGAACCGGCAGAGGCGTTCCCGGCCGTGCTGGATGCGAGCGGACGCCGATGCAGTGACGAGCCGGAGCCTGCCCGGACCCCTGGGCAGGCCGGACGCGGCCGGCTCGGTCCCGTCACGTCCCCGGTGTACGGATACCCCACCTGGATCGCGGTGCAGGCCGCGATGAGGTAGATCGCGTCGAGCGGTGCAGGAATTGTGTCGAATCCGCTGCGCGCATCAGGCGCTTCACCTAAGTTGTCCGGTATGACATCTCCACAAGACCCGCAGGATCCGTACGATCCCGCCCGACAGCCACCCCCGTACCCGCAGGCGCCGCAGGTCGACCCGAACATGGTCCAGGCCCCGCCACGCCCGAAATCGGTGGACACGGCATTCATGCTGTGGATGGTGAACGTGGTCGTCGGCATCCTGTCCAGCCTGCTCGCCCTCGCCAGTCAGGACGCGATCGTCGAGGAGTCGGCGGACCGGCTCGGGGTGGCCGTCGACCAGGCCGAGACCGGAGCGGCCGGCGGCACCGCCGGCATCATCTTCGGTCTGGTCATCGCCGTGATCTTCGCCGGCCTGGCGTTCGCCATGCGCGGCGGCGCGAACTGGGCGCGCATCGTACTCACGGTTCTCGGGGGGCTGGGACTGCTGTTCGGCCTCATCGGCCTGATGGTGCTTCCCGTGTACTTCGCGATCGGGTTCCTCGGCTCGCTGATCGGCCTGCTCGAGATCGCCTCACTCGTGATCATCGCCGCGGCCATCGTGTTCATGTTCCGGGCCGAGTCGAACCACTACTTCAAGCACTCCTGACCCGCGCGCGGGTACCGTTCGGTTCGCGCCACACCGACCGGTGCCCGCGTGTGGTGCACGGATTCGGGCGTTCGCCTGCGAAGCCGGTACCGACCGGCATACATTGGCTGCGAGGACAGGCCCTCGACCACACCAGCACCCCGGGCAGCCATCGCACCCGCAGCAGCAGCCGTACCCGCAGCACCACCCTCACCCACCACGGCAGCAGAATTACCCTTACCCGCCACAGCTCGTCCCGAACGAGACGCACACGCGGAAGCGGCCGGCCTCACTTCACACAGCGTTCGCCCTGTGACTGATCAGTGCGGTGGTCCGCGCCGTTCCCGTCCTCCTCGTTCTGGCGATCGTGCTCATGTACACACCGGGATCGAACCGTTACTTCAAGCACCCCTGACACACCCGTATCGGAATTCTCCTGCGGAACGGAGCGAACTGGAATACAGTGGCCGCGCAGGCACGTCAGCGCGATCCACTACCGGCTTCGGATGTCGTCGTAACGCCCGTTGCGGCGTCCGCATCCGAGCCGACGGACAGCTGCACACTCGCCAACCAGCCTCCTTTCCGATTTCTCGTGGGGGAACACTATGGACACCGAGGTGACCGAGCCCGGAAGGATCGTCGTCTCCGGACTCACCAAGAGGTTCGGTACCGTCAAGGCCGTCGACGATCTGAGCTTCACGGTCGAGCCCGGTTCGGTGACGGGGTTTCTCGGCCCCAACGGTGCGGGTAAGACGACCACGTTGCGCTGCGTCCTCGGTCTGGTGACCCCGAGCGAGGGCACCGCGACGATCGACGGACGACCGTACGCCGAGCTGGAAACCCCGAACCGAACCGTCGGGGCGCTGCTCGAAGCATCCAGCTTCCATCCCGCCCGCAGCGCACGCGATCACCTGCGGGTGTACTGCCGCGTCGCAGGGCTGCCCGGCGAGCGTGCCGACGAGGTACTCGAGCTGACCGGACTGACGTCGGCCGCGCGGCGCAAGGCAGGGCAGTTCTCGCTCGGCATGCGGCAGCGTCTCGGCCTCGCCGCGGCGCTGCTCGGCGACCCGCACGTGCTCGTACTGGACGAGCCGGCCAACGGGCTCGACCCCGAGGGCATCAAGTGGATGCGGCAGCTGCTCCGCCACCTCGCCGACCAGGGCCGCACCATCCTGGTATCCAGCCACGTCCTCAGCGAGGTGGAACAGACCGTCGACGACGTCGTGATCGTCAACAACGGCACGCTCATCCGGCAGGGACCGCTGAGCGAGCTCGCCGAGCACCACGGGCACGCGACGCTGGTGCGCAGCCCGGACGCCGACCGGCTCGCCACCGCCCTGGACGGCAAGGCGGATGTGCAGCGCCCGCACGACGACGCCGTGCGCGTGACCGGAATGGACACCGCGGCCGTCGGGCATCTCGCCTTCACGGAGGGGATCGAGCTGCATGAGCTCAGCACCGAGACCAGCGACCTCGAGCAGATCTTCTTCACCCTTACCGGGGAAGCCGCACCCGAAACCGCCGGGCAGGCGACACCGGCCGGGGAACACCACGACGCCACGCGGGCAGGAGGCCAGTCATGATCCGTCTGGTGCAAGCCGAGTTCGACAAGACGTTCAGCACCAAGCTGTGGCTCTGGCTGCTGCTGGGTGGGATCGCCCTGATGGGCACGTTCATGGCGTTCACGATCGGCTTCGACGGCGCCGAGGGGAACCCGTCCCCGTCGTTGAGCACGCCGGAGGGCAAGCGCAACCTGTTCGCCACCGCGAGCGCGGCGAACACCTTCGCCTTGCTGCTCGGCATCATCGCGGTCACCGGGGAGTTCCGGCACCAGACGGTGACGCCGACGTTCCTGGCGACCCCGCACCGTGGGCATGTGGTGACCGCGAAACTGGCCGCTTACGCCGTGCTCGGCATCGCCTTCGGGCTGGTGACGATCGTGGCCGCCACGGCGATCGCCCTTCCGTGGCTCGCGGCGATCGACATCGACCTGTCGATGACCTCCAGTGGCATCCCGGGGACGCTCGCAGGCGTCCTCGCAGCCGTCGCGCTGTACGCCCTGCTCGGTGTGGGTGTCGGCGCGCTGGTGCGCAACCAGATCGCCGCCGTCGTCGGTGCACTGGTGTACCTGTTCGTGCTCGAGGCGTTCATGCGGGGACTGCCCGTCATCCGGGACTACTACCCGTACCTTCCTGGCGGAGCCAGTGAGGCACTGACGGCCACCACCGATCCCGTCGTCGAGTTCCTCGAACCGTGGCAGGGTGGTGCGCTGCTCGCAATCTACGCGCTCGCCTTCGGCGTACTCGGAACCCTGCTGTCGGTGCGGCGGGACGTGACCTGACCGGTGTGGAATCGGCAGGCAGGAGCCGGGTGGTGATGATCTTCACCGTACACAGTCTCCGGTCGCGCACTGTACCGTCAGCGACATGACCGTTCGCGCGCACACCGCAGCCGCACCCACTTCCGGCGACGTCCGTAGCGAGCACGGGCTTGCGGTCCGACCGGCGATCGACGCGCTGCTCGACCCCGCCAGGAGACCGCGGCAGTGGCCCCAGAACGCCTCGGCAGGGCGGCTCGCCGTGATCCGCGGTTTCGACAGGGGCAGCCGCGAGTTCCGCGCCGCGGTGCGTGACGTGGCGCACAGCTGGGAGTGGTCGGTGCTCGACGTGGCCGGGACCCCCGCGTTCGGCGCCGTGCCGGACGGTCACGGTGTCCGGCTGGTCGCGGCCCAGCGGGCGGCCCAACTCCCGCTCGCCCGTCGCTGCGCCGCGCGATGGGCCTCCCTGCTCCTCGGGCCCGACTGCCTGGCCGCCGACCCCGCCGCTCTCGCCGCCCGGCCTGCTCCGGCCCTCACGGTGCGCTCCGACCGCGAGGACGGCACGGCGTTCGACTCCGTGGCGACGCGCCTGTCCGTGTCGGGTCCGGTCGGCTGCCACGTCTCGGGAGCGGCGCGGGAGTTCACCACCTCACTGGCCATGGAACCGACTGCCGCCGGGATCCTGGTCGAGTCGTCCCCACAGGCAGACACCTCCAGCCTGCGCATCGCGACGCGCCAGGTCACCTTCCGGCTGGAGGAGCCGACCGAAGCCACGCTCGACGACCATCCACAGCTACTCGCCCCCGGGGACTACGCCGTGTCGCTGCACGCGAACGCCTACCACCGGCTGGTGCCGGGTCCCGGCTGATCCGGCTCACGCGCCCGTGTTGCCTGCGGTAGCCAGCTGCCTGGCCACCTCCCGTGCGTGGTCACCGACCTCCAGGCGCGCCACAAGTCGTTCCGGCAGCGTCGCGGCACCGTTGCGGGCACCGGCGAGCGCGCCTGCCATCGCCGCGATCGTGTCGGTGTCCCCACCCGCGCCGATCGCGTACCGGATCGCCGCGATGGGCTCGTCCGGATTGCTCACGAACGACATCACCGCCATCGGCACCGAGCCGAGAGCCGTGATGTCGTTGCCGAGCGCGTGGGCAGCGTGCTGCGGGTCCGCGCCGGTGCGTACCAGCTCCGACATGCGGTCGAGCTTCTCGTGCCACGCGCGGCATCGCACGACCCGTGTGAGGTCGTGCCGGAACTGGTCGATGTCGAGCACCCGCGGAGCCGACTCGCGTTCCAGCGCCAGGTATGCCGCCAAGGCCTGCACCTCAGCCCCGTGCTGGCCGTGCTCGTGGGCGTGCGTGATCGCAGCGGTGCGGCGACCCAGCTCGGCGACGTGGTGCGGTCCGTTACCGACAGCGGCGACGGGCGCGACCCGCATGGCACCGCCGTTGCCGTACGAGCCGGCGCCGCCGAACAGCGACACCGCAGCCTGCTGCCAGGACATCCCCCCGCCGGTGAGCTCGAACACCTGCGCGGCGCCGGGCCCGTACCCGCGCCACGGTTCCTTCTGCCACACCGCGGCAAATTCATCCGCGAGAACGTCCTCGTCCAGCCCCGCGGGGTCCCGCGCGGCAAGGTGCTCGGCGAGCACCAAGGTCAGGGCCGTGTCGTCGGTGTGCACGAGGGTCTCGTCGGCACGTTCCGCCGCATCGAGCGTCCGGGCCGGCACCGCCTGGCTGCCCTCGAACGAGGCGCCGAGCGCGTCCCCGAGCGCGGTGCCCAGCAGCAGGCCGAGCACCTTGTCCTCCCTGCTCACTCCGGCCATGGCGCGTCGCCGTGAATGCGCCCGGCCAGCTCGCTCAGCCGCCTGCCGCTGCCGCTCCAGCGCAGCATGATGATCTCCGAGGCGATCGAGACCGCGGTCTCCTCCGGGGTGCGCGCACCCAGATCCAGACCGACGGGTGAGGCGAGGCGCTCGAGCTCGTGCTCGGCCAGCCCTGCCTCGCGCAACCGCGCCATGCGGTCCTCGTGCGTACGTCGCGAACCCATCGCGCCGACGTATCCCAGTTTCGACCGCAATGCCACCTCCAGCACCGGAACATCGAACTTGGGGTCGTGCGTGAGTACCGCCACCACGGTGCGCTCGTCCACCGCGCCCGCGTCCACCTGGGCGGACAGGTACCGGTGCGGCCAGTCCACCACGACCTCGTCGGCCTCCGGGAACCGTGCGGTGGTGGCGAACACCGGGCGGGCATCGCAGACAGTGACCCGGTAACCGAGGAAGGCGCCCATCCGGACCATGGCACGGGCGAAGTCGATGGCCCCGAACACCAGCATCCGTGGCGGTGGTTCGTAGGAGTTGACGAACACCGTCATACCCTCGCCGCGGCGTTGCCCCTCGGGGCCGTAGTGCAGGCTCGCGCTCCGCCCCGTCGCGAGCAGGCCGCGGGCGTCGTCGAGGACGGCGTCGTCGATGCGGTCCGAGCCCAGCGACCCGGAGACATCCTGCGGCCAGACCACCATGCGCGAGCCGACGCGGTCCGCGTCCGGGTGTTCGACGACCGTGGCGACCGCGACGGCGTGCTCGCCCGCGACCGAGTCGGCAAGCCGGGCGAAGTCCGGGAACTCCTCGCGCGAGAACCGCTCGACGAACACGTCTATGATCCCCCCGCAGGTCAGTCCCACAGAGAACGCGTCGTCGTCGCTGACGCCGTAGCGTTGCAGCACGGGACTGCCGTCGCTGATCACCTGCTGCGCGAGCTCGTAGACGGCGCCTTCGACGCACCCGCCCGACACGCTGCCGACCACCGTGCCGTCCTCGGCCACCAGCATGGCGGCTCCGGGCGGGCGCGGTGCGGATGAGAACGTGCGGACGACCGTGCCCACCCCCACGGTCTCGCCACGGGACAGGCGTTCGTTCAGCTGGTCAAGTACGTCGCGCATCGCGGATCTCCCTGATGAGTCGGTCCAGAGTGGCCACACTGTGACCGGCGAGCAGCCGATCGATGTGCGGAAGTGCCGCCGTCATCCCCAGTTGAACCGGTGCGTACCCGTCCTTGCCCGCGTGCGGGTTGACCCACAGCACCGCGTGCGCGAGCCTGCGCATCCGCCCCATCTGCTCGCCGAGCAGCCCGGCGTCGCCCCGCTCCCAGCCGTCGGAGAACACCACGACAACGGACTGGCGGGCAACGCCACGCTGCCCCCACCTGTCGAGGAACGCGCGGAGCGTGTCACCGAGGCGCGTCCCACCCGCGAAGTCCGCAACGGCGCGTCCGGCCGCGGCCAGTGCCCGCTCGGGGTCGCGCTGCCGCAGCTGCCGGGACACCCTGGTGAGCCGGGTGCCGAGGGTGAACGACTCGACGGCGCCGGGAGTCCGGCGGGTGACGGCGTGCGCGAAGCGCAGCAGCGCGTCGGCGTAGGGCCGCATGGAACCGGAGACGTCCACGAGCAGCACCACCCGGCGGGGTCGCGGGGACCTGCTGCGCCGGGGCAGGCGCAGCGGCTCGCCGCCGGTGGAGAGCATCGCGCGTACGGTCCGGTGCGGGTCGAGCGCACCTCGCCGCGCGGGACGCAGTCGCAGCGAACGGCGCATCGGGGGGTCCGGGCGCAGCAACGCGAGCATCTGGCGCAGGTGCTCGCGCTCGGCCTCGGTCAACTCGCCGATGTCCCTGCTGCGCAGGACTTCGGTGTCGCTGGCACACACGGCGTGCACGGTGCTGTCCTCGCTGCCGTCCTCCTCGGCGGCAGGCTCGGTGGCACCGAGCGGCACCAGCTCGGCAGTGGCGCGGGCCTCTCCGCGCGGCACGGTACCGTCCCGGTCGCGCGCCAGGCCGAACCACCTGGTGTACACCGCGTCGTAGGTCGCGAAATCGTCCGGGTCCGAGCACAGCGTCAGCCGGCCGGCCCAGTAGACCTGCTCCGGGTCGGCGACATCGACCCGCCGCACGGCGTCAAGGTATGCGGCCGCCCGGTCCGTGGCCACCGGCAGCCCGGCGTGCGCGAGCGCGCGGGTGAACCCGACGAAGCCGGGGAGCACGTCCATGTGCGCGCCCGCAGCGTCGCGTCCCGGGCCGGGGGGCTGGTGCACGGTTGGTCGGGACATGGCTACCCCGCGAGCAACGTGTCTATTCCTGCCGCGTGGACACGGTCGGCGTCCTCGCGGTACTTGAGCACGGCGCCCAGGCTACGGGTGGCCGTATCGGCATCCAGCACGCTGCAGTCGAGCGCGTGCAGCGCACGCCCCCAGTCGAGTGACTCGGCGACACCCGGGGGTTTGAGCAGCTCCATGCCACGCATCCTGCGCACGGCGGTAGCCACCTGCCCGGCCAGGTCCTCCCCGATACCGGGCAGCCTGCTGCGCAGGATCGCCACCTCCCTGGCCAGGTCGGGGTGCTCGAGCCAGTGATAGAGGCAGCGCCGTTTGAGGGCGTCGTGCACCTCGCGCGTCCGGTTCGAGGTCAGTACCGCGATCGGAGGGACATCGGCCCGGATCACGCCCAGCTCCGGAATGGTCACGGCGTTCTCGTCGAGCAGCTGCAGCAGGAACGCCTCGAACTCGTCGTCCGCCCGGTCTATCTCGTCGACCAGCAGCACGCACGGCGCGTCGAGAAGCGCGCGCAGCAGCGGGCGCGCGAGGAGGAACCTGCGGGTGTAGATGGACTGCTCGGCCGCATCGGCATCCACACCCCCGTCCGACCCCGCCTCCAGCGCACGCAGGTGCAGAAGCTGGCGGGCGAAGTCCCACTCGTACAGCGCCTGGGCGGCGTCGATGCCCTCGTGGCACTGCAGCCTGATCAGCGGAAGGCCGAGCCCTTCGGCCAGCGCCGCGGCCAGCGACGTCTTGCCGGTACCGGGCTCGCCCTCACAGAACAGCGGGCGGCCCATCGTGTAGGCAAGGAACGCCGCCGTCGCCACTCCGGCATCCGGCAGGTAGCCGGTCCGTTCGAGTGCCGACGACAGCTCCTCCGGGGTTCTGGCGGCTGTTGTATCGGGAGTCACACCATGAAGGTTAGCCCTCTACACCCGGTAAGCACACGTGTATAGCACGATCACCGTGTCGCCTGCTGTTCGTCAGTTCCGACGAACGATCCTGTCCGGCGGGCCGAGAGTTCTCCCCCAGCCGCCGGACAGGCTCACACGGCTGCCTGCTGTCCCCCTACCTCGTAGCCTGCTTCCTCGACGGCGGCGCGTACCCGCTCGGCCGGAACCGGTTGATCACTGCGTACCGTGACGGTGCCGGTGGCGACCTCCACCGACACCCCGGTCACCCCGTCGACCTGCTCGAGCTCGTCTCGCACGGCCTGCGCGCAGTGCCCGCAGGTCATCCCGGTCACGGTGTACGTGCTCTCTTCGGCCACGGCAGTCTCCTTCCCGGACGTTCCTGCGGCTAATATACCCCAGAGGGGTACCTGGGTTACGCGGAGTGGTCCAGCCGCACCAGCATCTTGCCGAGGTTGTCGCCGGAGAACAGGCCGAGGAACGCGTCAGGCATGCTGGAGATGCCTGAGGTGACGGTCTCCCGAACACGAACTCGATCATCCCGGACCCAGCGGGAGACCTCGGCGGTGAACTCCCGGGCACGCTCGGCGAAGTCCATCACGATGAAACCGCGCATGCTCAGCCGTTTGGTGACGGCCAGGAACAGGTTGCGTGGCCCCGGCGCGGGCTCGGTGTCGTTGTACTGGGTGATCGCGCCGCACATCGCCACGCGCCCGTAGGTGCGCAGGGATGTCAGCGCAGCCTCGAGGTGGTCGCCGCCGACGTTGTCGAAGTACACGTCGATGCCGCGGGGAGCCGCCTCGGCCAGCTGCTCGGCGACCGGCCCGTCCTTGTAGTTGAACGCCTCGTCGAAGCCCAGCTCCTCGCGCAGGTAGGCGACCTTGTCGGCGGATCCTGCCGAGCCGATCACCCGGCGCGCACCCCGCAGCTTGGCGAACTGACCGACGAGGCTGCCGACCGCTCCGGCTGCGCCGGAGACGAACACGGTGTCGCCAGGACGCATCGCCGCCACGTCGAAGAGCCCGAAGTAGGCCGTCTGCCCCGGCATGCCGAGCACGCTCAGGTAGGACGACGCAGGCACACGCGTGGTGTCCACGGCACGGAACCGCGTGGCGGGGGCGACCGCGTACTCCCGCCAGCCGTACTCGTGCAGCACGGTGTCGCCGACGGCGAGCTCGTCCGACCGCGAGGCGACCACGGTGCCGACGGCACCGCCGTCCATGACCTCGCCGACCCGGAACGGCGGGATGTAGGACTTCACATCGTTCATCCGGCCCCGCATGTACGGGTCGACCGAGAGGTAGTCGTTGCGCACGACCACCTCACCGTCCCCGGGCTCACGGACCTCCGCCCGCACGATCGCGAAGTCGTCCTTGGATGGCAATCCGACCGGTCGGGATGCCAAGTGGATCTCAGTAGCTGTCGAAGGAATACCCATACCGCGAGCCTGGCACAGGATCCTCGGCGAGTCACCTGCGCATGATCTGCGACACCGGCCGCGGCGCGAGGCCACCTCGCTTCCACGCCCCTGAGCCAGCAGGTGCTCGAGCCGTGCGGAGACCGGCCACGATCAGCTCCCGTGACCGAACCATCCGGCGATCGCGTCGGCGAACGGCCCGGGTGCGTCCGACTGTACGTAGTGTCCGGCACCGGGAATCGTGACCGTGGTGTGGTCCGGCAACCGGCGTTGCCACCGCTCGCGTTCGGCGGCCCGGAACGCAGGGTCGCGGTCGGCCCACAGCACGAGCGCCGGTAGCTGCCGCAGCGCGGTCAGCTCGGAGTCGACCGTGGCGAGGAAGTCCCGCGCGGCTGTGATGGCGTTCGGGAGCACGGCACTCGCGTGCCGGGCCGCGGGATCGGGCAACGCCGCCCGGTAGTGGGCCATCTCCGCGCTGGAGAGCTTCCGCAGCTTGTGCCCGGCCGGGAGCATGGCGTTGACGAACAGGTTCAGCCGCCGGATGGCCATGCGCCCAACAGGGCCGCCCATCACGCGCGAGAAGACCTCGAAGTGCGCGTCCCCGTTGACGGGCCATGCCCAGGTGTTCGCGACGACGAGCGCGGCGACGCGGTCCGGATGCGCTGCCGCGGCATGCACACCGATCGGCCCTCCCCAGTCCTGCATCACCAGCGTGACGTCCCGCAGATCCAGCTGCTCGACCAGTTCCGTGACCACACGCGCGTGCTCCTCCGGGCTGTACCCGTACCCGTGTGCGGCCGTCGAGAGCCCGAAGCCGGGATAGTCGCACGCCACGCACCGGAACCGGCCCGACAGCCTGCTGATCACCTCGCGGTAGACGAAGGACCATGTCGGGTTGCCGTGCAGCATGAGCAGCGTCGGTCCCGCGCCTTCGTCGACGTAGTGGACGGTGTGGCCATGCACGTCGACGAACCGGCTGGTGAAGGGGAACAGTTCGGCATCGACCCACGGAGGACGTCTCTCCGAACCAAGGGGACGCTCGTCCATTGGTTGATACAAGCAACTTAGGTTGAAAAAGTCAAGTGTAATATGATCCGGGTGAGCACGAAACGCTACGGCCAGTTCTGTGGCCTCGCCCGGGCGCTCGATCTCGTCGGTGACCGGTGGAGCCTGCTGATCGTGCGGGAGCTTCTCGTCGGGCCCGCCCGGTACAGCGACCTGCGGGCCGGGTTGCCGGGAATCGCGACAAACCTGCTCGCGCGACGCCTTCGGGAGCTGGAAGGGCACGGGATCCTCGAACGTCAGCTGTCCCACGATGCCGTCGTCTACGCGCTCACCGACTTCGGCCACGGCCTCCGCGAGCCCGTGGAGGCGCTGGTCCGCTGGAGCACGCCGCTCATGGCCGCCGGGCGCGGCGACGACACGTTCCACACGTCCTGGCTCCTCGTCGCCCTGCGCGCACTGCTGGGGCGCCCTGCCGCAGGCGGGCCCGCGTGCGTGGAGATCGAGGTGGACGGGGATGTCATCACCATCCACGCGGCCACGGACGAGCTGTCCGTGACCCTCGGGCCGTCCGGAGCGGCGCAGGCGCGCCTGGCGAGCGACGCCGCGACCGTACTCGGACTGGCGGCCGGGCCCGTGCGCGTTGCCGACGCCATCCGCACCGCACGGCACTTCGAGGGGGCACCCGAGGCACTCGAAACGATCTTCGGGCGAGCATGATTGGTGGGCAGGGCGGGACGTCGATGATCCGGCCGGTCCGTCGCACGCCGCCGACGAGCAACCTTCGCATATTGATAACCCACCGAGCAGCCCCGCCCTACCCGGAACGCGCGACTGAACTGCGACGGAGGGCGAGTTCGGTGCCGCTAGCTGAGTCTGGTCGACCACCCCGTATGACCCATACATGACCGGACTGGGTACCTGATTGGAAGGACGGAGTCGTACCAGCGTTGGCCAACATGATCCAGAACGACTGGTCCCGGTGACGCCGGGATAGCATACCGCCTTCGCAACGACCGTCGGCCCTTGATTCGGGCTCAACCTTGAACCGCCCCGGGGTGTCCGGAGACTCATCGGTGTGGCAGCTCAGCAGTGGGCTGGGCTTGCTGGTTGAGCGTAGTACGCGGTTTCGAGTTCGG
>NZ_FZNW01000035.1 GCF_900188115.1 Haloechinothrix alba | reverse complement strand
CCGGGCCCACCAGCTCCACACCCTGCTCTCTGGCCTGCTCCAACAACTGCTGCGCCAGCTGCTGCTGATCCACCTCATCAGTCACAGACTCCAGTGTTTCGGTCATGATTCATCCTTCCCGCCAAGCAACGCTCGGCCTGTCGAACCAAGACCAGATCCACCGTTAATCAGACAGACCCAGCCAGCCCAAGCAGGGCGGCAGGAAGCTCACGAGCGAGCCCGACCCGGCACCTCCGGCAGACTACGGCCAGTGATCACCCAGCCCGTCCAACCGGTATTCCCCATACAAGTCGGAAGCTCAGCCGACCAGTGCGAAAGCTCGCGCACCATCGGCCGCACTGCGGAACGATCGGCCAGCGACACCGGGGGTCTCCGTGCGGTTCACCGCGCTGGCCTGGCCTGGTCAGGAGCTGCGGTTCGAGATGACCGGATGCATACCGGCGCCGGATGACGTCCGGTACGCCGTGCGGGTGGTCGGTGGCTTGAGCTGAAGGTCGACGGCTCGGTGCAGCTCGCGGGCGGGTTCCGGTCGCCGGGCGTCCGGTCGGTCCTACTCGTTGCTCGTTGATCGGCTCGTCGAAGAGCCGCGTTCCGTGGAGGCCGGGCGACAAGAAGCGAAAGCTCGTCGAGCATCCGGGGGGGTCCCTATGGTCGCTGTCAAGCGGCCGCCGGGAGCTTGTCCTTCGGTGTGGGCTGGGGTGGCTGGTAGTAGGTGCGGTTGCACAGCATGGCGTAGAGGACGTCGCAGCGGCGTCGGGCGAGGCAGATCAGGGCGGCGTTGTGTTTCTTGCCTTCGGCGCGTTTCTTGTCGTAGTAGGCTCTGCTTTCCGGGTCGGGCAGGGCGGCGAAGGCGGCGAGGAAGAACGCGCGCTTGAGCTTGCGGTTGCCAGCCCGTGTCGGGTGTTCGCCCTTGATCGACGAGCCCGATTTGTGGGTGACCGGGGCGATGCCCGCGTAGGCTGCCAGGTGCGCCGCGCTGGCGAACTGGGAGGCGTCGCCGATCTCGAGCAAGATGCGGGCGGCGGTCCTGACTCCGATGCCGGGCATCGAGGTCAGGACCCCGGCAAGAGGGTGCGCATCAAGCATTTCCTCCACCTGTGCCGCCAGGGTTTTGCGTTGGGACAGTACGGTTTTCAGGCTCTCGGCCAGCTGCGGCAGCACCGTCTCGGCGGCCGCGCTGCCAGGAACACTCACGGTCTGTTCGTCCAATGCAGCCTGGATCGCCTCGATGAGCCGGTCGTGCATGCGCGGGGCGTGCTCGGCAGCAATGGCGGCGACAGTGTCGTTGTCGGTGGCGCGGATGCCTGCCGGCCCGCCGCACTGCGCGAGGATCTCCAGCACGGCCCGGTGGGTGATCTTTCCGCCGATGGCGCGCTCCAGGGCCGGGTGGATGCCCGTGAGCAGCCCGCGGATGCGGTTGCTGATCCGGGTTGCCTCGCCGACGAGGTCGTCGTCGTAGCCGACCAGCACCTCCAACTCGGCCAGGGTCTCATCACCGACATCGACCGCCCGCAGTGTGTGCGGCAGGGTGCGGGCGGCATCGGCGATAACCAGCGCATCGCGGGCGTCGGTCTTGGCATTGCCGGGATAGAGATCGGCGATGCGCCGCATCGCCAGGCCGGGCAGGTAGGCCACCTCGTGCCCGCAGGCCCGGGCCACGGTCACCGGCAGCGCGCCGATCGTGGCCGGCTGGTCCACCACGACCAGGATCCGCCCGTGCTCGGCGAGGCGGTCGAACACCTCCCGCAGCTTCGGTTCGCTGTTGGGCAGCGCCGCATCATGCAGGCGTGTGCCCTCCGGGGTCAACCCGATGGCGTGGTGCTCGCCCTTGCCGACATCGAAACCGAGGAACACGCCATACTGTGGGCTGCTCGCCATTTACCAGGCCTTTCGCCGCGTCGGTCCTGGTCACCAGTCAAGCATCGACGGTCGGCATCCACGTTACGACGAGACCTCCCCGCAGGCGGTCGTGTCCCTATCCAGCGATCCAGCGATGCACCAAGCCCGGTGACATCACCCCCCGGATCATGCGCCCGACTGGGGGCATCAGTCATGCCGGGCCTGGAGACCAGGAGCCCCTCGATCAAGGAGCCGCGAAGACGGTAACGGGGGGAGTGCGTCAACGGCTGGACGGGGCCGTTCCCGTCGTATCGTCACGTGTCGAGCTGTGACTCACCGGTCAGGATAGCCATCGCTACGGCGCGGATCTCTGCGGCGATGTGTGGACGCGTGTGGAAGTGGCCGAGGCGGACGAGATCGTCGATCACTGTCAGTGCGGTGGTGGCACGAACCCGGGCCGCGCGCTGCTCCACGTGTTCGTATTCGGCTTGGAGTGCTGTGCTCCAATCGGAGACGCGGTTGCGGAGTGCGGTCTTGATTCGACGCTGGGAATCCGGGGGCAGGTTAATCGCCTCCGAGACGTAGATCCCGACAAGTGTCCTGTTGCGTAAGCAGAAGTCAGTATACTGGTCGACCAGCTCAGCCAACGAGCGTGCTTTTCCGGCTCGGGGCTGGGCGTGTTCCTCAATGAGGCGGTCGGTGGCCCGGGCGAATGCGGCGACCAGAATATCGGACTTGGTCGCGAAGTGGTGGTAAAGGCTCGGTCCGGCGATCCCGTATGCTGCGCCGATGTCGTCCAGGCTGACCGCAGCATAACCCTGGTGAAAGAACAGTTCGATCGCCGTGTCGAGTAGCTTGGTACGCCGCGTGTTCGTCCCATCATGTGGTTCGGCGGGCTTAGGGGTGGGCCCGCCGTTAGCGGAATTGCCGGTGGGCATTGGTACGAGGAGCACCCTCGTAGCGGCTTCGGCCAGTTCGCGTCCGATCAGGGAACGTGGCGCTGAGCGGGGCACCGATGGTGTCGCCAGCGCGGAGGTGGCGGCGGTGACGAGCAAGCGCGCATCTCGGGACTTCAGTCCAGGACGGTGCATTCGTACGCGGCGAATAAACTCGTTGATCGCGCGGTCGAAATGGGCCTGGACGTCGGCGTAGAGCTCAGCATTGAGAAAGCGGGCCTCGCGCTGCAGCAGGGTCCAGAGATACCGTCGGTCCAGCACGAGTTCGGCCACGGCCGCGACCACCTCTTCGAGCGGGTTGTCGGCCTTTTGCGCCAAGGTCTGCTCGACGAGGTCGAGTCCGCTGGAGATCGCGCCGGCCAGCAGGTCCTGCTTGCTGCGGAAATGGCGGTACACCGCCGGAGCCGTCACGCCCGTGTCGGCCGCGACATCTGCCATCGAGACCCGGTGGTAACCGACCTCCTCGAAGCGACGCGCCGCCGCTTCTGCCAGTTGTGCGCGGCGTTGCGCAGCGGTTAGTCGCGTCGTCGCCACCGGCAGCTTGTCCGATATAGCCACTGCTCTCCCTCTCGCATCGGCGCTAGCGAGCAAATGCACGACTCAATTATCCCGCATCGTCCTCGCTCCATGCGGGCGGCACCAGGGCGCATTGGCATGGCATGGATTCTTCCGTAGAATGCGCTAGTGAATAGTCACTAGCCGGACGTAGCCGGCGGAGGCTCGCGCGGTGCGAGGCTCGAAGGCCGTGCATCGGCGGGTCGGAGATCTGCCGTACTGCTGGTTGCAAGTGCCCGCTGTGGATGAGACAGGAGGAGATGTGGAACCTGCTCGAGGTGCGGGCCCGCTCGATGGGATCAGGGTCGTCGAACTAGCGGGATTGGGACCCGCGCCGTTCGCGTGCATGCTGCTCGCCGATCTCGGCGCGGAAGTCATCCGGATCGACCGTCCGGTTGCCGGTGAGCTCGATGTGGCACCCGAACTGGAGCTCCTCAACCGGGGTAAGCGCTCGGTGACTCTGGATCTCAAGGGGTCCGACGGCGTCGAAGCGGCGCTCGCGCTGATCGGCCGGGCCGACATCCTGGTGGAGGGGTTCCGGCCAGGAGTCGCGGAGCGGCTGGGGCTCGGTCCAGACCGGGCCTTGGCGCGCAACTCCGCGCTCGTCTACGGCAGGATGACTGGATGGGGTCAAGACGGGCCCGCTGCGCTTACCGCCGGCCACGACATCTCGTATATCGCGGTAACGGGTGCGTTGCACGCGATGGGCGAGCCGGACGGTCCGCCGCAGATTCCACTGAACCTCGTGGGCGATTTCGGTGGCGGGTCCCTATACCTGGTTGTCGGACTGCTCGCCGCGCTTCATGAGGCGCGGCGATCCGGGTGGGGACAGGTAGTGGATGCCGCGATCCTGGACGGGACACTGCACTTGCTGACGATGTTCCACGGCATGCTTGCCGCGAAGCAGTGGACCGATGTCCGGGGAGGTAACACCCTCGACGGCGGTGCTCCCTTCTACTCGGTTTACGAGACCTCGGATGGGCGGTTCATGGCTGTGGGCGCCCTCGAATCGAAGTTCTACCAGGAGTTGCTGCGTGTGCTGGACCTCGACGTGGATTCGGGGGATCAGTACGAGCGGGAGCACTGGCCGGAGCTGCGCAGGCGAATTGCCGCGGCGTTCGCGAGCCGCACCCAGGCCGCGTGGATCGAGCGTTTCGCAGGCACCGACGCCTGTGTGTCTCCCGTGCTGAGCATGCAGGAAGCGGCGGGGCATCCGCAGGTCGCGGCGCGCACGGCGATGGCCGACGTCGATGGCGTCGGCCAGCCGGGGGTAGCGCCGCGATTCTCGGAGCATCCGGGCCTGCGGCCGGGATCGACAGCCGTGCCCGGATCGAGCACCCGCGCGGTCCTAGCCGAGGCCGGCTTGGACGTCGAGCGCCTGCTCGCCGATGGCGTCGCCTCGGAGCGGCGGGAATGAACGGAACCTGCCGTGCGCCGTCAGCGAGTCGCTCGCTCCACGTCGTTGAAGTCGATGACGACGCGACCGTGTACGGTTCGGTTGCGCAGCTCGTTCATGCCGTGCTCGAGGTCAGCAGGTGCGACAGCTAGTCCGACTCCTGCGTCGAGACGCCCTTCCTGGAGGAGCCCAAGGACTCGACCCCAGGCCGCTTCCACGGCGTCCGGATACTGATCGCGCAGGCTTATGATGTGCAAGCCGCAGACACTGAGCGAGCGTTGCCACAGGAAGGGTAACTTCAGTCGCTTTGGTCGTGTGCCGGACGAGGCGCCGATCGTGACCAGGCGGCCGAGGGCGGCGGTCACCTCGGCACTTCGGTCGAAAACCTCGCCGCCGACGGATTCCAGCACCAGGTCGACTCCCCGTTTGTCAGTGTGTTCGAGCACGACGTCTGCGAAATCGTCGTAGCCTGCGGCTACGGATGCCCCACGCTCTCGTGCGGCGGCTCGACGGGCGAGACTGCCGGCGGTGGCGATCACAGTGCCCGCTCCGTATGCCTGGGCGAGTAGCAGGGCTGCCCGGCCGACCCCGCCCGCCCCGGCGTGCACGAGAACGGAGCAGCCGGGTGTGAGCCCGCCGATTGTGAGCAATGCCAGGTCTGCGGTGAGGTACGACGTCGTGATCGCTGCCGCGGCACGGTCGTCAAGTTCGTCCGGCGTCCTGAGGAGGCAGCGCGCAGGCGCGGCGACATACTCGGCAAACGCCGCCGGACTGGGCAGGAACCCGAACACCCGTTCTCCCGGCAGGAACGCGACTTCTGGGCCTGCGCCCACAACGACACCTGCGAACTCGTGACCGGATACGAATGGCGGTTCGGGGCCCGGCCCGGCATAGGTGCCTTCCATCTGCAGGATGTCGCTCCAAGCCAGAGCGGCAGCACCAACCTGGACTACGACCTCGGTCGGGCCGGGTACCGGGTCGGCAATGTCCGACCACCCTCGCGTCCGTCGCCCGCCTTCTGCCTGGACGAGGAAGGCGCGCATGTTAGCGTCCCCAGGGTGCCAGGAGCTGCGTGTAGTCCTTGCCGGTGACTGCGCTGACCGTGAGCGTGGCGCCGTGTCCGACGCCGTCTGTAGCGATGCCCCACTGCGCGACGGTGTCGCCGGTGTGGAACAGGCCTGCCAGCGTCGGATGGGTGATCGGCAGGCGCCGGTCACCGAGCTGGCCCGGTGAGATCGACATGCCGTACATGTCCTTGGCCCGGGTAAAGTAGCCCCACTCGTAGACGTCGTCCCACTGCGGGTACTGATGGCGCAAGAAGCTGTAGATGCGATCGATCAGGGTGTTGATCAGCTCATCGTTGTCGATCTCGGACGGGCCGAACGGGTTCTCCGGGTACAGGGAGATCCACGTGTTCATCAGGCACTTGCCTTCGGGGGCTCGGCTGGGGTCGGCTTCGCTGGTCTGCTCGAAGGAGAAGATCGAGCCGCCTCCGATGACGCCGAGGTCTTCGGTCCCGGGGAGGGTGCGAATGCTGAAGTCTCCGGCCCGGCCGGAGCCGGTCTCCACCGGCTCGCGAAGGCCGATGAAACCGAGCAGGCCGGATAACGGGAACTGGGTCTTGATTCGTTGGCGGTGATCCAGCGGCCAGTACCGCTCCGGTAACACGCGACCCAGGTGTCGAGGTGGGACGTTGTTGATGATTACGGGTGCGTATAGCTCCTGCTCGGATCCGCCGTAGGGTTTGACCTTCACCCCCACGGCGCTGCCGCTTTCGACGAGGATCTCGCGTACGGGATGGTTGGTGCGGATCTCGCCGCCGTTCTCGGTGATGACGTCGGCGAAGACGTTGGCGACGTTCTTGAAGCCCCCGGTAACAACGCCACCGCCACCGCCCCGCTGGAAGTGGGTGCCAGCCATGTTGTTCATGTTGTTGACCCGGATGATCTCACCGGCGGACACCGTGGTCGGGCAGTTGAGTCCGGCCGAATAGCAGCCCATGAGCCCATAGTAGTCGATGACGCGGCGGTCGTCGGTAAGGGACTCGAGGAACGACTGATAGTCGACGTGATCGTACTGGTGAGAGTCCGCCTTGGAGATCCGTGAGGTGATCCAGGCGACGCGTCGCCGTTCGTCTTGGGATTCACGGGGCCAGGACGCGACGACGTCGCTGAGCTGTCGGAACTCGCCATCCTCGTAGTAGAGGAATCCCACGGTGGGCGAGACGTCGATCTTCTTGCCGAGCGCGGTGGCGATCTGGGCGAAACGGTTGCGTGGACCGGCCGACATCTGGTGCCAACCGGTGTCGAGGATGTAGTTCTTGAACAACCCGTGCTTCTCCATGATCGTGGAGAAGTCCGGGTTGGAGTACACGATCTTGGAATGCCCGCATGCGGCAAGGCTGGTCTTGTACTCCTCCTCCGTGATGTCGGGGTTGTGCAAGTAGCCATAGGACATGATCTTGCCGCCGATGTCGGCGTTGCGCTCGAGTACGAGGACGCGCTTTCCTTCCATTTTAGCCAATAGCGCGCCGGAGATCAGGCCGCCGAGGCCCGATCCGATGATGACCACGTCATGATCTGGCATAGGTAATCTCTTTCTGCTCGATGGTTATCGGGTCACTGCTGGCTTATCGTTGGCACAGTACGACACCACGGAGGTTGTTGCCTTCTCTCAAGTCTATGCAGCCCTGATTGATGTCGTCGAGCGTGTAGGTCCGGCTGATCTGGCTGTCCAGATCCAGCAGCCCGTCGCGGTACAGGTCTAGCAGGCGGGGTATCTCGTCGTTCGGGTTGGCTGATCCCGCCAGTGATCCCACGAATTGTTTTTCGCGCATGGTGAGATCGAACAGGTTCAGCGTCAGCGGCTGCGGGCCGGCAGCAGCGAGACTGCACAGGACGATCCGTCCGCGCTTGCTCGTCATCCGCAGGATGGGTTGCAGCACGTCCCCACGCGCGACGTCCATGGTCACGATCACCCGCTGTGCCAGGCCGCCCCGGGTCTCGGTCTTGACTAGCTCGTAAGCGTTGTCCACGCCGTCTGCCACATGCGTCGCCCCGAAGTGCAGGGCGAGCTCTTGTTTTGCGGGCAGCGGATCCATTGCGATGATCCGGCGACCGCCCGCGAACCGAGCGGCCTGGATGGCATTGACACCCACGCCGCCCGCCCCGACGACAACGACGTCGTCCCCGGGACGAATCCCCGAGGCATGCACCACCGAGCCCCAGCCCGTGATCACGGCGCAGCTCACCAGACAGGCCCGGTCGAGCGGGATATCCTTGTCGACGGGAATGCACTGCGCTTCACTCAGGACCGAGTGCCGCGCGAACGTGCCGAGCAGACACATCAACGCGAGGTCCTGCTCACGCGCATGATGGCGGGACGTCTGGTCGGCCAACTGCCGACCCGACCCCATGACCCCGAGCCGGTCGCACTGGTTCTGGTGCCCGGAGGCGCAGGACGAGCAGAGCCCGCAGGACGGCACGGAGGAGAACACAACGTGATCACCAGGCGCGACACGCGTCACGCCCTCACCGACGTCCTCGACTACTCCTGCGCCCTCGTGGCCGCCGATGATCGGCAACGCGGACGGCAGGGAGCCGGTGGTGAGGTGGTCGTCGGACTGGCACAACCCGGTCGCCTCCATGCGGACCCGCACCTCGCCGCGCCGCGGCGAGTCGAGCTCGATCGGCTCCACGCTCCAGTCCTGTCCCCGCTCCCACACGATCGCGGCATCGGTGCGCATTAGGCAGCTCCCATCAGTACGACCTCGGCATCCCAAGCTGTTCGGCGATGAAGTTGCGCGACATCTCACCGGTGATGGGCGCGATCCGCCACAGCCGTGCGTCGCGCCAGTAACGCTGCATGTCGGTCTCGGTGGAGTAGCCCATGCCACCGAGCAGCTGCAGCCCGACGTCCGCCGCCTGCACCGCGTACTCGGAGGCGATCATCTTGGCCATCGTCGCTTCTGCCGCCACCGGACGCCCCCGCGCCAGCATCCAGGCGGCGTGCTGGGACACGAGTTCGGAGGTGTGGCGCCAGGCCGCGATCTCGACCACCTTGTGCTGCAGGGCCTGGAAGTGCTCGATCGTCCGGCCGAACGCCTCGCGTTCGTGCAGGTAGCGCTGGCTATCTTCGAGGACACCGTCGAGGACGCCCGTGGAGCAGGCCGACAGCAGCACCTTATCGACGTTGAGTCCCTGGACGATTCCCTTCCAACCTTGGCCCCGGGGCCCGACGATGTTCCCTGCGGGAACTCGCACTTCGTCGAGGAAAACCTCGTAGGACGCCAGTGCGCGGACTCCGAGTTTGGGGATGTGGCGCATGTCCAGGCCTGGGCTCGAGCTGGGCACCAGGATGAGGTTGTTGCCTGCTATGGAACCGTCGTCCGCGACGTTGGCGGCCAGCACGACGAGGTAGTCGGCGTTGCCTGCCCCGGTCGACCACATCTTCTGGCCGTTGAGCACCCACTCATCGCCGTCGAGGCGCGAGCTGGTGCGCAGAGCTCCCAGCAGGTCGGTGCCTCCGCCGGGCTCGGTGATGGCGATGGCAAAGACGAGCTCGCCGCGTGCCATGCGGGGGAGCAGCTCGTGCTTCTGTTCCTCGGTCGCGGCCGCCAGCAGTGTCAACGTGCCGCCGACCGCGGGCGCGAGCCAGGTGGCGACCAGGCCCGCGAGGTTGCGTGAGAGCTCGCGGGCGGCGATCGCCTGCGCGAAGATGTCACCGCCCTGCCCGCCGTACTCCTCGGGGATCCCGACTCCGTGGAAACCGGCTTCGGACAGGTCATTCCAGAGTTCCTGCGGGAACGTCGTGCCGCTGGCTTCGAGTTCGCGGGCCTTGCTCTTGGGGTAATTCTTGTCGACCCACTCGCGCGCGGTCTCCCGCCAGGCGAGGTCGGTCTCGCTCAGGTCGAAATCCAAGGTCGGGTCCTTCCGTCTAGTAGGACTTCGGCAGGCCGAGTTTGTGCTCGGCCAGGTAGGATAGAATAAGTTCGGGACTGACGGGGGCGATGCGGCAGAGCTTGACCTCGCGCCACATCCGCTCGACGTGGTAATCCTTGGCATAGCCGTAGCCACCCAGGGTCTGCATCGCGCGGTCGGCCGCCTCGAACCCGTACTCACCACCGAGGAGTTTCGCGATGTTGGCCTCAGCCCCGCAGTCGATTCCGCGGTCGTAGAGCGAGGCGCCGCGCAGCACCGTCAGCCAAGTCGATTCGAGCCGGGCATAGGAATCGGCCAGCGGGAACTGCACGCCCTGGTTCTGGCCGATGACCCGGTCGAAGACCGTGCGCTGCTTGGCGTAGTCGACCGCCTGCTGCAACGCCGCCCGGCCGATCCCGATCGCCTCCGAGGCGACGAGCAGCCGCTCGGGGTTGAGCCCGTCGAGCAGCAGCTTGAACCCCCGGCCTTCCTCCCCCACCCGGTGCCGGTCGGGAACCACCAGGTCGTCGATGAACAACTCGTTGGAATCGACCGCTGCGCGGCCGGTCTTGTCGATCTCATTGACCGTGATGCGATCCCGGTCGAGGTCGGTGAAGAACAGCGTGAGGCCGTCGGCCTTCGACCGGCCGGGCTCGGCCTCCCTGCTGCGGGTCAGCAGCAGGATCTTCTCGGCGACCTGGGCCGTGCTGATCCAAACCTTGCGACCGTTGATGCGCCAGTTGTCGCCCTCGCGGACGGCTCGGGTCCGTAGGCTGCTGGTATCGAGGCCGGAGTCGGGTTCGGACACGCCGAATGCCACCCGGGTCTGCCCGCCGATGACGCCCGGTAAGGTCTCTTGCCGCATCTCGTCGGAGCCGTGCTTGACCACGACGTTGGTACTGAACACGTTCATGTGCACCGCACTGGCCGCGCTGAGCCCGCCGCCGCGCGCGATGGCTTCCATCATCATGACGGCCTCGGAGATGCCCAACCCCGCCCCGCCGTGCTCGGGCGGCATCGCGATGCCCAGCCAGCCCTGCGCGGCGGCGAAGGAGAAGAACTCCGCGGGGAACTCCCCGGCCTTGTCGACCTCGCGCCAGTAGTCCAGACCGAACTTGCGCATCCCCTCCTCGACGGCCTGGCGGATGGCGAGCTGGTCCTCGGACAGGTCCCAGGCGCCGTGCACTTGGGCAGTCGCGGATTCGGTCACTGCTGTACTCCCTTCCCGGTCGTGACCAGCGCTGGCCCGGTGCGCAGCGCCTGGCTTCGTCCCTGCGCACCGAGGACCTCTTCGGCCAGTCGGCCGGCCGCCAGGAACTCCTCCGGGTCGATACCGGTATGGACGCCGGCCCGTTCCAGCAGCACCACAAGGTCCTCGGAGGAGATGTTGCCGGTTTCACCGGAGTGGTTCTGCTCCACTACTGCCGGCTCCCCGCCGATGCCGCCCAGGCAGCCGTCGACGCAGCCTGCGCCTGCCTGTATCGCCGCCCAGGTGTTGACGATGCCGGTTCCTCTGGTGTCGTGAAAGTGCGCGATCAGGTCGACCCCCGGATAGTCCCTGATGGCACGGGTGGTGTAGGCGGTGACGCGCTCGGGGTCGGCGAGCCCGGTGGTATCGCTGAGCATCAACCGGTCGACGCCGAGCTCAACGAGCCGGTCGGCGATGGCAAAGACCGCCTCCTGCGGCACCTCTCCCTCGATGGGGCACCCGAACGCGGTCGCGACGGCCGCGACGACCGTCAGCCCGGCATCGTGCGCACACCCGATCATGCGCTCAACCTGAGGGAGGTGTTCGGCGTGTGTGCGTTTGAGATTGGCTACGTTGTGCGATTCCGACGCCGAGATCGGGAAGCCGATGTCGGTGATGCCCCCGAGTCGTTCGTGGATCTGCACGGCGCGCTCGACGCCGTGCAGGCTCGGTGTCAGCACCCGGGTCCGGACTCCCGCGTCCGCGAGCGCGGCGAGCAGATCGTCGGCGTCGGCGAACTGGGGGAGAAGTTTGGCAGGCACCATCGACGTCGCGTCGACTTCCCGAACCCCGGCCTCGATGAGCTTGCGCAGCACGGCAAGCTTGTCCTCGACCGGCACGACCGCGGGCCAGGATTGCAGCCCGTCCCGTGCCCAGCACTCGCACACGCGCACCGATGAGGGGAGGGAGCTGGCCATCATGAGCGGCTCACTTTCCAGACGGGTGTGCGCTTCTCCGCGAATGCGGCGACACCCTCGCTGGCGTCCGCGGTGGTGGTGGCGACGCTGAGCATCGACTGCAGCAGTGCCAACGCCTGCTCTGTGCTGGAATCGAGTGCCCGGTAGAAGCTGGTGCGGCCAAGCCGGATTGCCGTAGGCGACTGCGCGACGATCTGTTCGCCGACGCGGTCGACCGCGGCGTCGAGCTCTCCCGGGGCGACGACCTCGTTGACGAACCCGAGACGCTGCGCCTCGACCGCGCCGACCCGCCGCCCGGTCATCATCAGCTCCAGGGCGACCTTCGGTGGCATCGACCGCAACAGCGGCACCGTGATCATGTAGGGCCACAGGCCGACTCCGACCTCGGGTGTCCCGAAGACCGCGTCGTCGGACGCGATCACGATGTCGCAGGCCATCGCCAGGCCGAAGCCGCCCGCGAGGGCATACCCGTGCACCTTCGCGACCGTGGGGATACCGGAAGACCACATCGTCCGGAACAGCTCGGCGAGCCTGCCGCGATCCTCGTGGGCGGCCTCGGCGTCGAGTTCCTCGCCGCGCACACCACCCAAGTCGGCACCGGCGCAGAATGCCTTGTCCCCGGCCCCGGTGATGACCAGCAACCGCACGTCGGACTCGGCGCGAGCCCGCGCGACACCGTCGCGCAAGCTCTGCAGTGTCTCAAAGCTCATCGCGTTGCGCCGCTGCGGGCGGTCGATCGTCACCGTCACCACGTGGCCGTGTCGTTCCCAGCGAACCGAACTCGTCACGCCGACTCCTTCCGCACGTGCACCGGCAACGAACGCAACGAGCGCAACACCGCGTTGTCCTGATAGCTCGGTACAAAGTCGGGGTCCACCTCGATGCTGTCCAGTCGGGCCAGCAGGTGTTCCAGGGCAACGGTGCCCTCCAGCCGGGATAGTGCGGCGCCGAGACAGAAGTGGATTCCCTTGCCGAACGACAGATGCGACCGGGGGTTCGTCCGATCCACGTCGAACCGATCCGCATCGGCGAACACCTCCGGGTCACGGTTTGCTGATCCGGACACGATGAGCACGCGCGAGCCCTCCGGGATGTGCCTCCCGGCCAGCTCGGTATCCTGCTTCGCCCGCCGCATGCTGCCCTGCACCGGCGCCTCCATACGCAACGCCTCCTCCACCGCCACCGGGATCTTTGAGTGGTCTGCGCGCACCCGGGCCAACTGGTCGGGGTTGCGCAGCAGCAGGAGCATCATGCTCGACAGCAAGTTGACCGTCGTCTCGTTCCCGGCGACGAGCGTGACGTAGGAGATGGACAGCATCTCCTCGGTCGTCAACGGGCGCTCCCCGCCAACCCTCGCGTCGAGCAGGAGTCCGAGGAAATCCTCTGAGGGTTGCAGCCGCCGCTCGGCGAGGCGCTGGTCGAAGTAACCCAGCAGTTCCTGCAGCGAGTCGTGGCACTCTTTCGACCGCTCGGGCGTCAGCGTTCCCCCGAGAACCTCGGCGGCATCGTCGGACCACTTCCTGAAGATGCCGAGATCGCTTCGCGGTACGCCGAGGAAGTCCGCGATCACGGTCAGCGGCAGCGGCCGAGCGAAATCGCGGACGAAGTCGAGCTTGCCGTCAGCCGGGAAGGTGTCGATCAGCTCGTCAGCCAGCGCCCGGATCTTCGGCTCCATGGCGGCGACCCGGCGGGCGCTGAAGGCCTTAGCCACGAGCTTGCGGTAGCGGGTGTGCGATGGAGGGTCGTTGGTCAGCAACGTGCGGACCACCCGGTACGGGGAGTCCTCCGGCGCCTTGGCCGTACCCATCAGCTCGCTTTGGCGAAGTCCCGGCCCAGCTTTGTTCGAGTACACTTCCGGTTCGGCGAGCACCCGTTCACAGTCAGCGTGCTGGGTGACGAGGAAGACGTCCTCGCCTTCGAGCCGGTGCACCGGATCCTGCTGCCGCAGTTCCGCGTAGTAGGGATACGGGCAGTGCACCGTTTCCGATTTATAGAAGGGGTCGGTCATAGCGCTCCTCTCACGCGTTCGGGTCAAGGTCATCGCGGTGCGCGCGCAGCAAATGCTTCTGGACCTTGCCACTGGCGGTGGTAGGGATCTCCTCTACGATGTGCCACTCGGTCGGGACCTTGGCCTTGGCCAGCTGCTCATCGAGCAGGAATTCCGTCAGCTTCTCCGACGTGGGAGACTCGGCCTCCGTGCGCGGGACAATGAATGCGCAGACCGACTCACCCAGCCGCTCGTTCGGCACGGCGAGCACGGCTGCGGTAGCGATGTCCGGATGGCGGTGCAGGACGTGTTCGATGTCGACGCTGGAGAACTTCTCGCCGCCCCGGTTGATGATGTCCTTCGTTCGCCCGGTGATGCGCACCCAACCGTCGGCACTCACCATGCCGAGATCGCCGGTGTCGAACCACCCATCGGCCTCAAACGACGCCGTGTTGATGTCCGGGTCCGTATACCCGATGAGTAGCTGTGTGCCACGAACCGTGATCGTCCCCTCCGTCTCGAACGGCAGCGCGTCCCCGGTCGCGTCGATGATCCGGGCTTCGGTGTTGTCGGCGAGCTTGCCGTCCCAGGACGCCCGCCGCTCGAGCGATGAGCCGCGTGGAGCGATGGCAATGACACCCGCCGCCTCGGTCATGCCGTAGGCGCGCGCAGCCCACATCCCGAGCGCGTCGGCCCGCTCGATGAGATCCGGTGATGTGTTCGCTCCGCCACTGATGAAATGTGTGAGCACGTGCAGGCCCTCGGACCGGCGGCGCTCATACTCCTCGACCATGTCCTTGAGGAAGACCGCTGCACCGAGCGACCACGTGATCCGGTGCTCATGAATCAGCGCAACGGCCTTCTGCACGTCCCACTTCGGTAGGACAACTACCGAGGCGCCGCAGGTCAGGGGCACAAGTAGGGAGGCGAGCAAGCCAGCGATATGGGCGACCGGCGCGAGGGCCAGCCCAACGTCGGAGTCGTCAATGCTCAGGCGGTCGTGGAACTGGCGTCCGCCAAAGATCACCGCATTCGAGTCGAGCCGCACCCCCTTGGGAGCGGATGTCGAGCCCGACGTGTAGAGGCGCAGACATTCCTCCCCCGGTGCTGACGGCTCGGACAACGTCACCGCACGGTCCGGCTCGGCCGTCGGCGCCGGCAGAAGCGTCCACCCAGCAATCGCCTCGTCCTTGTCCACGAGGTACCGCGCGTCCGGCACGACACCCGCATCGGCAAGGCAGGAATCGAGCTCGCCAGCGAGCCGCCGGCTACCCAAACTGGCCGAGGTCACGATCGCGGCGGGTCGCGCATCGGCAACGATCTGGCCGATCTCGTGCGCACGGTAAATCGCGACCACCGGGACGGCGATCGCCCCGATCCGCCAGGCGGCGGCGGAGACCGCCAGCACCTCCAAGCGGTTCACCAGCAGCATCATGACGCGCTCGCCCGGACCGACACCGCGCGCGACGAGGTCGGCCGCGATCGCGTCCGACCATTGCCGCAGGTCGGAGAAACTCAACGACTCGTCACCGATGCGCGCGAACTCGCGCTGCCCCCACCGTTGTGCGGCGGCCGCGGTCAGATCACCGGCTCGCTCAACGCTCATCTCTGTCACCTCGTGTGTCGTTGTCTCTGATCAACACCCGGCTCGCTGTCGGTGAACTGCGGGAACCGAGAGATGGACACGTAAGCTTCGGTGTTCAGGCCGCACGTCAAGTCCTGGTCGAGAGCCCGGCGAATCGGCCGCTGCAGCAGCCGACGGGTGTGGCGCAGAACCAGCGGGTCGGTTCGGGCGAGCTGGGAGCCGATCTCGGCCGCGCGGGTGGCGAGCTCGGCACGCGGGACGACCTCGCCGACCACACCCAGCGCGCGCGCCTCGGTGGCCTCGATCTTTTCTCCGGTGAGCAGGAAGTGCCTACCCCGGACGGGTCCGAGAACCATCGGCCAGAGAACTTGCACACCGTCGCCGGGCACCAGACCTCCGGGCAGATGGGCCAAGTCCTGGAAGTAGGTGTCCTCGGTACACAGCACGACGTCGCAGAGCAGGACGAGCTCCGTATGACCGGTCACCGGCCCATTAACCGCGGCGATGACCGGAATGTTCAGATCAACCATCTTGTAGAGCATGTCCGTGGCCTCGCCCAGACCCCGTTCCCAGTCGGCAGGTGTCACCCGACCGCTGCGGTACACATCACCGTAGCCTTCCGGGGTCCGGATGAACTCGCCGCCGGTGCCGGTGAGGACAACCACGCGGTTGGCATCGTCCGATGCGATTGCCGCTAGCAGGCGGGGAAACTCCCGGTGTGCCAGGGCCGTCCAGGTCATCGGCCCGTCCCGGTAATGCAGACGAACGGTCAGAACCCCGTCGTCGGAACGGCTCAGGGCGGCGACCTTGAACGCATCGGCGTACTCATCGAGCTGCGTCATCAGCGGGGTCCAACGTCCTTCCGGTCGATGTACAACACACAGGATACCTAGTGATTATTAACTAGGCTACCAGCTATGCTTCGAGTAGCGAGATGCCCGGCCGAGAACCAGGAGTCGACACGATGGCCCCACCGAACAGCGCGCTTGACTGCTCGCGGCCGCGGCTCGATTCCATCGCTTCAGTTACCACCGCGTTTCGCTGGCAGAGGTCGCTGCGGATGTCGGGATTACCGGCCCGGCCGTTTATCGTCATTTCCGGAGCAAACAGGCATTGCTGGCGGCGGCGATCTCCAGCGGTCTGGACCTGGTCGAGTACGCGGTGACCCGCACTACCGACGACTCGCTCGAGGGCCTTGTTTCGGCCGTCGCCGAGGCTGGGTTGGAGCGCCCCGACCTATGGACCCTGTTGCAAAGCGATTCGCGGTTTCTCGACTCCGAGTCAGCCGCGAAGGTGGCGCAGTGTCAGCGGCCATGGAATTCTCCCCGGTGGTGGCCGGATCGTTCCCCACTGATGGCCAAGTGATCTCCCCACTTGTGGCCACGTTTTTCCCCACTTGTGGCGTGCCGACCCGCGGTAGTGGCGGGTTGGGCGTTGCCGTGGAGCCGGTGTGAGTGCTGGCTTCGCGACAGGAGTGGAGTTGAAGAGTCCGGAGGAGATTATGGAGATTCTGGAAGCTTTCGATGCCACCGGTAGCTACCGGGCGGCGGCCGAGCTGGCCGGGTGTGATCACCACACGGTGCGGCGCTATGTCGCGCTGCGGGGGAAGGGCCAGCCCGGGCAGCGGGCCCGGCCGGCGGGGCTGATTGACGAGTTTCTGCCCAAGCTCGAGGAGCTGGTGGAGCGTTCGCAGGGCAAGATCCGCGCCGATGTGGCCCACGAGAAGCTGGCCGCGATGGGCTATGCAGGGTCGCCGCGAACGACGCGGCGGGCGGTGGCGGTGGCCAAGCGCGCCTGGCGGGCGGGGCATCGGCGGGTGTATCGCCCGTGGATCCCCGAGCCGGGACTGTGGCTGCAGTTCGACTGGGGCCAGGGTCCGCGCATCGGCGGGCG
>NZ_FZNW01000044.1 GCF_900188115.1 Haloechinothrix alba | reverse complement strand
CTCACCCGCTCGAAATGGCGCCGCAGACACCAGCAACGCGCCCGACGATGCCACTACGCCGCACGACAAGCTCCGCAATAAGTGCGACTGTAGTACTAGCCGAGCTGAAACACCGGAAGCGCAAGCAGGGGACGCAACAAGTTGATCCCCGATCCGTGGTCAACACAATGCAAGCACGGATGCTGCTGGAAGCCGTCCCGACCGTAGGCAAGCCCGGCCCTCCGCTGGCGGCATTCTTCGGCGCGCTCTACTACGCGGCACTACGCCCCGAGGAGGCCGTCAACCTCAAGAAGGTGAACCTATCGCTACCAACAGAAGGGTGGGGCACGATCCATCTAGAGAAAGCCCGCCCGGAGGTGGGCGAGCTGTGGACTGACACCCGCAAGGCCAGCGAGGAACGATCGCTGAAGCATCGTGATGACCACACTGGTCGTACGGTGCCCTGCCCGCCACAGCTCACCGAGATGCTGCACAACCATATCAACACCTTCGGCGCTGCGCCCGACGGGCGCCTCTTTCGGGGCGCCCGCGACAGCGGGCGCGTTCCTAGCAGCACCTACGGGCGTGTGTGGAGGAAGGCACGCCGCGCGGTGTTTACGGAGGAAGTCGCCGCCGGGCCCCTGGCCAAACGCCCGTATGACCTCCGTCACGCCGCCGTATCCACATGGCTCACCGGCGGCGTGGAACCCACCCGCGTGGCGAAGTGGGCGGGCCACAGCGTGCGCGTCCTGCTGGAGGTCTACGCGAAGTGCCTTGACGGCGGAGAGCAAGCCGCACGCGCCCGCGTCGAGGACGCGCTACGCGGGTGGTGAGTATGGCCACGCATTGGCCGTGAACACCCGTAGGAAGCCGGATCCAGCCGGACACGTCCGGACACACGAAAGCGCCCCGCTGCCTGCTCTGCCGCAGGTCAGCGGGGCGCCTGTGCTGGGTGGCGGGTGAGGGATTCGAACCCCCGAAGGCTAGTACGACAGCCGTAGATCGTGATCTTCACGGTGGTGGGGCTCCTCGTCGCCGGTAGTGGCTCGCCTTGGCACGGTGCTGGTGTCGTCGTCGCCAGGTTGACCAGCGCAGGCGGTGTCGGAGGTCGCTGATCGGCTGGGCGATGAGCACGTTGAACAGGTGGTGGATCTCGTTGCAGGTCAACGCGATCAGCCCGTCTGGCGGCGGATTGTCGGCGCGTTCGGCGGCGGTGTGCACGGCGAACAGGGCGTAGGCGAGCATGGCCATGACGGTCCAGCGCTGCCAGGAGGTCCAGCGGCGGACCTGGTGCTGGTCGAGCCGGCCAGCCCTTTGCTGGCCTGGAAGGACTCCGCCACGGTCCAGCGGCGGCCAGTCACCTGGACGAGTTCGCGCAGCGGCACCGGCCAGGGCGCGTAACAGCGGTAGTAGGCCAACTCGCCGGTGCTGTTGTTGCGGCGGATGAGCAGCCACCGCTGCCCGGGACGCTCGATGTCGGAGTTGAGAGTGATCCAGGCCCAGTCGTAGAAGCGTGGTCCCTTGGAGCCCCGGCCAGCGGAAGCCCGCTGCCACACGTGCTTGGGCAGGCTGGCGCCAAGTTCGTCCGCGCGGCGTTTACCGGCCGTGGTGGCAATGGGGTGGCTGCAGGCGACGGCCAGCACGTAGCCGACACCGCGGTTCTCTAATTCCTTGCGTAGCGTCGGGTCGGCGCCGTAGACCTCGTCGCCGGCCACCCACGGTGCAGGTGCCCCGCCGTCGAGGGCGTGCACGATCATCTCGCGGGCCAGCGCCGGCTTGGTGGCGAACTCCACGTCGTCGGGCACCTCGGCATCGGCGCGGCGATCGGGGTCCTCGGCCCAGGACTTTGGCAGATACAGCGCACGGTCGATCAGTGCCTGACCAGCGTCGGTGGCGTAGGTCAGATACACCGCGACCTGGGAATTCTCAATCCGCCCAGCGGTGCCGGTGTACTGCCGCTGCACCCCGACCGTGCGCGTGCCCTTCTTGAGGTCGCCCGTCTCGTCAACCACGAGAACAGCCCTGGCGTCGCCGAGGTGTTCCACGACGTAGTCGCGCAGGTCGTCCCGCACTCCGTCGTGGTCCCAGACCGCCTTGCGCAGCAGGTGCTGCATCCCGTCCGGGGTGGCGTCCCCGATCTGTTCAGACAGCGTCCAGCAGTTCTTGACCGGCAGGTCCGACAGCAACCCGAGCACCAGATCACGGGCTCGTCGGCGCGGCTCGACCCGCGCAAACCGTGCCGCGATTCGACACATCAGGTCGTCGACGTGCGCCCGCCACCGGGCAGGGTTTAGGCTATGGCCCGCGGCCACCGCAAGATCATCTTGGTTCGACACAAACCCGGCATGATCACGCGGTGGCCGTTCTACGTCACGCCGCCACGCGCCGGGTGGCCCGGGGGAGTTTCACCCCGGGCTCCCACGGAACGGAGCGTGACAGTCTCCCGTCACTCCGCTCGTCTCATCGCAATCCAGCGAACGTGCGCACCCATCGCCAGTGGGTGAACAGTTCGGGGTCTCGATCGACGATCCCGAACCACCACTTGGTGAAGCGCCGGTAGGCGCGTAGCCGCTTGTATTTCTTGCCTGCCCAGCGCATCAGGTAGGTGTTGATGCGCTGCAGGAGAGGATACAACTGGGACCGATAAAACCGGCCGTAGTAGTTCATCCAGCCCGCCACGATCGGGTTGATCGTCTCGGCGAGCTCGTCCAGGTCGTGGCCTGTGCGCAGGTGCAAGCGCCAGCGTCAGACCTGCTCGTGCATCTTCTTGAGCGCGTCCTTACTGACAGCGGGTTGAAAACCGACGAACGGTGTGCCATCCCTTCCCATCGCTCCCCTTGGCTGAAACGTGTAGCCCAGGAACGTGAACGACGTGTGCTCATACGAGCCACGCCGTTGATCGTCCTTGCAGTACACGATCTTGGTCTTCTCGGGGTGCAGTTGCAGCCCCAAACCATCCAGCCGTCCGGTAAGCGCGGCCCGCACCTGGTGGGCTTGTCGCTCGGTCACACAGTGCACGACAGCGTCGTCCGCATACCGCTCGAATTCCACAGTCGGAAATTCCCGATCCAGGAACATATCGAACGCGTAGTGCAGAACAAGATTCGCCAAAACAGGAGACACCGCCGACCCCTGCGGAGTCTCACGGTCTCGTTCCTGCACGGTACCGTCGGGCCGCTGTAGCGGCGCTTTTAGCCACCGCTTCACATACAGCAGAACCCATTTCTGGCCGGTGTTGGCCTTCACCGCCTTGACGACGAGCCGATGCTCCAGCGAGTCGAAGAACTTGTGGATATCAAGATCCAGCACCCAGTTCTTCTTCCAGCACCATTCGCGGCATTTGCGCAGCGCATCATGGGCGGACTTGCCCGGCCGGTACCCGTACGAGTCGTCATGGAAGATCCACTCCGTACGCGGCTCCAGCTGCAGCGCCACCACCGTCTGCGCAATTCTGTCCGCCACGGTGGGCACACCCAGAGTCCGTGTCCCGCCGCCATGCGTTTTCGGTATTTCCACAGCCTTCACCGGAGGTGGAAAGTACGTCCCCGAAGACATCCGATTCCAGATCTTGTACAGATTATTCTGTAGATCGGTTTCGAATTCCTCGACAGACTGTCTGTCCACCCCGGCGGCACCCTTATTGGCTTTGACGCGTTCGTACGCCTCCCACACCAGTCGCTTCGAAATATCAAACGGTTTGTCCTCTGGACTTGACTTGCCCACTCGTCTCCTCCCGCAAGGACTGATGTCCTCCGGTTGCTCGTGCGAACAAACGTCACGATGAGCCGGCCCCTTCGCTCCACCCCCATTACGGGGCTTCCCCACTACTACGAGCCGGTCCGCCAGCGAGCGCCGCCTCGGTACTCAACGCCTCCGGTTTCTGCCGTTCGGCGCGCTCCCTCTCGCCCATCCACACCATTACCGGCGCAGACGCGCAGTATCGACACTCGCCTTCCCACGTTCCGTGCAGGAGCAGCAGACCAGGCTCACGCCGCCTGCATGCCGGGCGCCACCTGGCCAATCAGCGGGCACCCGCCAGGCTCATCCCGGGGACTCTTGGCCTCCCCGGTTTCGACGCCACCTAAGTGTTTCGACACGTCAACAGCGGTTCGCTTACGCTCGTCTTCCTGGTCCCCACCTGACGCCTCAACGGACGCCTTTTCCTCATCGCTCACCACGACGGTCTTCAGCCAACGCAGCATGAGGCGGTTTGATGCCTCCCCCGCAGGGCGACGCCGAAGGGCCACAACCTTCATCACTTGCACAGCACCGCATCAAGAAGCCCTCCTACCTACATACGACTCCTCTCCACGTTCGTGGCACAACCAGGATCACGAAGTCCGGCTGCCGTACTAGCGGGCGAATCAGACGAGGCCATGGTCGACGCCCTGCGGGTGAACGCCTTTCTCGCTATCCTGCAAGGCGATTCGACAGACGCCGAGCACCTGCTGTCCGAAGCACGCGACATGACCGATGGTAACCCGATCTCGCGTGCCGTCGCGTCGGTGGACATGACCGAGGGCCTGCAGGCCCTGCTGGGTAACCGACTGGACGACGCCGCGGAGCGCTTCGCGACCGCGCTCGCGGCTTTTCGTTCCTGCGGCGACCTGCATGGTGAGATGTATACGCTGATGCTTGACGGCATGGTGGCCATGTTTCGCCCTGACAGCGGCCGGGCCAATGCCAGATTCACCGAGGTGCTGGAGCGTAGCGAGGCCGCCTCGGAGTCGTGGTTCTGCTCGTACAGCACGACTTTCCTTGCGGTCGATTACTGGATCGACGGAGACCTTCCGCGGGCAACAGATCTCGCGCGTCAGGCCCTCCGCCTCAAGGTACGGTTCGACGACCACATGGGCGTCGCGTTGTGTTTCGAGGTGTTGGCGTTGATCGCCGGCAGCGCCGACGACTGGAAGGCCACCGCCGTCCTGCTCGGCGCTGCGGACACCGTGTGGGGTGAGACGGGGTCCAAGCTGGATTACTTCGTTGGATTCAACGCGTTCCACAACCGGTGCGAGGAGCAACTCTCCGCCAAGCTGCCGCGTTCGGCTCGCGAATCGCTGCGCCGGCAAGGAAGCGAGTTACCGGCGTCCGATGCGGTCGACTTCGCACTCGGTAATCGCAAGCACCCCGCCGCTGAGGCACCCGCCACGAAGGCAGCGTTCGCCCCGCTGACCCGCCGTGAATGGCAGGTCGCGGAGAGTATCGCCGAGAGGCGCAGCAACCAGCAGATCGCCAGCAAGCTGGTGATCTCGCCGCGGACCGTTGACGGGCACATCGAGCACATCCTTTCCAAGCTCGGGTTCAGCACTCGTGCCCAGGTCGCTTCATGGGTGGCAGAGCGGCAGAACCGGCACGCCCCCGAAACGGATAGCGTCGGATCCGCTCGCTGACAGGGCGCTGTGGCTGGCGCTGGGCGTGTGCGCCAGCTGCCTCATCGGACCAATGTGGGTAGGGCGATGGGTCGAACCACCCGCGCGTGATCGGCTCGGTCACAGCACGCTGAGAAACACACGCGCAACGCGCAGTTCGCTCAGATTCGCGGGAGTCGCAGTGACGTCGGATCTTGTGAAGGTCGCGCAGACGGCCGATGTTGAGACAATCGTAGCCGCCGTGCAGATAAGATTCGCCAGCCGTCGTACCCGTGACCTGGAGTGGCGGATCCGGCAGCTGGAGGGGATCGAACGGCTACTTGATGAGCGCGAGGCTGAGATCGCGGCGGCCCTGAAGTCCGACCTTGGCCGGAGCGAAGCCGAGGCGTGGTTCGGTGACGTCGCCCCGACCAAGACCGAAGCGGCCTTCGCGCGCAAGAATCTGCGCAGGTGGGTCCGCCGTCGCCGTACGCCGGTGTCGTTGACGATGCGCCCAGGTCGTGGATGGGTGCAGTACGAGCCGCTCGGTGTCGTGCTGATCATCGGCCCGTGGAACTTCCCCTTCTACCTCTCGCTCAGTCCGCTGGTGTCGGCCGTCGCGGCGGGCAACTGTGCGGTGATCAAGCCATCGGAGCATGCGCCGGCGTCGTCGGCGCTACTGGCGCGACTGGTGCCGGAGTACCTCGACCCGGAGGCCGTCCGCGTGGTCGAGGGGGACGCCGAGGTGACCCAGGAGCTGCTCGCGCAAGGGTTCGATCACGCGTTCTTCACCGGCGGCACCGAGATCGGCCGAAAGATCATGGAGGCCGCCGCAACACGGCTGACGCCGGTGACGCTCGAGTTGGGCGGCAAAAGCCCGGTGATCGTGACGCGGAACGCCGATATAGCGGTGGCTGCACGGAGAGTGGCCTGGATCAAGCTGACCAACTCGGGCCAGGTCTGCATCGCGCCGGACTATGTGCTTGTCGAGCATGCGATGCGAGACTCTTTCGTGAGCGCGCTGGTCAGGGCCGTGGCTGCTTTCCGAGCCGACCAATCGGTGCCGACGATGCGCATTGTCAACCGCAGGCAGTTCGATCGCCTGGCCACGGTCCTCGAGGGAACCGACGGCGACGTTGTCGCCGGTGGCGGCACCGATCCGGACAGTCTGGGCATCGAGCCCACCATCATCGTCGACCCGAGTCCTGACTCACCGGTCATGGCCGGAGAGATCTTCGGCCCGCTCCTGCCGGTGCTCAGTGTCGGTTCCTTGGACGAAGCCATCGACTTCATCAAGGCGCGGCCGAAGCCGCTGGCGGCATACCTGTTCAGCAAATCCGTGGAAGAACGGGAACGTGTGCTCGCCGAGACCAGCTCTGGGGGAGTCGTCGTCAACCATGTGGCGATGCACTGCCTGGAACCCAACCTGCCCTTCGGCGGGGTGGGCGAGAGCGGCATGGGCGCTTACCACGGGCGGTGGGGATTCGAGGCGCTGAGCCACCGCAAGGCCGTGTTGGCCAAACCCGCTCGTCCGGACCCATCGCTCGCATATCCGCCCTACACCCCGCTCAAGCTCAAGCTGATGCGTCGCTTCTTCTGAGGCACGAGGAAAGGAAAATCGGTGTACCCCGGAAAAATCGCTGAAACGACGCCGGACAAGCCTGCCGTGATCATGGCAGGCACCGGTCGCACGCAGACGTACGCGGAACTCGACGAGAACTCAATCCGTGTCGCTCGGATGCTCGACGACGCCGGCCTGCGGCCGGGCGATGTGGTCGCCCTGCTGTCAGAGAACAACATGCGGTGCTTCGAGATCTACTGGGCAGCGCTGCGGTCAGGGCTGTACATCACCGCGATCAACCGGCATCTCTCGGCCGATGAGGTCGCATACATCGTCAAGGACAGTGGCGCACGGGTGTTGTTCGCTTCGGCCGGTCTGCGCGAACTCGCCGAGGTGGTCGCGCCGATGGTTCCCGGCTTGGAGTTGCGCTACGCCTTCGACGGACCGGTGACCGGCTTCGACTCGTATGAGGACGCATTGGCCGCTGCGCCAAGTGACCCACTTCCGAATCAGCCGGCGGGCACGTCAATGCTGTATTCTTCCGGCACCACCGGCCGGCCCAAGGGTGTGAAGGGCAAGCTCGCACCCGTCCAGGTCGGCGAGCCCGGCGCGGATTTCCTGGTTCCGTTCGTCCAGCACGTGTTCGGGATCGGTGCCGACGACGTCTACCTCATTCCGGCTCCGCTCTATCACGCGGCTCCGCTGCGGTGGGCCGGAGCCATCCACGCGCTCGGCGGCACGGTCGTTGTCATGGAGAAGTTCGACGCGGAGCAGACGCTCGCGCTTATCGAGAGGTACCAGGTCACCGCCACGCAGGTTGTCCCGACGATGTTCGTGCGCATGCTCAAGCTCGATGACGATGTGCGCGAGAAGTACGACGTCTCCAGTCTGAAGGTGGCGATCCACGCCGCGGCGCCCTGCCCGGTTGACGTGAAGCGCGCGATGATGGACTGGTGGGGCGAGATCATCTACGAGTACTACGGCGCTACCGAAGGCCACGGCCTCACTGTCGTCAGCCCGCAGGACTGGCTGCAGAAGCCGGGATCCGTCGGCAAGGCTCTGCTCGGCACGCTGCACATCTGTGATGACGATGGAGCCGAGCTGCCGGCCGGAGAGATCGGGCTGATCTACTTCGAACGCGACGAGATGCCGTTCGAGTACCACAACGATCCCGAGAAGACGAAGCGCGCGCAGCACCCTGAGCACCCGACCTGGACGACCGTCGGCGACGTCGGCTACGTCGACGACGACGGCTTCCTGTTCCTCACCGACCGCAAGTCCTTCATGATCATCTCGGGTGGAGTCAACATCTACCCGCAAGAGGTCGAGGACGTTCTCACCCTGCATCCCAAGGTCCTCGATGTCGCGGTGATCGGCATACCCGACCCCGAGATGGGTGAGCAGGTAAAGGCCGTTGTGCAGCCGGCGCCGGACGTGGAACCCAGCCCCGAACTCGCCGATGAGCTGATCGCCTACGTGCGGGATCGCATCGCCCACTACAAGGCGCCGAGAAGCGTCGACTTCCTCGACGAGTTGCCGCGGACACCCACCGGGAAGCTGCTCAAGGGCAAGCTGCGGGAGCGGTACGCCGCTGCCGTCGCGGGATAGCTGGCGAGCTGCGACGGAAGAGAGGTTCGCGTGGTGGGCGATTTTCGACTGGTCGTCGTCGGTGCCTCATTGGCTGGGCTGCGTGCCGTTGAGGGTGCCCGGAAGGCTGGCTTCGACGGGAGGATCACGCTAGTTGGCGCCGATTCACACTTGCCCTACGACCGGCCGCCTCTATCCAAGGCGTATCTTGAACCGAGCGAGGAAGGCACTGTGCCGGCACCTCCGACTTTCCGGGCCGAGGACGTGCTGCGCGATGAGCTTGCCACCGAGCTCCTGCTCGGGGAGCCCGCTTCCGCGTTGGATACCGAGCGCAAGGTAGTTCTCGTCGGTGACCGAGCCATTGAGTACGACGCAGCGGTGATCGCTACCGGTGCGGTTGCCCGCGAGCTGCCGGGATCGACAGGATTGGCAGGCGTGCACACGCTGCGGACGCTTGATGATGCCGTGGCTGTGCGTGAGGCACTCCAGGCGGGCGCCCGAACCGTTGTCGTTGGCGCGGGATTCATCGGATCAGAGATTGCCTCTGCCGCACGCAAGCATGGGCTTGACGTGACAATTGTCGAGGCTTTGCCGACGCCGTTGACCCGGGCGGTCGGCGACGAGATGGGTCAAGTCTGCGCGTCACTGCACAGCATGAACGGAACCGGCCTGCGCTGCGGACTTACCGTCACCGAACTCGAGGGCGATGGCCGGGTTGAGCGAGTGCGATTGTCCGACGGCTCCGCGCTGGACGCGGATATGGTCGTGGTCGGCGTCGGTGCGGCACCCGCAACCGGCTGGCTCGAAGGCTCAGGCCTGCCTCTCTCCGACGGCATCGTGTGCGACGAAACCCTGTTCACCGGCGTCGATGGCGTCTACGCGGCCGGTGACGTCGCTCGCTGGCCGAACAGTCTGTTCGATCGGTACATGCGTTTGGAACACTGGACGAGCGCCGCGGAGCAGGGAGCCATTGCCGCCAGGAACTCGCTTAACCCGGCGGAGGCCAAGCCCTACACGACGGTGCCCTACTTCTGGTCCGACTGGTATGACAGTCGAATCCAGTTCGTAGGCATCCCGCACGGCGACGAGATCCGAGTGGTCGACGGCGCTGTCGAACAGGACGGCCGATGCATCGCGCTCTATCGCGAGGGCGACCGGCTCGTCGGCTCGCTCGCGATCAACGGGCAGACCGTCATCATGAAGTACCGGTCGATGATCGCAAAGAAGGCGACCTGGGACGATGCGCTGGCCTTCGCCGAACGGCGCAGAGCCGTTTCCTCAGCGACGGCCGCATGGACGGCCCGATGACTCGAGCTACGCAGCTGGCCGATACGGCTCGTTCAGCGGTCAGTGTCACGTCGGCTGTTGGGTCCGGTCCTGACGAGCGACTCGGGGTCGGCTCGGGAGGACCGATGAACTGGATCCGCATTCGGGGTGGTGCGACGTCGTTATGCCGCGTTGCTTCGCGGTGGAGGGAACGCGTCGAGGTATCGCGAGCCGATCTGCCGATCCCGCGCTTAGTACTACAGTCGCACTTATTGCGGAGCTTGTCGTGCGGCGTAGTGGCATCGTCGGGCGCGTTGCTGGTGTCTGCGGCGCCATTTCGAGCGGGTGAG
>NZ_FZNW01000036.1 GCF_900188115.1 Haloechinothrix alba | reverse complement strand
TACGGCCACCACAGCCCCACCGCCCTCATCGCCATGATCTACCTCTGCGCCGGAGGCATCACCATCACACTCCCCACACAAACCTGAGGAGTCCCCTGAATGACGCTTTCAGTCCTTCTCATGGACTGAAAGCGTCATTCAGCGCACACTCAGCCGGCCTCGCGCAGGAGCAGGTCGACAGCGGCGTCGTTGCGCGCGGTCTCCTTCTCGATCACCGAACCCGGTGGGTAGAAGCCGTCGATGCCCCCTCCGCTCGGGTACATCTCGAAGGTGAAACTCAGGATGTCGTGCTCGCCCCACATCCAGTCGTTCACCGTGCCGTCGGTGATGTAGAAGTCGCTGGACTGCATCGGCTCGTAGCCATTGGTGTCTGCCATCGCCGTGCCCACGTCGACGAACCGCTGGTACTCCTCCTCGGTCATTCCGTCCGGGGTGTCCGCTGCGGTGAAACCGAACGGCCAGAGGACCAGCTCACCGTAGCTGTGGAAGTCGACATGGGCGGCGATGCGTTGCTGCCCGTCGACCACCCGGGAGTTGACGAACTCGGCGATCACCCGCGTCTCGGGGTCGGAGAACGGTTCCGGTCCCCGGTACGTATTCGAGCGAGGGTATCCGCTGGACCCGCCGCAGCATCCCCAGTTGTACGCCCAGTTGCGGTTGAGGTCGGTACCGACGGAGCCCCAGTAGTGCGGCATCCGGCTCTTGCGCCAGCCCTTGTACCGTTCGCCCGAGACGTCGTACGCGGCGCCGTCCGGGTTCACCATCGGCAGCACGTGGATCGCCCGCTCGTTCACCAGCTCGGTGACCTCCGGGCCGGTGCCGTACTCCGAGGTGAACCGGGTGACGATCCGCAGGCACATCTCGCTGGTCAGGTGTTCCCTGGCGTGCATCGTGCAGGTGAACAGCACCTCGGGCTCGGCGGGTTCGGCGCTGTCCTGTGCGGGGTTGTCGCTGATCGTGATCAGTGGCAGATCACGCCCCTCGTACGAGGTGCCGACGCTGGTCAGCTCGGTGATGTCCGGGTGCTCGGCAGCAGTGTCGCTGAGCACGGCGGTCATCTCCTCGTAGGCGTGGTACGCGTCGTCGACAGGCGGTGGGGCCGCGATCGACACCGGTTGGTGCCGCTGGGGCATGAACCCCCGCGCGCGCAGCTCGGCCACCTGGCGGTCCGTGGCACGCACGGCCAGCCCGTCCTGGTCCATGTGGAGGACGTCCACACCGGTGCGCGCGACCTCGGTGCGTTCGGCCGGGGTGTCGGCCCCGGGGACGAGGATGACGGTCTCGCTCCCGCTCGAGTCCTGTGCCTGCCCGTGGGTGGCCTCCGTCGCATCCGCCGTGACCGCCAGCGGGGCGAGTAGTGCGAGGCCCGCGGCGCCCGCGATGAGCGTTGCCGCGCGGTGCCGGGCGAGTCGTCTGGTGAGCACTGCTTGCCTCCAGGAGTCGTGGGGAGCACCCGCGTCGCTACGCCGGGTTGCCCACCACCGGTGGCCGTCCGGTGGTGCGGTGCGTCACCCGCAGCCGGCTGTCACGACCACGCCGTCCGGGCCGCCCCCAGAAGTCGAGTGCCCTCCACTCCCTCGGCGGGAGTGCTCCGCGCCCCAGCTACCCGGCGGGTGGCCGACACCGGCCGGCCGGTGCGTGGCCGACCGGTGTCGCCTGCGGCGTTGTCGTGGTGTGACGTACCAGATGTAGCCTGGTCGTCAGGTGTGTCACAACCAACGAATGTCGGAACTGCAGTGGACTGGCGAGGGACGAGCGCGTACGTTTAGGCGTGGAATACAACTGCATACCGGGTCGTACGAGCCGGAGCGGGAGAGACCTCGCCAGCGCGGCGGGGCGCCGAAGGAGCAAGATCCCCACCAAACTCTCAGGCATCCGATACCGCTTCAGGCCAGGCCACTCTGGAAAGCAGGCGCACCGCGCCTCACCCACGGTGCAAGCCTTGCCCGCGCTGGGCAGCAGCGCTGCAGGCGAAGCTCTCAGGTTCATGACAGAGGGGGAGTTCCGATCAGTACGAACCCGAGGAGCTCCGTATGCGCATCTCCCACCCCTTATGCAGCCGTTCAGTGGCTGGTCAGTGGCTGATCGAGCCCCGTTGAGGAGGTCTGGCGTGTCTACCCCGTCCCCCTTGCACGAGGTGCACAGCGAGCTGGGCGCCTCGTTCACGGATTTCGCGGGCTGGTCCATGCCCGTGCGTTACAGCAGCGAGCTCGCCGAGCATCGCGCGGTTCGGGAGTCGGCCGGTCTGTTCGACCTGTCGCACATGGCCGAGATCGAGGTTCGCGGGCCGCAGGCCGCGGACATGCTCGACTACGCTTTCGTCGGCAACCTGGCCACGGTCAAGGTCGGGCGAGCGCGGTACAGCGTGTTGTGCAACACCGCGGGTGGTGTGCTCGACGATCTGGTCACCTACCGGCTGGAGGAGGACCTCTATCTGGTGGTGGCCAACGCGGCCAACGCCGAGGTGGTCGCCACCGCGCTGACGGATCGTTCCGCGGGTTTCGACGTCGAGGTCACCAACCGCTCGGCCGATTACGCCCTGATCGCCGTGCAGGGGCCGGCCTCGGCGGACATCGTGCGCGCCGTCAGCGACGCCGATCTCGACTCGCTGCGTTACTACGCCAGTATGCCGGCCACTATCGATGGTGTGGACCTGTTGCTGGCCCGTACGGGCTACACCGGCGAGGACGGGTTCGAGCTGTACTGCGCGCCCGCGCAGGCGCGGCAGGTTTGGGACGCGCTGAGCGCGGCCGGGCAGGAGTACGGGCTGCTTCCCGCAGGGTTGGCGTGCCGGGACACCCTCCGCCTGGAGGCGGGAATGCCGCTGTACGGGCACGAGCTGACCGAGTACCTGACCCCCTTCGACGCGGGGCTGGGCCGGTTGGTGAAGTTCGAGAAGGCCAGCGACTTCGTCGGCCGCGACGCGCTCGCGGCACGGTCGGAGGCAGTGGCGCAGCGCGTCCTTGTCGGGCTCGCCGGTTCGGGGCGCCGCGCCCCGCGGTCGGGATATCCTGTTGTCGGACCGGACGGCGGCGAGTCGATCGGAGAGGTGACCAGCGGCGCCCTGTCGCCCACATTGGGGTATCCGATCGGGATGGCGTACGTGCCCGTCGAGTACAGCGATGTGGGTACCGAACTGTCCGTCGACGTGCGAGGTAAGAGCCTGCCCGTCGAGGTTGTCGCGCTGCCCTTCTACCGGCGGTCGTGACCGGCGGACGGGCACAGTGGGACAACCGACAAGTGCAGAACTGATCGAGGAGTAAGAGGCCACAGCATGAACTCGTTTGACGCACCGCTTGCCACCGTTGACCCGGAGGTTTCCGCGGCGATCGACGCCGAGCTGACCCGTCAGCAGTCGACGCTGGAGATGATCGCTTCGGAGAACTTCGCGCCGGTCGGGGTGCTGGAAGCCCAGGGTTCGGTGCTGACCAACAAGTACGCGGAGGGGTACCCGGGCCGGCGTTACTACGGTGGCTGCGAGCACGTCGATGTCGTCGAGGAACTGGCCATCAAGCGCGTCACCGAGCTGTTTGGCGCGGAGCACGCGAACGTGCAGCCGCACTCGGGTGCGCAGGCCAACGCCGCGGCGATGGCAGCGGTGCTCGAGCCGGGCGACACGATCATGGGGTTGGACCTGGCGCACGGCGGGCACCTCACACACGGGATGAAGATCAACTTCTCCGGCCGCCTGTACAACGTCGTCGCCTACCAGGTGGACAAGGAGTCGGGCCGCATCGACATGGGCGAGGTGGAGCGCCTCGCCAGGGAGCACCAGCCGAAGATGATCATCGCGGGCTGGTCGGCGTACCCGCGCCAGCTCGATTTCGCCGAGTTCCGCCGCATCGCCGACGCCGTGGGCGCCTACCTGCTCGTGGACATGGCGCACTTCGCAGGCCTGGTCGCCGCGGGCCTGCACCCCAACCCGGTGCCGCACGCGCACCTGGTGACCACGACGACGCACAAGACGCTCGGCGGCCCGCGCGGTGGCGTGATCATGTGTGGCCAGGAGCTGGCCAAGAAGGTCAACTCCACGGTGTTCCCCGGTCAGCAGGGCGGCCCCCTCGAGCACGTGATCGCGGCCAAGGCCGTCGGCTTCAAGATCAACGCCAGCGAGGAGTTCCGCGAGCGCCAGCAGCGTGTACTCGACGGCGCCCGGATCCTCGCCGAGCGGCTGTCGGCCTCCGACTGCGCGGAGGCAGGCGTGAAGGTCTCCTCCGGTGGCACCGACGTGCACCTGGTGCTCGTCGACATGGTGGCCTCCGAGCTGGACGGCAAGAACGCCGAGGACCGCCTGCACTCGATCGGCATCACGGTCAACCGCAATGCCGTGCCGTTCGACCCGCGCCCACCGATGGTGACGTCGGGCCTGCGGATCGGCACCCCCGCCCTGGCGGCACGCGGGTTCGGTACGGAAGACTTCACCGAGGTGGCTGACATCATCGCTACCGCGTTGCAGCCCAGTTTCGACGACGCCACACAGAAGGCGCTTGCCGAGCGGGTCGAGTTGCTGGCGCGGAAGCACCCGCTGTACCCGGACGTTCGGTAATCCCGAACCGTCCCGCCGAGGTCCCTGGAGGTAGAACCGTGAGCGTTGCCCCGGAGGGTCGCAAGATGCTGCGACTCGAGGTGCGGAACTCGCAGACGCCGATCGAGCGGAAACCGTCGTGGATCAAGACCCGGGCGCGCATGGGGCCGGAGTACACCGAGCTCAAGGGCCTGGTGCGGCGCGAGGGGCTGAACACGGTCTGCGAGGAGGCGGGCTGCCCGAACATCTACGAGTGTTGGGAGGACCGCGAGGCCACGTTCCTCATCGGTGGGGACCAGTGCACGCGGCGGTGTGACTTCTGCCAGATCGACACCGGCAAGCCTGCCGAGCTCGACACCACCGAGCCACGCCGGGTCGCCGAGAGTGTGCAGGCCATGGGCTTGCGCTACTCCACGGTGACCGGCGTGGCCCGGGACGACCTTCCGGACGGCGGTGCGTGGCTGTACGCCGAGACGGTGCGGCAGATCCACCAGCTCAACCGGGGTACCGGGGTGGAGCTGCTGATCCCGGACTTCAACGCGGAGCCGGACCAGCTGGCCGAGGTGTTCGGTTCCGAACCGGAGGTGCTCGCGCACAATACCGAGACGGTGCCGCGGATCTTCCGGTCCATCCGCCCCGGCTTCCGCTACGAGCGCTCGCTGGAGGTGCTCACGAAGGCGCGGGAGGCCGGTCTGGTGACGAAATCGAACCTGATCCTGGGCATGGGCGAGACCCCGGACGAGGTCGAGCCCGCGCTGGCCGACCTGTTCGACGCGGGCTGCGAGATCGTGACGATCACCCAGTACCTCCGGCCGTCGGCCAGGCACCATCCCGTGGACCGGTGGGTCAAGCCGGAGGAATTCGTGGAGCACACCGAGGCGGCCGAGCGTATCGGTTTCGCCGGGGTGATGGCCGGGCCGCTGGTGCGGTCGTCCTACCGGGCAGGCAAGTTGTACGCCCAGACGAAGCGGCACCGTGGTGAGCCGATCCCGGACAACCTGCAGCACCTCGCCTCCGCCGGACCGGCCGCCCAGGAAGCGCGCACCCTGCTGTCCGGCTGACCCAGCCGCTGCGGGGTGGGAGCCGAAGGTGACCTCGGGTTCCTAGAAGGAGCCCGAGGTCACCTTCGGCTCCCACCACACCCGCTCGGGCGCGGCGGCGACGCGGCCTCTACACTGGAACGTGGACCCCGCGCGGCGTCCACCCTGTGAACCTCCCCAGGGCCGGAAGGCAGCAAGGATAAGCAGGCTCTGGCGGGTGCGCGGGGTCCCCTTCTTGGCACGGTCGGCTGTCGACGGCCGGGTGGTGCCCATCGCAGGCAGTGCCGAGCCCGCTGGAGATCTACCCCACCAACCGGAGACCGCATTGGTGGAGCCGGTATCCTCACGGCGTGGCCCTCGCTCTGTACCGCAAGTACCGGCCGGCGACCTTTGCCGAGGTCGTGGGCCAGGATCACGTGACCGTCCCGCTGCGGACGGCGCTCGCCGCGGGCCGGATCAACCACGCGTACCTGTTCTCCGGTCCCCGTGGCTGTGGCAAGACGTCCTCGGCGCGGATCATGGCGCGCTCGCTGAACTGCGCGCAGGGTCCGACGGACGAGCCGTGCGGGGAGTGCGACTCCTGCCGCAACCTCGCCCCGGAAGGGCCGGGCAGCATCGATGTGATCGAGCTGGATGCGGCCAGCCACGGTGGCGTCGACGACGCGCGCGAGCTCCGGGACCGCGCGTTCTACGCGCCCGCGGAGTCCCGCTACCGGGTGTTCGTCATCGACGAGGCGCACATGGTCACCGCGCAGGGCTTCAACGCGCTGCTCAAGATCGTCGAGGAGCCGCCGGAACACCTGATCTTCATCTTCGCCACCACCGAGCCGGACAAGGTGCTGACCACCATCCGGTCGCGGACGCATCACTACCCGTTCCGGCTCATCCCACCGGGGGCGATGCGTGAGCTGCTGGAGCGCAACGCCGCCGCCGAGGGCGTGACGGTGGAACCTCCGGTGTTCCCGCTGGTCATCCGGGCAGGTGCGGGATCGGCACGGGACACCCAGTCGGTGCTGGATCAGCTGCTCGCGGGGGCAGGCCCGGAAGGCGTGACCTACGACCGCGCCGTGGCGCTGCTCGGCTTCACCGACTCGGCCCTGCTGGACGACATGATCCACGCGCTGTCCGCGGAGGATGCCGCGTCGGTGTACGGCACGATCGAGCGACTCACCGAGGCCGGGCACGACCCGCGCAGGTTCGCCACCGACCTGCTGACGCGCCTGCGCGACCTCGTCCTGCTGCGTTCGGTCCCGGACGCGGGCGAGCAGGGGCTCGTCGCGGCGCCGGAGGAAGAGCTGAACCGGATGTCCGCTCAGGCGGACCGGATCGGCCTCGGGACGCTGACCCGGTACGCCGAGATCGTCCATAACGGACTTCGCGAGATGCGCGGCGCTACCGCGCCCAGGCTGCTGCTCGAGTTGCTGTGCGCGCGGATGATGTTGCCCGCCGCCACCGATGACGAGGCTGCCGTGCTGCACAGGGTCGAGCGGCTGGAACGCAGGGTGACCGCCGGAGGGGCCGCTGCGGCCGGGGAGCCCGCCGACCGGGCGAGCGAGGAGCGCCGGGCTGCGCCCCAGCAGCACCAGGACTCCGCGCAGCCGGGACAGGAGCAGCCCCTTCGACGTGGCGAGCAGGCGGGCGAGCAGCGACCCCAGCAGGAACGACCGTCCGAACAGGACGAACAGGACGCCGCTCCCGCGGCGGCCCGGCAAGCGCGGCCGCGGGAGGAGCCTCCACCGGAGCCACAACCGCAGGCGTCCCCGGAACCGGAGCCTCAGCCGCAGCAACCCCAGGAGCCGTCGCAGGGCCCGGCACAACCGGGCAGCATCGACGCCACCGCGCTGCGCGGTATCTGGTCGCAACTGCTCGCGGAGGTGCGCAAGAGCAGCAGGAGTACCGAGGCGATGCTGACCAACGCCACCGTGCACAGCGTGGACGGCTCGTCCGTTGTGCTCTCGCATACGGCGGCGCCGCTCGCGCGGCGGCTGTCCGAGGAACGCAACACCGATGCCGTCGCGGCCGCACTTCACCAGGTTCTCGGCGGCCAGTGGGAGGTGACGTGCGTCCACGCGGGCGGCGAGGCCGGTGCGGCTCCGCAAGCGGACCGGCAGCGTCCCCAGCAGCAGACCCAGCAGCAGACCCAGCAACAGACCCGGCAGCAGACTCAGCAGTCCCCCGAGCAGGCACAGCAGCACAGCCCGGCCCCGGAGCGGCAAGCGGCGAGCCGGCAGCCGGTGACGGAGTCGCAGGAGGCACCGGATGCCGCGCGCCCGGAACCGGAGCGCGCTGAACCGCAGCGCACCGAACCGCAGCGCACCGAACCGCAGCGCACAGAGCCCCAACCGCCCGGTCCCGCCGCGTACGCGGCGGGTGCCGACGACGACATCCCGTTGCCGCCCGAGGAGCCGGATCCCGAGCCGGATCCGGAGCCGCCGGGCGGTTCCGGGCAGCAGGGCGTGTCGGTACACCAGCTGCTGTCCGACGAGCTGGGAGCGCGCCAGCTCGAGTGACAGCCCGGCTCGCGGCTGCCGTGGCCGTCTTGCGGCGGTCGGAACGGAGCCCGAGTCATATCAGCGGTTAAGCTGGACGTAGCACGCCCGGCGGGCTGGGTGCGAGCAGGCGAGCGGGCCCAGGGCGGCGAACACGAGACGTCGACGGCGGAAGGATCGAGGCCGAATCATGGTGCAGCCAGGTGGTGGCATGCCCGACATGCAGCAGATCATGCAGCAGGCGCAGCAGATGCAGGAGCAGTTGCAGAACGCGCAGGCGGAGCTCGCGGACACCGAGGTGACCGGTTCGGCGGGGGGCGGTATGGTCCGCGCCGTCGTCACGGGCGGGCTCGAGCTCAAGGACCTCACCATCGATCCGAGCGTGGTGGACCCGGAGGACACCGAGACGCTGTCGGATCTGGTGGTTGCGGCCGTACGCGACGGCATGTCGGCAGCGCAGAAGCTCACAGAGGACAAACTTGGCCCGCTCGCCGGTGGACTCGGCGGCGGGATGGATCTCGGCGGGCTGGGCGGTCCCAGCTTGCCGGGTTCCGCTCAGTAACCGACCAACGGGAGCGGAGCGGGAGTTGTACGAGGGAGTAGTACAAGACCTCATCGACGAGCTGGGCAGGTTGCCAGGGGTCGGGCCGAAGAGCGCGCAGCGCATCGCGTTCCACCTGCTCAGCTCGGATCCCGCGGACATCACCAGGCTCGCCGAGGTGCTCGGCAAGGTCGCAGAGGGAGTGCAGTTCTGCGAGACGTGCGGCAACGTCGCCGAGCAGGAACAGTGCCGCATCTGCCGTGACGAGCGGCGAGAGCCGAACGTGATCTGCGTCGTGGAGGAATCCAAGGACGTGCTCGCCGTGGAACGCACGCGCGAGTTCAAGGGGCGCTATCACGTGCTGGGTGGAGCCCTCGACCCGCTCTCCGGGGTCGGCCCCGACCAGTTACGCATGCGGGAGCTGCTGGCCCGGATCTCCTCCGACGAGGTCACCGAGGTCATCATCGCCACCGACCCGAACACCGAGGGTGAGGCCACAGCGACGTACCTCGTGCGGGTGCTGCGGGACTTCCCCGGCCTGACGGTGACCCGGCTGGCCTCGGGGCTTCCCATGGGCGGCGACCTCGAGTTCGCCGACGAGCTCACCCTCGGCCGTGCCCTGTCCGGTCGCCGCGCGCTGTGACGGCCCGCGGCGACCGGGCTGCGCATCTCCGCCAGTGGCACAGCTGTGCCACTCCGTAGCAGGATCGTGACCTCAAGTGGTTAACTGAACGAACGGTTGGCGCTAGTGTCTGCGCCCATGAGTTCGCCTGGCGCGGCCCGAACGGGTCGCTTGGGGCGGGAACCGACCATGTGCAAGGGGTGCAGACATGCTCCAATCGCGGGTGACGCGGCTCGGCCGTACGGCCCTGATCGGGATCGTCGGTGCGCTCGCAGTGTCGTTGGCAGGATGCGAGTCCGAGCGTGACACCGGGGACGGTGATCGCAATGAGACCGAGCCGTTCGTTTTCGGTGTGCCGACCGATGCGCGGACCCTGGATCCGATCTTCACAACCGACGGGGAGACGTTCCGGGTCACGCGGCAGATCTACGACACCCTCCTCGACCACGAACCGGGTGGGAAGGAGATCGTCGGTGGCCTGGCCGAGGATTGGGAGTCCTCCGACGACGGGCTGGAGTGGACATTCCAGCTCCGTGAGGGCGTGACATTCCATGACGGCGAGGAGCTCGACGGCGAAGCCGTGTGCGCCAACTTCGACCGGTGGCACAACTTCGAGGGCGCCTACCAGGACACCAACTTCACGTACTACTGGCAGAACATGTTCGGTGGGTTCGCCGAGAACGAGGAAGGCGTGGACACCGAGGAGAAGTTCCGCTCGTGTACCGCCGACGGGCTGACCGTCACCATCGAGGTGGCAGAGCCGTCTGCGAGCTACCCCGGCGCGTTCAGCATGGCCACCTTCGCCATCCTCAGCCCGGGCAGCCTCGAGCAGATCGAGGACGACGAGATCACGAGCGCGGACTCCGCCTTCCCGGACTACACCCAGGGTGAAGGGGTACTGGCAGGCACCGGCCCGTACCAGATCTCCGGCTGGGATCACGGCTCACAGGAGATCACCCTGGAGCGGTTCGACGACTACTGGGGCGACAACGCCAAGGTGAAGACGCTGATCTTCAAGACGATCTCGGAGGAGACCGCACGTAGGCAGGCGCTCGAGGCCGGGGACATCCACGGTTACGACCTCGCCGCTCCGGGTGACGTCGAGCCGCTGAAGGAGAACGGCTTCCAGGTGCCGACCCGAGACGTGTTCAACATCCTGTACCTGGCGTTCCAGCAGGAGACGACCCCGGAGTTCGCCGACCTCGAGGTACGCCAGGCGATGGCACACGCGGTGGACAGGCAGCGAATCGTGGACACGATCCTGCCGGAGGGTGGCGAGGTCGCCTCGCAGTTCATGCCGCCCACTGTGGACGGATGGTCGGAGGACGTCACCACCTATGACTACGATCCCGAGCTCGCCGAGGAGATGATCTCCGACGCGGGGGTCGACGGTCTGACGGTGGACTTCTGCTACGTCACCGACACCTCGCGCCCGTACATGCCTGCGGTGCGTGACATCTTCGAGATCATCTCCAGCGACCTCGAGGAGGTGGGCCTGTCCATCGACCCCAAGCCGATGGAGTGGGACCAGTACATCCCGGCGACCAACAGCGGCCAGTGCAGCCTCTACCTGCTGGGATGGACGGGTGACTTCAACGAGGGTTACAACTTCCTCGGAACCTGGTTCGACCGGCCGAGCGATGAGTGGGGCTTCGAGAACGACGAGATCTTCGACCTGATGAGCGAGATCGATCGCACTCCCGACCCGGAGGAACGGGCCGGGAAGCTCGCCGAGGCCAACGAGGTCATCATGGACTTCCTGCCGGGCCTGCCCATCTCGAGCTCACCTCCGGCCATCGCCTTCGCGCCGGACGTGGAGCCGATGGACGTCTCCCCGCTGACCCAGGAAGTGTTCGCCGACGTCAGCTTCGCGGAAGAGTGACGGCCCCGCCGCGCGGGGTGCTCTGCGTGACGTGCCCGGACGGCACAGGTCGCAGGCACCCCGCGCGGTGACCGCTCGCGATCGCACGCGCGACCTCGACCGTGAATGAGAGACCGTGTTCCGTTACATCCTCAAGCGCTTGTTGCAACTGATTCCGGCGCTGTTCGGGCTGTCGATCCTGCTGTTCTTCTGGTTACGGCTACTTCCGGGTGGGCCGGAGAACACACTGTTGCCGGATGACGCCTCCGCCCAGCAGCGGGAGGCACTGCGTGAGTCCCTCGGGCTCAACGAGCCCATCATCGTCCAGTACGGACTGTTCCTGAAACGGCTGGGGGAGTTCGACTTCGGCAACTCCTTGCAGACGGGCAGGCCCGTCATGGAGGAGTTCACCACCAGGTTCCCCGCGACGGCGGAGCTGGCGATCGCCGCCATGCTCATCGCCGTGTGCGTGGGCATCCCGCTCGGCTACTTCGCGGCGCGCAAGCGAGGCAGCTTCCTGGACTCGAGCGCGGTTGCCGGTTCGCTGCTCGGCATCTGCATCCCGGTGTTCTTCCTGGCGGCCATGCTCAAGGTCGTCTTCGCGGAGAAGCTCGGGTGGCTTCCCTCGGCGTTCCGGCTCGGCGCCGGAGCGCGCTTCACCGAGATCACCGGCTTTCGCGTGCTGGACAGCGTGCTCACCGGGGAGTTCGATGTCACGGTCAGCGCGCTCGGCCACCTCATCCTGCCCGGACTGGCGCTGTCCTCCATCCCACTCGCGGTGATCACCAGGATGACCCGGGCGAGCGTGCTCGAGGTACTCGGCCAGGACTACGTCCGGACCGCCGAGTCCAAGGGGCTGCAACCGACGGTGGTGCGCACCCGGCACGTGCTGCGCAACGCCATGCTGCCGGTGATCACCGCGATCGGCCTGCTGACCGGCAGCCTGCTGGCCGGTGCCGTGCTGACGGAGAGCGTGTTCGCCTTCGGCGGCATCGGCTCGTTCATCTACGAGTCCACCCAGCAGCGTGACTACCCGGCGATCCTGGGCTTCCTCATGCTCATCGCGATCATCTATGTGGTCGTCAACCTCCTTGTGGACCTGTCGTACACGCTGTTCGATCCGAGAGTGCGGGTGCGCTGATGGCTCTGGGGACAGACAGGGTGAACAAGGTCGATCGGCTCGCCGAGCTCACCGCGCAGCGGGACGGCGACGCCGAGGGCGCGAGCCTGCTGCGGGAGACGTTCGGCAGGCTACGCCGCAGCCCCATGGCGATCTCCGGCGCGGTGATCGTGGGCGCGTTCCTGTTCGTCGCGGTCATCGCGCCGTTCGTCGCGCCCTACGAGCCCGGGGCGCAGCTGTGGGGCAGGGAGGTCATGCCGAACCAGAACGTCTTCGTCGGACCCCGCGGGGAGAACTGGTTCGGGCTCGACCACCTCGGACGCGACCAGCTCTCCAGGATGCTGGTCGGGGCGCGCAACTCGCTGCTGGTCGGCGTGGTCGCGACCCTGCTCGGGTTCACCGCGGGCGCGATGCTCGGTGGGGTCGCAGGGGCGGCCGTGAGCCTCGGCAGGGCATGGGGTCGGCGGCTGGACGCGGTGATCATGCGTTTCATCGACATGATGCTGGCCATCCCCGCCTTGCTGATCGCGGTGAGCATCGCGGCGATACTCGGGCCGAGCCTGACCACGGTGATGGTGGCTGTCGGCCTGGCGCAGGTACCGATCTTCGCCAGGCTGCTGCGAGGATCCATGCTCGCTCAGTCGCATTCGGACTATGTACTCGCCGCGACGGCGCTCGGGGTCCGCAGGCCGCGGATCGTGCGTTCGCACATCCTGCCGAACTCGCTGGGGCCGGTCATCGTGCAGGCGACCCTGACCCTGGCCACGGCGATCATCGAGGCCGCCGCGCTGTCGTACCTGGGTTTCGGGAACCCGGATCCGGCCACCCCGGACTGGGGAGCCATGCTCGCCGACGCGCAGCGGTTCCTCGTCGGGGCGCCGGAGCTGGCGATGTACCCGGCCGTGGCCATCATCATCACCGCACTCGGCTTCACGCTGCTCGGTGAAGCGATGCGGGAGTCCCTCGACCCGAAACTGCGGAAGTGATCGCATGCCCTTGCTGACGGTCGACAACCTCTCGGTCACCTTCACCGGAGACGACAAGCGGCCGGTGCGTGCCGTCGACGGGGTTTCGTTCGGCATGGACGAGGGCGAGGTGCTCGGGCTCGTCGGCGAGTCCGGTTGCGGGAAGAGCGTGACCTCGCTGGCACTCATGGGGTTGCTGCCGAGCCGCGGGGTCGAGGTCGGTGGCCGCGTACACTTCGACGGCATCGACGTGCGGTCGCTGCCCGCACGGCGGCTGCGGGACATGCGGGGCAGCCAGCTGGCGATGATCTTCCAGGATCCGCTGTCCTCGCTCAACCCCGTTGTGCCGATCGGCAGGCAGGTGACCGAGACACTCAGGCGCCACAAGGGTATGCGGGGCAAGGCCGCCCGGGAGCGTGCCGCCGAGCTGCTGGACCGGGTCGGGATCCCCGACCCCGCGCGGCGGCTGACGGAGTACCCGCACCAGCTGTCCGGGGGAATGCGCCAGCGGGCGCTGATCGCGATGGCCGTCGCGTGCGCCCCGCGCCTGCTGATCGCCGACGAACCGACCACGGCCCTCGACGTCACCATCCAGGCCCAGATCCTCGACCTGCTCGGTGAGCTCGTGCGCTCGGAAGGGACCTCGCTGCTCATGATCACCCATGACCTGGGAGTGGTGGCCGGGCTGTGCGACAACATCAACGTGCTCTACGCGGGCAGGGTGATCGAGGCGAGTAGCAGGCAGCAGCTGTTCGCGAACCCGCACCACCCGTACACGGCGGGACTGCTCGGCTCGGTCCCGCGGCTCGACGCCCCGCGCGGCGAGGCGCTTACCCCGATCCGCGGCTCCATCAACGACACGATCGACTGGAACGACGGCTGCGCGTTCGCGCCCCGCTGCGACCACTACACGATGGAGTGCCTGACCGGCACGCCCGAGCTCGTACCCGCGGGCGAGGGCCACCAGCACCGCTGCGTCAACCCGGTGAACCTCGACCCCGGCCCGGCAGATGCCGACCGGCACGGCCATGTCGCGGAGGGAGACAACGTTCGATGAGCGTGCTCGAACTGGAAGACCTCAAGGTGCACTTCCCGATCAGGAGCGGGGTCGTTTTCGAGCGGACCGTCGGGTACGTGCATGCGGTCGACGGTGTCTCGCTTTCCGTCGAGGCCGGCAGCACCTACGGTCTGGTCGGCGAGTCAGGTTGTGGCAAGACCACGCTGGGCAGGGCGGTGTTGCGGCTCGTCGACATCACCTCGGGGCACGTGCGTTTCGAGGGAACCGACCTGGCCGAGCTGTCGGGCGAGCAGATGCGGCGCGCCCGAAGCCGGCTGCAGATGGTGTTCCAGGACCCGCTCGGCAGCCTCGACCCCCGTCAGAACGTGGAGTCGATCCTGGCCGAAGGGCTCGAGGTCCACGGGATCGGCCGGAGCAGGGCCGATCGCCGTGCGAAGATCGTCGACACGTTGGAGCGGGTGGGCTTGGCGAGCAACGCGCTGTCGCGCTACCCGCACGAGTTCTCCGGCGGGCAGCGCCAGCGGATCGGTATCGCGCGTGCTCTGGTGTTGGAGCCCGACGTGATCATCTGTGACGAGCCGGTGTCGGCATTGGACGTCTCGGTGCAGGCCCAGGTGCTGAACCTGCTCGAGGAGCTGCAGTCGGCATTCGGGCTGACCTACCTGGTGATCGCGCACGATCTCGCTGTTGTGCGGCACATCTCCGACGTGATCGGGGTGATGTACCTCGGCGGGCTTGTGGAGGAGGCAGGGGCGGACGAGCTCTACACCGAGCCGATGCACCCCTACACCAAGGCGCTGCTGTCCGCTGTGCCGATCCCGGACCCGGTGGTCGAGGACGCGCGGGAGCAGATCCTGATCCCCGGCGACCTCCCGTCGCCGTCCTCCCCGCCGAGCGGGTGCCGGTTCCACACCCGGTGCCCGTGGCGGCAACCCGAGCGGTGTGACACCGAACGCCCGGAGCTGCGCGAGGTGGCCCCTGGACACCGGGTGGCCTGCCACTACGCCGAGGAGATCCTGGCAGGCGAGCTGCGGCCGCGTTCGGCGGATGTGGCCTCGGATACCCCGCCACGGGCATGAGGCTCGCGGTGCGTCGCGTCGGTGTCACCTCGAGCGGGCCTGGAGCCGAGCAGTACACCGCCGATGACCAGCAGGGCGGCGAACAGCTCGACGGCGGTGGGGCGCTCGCCGAGCAGCACGAAGGCCGCGGACATCCCGACGACCGGTACCAGCATGGAGAACGGCGCGACGGTGCCCGCCGGGTTGCGCCCCATGAGCACCGCCCACAGCGCGGCCGCGATCACGCTGCCGAACAGCGCGACGTAAGCCAGGCCGCCGAGAGCGGCCCAGCCTTGCGCGGAGTCGATCGTGCTCACCGCGCGCCACGCGGTGCCCGGCCCCTCCGCGAGCAGGGACAGGGTCAGCAGCGGAAGGGGTGGCACGACCGCCATCCAGACCGTGAACCGCAGGGCGCTGTCCGGCCGGGCCTTGCGCACGCACAGGTTGCCCGCCGCCCAGCTCAGCGCGCCGAGCAGGGTCAGCACCATCGGCAACAACGCGGCGTGCTCGAACCGTTGCCATCCGATCAGTGCCATGCCCGCGGCCGCGATCACCACGCCGAGCGCCGCGACGGGGCGCACCGGCTCTGCAAGCAGGAGCACACCGAGCAGCACCGTGAACGGTGCGGAGGCCTGCAGGACGAGGGAGGCGAGGCCCGCGGGCATCCCGAGTTCTATGGCGACGAACAGGAACGCGAACTGGCACGTGCCTGTACCGAGCCCGTAACCGAGCAACCACCGCAGCGGTACGCGGGGTGGTGGCACGAACAGCACCACGGGGATGGCGATCAGGGTGAATCGCAGGGCAGCCGCGAGCAGCGGCGGGAAGTGCCCGAGTGTGATGTCGATGGCGATGAAGTTCATACCCCAGAGCAGGGCGATGACGACGGCAAGGAAGCGATCGTGGGAAGCCACGCTACCGAGAGTGGTGCGAGGAAATATAAAGCACAAGCGAAAATAATTGTAAAGTATTTGTAGTATTACTGTATGGACATTCCCAAGCTGCGCACGCTGCGCGAGTTCGCCGACCGGGGGAGCGTGACCGCGGTCGCCGAGGCGCTGCATTGCACGCCTTCGGCCGTGTCCCAGCAGCTCCGGGCGCTCCAGGCGGAGGTCGGGGTCCCGCTGACCGAGCCGGCGGGCAGGGGGATGCGGCTCACCGACGCCGGACGTGCGCTGGTGGCCCGCGCGGACGAGGTGCTCGCCGCTCTGGAGCGCGCGGAGTCGGATGTGGACACCTACCGCAGCGCGCCGCGCGGGCGCGTGCGGGTGGCGCTGTTCCCCTCGGCCGCGTTGATGTTGCTCCCGGGGTTCCTGCACAGGGTCGCCGAGGTCACCGACCTCGAGGTGGAGTCATCGGGTGTGGAGCTGACGCCGGGCGAGGTCCCCGGCTTGCTCGCGGATTTCGACATCGTGCTGACCCACAGGGACGAGCACGCGGAGGCACTCGACTCGCCGTCGGGTGCCGCCGGCGAGGACGCGAGCAGGCTGCGTGTGGTGCACCTGCTACGGGAACCGTTCGACATCGCGCTGCCGCACGGCCACCGGCTCGGGGCGAAACACAAGGTGGAGCTTGCCGATCTCGCGCACGAGCGGTGGATCAGCGTGGACGTCGGCTTCCCCGCGGACGACGTGTTGCGGTCCGTGGCGATTCGCACCGGGATGCACCCATACGTCGTGCAGCGCATCAACGACTTCCGGGTGATCGAGGCGCTGGTGGCTGCCGGGCACGGGGTCGCGCTGCTGCCGAGGTACTCCATGGCTGCCCGGGGAGGCCGCCTGGTCCGGCGTCCCCTCGCCGGGATCCGCGCGGCACGGCACATCGAGGCGGTGCTCCGGGCCGGGGGACCGACCCGCCCCGCCGTCTCCGCGGTCCTCGACATGCTCAGCGCCGAGGCCACCGCCGTCACCAGCACCCCGGGCGCTGAATGAGGTTCTCCTCGGGTTTGTGTGGGTGGTGTGCGCGGTAGGTGGGGGTGGTGTGCCGGCTGTGTCAGGCGTGTGGTGATTGTGCGGCGTGGATGAGG
>NZ_FZNW01000022.1 GCF_900188115.1 Haloechinothrix alba | reverse complement strand
ACGCCACCCGGCCACTCTACGACCCCATTTAGTGCGCAAATCAGCCCAGCAACCGAAACAAACCAGCAGGTCAACAGGTCGCACTCGTCAAGACCCGCCGAACGTGGCAAAAGTCAGGGCGGCCAAGGTCGAGATTCTCGTCCGGCAAGCGCGATCACAGGTCGAGATCGCTGTCGAGATCGTTCGCCTCGGTCGATGAGACAACTCGCGCCTCCGATCAAGTCCATAGAGAACCAACGCGCGGATCATTCAGATGAGACGACAACTACGGCGACGAATTCACCGAAGCCGTGGCACCGTTCATGGCACGAAACCAGGGTGAATCATGTGGTCCCTGATGCCCGCAGCGACCCCCGGCGTGGCCAAAGTGCCTGGTAGAGGCCCTGGTCAGCGCTGCAGCACACCCTTGTAAACCGTAGGTCAGGGGATCGAACCCCCGTGCCGGCTCCGAGTGTGGTGTCTCAGGACCTCGCGGACGGCCGAACTCTTGTTGATGGGGCTTCGGCCGTGTGTTTGTGCGGGTTGGTCCGGGTGGTCGGCTGGACGGGTTGGGCAGAACAGTTACCCAGCGGGTTCGAGGGTGTGCTGGAAGCGTTCGGCCTTGTCGGGTCGGTTGGCCTAGTTCGTGTGCGGCTGCAGTGTGACTGGGAGTCCGTCGGCGGGTGTTGGTCCAGTACCCCATGTCATCAGTGGTGTGTAGTCGGCTGGGACGGACCATCGGTAGCGTCTGAGGAGCTGATGCATCGCTGCCTTGACGGTGAGTCCACCGAAGTGCATGCCGATGCATTTGTGTGCGCCGGCGCCGAAGGGTGACCAGGCGTAAGCGTGCAGTTCCTTGACGCTGTTGGGGTCTTGGAATCGGTAGGGATCGAAGGTGTCCGGGCTGGGCCACCACTGTTGGAGCCGCATCGAGGCGTGCAGGTTCAGTGCCACTTGTGTGTTGGCCGGTATGTAGTGGCCGAGGATCTCGGTGTCTGCGGTCGCCTGCCGGAACAGCGTTCCTGCGGGTGCATGCATGCGTAGGGTTTCTTTGAACGCCATGTCCAGGAGAGTGGGTTCGTTCAGTTGCTCGATCGACGGCGTGTCGGGAAGTGACCGGGCTTCTTCCCGCAAGGCGGTTTGTAGCGGCTGATCCTTGCCGATGTGGTACGCCATCATCGACAGTGCGATCGTGCTGGTGTCGTGCGCTGCCATCAACAAGAAGATCATGTGGTTCACGATGTCGTCGTCGGTGAAGACGGCACCGTCGTCGGATTCCACTTTGCACAGCACGCTGAACAGGTCGGTGCCGTTGCCGGCGCGACGGGTAGCAATCCTGTTGCGGAAGTAGGACTGCAAGTACCGGCGTCCGGCAAGGCCGCGCGACCAGACTCCGCCCGGGACGGGGTAGCGGATCATTGCCTGACCGCCGTGGACGGCGTTGTCGAACGCCTCCGACAGCTGGCGTGCGGCGGAGCTTGTGGGTGACTCGCCGATGAAAACCTGACAGGCCAGATCGAGCAGTAGTTGTTTGGAGTGGTCGTACATGTGAAACCGCTGTCCGGGCTTCCACGAACGCAGGGTCCGATCAACCAGTGGCCAGGTTGCCTCCAGATAGTCGTTCAGCCGCGGACGCGTGAAGGCCTGCTGCATGGTTCGCCGATGGAACAGGTGCTCATCAAAGTCCAGCAGCATCAACCCGCGGTGGAAGAACGGGCCGATGACCGGCCGCCAGCCACGTTCGCTCGAGAACACCTTGTTGCGGTCGAGCCAGACTTGTTGCAGGGCATCAGGACCCATGACGGTAACGACGCGGAAGCCGACGGCGCCCGTCCATGAGACGGGCCCGTAACGTCGATACTGTTCTCGTGGGTAGGCCAACGGGCTGGTCATGCTTTCGACGGCGTGGCCGATGACCGGAAATCCATAGCTGCCCATCACCGGCCGAAGCCCGCTACCCGCAGGCGGTTCGGCCAGTGGTTGTGGATTCTCCGGGTACCGAGAGGTTATCGCCGACCCGAGCCGTTGGACCGAGTCGGTGAGTGCTGCTCGAAATGGCTTGGACACAACCGTCATGAGGAACGGGTCCTTTCGAGGTAGGCCTGCCGCTCGCTCGGGTCGTAGGAGCCGTAATCGCCACCACTGATGAATCGCTTGAGCCGCCACATCATCTTGGAGGGCATCGCCTCCTCGAGTAGTCCCACCGGCGCCAGGTATCGCGGCACCGTCACCTCGCCCCGCCCGTGTTCTGCGCTGTCAACGATCGCCGCGGCGACGGTCTCGGGGTCCAGGGTGGGTTGCAGGCGCAACCGGACACCGGATGTCAGCGCCGTCCGGGTGGCGGCCGGCATGATCGTGCTCAGCGTGACGCCGGTTCCGGCGAGTTCGGCGCGGATTGCCCGCGACAGAGCGACGACTCCGTATTTCGACGCGCAGTAGGTCGCGATCCCGGGGGTGGTGACCTTGCCCGCCATCGACGCCACGTTCACGATATGTCCTCGGCCACGTTCGATCATGCTGGGCAGGACCAGGTGCGATCCGGTAAGGGTCGCGCCCAGATTGATCGCCAACTCGCGCTGCAACGCGGCAAGGTCCTGGTCGACGAAGTGTCCCATGAGCTGGATCCCAGCGTTGTTGACCAACATATCGATCGGCCCGTGCTCGGACGCCGCCCGAAGGTAGTCCTTGAAGCTGGCTTCGTCGGTGACATCGAGGTAGTAAGCGTGGGCGCCGAGCGCTTCGGCAGTCTCCTGCGCGGCGGCAAGGTCACGATCACCGATCCAGACCGTGGCTCCGCGACGGATCAGTTCCGCGACGGTGGCCCGCCCGATTCCTCTGGCGCCGCCGGTCACGCACACTCGTGCATTGTTGAGTGCGATCATAGCGGGCTGCCCACTGGATGCCGCAGTGCGAAATAGGCGATGGGACGGATCTCGTCGGACCCCTTGAACAGGAGCGCTCGGCCGAGGTACACACCCGGCGTCAGTTCGACGATCTCGTCGCGAGTCTTTCGGATCGGGAACGTGCGAACACCCGGGTTCTTGTACTGCGGCACTCCATAGTCCAAGGCGCGCACTGTCACTCGTGGTTCGATGAGGCCCTGGTCGACTGAGTGGTTGAAATGGAACCCCTCCGACTCCCTGCCGACCTTCCGAAGACCGAGGTAGCCGAACGTGACGATGGGCATCGCCACCAACGCGATAGGTGAGAGACGGTTCAAGCCCGTACCCGCGGCCAGGTCGAAAGACTTGCCTCGCCACGTCGGGTCGATCCTCATGAGTTGATTGGCGAGTTTGGCCTCGGGGATACCGAAAAGCTTTCCGACGATCTGGCCCTCGAGCTTTCCGTCCAGGTTGCGAGGTTCGGTGCCCGCACCGAAGAGGTGTGACAGCGCGTCGTGGTCGTTTCGCTCACCCAGTGCGCGCAGGTACGACCAGGTCTCCGTACGGGCCCTTGTCGGGCTGTGTTCAGCGAGCGCGCGGAGTTCGCCGAGCATGACGCTCGCGTTCGGCAAGTGTTCGCCGGCATCCGCTTGCTCAGTGACACCTTTCGCTTCAGCGGTCATCGCAGCCTCCAATCTGGTACGAGAATGTACCAGATTTACGTGGCTGTCAATGGCACGTCGGTACACCGGGAGGTGGGAGGATGGTGTGCGTGTCCTCGACCGGTGAACGCAGTTACAGGGGAGCGTCGGCGCCGGAACGCGTCCGGCGCCGACGCTCGCAGCTGATCGATGTTGCCCTGACGGCGATGGCCGAAAACCGGTGGCGGTCAGCGACCGTCGTCCGCCTGTGCGCCGAAGCACAACTCAACAAGCGGTACTTCTATGAGAGCTTCACCGATCTCGACACGCTGGCCAGCGCCGTGATCGATGAGGTCGCGGCGGAGGTCGGTAACGCTGCTGTCACCGCCTACAAGAACTCGATCGAGCTTCCCCTCGCGGAGCAGGCGCGCGCAGCGGTCGATACCGTCGTCGGCGTCTTGGGTACTGATCCTCGTAAGGCGTTGGTACTACTTGGTGGGGTGGCCGACAGTCCCACGGAACACGCTCGGCGCACCGATGCGATGAACGGGCTCACCGCAATTCTCGTCGACCATGCCCGTAGTATCCATGGTGTCGAGCTGGAATATGATTCCCTCGCGTCGACCGCGCCGGCCTTCGTCATCGGCGGAACTGCCCAGGCCATCTTGTCCTGGGTGAACGGCACTGCTCCCATCAGTCGGAACCAGCTCGTCGACGACATCTCAGCGTTGTGGCTCGCAGTGGGAGAAAGCGCGGCGGGTATCGCCCGATCGAGACTCGAGACGACTGAGCCGACCAACAGCGCCACATAGCCGGCCTCGCGTGCACGGCGGAACAAGGCCGGCTCGTCGTTGGCCCGGCTTACGACGTATCCACGCGCCTCCCGCATCAGCGTGGTGGATCTCGCTGTAGCGGCAATCGTGGCCATGCCCAACAGCCTTGGGGAGTATCCGGTGAACGGTCTGCGCCGTGAGGCGCTGTGATTCGAGTGGAGGTGGCGTCAGCCTCGATGTTTTCTGGTCCGCCGTCACGATCGAGCGGTCTGAACTTTTGACGGTTTCCCCGCGTCCGAGGTGGTCACCACCTCGGACGCGGGGACACAACGTGGTCGGCGCACCCATCGATTCCTCCCGGTCGCCGGCTCGTGACTGCGGTACGGCCCGCGCGAATCCGTTGCCTCGCCGGTCCGGTGTCGCTCGGATCCGGATCATCGAGGCGCTCGAGGACGACGTCGACTTGCGACTCGACCAGCCGGGACAGCGTTCGCCCCATCAGGCGTATCACCTGCAGGAGGCCGTGTTCGGTGGCTATGCCCTGTGCGATATAGCCCGCCATCAGGCGCAGCGCGGCCACGTCGGACTCGGTGAATTCCACGGCGTTGTCATCCACCACCGCGTAACCCGACGCCAGCCAGTAACGGTGCGCGAACTGCGGCGAGACCCTGGCGGCCATGGCCGCATCATGGCTGGTGTACTTCCGCGGCTCGCCCAGGATCGGGGCGGTCATGCCGTCGGAGTCGTACTCTCCTGGCCGGTCGGTGCTCGCCATGGGCTGTCATCTCCCGGTCGACCCTCACACGGCATATGTCTCGAGGTAGGCGGTGACGAGGCGTCGTGCTTCGTCGATTGTCCTCTCGTCGCCGGTGGGGGACTGTCGGAACGCGACGTCGATGACCCGGCTGATCCTCGACGGTGCCCCGATCGACAGTCGCCGGGCCAGTGAACGTCTGGGCTACGAGCTCACCCGGCGCCACACCGCGCTTGTCGTGTGGACCGAACAATCCGGTGTGATCCAGGACGCTCTGGAACCCGCCGCCACCGTCCTGGCGCGAGCCACTGGCGCGCGGACGCCGCTCACGCTCTCCGCCGGCACCTCGACGCTCGGGCCGCTCGCCGTGGACACGCCCAGCGCGGCGCGCCTGCGGGAGACCTTGCGGGTGTTCCCCGACGAAGCCGAGAACGCACCCCGTGCCGTCCGACTCCACCGCGTTGAACGCCAAGCGGCGTACGCTGGCTGTGGGAGCAGGTGACGGGCCCGGGCATCACGGGTGACGCTATGGACCGACCTGACCCCCGCGGCTTCGATGATCGTGACGGTTGGCTCTGGTTGGGAGACGGATATGGATGCTTCGACGCTGCGCGAGTCCCAGGCACCGTTGCGAGCGCGCTTCCGTGCGGATCCGGCCGGCGCGCGGACGCCGGTTGGTGCTACTGGTGACTACCGTGATGCCGGTATCACGTGCACAGTCCACGGCTGGGCCGGGCCGGTGCGGGCCGGGCTGCACGTCGCCACCGGAGGTGACGGCAGCGATGCGTGCTCCGGCGACATGCTGCTCGAGTCGTTGCTCGCCTGCGCGGGTGTGACGCTGCGCAGCGTCGCCACAGCGATGGATCTGACCATCCGTGCGGCGACCCTCCGCGCGGACGGCGTGTTCGACGCCCGGGGCACACTCGGCATGGACCGTGATGTGCCCGTCGGCGTGCGCGACGTCGTGGTCACCGTGCAGCTGGACAGCGACGCGGACGATGCGTCGTTGGAGCGCCTGGCGCGGTCGACCGAGCGGTACTGCGTAGTCGGTCAGAGCTTGCACGAGAAGCCGCGCTTCGAGGTGCGGCGCATGTCCTAGTCGTGTTCGATCCCGCAGGCGTGCTTCACGCCGGCGACGTGATGTTGTTGATGGGGCAGCCGCGCTACGGTTCCTGGCGGCCACGTAGTTCGTACGCACGCGGGTCCGGTGCCGGTATACGTGGTTCGCACGAGCGGTCGTCTGTAGCGCTTACCACCGGTAGTCGAGGAACTTGCCGTCGAAAGTCACGACGACGCGGTCGCCTGCCGGATCGGGGTGCCTGGCGAAGTCGACGCGGAAGTTGATCGCGCTCATGATGCCGTCGCCGAACTCGTCGTGGATGAGCTCCTTGAGCGCGGGCCCGTAGACCGCGAGTGCCTCGACGAACCGGTAGATCGTGGGGTCGGTCATCGTCGCCTGATCCGTGCCGCGGCTGGGCTGCGCCCGCAGGCTCTCGGCGACGGCGTCGTCGAGGTCGAGCAGCCGGCAGACCTGCTCGGACTGCTCCTGAGTCATGGGGTGCTGTCCGAGCAATGCGGACGTGGTCCACACCAGAGGGGAACCGATCTCCTCGGCGATCTCGGACCAAGAAAGGCCACGACGGAGCCTGGCAGCTACCACTCGGGCGGCGGCGTCGGTCTTGCTCATGATCGTGTCGTTCACGGCGTGCTCCTTCGACGACGGTTGCGTGCCGTCAGCATGCCGTCGATGCCCACACGGGACCAGATCCCTCCGAGTAGGGAAACCGAGAATTTTCGCGTGTGACACATGATGCTGGCTGCTGGGCGGGTTGCCCTGCCGCTGCGCGGCCCCGTGTTGCGACAGTGACACCCCGACCGTGGTGGTCCGGTGAGAACGGCGTAACGAGAAGCTTCCGGCTATGTCATCAAGGGGAAACGCGCGGAAGCCAGGGTGGTCCGCAACCACCCGGGTACGACCGTGCTCGAACGTGCGCGGTGTACGGACGGAAGGAGCGAGGGCATGTCCTACCTGCACCCACCGGAGTTCGCCACGAAGATGATCGACGCGGGCGAGTCGAAGGCACTCATGTCTACGCGAGACACTGTGATCCGCGCGTACATGGCAGGCGCCATTCTCGCTCTCGCCGCGGCGTTCGCGGTCACCATAACCGTCCAAACCGGCCAGCCGTTGGTCGGAGCATTGCTGTTCCCGGTCGGCTTCTGCATGCTCTACCTGCTCGGATTCGATCTGCTGACCGGCGTGTTCACGCTGGTTCCACTTGCCTGGCTCGACAAGCGGCCTGGCGTGAACATGAAGACACTGTTGCGCAACTGGGGGCTGGTGTTCGTCGGTAACCTCGCCGGCGCGATCACCGTCGCGGTCATGATGGCGGTGATCTTCACTTTCGCCTTCACGACTGAGCCGAACGAGGTCGGTCAGATGCTCGGCACGATCGGTGAGAGCCGGACGGTCGGTTATGCTGAGCACGGCGCCGCAGGCATGCTCGCCTCGTTCATCCGCGGCGTGCTGTGCAACTGGATGGTCTCCACCGGCGTGGTCGCAGCGATGATGTCGACCTCGGTCTCCGGCAAGGTGATCGGCATGTGGATGCCGATCCTGGTCTTCTTCTATATGGGGTTCGAGCATTCCGTGGTGAACATGTTCCTGTTCCCGTCCGGGCTCATGCTCGGCGGCCATTTCTCCATCGGCGACTACCTGTTCTGGAACGAGCTCCCCACCATCATCGGAAACATCGTCGGCGGGCTCACTTTCGTCGGCTTCACCCTCTACGCCACCCATGCCAAGACCGGCGAGTCGCGTCCGATCCCGCAGGGCGCCAACGGAAAGGTCAGCGCCTCCGCGACCTGATCCCAGTCGGCGGACCGGGGCTCCCGAGCTCACCGACGAGCTGCGCGACCGCATGATGTCTGGCTGCGAGGAAGCCGCGGGCGAACGCGGGATCCGGGAGCTCGTCCGGGACCGCGATCGTGCAGTCGGCGGGATCCGCAACGGACGAAGATGACCGGTCCGTTCCGGAAGTCGCGGGATCGACCTCCCCGCGCCGGCCCGTCCGGGACGAGTGGATCGACTACAACGGGCATCTCAGCGACGCGTACTACGTGTTCGTGTTCGGGTTCGCCACGGACTCGGCCATGGACCAGGTAGGGCGCGTCGCCGACTACCGTGCCCGGTCGGGCCGCTCGCTGCACACGGTCGAGGCGCATGTTCGCTACCTGCGTGAGGTCCCATCCGGTCGTGAGCTGGTGGTCACCAGCCGTGTGGTTGGTACGGCGGCGAAGAAGGTGTGGTTGTGTCACGAGATGACAGTCGACGGTGAGCTCGTGGCCACCGAGGAGGTCCTGGCAGTGCACGTCGACTCCGAGGAGGGCCGCGGTGCAACGTTTCCCGAGAACGTGCGCCGCGTGTTCGACGGTCTCGCCGAGGACGCACCCGAGTACGCCGGTCGCGCGATCGGGTAGGAGCAGCCTGGCCGGCGGTGTCATACTGCTGACAGCCTCACCGCAAGACCGTGCGTGCTGCGGTGAGGTCGGCACGCAGATCGTTGTGCGAAGCCTCGCACGTGGTTACCGGAGCCAGGAGGTGTCGTGTGACCGTCCGTATCCGCCTGCTCGGTCTGGCACTGAGCGTGCTGCTGGTGCTCGCCGCGTGCGGCGGGGACGGATCCGGGGCACGGTCCGCGGAAGTACTCGAGGAGCTCGATTTCACCGCGGAAACGCTCGACGGCGAGTCCTACTCGGGGACGGAGCTCGCCGGTGAGCCTGCTGTGCTGTTCTTCTGGGCGCCGTGGTGTTCGATCTGCCGGCACGAGGCGCCGTTCATCGCTGAGCTGGCAGCCGAGCACGGCGACGAGGTGACGTTCCTCGGCATTGCTTCCCGGGACGATGTCGACGCCATGCGCGAGTTCACGACCAGGTTCGGCACCGACGGGTTCACGAACCTCAACGACGAGGACGGTGAGGTGTGGACTCGTTTCGGGGTCACGGCCCAGCCTGCGTTCGCCTTCATCAGCGCGGGCGGCGACATCGAACGTGTCGACGGGACCTTCACCAGGCAGGAGTTCGATCGCTGGCTCGAGTCACGCGCCACCGCGTGAACTCAGGTCTCAGCGGAGCGTCCTGACCCTCGACAAGTCTTCGGCTACGGCTAGAGGTTCGGTCCATGAATCGCTGTCCAGGCCGAGTTGTTGCGACAGTCTGTAGGAGAGGCGGCCCGCACACAATTGCGGGCGACCCCTCGGTCGGAGGGTCAGGAAAGCGCGCCGTGCTCGTCCGTTCCGGCACGGTGGCTCGGCTCAGTCAGCACGGCGCCGCCGAGCCACCGGCAGGCGACGAGTGCGAGCATGACGTCGAGCCGGTCCGCGCCGATCGAGGCGCCACGTTCCTCCTCAGCCTTTAAAACCCGGTATCGCACCGAGTTGCGGTGCATCGTGAGCTGCGCCGCGGCGGTCGTGAAGCTGTTCGCCGTGGCGAGAAAGGTAAGGAGCGTCTCTCGCAGGCGCGCGCGGTACGAGTCGTCAATGGCCAGCGAGCCCAGGGTCGTGCGTACGAGGGTTCTGGTTCCGTCGACGTCCTCGCTCAGCAGTGCGGCCACCTGCACGCCGCTGTCCCCGTACGCAGTGATCCTGCGAGCGTCTCGGCCTGCTACCCAGGCGACGCGCTGAGCCTGCCTGGCCTGCAGGTGGGTCTCGCGGAAACCGTCGGGACCTGCCGCGGTCGTGCCCAGGGCAAGCATGAACCGACCCTCTGCAGCGCGCACGAGGCCACCCAGTGCCGCGTGGCTCATCTCAGGAGCCGACCGGCCGAAAGGCAGCCAGGCCCATCCACTCGCGCGGTCGCACGGGGTAAAGAGTGGTCTGCCCGTACAGCCCAGCTCCTTACCGATCTCACCGACGACGTGTTCCAGCTGCGCCCATCTGTTGTCCACCGAACCGGCGTCGAGGTCCCAGACGATTACGCCGATATGGTTCTGCTGGAGAGAGTATCCTATGTGCTCTTCAGTAGCGCGGTAGTCGGATTCGCGGTGAGCGATCAGCTCGCGAATACGAGCCTCCCGGACGGTATTGCGGTTGACCAGCCACTGTTCCCGCTCGGTCTCGTAAACCGTGATGACATGCTGGGAAATCCAGTCGATGTAGGCGAAAGTGACGCACACGATGTATTGGGACGCAAGGTAGGACGTGCGCGAGTCCGTCGGTCGTCGACGAATCTCCGCGAAACACCATTGTAGAAAGTGTTCCTGTCCAAGCCGGTATGCCCTGACCAGAGCGTTGACCGGTACGTCGTGCTGCGCGAGTCTGCGAGCGTACTCGTAGGCCGCGGATGGCGGTTCTACCTGATGCAAGCGGATGTTGTGTTGCAGTACGTGCAACAGGGTATCGACGTTACCCTCGATGCTGGCACCAAGCAGGTCGAGCAGGTGTTGATCCCCGAGGCCATCGACCTGTTCTGCCAGGATGGAGCGCATCGACTTGGTGATCTCGCCCAGTCGGCGCTTGAGCTGAGCGGCCACGTCGGCGACGTGTTGGTTCGAAGGGTCCTCGCGCTCGGCCGCGGGAAGAGGGTCCTGCGCTTGCGAGGAAGTATCGCGCGATGGGGCCTCTCGGGTGAGCGAACGCGTATGGTTCGCTACCGGCGACTCAGCTCCGCTGGTCATAGGAACTTCCTTGCCGGAGTACACGTGTCCGGGCTGTTTGGCCGCCGGACACTCCCGATCGCGGCCGTACACCGCTGCTCCCGCACACGTGGAATGTCGTCATCGACTTCCGTTCCTGTCCTGCATCGCTGCTGAAAGTCACGCTTCGTCTTCGAGTGATCATGTCAAGCAATCGGCCGTGCTACCGGTGGCACGGTGCTCCTGCCCACGATGGCAGCCAGCCGGCCTGTGCGCCTCGTATTCCCGCGACGATTGTTCGGCAGCGATTTGTCGCGCGGAGCCAAGAAGAGATCGTGAAGCGCGAGCCGACCCCGGGTGCCGGACGCCGTATCGACGCGATGACAGGCAAGCTATGCGTGCATCGCCTATCCGGCATATAGTCGGGTAATGTTCAGTAGCGTGGACAGTTCGGTGCACGGCAATGTCGACTGGGAAGTGTCACGTGTGGCGTCGCAGCTCCACGAGAACCTTCCCGCCCTCACAATGTCGATGCGGGATCGGCTAGCGACGCAGATCAGCGAACTGCGTGACGACGAGCGGATGATCCAGTTACTCGGGGCGAGCATCGAAGACAATATCGAAACGATCCTGTACGGGTTGCGGCACGGTATCCCTAGGGAGCATGTGCAACTCCCGCCAGCGGCTTTCGAGTACGCAAGGAGGCTCGCTCAACGGGGAGTGCCGGTAAACGCGCTGCTGCGGGCCTACCGGCTCGGCCAGGACCACCTGTTGAAATGGACATTCGACACGGTCGAACATCATGTCGGAGATCCGTCTACGGTCCTGCTGACTTGCCAGGAGTTTGTTACTTGGACGTTCGGCTACATTGACTGGATATCCCAGCAGGTTGTCGCGGTCTACGAGAAGGAGCGCGAACAGTGGCTGGAGAACCGCAACGCTGTGCGGGCGCACTATATTAAGGAAATCATCAACGGTGCGGAGATTGACACCGACGTGACCGAAGCCGCTATCGGGTATGGTTTGCGGCAGCGACATGTCGGAATGGTTCTGTGGGGGAACTTGACGTCTCCGAGGGAGGATGAGCTGGGCAGGCTGGAGGGATTCGCCATCGCACTCGCCGCGCATCTGGGGTGCTCGGCACGACCATTGACCGTGCCTGTGGACCGGACGAGCCTCTGGGTGTGGTTGCCGATCGGCACCAGAAGGACGGTCGATATGGTCGAGGTGCGACGGTTCGCCGAGACTTACGAAGCCGCGCCCGATGGAGCCTGTGGCAAGCCCGGCGCGGGCGTCGACGGTTTCCGGCAATCGCACCAGCAAGCGCTGTGCGCGCAAGCGGTGGCCTTGATCTATGGTGGAGCGACACCGGCGTTCATCGGCTTCGGCGAACCGGGAGTCGCGACGGCCTCGCTGCTATCGAAGAATGTACCGGCCACCCGTTCGTGGGTGCACCGGGTGTTGGGTCCGCTTGCACTCGACGACGAACCACATCATCGATTACGGCATACTCTTATGGTGTTCCTTGCAGGGGGAGGCAGTTACACGGCGGCTGCGGAGCGGCTGGATATGCACAAGAACTCCGTCAAGTACCGCGTCACGAAAGCCGATGACGAGCGCGGCAAGCCAGTCAGCGACGACCGCGTCGACGTCGAGCTTGCGTTACTCGCGTGCCGCTGGCTCGGTGCGGCGGTGCTGAGGACCGAGCCACCGGACCGGGCTCCCGCTGGTCGGACCCAATACGCGCCTTGAGCCAGCCCGTGAGAGCTCCGACCGCGATGGCGGCGACGAGCGTCATCGCCATTTGGAGCGGGTCACGGCTCGCGGAATGCATCATGAGCAGGGGGACGATCAGCAGATATGAACCGACTGCCGCGACGGCGCCGTGACGCGCCGGGAGCGCAGAGTTGCCGATTCGGGCTCCCGCGATGCCGAACGCCAGGATTGCCGTTGCAGTGAGCCACACGCCACCCAGGGGCGGTGCCACTGTCGCAACCAGTGGCATCAGTAGGCCGCCGAGTAATAGCACAGTGAAACCGGTCGAAGCGCCGCGTACGGCGTTGGGCGTGTCGATACTCCCGAGAGCCCTCTCGCCGGAGGGCCGGTGCATCCAGTTGGTCCGGCCATGATGTGACGACATCAGCGGTCATACCTTCCGTTGGCGTGGGCGCACTGTTCGTTTCGGCGCGCCGCAATGATCTCCGCCAGGTTGCGGCTCGCCCTGTACTGCAACGACCTGACCGCGGCCGATGTGCGGTCCATCGCGGCTGCCGTCTCGCTGACGGTGTGGTCATGGAGGAATCGCAGCGCCAGACAGCTGCACTGATCGGGATTCAGCTCGTCAAGCGCCGCGAGCAGGCTCTCTCGTTCGGTCTTGTGGATCGTTACCTGCACTGGGTCGAGGTCGGGTCGAACGTCTACATCGGTTGGTTCGCTCACAGTCTCGAATCGGCTGCGCGCCGACTTGACGTGGTCGAAAAGGAGATTGCGTGCGATGCGGATCAGCCACGGGCCGAGGTAGTCGGTGCCGTCCCTGAGTTGGCGCGCCCCACGTATCGCGCGAAGAAACGTCTCGCTGGTGAGATCCTCGGCAGTGGTGTGATCACGGAGATGGGATCGAAGGAAGTTGTAGACCGATTCGCGATGCGATCGGTAGATGTCGGCGATCGCGTCGGGCGCCCGTGCGCGCAACGCCGCCAACCGGACTGGCGTGACGGCAGTCATGTCCACTCGATTCCGGGTAGTGATGTGATCCGGCACTGTCGCGTTCCCACACTATTGCCAGTAGGAAATACCGCCACCGTGCCGAGGACACAAAATGCCGACATCGTGTTCGTGCTCCGGCGACAGTGGCTTCATTGACTGCCGCACTCGCGGGTGTCTCACCTACCCGAATTCGCCCTCGCTACTACCCACGTGAGTGGTGTCGGATGCGTGGCTGCCGGCGGAAGATCCGGTACGAAGTGCAGTACGGGACTCGGAGGGTCAATGGAAGTCCATAGTCATCACGCGCCTCGCGCAGGGAAGTCGCAAGGGAGATGGCGGCGATGAGCGCACCAGCCGATACCGACATGGAGGAAGACGGTGACGGTACGGGTTCGGCCTCCCCCGGCAAGCCGAAGCGCGCGGCCGGCGGGCGCATCGGTGAGCCACTGGTCGAACTCGGGGCGATGGCGCGGCTTGGCATCCGGGTTCTCTGGATGGCAGTGCGCCGTCCTTGGGGCTACTGGCGTGACGCTTTCGACCAGATGTTCCTGGTGCTCAAGCAGTGCTGGATACCGATGGCGATCTCCACGACGGCATTCGGCCTCGGTGCCCCCGGCCTGCAGGGTGGGAACATCTATGACCTCTTCGGCATGCCGGAACGGCTGGGATCGTTCTTCATCATGGCAAGCATCCGTGAGTTCGCTCCGTGGGTGAACGCCATGGTGGTCGCGGGCGTCGTCGGTACCGCGATCACCGCCGATCTGGGAGCGCGCAGGATCCGGGACGAGATCGACGCCATGGAGGTTCTCGGTGTTGACCCGATCCGGACCCTTGTGCTGCCCCGGGTGGTCGCGCTGACGCTGCTGACCGGCCTGCTCGGTGTAGTCGCGTTGTGCTTCGGTCTGCTCGGCGGATTCATCGCCTCGGTTCCACTTCTCGGTGCCAATCCATGGGCGTTCTACGAGAGTCTCTTCGCCAATCTCACTCTTCCAGACGTCTGGGGAAGCCTGACGAAGATGACGATTTTTGGCCTCATCATCGGGGTGGTCCATTGCTATATGGGTATGTATGCCAAGGGCGGGCCAATCGGTGTCGGTCGCGCCGTCAACCAGTCCGTCGTCATCTCGTTTGCCGTGATTTGGGTATTCAATGTGGTGTTCACGAATATTCTCCTGGGCCTGCACCCCGAGATTCAGGTCTACAAGTAGAGGGATGACTGATGACTACTGCCCCTGAGCGCCCTGACGATCCTGGCAACGAAGTCGAGCCGCCTCAACCACGCGATACGGTGATCAGTTTCGCGAGCCTGGGCAAGGCCTTGCTGTCAGTCGTGCGAACCGCGGGCGAGATCATGCGGTTCTCCGGTCAGGTCATCAGGAACCTGCCCGATGTGCGTATGCACTGGAGCGAAGTTATCCGGCAGTGCGCGATACTGATCCTGTCCAGTGGCCTGATCATCTGGGGAATGCAGTTCGTCATGGGGACCATGTGCGGTACCGAGGCGATATACACGCTGCGGCAGATCGGTGCGCCGATCTATTCGGGCATCTTCAACGCCTGGTGCGCTGTTCGCGAACTCGTTCCATATATGTGGGGATACATACTCGCCGCGAAAGTGGGCTGTGGGCTCGTGGCCGAGATCGGATCGATGCGCATCGCGGACGAGGTCGATGCGATGGAGGTCATGGGCATCAAGTCCAGAAGCTATCTCGTCGGCACGCGGATCGTAGCGGCGTGGATCGCCATGCCGTTCCTGTACGCGGTGAGCCTGGGGATGATGTCGCTCGGCGAGATCCTCGTAACTGTCTACCACGTCGGCGGCGTCTCAACGGGCGGCCATATGTATGTTTTCTGGCTGTATCAGAACCCATTGGATTTCGCTTACTCCATGGCTAAGGGCATGGCGATGGGTACCGCCATCATCTTCGTCGCCTGCTACTACGGCTATACAGCGCGAGGTGGCCCGGTCGAGGTCGGCAAGAATACCGCGAAATCCATGATGGTCAATATGGTGCTCGTCCATCTCATCGGCGCGCTGGGGACGCAGCTGTTCTGGGGACTGTCCCCAAACGCGCCCATCGCCAACTGATTCACAAGGAATTCGGCCGATAGTACCGCAGGATGCGCTCGCCCAGGAGGTCAGAGATGAGTGCGAATCCAGAAGTCGCTACCACGCACCCGCCGTCCGCAGCGGCGCTTTCAGAGGAGGTGGCCGAGCCGCGGGCAGCGCAGCAGGCCGACAACATCGTGCACTCCATGGAGGTTCGCGGTGTGCACAAGACGTTCGGCGACTCTCAGGTGTTGAGCGGGATCAATCTCGATTTCGTCGATGACAGGATAACGACGATCCTCGGTCCGTCCGGTACGGGCAAGAGCGTGCTGATCAAACATCTCGTTGGCCTGCTTGAACCGGACAAAGGCGAGGTACTGATCTTTGGGAAGGACATCTGGAACGTCTCAGAGAACGAACGGTATGAGCTGCGTAAACGGTTCGGCGTGCTCTTTCAGGACGGGGCGCTGTTCGGCTCGATGAACCTGTTCGACAATGTGGCGTTTCCACTGCGCAAACACACGGACATGAAGGAGAAGGACATCCGTGAATTCGTCATGGGACGTCTTACCGAGGTGGGACTCGAACGCTCCGTAGCGAAGCTGCCGAACGAGATATCGGGAGGTATGCGAAAGCGTGCTGGCTTCGCTAGGGCCCTGATACTCGAACCGGATATCGTGCTGTTCGACGAGCCCGACTCGGGTCTGGACCCTGTTCGTACGAGCCTGCTCAACGATCTGATCCTGGAGATGCACGAGCGGCACAAGGGAACCTACCTGGTTGTCACGCACGACATCCGTACTGCTCACAAGGTCAGCGACTACGTCGGTGTGATCTGGAGGGGAAAGGTCGTGCACTACAGCGAGGCGGCAGGTGCATTCGGATCGGAGGATCCTTTCGTGCGGCAGTTCCTTTCGGGAGACTCCGCTGGGCCGTTGGGGATGGACTGATCGATGCATCGCAGAATACTCATGACTGCGGTGGTCGCGGTATTGGCGATAGCGGTGAGCGCCACGACGTTCATCACCCTGGACCGTTCTTACACACTGACAGTGATGATGCCCAACGCCAGCAACCTCGTGGAGGGAGGTTCGGTGATGCGGGACGGTTACGAGGCGGGGTCGATCAGCGAGATTTCCACTGAGGACGGTAAGGCGAAGGTCAGGTTGGAGCTCGACGACGAGTTCGCACCGTTACGTGAGGGAGCGACAGTCGAGGTCTCATGGAAGGCGGTGCTCAGTGAGCGGCGACTCGTGATCGACGACGGACCATCCGGAAACGAGGAGCTGCCGTCCGGTTCCATGCTCACCGAAGAGATGGCCGCTCCCGTCGAGCTCGACCAGGTGCTGGCGATACTCGACGAGCCGACTAGGGACAAGCTCAAAGCACTCGTCGACGACGTGGAGGGAACGTTGGACGAGCGGGAAGCGGAGATCAACGACACCTTGACGACGGCCGGTCCCGCACTCGAATCCCTCGGTTCTGTGCTGCGCGGGATCGGGAGTGATGGTGCGGCTATCAAGGAACTCATCACCCAGTTGAACTCAACGATGTCCATCGTGGAGCAGCGCGATCAGGAAGTCGAACGGGTTGTGTCCGCCTTGGGCGAGACGACAGCGGAGACGGTTGAGCAACACCAGCAGTTGGGCGAGACGCTCGAGCGGCTCCCGGAGATAGTGCGGCAGGCGGATAGCACGCTGAAAAGGGTACCCGGAGCTGTGGACGCCACGGTGCCACTACTGGAGGACCTCAGTCCGGTGACCGAGCGGATGACATCGGTGTCAGGCAACCTCCGGCCGGTGCTCGGGGACCTGCGGCCCGCGGTGGCCGAGCTGCGGCCTACGTTGAGCGCCCTGTCCGAGCTACTCGAGTATACCCCGGGTTTACTGGATACCGGTCGGTCGACATTCCCCGATGCGGCTAAGGCGTCGCGGGATGCGGACGACGCGTTGTCGTTCCTCCGCCCGTACACCCCGGAACTCGCCGGGTTCCTGTCCAATTGGGGGTCGGCATCGGGTAGCTACGACGCGAACGGGCATTATGCTCGGTTCTTCATACAGAGCGGCTTGGAAGGCGCGAACGTCAATCCTGGAATCACTGGTGCCGGAGTGGAGAAGGACATGACTCCGATGCCGGGTGATGCCGTGGACCAACCGTGGACGGACGCGTTCGGAAGTGGAATGAGATGAAGTTCTCACGGTTTCGGGTGATCGCGACAGCGGCGTGTGTGGTGCTGTCCACGACGGCCGCCGCAGCGGGAATTGCGGTATCGGGCAGTGCGGAGGAACCGTCGAGACTGGTCGCGCAGTTCGAATCTGCGGCGCCGCTCGTGGTAGGGAACGAGGTGAAACTGGACGGGGTCGTTGTCGGTGAGGTGCTTGACATCCGGGCGACGGACGGGCATGCGGATGTGGTTCTGGAGCTGGAAGCGGAGGCGATGCCCGTTCACCAGGACGCGACCTTCACGATCCGGCCGGTGAGTTTGCTCGGTGAGCGCTATGTCGATTTCGACCGGGGCAGTGTCGGCAAGCCTGCGCACGATCCGAGTGAGCCGATCCCGCCGTCGCAGACGGGAACGAATGTGGACCTCGACGAGATCCTTAACGTGCTCGACGAACCGACTAGCGAGGGATTGGCCATGCTCGTGACGACACTGGGTGAAGGGCTTGGCGGCAACGGGGAGGAAGCCGACGCCGCGATCCGGGCGCTTGCGCCGTCCATGGGCGATACCGAGGAGCTGGCTGCCGTGCTCGCCGAACACAATGAGCTGTTGAACTCGCTGATTGAGCAGGCAGAACCAGTTGCAGAGGCTCTTGCCGCCGAGGACGGTAAGGCGCTCGACGAGCTCGCCGGATCGGCTGACCGGTTGTTGGAGGTGTCCGCGGAGCAGCAGGAGGCGGTGGACGAGACTCTCGCCGAATTGCCCGGCACGCTCGAATCGGTTCGAATGACGCTGCGCCAGGTGACCGCGACCGCCGAGGAAGCCACGCCGACGCTGCGGGAGCTGCGCCCTGTGACGGACGAGCTTCAAGAGATCTCCGATGAGCTGATGACGTTCGCCGACTCGCTCGATCCGGCGCTCGCGACGGCGCAACCGGTGCTGGAACGGGCGGAGGTGCTGCTTGACGAGGCCGCGCCGGTGGCCGAACACTTGCGTGCCGCGGGATCGGATGTACGGGAGTCGGCGGAGTCGGCTCGCCCCATCGTGAAAGACCTCACGGCGAATCTGGACAACGTATTCAACTTCATCAGGTACTGGGCCTTGGCGACGAACGGTCACGACGGCCTTTCCCACTACTTCAGGGTTAATCTGATCGTGCACCCTGACGCGGTTACGGGCATGCTTCCGGGTGGTTCTCTCGGGGGAGAGGAAGCCGGCGGTCCCGTGGAGGAAGCGCTGCCCGACCTTCCCCCTGTCGACGGGCTGCTCGAGCCCGCAGAGGGTGAAGACCCCGACAGCGCGGATCCGACCGGGCTCAGCCGTGAGCAGGAAGGCAACATGACGGACTTCCTGTTCGGAGGGGACTCATGAGTAACAAGAGCCCAGCCATTCGCATCAGCAGGTTCTACGCGTCGCGCCGGATGGCAGTCGCGCTCGGTGTAGCGGTCATGGTGGTGTTCGCCGCCGCGGTTGCTTTCGGCCTGAACGCCACACATGGCGTCCCTTTCAAGGACCGGGCGACGGTGCGGGCGGCGTTCGACGACGTGCAGGGACTCACCGAGGGCGACGATGTCCGTATTGCCAGTACCAGGGTCGGCTACGTGGAAGAGATCACCTACGAGGGCGGGCAGGCCGTAGTGGCCATGGAGATCGACGACCCGGATACGGTCGTGTACCGGGACGCATCGGTGACAGCGGCCACGGTAAAAGCGCGGTCGTCACTCGGGCAGAAGTTCGTCGACATCGACCCCGGATCACCGGAAGCGGGTGCAATTCCGGATGACGATGTGATCACACCGGAGTCCACCAAGGGCGCGGAGGACATCGGTGAGCTGTTCAACGTCTTCGACACGCGCACGCGCGAGGCAAGCGGCACGGCGCTGAGGGAGGTCGGTGGTGGTCTGGCCGGCCGGTCGCAGGACCTGCACGACGCGTTGCGGACGGCACCCGACTTGCTGACCGACCTCGGTGCGGTAGCCGGAACGCTGTCTCGTGACGACGGGACGGACCTTGTCGGACTGCTGCGGTCGGCGCACACGCTTGCCGGCCGGTTCGAGGGACGGGAGCAGGAGATCGCGAACCTCACGGAACAGCTGGCCACGACCATGGACTCGCTCGGCGTCGATGACGCCGAACCCATGGATGCTGTGCTGGATCGGGCACCGGAAACCTTACGCGAGGCAGGTTCGGCCCTCGAGGCGCTCCGTGCACCGCTGGCCGACACCGAAGTGGCGACGGCGGAGTTGCGGCCGGGTGCCGAGTCGCTCGGAGCGGCGACCGACGACCTTCGGGGAGTGCTGCGGGAAGGCGTCCAACCGCTGGAGAAGGTCCCGGCAGTAGCAGACAGCGCCGAACCCGCGGTGGACGACCTGTCCGCGGTCGCCGCGGACGCCGGCCCGCTTGCGGGAAGGTTGGTCGACACTGCGGCGGACAGCAGCCACATACTGTCCGTTCTCGCGCCGTACAGCGGGGAGATATCGGGCTACTTCACGAACGCGACCAGCGCGCTGTCCCAGGGAGACGATGCCGGCCACTGGCTGCGCATCTACCTCGTACCCCGGGCTGAGTCGGTTGCGGGCACGGTACCGGTCGAGGACCCGACGGTCTCCCGCAACGCCTACCCGGAACCAGGCGAGGCGGAGCAGGACTCGGCGTCGTCACCGTTGGAAGGAGGTCGACGCTGATGCGTGCCAGTCGCCGTGTCGCCGCACGGCTGCGACTCTCCCCGCTGAAGCTCGGCGTAGCATTCATCGTAGTCTGCCTCGTCGCGGGCGTGGCGCTGTTCCAGAAGAACCGCATCATCACCACGGTGCAACCGGGCCACACGATCGCGGTTCAGTTCGACGAGGCCTACCAGCTTCGTGAGTACGTATCCGATGCCAAGATTGCAGGCGTCCCCGTCGGAGTCGTCAGCGAGGTCAACAGGGCCGAGGACGGTACGACAGAGGTCACCGCGAAGATAGACAACGATGCCGTGCACAAACTGGGCTCGGCACCGTCGGCAGCGATCCGCCCGACCACGATGCTCGGCGGCAATTACTACCTCGACCTGAAACCCGGTGGAACCGAGAACGGCACGTTCGACGGGACGGTCCCGGCAGAGCGGACGGAGACACCGGTCGAGCTGGACAAGGTGACAGCCGCGTTGCAGCCCGGCGCGCGCGAGGGTGCGCGCAGCAGCATAGGCGACCTGGACGGGATGCTACGCGACGGTGGCTCGGACGCACTGCGTGACCTTGTGGCCTCCGCGCCGGACACTCTCGGACCGGCGGCCGAGGTGTTCGACGGGATGCGCGGGACACGTCCTGACAGGGACCTGAGCGAGCTGGTGACCGGTCTGGAATCGACGGCACACGTTCTATCCCGCAGGGAGGGACAGCTGGATTCGATCGTGCGTGATCTCGAGACGACCTCGCAGGTCCTCGGTGACAGGGCCGGAGATCTCGCGAGGAGCACGGCCGGAATGCCCGACACGCTGGATAGCACGTCCGCCGGACTACGAAAGCTGGACGGCACGCTGACGAAGCTGGAGAAGACCGCGGAGCCCGCGCGACCGGCCGTTCGGGAGCTCGGCACCGTCCTGGAGAACCTCGACCCCGTACTCGTCAAGGCTCAGCCGGTGATCAATGACCTGCGTGATGTGCTCGACGATTCCCGGCCGCTCGTGGAGGACCTTTCGCCGACGAGTATCGAGCTGGAATCCACGCTCGACAACCTTCGTAGCCCGGTCCTCGACCGTGTGAACGGGCCGATTCTGGACACGCTCAACTCACCGTTCGAAGGAACGGGCGACTACGAGGGAACGGGATCGAACCGACCGCTGTACCAGGAGGTGGGTCACATGGCCTCCAATGTGGCGCGAGCGACCATGGTGGACGAGAACGGCGCGATGATCAGTTACATGGCCGGTGTGGGCCCCGGATCCCTCGCAGGGCTCCCGATCAGTATTGAACAGCTGTTCCGGAAACTCGCGGGCCAGGAAGGAGTTCCAGAATGAGCCTGGGTAGCCGCGTACGACGCTCCTGGAATCGCGCTCGTAGCGAACCGGATCTCGGTCGGAACCTGATAGTGATCGCCGTGCTCTTCGCGATCGGTTCGACAGTCGGCGGGTATTTCCTTGCCAACCAGCGGTTCAACCCGCCGTGGGAAGACAGGTACTCCGTCTACGCGATGTTCGAGGAGAGCCCTGCTGTCAGTCCGGGGAACGGCCAGGAGGTGCGAATCGCGGGCGTCGATGTGGGAGACATCCGCTCCGCAGATGTCAGCGACTCCGGGAAGGCTCGCGTCGAGATGCGGATAGACACCGAGCACACCGTGCACGACAACGCGACACCGGTGTTGCGGTCGAAATCGCCGTTGAACGAGATGTATATCGAGCTGGACCCCGGAGGTCCTCCCGGCGAACCACTCGAGGACGGGGACACGCTGCCCGCGGAGAACTCGGAGCGCCCCGTCCAGGTCGATGAGGTGCTCGCGGATCTCGACGACAACGCCCGCATGGCGGCGACGACACTACTGTCCGAAGCGGATGTGGCGCTGGCGAATGCCCCCGAGAAACTGCCCGCGGGCCTGCGCGGTCTCGAAGGCGTCGTGCGGCAGCTGGAACCCGTGATGGCTCAGCTTGAGACCAGACGGGAGTTGCTGTCCCGGTTGGTGACGGCGATCTCACGGATATCCACAGCCACAGGGGAGGACGACGAGCGCCTGTCCAGGCTGGCGAGCTCGCTGGAGACGACGCTCGGTACGGTTGCCGACAGCGACGGCGAGCTGGACGCGTCACTGGCCCAGCTACCCGAGCTGTCCGATGACTTGCGCGCCGCGACGGAGGGCGTCACCGAGCTCGCCGGTGAGCTCGATCCGGCTCTGGACGGCGTACGGGAGGCGAGCGAAGAGTTGCCGGACGCGCTAGCACGCACAGATGATTCCATTGCGGAGCTCGACGGGTTCGTGGATGCGGCGGAACCGGTGTTGGACAAGGCCTCCCCTGTCGTCTCGGATCTGCGTCCGGCCGTCGATGACCTGAACCATTCGCTCGACGATCTGAAGCCGATCACCGAAGAGCTGGATCCCATCACATCGGGACTAGTTCCGTACCTCACCGACCTGCAGGCTTTCGTGCACAACACGAACTCCGTCGCCAGCCTGAGTGACGTCAACAGGGGCATCTTGCGTGGACAGGTGAACGTGACGACGCAATCGATTCCGGCGCTGCGTAACAGCGACACTGAGCAGAGCTCCGAGTAGGTGTTGAGCATGAGAATCCCGTACACGCTGATTCCCGCGCTGCGAGTCGTCACGGTTGTGGCCTTCTCGGTACTGTGCGCCGTCATCTTCAGTTTCCTGTGGGTCAACTCCGGTGGCAATATCCCGATGGTAACCAAGGCCGGTTACCGCGTCGATGTTCCGTTGTCCGATGTGGATAATCTGGTGTTCCAGTCGGACGTCCGGATGGCGGGCGTGGCCGCGGGGAAGGTCGAGGAGATCGAGCGTAACGGTGGGGACGTGCGCGTGACTATGGATCTGGATTCCCACGCGGCCCCGCTGCACGAAGGCGCCACGGTCACCGTTCGGAACAAGACGCTGATCGAGGAGACATACCTCGAGATCGCCGACGGGGACGGAGCGGAGATCCCCGACGGTGGGAGCCTCGACGCGGATTCGGGCCACGAGAGTGCTCAACTGGACGACGTGCTGATGAGCTTGGACGACCCGACTCGCGAAGCTCTGGGTGAGACGCTTCGCTCGGCGGGAGTCGCGACCGACGACAGTGCCGAGGAGATCGGCGACGCCGTGCGCGGCCTCGGGGACCTCGGTCGGGAGGGCGGCGATGCGCTGGCGTCGCTGGCGGATCAGTCGGAGGATCTTTCCGAGGTCACGGCGAATACCGCGGCCCTGCTGGAGGCGCTGGACACGGGCCAGGGCCGGATCGCTCGGCTGGTCAGGGACTCGGACACGTTGACCGAGACCATGGCCGGAAACAGGGAGCATCTCGAGGACCTGATGCGAAGCCTTCCGCCGATGATGGAAACGACGGTGGAGGCGAGTGACGACCTGCGACGCCTGGCCTCCGCGCTCGACCCGGTGGCCGGGAACCTGAAACACGCATCGACGGATCTGTCCGCGGCGCTGGAGGAGCTGCCGGAGACGTCCGCCGACCTGCGGGCATTGCTTCCCGATCTCGACAGGGCGCTGGACAGCGCTCCCGCGACCCTTGACCGGGTGCCGGAGTTCAGCGCGGAGCTACGGCCGTTGCTGTCGACGCTCGACGTGAATCTGGAGGACGTCAACCCGATGCTGTCGTACCTGAGACCGTACGGGAACGACCTTGCGGCGTTCTTCACCAACTTCGGCCAGTACCTCAGCGGTTCGGACGGAAACGGCAACATCGGCAGGGTGATGCCGGTCTACAACGAGAAGACGGTGAACTCACCGCTGGACACGCAATCTGACCCGTTGAAGAAGTTCAACCCCATCCCTGATCCGGGAGCGGGTTCGAACCCGCAGAACTTCGACGGTGACTACCCGCGCGTGGAACGGGAGGAGCGGCCCCCGCGATGAAGTGGTCGGCGAGTCTCGCGCCGACGCGATGGTCGCGCCCGCGCACACGCACCGCCGCGGTCGTGGCGTTGATCGCCGCGGTAGCCTGCGTGACCGTCATCGGCGTGGCCAAGATGGAGGTACGAACCGGAGTCGATTCCTTCGTGCCGTCCGACGACGGCACCGCTGCCATGACCGACGAGGTCGCCGATGCGTTCGGTGGTGATCCTGTCGTGGTACTGCTCGAGTCCGAATCCGGCGAGCAGCTCTCCTCGGACAACCTGCCCGGCTTGCTCGAGCTGGAGGGCCGGCTGGCAGAGGTCGACGACGTTGCGGCCGTGTACGGGCCGGCTACGGTGCTCAACCAGATCGCCGCGCAGGCACAGCGACTGCTCGCGGAACTCACCGGTTACCGGGACGGGCTCGCGTCACGGGCGCGGAGCGCGGCCGAGGACGACGGGTTGTCCGAGGGCGACGCGGCCGAAGCGGCTCGGCAGGCTACGGACGTCTTCGACGAACGGTACGGCTCCCTGCTCGTCGACGAGTTTCCCACCGGGCTTCCGACGCTGCGCAATGACAAGTTCGTAGACAACGTCGTGTACAACGATGCTGGTGATCCCAGGCCGCAGTGGCACTTCGTGGTTCCCTCCGACGACGCGGTCGCCATCCTTGTCCGCCCCCGGCAGGACCTGAGTCAGCATGCCGTCGAAACACTCGTCAGCGAGGTCCGGAGCATCATGGACGGATCGGATAGCGTCGCCGATCGGGTTACGGTCTCCGGGGTTCCGTCCGTGGTGGCGGCCATGGGAAGTCAGGTGCGGTACGAGGTTCCCGTGTTGGGCGGGATCGCCCTGGCGAGCGTGGGTGCCTGGTTCCTATTCACCAGGTGGACGCGGTGGCGGAGCAGGCTGCTGCCGCTACTTACCTCCCTCACCGGAACCGGGTTGACGCTCGCCGCGTTCGGTTGGCTGAGCGTCCCGGTCTCGCTCGGGGCGGTGGCCTTTCTGCCGGTGCTGCTCGCGGTCGGCAGCGATTTCATGACGTACCTGCACCGGAGGGTCGGCATCAGGACCGTTGTGGCCGTGGCCGTGGCGACGGCCACCAGCTTCGCGGCGCTTGCTGTCACACCGATCCCCGTCGTCAGCGACCTCGGTCTCACACTCGCCACGGGCATCGTGGTCTCGCTGCTGGTCAGTCTGGTCATCACATGGTGGTTGCCGCAACAGGCGGGCGCCGGCCCCGGCTTCGTGGGAGCCGGCTCCCGGTACGGCGCGCGGCGGTCGGGTATTGGACGGCGGGCGTCTTGGCGGGTTCGTGCGGGCGCCGGTGTCGCCGCTGCCGCGGTCGCGCTCACGGGCTGGGGCATGCTGCCCGATCTACCGTTGAAGGCCGACTTCCAGGGCTTCGCCGCTGACCTACCGGTACTCGAGCAGGCCCGGCACGTGGAACGCGTGATGGGCTCGTCCGGCGAGATCGGGATAACGCTGACCGGTTCCGATACGGTCAGCAGGGAATCCCTCGATTGGATGCGTGAAGCCGAGTCCGCCGTGATCGCCGCGCACGGTGACAAGGTGCGGCCCGTGCTCAGCCCCCCGATACTCCTCGACTTCCTCGGCACATCGCCCACCGCGAGCCAGCTCGACGCCGCGTTACGGCTGGTGCCGAGATACCTCACCACGAGTGTCGTTCGCAGCGACGAACGGATGGCGACGATGTCCTTCGGCGTCGAGCTGCACGACGCCGTTCAGTTGCGTCGGCTCAGGGACGGTGTCCTGGACGTACTGCCGCCGCCGCCGGATGGGATCGATGTCGAGTTGACGGGCCTGCCACTGGTCGCGGTATCCGGCTACGAGGCCATCGCAGGCGATCGATACCTCACGTCCGGACTGGGCATCGTAGCGGCCACCGGTGCGCTCGGGCTGATTCTGCGCAGGCGGGTCGATGCGCTACGGGCGTTCGCGGCTGCCGTGCTCGCGACGGGCATCATGCTGCTGGGAATGTCGGTGGCCGGAATCTCGCTGAACCCGCTCACTGCGGCTATCGGTTCCCTGATTGCCGCGGTCGCCTGTTCGTTCACGGTCGTGTTGTCGGATGCCGCTCGGCGGGATGATCGGTGGACACGCGGCGCCGTGCTCGTCGCGGCACCGGCGTCCGCGCTGGGATACGCGGCCCTGCTCTTCTCCCGGCTGTCCGTCGTTCGGGAGCTGGGTGTGTTGCTTTGCATAACGGTGCTCGTCGCCGTGCTGTCGGCATGGTTCGTGGTGTGGATGACGTTCGATACGCACGCTCACGACGGCGGCGCCACAGGCACGGAAACCGAACCGATGAAGGAGTCCGAACAGGTGGGAGCAACACCATGACGGACCAGCATGCCGACGACCTCGACCGTGCCGCGGACGGTGACGGGCATGGTGTGGCGGCGGAGGACGAACTCGGCGACGATGGCCGTGACGCGAGCGCCAGTGACAACGACGATTCCCGTGGACACGCGGCCCGGACGGGCGCACTACGCAGGGTACTTCCCGCGTCGCTCGGTGGTCGCCTCACGGCGGCCGCCGCCGTCCTTCTCGCCGTCGTATTGTCGGTCTCGGCGATGGTGTGGAGACCGTGGAACAGCCTCCCGGACAATGCAGCATTCGTCGTCGGGGATGAGATGGTGACCCGGGATGAGCTCGATCAACGGATGGACACGCTGCACGCCCTCTACGGCGTGGAGGAACCGGATGATCCCGACGAACGCGACGAGTTCCGCAGGGATGCAGCCAAGTCCGTCGCGGTCAGCATGATCCTCGATGACGCCGTTGCCGAGCACGACATCGAGATACCGGGCAAGCGGACCCGAGACGTGCTCGACCGGCACATCACCGAGGAATTCGACGGCGGTGGCCGGGATGACTTCGTGCGCGCACTGGGCAACGTGGGAGCATCGGAAAGCGAGGTGCTGGACGAAGTCGAACGCCAGCTCGCCATCGGTCGGCTGATGGAAAACGTACTGGGCGAGGTGGAGATCTCCGACGAGCGGCTGCGCGCCGAGTTCGACGAGCGTGCCGACGAGCTGGCCGCCCCCCAGCGGCGCACGCTACGCAACATCGTGGTGGAATCGGAACGCGACGCGCGGGACGTGCTGGATCGGCTCGATGACGGGGAGAGCTTCGAGACGGTCGCAGAGGAAGTCAGCCTGGACGGGAGCACTAAGGACTCTGGTGGGATGCTTGAGCAGGTGAGCAAGGACCAGCTCGAAACTCCCGTTGCCGAAGCGTCGTTCGATGTGGACACGTCAGAACTGTACGGCCCTGTCGAAGGTGAGACCGGGTGGCACGTCGGCAGGGTCGACGAGATCTTTCCGTCCGCCCCCGCTGACTTCGCGGAGATCAGTGGGGAGCTCCGTGAGCTGGTGCAAGCCGAGGTCGCGCTCGAACGCTGGCGTGAGTGGCTCGCCGAGCGGATCAGGCGTGCGGATGTGCGGTATGCGGATGAGTATCGTCCCGCCGACCCCAACGCCGCTCCCGAGGCATCCGAACCGGGTTCCGAGGGGCTGGCGGGTACGTCGGGGCCTGGTGAGTGAGCCATGCTCGCTGACGTGGTCACGTGCATCGCGGTCGGTTCTGCACTTGGCCCACTCGGATGGTGGGGTATGCGCAACGCGCGCGCCCTCGTGCCGCCTCAGCTGCCCGAACCCGAGCGGGAGAAACGTGTGAGGGTGATGCGCAGGGGTGCGGTTACAGCGCAATGTCTCGCGATCGTATTCGCGCTCGCCGGAATCATGCTAGCGCTGATCTGAGCGTGACGTTGCCCCAGCACACCTATCAGGCTCATCGGAGCAGGTTTCTCCGGCGGGCTTCGGTCACCGACTGCTGCCTACGCGTCACGCCGAGCTTGCTGTTGATGCTCTTCAAGTACCACTTGACGGTGTTGATCGTAATCCCGAGATGCCGTGCGATCTCCTTATTGGTCAGACCGTTGTCGAGCAGGCCAAGAATGTCCATCTCCCGTGCGGACAGCGACAACTCGGCGGTGCTTCGCTCGCGGGTCGGCCGTTGGGGACGGCTGGATGCGCCCGCGGCCGTTTGCGGCGTCGTCGCGGACAGGATCCTCAAGAGATACCGCAGTGGCACATCGGGTAGTCCGTCCGGCCAACGGCCGCGGCGGCGTGCCTCATAGAGTTCGGCGATCATGCGGAGGACGAGGTGCCCTCCATCGGCGAAGCTCCGTACCAGTCCGGCCTCTCCACCCGCGGCGAGTGCCGGAGCCAGCACCTGGAGCGCATCGGTGGAGCGATCGGCCATCTTGAGCACGTGCGCGAGCTCGATCCGTGTCTTGAGTATGGCGTGCGGGCTCGCCTCGCACGAAGCTTGCTCGGATACGGTCTCTGCTAGACGTACTGCCTCGGAGTACGAGCCCGATGCCGCGAGAACCCGCGCTCTGGAAGCCGCGTACTCTCGGCGGATTGCGGCGTCGATCCGGTTGTTACCTTCCGCGAAGCGGGAGTCGTCTACCACGAGGTCCTGTGCCGTGAGGAGATCACCTTGTTCGAGGTGCAGCCGGACTCGCTGTCCGAGTACGGCGACAGCCAGCCGGTCGAGACTCAGCCGTGCGGCTATGCTTTCGCCTTCGGTCAGCGCGGCGTGCGCGCCCGGCAGGTCCGCGCGAAGGGACTTGATCTTGGCGATCGTGACATGTGTGGCGATCATGAAATCGGCTGTACCGCCGTCGGTTTCGAGCTCGTGAGCTTCTTCGAGTAACGGTTCCGCCTCGTCGAGCACATCTCGCTCGTAGTGCCACGCACCGAGCAACGCCGCGCTCAACGACGCCGCGTGCTTCGGTTCCTGCGCGCCATCGAGCGCGAGCGCGCGGGCCCGCTTGTAGGAGCGTCCAGCGTACTCGAGATCCAGCCGTGCGGCGGCTGACAAGCCGTCCATGAACTGCCCGTAAATCTCGGCGAACCGTCCTCCGCGAGCCTGGAACGGTCTAGCCCACTCTTGTTCGCGGCGTGCGGCATCGAAGTCGGCGTACTGCACGTATACGAACGTTTGAATGTTTGCTGCGGCAGCGACCACCCATGGCCGGTACGCGTGCGGGCGGTTCAGGCACGGCGCGATCAGGTTCTCGGCCTTGTCGATGCGGTCCCGGTACACGTTGACACACGCCTCGATGACGTCTGCCTCAATGAGCGGTTCCGTGTTGACTTCGCCGCGCGTGAGGTACTGTGCCTTGACATGTTCCAGTGCGCACTCCGCACGCTGCATGCGATGAACGAGGCAGTTGGCCCATGCGACAGCGATCTGCAACCGGGGCCGATCAGTCCCCTTCTTGGCAGGGAGCTTCTCCACCACCGCGAGGAGCTCGGCTATCTCGCCCCCTTCCACGTACCGCATGGCGTGAGTCTCCACGAGCTCGACTGCCAGATCATCGTCTCTTATGGCCAGGGCATGGTCGACGGCGTCGCCGAGCATGCCCTGCTGTGCGAACCAGTCTGCGGCGATGCGGTGTAGGTCCGCTGCCCGGTCCGGGTAATCCCGTGCGAGGCGTCGACGGAGGTGGTGGGCGAACAGCGGATCGTAACGGAACCACTCTCGCTCCGCGTCGATGGCACGTACGAAGAGGCCGCCACGTTCCAGGTTCTCGAGCTTGCCTGCACCGCTCGACTGCCGACTCAGTGCAGCGGCGAGACTTCCGGTGATGTGGTCGCAGGTCGCCGTCGCCAACAGGAAGTCGACCGTCGCACAGCTGAGGCCGTTGAGCACGACCTCGTCGAGGTAGTCGCCGACCGTTCGGTGCCAACCCGAGTGGATTATGGGCATACGGGCCGGGTCGTCGGCGTCGCGGAGCGCACCGGATGCCAGCCGTACGGCAGCGGGCCACCCCGCACTCATACCGTGCAATCGATCGAGCTCGTCGGCAGTTGGTTCCAGATTGCCGACTCCGGCGAGGAAGTCGGCGGTTTCCTCTCTGGTGAAGCGAAGCTGCTCGTTGTCGACTTCCGTGATCTGGCCGGCGACCCTGAGCCGGCTGCAGGGCAGCGAGCAATCGCGAGCCGCAACGACGAGGTGCAGGTTCGGGGGGCCGGAATGGAGGAGGAACGCTACGACGCCTGCCGCATCGCTCCCGTCCACGACGTGCCAATCGTCCAGCACGATTGTCACCGGGGACGCGTACTCGTGTATCCGGTTCACCAGCTCCGCGAGAGCCGTCTCGCTGACGACCGAGGCGGTACCGCGAATCCGGAGCTGGGTCGCCGTAGGGCCGGTCGGCATCTCGTGTATCGCGTCGATCAGCCCAGTGAGCATGGCCTGCCGCTGGCAATCGTCGTCTTCCAAGTTGAGCCACGCGACAGCTTGCCCCTCTTCTTGGAGTAGACGTTGCCATTGCAGGAGCAAGGTGGTTTTTCCGAATCCGGCAGGAGCGCGCACGAGGGTGAGGCGCCTGGCTCGGCCGAGTCGCAGGGGCTCGATGAGACGAGCTCGATCGATGAGGTCCTGCCTGCACACAGGAGTGCTGACCTTCGTGCGGGTCGGCCGTGGCGGTGTGACGGATGTGCTTGTGGTCTGCATGACGCTGCCTCTGTTGGTTTCGCAGTACCGTGTCGGGAGCACGCGTACACGGTCCACGAGGTCTCACGATCGCCGTGGCGAGCCTTGGCGTGGTCGACGCCACATCGCGCACCTGTGCCGTGTGGCCCGCTCATGGCGACGGCGGTACGCGTGGAAGGTCGGTGGTTCCCGGATCGCAGGATCCATCTGTTGATTCCTGTGACCGACGTAAGCATCAAGCAACGATCGCTTCGCCGCTAAGGTGTCCGCGATACGAAAATAGCTACCGAATTTGTGCGGTGTTCCTAAAAGCGCGGTGCCTGCTTCCATTCGAGTGTGGCGGCTCAACTGGTATGCGTTCGTGTTAGCCCGGTGCACTGTGCAGTGCGTACAAGAGGAGCGCGGAACTTGGTACGCGGCGACCGTAGGCGCGGTGTCGGCGCGTGTCTAATGTCGTGATTCACATGACGTACTTATTGCGAGGTGAACGGTGAGCACTGGCCGCATTCCGTGGGGTAGGTCGGTGGAGATGCGATTCCGCCCCTGCTCCCAGGCGAACCTGCGTGAGCAGCTGTCACGAGCTCCCGGGTCACTGGAAAACGTGTCAAACGACAAGTACACACATCCGGCCGGTGCGACGGACTCCCGGCCGGTAGGTACTCCCCTCTGTCGAAGGAGCTGACGATGGGGTTCAAGAATGCCGACTTCCCGCCGGTCGACGTCGATACTTTTCTTGACAAGCCGCTATTCGAACGAACCAAGCGCCTCGCGTGGCATTGGGTCGAATACGGGTTCGGGTCGCCGAAGATTATCCACACGACGTATATCATGAAGGTGCTGTTTCTCTACGTCCTCCTCGGGACGTTCGTGGCGACCTGGACATCCGGTGCGGGACCGTTCTGGGACGTCACCGTCTGGTGGAACGAGCCGATCGTTTACCAGAAGCTTCTGTTGTGGACGGTTCTACTGGAAGTCACGGGAGTTGCGGGTTCGTGGGGGCCGCTTGCCGGTAAGTTCAAACCCATGACGGGCGGCATCGTATTCTGGGCGAGGAGGGGAACGATCCGCCTCCGACCGTGGAAGGGAGTTCCATTCACTGGGGGTGACACGAGAACGGCCTTCGACGTACTGCTCTACCTCGGTCTGCTCGGCGCGTTACTGACCAGCATACTCGTGCCGGGAGTGTCGACCGACTCGCTGCTCCGAGCGCTACCCGACAACACGACAGGACTGATCTCTCCCGCCCTTGTGCTCCCGATTATCGTATTGTTGATCTTGAATGGATTGCGGGATAAGACGGTATTCCTTGCCGCCCGTAGCGAGCAGTACCTGCCTGCCATGGTTTTCTTCACGTTCCTTCCGTTTATCGACATGATCATTGCGTTGAAGCTACTGATAGCCGCGGTATGGATCGGGGCGGGGATCTCGAAGTTCGGCCTGCACTTCGCGCCGGTCGTCCCTCCCATGATAAGCAACAGCCCGTTCATTCCCAGCCGCTGGTTCAAGCGTGCACAGTACCGTGACTTTCCGAGGGACATCCGCCCGTCCATGGTGGCCAGGTCGCTGGCGCACGTCGGCGGCACCGTTGTGGAGATCGTGACACCGCTGGTGCTGCTCTTCTCTATGAACACGACGGTCACGCTGCTGGCGGTTGTACTGATGGTGGTGTTCCACGTGTTCATCACATCGACGTTCCCGCTGGCCGTGCCGCTGGAGTGGAACGTCTTCTTCGCGTTCGCCACCGTGTTCCTGTTCGTCGGCTTCCCGGCGTGGGACGGTTACGGTGTCGCGGACATGTCATCGGCATGGCTGACCGCGGCGATTGTGGCCGGACTCGCATTCTTCCCCATTCTGGGCAATTTGCGGCCAGATCTGGTGTCCTTCCTCCCGTCCATGAGGCAGTACGCGGGTAATTGGGCGTCCGCCTTGTGGGCATTCCAGCCAGGAGCGGAGGATAAGCTGAACAGGGTGAAGCGACCGACGACGAACCAGGTTGATCAGCTACGCGCGATGGAGTATTCGCCGGCGGTCGCGGAGATCACCATTCAGCAGACGATCGGCTGGCGATCGATGCACAGCCAGGGTCGAGGCCTGTTCTCAGTGCTGATCCGGCACGTACCCGAGCTGGACAGAGCGACGGTCAGGGAGGCCGAGTTCGCCTGCAACTCCTTGGTCGGGTTCAACTTCGGCGAAGGACACCTGCACAACGAAGACCTTATCAACGCTGTGCAGAAACAGTGCGGGTTCGAACCGGGCGAGTTCATCGTCGCTTGGGTGGAGTCGCAAGCCATTCACAGTAAGGTTCAGCATTACAAAGTCATCGACGCGGCGCTCGGAGTCATCGAGCGAGGAACGTGGAAGGTGTCGGATGCCGTCAACGAGCAGCCGTGGTTGCCGAACGGCCCGATTCCGTTGACCGTGACGTGGCAACGTCGGCAGAGCGACGAGGCGGAGCAGGCCGTGCACAAAGAGTCGGAAGCTGATACAGGGAGTCACAAGTGAGCGATGCCGTGGTCGTCGGCGGCGGGCCCAATGGGCTCGCCGCCGGCGTCACACTCGCCCGGGAAGGGGTAAGGGTGACCGTGCTTGAGGCCGGCGATGAGATCGGCGGCGGCACCCGTTCCAGTACCGCAATCGTGCCAGGCTTGCTCCACGATCACTGCGCGGGAATCCATCCGATGGCGGTGGGATCCGAGTTCCTGCGGAGTCTGCCGTTGGAGAGTCATGGTCTGCGGTGGCGATGGAGCGAGATCGACTGCGCACATCCGCTGGACGGTGGGCGCAGCGCGGCATTGTATCGATCGGTGGAGGATACGGCCGCGAACCTTGGCGTGGACGGGCCGCGGTGGAGGCTTGCGTTCGGCCGCACATCGGCAGGGTTCGACGAGCTTGCCCACGACATCATGCAGCCCTTGATGCGGTTACCTCGACATCCGCTCCGGCTGGCGCGGTTCGGTCTGCCGACGGTCCTTCCGGGGTCGGTCGTGGCGCGACTGTTTCGAACCGAGGAGGCACGAGCGCTGCTCGGCGGGCTCCTCGCGCACGCCATCCACCCGCTGCATCGTCCGCTGTCGTCGGCGATCGGACTCGGGATCGCGACAGCCGGGCACCGGCACGGCTGGGCCGTCGCCGAGGGCGGCTCGCGTTCGATCACCGACGCTCTTGCCGCGGAGCTGCGCAAGCTTGGCGGCAGCATCGAGACGGGAGTGCGGGTCCGCTCGACAGCGGACCTGCCGCCGTCCGACGTGACGATGTTCGACCTGGCTCCCGGCGCAGTCGTCGACATCCTGGGTAACCGGTTGCCTGGCAGGGTCGCGCGCGCCTACCGGCGGTTCCGGCACGGCCCCGGTGCCTTCAAGGTGGACTTCGCCGTCGAGGATGGCGTGCCCTGGTCCAGCAGGGAAGCGCGCAGGGCAACCACCGTTCATCTCGGTGGTTCGTTTCCGGAGATCGCTCACGCCGAGCGCAAGATCCATGAGGGGGCGATGCCAGAACGGCCCTTCGTGCTCGTCGGCCAGCAGTACCTTGCCGACCCGTCACGATCGATCGGAAACGTGCACCCCGTCTATACGTATGCGCACGTCCCGAATGGCTTCGCCGGAGATGCGAGTGAAGCGATCATCGCGCAGATCGAACGCTTCGCCCCTGGGTTCCGGGACCGTATCGTCGGTACGGCGGTTCGTACCACGACTGAGTTCGAGGTGGGTAACCCCAACTTCGTCGGTGGTGACATCCTTACCGGCGCCAAGGACGTTCGCCAGGTCGTGTTCGGGCCCCGGGTTACGCCGAACCCGTATTGGACGGGTGTACCCGGCCGCTACATTTGTTCCGCGGCGACACCGCCCGGCCCTGGTGCGCACGGAATGTGTGGAGCGAATGCCGCTCAGCATGCCCTGCGCTACCTGTCGCGTGCGAGCTGACCGTGGTACACGAGGGCTGGCGGGCGCCGTTTGTGCGCAAAGACCAAAAACGCGGGATGACTCCGTGCAGAGATCACGGTGGCAATGGCGCGTTCGGCTGCCAGGGTGTGGTGCAAACCTCAATCGGGAGGTTCGGTAAGGAGCACCGAATGGGCCAAGTAACGTACGTGACACCGCCGAACGGGCGAGTGTACGGTGACACGATGCTAACAGACGGTAGTTCGGTACCTGTCGACAACCAACTGTTGGCGCGTGACCTTGTTGCCGGAGTCGGTAGCGTGCTCAATAGCCGCCTGGCCGACATCACGCAGGAGCTGCTCGATCGATTGTGCGTCGAGGTCAGCGATGTGGCGGGCGATGATGCGCTCGTGCAGCTCATGGGTGCGAGCATCGAGGCGAATGTGGCCACTATCGTGCACATGTTCCAGCACGGCATCGACGTCGAGAGCACGGTCGCGCCGTCCGCCGCGCTTGAGTACGCGCGCCGGCTCGCCCAGCGGGGCCTTCCGGTCAATGCGCTCGTCCGTTGCTACCGGCTCGGCCAGGACAGCTTCCTGCAGTGGGCGCTCGACGAGCTTCGGCGGCACAGCGACGACGCGATCGCTGTATCCAACGCCGCAGTGAACATCGTGTCCGACACGTCTGCCTATATCGACAGGGCGTCCGAGCGTGTCGTCGCGGTCTACGAGGAGGAGCGGGATCGCTGGCTGCTCAGCCGCAATGCCTCGCGGACGGCGAGAGTGAACGACCTGCTCGACGGTCGCTCGGTAGACATTGGCGCTGCGGAGAGCACGCTCGGTTACCGTTTGTGGCAATACCACGTCGGCCTCGTCGTGTGGTTGGACGAGTCGCACACTGAGGATGGCGAGCTGTCGTACCTGGAACGCTCGGTGATTGATCTGGCCAGGCGTCTTGGCTGTGCCGGAAGACCGCTGTTCGTTCCGTGTGATGAGCTGTCAGCCTGGGCGTGGTTGCCTATGGGCAGGGAGAGCCGCCTGGATACGGCCGACTTGGTCACGGTGGTGTCGAACTGGGACCATCCGGTTAAGATCGCCGCAGGCGCCCCGATCTCGGGGGTCGGCGGGTTCGGCCGCTCACATCGGCAGGCCAAGCAGGTCCAGAACGTCGCGCTTCTCGGGCAACTGCCGGGGCCGCTGGCCATGACATTCGCCGAGGTCGGACTGGTCGCGCTGATGTGCACGAATCTCGAGGCCACGCGGGGGTGGATCATGGATACGCTGGGCCCGCTGGCGATCGATGGCCCGTCGAAGGCACGGCTGCGAGAGACGGTGCACGTCTTTCTGTCCGAGAGTGGCAGCTACACCGCAGCGGCGGAGCGGTTGAGCCTCCATCGTAACTCGGTGGTGTATCGCCTGAACCGTGCTGCCGAGGAGTTGGGACGGCCACTGCGGGAAGGCCGACTCCAGCTGGAGCTCGCGCTTGACATCTGCTGTTGGCTCGGTAAGACGGTGCTCGTACAGCCGGGTGACGTGCAGGCGGAGCAGTCGGTCTGAGCGCCACCGCCGCGTACCGCCGTGGCACACCTGTCGTTGCCGCTGACGAGGTGAGGAGGAGGCGTTGACAGCATCGGTGCACGATCGGCTACCGGTCGATGCGCACGGTCTCGCGGCGCGGCTGGACGTGCCGGCACTATCCCGGATGGTCAGGAACGCCATCGCAGACAGCGTCTTTCCCGAGCATGTCGCCGACCGCGCCTTTGATGAGGCGCTGACCGCCTGTGTCACCGGAAATGTCCGATCCGTCATCGATATTGCGACAATGCGCGCCCTACCGGAGGACATCGACCCGCGAGGCGCGCTGGACTTCGCCTCCCTCGTCGCCGAGCTCGGTATTCCGTACGGACAGCTGGAACGTGCGTACTGGGTGGGGGTCGAGAGATTGCTGCAGGAGTGGGCCGTAATATCGGAGCCTGCAGGATCGGAGTGTAGGCCCGACCGCCCGCTCGCTGGCGTCACCCAGGCGGTGTTTCCCTACGTTATGCGGGTGCTCGACCTGATCGCTGCGCGGTACGAGTGGGTGAGTGGCGAGCGTGCCAGCACCGGCGAGCAACGCAGGCAGGACCTGGTGGGCAGGCTGTTGAACGGCTCGGTCGGCGAGTATACCCAGGATCTCGACAACGACCTGGGCTACCGCCTTCGTGGCGGTCACCTCGCGCTCGTGCTTGGCAGGGGGCGGCCGGACGAGGTGCGGCGCACCGTACTTCGGCTGGCCGAACACTGTGGATCGTGGAGTTGGCTGGTTGTGCGGCGAGATCCGGCATACTGGTCGTGCTGGCTCGGCTTTCCCACGCAGCCGGATTCCACCCACCTGGCTGCGGTGCGGCAGGCGTTGTCCGGGCTGAACGAGCCGGTCGCCGTAGGCGGACCGGACGCGGGAGTCGGAGGCTTTCGGCGCGCACACGAGCAGGCTTGCCGTGCCGCTGCCCTCCGGTCGACGCTGACGGAACCGAGTACGTGTTTGTGGTATCGAGATCTTCGTCTCGAGTCGTTCCTGCTCGCGGACCCACAGGCAGCGCAGCGCTTCATCGCTGAGGAACTCGGGGAGTTGACTGGGGCGAGCGAGCGTGCGCAGCGGGTGCGGGAGACGTTGTTGGTCACGCTCACCACCGGTTCGCATGCGCGTGCGGCGGCCGAGTTGGGTGTGCACGAGAACACGGTTCGACTGCGCTGCCGGACTGCGGGTGATGTCCTGGGCGACGCCCTGAGTGATCGCCGTGCCGAGTTGCTGGTGGCGCTACGGCTAAGAAAGGCGCTCGGGCCCGATGGTGCGGCAACCGGGCCCGAGCGCGGCTGAATCACACCAGGGCGGCGGACATTCCGCCATCGACGACGAACGTTGAGCCGCTGGCGAAGCGGGACCGCTCCGAGGCCAGGAACACCGCGAGCGGAGCGACGTCTTCGACTTCACCGAGACGTCCCTGCTTGCTGTTGATCATCGATTCGAAGTCGATGCCGAGTGCATCCTCGAACTGGTAGCGGCGCTCATGCACCAGGTCGGTGCTGATCCAGCCGGGGCAGATGGCATTCACCCGCACACCGTGGTCCCGCAGCTCCACCGCCGCCGTTCTCGTCAGTGATATGACACCCGCCTTCGCCGCCGCGTAATGGGAGATCAGCGGCGATCCGGCGAAGCCGGTGATTGAGGCCATCGTGATGATGGAACCGCCCCCGTTCGCGAGCATCGCGCGGCCAGCGTGCCGAACCGAGGTGAATACTCCGTCCAGGTTCACCGCGAGCACTGAGCGCCACTCCTCGAGGGGCATCTCGGTGATCGGGCTGACCGTCGCGATGCCTGCATTGGCGATCATGACGTCCAACCTGCCATATCGGGAGGACACCCAATCGATGAGGTCGGTGACCTGGTTCTCGTCCCGGACATCGCAGCCTGCACCCACGCCATTGTTGAGCTCATCCGCGGTGGCCTGGGCCCCTGCCTCGTTGATGTCACTGACCACGACGGTGGCTCCGGCTTCGTCGAGACCGCGGGCGACTGCCCGACCAAGCCCCTTCGCGCCTCCTGTGACGATGGCGATCCTGTCTTTCAGCAGTTCGGTCATCAGAACAAGCTCCCACTCAGTGCGCAGTCGAGGACGTAGTGCGACGCGGTAATGAAACGCGCGTCGTCCGAGGCGAGGAAGGCGACTATCTCAGCCACCTCTTCCGGCGTGCCGAGGCGCTGCTGCTTGACGGCGACCACATCCTCGAACTTGGCGCCGGTCGCGGCTTCGAACGGATCCACGAGCCGGTTCACCATCTCTGTGTCGACGAACGAGGGGCACACGGCATTGACCCGGACACCGGAGTCTCGCAACTCGAGCGCAGCCGTCTCCGATAGGCGGATCACCGCCGCCTTCGAGGCACAGTAGGATCCAAGTAAGGGCACACCGCCGAGCCCGGCGACCGATGCCATGTTGATGACGGCGCCCCCACCTGCCTTGGCAAGCGCCGGTGCGGCATATTTGATCCCGAGAAATACTCCCTTGACGTTGATGGCCATCAGCCTGTCGAAATCAGTCTCGGCCTGGTCGACCAGGGGACTGGCTACCTCGATGCCCGCGTTGTTGACGGCGATGTCCAGCCCGCCCCACTCGGACTCGACCTTGGCGACCGCGGCCGCTACCTGATCCGCGTCGGTAACGTCGCAGCGCACCGGTACTGTCGTGCCACCGAGTTCGGTGGCGGTCCTGTGTAGGCGTTCCATGTCGATGTCGGCGAGGACGACCCGCGCCCCACGTTCCACGAACAGTTCCGCGACGGCTCGCCCGAGCCCTTGTGCAGCGCCGGTAACCAGCGCTCGTTTGTTGGTTAGTTCGGAGAGCATAACCCGAGGCTAGTGCGGCCGTGGCGGCTCCGGAATGTCGAGAACCCCGCATCAACGTACGACAGATTGTGCCGAATCCACATTCTACCGGATACCGGTGCGCCATAGTGTGACCAGCAGGAAGATTCCGCGATTCACGTGAAGGGACCGATGCAGTCGATGCTGGACCACACTTTGGGCAGTTTGGTGGAGCGATGCGGCCACGCATACGGCGAGAAAGTCGCCGTGACTTCCGGGGATCGGCGCATCACCTACGTCGAGCAGATCGAACGGATCCGGAAGGCAGGGAGGGCACTTCTGGCGCTCGACTTGAGACACGGCGACCGGGTGGCGATCCTGATGGAGGATTGTCCGGAGCTGCTCGACGTGTTCTACGGCGCGGCCTGGGCCGGCCTGGTCGTGGTGCCACTCAACGCCAAGCTCGGAGCCGTCGACCACGCCCATATCATCGCGGATTCGGGTGCTCGTGCGATCGCCCACGATGCGGCGCACGCCGAGCGCGTCGAGAAGATTCACAAAGAACTCGATATCGAGATCGTGCTTGGTGTCGATGACGGTTCGGTAATACCCGGTGGACACTCCATGCCCCGATTGCTCGATCAGCAGCACGCGAGTCCGGGTCGTCCGGCGGTAGTGCCGGACGACCTGTTCGGCATCTACTACACCGGTGGTACCACCGGGCAGCCTAAGGGGGTTGTGCACAGTCACCGAACATTCGTAGCGGCACTGTTCAGCGAGCTACTCGAACTCGGCCTGGGCGAGCGCGAGGTTTTCGCACACGTCGCACCACTGACGCACGCCGGCGGCGGATTTGTGCTGCCCGTGTGGCTTCGTGGCGGGACGAACGTGATCCTTGGTGGATTCGATCCGCAGCGGCTGCTGCATGCTGTGGCGACCGAACACGTCACGTCGACCATGCTGGTTCCCACGATGTTGTACATGCTGCTGGACACCGAAACCGGGCACGGGTTCGACCTCTCTTCGCTGAGTACGGTTGTCTACGGTGCCTCACCGATTGGTCATCAGCGCCTGCTAGAGGCTATCGAACGGTTCGGCCCGATATTCGCGCAGCTCTACGGCCAGACGGAGGCGCCAAACCAGCTGACTGTGCTGAGCAAGCAGGACCACGCGGATGCGGTCATAAGCGGTGATCTGACGTCGCTGTCCTCGTGTGGGCGCCCGGTCACGATCGCGGATGTTCGGCTATTCGACGAGAATTTCGGTGACGTCGAGGCCGGCGGTGTCGGCGAGATCGCAGCACGGGGACCACACACAATGCTCCGCTACTGGAATCGGCAAGACGAAACCGAGGCCACGCTACGGAATGGCTGGCTGTGCACAGGTGACCTGGCGCGCAGCGACGAACGCGGATTTTTGTATATTGTGGACCGAAAGAAGGATTTGATCATTTCAGGAGGATTCAATGTGTACCCCAAGGAGGTCGAGACCGCGCTGTTCGAGCATCCCGCCGTACGCGATGCCTGCGTCATCGGGGTACCTGACGAGAAGTGGGGCGAAACCGTGAAAGCGGTAGTGGTCACCGACCAGAACGCCGGGGTGCGCACCGATGAATTGATCACGTGGGTCAAGGAACGGAAGGGCAGCGTTCAGGCTCCGAAATCTGTGGAGTTCCTGGACCAGATACCGGTTACGGCGGTAGGTAAACACGACAAGCCGGCGTTGCGCAACGCGTACTGGGCCGGGCGCATCCGAAGCGTCAACTGAGTAATCGTAGGAAGGAAGGACGATCGTGAGCACGGACAAGCCAGTCGTCATCTACGGCGCGAGCGGCTATACCGGCAAGCTGGTGGCCGAGTACTTGCGCGAGTACAGCTTGCCCTTTCTGGCCGCCGGACGCAACAGCGAGCGCATAAAGCAGGCGATGGAGGGACTCCCCGGCCGGGAAACGGCGGTCTACGAGGTTGCGGAGTCGAACCATACGGTCGCTGAGTTGACCGAATTGTTTCGCGGCGCCTCGGTGGTGTGCAATACGGTGGGGCCGTTCTCCAAGTACGGCCCTCAGGTTGTAGAAGCGTGTATAGCCGCAGGGTGCCACTACCTGGATACCACGGGCGAGCAGGACTGGGTGCGGGTGTGCGACGAGGAGTACGGCGAACGCATGGCCGAGCGCGGCCTGCTGCTAGCACCGGGAATCGCTCAGATGTACACCACGGGCGAGATAGCCGCGAACATCTGTCTGGAGACCCCTGGCCTGGACACGTTGGACGTCGCTGTGTTCTGGAAGGGCTCTCCGACTGTTGCGTCTACTCAGTCCATTCTGGTAAATGCGGCACTGTCGAAGGCGTACTACCTGGAGCAGAACCAGTATGTCGAGTGGCCGGTGGACGGAACGTGTCGGCAGTTGGCCGTTCCGGGCCAGCACGAGGTCGGGCTCGGCCTTCCGTGGGGCGGCACGTCGCACCCGGTCTGGTTCAAACGGGATCCCCGGGTGGCCAATGTTTCGGCGTTGGGGGGCGTTCTTGACCGGCAACTCATGCTCGGGGTGCCGCAGATCGTCGAGGCCGCCTTGGAGCAGGTCAAGGACCTTCCGGAGGATGAGAAGTTCCGGGTCTTGTCGGAGCAGGCGCTCGCGATTCGGAGTGAGGCGCCACCCCGCGAGAACCAGCGGGTGAACATTTCCGTCGACTCCGTTCAGGCGTCCGGACCACTGGGTCACGTGCATTGCGTGCTTCGGGGGGCCTGCAACTACAAGCAGACCGGCCTCATGCAGGCATACGCCGCACATCACCTCGTGCACGGCGCGCCCCGTCGGGTCGGGTTTGGTTCAGCGTGCCAGGCGTTCGGTCACCGGGAGCTACTCGGGGTGCTGCAAAGTTTCGGCCTTGTCGCAGCGCCGGTCGTCACCGGCGTCTAGGCGCGGCATTACCCGGATGGCGTTGATAGCGCTGGCTTTCCTGCTGGTGCTACGTACCGGCGAGTGAGCGGCTCGAACGGAGCCGTCCAGGCCGGCCCGTCCAGGCCGGCCCGTGCGGGCCGGCCTGGACGGTCTACTCACGCGACGTCGAACCGGTCGAGGTTCATCACCTTGTCCCAGGCTGCGACGAAATCGCGCACGAACTTCTCCCGCGCGTCGCCGCAGGCGTAGACCTCCGCGAGCGCGCGCAGCTCGGAATTCGAGCCGAACACGAGGTCTGCCCGGCTTCCGGTCCACTTGACGTTGCCCGAGGCGTCGCGGGCCTCGAAGGTCTCCGAGGACTCGTCCGTCGGCTTCCACGTGGTGCCCATGTCGAGCAGGTTCACGAAGAAGTCGTTGGTCAGCGTCCCCGGCTTGTCGGTCAGCGCGCCGAGCGAGGACTGCTGGTAGTTCGCGCCGAGCACGCGAAGGCCGCCCACGAGGACCGTCATCTCCGGTGGGCTCAGGGTGAGCAGATTCGCTCTGTCGACGAGCAGGTTCTCCGCAGGCAGCTGACTGCCCTTGGCGAGGTAGTTGCGGAACCCGTCCGCGGCAGGCTCGAGGTAGGAGAAGGACTCCACATCGGTCTGCTCCTGCGTGGAGTCGCCACGTCCCGGCGTGAACGGGACCTCGATGTCGTGGCCCGCGGACTTGGCCGCCTGCTCGACACCCACGCAGCCGGCTAGGACGACCAGGTCGGCGAACGAGACCTTCGTGTCACCGGACTGTGCGTTGAAGGACTGCTGGATCCCCTCGAGGGTGCTGATCACGGTCGCGAGCTTCTGGGGCTCGTTGACTTCCCAGTTCTTCTGCGGCTCCAGCCGGATGCGACCGCCGTTGGCGCCGCCACGCTTGTCGCTGTCGCGGAACGTCGAGGCAGCCGCCCACGCCGTCGAAACCAGCTGCTGCACCGTGAGTCCGGAGTCGACGATCTTCTGCTTGAGCTCGGCGATCTCTTTGGTACCGACGAGCTTGTGGTCCGGCTTGGGCACCGGATCCTGCCACAGCAGCTCCTCGGACGGGACCTCGGGCCCGAGGTAGCGTTCGATCGGCCCCATGTCGCGGTGGGTCAGCTTGTACCAAGCGCGCGCGAAGGCGTCGGCGAACTCGTCAGGGTTGTCCTTGAACCTACGCGAGATCGGCTCGTAGATCGGGTCGACCTTCAACGAGATGTCGGTGACCAGCATCGTCGGCTTGTGCTTCTTGCCGGGATCGTGGGCGTCGGGGATGGTCTCCTCGGCGTCCTTCGCGACGAACTGGTACGCGCCGCCGGGGCTCTGCGTGAGCTCCCACTCGTAGCCGAAGAGGTTCTCGAAGTAGCCGTTGCTCCACTGGGTCGGTGTGGACGTCCAGGTCACCTCGAGGCCGCTGGTGATGGCGTCGGCGCCCTTGCCGGTGCCGTGGCTGTTGGCCCAGCCGAGTCCCTGCTGTTCGAGCGGCGCGGCTTCCGGGTCGGCTCCGAGGTTGGAGTCCGGTGCCGCACCGTGGGTCTTGCCGAAGGTGTGCCCACCCGCGATCAGCGCAACCGTCTCCTCGTCGTTCATCGCCATCCGGCCGAACGTTTCGCGGATGTCGCGCGCGGCGGCGACCGGGTCCGGCTGGCCCTCGGGGCCTTCCGGGTTCACGTAGATCAGGCCCATGTGGGTCGCGCCGAGCGGCTGCTCCAGGTTGCGCTGCTCGCCGCCGGAGATGCGCTTGTCGCTGCCGAGCCAGGTGGTCTCGGCGCCCCAGTAGACATCGTCCTCGGGCTCCCAGACGTCCTCGCGACCCCCCGCGAAGCCGAAGGTCTTGAAGCCCATCGACTCCAGCGCCACGTTGCCCGCGAGGACCATCAGGTCAGCCCAGGAGAGCTTGCGGCCGTACTTCTGCTTGACCGGCCACAGCAGCCTGCGCGCCTTGTCCAGGTTGCCGTTGTCCGGCCAGCTGTTGATCGGGGCGAAGCGCTGCTGGCCCGTCCCTGCACCGCCGCGACCGTCGCTCACGCGGTAGGTTCCCGCGCTGTGCCAGGCCATGCGGATCATCAGCCCGCCGTAGTGGCCGAAGTCGGCGGGCCACCAGTCCTGGGAGGTGGTCAGTACCTCCTCGATGTCCCGCTTCACAGTGGGAAGGTCGAGGGTCTTGAACTCCTCGGCGTAGTCGAAGTCCTCACCCATCGGGTCGGACGCCGGGTGGTTCTTCGCGAGGATCTTCAGGTTGAGCCGGTCAGGCCACCAGTACCGGTTGCTGTCACCCTGCGTCGGGTGCGGCAGGCCGTTGCCGTGTACGACCGGGCAGCCACCTCCGCTCTCTGTGCTCGCCTGTTCGGCGACTGCGTCGTGTTGCTCTGGCATGGTAATCCTTCCACGCGGATCAGGGGTGATCAGGAAATGCTTACGGTGGAACAGTCGGGGCACAGGCCCCAGTAGATGACCTCGGCCTCGTCGATCGCGAAACCGTGGTCGTCGGATCCGGTCAGGCAGGGCGCCTCGCCGACGACGCAGTCGACGTCGGCGATGAGGCCGCATGACCGGCACACCACGTGGTGGTGGTTGTCCCCGACTCGCGACTCGTAGCGAGCCACAGAGCCCCTCGGCTGGATGCGCCGCACCAGACCCGCGGCCGTCAGCGTGTGCAGCGAGTCGTACACGGCCTGGTGGGACACCTCAGGGAGATCCTTGCGCACGGCGCTGATGATCGAGTCCGTGTCGGCGTGCGGGTGCGCGTGCACCGCGCTGAGTACCGCCACCCGAGGGCGGGTCACCCGCAACGCGGCCCCCCGCAGCATCTGCCGGAAGTCCAAGGACATGAACAACAGTCTGCCGGATTTTCTTGAATAGGTCAAGACTATGCGGCCGCCTCCGGCTGTGGGAGCGGCAGCGTCAGCGCTACACGCCTGTAGGTGATCTTGATACCAGGAAGGGCTTCCGGAACTCGCCTGGCACGCGGCGCGTCCAACGAACAATGCACTATCCGGGCAACATGCGTGAGCCGAGAAGGCGAAAGCGGCATCGTGCCTCGAACGGGACTGCGCCGTGGACCCGCCGACTACGATGCGGCCCGTAAGCGTGACGAATGCAGTGGCGCTCGGGGGTTGGTCGTGTCGGAGGACGGTGCTCAGAGCCGCGCGGGTACCGCGGTTTCAGGAGAAGATTTCCCTCCGGTCGTGTACCACTGTTGCGAGTCCCACGTCAGTTCCGCTGAGGATGCGGTCGTTCAGCTGCGGCAGACCTCGGACGGGCGGACGGCGCTACCGGTGTACTCGGCTCTGGACCGTCTGTACGAGTGCCGTGGAAGACAGCAGCCGTGGCTGGTGATGCCGACCGCGAGCCTCCGGATCCTGGCCCGGCGACGCTCGGGGCCCATCGGTGACGGGACCCCGGGCGGGAACGGTTGCGATCATCGGCGCCCGGTTCAACCGAAGGTCATGCTCAGCAGGCTCGCCGCTGGCAGGAGGTTGTTGATCTGGTGGGTGACGATGCTGGTGAGAACGTTGCCGGTGAGCAACCTTCCCAGGCCGACCGGGATCGAGACGACCAGAAGCAAGGGGCTGCGCAGCAGCTCCATGTGGGCCACGGCGAAGATCACGGTGGTGAGAGCGAAGATGACCCACGGGTTCAACCGGAAGTGCTCCAGCGCGCGCCACAGCGTCCCCCTGAAGATCAGTTCCTCACACAGCGGCGCGACCAGCCACATCGCAAGGAACGCGCCGAGCGCCACGGCAGGGCCGAGGTCCCGGCCTGCAAAGGCGTCCCCGACCGCTGAGCTCGCGTCGTCCTCACCCACCATCGCGGTCCAGACGGATGCGGCAGGCAACGTGATCGCGAGACTTCCCACGCCGATCACCAGCCCGATTCCGGCGTGACGCCAGTTCCACCGGATGGCCAGCTCACGGCGCACACGTCCCGCCCGCCGACCTCCCCCGAACGCCGCGGTACCCGCGAGCGCGGTCAGCGCTGCCAGAACCGTCGGGACCAGCACGGACAGCAGCAACGCGCTGGGTGGGAGGTTCTTCCCCGCGGTCGGTGCGCCCTGTAGTGCGTACGGCACGACAACCAGGAAGGAGGCGGTCAGGAACACCACCTCGGCCGCGGCGAAAACGATGACCATGACAATGCCCGCTCGCCGGCCCCGTGGAGCGCGCGGGTGTGTCGCCCGGCTGCCGTCCAGCTGCTCGCTGATCGTCATTCCACTCGAGCACCTCACAGGAAGCGCCCTGCGCGGTCACGCCGCGCGGCGGTCTCGTCGGTGTTCAGCGTGTCCGGGTCAGGTATTCCCGGGACACGGCGTGGCAAACCCACCGCCTGCCCGGAGCGCGGGACGACATCGCTGACGGAAAGGCCGGTCGAGGAATGGTGATACAACGGGCACGCTTGCCATCCGTGCCGAACCGTACGGAATCGGGTGCGGATACCGGATACTCCTGTCAGCGTTGCCGGGGCATGTTATCCCGCTGAATCCCTTGTGGAGCTAACAGTTCGCCGACGATGTCGTAAGCGGTTCACATCGGCGAAGCCGATCCCCTTGCTCGCTGCACGTTCGGGTGAGAACGATGGTGTTTGGCCGGTACGTGGCCGATCCCAGAGCCCGCGTGAGGATGTCCGTGAGCGAGCCAGAGTATTTGACCGACAGCGATGCACGCCTTCTGTGCCCGGAATGCGGCCGCGCGAGCACCCGAGTTGATCAGGTGTTCGTGACCGCACGCGAGGAGGACGCCCCTGCCAACGAGATCATCGTTGACGCGATCGGGGGTGATGTCGTCACGCACGGTCGAGGCCAGGCCCCGGTCGACCCGAGCGTGGGTGAGGGTCGCAGGCATCGGGTCGCGCTCGTCGGCCGCTGCGAGGAGCAGCATCGATTCGCCCTCGTGCTGACCCAGGTCGACGGCGAGACGCGCCTCGGCTGGTCCCCTGAACTCTCCTACGACGGAGCCGAGGTCGATCTCGACGACCCGCCGTGGTGATCGTGACGCGACCACGGAACGGCACCGTGTGATGTGGGGTGCCGGCGCGCCCGGCGCCCGGGCCGCCCCCGGCCCGGCGGCCCGGTGCGGCCGCGAGCTGATCAGCCGGCGCTCCTGACAGCGTTCTCGATCCGGTCGCCGATGTCCTTGTCGACATTGCGCCAGTACTCGAACGCGCGTCGCAGCACCGGCTCGGTGACGCCGTCGCCGAGGTGCCCTGCGACGTTGGAGACCAGCCGTTCGCGGGCGGCGTCGTCCATCACCTCGCGTACGAGGGTGCCAGCCTGGATGAAGTCGTCGTCATCCCTGCGCTTGGTGTAGGCGGCGTGCACCATCTCGCCGCTGGTCTCCCAGCCTGCCGGTTCGCCGAAGCGGGCGGTGTCGGCGTGCGGCCCGCCCTTGGAGTTCGGCGCGTACACCGGGTCGGAGACGTTCTCCACCCGCATGACGCCGTCCTTGCTGTAGGCGTGCACCGGCACGTGCGCCGCGTTCACCGGGATCTGCTTGTAGTTCACGCCCAGGCGGGCGCGGTGCGCGTCGGCGTAGGAGAACAGCCGGGCAAGCAGCATCTTGTCGGGGCTCGGCCCGATACCGGGCACGAGGTTGTTGGGCTCGAAGGCCGCCTGCTCGATCTGGGTGTGGAAGTCCGTCGGGTTCGCGGTCAGCGTCATCCGCCCGACCTCGTGCAGCGGGTAGTCGCCGTGCGGCCACACCTTGGTGAGGTCGAACGGGTTGAACCGGTAGGTCTCGGCCTCGGCGAACGGCATGATCTGCACGTACAGCGTCCAGCTCGGGTAATCGCCCCGTTCGATCGCCCGGTACAGGTCACGGTTGTGGTAGTCGTGGTCGGCGCCTGCCAGGCGGTCGGCCTCTTCCTGGGTGAGGAAGTCGATGCCCTGGTCGGTCTTGAAGTGGTACTTCACCCAGAACTTCTCGCCCTCTGCGTTGACCCACATGTAGGTGTGGCTGGAGTAGCCGTTCATGTGCCGCCAGGTCTTCGGGATCCCCCTGTCCCCCATCAGCCAGGTGACCTGGTGCGCCGACTCCGGTGACAGCGTCCAGAAGTCCCACTGCATGTCGTTGTCGCGCAGGTTGTTGTCCGCGCGGCGCTTCTGCGAGCGGATGAAGTGCTGGAACTTCATCGGGTCCCGGACGAAGAACACCGGGGTGTTGTTGCCGACCATGTCGTAGTTGCCATCGCTGGTGTAGAACTTCACCGCGAAGCCACGCGGGTCGCGCCAGGTGTCCGGGCTGCCGCGCTCGCCGGCGACCGTGGAGAACCGGATCAGCATGTCCGTCTCGGTCTTCGGCTGGAACACACTGGCCTTGGTGTAGGCGCTGACGTCGCCGGTCACGACGAACTTGCCGAACGCGCCGCCACCCTTGGCGTGCGGCTGGCGCTCGGTGATGCGCTCCCGGTTGAAATTCGCCATCTGCTCGATCAGGTAGTTGTCCTGCAGCAGGATCGGACCGTCCGGGCCGACCGTGAGGGAGTGCTCATCGCTCGCGACGGGGATACCGGCATCCGTCGTTGTGGGCCTGTTTCCGGTTTCCGTCATTGCTGTGCCTCCTCGTGGTGGGATGAACCGGTGGAGTACGAGGCGGGAAGCGGTTCCGCCGTGGCAGAGCAGTCACGGCATACGCCCCAGAACACCACCTCCGCTTCGTCGAGCTCGTATCCTTGGGCGTCGTCCGGGGTGAGGCAGGGTGGTGAGCCACGCGCGCAGTCGACGTCGTCGATGCGACCGCAGGCGCGGCACACCAGGTGGTGGTGGTTGTCGCCGGTGCGGCGTTCGTAACGGGAGGGATGGCCTGCCGGCTCGATCCACCGCACCAGACCGGCCCGCGCGCACGCGGTAAGCACGTCGTAGACGGCCTGCGTCGAGACCGAGCCGATCCGTTCCCGCACGCCCCTGCCGATCTCGTCGACCGTTGCGTGCGGATGATCGGCAAGCCATTCCAGTACCGCCAGGCGCGGCTCGGTCACCCGTAGCCCCGCCTGACGCAACTGCGTACGCAGTGATGCGCCGTGTAGGGGCATACCTCCAGTGCAGTACGTTTCCTGGAACCAGTCAAGAAGACTCTGACCCGGCCGAGGGAGGTGCCGGACGACGTCCGCCCGTTCGGGCGACCGCCTCCCGCCACGTCCCCGTAGCTCCGTGCGGCGCTGCCGAGCGTGTGCGAGTGGAGGACTACCACCGTGGCCGAGCCGGAGCCGGCCACGTCATCCCCAGACCTCCTGGGCGGTTTCCACGACCAGGGCGAGCTTGGCCTTCTGCTCGTCCACGGTCAACGCGTTTCCGTCCACTGTGGACGAGAAGCCGCACTGTGGTGACAGGCACAGCTGGTCGAGGGGAACGTACTCACCGGCCTCCTCGATGCGTCGTTTGAGTGTGTCCTTGTCCTCGAGCCTTCCGTGCTTGGTGGTTACCAGCCCGAGCACGACCTGCTTGCCACGCGGGACGAACCGCAACGGTGCGAAGCCTCCGGACCGTTCGTCGTCGTACTCCAGGAAGAACCCGTCCACGTCGAGTTCGGAGAACAGCGCTTCGGCGACGAACTCGTAGTCGCCTTCGGCGGCCCACGAGGAGCGGTAGTTACCCCGGCACATGTGGGTGGTCACCCGCATGCCCTCCGGGCGGTTGCGCAGGGCGGCATTGATGTTGCGGATGTAGCGCTCGTGCTGGTGCTCGACGTCGACCCCGCCTTGCCCGGCGAGCATCGCCCGCTGCTCGGGGTCGTTGAGGTACGCCAGGCTCGTGTCGTCGAGCTGCAGGTACGTGCAACCGAGCTCGCCCAGCCTGCGCACCTGCTCGGCGTACGCCGAGGTGAGGTCCGCCCAGAAGCGCTGCCGGTCCGGGTAGACGGACTCGTCGATCGCGGCGTCGCCGCCGCGGTAGTGCACCATGCTCGGTGAGGGGATGGTGAGCTTCGGCGTGGCCGTGCGCACGGTGTCGCGCAGGAACTCGAACGCATCGGCGAAGATCGTCTCCGTCAGCCGTACGGTGTCGTGCACCCGTGGCGCGGCCGCCTCGAAGTCCAGGTCACCCTGCTCGTTGTGGAAGTGCACACGGAGCTTCTCGTCGGTCGGGTCGATGCCCTCGAGCCGGTAGATGAAGTCCATGTGCCACGACGTCCGGCGGAACTCCCCGTCCGTCGCCGATTGCAGCCCGGCCTCCTCCTGGAGCCTGACCACGTCGCGGACCGCGCGGTCCTCGGCGTGGCGCAGCTCCTCGGCGCCGATGGAACCGGCCGAATACTTCTCGCGCGCCTCGAGCAGCTCCGCCGGCCGCAGCAGGCTCCCGACGTGATCGGCCCTGAAGGGTGCGGTGTCTCGCCAGACCATGAACTCTCCTCGTGCCGTCGTGATTCACCGACTCCGCCGGGCCTCCGGGGCCGGCGATGCTCGTCGGCTGCCAGTGGTCAGCCTCGCCGATCAGCCTTCCCGTGCCCAGCACGTTTCCCGGATACCGGAAAGTGCATCCGGTCGCGTGCACCCTGGCGCCGGGCGCGCTCGCATAATCGGACGGATGAGCGATCGCGAAGGCGCCACGGCCACCGGCCCCGTACTGGCCCGCGCGCTGCGGATATTCAGCGCCTTCGACACCGACCGCCGGGCGATGACGCTGAGCGAGATCTCCCGCCAGGCGGAGATCCCGGTCTCGACCGTGCACCGGCTGGTCGCCGAGCTGACCGCGTGGGGAGCCCTGGAACGCGGCGGAGACGGCCGGTACCGGGTGGGGCTGCGCCTGTGACAGCTCGGTGCCCTGGCCCCGCGTGGTCAGGGCCTGCGCGAGGTCGCGCTCCCGTTCCTCGAGGACCTGTCCCAGATCACCAGGGAGAACGTGCAGCTCGCCGTGCGTGAAGGTACCGAGCTGGTGTTCATCGAACGCATCGCAGGCTCGGAGGCGGTTCCGGTGCTGACCCGCGTGGGCGGTCGGTTCGCACTCACCGCCACCGGTGTCGGGCTGGTCCTGCTGGCGCACGCGCCGACGGACGTGCAGGACGAGGTGCTCAGCGGACCGATCGACCGCTACACCGAATGCACTGTCACCGACCCGCGGAGCCTGCGCCGCATGCTCGCCGACGTCCGCACCACGGGGTTCTCCATCAGCGACCGCCAGGTGACCATGGACGCGCTCTCCGTAGCGGCCCCGATCCACAGCAGCCGGGGTCACGTGATCGCCGCGGTCTCGCTGGTCGTGCATCACGGCACCGTCTCGCCCCACTCGCTCGCGCCGCTGGTCCAGACGAGCGCCCGCGCCATCTCGCGCACGCTGTCCGGAGCTGCCTAGCGTCGCCGGTTCGCGCTTCTGCCCCGACCGCGCGTGTAGCCTGACGTCGCGCTCGGTTCTTCTCTGCCGCGACGTCGGAGAGGCTTCGCGAGTCGGGCATCGGCGGCGACTGCGTTCCGGGAGGCACCACATGTACCTGAACGACCTAGTAACGGACGTTGGTGAGCATGGGGGCATCCGCCGTGGCTTGGCTCAGATGAAACTAATAGAAATTCGTCGAGAGAGTAGATAGAATGCCAGGTCAGGAAGTGTGCTCCCCGCGCACGCGGGGATGATCCGTCGTGCGATGGTGCGCCGCATTGATCAGCGATGTGCTCCCCGCGCACGCGGGGATGATCCCCCACTAGACCACAACCAACCCTGCTACACAACGTGCTCCCCGCGCACGCGGGGATGATCCGCTTCGCCTCAAACTCCGAGATGCCGTCCGCCTGTGCTCCCCGCGCACGCGGGGATGATCCGAAGTCCCTCACGAAGCCGTTCGAGGAGGGGGCGTGCTCCCCGCGCACGCGGGGATGATCCCTCCTCCTTGTTGTTGATGGCCTGCCGCTGCATGTGCTCCCCGCGCACGCGGGGATGATCCGTTCCTGCGTGACGTCGAGGCCAAGCGGAAGATGTGCTCCCCGCGCACGCGGGGATGATCCACCCAGTGGCGCAGCGAGATCAAACGCGTCGTCGTGCTCCCCGCGCACGCGGGGATGATCCGATCAGCTCGGCAAACCCGGCGACGACTACGGCGTGCTCCCCGCGCACGCGGGGATGATCCGTACGTCATAGCGACGCGGTAGGCTCACGAGCGGTGCTCCCCGCGCACGCGGGGATGATCCCCTGAAGCTCGGTCATGCGAACTGGTCGAACGTGTGCTCCCCGCGCACGCGGGGATGATCCCGGCGACACAGCTCGGCTAGAACGTCGTATGGCGGTGCTCCCCGCGCACGCGGGGATGATCCCCGGCAGGCGTTGAACGGTATCCAGGCGTTGATGTGCTCCCCGCGCACGCGGGGATGATCCCTGCCCCGGCGGTGGTTCGGACCTCGAGGGGACGTGCTCCCCGCGCACGCGGGGATGATCCTGGCAGCGATCACACCCGGCACCGTCGATAGCTGTGCTCCCCGCGCACGCGGGGATGATCCGTACGTCATAGCGACGCGGTAGCCACTCACAGAGTGCTCCCCGCGCACGCGGGGATGATCCGGTGGGAGCGCCGGGAAAATCCGCACCAGCCTCGTGCTCCCCGCGCACGCGGGGATGATCCGGCCTGCCAGGATTGCATGATGTTCCTCGTGAAGTGCTCCCCGCGCACGCGGGGATGATCCCGTTTCCGGTGGCGTGGTCGACGAGGTGCACGTGTGCTCCCCGCGCACGCGGGGATGATCCGGAAGCGCCCAACACGACGAGCCATACGCCAGGGTGCTCCCCGCGCACGCGGGGATGATCCGGTACAGGTCAGCGCGCATATGTTGCACCATAAGTGCTCCCCGCGCACGCGGGGATGATCCGTTGACCCGTGACAAACCTCGCCGTCTTCGTGCGTGCTCCCCGCGCACGCGGGGATGATCCGCGACGACGGCGTCCAACTCGGGCTGTGCCGACGTGCTCCCCGCGCACGCGGGGATGATCCCACCTGGATCGTGCGGCACGACGGCATGCCTGGCGTGCTCCCCGCGCACGCGGGGATGATCCCAACCCCAACTCGGGATCGACAGAGAGCACCGTGTGCTCCCCGCGCACGCGGGGATGATCCTCCACCTGTGCGGGGGAGCGGACCGCAAGGAGCGTGCTCCCCGCGCACGCGGGGATGATCCGTCGCCGGTGCCGCGGATCTCGTAGCGTGCGGGGTGCTCCCCGCGCACGCGGGGATGATCCGAACCCCAGGCGCTCACCTGGAGCTGAGTTCGTGTGCTCCCCGCGCACGCGGGGATGATCCCTTGTCAGCCAGACTCACGCTGGCACTCCCCACGTGCTCCCCGCGCACGCGGGGATGATCCCCGTTCACTGAGCAAAGCGATCGCCTATGCCCAGTGCTCCCCGCGCACGCGGGGATGATCCCCAGACCCGCTATCCGAGGAGTCCAGACCTGTCGTGCTCCCCGCGCACGCGGGGATGATCCCATACGCATCGGCATCACCTACTACCCGACGCCGTGCTCCCCGCGCACGCGGGGATGATCCCACCGCGCTGAACAACGTCGCGTCCGCAACGGTGTGCTCCCCGCGCACGCGGGGATGATCCTGGGGGAGGTGGCGGCATGACCACCACAGAAAACGTGCTCCCCGCGCACGCGGGGATGATCCGCACGCCGCGAGTGGTGGCGTAGCCGGTAACCGGTGCTCCCCGCGCACGCGGGGATGATCCCTCGACACCCCAACCGGGACCAGCGTATATGCCGTGCTCCCCGCGCACGCGGGGATGATCCCAGCCCGGCTCAGGTGACGTTCACTGCCCCCACGTGCTCCCCGCGCACGCGGGGATGATCCGGTGAGTTTCAGCGCCACTGTGCAGGTTGATGGGTGCTCCCCGCGCACGCGGGGATGATCCGGAACCCTGCCCGAGCTGGGGCGGATCCTGGTGGTGCTCCCCGCGCACGCGGGGATGATCCCCTGCAGCTCGCTCTCAAGTTACACCGCCCCGAGTGCTCCCCGCGCACGCGGGGATGATCCCTCGAACCCGCGGTCAACCGTGACGGCAGTGCCGTGCTCCCCGCGCACGCGGGGATGATCCGGAACTCATCAACGTGATGGACGATATCGCCCGGTGCTCCCCGCGCACGCGGGGATGATCCGCTCACCCGGCTCGCGCAGTTTGCCGCGGCGCCGTGCTCCCCGCGCACGCGGGGATGATCCTGGTGACACGAGCGCAACGGGGATCCCGGAGGAGTGCTCCCCGCGCACGCGGGGATGATCCCTGCTGCGAAGCGAGGTTCTCGAAACTCTCGACGCGTGCTCCCCGCGCACGCGGGGATGATCCCGCCGGGTTGCGCATGCGCATCACTACCTTGTGGTGCTCCCCGCGCACGCGGGGATGATCCCGATGGATGCACAGGTGGAAGCGGCACGTCGAGGTGCTCCCCGCGCACGCGGGGATGATCCCCCGCAACCACTCGGTTATCAGCCGAAGTAGCGGTGCTCCCCGCGCACGCGGGGATGATCCCGGCAACCCACACATCGTGATCACTCGCCTTCCGTGCTCCCCGCGCACGCGGGGATGATCCCGCCTCGATCACATCAGGCGGCGTCGGATCCTGGTGCTCCCCGCGCACGCGGGGATGATCCGGTCTGTAGACGCGCCGCGAGCCGCTGCATGTCGTGCTCCCCGCGCACGCGGGGATGATCCGCTGTACCGCAGGATCCAGCCGTGGATCCCGCAGTGCTCCCCGCGCACGCGGGGATGATCCACCCGGCATCGGCGGCACGAGACTTCAGAACGTGTGCTCCCCGCGCACGCGGGGATGATCCGGGTGATCGAGAGAAAGCCGTAAAGAATACTGCGTGCTCCCCGCGCACGCGGGAATGATCCGCTACTCCCGACCCCCACGTCGACGGACGCGAAGTGCTCCCCGCGCACGCGGGGATGATCCGCTGGCGGGGTGTTTCTGCCGCTCCCGGCGAGCGTGCTCCCCGCGCACGCGGGGATGATCCCACGAGCTTGCGGCCGGGCCCGAGCTGGAACATGTGCTCTCCCCGCGCACGCGGGGATGATCCGGCGTTGGCGACACTGAAGAACCCCACGCTGGCCTGCTCCCCGCTCATTCGGGGATGGCTCAGCCAGTCAGGTTGTTCCTTCTCTGAGCCTGTGTGCCAGGTGAGTGGCGTCGTGTATGGGGAACTGCATGATCGGCCACCGTTGCCGGAGCGTTACCGGATTCGTCTGTGCTAGTGAACATTTGAGCTTTCTAAGCACTTCGCCGTTTCCAGTGTCGGTGGTGCGTGTCACAGTGGCTGAGCTGCTGAATTCGGGGGCAACGGCAGTTCGCGACACAGTGGTGCGGGGTCATATCGGCGTTGGAGGTACAGCTGTATGCAGCTGAGCGAGGCCGCTCGGTCAGTGTGGGCGAAGTCGGTCAATGATGACGGTGAGTGGTTGCCACTTTGGCAGCACATGGATGACGCTGCCGATGTTGCGTCTCTGTTGTTCGACGAGTGGCTCGCTCCGAGCGTGGCGCGGTTACTGGCCCGGCAGTTCGATGGTGACATGGAGGACGCGCGTAGAGCTGTCGTCTTCCTGGCCTGCGTACACGACCTGGGTAAGGCGACTCCCGCCTTCGCGGTGCAGCACGAGCTGCTTGGTCAACGCATGCGTGAGCACGGTTTGAACATGCCGTCCAGGAAGGTCGAACTGGATCGGCACCTGGCGCATCACAGCCTGGCTGGGCATCAGTTGTTGGTCGATTGGCTGGTCGAGCAGGGTTGGTCGAAGCGGGCCGCGAGGGCCTGGGCAGTGGTACTCGGTGGGCACCATGGAGCACCGCCCGACACGGATCAGGAAGAGGTGACTCCGCGAACGAATCCCGATCTGTTCGGCACCGGCCGGTGGACGCAAGTTCAGCGGGAGCTGCTGGAACGGGCTGTCGAGCGATGCGGAGCGACGGAGCGCCTGCACGGATGGCGTGACCGCCCGCTGTCTCAGCAGTTCCAGGTGGTCGTGACGGGCATTGTGATCGTCTCCGACTGGATCGCCAGTAACGAGGAATTGTTCGGTTTCTATGCCGATTCGTTGCCATCCGTGACCGATGACCCGGATCGTGCCAAGCGTGCCCTGGACTCGTTGCACTTGCCGTGCCCGTGGCAGGCAGAACCGCCTCGGGGGTCGGTGAGCGAGTTCTTTGCCTCACGGTTCCGCCTTCCGGAAGGGGCCGTGCCACGTCCGGTCCAGCAGGCGGTGCTCGACGTGGCACGGGAGACGAGCGAGCCGGGCATGCTCGTCGTCGAAGCGCCGATGGGGGAAGGCAAGACCGAAGCCGCTCTGGCAGCTGTCGAGACCCTGGCGGGCACGTGGCAGGCGGGTGGGGTGCTCGTCGCGTTGCCCACTCAGGCGACTACGGACGCCATGTTCACCAGGATCGTGGACTGGTTGGATGCTATGGGCGCCGGTGACCAGCAGGTGGGTGGCTCGATCATGCTCAGTCACGGCAAGGCGCGGTTCAACCGGCTGTTCCAAGGGCTCATGCGGTCCGGCCGGACGCCGCGGGACGTGGGAACCGATCTTCCGGACGTCGGATCGAAGCACGAGGTCGTGGCGCATTCGTGGCTCGCTGGCCGTAAGACGGGCCAGCTGGCGAACTTCACGGTTGGCACGATCGACCAGCTGCTCTTCGCGGGGTTGAAGGCGCGGCACCTCATGCTGCGGCACCTCGGCCTTGTCGGCAAGATCGTGCTGCTGGACGAGATCCACGCATACGACGCGTTCATGAACTCGTACCTGACGAAGGTGCTGAACTGGCTCGGCTACTACGGCGTGCCGGTAATCGCGCTGTCGGCGACGTTACCGGCGCGGCGGCGCGAGGAGTTACTGAACGCATACCAGGCTGGACGGGGCGAATCGGGTAGCCGGATCGACGACGATGCTGTGGAGACGGCCCGCTATCCGCTGGTGTCGTGGACCGAAGGTGGGCGGGTACGCAGCCGAGTCGCGGAAGCCTCTGGTCGCGCCACGACGGTGTCGGTCGATGCGTTGAATGATGATGCGGACGCGTTGCTCGCCGGCTTGCGCGAGGCGTTGGCCGAAGGTGGCTGCGCGCTCGTGGTACGCAACACGGTGCGGCGCGTGCTGGAGACAGCGCAGCATCTCGAGCGTGAGTTTCCCGGTGAGGTGCTGGTGGCGCACGCCAGGTTCATCACAGCGGACCGGCTGAGCAAGGACGCCGAACTGCTCGACCGGTTCGGCTCTCCCGAACGGGCATCGACTCGCCCGGAACGCTGTGTCGTCGTAGCCTCGCAGGTCGTGGAGCAGTCGTTGGACGTGGACTTCGACCTTCTGGTTACCGACCTCGCTCCGATCGACCTGATGTTGCAGCGGATGGGCAGGCTACACCGCCACGAGCGGGGATCAGGACAAGATCAGCGACCCGCGGGACTGCGCAGGGCGCACGTCTGGGTCACCGGTGCCGATTTCGCGCAGGAGCCTCCAGAGCTGGAACCGGGCGCCGAGCGGGTGTACGGCTCATATGCGTTGCTGCGTGCCGCCGCTGTGTTGCGACGCCGGTTCGGCGGCACCGTGGAGTTGCCCACCGACATCGCCCCGCTTGTGCAGGACGCGTACGGGCCGGACGATATCGCGCCGCCCGGTTGGGATGAGGCTATGGCCGAGGCATGGCGCACGTGGCGGGAGTCGACCGACCGGCGCGAGGGCAAAGCCAAGGACTTCCAGATCGCCAAGCCGGACCGAAGGGGGAAAGCGATCATAGGCTGGCTCTCGGCGAACGTAGGAGAGGCCGACGACGAGGCGCAGGGACAGGGGCAGGTCAGGGACGGCGCTCCCACCCTCGAAGTCATCCTGGTGCACCAGTACAGCGACGGTACTTGGCGCACACCTGTCTGGCTCGGCGCCGACAACGGCGCGTTACCGATCCCGCGCGAGGCCGTACCGAGTAACGAGCTCGCTGAGGTCATGGCTCGCTGCGCGATCCGCCTGCCCCTCGCATTCAGCAACGAACGCGCCGAGGGCGAACTGTGGGAGGCCACGCCAGAGGCATGGGAAGGTTCGCCGCTCATCTACCGCATGCCCGCATTGGTGCTCGACGGCGACGGATACGGCTGTCTCGACGGCCGCGAGGCACGCTACACACCCGAATACGGCTTGGAGGTGTTCGATAGTGACGAATGACGGCGGGTTCAACCTGCTGTACGAGCCGTGGATCGTGGTACTCGACCCACGTGGAACGGAGCAAGAATTATCTATTGTGGACGTATTCGAACACGCACCCCTTCTGAGGGCTGTCGGTGGTGAAGTGCCGACGCAGTCGTTCGCGATCATTCGCCTACTCTTGGCGTTCCTGCACCGTGCGCTCGACGGTCCGGAGGACGAGTCGGACTGGGGCCGCTTGTGGCGGGACGAAGACTTGCCGATGGATCGGATCCGTGCCTATGCGGAACGGGTGACACACCGGTTCGACCTCTTCGACGTCGATGCGCCGTTCTTTCAGGTCCCGGGATTGTGCACGGAGAAGGGCGAGGAGTCGGGGCTGGAGAGGCTGGTGGCCGATGTTCCGAACGGGGAACCGCTGTTCACCACCAGATCGCCGGCCAGCTTGAGCACCATCGAACCCGCCGAAGCGGCGCGATGGTTGGTGCACGCTCATGCATTCGACCCCGCTGGTATCAAGACGGGAGTAGTGGGTGATCCCACGGTCCAAGGCGGCAGAAGTTACGGCAGCAGCGTGGGTTGGTCCGGTCAGATTGGCGGTGTGCTGCCGCAAGGTGCCTCGTTGCGCGAAACGCTGCTGTTGAACCTCGTCGGCCGGAATGTCGAGACCTACGTGCGTATCGGAGGGCCCGACGATGTCCCGCCATGGGAACGAGATGTGGACAGCGCCAAGTGGTCCGACAAGCGGCCTCCCAAGGGCGCGATCGACCTCTACACCTGGCAGACCCGGAGAGTGCGGCTGGTAGGTGGTCGCGATGGCGTGACCGGAGTCGTTCTCGCCAAGGGCGATGTGATTCCGCCCCACAACCTGCACGGAGTGGACCCGCACGCCGCGTGGCGCTACAGCAAGCCGCAGAGCAAGAAGTTGAACCAGGTGGTCTACATGCCCCGCACGCACGAACCGGAACAGGTGGTGTGGCGCGGGATCGCGGCGATGCTGCCATCGGTGTCGGGACGTCGAGGGTCCGGGCGTGAAGCCAGCGCGAGCTTGGCTCCGGGCGTGTTGCAGTGGATCGGTGAGCTGGTCCGTGAAGGTGAGCTGCCGGATGACTACCGGCCGCGAGTCCGTGCAGTGGGTACGCGATACGGAACCCAGAATGCGGTGTACGACGAAATCCTGGACGACGTACTGCCTCTGTCGGTCGCATTGTTGCGTCAGGACGACCCGGCTCTTGGCCAGGTCGCCGAGCAAGCGGTGATCGATTCGGAGGAGGTCGCGCGCGCGGTCTGGCGGTTCGCGGAGAACCTCGCGCGAGCGGCCGGCTCGGAGCCCCAGTCCGGTGCCGGTGATGCCGCCCGTGAGCAGCTGTACGCGGCGTTGGATGCCCCGTACCGGAAGTGGTTGGCGACCCTGGGAGCCGATTCGGATGTCAGTAGTGCCAGGACCGCGTGGCAGTACACCGTGGCTGGTGCGTGCTGGCCGGTAGCCCGTGAACTGTTGCGTGCTGCCGGGCCGTCAGCCTGGCGCGGCCGTGATGTGGACGGTCGCCTGGTCAACGTAGCGCGCGCAGAGTCGTGGCTACGAGCTGATCTGCGTAAGAAGCTTCCACTGGCGCATCCACCCCGCGAGGAGGCCACGCCGGACGAAGTGACCCTGGAAGGAGCATCATGACGAACGTGACCCCTGCTGTGGGGGAATCGCCCCGGCGACGCGAGCGGAGGTTGGGTCCGCTGGGTTCGGCACTCGAACGGCGGATCGAGCAGTTGCAGTCCGAGTATCTGCAAGGCGCACCGGCCGCGCGCGCTGACCTGGCACGACTACGCCGTGGTCTGGGCAAACCCGCGGGTAGCGTGCCGGAGATCTGGCCGTTGACGGTCGGCCTGGTGCCGGAATCCCTGGTCGGCGACGACGATGAGCCCAGTCGTGCCGAGCAGGCCGCCCACGCCACGCTGACTCTGTTCGCGCTGCACCAGCAATCCGCATCGCGACCGGTGCACAGGGCTGGGTACTCGTTCGGGCGTGCGGTCGGGCATCTGGCCCGTAGCGACAGCGCGAGTACAGAGGCCGTCACACGGCGGTTCATGGCGGTGGCCACGGCGGAGTCGATTGATGAAGTGCTCACACATGTGCGTGGGTTGATCACGCAGATCAAGGCCGCCGAGCTCGCCATGGACTACTCCCGTTTCGCGGAGGACGTGTCCGGCTTGCTCACTCCGGGCCGGCAGACGGACGTTCGATTGGCCTGGGGCCGTGACTTCTACCGCACCACCGGCGACTCCGTCGCGGAGGACGCATCGGACTCGGATAGCGCTAATGCCTCGACAGACAGCTCATGACGACACGTTGATACGTCACACCGACCATTCAAGGAGGACCACAATGAACCGGACCTTTATCGATATTCATGTTCTGCAGACCGTGCCGCCCAGCAACCTCAACCGGGATGACACCGGTAGCCCGAAGACGGCCGTGTACGGCGGGTACCGCCGGGCACGCGTGTCCAGTCAGGCATGGAAGCGGGCGACACGGGTGTCCTTCGGGGATCGTCTCGACGCCGGCGAATTGGGGGTGCGAACCAAACGCGTCGTCCAGCTGCTGGCAGACGCGATCGCCGAACGTGACTCGGAACTGAAACAGCGATCCACCGAGCTCGCCGCCGAAGCCATCAGGCAAGTCGGCATCAAGGTAAGCGCTCCCACCAAGAACTCGAAGAAGGACACCGACGACGATGCCAAGGACACGGCGGAGGAATCCGGCTACCTCGTGTTCTTCAGCCGTCGCCAGATCGACAACCTGGCTGACGCCGCCGTGTCAGCGGCACAGTCCGAGGACGTGAAAAAGGCGTTGAAAGAGGCCAAGGTCAAGGACCTCGCCGACCGGGACCATTCGGTCGATGTTGCGCTGTTCGGCCGCATGGTCGCCGACCAGGCGGACATCAACGTCGACGCGGCAGCACAGGTCGCGCACGCGATCAGCGTGCATCCGGTGGAGACTGAGTTCGACTACTTCACCGCCGTCGACGACACGAACCCGGAGGAAGAAACAGGGGCCGGCATGATCGGCACGGTCGAGTTCAACTCCTCCACCCTGTATCGCTACGCCACGGTCGACGTGAATCGCCTTGTCGACAACCTGGGCGATGCCGTCGCCACACGCCGAGCCGTGGAAGCGTTCACCGACTGCTTCGTGCGCTCCATGCCCAGCGGCAAGCAGAACACGTTCGCTAACCGCACCCTTCCCGAAGCAGTCGTGGTGCACGTACGTGACAGCCAGCCCATCAACCTTGTCGGCGCGTTCGAGTCGCCGGTGCGAGAGTCGGCGACATCAGGTCGGATCAAGCGCGCCGCGGAGGCGCTGCGCGACGAGACGAGTGAGATCGCGCGCGCCTACGGTGAGCGGCCGGTGGCCGGGTGGGTGACGCGAGTGGGCACGGACACCGCGAGCCTGGATGACCTGGGAACCAACGTTCCACTCGACAACCTGGTCGCCGAGTTGGGTGTGCTGGTCGCCGAACGCCTTGGGAGCGAGTGATGGCAGTGGTAGCACTGCGGCTGGCCGGACCCCTGCAGGCGTGGGGCTCGGGCAGCCGGTTCGTCAGGCGCGGAACTGAGACAGCGCCTACCAAGAGCGGTGTCGTTGGGCTGGTAGCTGCCGCCCGCGGCGTTCGGAGGGTCGACCCTCTGGAGGAGTTGTTGAGCCTGCGATTCGGCGTGCGGATGGACCAACCCGGTCGCTTGTTGCGTGATTTCCAGACCGCGCAACGGCCCGAGAAGGCCCGCGATGGCACGGTCACGTGGAAACGATTGCCCCTGTCGCATCGCTACTACATCAGCGACGCGGTCTTCCTGGCAGTGCTGGAAGGCGATCGGACACTGGTTGAGGGGATCGACAGTGCGGTACGAAGCCCGGCGTTTCCGTTGTATCTGGGCCGCCGCTCCTGCCCGCCGGCCGGGCCAGTCGCTCTGGGTGTTTTCGATCTAGACCTGGATGCGGCGCTCAGCGAACTACCGTGGCTGGCGTCGACCCGTACCCAAAGCCGTCATAGGAACCGCACCGTGCGGCTGGAGACGGTGCGGGACGCGGCCGCGGAAGGCACTGGTGCGGAGACGCTGCGGGACGAACCGGTCAGCTTCGACCCGAACCGGCGCAAGCACGCCTGGCGCTCTATCTCCCGCGACGTAGTGGAGATTCCCAACCCGCACGGTGTGCACGACCCGACAGGCGAGCACGACCCGATGGCCAGTTTGGGAGGTTGACGTGTTCCTGACGAAGATGCCGCTGAATCCCAGGCGGCGGGGAGCTCGCAAACTGCTGTCCTCGCCACAGGCTATGCACGCTGCTGTACTCGCGGGATTCGCAGATGCCCGCCCCACTGAGGAAGGCAGAGTGTTGTGGCGGCTGGACACCTACAATCAGCATCGCATCGTGCTGTATGTGGCGAGTCCCGACAAGCCCGACTTCAGTCATGTTGCTGAGCAGGCGGGATGGCCGACAACTGAAGCGTGGGACGTGCGGGCGTTGGACGGGCTGCTCGACTCGTTGCGGAACGGGCAGCGGTGGCAGTTCCGTCTCACTGCCAACCCGGTGCGTTCCGCGCGGCGTGACGGATGGCGTGAGACCAAACCTCTGGCACATGTCACGGTTGCGCAGCAACAACAGTGGCTGCTTGACCGCACCGACCGGCTGGGTTTCCGGATTACGGACACCGAGCACAGGGCTCCGGAAGGCGAGGACGGCCCCCCGGACCTCGCGGTGGTTGACCGGGAAACGCATCGGTTCCAGCGGAACGGGCACCGCGTGACCGTGTCAACGGCGACCTTCCAGGGGCAGTTGGAGGTCACCGACCCCGAGGCACTACGAACCACTCTCACGTTCGGCGTGGGCAGGGCCAAAGCGTACGGTTGCGGGCTGCTCACGTTGGCCAAGCCTGCTGCTCAGGGGCGGCCATGAACACCGTCGGTCGTCGTCCGAGTGAACCGACCGAGCTGGCGCGGGTTATCGATCGCGTGTCGTTCGTGTACCTGGAACGCTGTGTCGTCAATCGCGATAGCAACGCCATCACCGCCACCGACGAGCGAGGTACCGTACACGTGCCAGCCGCGTCGGTGGGGGCGTTGCTACTCGGCCCGGGGACCACGATCACGCACCAGGCGATCACGTTGATGTCCGACAGCGGATCGACGGTGGTGTGGGTGGGTGAGCAGGGCGTGCGTTACTACGCACATGGTGCGGGCCTAGCGCGCACGTCCCGGTTACTCGAGGCGCAAGCTGAGGCGGTGAGCAACCGCAGGTCACGGTTGCGCGTGGCGCGCGACATGTATGCGATGCGTTTCCCCGACGAGCCCGTAGACGAGTTGACGATGCAGCAACTGCGTGGCCGGGAAGGTGCTCGGGTACGGCAGGTCTACCGAGAGCACGCCCAACGCACGGGAGTCGAGTGGTCGCGGCGCAGCTACGACGTCGACGATTGGGAGGCCGGAGACCCGGTCAACCAAGCGCTGTCGGCGGCGAACTCGTCGCTGTACGGGGTGGTGCATTCCGTGATAATCGCGCTGGGGTGCTCGCCGGCCCTCGGATTCATCCACACAGGACATAGCCGCTCGTTCGTTTACGATATCGCTGATCTGTACAAAGCCGAGATGACGATTCCGGTGGCCTTCGACGTGGCGGCCAGCGAGTCAGAGGACGTCGCGGGTGACGTGCGGAGGCAGGTTCGCGACGCGTTACACGGCGGACGTCTGCTACAACGCTGCTCTCGGGACATCCGGCGGCTGATCCTCGGAATCGAAGGCGAAGATGCCGATGAGGATACCTATCTCGACAACGTCGCCCTCTGGGATGAGCAGGCCGGCACCGTCAGCGCGGGCGTCTCCTACGGGGAGTCGCCATGACAGTCGTGATCCTTACTGCCGTGCCGCCCGGTTTACGCGGTCACCTCACCAGGTGGCTACTAGAATTGAGCCCGGGCGTATTCGTCGGCTACGTATCGAGTCGTGTCCGTGAGCTGATGTGGCAACGCATCGTGGAGTATGTGGCCGATGGGCGTGCTCTCATGGTGCACGCTGTCAATGGTGAGCAGCAGCTTGCGTTCCACGTACACGGGCACGACTGGGAACCTGTCGACTACGACGGTATCACGCTCATGCGTCGCAAAACTGTACCCGACTACGTACCGGACGTCGCCGGTCCAAAGCAGGTGGGACAGCGGCGGGGTACGTCACCGACGACTCCTGGGAGCGAAACCGTATGGAAGCGACGCGAAGCCCGGAAGAAGTTCCGCAAGAAGTAGTACCGACCGGACGTGACGAATCAAAAGTGAATGGATTTTGGCGATGTAGCTAGAAGATGTCCAGGTCAAGAAGTGTGCTCCCCGCGCACGCGGGGATGATCCCCATGGGCCACATTCAAGACCGCTGGTACCGACGTGCTCCCCGCGCACGCGGGGATGATCCCGGTGAGCGGTGCGAACGCGCGGGTGAGAGACGGTGCTCCCCGCGCACGCGGGGATGATCCTACCGGTGTATACAGAACCACAACTGCCAGGACGTGCTCCCCGCGCACGCGGGGATGATCCGGCGGGTTTCTGGTCGAGCTTTCCGGTGGAGGCGTGCTCCCCGCGCACGCGGGGATGATCCCTCGCCCCCGGCACGCTTGCCCACGGCAGGGGGGTGCTCCCCGCGCACGCGGGGATGATCCGGGCTGCGCATCAGCGAGTACGCGACGTGCTGGGTGCTCCCCGCGCACGCGGGGATGATCCCGTGTACTGCCGGTTCAAGATCCAAGACCGCCAGTGCTCCCCGCGCACGCGGGGATGATCCTGGACGTCGAGCGGGTGGATCAACAACGGTGGCGTGCTCCCCGCGCACGCGGGGATGATCCGGTCCGCACAGGAAAGACGACCGTGCCGGAGGGGTGCTCCCCGCGCACGCGGGGATGATCCGGTCCGCACAGGAAAGACGACCGTGCCGGAGGGGTGCTCCCCGCGCACGCGGGGATGATCCCTCGGACTTGGCGGCGGCACCACGGGCAGTACCGTGCTCCCCGCGCACGCGGGGATGATCCCCGTCATCCGGGTCGGGGAGGTACTCGTGCAGAGTGCTCCCCGCGCACGCGGGGATGATCCTACCGCGAACTGAGAAGCCGCGAGCCCGACAAAGTGCTCCCCGCGCACGCGGGGATGATCCGCTGGCGAAACCATCCAGGAGATGGCCCGCATCGTGCTCCCCGCGCACGCGGGGATGATCCGCCTTTCACGCCCTGCACACCGAACGCGGCCGCGTGCTCCCCGCGCACGCGGGGATGATCCCTGCGGGGAAGAGTTTCGCAGCCATAGCGAGTTGTGCTCCCCGCGCACGCGGGGATGATCCCACGCTCATTGTGGCCGTGGTCAACGATGTGCCGTGCTCCCCGCGCACGCGGGGATGATCCCAATCGTCATCCCCTAACCAGAAAAGAGATAGAGTGCTCCCCGCGCACGCGGGGATGATCCGAGTTAACACACGCTGTAGGACAGATTAAGGACGTGCTCCCCGCGCACGCGGGGATGATCCCAAGGCCAACCTGTGGAGCAGCCCACCGTTGAGGTGCTCCCCGCGCACGCGGGGATGATCCCACGAACTGCCGCGCCTGCTCCGGGTCGAACCCGTGCTCCCCGCGCACGCGGGGATGATCCGCCGACTCGTTGCCGATGCCCGTCGAGTGGCAGGTGCTCCCCGCGCACGCGGGGATGATCCCCACTGGAGGGAACGGGAACGGGAACGGGAACGGTGCTCCCCGCGCACGCGGGGATGATCCCGGCACGAGGTAGGCTTCACCGAGCGGTCCCGGGTGCTCCCCGCGCACGCGGGGATGATCCTGGGTGCTCATTGGAGCACTTCCCCGGTCTCCGGTGCTCCCCGCGCACGCGGGGATGATCCACCCCACCCGACGTGGACGAGGGCGGCAGCGGTGTGCTCCCCGCGCACGCGGGGATGATCCATGTCCGCCAGCGAAGCCGCCGAGTCGTATTTCGTGCTCCCCGCGCACGCGGGGATGATCCGGGTATTCAGGTCGGACTCGATATCCCGGATCGGTGCTCCCCGCGCACGCGGGGATGATCCGCGGTGCCGGGTTTTCTATTGGGGTGTAGCTCAGTGCTCCCCGCGCACGCGGGGATGATCCCGGGCAGACGCGGCCACCTATGGTCACGTTCACGTGCTCCCCGCGCACGCGGGGATGATCCTGGCTAGATATCGGCGACGCATACGCGGACGCGGTGCTCCCCGCGCACGCGGGGATGATCCCCGTGATACGGATCCATCTCTACACGTGCCCGAGTGCTCCCCGCGCACGCGGGGATGATCCGTCGCTGGGGGAGATGCAGGAGTGGTCGTACTCGTGCTCCCCGCGCACGCGGGGATGATCCGGTGTCCCGAACGAGCGGCCCGCCGCCGACTGAGTGCTCCCCGCGCACGCGGGGATGATCCCGAAGCAGCAGGTTCGGCGCGCGCTCGAGCAGAGTGCTCCCCGCGCACGCGGGGATGATCCTCCGAACCCAAGGCCTGCGTCTGGATCCCGGTGGTGCTCCCCGCGCACGCGGGGATGATCCTCGGTTCCCGTCCCGGTGAGTTCCGTGGCGGACGTGCTCCCCGCGCACGCGGGGATGATCCTCGGCAGCGCTGGCGGCGGCGTGCTGCGCACCCGTGCTCCCCGCGCACGCGGGGATGATCCCCCTGCGACGGGTCGGGCTTCGGAGTCCCCGGCGTGCTCCCCGCGCACGCGGGGATGATCCGGCAGTATGGGTGGCGTCCCGGTCCTCATCAGAGTGCTCCCCGCGCACGCGGGGATGATCCCGGTGTAGCCCCTGTGGGCGCGCTGTTGATCAAGTGCTCCCCGCGCACGCGGGGATGATCCGTGGCCGAGCATCTCGCCTACGCTGGCTTGCTTGTGCTCCCCGCGCACGCGGGGATGATCCCGGTCACGTCACCCCGGTCGACCGCTCGGAGGTGTGCTCCCCGCGCACGCGGGGATGATCCGCTCTCACCGAGATCGGGGGCACCCCACGGCGGGTGCTCCCCGCGCACGCGGGGATGATCCCTCTCGGAACATGCAGGACAGGGCGAACAGGGGGTGCTCCCCGCGCACGCGGGGATGATCCGGGAATGTTGATCATGCTACGGACACGGGTACATGTGCTCCCCGCGCACGCGGGGATGATCCGCAGCTGGCGGATGTTGTGGCTGCGCTGGATGCGTGCTCCCCGCGCACGCGGGGATGATCCGGCATCAAAGGACAGTTCACGAAAGATCGACGCGTGCTCCCCGCGCACGCGGGGATGATCCCCTGGAGTACGGAGCGCATCGATACACAGCACTGTGCTCCCCGCGCACGCGGGGATGATCCGACCGCACACGACGACGATTACATTGCCGCGGCGTGCTCCCCGCGCACGCGGGGATGATCCACACCTTGCTCAACGCCGTACCGCCGGCCTGGGGTGCTCCCCGCGCACGCGGGGATGATCCGGCACTGGGGACGGTAATGGGGTGGTAGTCGACGTGCTCCCCGCGCACGCGGGGATGATCCGGGCATGGTGGACGAGGATGGCTGGCTAACCATGTGCTCCCCGCGCACGCGGGGATGATCCGTCCCGCGAGCCCGACAAACCGTCCGGCACACTGTGCTCCCCGCGCACGCGGGGATGATCCCAGTCGCCTAGCGACCCTGAGCTGTTTGGGGAAGTGCTCCCCGCGCACGCGGGGATGATCCTGTCCAGGGCGATGGTCTCTTCCCACGGTTCCGGTGCTCCCCGCGCACGCGGGGATGATCCCCTTGCGTGGTGGTCACGCCGGGAGGCGTCGCCGTGCTCCCCGCGCACGCGGGGATGATCCCCGCATGCCCCCGAGTGGGATCACTGTGTGCCCGTGCTCCCCGCGCACGCGGGGATGATCCCTCCTGGTCGACGGCGCGCAAGTCCATTCACCAGTGCTCCCCGCGCACGCGGGGATGATCCCCCGCGGGCGTGCTGAGGCACCTGCGCTGGCAGGTGCTCCCCGCGCACGCGGGGATGATCCTATCGACCACATCGCGCTCTACACAGCACAGAAGTGCTCCCCGCGCACGCGGGGATGATCCGGCCAGGTCAGGCCACTACTCGGGCGACCCACCGTGCTCCCCGCGCACGCGGGGATGATCCCCCAGATGGGGTCGTTGCGGAGGACTTCTCCGGGTGCTCCCCGCGCACGCGGGGATGATCCTCCTGGTCGAACTGAGACGCCGGCGTATCCACAGTGCTCCCCGCGCACGCGGGGATGATCCTGTCCCGTCCGGAGACCACAGGAACACGACCTCGTGCTCCCCGCGCACGCGGGGATGATCCCCCGGAAACCGACCAGCCAGGCGGCACCGAGCCGTGCTCCCCGCGCACGCGGGGATGATCCCGAGCTGCGCATGCGTGGCCCGACCCGGCCGACGTGCTCCCCGCGCACGCGGGGATGATCCGCTGGAGGTGACACCGTTGAGGAAGGTGACGTGGTGCTCCCCGCGCACGCGGGGATGATCCCGCGATCACGCCCACATGCCAGCGTTGCTCCTGGTCCTTGCCGACTTCATAGCGTGGGGAGCCGAAGGTGACCTTGGTTCCATAGAAGGAGCCTGATGTCACCTTCGGCTCCCCACGCACCCGCTCCGCACGGACTGCCGCGCCCGCCGCTACACCGCGTAGGGCCAGCCGATGAGGGAGTACGCGCTGTACCAGGAACCGAGGGCGACGATTCCGGCCGTGCCGGTGACGAGGGTGGCGGTGTGCCGCTTGGCGAGCCCGATGGCGACCGGCATCAGCAGGACGAACGCGGCAGGGAGGAGGAACCGTGGTTTGCTGAACTCGATACCGGAGACCGCGATGACCAGCAGCACGGTTCCGATGCCGTAGAGAACCAGGGGCCAGGCCATGCGGTTCAGCGCGGTCAGCACGGCGAGCACGACCGCACCGAGGACGATAAGCACGCCGCCGAGATCCATCGCCGGCGGGTCCCCGGTCATCGTGTTCGTGACCCACGCGAGCGTGCTCACCCCGTAGTCGACGTGCGAGCCCCAACCCTCCTGCACCTCGAACCAGGTGGCGAAGCTGCTGGTCTTGCCTGCCGTGTACATCCAGTAGGCGAGCAGGCCGAGCGGCGCGATCAGCACGCCGGTGATCGCGTGCCCGATCCTGTGGCGTCGCCATATCGACACCAGTGCGGCGAGCACGATCACCCCGATCAGCACCGTCGCCGTGGAGCGGGTCAGCCCCGCGCCCAGGCAACACAGCCCGGCAGGGATCCATTCGCGCTGCAGTGCGAACACCAGCGCCCACACCGCGAGCGCGCTGAACAGTGCCTCCGTGTAGGCCATCGACAGGGTCACGGCCATGGGCGCTCCCGCCCACAGCGCGACCAGTACCAGGCCGGTGCGGTCGTCGTGCCCGCTCAGCCGCGTCAGTCGCAGCACGCCGCAGACCGCGACCGCCCCCAGGACGACGTTCAGCCCGAGAGCGGCGGGTACGACACCGATCCCGGGCATCGCGCTGACCGCCGCGATGAGCATCGGATAGAGCGGGAAGAACGCGTACGCGGTGTACCCCTCGGCGAATTCCCCGCGCGCGTCGACGAACCCGTCGGCATCGGTGATGTTGTCGTACCCGCGTTCGGCCAGCGCGAGGTACCAACCGCCGTCCCATGAGGTGAGCGCGTTGAGCACTCCGGTGTCGTTCGTCGCGGCCAGCGCGGTGAGCAGTGCGAGCCCGGCCACGCGTACGAGGAGGTAGACGGCGACGGCGTGGGTGTACGCGCTGGTGAGTACGGCGCGCGAGCGGTCGCGGGTCGTGGAGTTCATACGCTCGCGGCTGGCTCCGGTTCGTGCCTCTTGGCGGTCGAGGACAACCTACCTTGAGCGTAGCCGGGGCCCGCCGCGCGCCTGATCCGGTGGCCCGGCGCGGTCACCGGAGCGGAGCTGTCGCGTGCGGCTGCCTACCGCTCGGACCCGTCGGTGACGTTCTGTTGCGACTTCTTCGGCCGCTCGCGGGTGTCCTGGGTCAGCAGGTGCGGCACGCAGAGCAGCGCGGATACCGCTGCGACAGCGAGGCCGGAGCTGACAAGGGCGATGCCGGCCAGCTGTCCCGGGCCGAACGTGCCGTACGGGCCGGGCTCGCTGATGTACACGACAAGCAGTCCGACGACCATCCCCACGATCGCTGCGATACCGAGTGCGGCCTGAAACGGGTTCATTCTGCCGGCGCCCCCTGCGTCCGGATATGTGGCCATAACCGACACCTCTCCTCCACTCTGTCCGTCGAGGTGATCTTGTTCTCGTTACGGTCTTCCCTACGTCGTGACCATCTTGTGACCCGCAGCGCCGGAGCGTGCTCGCCCGGACACGGCGGGTGCGGCCCGTCCGCGAGGTCGAGGCGATGTGCCTGCGCGACCCGGCAGGTCCGCGTAGCGGGTATGCCCGCGCTTACCTGGAACGACGCCGCGTCACCTGTCAGCTCGTCCTTATGGATACCGAGGAGCACCGACAGTGGCGGGTTCGCCGGAGTGGCACACGTCCATACTCGCTCGCAGCCTCCAGGTCGGGACGTACCGTTCTCAGTCGTGTTACTTCTCACCAGGGGTAGCACTAGGTATGTCGCATTTGGGCCACGTAGCGTTACTGAGGGTATCTAACACGATCGGGTTAGCACGAGTCGGCCCTGCGTGGTTCACGACTCGCCGGAGGCCGCCCTGGCCAGCGCGGCCTCGTCCTCGGAGCCGAACTGGTCCTCCAGGTACTCGGGGGAGTAGTCGACGTCGATCTCGGACACCGGCCTGCCGCGGGCCGAGGAGATCGCGCCGAGACGCCTGCCCGCCCGGTCGGTGGCGTAGTTGACCAGTTCTTCCGGGTCGATGTGCACGGCGTCGGGGTTCATCTGGTCCAGCGCCCACTGGATCTGTGTCAGCGCGTGCGGCGTCAGCTCGGCCATGGTGTCCTCGACGAGCTTCCAGTTGCTGTCGTCGGCTGCGACCAGGCGGCGGCACGTGAATGTCCCCCACGCCATGTGGCGGCGCTCGTCGTCACCGATGCGTTTGATCAACTGCCGCATGCCCGGCAGTACACCCAGCTTGGTGCAGACCGTGTTCCAGGAGAAGTAGCCCGTCAGCGCCAACGTCCCCTCGATCAGATGGTTGTAGACCACCGAGGCGCGAACCTGGTTGCGGGGGCTGGGGTCGTCCCGCAACGTGCGCAGCGACTCGGGAAGTACCTCGTAGAACAGCGTCCGGTAGCCGGGGTTGTCGGCGACGTAGGAATGCAGGTCCTCGGTCAGCCCGACGGCGTCCATCCACAGCCGGAACACCTGCAGGTGCTTGGCCTCCTCGAAGCAGAACTGGGACAGGTACATCTCGTCGGCCAGCCGTCCCTCGGCTGCCATCGCGGACATGAACGGCTGGATGTCCTCGGTGACGGCCTCCTCCCCGGCGACGAACTGCGCGCACAGCATCGCGGCCGCGAACCGCTGCTCCTCGGACAGGCTCTGCCAGTCCGCGGCGTCGGCGCTGAAGTCCAGTTCCATCGGGTCCCAGAACTTCTTGTTGCCCTTGACGAACAAGCGGAGCGGGAACGAGTCCCAGTTCAGCCCTCCCTGGCGTAGCGAACCGAAGCCGGTGCGATGCATCGCGTCCGTCATGTCGAGGCCTCCTTGCCCGCGGCACCACCGGGAAGCGGCAGTGGGTTTGACATATTTTCGATATTTGTCAAAATATTGGATTGTTCAACTAGCGGCGTCAATAGCTGTGAACGTGAACGGGTCGCCGTTCGCCTCTCCCGGGGCGCTGAATCGTGCCGGAGGGCCTGCGTCACGGGGCGCGGTGGCTTAGTGTCGAGTTCATGAGTGGGCAGCTGCCCGAGATCACCGAAGTCCCGGACGTCGTCGGCTTCGACGCCCGCGAGGCCTGCGCGATCGTGCGCGCGGCCGGGCTGGTGCCCTACGGGCCGGACTACACCGCTGAGCCGGACAGCGGGATCGTCATGGCGCAGGCCCCGATCGCCAACGCGGGCGCGGAGTGCGGCGCGGCGGTGTTCCTCTGGGCGGCCCGTGGCGGGTATGCCAACGATCCGGGGCCACCCGAGAAGGACCCGGGCAAGACGCTCGAACCCGCGTAACCCGGCCCTGTCGCGCGGGCTCACTCCGCGGGCAGGCGGGAGCGGACGATCTTGCCCGCGGCGTTGCGCGGCAGCTCGTCGACGAACACGAAGGCACGCGGCACCTTGAAACGTGCGAGGTTTCCCTTGACGTGCTCGGAAAGCTCCTCGGGCTCGGGGCGTGGCTCGCGCGCGACGACGTAGGCCACCAGCCGCTGCCCGAACTCCTCGTCGTCCACTCCGACCACCGTGGCGTCGGTTATCGCGGGATGCCGGGTCAGAACGTCCTCCACCTCCTGGGGGTAGACGTTCTCCCCGCCGGAGACGATCATGTCGTCCGCGCGACCCTCTACATGCAACCTGCCTTCGGTGTCGAAGTGCCCGACGTCGCCGGTGCTCATCAACCCACCGGCGGTGTCCTTGCTCCCTCCTCCGGTGTAGCCGGTGAACACCAGCGGGCCTCCCACGTAGATGGTGCCCGAGCTCCCACGTGGCAGCGGGTTCCGCGCCTGGTCCAGCACGCGCACCGGCGTACCGGCACACGGCCTGCCGACGGTTCCCGGGGCGGCGCGCAGGTCATCCGGCGTCGCGATGCTCGCGATCCCGACCTCGCTGGATCCGTAGCCGTTGAACAGCACGTCACCGAACTCGTCGAGTACCCGCTGCGCCAGCGCGGGCGGCAGGGGTGCCGCGCCGGACAGCACCGTGCGCAGGTTGCTCCGGTCGTAACGCGCCAGTACCTCGGGCCCGAGCGCGAGAACGCGCCGGAGCATGACCGGCACGGCCGCGACGCACGCGACGCGGTGCGTGTCGATGTCGGCGAGCACGGTCTCCGGGTCGAACCGGCGCCGGAGCACGACAGGGGAGCGTAGGAACGTCGCCAGTGCCCAGATCGCCAACCCGAAGCCGTGGAACAGCGGGGGTGCGACCAGTACAGGGTCTCCCGCCTTCAGCCCGGTGTGGCGCAGCAACGTCGCCACGGGACCGAGCGTGGCCAGCGGGCCGGGGCGTCGTGGCGCGCCTTTCGGGGGGCCGGTCGTCCCGGACGTCAGCAGCGTGATGCTGCCGCCGCGGATCCGCGATCCGGGTTCGTGGCGTGAGTGGTTCGCGACGAGTTCATCCACAGTAGTCCGATCTTCCGGCGATCCGCCGCGCCGGGCGGCATCCGGGTGATCCGCGATCCTGTCGTGCCAGGCCACCAGCACCGGCACGTCCTGCCCGGCGAGCTGGGGGAGGAACTCCTCGTCGGCCACTGCGAGCGTGGGCCGCATGCGCTCGATGACCTGCGCCAGCTGCGGCCCGGAGAACTCGGTGTTGAGGTAGACCAGATCCGCCCCGAGCCTGCCCGCCGCGACGCTGGCGAGCACGAACCCTCGGTGGTTGCGACACATCACGGCGATGCTGGTGACCCGGTCCGCCCCGTGCCGCGCGGCGATGCCCCCTGCCAACCGGGCGCCCGCGTCGTCGAGCTCGGCGTACGTCAGCGTCCCGAGGTCGTCCACGAGAGCCGTGGAGTGCGGCCGGTGGATCGCGGCGACCGCGACCAGCGTCGCGGGCGATGCCCCCGCCTCCCACCAGGCACGGGCCAACCGGGGCAGGTGCCATGGCCGGGCATCGGTGGCCAGGCCGGAGCCTGCGAGGGCGACCGCGGCCTGCCCGATCGCGGACGCGCTCTCCCGTACCGCGTTCATCGCCGCACCTCCTCAGCTCGCTTCGTGGGCCGGCCGGTGGAGGCGGCGGGCCGGTTCCGGCCGGCAGCGAACAACCGGCCGGCGACGACCTCCCACGGCCACCGTGCCGCGGTGAACCCGAGCTCGGCGACATCGGCCCACCACGGGCTGACCCTGCGCGGCCGGTCCACGACGGCCCGGCACACCAGCTCCGCGGCCTCGTCGGGCGCCAGGCCCGGCACGTTGTCGAAGACGGCCGTCGGCGCGCTCATCCTGGTCCTGATCAGGGCCATGTACACCGAGGTGGCGGTGATCCCGTCGCAGGCTGCCTCGGTCGCGGCGCTCCGGAAGAAGACGTCGAACGCGGACTTGGACGCCTGGTAGGCCGACCAGCGCGGACCCGGCGGGATGATGGCCCCGATGGTAGAGATGTTGACCAGGTGCCCCCGCCCGCGGGCGCGCATCCCGGGAAGCAGCGCCAGCATGAGCCGGACCGGGCCCAGGTAGTTCACGCCGATCGTGCGCTCGTAGTCGTGAAAACGGTCGTAGGAATCCTCGATCGACCGGCGGATCGACTTGCCGGCATTGTTGACAAGCACGTCCACCGCACCGTGCCGTTCCTCGATCCGGCTCGCCAGGTCCTTCACCGCCTCGGGGTCGGACAGGTCGCACGGGTAGCTGTGCGCGGTACCGCCGGCAGCGGTGACCGACTCCGCGGTCCCGGCGAGTGCCTCCGCCGTGCGCGCGACGAGCAGCACCGTCGCGCCGGCCGCGCCGAGGCGCCGTGCGGTCGCCGCGCCGAGCCCGTAGGAGGCGCCGGTGACCAGTACGGTCCTGCCGGACACCGCCGCGCGCAACCTGCTGTCCGGGACGGGTGAGTACGGGTTGACCAGCCGCGTCGCCGCACGCGAGCGTGCGAGCCGAACCATGACCGGGTGGTCGAGCACGTTCTCGAGAGTGCCCATCGACTCCTCCTTCGGCTTCGCCGCGTGCGGGTCGGCGCGCCGAGCAGGCGCGCTGTGCCCGACCCGCCGCGTCGCAACCGACCACCATTGGGATATCAGTGATATCTGGATAATGTCAATGTTAATATCGCCGGCATGCCCCGCCTGACCCGCGCCGAGAGTCAGAACCGCAATCGGCAGGTGCTGCTGGACGCGGCACGCGAACGGTTCCTGGCGGAGGGTTACCTCGCCACCTCCATCGCGAAGGTCGCCGACGAGGCCGGCTTCTCCACCGGGGTGGTCTACTCGAACTTCGGCAGCAAGGCCGAGCTCGCGTTGCACGTGCTGCGCGACATCCAGCGCGAGCAGGTGGCTGAGCTGGACGGCATCTTCCGTGGCCAGTCGGACGTCGAGGGCAAGCTCGACGCGTTCCGGCAGTGGGCGGAGCGGGCGATGGCGTCGGGCTGGCCGCGGCTGGAGCTCGAGTTCGCCCTGGACGCCCGCACGGAGGACGCCCTCGTGGCCGCGGAGGCCGAGCGCCAGCGCTCCGCTGTGGATCACATCGCCGCGGCGATCGAGGACCAGCTTCCGGAGGGGGCGCCGGGTGGGCTCGTTCCGGTGCGCGCGCTCGCGGACTCGGCGGTCAACGTCGCCATCGGCCTGGCGGTCCGCCGGTTGATCGATCCGAACGTCTCGGTCGAGTACCTCCTCCAGCTGCTGCGCTCGCTGCTGACCTTGATCTCCCGGTGAGCGCGGGCGTCCCCGCCTCCCGGCGAGGTCGCGGCGGCTGGCGCCGGACCCGAGTCGCCCGCATCGCGTATTTCGGGTGTTACCGCACGATTAGGCCAGATGGTCCCTTGTTAAGTGCGTGTGAAGTCTATTGGGTGAGTCAGGCGATGCGTATGCACCGGAGAACCCGGGAGGTCAACGATGAGAGCCAGATGGATGACCGCGGGAGCAGGGATCCTCCTCGTCGCGGTGTTGGGTGCTGCCCCCTCGGCCGCGCACGACGGGGGGTTTCACGAGGTACAGCCGCCACCGATGGAGATGCAGCAGAAGGAGTTCGAGGCTGTCGCAGCCGCCGACGCGGAGGAGGACAGCAACGCCCCGCGCGGGTTCGCACCCTGCATCCGAGGCATGGCCGCGGACACCTACCCCTGTGACGGCGTGGACATGCTCAGCCATCTGACGCTGGACGATCTCGGGCTCAGCTTTGCCAACGACATGTGGGGCTGGACGGACCCGGCGACGAAGAAGGACTACGCCCTCGTCGGTGGCACCGAAGGCACGGCCTTCGTCGACATCAGCGACCCCAAGCGGCCCCGGCACGTCGGCACCCTGCCCGCGCACGTGCTGGACGAGAACCGGCCGTTCTGGCGGGACATCAAGGTGCACGACGATCACGCCTTCATCGTCTCCGAGCAGATCCCGCACGGCATGCAGGTCTTCGACCTCACCCGCCTGCGCGATACCACGGGTGAGCCGGCGACGTTCGACGAGGACGCGCATTACGACGGGATCGACCGCGCGCACAACGTCGCGGTCAACGAGGACACCGGGTTCGCCTACGTGGTCGGCTCGGACACCTGCGAGGGTGGGTTGCACATGGTCGACATCACGGCCCCGGCCAGTCCGAGCTTCGCCGGGTGCTTCGCCGGGCACGGCTACATCCACGACACCCAGTGCGTGATCTACGAAGGCCCGGACGCGAAGTACCGGGGCAACGAGATCTGCTTCAACTCCAACGCGCACCGCGTCGGCGACGGCATCGAGAACCGTCTGTCCATCGTGGATGTCACTGAAAAGGATGCCCCTGTCGCCCTGGCCCGCGAGGACTACGCCGAGGACGGCTACAGCCACCAGGGGTCGCTGACAGCCGACCAGCGGTACTTCCTGCACGGCGACGAGCTGGACGAGGTCGACCACGGGGTGAACACCCGTACCCGGATCTGGGACGTCAGGGACCTGACAGCGCCCGACGTGAACGGGACGTTCGACAACGAGACGACCTCGATCGACCACAACATCTACACCGAGGGCTCGGTCGCGTACGCGTCCAACTACACCTCCGGTCTGCGCGTGTACGACACGAGCGAGGTCGCCTCGGGTGAGCTGTCCGAGGTCGCGTTCTTCGACGTCTACCCGGAGAACGACAACGCCACCTTCGAGGGCGGTACGTGGAGCAACTACTCCCACTTCCGCCAGAAGGGGATCGTCGCGGTGAGCACAATGGACAGGGGATTGTTCGTCCTGCAGCCGCGCGTGAGCAGGAGCGCGAACTGACCCGCTGATCAGATCGGCGGTGGGGCGGTTCGGGCACGTGAGCCCGGGCCGCCCCGCCCGCCTCCGCATCCTCCTTCGTTTCCGTCCTTCCCCGCACGTTCGAGCTGCTAGGATCCCCAGCCATGACACGCGCCCGACGCCGCGAGTTCCTCGGGCTGATGGCCGCGACGGCGGCCCTCGCCGGAGTCCCCACCGCTGCCTCCGCGCGGGCATCACACCAGGCCCCACGCGCCGCGCGGGCCGCGGCCGAGCTGACCACCCTGGCACGCACCCTCGGCCCTGGCAGGGTGCTCCGCGAGGGGCGGATCGGTAGCTATCGCGAGGTCGCCGCCGGGGACGGCGAGCCGCACGTGGTGCGCGACGACCTCGCCGAGCCGCAACCGGGCAGGCACGGCAGGCGGGACAGCCTGCTGTCGTTCGTGCACCTGACCGACCAGCACGTGATCGACGCCCAGTCGACCACGAGGGTGGAGTTCCTCGACCGCTACGCGGACGGGGAGTGCGGGAGCGTGGCTGTCTTCTCCTCGGCCCACCGCCCGCAGGAGGTCGCGTGCGCGCGGATCGCCGACGCGATGCTGCGCAGGATCCGGGCGATCGAAGCCTCCCCGGTGACGGGCGCACCGCTGCAGGCGGCGATCTGCACCGGCGACAACACCGACAACCAGCAGGGCAACGAGCTGCAGACATTCCTCGACCTGATGGACGGCAGCGAACTGACCGGGCGCAAGGTCTCCCCGCAGTCCGGGGCGGGTGATGCCTACGAAGGCGTGCAACGCTCCGGGGATCGCGCCTACTGGCACCCGGACCCGGACGTGACCGCGGATCCCGACCAGTACAAGGCGCTGTTCGGCTACCCGGACGCGCCGGGCTGGCTGGAGGAAGCCCTCCTACCCTTCGACGCGACAGGCGCGGGCACCCCCTGGTTCAGCTGCTATGGCAACCACGACGGGCTCGCGCAGGGCAACTCCCCGGTGCTGCCGCCGTATCGCGTGCTGGCCGAGGGTGAGCTGAAAGTGGTCGGGACCCCGCTGCACGCGACCTGCCACAGCTTCACCGACCCGGCGGCCGCGCTCGGGCAGCTCACCGTACCGGGAGCGCCCGCGCTGACGGTCGCCGCCGACTCCGGGCGGCAGTACGCGAGCAGGCGGGACTGGATGCGGGCGCACCTGGACTCGCCCGGCGAGCCACGCGGGCACGGGTTCACCTCGGAGAACATCGAGCGCAACGTCTCCTACTACGTGCGCGACGTCGGCCAGGTGCGGTGGGTCGTGCTCGACACGGTCAACCCGGGTGGCTTTGCCTCCGGGTCGGTCGGCAGGCGGCAGCTGGACTGGCTGGAGGCGCGCCTGGCCGAGGCCGACGAGGAGCGGATCCCGGTCCTGCTGTTCAGCCACCACGGGCCGCGCTCGCTGGACAACCCGGTGCAGACGCCGGACCCGTTCGCAGGGGTCGACGGGAACGACCTCCCGCGGCACAACGCCGACGACGTGCTCGCCGTGGTCTCTGCGCACCGCAGTGTCATCGGGTGGGTCAACGGCCACACGCACGACAACATCATCACGCCGCGCGAAGGCCCGTTCTGGGACATCGGCACCGCCGCGCACATCGACTGGCCCTCGCAGGCCCGCCTGGTCGAGGTGGTCGACAACGCCGACGGCACCTTGTCGGTGTTCACGACGATAGTGGATCACGCCGACGACGAGGTGGTTTCGTTCGCGCGTGAGCTCACCGCCAACGACCCGCAGAAGGGCTTCGGTGTCGGTACCGGTACCGAGCGCGACCGCAACACCGAGCTGTTGGTCCCGCACCCCTTCCGGGGGTGACGGGCACGCCTCCTGCGCGGCGGGTGGTGCCGCTCCGGCGAACGAACGCGCGGGTGATGTGGTTAGGCGGCGTGTACGTGGGTAGCCCCGTGATGGGCAGGCAACCCGCCTGCCGTGAAGGACAACGGACAAGGAGGCACCCGGATGACTGCTGCCGCCCCAGAGGGAGCGAGAACTGCGGACAAGAACTACAACCTGCTGGCTGTCGTGCAGGCGTCGCTGCACTACGCCTGGCAGATGGAGACCTACGCCAACGACGCCGAGCGCGACGGTGACGCCGAGCTCGCCAAGTGGTTCCGCAAGATCCAGCACAACAACGAGAAGGCTGCCGAACAGGGCAAGCAGCTCATGGCCAGCCGCCTGTTGAACGAATCGAGCTGATCCGGGGGTTCTCGGCGTGCGTGGAGTGCATCCGACACACATCGTCGTCGTCGGTGGCGGCCATGCGGGCATGACCACGGCGCGGGCGCTGCGCAAGCAGCTGTCCGTGGACAGGGCGACGATCACGATCATCGAGCCGCGGTCCTACATGACCTACCAGCCGTTCCTGGCGGAGGCGGCCGCGGGCTCGGTCGAGCCCCGCCACGTCGTCGTTCCCCTGCGCGAGATCCTGCCGAACTGTGACGTGCTCGCAGGCGAGGTCACCGGGGTGAGCTCGGCCGCGAACACCGTCACGGTTCGGGTGGCTGACGGGAACGTGCGGCAGGTCGGCTACGACCTGCTCGTGCTCGCCCCGGGATCGGTGTCCAAGACCCTGCCGATCCCGGGGCTGGCCGAGCACGCCATCGGGTTCAAGAACCTCGGCGAGGCGATCTACCTGCGCAACCACGTGCTCTCCCGGCTCGACGCGGCGGCGAGCACCCTCGACGAGGATCTCCGCAGGCGCCTGCTGACCTTCCTGTTCGTGGGCGGCGGCTACGCGGGCGTGGAGGCGATGGCCGAGCTGGAGGACATGACCCGGGCTGCCGCGAGCTACTACGACACCGTGGCTGCGGAGGACATGCGCTGGATCCTCGTGGAGGCCGCCGACCGGATCATGCCGGAGGTCAGTGCGAACCTCGGGCAGTACACCCTGAACGTGCTGCGCGAACGCGGCTTCGAGGCCTACCTGAACACCACGCTGTCGTCTGTTCACGACGGGCACGTCGAGCTGTCCGACGGGACGGAGTTCGACACCGACACGGTGGTGTGGACGGCGGGCGTCACGCCGCATCCCGTGCTGCGCAACACCGACCTCCCGCTGGACGATCGGGGCCGGGTGCGGTGCACGCCTACGCTGCAGGTCGAGGGGCTGCGGTCGGTGTTCGCCGCGGGCGACGCCGCGCGGGTTCCGGACCTGACGAGCAAGGACAGCGACGCCGTCTGCGGGCCGTCCGCGCAGCACGCGACCCGGCAGGCCAAGCGCATCGCCACGAACGTGCTGGCGCTGCTGCACGGCGGCAAGCCGCGCAAGTACCGGCACGCCTACGCGGGTTCGGTGGCCAGTCTCGGCCTCTACCAGGGAGTCGCCGAGATCTACCGGGTCCGGCTCAGGGGCAAGCCCGCCTGGCTCGCGCACCGCGCGTACCACCTGGCGGCCATGCCGACGTGGCACCGCAAGGCACGGATCGCGGCCGACTGGTTGCTGTCCTTGCCGTTCCGCAGGCAGGTCGTCGCGCTCGGCGAGCTGCATCACCCGCGCCGCGAGTTCGCCATGGCGACAGAGGCGCAGGGTACCCGGACGGCCGAGGACGACGAGCCGGTCCGGAACAGGCGGGATTAGGAGGTTTGCGGCTGTTCGTCGTGGGTAGCCTCGTATCAACATTCCACCGGCAACGGATGTGGGTGGTGACGATGGCGGAAGGTTCCAGGCATCAATGGCACACCGGCCGGCAGATCGTCATGGCGTGCATGTGCCTCGTCTACCTGGCCCTGCTCATCGGCGGGTTGTTCGCCTCAGACGGGAGGCTGGGTGGGTGGAACCCCGATGCGTCGTTCTGGATCTTCACCGCCAGCGCGGGGCTGAACTTCCTCTACGTCGGGGTCATCGTGTTCGGCGTGGCGTCGCTGGTGCGTCCCGTCGGCGCACAGCTGTTCGGGTGGGTGCTGTTCATCCTGTTCACCGGCCTGACCGCCTACGGGGCGGCCTCGGTGATCACCGGGAACGAGGGCGACATGCTCAACATCGGAACGGCCAACGTGGTGGTGTACGCGCTCACCGCCGTGTTCGGGTTCCTGGAAGGCGTAGGCGGGAGGCGGGGCCTACGTCGTGTACGAGCCTCCTACACTCCCATGGAGGATCTGTGAGTGCCGTGCACCGGCGCTCCTGCCCGCGATGTGACCACGACACGAGACGGAACTTGGTGAGTCGTGACAGTGAGTGAACAGCGTCAGCACGTGGAGATCGACTCGCGGGACGACATCGAGCTCAGGCTCGGAGCGGACGTCGTGCACCTGCCGATCGTGCGCTCGGTAGCGGCGAACATCGCGATGCGCGCCGACTTCGACCTGGACGCGATCTCCGACCTCGAGCTCGCCGTCGACGAGGCGTGCGCGACGCTGATCGCGCTGGCCGCGGCCGAGTCGATCCTCGGGTGCCGCTTCACCATCGGCTCCGACGAGATCGCCGTGACGGCATCGGTACGCAGTGATCACACCGAGGCCGCGAACACGTCCTCGTTCGGCTGGCAGGTGCTGAACACGCTGACCGACTCCGCCGTGACGTGGAGCGAGCCCGACGGTGTAGGGAGCGGCCAGCACCTCGTGAGTATCGGGCTGTCCAAGCGGAGGCCGGTGGTGGCGGGGTGACCGAGTCCGCCGCCACCCCGCACCGGCAGCATTCGCACGAGTACGAGCACCTGCTGCCGCTGCTCGACGAGCTGGCGGAGCTGGACGCCGGCGACCCGCGCCGCGCCGACCTCCGCGAGCAGCTGGTCACCGGATTCCTCCCGGTCGCGGAGAACATCGCGCGGCGCTTCTCCGGACGGGGCGCGGCGAAGGACGACCTCGTCCAGGTCGCCACGCTGGGGCTGATCAACGCGATCGACCGGTTCGACCCCGGCAGGGGCACGGACTTCCTGTCCTACGCCGTTCCGACGGTGATGGGGGAGGTGCGCAGGCACTTCCGCGACTCGAGCTGGACGATGCGCGTGCCGCGCAGGCTGAAGGAGCTGCACCAGGAGGTCAGCGCGGCGAGCGGCACGCTCTCCCAGCGGCTCGGCAGGGCGCCGACCCCTGCCGAGATCGCCGAGTACCTCGGGGTCAGCCGCGACGACGTCTACCAGGGACTCCAGGTGGGGCACGCTTACCACCCAGCCTCGCTGGAGGAGAGCGTTACCGGCGACGACGAGGGGATGCGGCTGGCCGAGACCGTGGGTGAGGAGGACGCAGGCATCGAGGGGGTCGAGAACCACGAGTCGCTGCAGCCGCTGCTGAGCGTGCTCCCGCAGCGGGAGCGCCGGATCCTCGCGCTGCGCTTCTTCGAGAACCTCACCCAGACGCAGATCGCGGAGCGTGTCGGCCTGTCGCAGATGCACGTCTCCCGGCTGCTGAGCCGCTCGCTCGCCCGGCTCCGCGAGGGCATCACCGAAGACGAGGGGTGAGCCGAAGGTCCTCTTCGGTGCATATTCGGTGCCCGAGGAGTCCTTCGGCTCACCCCGAGCGACCGTTCGTTGTATGAGGGCAGGACGTTGGTGACACGGGCGGGGAGTCGTGAAGCCGGTGGCTGTCCTCCGGCTGCGCTATGGGGCCGGTGGACTCTTCTATGTCTGTCAAGCCGGGGCGGGCTGGGCGTGGAGGGCTTCGAGCTTTCGGTAGATCTGGCGTGCGAGGTAGCGCT
>NZ_FZNW01000051.1 GCF_900188115.1 Haloechinothrix alba | reverse complement strand
TGGATGCGCTCGATGCGGCTGGGGTGCGCACGCTCGTCGGCGCGGTGTTGTTTGACGGGGCGGGTGTGCCCGAGTGGCACACGCGAGCTGCCTGTGGTGGTGAGGATCCGGGGTTGTTCTTCGCCGGTTCGGGGCCGCAGGCATTCCGTGATCGTCGGCGGGCGTTGGCGATCTGCGCGGGTTGTCCGGTGCGGGTGGAGTGTGTGGCGGATGCGCTGGCGTGGGAGCAGCCCAGCACCCGCACCGGGATTCGGGGTGGGCTGTCGGCCTCGCAGCGGCAGCGGGTCTACGAACACCACCGTGACCGGCACGGCGGGTGTGGCGCGGCCACCGGTGAGGGGGTGGTGGCGTGAGTACCGACGAGGTGGGGCTCGTTGTGTTCGCCTCCCTGCTGATCGTGCCGCGGGGCCTGGTAGCGGTGGCGCCGCTGTGCGTGATCGAGCGGGAGGCCTGTGACCGTGCCCAAGCCCTGGCCCGGGCGGGGTATGGCAGGTATCGGGGTGCGGTGCCGGTGGTGACCGAACGGTGGCTGGCCGCCGCCCGCCGGGACGCGGATGGGGGTGAGTCGCGTGGGTAGCTGGACGAGCGGGCTCGTCGTTGACCGCGACGCGGGCTGGCAACAGCTGCGGGTGGCTAAGGCCAGCCGGCGGCGCAGCATCGCGGGACGGGTGGTGCGGTTGCTGGTGGCCGGCCTGCGGTGGCTGACGGTGCTGGTGTGCGGGTTCGCCTATCACAACCCGATCCCGGCGGCCCTACTCGCGCTGATCGGTGCCCTTCTGGCGTTCGGTTTGCCGTGGGCCGCGCTCGGGGCGGTGCTGCTCGCCGCTGCCGGGGTGGTGGCGTGGTTCCTGTTGGCCCCCGAGCTGTTTGATCGGTGGGTGGTCTCGCCGGGGCGTCGGTGGTGGCGTCGGCGGCGGTATGCCGCGGCGTGGGCGGATGTGATGGTGGCCGGCCGGCTGGTGGTCACCGACCGCCGGCGCCGCGAGTTGGTCCCGAAGGTGGCGCGGATCAGGCAGGGCCGGTTCGCCGATGTGCTGACGGTGCGGCTGCCGAACGGGATCACCCGTGAGGCCTTCGCCGAGCATCTCGATGCGCTGGCCCAGGCGATGCGGGCCCGGGAGGCGCGGATCGTGCCTGCCCCGGGTCGGTGGGCCCCCGGTTGGCTCAGGAACCGGGCCGCCGCCGAGTTCGCGCCCGGGGTTCACAAGCCGGGGCGGGTGTTCGTGCGGCTTGCCTTCGGCGACCCCCTGGCGCACGTCATCGCCGGCAACCAACTCGCCGACGACGGCGAGGACGTGGACCACTCGGCGGTGCGGGTCGGGCGGCGTGACGACGGGGCCGAGTGGCGCGTGTCCCTACTCGGCACGCATGTGCTCCTGGCCGGGGCGACCGGCGCCGGGAAGGGCAGCGTGTTGTGGGCGATCCTCGCCTCGATGGGTCCGGCGATCCGCGCGGGCACCGCCCAGGTGGTGGGGCTCGATCCCAAGGGTGGGATGGAACTCGGGTTCGGCCGGGAGCTGTTCCGCCACCTGGTGACCATGGACGGGCCCGACGCCGAGGACGAGGCCGTCGCCTTCCTCGAGGGCCTCGCCGAGGAGGCCGACCGGCGCGCCGGAATGTTGGCCGGCCGCGCCCGCACCCTAAGCCCGAGTGTGGAGTTGCCGTTCGTGCTGATCATCATCGACGAGCTCGCGTCGGTGACCGCCTTCATCAGCGACTCGAAACGGCGGCAACGGGCCGATGCCGCGCTTGGGCGGCTGTTGACGAAGGGTCGGGCGCCGGGCATGTGTGTGGTCGGGGCGCTGCAGGATCCGCGCAAGGACGTGGTCAAGTGGCGCGACCTGTTTCCCACCCGCATCGCCCTACGGCTGGTCGAGGCCGGCCAAGTCGACCTCGTCCTCGGCGACGGCGCCCACGCCCGGGGCGCCCGCTGCGAGGCGATCGCCACCACCACCCCTGGTGTGGGCTACGTGGCCGAGGACGGCGCGGCCGCGATCACCCGCGTGCGGGCGGCCTACCTCACTGACGAGGACATTCGCCGGATCGCCGCGACCTACCGGCCCGGCCCCGTCGACGCCGGCGGCGGTCTACGGGTCGTCGACAGCGAGCCCGACCACCCCCCGGAGGCCGGCGACCTCGCCGCCTAACCCATATCCCCGGTTCCTGATCTCGTTCCTGCGCTTCACGTTCTTCTGGAGACGTCTGTATGAGCACTGTGGACACATCCGTGTCGGATTCCGACGGTTCGGCGCCGCATCGGCAGGTGGCGCCGGTGCTGGAAGACATCGCCGCAGGCACCGCCGAAGAGTTGGGCGTGTGCCTGCGGCCGATCGCCCTCAAGCGGGTCGATACCCACACCGGCGACGCCGTCACGGTACCGGTGCCCTGCGGGGCCACCCAGTCCAGCGTGTGCCCCTCCTGCGCCGACAAGGCCCGCCGGCTGCGGATCCACCAGGCCCGGCAGGGCTGGCACCTGGCCGACGATCCCCAGGTGGAGACGAGCGAGCCGACTGCGCAGCAGCGGGCCGCGCTCGGCCAGCTCGCCGATTTGACCGAAGCCCGCGCCCACGCCGTCGCGATCGGCGATGACCGGGCGGTGGCCGACATCGACGCCGACATCGAGGCCACGCACGAGTTGCTGGCCGCGGATGGGTTGCGGGGCAGCCCCAGCACACCCGGCGAGGGCACGAGTAAGCGGCGGGTGCGCTCCACCCGCCGACGCCAAGACACCCCCGACCTTCCCCGCCGGCCGGTGCAGGCGACCACGACGGGTCGGGTGTTCACCGCCCCCGACGGCAAGCAATACCGCCCCTCCACGTTCCTGACGCTCACGCTCGACTCGTACGGGCCGGTGCACACCGCCAGCCCCAAGCCCCGGCACCCCAAGCCGTGCCGCTGCGGGCAGGTGCACCGTCAGGGTGAGGGGATCGTCGGCACCCCCATCGACCCAACCTCATACGACTACACGCGGGCGGCTCGGGATGCGATCCACTTCGGCAAGCTCGTCGACCGGTTCTGGCAAAACCTGCGCCGCGCGGTCGGCTGGAACGTGCAGTACTTCGCCACCGTCGAACCCCAACAACGCCTGGCGATGCACCTGCACGCCGCGGTACGCGGCACCATCCCCCGCCGGCTGCTGCGCCAAGTCACCCAAGCGACCTACCACCAAGTGTGGTGGCCGGCCCACGACCACGCCGTCTATTCGCCGGAGCACCCACCGGTGTGGGACGGCGAGGACGAATGCTACCGCGACCCCGACACCGGCACAGCGTTGACCACGTGGGACGAGGCGATCGAGGCCACCCTCGAGCCCGAAGCGCAACCAGCCCACGTGGTCCGGTTCGGGCCCAACGGCATCGACGCCCAGGGCGTCACCGCCGGCAGCGACAAAGCCGGCAAGTGCCTGGGCTACCTGGTCAAATACCTCACCAAAGACCTCGACGCCTGCTACGCACCCACCAGCGATCCCGAGCGGGACCACCTGGACCGGTTGGCGGCCGAGCTGCAGCGCCAACCCTGCTCGGAGACCTGCCCCAACTGGCTGCTCTACGGCATCCAACCCGACCACCCCCACGAGGGCATGACTCCCGGCGCGTGTTCCGGCAAAGCCCACCGGCCAGCCCACCTCGGCTACCGCGGCCGGCGCTGCCTCGTCTCCCGCAAATGGTCCGGCCACACCCTGTCCGAACACAAAGACCAGCGGCGCGACCACGTCCTCAAAACCCTCGGCGCCGTCGGCGCGACCGCTGAGATGGCCACACCCGCCGACGCCGAGCAGGGCCGCTACCGGTGGGTGCCCCTACCCCACGACGGACCCAACCCACCCGACCGCACACAACTCCTGCTCCACGCCATCGCCCAAAAACGCCGATGGCGCCAGCAATACCACAACGCCACAGCCCAACTCTCGGCAACAACCCAGCACGCCGCATGAACGAAGGGGGAGCAATGAGCACCGTTCGACGTATCGACCGGCTCTGGACCGTGCACGAGGTCGCCGACTACCTCGGCATCCCGGTTAAAACGCTCTACCAGTGGAAATGGCGCGGCGAAGGCCCCCCGGTGCGCAAGGTCGGCCGGCACCTGCGTTACGACCCCGCCCACCTACAGGCAGCTCGCGTGTGCCACTCGGGCACACCCGCCCCGTCAAACAACACCGCGCCGACGAGCGTGCGCACCCCAGCCGCATCGAGCGCATCCACACTGCCGATCGCCACACCCCGCGCGGCGCGATCCAGTCGTCTCCGTGCGTGTCCCTGACTCATCGCGACACCCGCACGGCCCCGTCAGGGAGGTTCCGGGCGCGGCCGGCCAGGGCCTCGTAGTCCTGCGCGAACCGCTCGGCGCGGTTCCGGGCCTGGATCGCGGCGCTTCAGAGACATCTCGGGCGCTGTACTTCGGCCACCTCGTGTCGATCTTCAATTTCGCGATCGAGGACAAGAGGATCACGACGA
>NZ_FZNW01000033.1 GCF_900188115.1 Haloechinothrix alba | reverse complement strand
AGACATCATCGCCCATCCACCCATGATCAAACCAGCAACCCCGCTACCAGCGCAGACACGCCGACAAGATCAAAATAAGCGCGACTGTAGTACTAGCCGGTCGTTCAGTTCGACAGCCCGCTGCACCCCGCGCGGGTTCGGGGTGAGCACCCGGGTGCGCAGCCCGCGTCCGGCGATCGCCTCGAGCACCTGCTCGGCGTCGGCGAACTGGGGCGCGTACTTGGGCGGTACCAGCGAGGTGACGTCCAGCTCGCGCACCCCCGGCCGCAGCGACAGCCTCGATGACCGCGATCTTGTCATCGGTGGGCACCACCTCGGTCCACGACTGCAGGCCATCGCGGGCCCAGCACTCGCAGATCCCGACCTCGGTCCGCGGCGCAGGCAGTGCGGTCACACGTCGTCCTTCCAGACGGGCTTGCGTTTCTCGGCGAACGCGGCGGTGCCCTCCTTGGCATCGTCCGTGCCGGTGGCGACGCTGAGCATCGCCTGCAGAAGCGCCAGCGCCTCCTCCGGCTGCGATCCGAGCACCCGGTAGAAGGTGCTGCGGCCCAGCCGGATCGCCGCTGGCGACTGTGCGGCGATCCGGTCGACTGTCAGGTCCAGTTCGGCAGCCGAAACCACCTCGTTGACGAAACCGATCCGTCGCGCCTCGGTGGTGTCCACGCGGCGTCCGGACATCATCAGTTCGAGAACGATCTTCGGGGGCATCGAGCGCAGCAACGGAACCGTGATCATGTAGGGCCATAGCCCGACCGCGACCTCAGGCGCGCCGAACACCGCGCTCTCCGCTGCCACCACGATGTCGCAGGCCATGGCCAGCCCGAGTCCGCCGGCCAGCGCGTAGCCGCGAACCTTGGCGATCGTGGGTACGCCCGCGGACCACATCGTTCGGAACAGGTCGGCGAGATGGCCGCGCGCCTCGTGTGCGGCCTCCGAGTCGATCTCGGCCCCGCGCACGCCGCCGAGGTCGGCACCCGCGCAGAAAGCCCGCTCGCCCGCTCCGGTGATCACGATCACCCGCACCCCGTCTTCGGCCTTCGCTCGAAGCACGCCGTCGCGTAAACTGGCGAGCGTCTCGAAGGTCATCGAGTTGCGGCGCTCGGGCCGGTCGATCGTGAGGGTGACGATATGGCCCGAGCGGTTGTAACGACCGACCGTTCGACGGCATCCCACCGCTGCTCGGCAGTCACGAGGCCGCTTTCCTGACGTGTAGTGGCATGCTGATCAGCGAGCGGAGCACCGCGTTGTCCTTGTATCTGGGAGTGAAGTCCGCTGGTACTTCGAAGGAATCCAGCCGGTCGAGCAGGTGCTCCAGGGCGATCACGCCCTCCTGCCGCGACAATGTCGCGCCGAGACACAGGTGTATACCCTTGCCGAAGGATAGGTGCGCGCGAGCATTCTCGCGGTCCAGGTCGAACCGATCCGGATCTGCGAACACCGCAGCATCCCGGTTCGCCGCGCCGGACACGATCAGGACCCGCGAGTCCTTCGGCACCGGCGTCCCGGCGATCTCGGTATCGACTTTGCACAGCCTGACGCTTCCTTGGACCGGGGTCTCCAGGCGCAATGCCTCCTCGACCGCGGTCGGGATCTTCGAGCGGTCCTCGCGGAGCCGGGCCAGCGCTTCCGGATTCTGCTGCAGCAGCAGCATCATCCCCGACAGCATGTTGACCGTGGTCTCGTTGCCCGCGACGAGCGTGACATAGGAGATGGCGAGCATCTCCTGAAGGGTCAGCGGCTTCTCGTCCTTGTCGACCGCCTCGATCAGCATCGTGAGGAAGTCGTCCGCCGGTTTCAGCTTGCGTTTCGCGATCTGCTCGTCGAAATACCCGAGCAGTTCCTGCAGAGATTCCTGGCACTCGCGCGATCGCTCCGGGGTGAGCGTGCCGCCCAACACCTCCGCCGCGTCGTCCGACCACTTGCCGAAAACCTCGAGGTCGCTGCGAGGCACCCCGAGGAAGTCCGCGATCACGATAAGCGGCAAAGGCTTCGCGAAGTCCCGGACGAAGTCGATCTCGCCGTCGGGCGGGAAAGCGTCTATCAGACTGTCGACGATGCCCCGCATCGCGGGCTCGAGGGCCTTGACCCGGCGGGCGGTGAACGCCTTCGTCACCAGCTTGCGAAAGCGCGTGTGCGAGGGCGGATCGTTCGTCAGCAGCGTGCGGACGACCCGGTACTTGGCGTCCGGAAGGGCCGCCTCCGCGCCCATCAGCGCCTTCTGCCGCAGGCCCGGCCCCGCCTTATTCGAGAATTCCTCGACCCGGCTGAGCACCGAGTCGGCGTCCGCGTACCGGGCGACCAGATAGACATCCTCGCCCTCAAGCTTGTGCACCCCCTTCTCCTCGCGGAGTTCCTTGTAGTACGAGTAGGGACACTGGACGGTGCCCTGTTCATAGAAGCGGTCGGCCACCTGTCCTCCTCTCAGTGTGCGATCGGGGCGACGTCAACCGACGAATCCCCGTCCCTTGCCGCGCGCAGTAAATGCTTTTGCACCTTCCCCGACGCGGTGCGCGGAAGCTCCCCGACGACGTGCCACTCGGTGGGGATCTTTGCTCGGGCCACGTCCTGGGACTCCATGAAATTCGTCAGCTGCTCGGGGGTGGGTGGTTCGGCTTCGGCGCGCGGGACGATGTATGCGCATACGCTCTCGCCCAGTCGCTCATGCGGCACACCGAAAACCGCAGCTGCCGACACGTCGGGATGGCGGTGCAACACGTGCTCGATGTCCGCGCTGGAAAACTTTTCGCCACCGCGGTTGATGATGTCCTTAGTCCGGCCGACGATCCTCATCCAGCCGTCGTCGGTCACCAGCCCGCGGTCGCCTGTGTCGAACCAGCCCTCATCGTCGATCTGGGCACGGTTGAGCGCCTGATCGGTGTATCCGAGCAGCAGCTGAACACCACGGATCGTGATGACGCCCTCGGTCTCGGCAGGCAGCGGCGCGCCGTCCGCACCAAGGATGCGGGCCTCGGCGTTATCGGCGAGCTTCCCGTCCCAGTAAGCACGTCGCTCGAGGGACGACTCCTTGGGGGCCAGCGTGACCACACCCGACGCCTCGGTCATCCCATAGGTCCGCGCCGCCCACATCCCAATCGCGTCGGCGCGCTCGATCAGCTCGGGAGCTGTGTTCGCGCCGCCGCTGACGTAGTGGGTCAGCACGTGCAGGCCCTCATCCCGGCGCTTTTCGTATTCCTCGACCAGGTCCTTGAGGAACACCGCCGCGCCCAGCGACCAGGTCACCTTGCATTCGTCGATGACCCGCACGGCCTCCCCCACGTCCCACTTCGGAAGGATCACCGCCGACGCGCCGGTGGTCAGTGGCACGAGGCAGGCTGCAAGGAAACCGGCGATGTGCGCTACCGGTGCGAGCGCGAGCCCAGTGTCGGCCTCACCGATCCCGAGCCGGTAGTTGAACTGCCTGCCGCCGAAGATCACCGACGGTGAATGCAGTCGCACGCCTTTCGGGGACGACGTAGAACCGGACGTGTAGAGACGCAGACACTCCTCCTCCGGAGCCGACGGCTCCGGAGGCTGGATGCCACCGGCCGGCACCTGATCGCGCCCAGGCAGTAGGCTCCATGCCTCCCCGGCGTCCTCGGGGTCCGCAACGTAGCGGACTTTCGGCTCCACTCCCGCAGCCTGCAGGCAGCACTCGAGTTCGTCGGCGAGGTGACGGGCACCCAGCATCTTGGTCGAAAGCACCGCGGCTGGTCGTGAGTCCTTCACGATCTCACCCAGTTCGTGCGTGCGGTAGATCGCCACGACAGGCGTCGCGATGGCCCCGATCTTCCAGCTCGCAATAGCCGCCGCGACGACCTCCAGGCGGTTCACCAGCAGCATCATCACCCGGTCACCAGCACCCACCCCGTGCCGCACCAGATCCTCGGCGATCGCACTCGACCACCTATCGACTTCGGCGAAGCTGAGTGCCAGCTCGCCGAAGCGCACGAACTCGCGATCGCCCCATTGCGCCGCTGCTGCCGAGGCCAGGTCTCCAACCCGCTCTGTGCCGTTCATGTGGACCTCCTTGTCCGTTTCGCGCAGCCTGCGGTCTTCAGTCGAACTCGGGGAACCGGGAGATCGAGACGTAGGCCTCGATACCCAGACCCGCCATCAAATCCTTGTCGAGCGCCCGCCTGATCGGCCGCTGCAACAGTTGACGCGTGTGCCGCAGAACGAGCGGATCAACCTCGACCAGACTCCTGGTGATCTCGGTCGCACGCGCATCGAGATCACCAGGTGCGACCACCTCGCCGACGACACCCAGCGAGAGCGCCTCGTCGGCGTAAATCTTCTGGCCGGTCAGCAGGAAATGCTTGCCCCGCACCGGACCCAGCACCATCGGCCAGAGAACCTGCACCCCATCGCCAGGCACGAGCCCGCCGGGCAGGTGGGCAAGGTCCTGAAAATAGGTGTCCTTCGTGCAGACCACCGCATCGCAGAGCAGCACCAGCTCCGCGTGTCCGGTGAGCGGCCCGTTCACCGCGGCGACGATCGGGATTTCGAGGTCGAGCAAGCCGGTCAGCATGCGGCGTGCCTCCCCGAGGCCGCGTTCCCAGTCGGTCGGCTTGACCTTCCCGCTGCGGTACACATCCCCGTACACCTCCGGAGTGCTGATGAACGACTCGCCGGTGCCGGTAAGGACGAGGACCCGGTTCTCTCGATCCAGGGCGATCGCGTTTAGCAGATCGGGAAACTCCCGGTGCGCCAGCGCGGTCCAGGTCATGGGCCCTTCCCGGTAGTGCATACGCACCGTCAGCACACCGTCCTGACGGGACAGGCGGAACACCTTGAACGAGCCCGCATAGTCGTCGAGCTTCATCCAACCTCCCGCCGGCGCTGCTGCGCCACTTACCCGATCGGCCGACGCGAGTATACTATACTCGAGTTAATATTCACTAGGCAACAGGTTTTGGGCACCATCTTCGACCAGCCACGACGGCCACGACAAGAAGGGAATAGTGATGGCCGCACCACAGAGCCCACCACCACGTGCGGCACGACTGAGCGCGATCGAGCGCCGCGAGCAGCTGGCACACCTAGCGGCCCGGCGGTTCCACGAACTGGGCTATCACCGAGTCTCGCTCAACGACGCCGCCACGGAAGCGGGCGTCACCGGCCCGGCCGTCTACCGTCATTTCCGCAACAAGGAGGCACTACTGGCCGCGGCCATCACCAGCGGCCTGGACCTCGTCGAGCAAGCTGTCACGGTGGGCGCGGAGCACTCACTCGAGTATCTCGTCTCGGCGGTCGCCGATGTCGGGTTACACCGCCCCGACATGTGGGTACTCCTGCAACGCGAGTCCCGGTTTCTCGGACCCGAACTGAGTATCCCCGTTCAGGACCAGTTCGCCCGGGTCGTCGACCTGTTCTCTGGGAGGCTGCGCCGCGAACGGCCGCACCTCGGCGCCGACGAGGCCCGCTTCCTCGTCACAGCGGCGACCGCAGTTCTTTCCCTGCCGTCCACGACGCGAACCAGCCTGGTGCCTATCGAATACCGCCGGGAGCTGATTCGTTCCGCCCTGTTATGTCTGCGCGCCGACCTCGCCGTGGCCTGCTTGATGCGGCTCCCCGACCATTCCGCCAGCGAGCCAGCGGCTGCGAATCGGCGCGAGCAAGTCATCGACACGGCCATCGGCCTGTTCTTCCGACGCGGGTACAGCGGTGTGAGCCTGGATGACATCGGCGCCGCCGTGGGGCTCGCCGGGCCCAGCATCCTCCATCATTTCGCCACGAAAGCCGACATCCTCGTCGCTGCCTTCGACCGGGCGTCCTCCAATCTCGCGGAAGCCCAGGCGTGGCGCCACGCCGCCGGCCGAGCACCGGACCTCACCGAGTTCGTGTCCACATATATCACGTTCGCACTAGCCAACCGGGCCATGCTCGGCGTCTACGTGTCCGAGCAGCTGTACCTGCCCGCGCACGCCTTGGACAGGACCAGGGCAACGGTCCGGAGCGAACTCAGGGACTGGACACGAGCTCTCCTGGCGACATCCCCCGACCTCGACGATCATGTAGCGCGGGTAAGGGTCCGCGCAGCCCTCGCCGCGATCAACGACCTAGTCCGCGTCGGGCACTTCGCCCGCCGCGCCCGGATCGCCCCGGAGATCGCAGTGATCGCCAAGGCGGTCCTCTCCGGCGCGAACTGAGTGCCTCGAGCGCGGGCCGACGCAGCGGCTCCTCTTCCCGGGCTCAGCGTGCGGGCGGCGGGAGTCGGTGAATCGTGTACACCCCCGCCACGTGGCGCTCGCGGACGAGCTTCTTGTCCAGTTTGCCGACGCTGGTGCGCGGCAGCTCGGACACGAACGCCCACCGCTCGGGCAGTGCCCACCTAGTCACCTTGCCCACCAGGAAGTCCCGCAGCTCCATGGGCTCGGCGGTGAAGCCATCGCGCAGCCGCACACAGACCAGCGGGCGTCCCTCCCAGCGCGGGTCCGGCACCCCGATGACGACCACCTCGGCGACCGCCGGGTGCCGCTCCAGCAGGCCCTCGAGCTCAATGCTGGAGATCCACTCCCCGCCGCTCTTGATGCCGTCCTTGAGACGGTCGGTGAGCTCGACCCAGCCCTCGGGGTGGATCACGCCCAGGTCGCCGGTGCGCAGCCAGCACCCGCGCACCTTCTCGGCCGCGACCTCATCGGTCGCACGAAAATAGCCTCCCGCGATCGTCGCGCCGCGCCGCTCGATCTCGCCCGCCGAGGCCCCGTCCCACGGCAGCACGCCCCCTTTGCCGTCCACCACCCGCGCGCTCACCCCCGGCAACAGCCGGCCCTGACGGGCCCGATAAGTCACCTCATCGCCCTCCGCCGAGCCCGCCGGGGGTCGTGAGTAGGTGACCAGCGGACTGGCCTCTGTCATGCGCCAGCCCTGCAGCAGCCACACCCGATGATGAGCGTGAAAGCTCTCCACGAGCCCACGGCACAACGGCGACCCGCCGACCACGGCCAGGCGCAGCGACGAGTAGTCCGTGCCGTGCTCGACACCGTAGTCGTCCAGCGCGGTCCAAAGCGTCGGCACTGCGGCCGCGGCGGTCACCCCGTGCTCGGCGATCATGCTGGCCAGGTGCTCGGCCTGCAGGTAGCGGTCGGTCATCACTAAGTCCGCGCCGCTCATCCAGCCCGCATGCGGCCAGCCCCACGAGTTCGCGTGGAACATCGGCGCCACCAACATCAACCAGTCCGCGTCGGAGAAGCCGTACGCGCTGCCCGTCGAGATCGTCAGGCTGTGCCGCACGATCGACCGGTGGCTGTAAGCCACCCCCTTCGGCGCGCCCGTCGTCCCGGTCGTGTAGCAGAGCGCCGCGGCGCTGCGCTCGTCCAGCCGTGGCCACTCCCGCACGGGCTCGGCGCCCGCGAGCAGCTGTGCCCACCGGTGCACCGCGACACCGGGCAGGTCTGCTTCCGGCTCCCCGACCACGATCACATCCGTCACCGTGGGGCACCTCGGCAGCAGCCGGGCGAGCTGTGGGGTCAGGTCGGCGTCCACGATCACGACCCGGTCCTCGGCGTGGTTGACGATGTACACCAACTGCTCGTCCGACAACCGCAGGTTGAGCGTGTGGAGGATCGCCCCCATGGACGGCACGCCGAGATAGGCCGCCAGATGGGCCGGAGTGTTCCAGCACAGGGTGGCCACCATGCCGTCCATGCCGTCCATGCCGATCCCGAGCCCCGCCAGTGCGCCCGCGAGGCGCGCCGCGTCCTCCGCGACATCGGCGAAGGTGGGACACGGTCGACTCGCCGCCGTGGTAGTGCACCACCCGCGCCCGCGGATGGACCCGGGCGCCGTGCACCAGCAGGTCCGAGACCAGCAGATCGACGTCCTGCATCGTGCCGTCCATGCGTCCTCCAAATCAGCAGGGTGGTCAGGGTGTTGCTCAGTGGACGACGGCGCGGAATCGGCCAGGTTCGACCTCGGCGACCGCCCCTATGCGAACCAGCCTGGCGATGTGCTGCTCCGCCGTGCGCGCCTCCACCGTTTCCACATAGGGCTCGTCGACATGCGGCCGGTAGACGAATCGGTGGCTGACGACCTCGGCGAGTGTGCGGGGCTCGGCGAGGAAGGAGATCAGCTCGGCATCGCGGCGCTCCATCACCGCGCGGTAGGTGCGCAGCCGGGAACGGAACTCCTCAGCGCCCTCAATCACCCCCTTGTGGTGAAAGGTCCCATACCAACGGGCCTCGATGCCGGCGCAGACGTCGATCGACTGCTCGAAGTCCTCCAAGCTGCTCCCGACATCACCGTAGAACGGCCCGAACGAGCTCAGGTCTATGTCGGCGACGTAGAAGAAGCCGTCCGGTTCGACGAGCAGGCCGCTGTGTCCGGCCGTGTGCCCCGGCAGATGGACGACGGAGACCGTACGATCTCCGAGGTCGAACCGGTGATCGTCCGACACACCGACCGCGTCAGGTCGGCTGCGCACGCGGAAGTCGTCGCCGAGGCGGCTCCCGAACGCCTCGGCGGCGGGGACCGGCAGGCCGTAGCCCGCCAACAGCACGTCGATGTCACGGACCGCACCGAGATCGGCCTCGTGCACGTGGACCGGAACCGTGAACGTTCCGACATCGACCATATGATCCTCGTGCGCATGGCTGACGAACACCGCGTCCGCGGCCGGCTGCGGCGCGGAGCCGGCCAATGCCAGTGCCGGGTCCACGAGCAGCGTGCCGGCGCTTCCGTGGATCAGCAGTGAGTTGCCATTGGGGTATGCCCCGCCGTCGGCCGCCTTGAGTAGCGTCACCGCCCCGTAACCGAGGGGCGTCCAACCTGCCGTTCTCATCCACGCCATCCCACCTTGGTGTGCCCTGTTGTTCTTGGTGTGCCCTGTTGTTCTTGGTGTGCCCTGTTGTTCTTGGTGTGCCCTGTTGTTCTTGGTGTGCCCTGTGTTCGGGTGGCCGGTGCCGCAAACTCTCAGCTCTCCGCAGCGGCTCCGGAACGCAACAACGGCTCGGGATCCACTCCCCAGGCGTCGAGGACCTTCCGGGTGTCTCGTCCGAACGGAGCAGGCCGTGCCGGGCGTGCCTGCGGATGGGCGGAGAACCGGGGAGCCGGCGCCGGCTGGACGAAGCCGTCCTCGTCGAGCACCGTCTGCCTGGTACGTACGTGCGGATGCGAGGCGGCCTCGACGAGGCTCAGCACAGGGGCTACGCACGCGTCGCTCCCCGCGAACACCTCGGTCCACTCACGCCGGGTCCGACTGCGGAACGCCTTGGCGATCCGCTCCCTCAGCTCGGGCCATCCCGCCCGGTCGTACTGGGCTTCCGGGGACTCTTCCGTGAGCGCCAGCCCATCGAGCAGCGCCTTGTAGAACTTGGGCTCGAGCGCCCCGACTGCCATGTGGCCGCCGTCCGCCGTTTCGTACACGCCGTAGAAGGGCGCCCCGCCGTCGAGCGTGTTGACCCCGCGTTCGTCTCGCCAGGTTCCGGTGTTGAGCAGTGCGTGCGTGCCCGCGAGGAGATGCGCGGTTCCGTCGACGATCGCCGCGTCGACGACCTGCCCACGCCCGGTCCGATCCGCCTCACGCAGGGCGGCCAGCAGACCGGCGACCAGGTACATGCCACCGCCGCCGTAGTCGCCGAGCAGGTTGACGGGTACCTGGGGCGGGCCTCCCACCTCGCCGATGGCATGCAGCGCTCCGGTGATGGCGATATAGCTGATGTCGTGGCCCGCCGCGGCCGCGAGCGGGCCGTCCTGGCCCCAGCCGGTCATCCGGCCGTACACCAGCGCGGCGTTGCGCTCCCAGCATTGCTCCGGGCCGATCCCGAGCCGCTCGGCGACGCCCGGTCGATAGCCCTCGATCAGCGCGTCGGCCCGCTCGGCCATCGTGAGCAGGGCCGCAACGGCTTCGGGCCGTTTGAGATCGAGCGTGACGCAGAGCTTGCCGCGGTTGACCACGTCGAGCGTCGGATCTCCGGGAAAGATCCCCAGGCCGCCCGGTCGCTCGATCCGCACCACCTCGGCGCCCATGTCGGCGAGGGTCATCCCGGCGAACGGGCCCGGGCCCATCCCGCCGATCTCCAGCACGCGAAGTCCCGCGAGCGGGCCGTCGGTTTCCTGCATCTGGTCTGCCTTTCGCAACGTCCAGCCGGTTGCCTCCGCGGGCCTAGTCGAAGGACTCGCCCGACTCGGCCCTGCGTACAAGAGACTCCGGCGGCGTGAACCGGTCGCCATAGCGCTCGGTCAGCTCGCGCGCCCTGGCGACGAACCCGGCCTTCTTGCCGTCGTGGTACTCGTAGAACCCCGCCCCGGTGAGCCTGCCGCCACGGCCGAACTCATCGATCATGCGGTCGACCACGGCCGCAGCGGGGTGCAGTGGCTTCACCCCCTCAGGGCGGTTCGCGCCATGGTTGATCGCCTGCATGTCGTAGAACATCGCTTTGATGATGTTCCCCGACTCCTTACAGCAGATCAGGTCGGTGATGTAGCGCGACTCGATCGTCAGCGCGTTGTCGAAGTCGACTTGTGCGCCTTCGACGGCCGCAGCCAGCACGGCGCCTTGCGCCGTCGCGGGCGCGCCATGGGTCTTCTGCCGTAGCGCCGCGGGCAGGCTCGGCAGCACAGCGGCGATCTTTGGTGAGGCGGGAGTGCCGCCCGGGATCGCGTAACCCTTGCGGTCCCAGAGCTGCACGGGCTCGGGCTCGCCCGCGATCCAACGCTTGGCGGCGACCAGGCCCGCGTCGCGGTCCGGGACCACCTCGTCCACAAGGCCTTTCGCAAGCGCATCGGCCGGGCGGTACTTGGCCCCTGTCAACAGGAGGTTTTGGATCGCCGGCAGCAGGCCGAACAGGCGGACGGTGCGCACCACTCCGCCGCCACCGGGCAACAACCCCAAGGTGACCTCGGGCAGGCCCACGACGGTGCCGGGCACGTCGACCGCGATCCGGCGGTGGCAGGCGAGCGCGAGCTCGTAGCCCCCGCCCAGCGCCGCACCCGCGATCACGGCGACGACCGGGCGACCGAACGTCTCGAGGCGACGCAGCTGAGCCTTGGCCTTGTCGAGCATGGCCCGGATGGCAGGCTTGTCCTCTTCGCCCCGCCCGCATCAGCGCCGCGAGATCGCCCCCGGCGAGGAAGGTCTTCTTCCCGGACGTGAGAATGACGCCGGTGATCCCCTCCCGCTCGGCGTACAGGTGGTCGACGAGGGCCACCAGATCGTCGTGAAACCGGTCGTTCATCGTGTTCGCGGACTGGTCCGGATCGTCCATGGTGACGGTGACGACACCGTCTGGGTCGATTTCCCAGCCGAACATGGGATGGTCGAATTCGCTCATCGCGAGGTCTCCTTTTGGAGTTCGGGTGCTCAGAGGCGCTCGACGAGGGTGGCCACGCCCATGCCCGCGCCGATGCAGAGGGTCACGACAGCGCGGCGAGCCTGCCGTCGTTCAAGCTCATCGAGGACAGTGCCGACGAGCATGGCGCCGGTCGCGCCGAGCGGGTGTCCCATGGCGATGGCGCCGCCGTTGACGTTGACCTTCTCGTTGGGCAGGCCGAGGTCGTTCATGTACTTCAGCACGACCGAGGCGAAGGCCTCGTTGATCTCGAACAGGTCGATGTCGTCTACCGTGAGCCCGGTCCGATCCAGCAGCTTGCGCGTCGCCGGAGTCGGCCCAGTCAACATAATGGTGGCATCGGCACCGGATGTGGCCGTGGCGACGATTCGGCCACGCGGGGCGATGCCGAGGCGCGTTCCGACCTCCTCGTTGCCGACGAGCACGAGAGCGGCACCGTCGACGATCCCCGACGAGTTGCCGGCATGGTGGATGTGGTCGATCCCCTCGACCCAGTGGTAGTTCTGCAATGCGACGGCATCGAACCCACCTTCGCGACCCATCTTCTAGAAGGACGGCTTCAGCGCGCCGAGCGACTCGACAGTGGACTCCGACCTCATGTGCTCGTCCCGGTCGAGTACGACCGCGCCGTTCTGGTCCCGCACGGGGACGATCGACTTCTCGAAGTACCCACCGGACCAGGCAGCGGCAGCCCGCTGCTGCGACTGCACCGCGTACCGGTCCACGTCCTCGCGACTGAATCCCTCGATGGTGGCGATCAGGTCCGCGCTCACGCCCTGGGGAATGAACGAGGTCGATAAGTTCGTCCACGGGTCGTTCATCCAGGCACTGCCGTCCGTTCCCAGCGGGCACCGCGACATCGACTCCACGCCGCCAGCGAGAACCAGGTCGTCCCATCCCGACCGCACCTTCTGCGCCGATGTGTTGACCGCCTCCAAACCGGATCCGCAGAACCGGTTGAGCTGCAGGCCCCCACCGTGTCGGGAAGCCCGGCGGCCAGCGCGACAGTGCGCGGGAGCACCGAGCCCTGGTCGCCCACGGGGGTGACGATGCCGAGCACGATGTCATCGATGAACGCGGCGTCGAGGCTGGGGTGCCGGGCCCGCAGCTCGTCGACCAGCCCGACGACCAGTGAAAGCGGCTTGATCGTGTGCAGTGAGCCCGAGGCCTTGCCGCGACCACGCGGTGTCCTGATCGCGTCGTAGATCAGCGCTTCGGAAGAGGGTCCGGGCATCTTTGCTCCGTCCTTGCTCGGATCACGGTTGGGCGCTTCCACAACGCGGTCGCAACCTACCTAGGGAATATTAACTAAATGAGCCGTCCCGGCGATGTGACCCAAGCCACGCGTCGTGCGGGCGCACGTTGCGTGGGCCGGGCCCGCGTTCAGACCTCACGCTGGTACGGAGGCAGGATCTCCTCAAGATAGCTCTTGCCGGTGATCGCATCCGTGGTCAACAGCGCGGTGTAGGCGACACCGTCCATGAACTGCCCGTAGTTCTTCACCGAGTCACCCACGAAGTACAGCCCCTCGACACCGGGGCACTTCGGGTCGAGCATCCCATCCCACGCCTGTTCGGGAGTCGGCTGCACCGAGGTGACCCCGTCGATGGCCGGGAACAGCGCCCACTCCAGCGCGTCGGCGAACCCGGGATGGCTGGCCTTCATGAAGTCTGTGATCGTCTCCGCGAGCATCACGAGCTTGCCAGCCCGCTCCAGCTCACGGAGCTTCTCGGTAGAAAGCCCGATCCAGCACTCGATGATCTCCTTGCCCGCAGGGGCCTTCCCCTCGACGAACAGCGAGTGCGCCTCGTAGCCCAGCACCACACCGTCCGGCAGGGCCGGGTCGTCCACGGGCACCTTGGTGAACAGCATCCCCGGAATGTCGATCACCGACTTGCCGAGCCCGTAGATCGGCGCGAACGCGCCGCCCGACTTCAGTCCCCGCACATGCTCGACGAACTCCGCCTGCAGCGCCTCCCTTGGGATGAGCTTCTCCACCGCGAGCACCGCTGGGACGTTCAGAACCACCGTCTCGGCCAGCAAGTCGTGCGTGTTCCCGTTGGCGTCGGTGACCCGAAGCCCCTTCGCGACGTCGTCCTCGACGAGCACGGTCTGCACCGTTTGCCCGGTCCGGACATCCCCGCCGTGCTGCCGGATGACGTCCGCGAGGTTGAACGCCATCTGCATGAAACTCTCCCCGCCCATCTGGCCGAGAGTGCCGTCGGCGAAGTGCAGGCCCGCACTCATCGGCATCCGGGTGGCGAGGATGAACTCCCCCGCCGACAGCTCGCGCGCCGAGTTCATCCCGACAGTGAACGCACCCAGGATGTCGAAGAACTCGAGCACCTTCGGATTCTGCGTGCGCGGCGCGAGGAAGTCCAGCAGCGAGATCCGGTTGGCCTCGCGAACCTCCTCGATCGGCATGCGAAGCATCTCACCCAGGATCTCCTTCATCTCCAGGTGATCCTGCTTCTCGAACCACGGGAAGCTACCGCGCTCGAGCTGGTGCAGCACACCGTCGCGCCAAAACCCGCACGCCTTCAGCGGCACGATCTCCACCGGCACACCGAGGTGATTCAAGATGTGCACCATCCGCGAATGCGCGCCGTTGACGATGTCGTGCATCCCCAGTTCGAAGCTGTAACCCGCGAGCAGCTTCTGGTCCAGAATCGTATCCAGGTCCGGGATGCTGTGCGCAAGCCGCCCGCGCGAGGCCCGCAGCGGGCCGAGGTAGTCCTCGGCCTCGCGGATCTCATCACCCTTGAAATGGTGCATACGGCCGCCGGTATCCTGCTCACGCTCCACCACGAGGACCTTCTTGCCCTCGTCTTTCGCCAGCAGAGCGGCAGTGCTCAGCCCGCCAAGGCCCGCTCCCGCCACCAGGACATCGAACTTCTCGTCGACCATCGGTACTCCTTCGTGCCGCCTCCCCTTTACCCCAGACTACTCTAGTGAATTTTCACTAGACTGTGAACCCTATGATTGGGGGTCTCCCGGCATGGATGTGGGTTCCTGAGGGGTTCAGGGGCCGGGTTGTAGCCCGTTGAGATGGGGTAATGGCGACATGCCGGGTTGATTGAGAGATGCGCACGGGATTGATCTCTATGTTCCGGGGTTGATCAAGACCATCGGACACAGAGAGGCAGCATCCCGTGCGCGCCACCACCGTACTGAACAAGCTGCTCGCACTGCCTGGTGTCCGGGTCGTCGGTGTGTCGACGTCGGCGCCGGACACGGTGGCGGTAGAAGTCGCGCTGCGCCGCCGCACGCTGGTCTGTCCGGTCTGCGGCTACGCGACCCGGGCGCGCCGGGATACCCGCCCGGTCGACTCCTGGTGGCGGCACCTGGACTTCGGCCGCTGGCGGCTGGAGATTCGCGCCCGGCTGCGGCGCATCGACTGTCCTACCCATGGGGCGCGGACCGAGGGCGTGCCGTTCGCCCGCGCCGGTTCCCGCTTCACCCGGGACGTCGAAAACCTGGTCGCGTTCCTGGCCACGAAGATGGACAAGACCGCCATAACTCGCCTGGTCCGCGTCGACTGGGACACCGTGGGCCGCATCTGCCAGCGCGTGGTGGCCGACGGGCTGGACCCGAACCGCCTCGACGGGCTGGTCGAGATCGGGGTCGACGAAGTCAGTTGGAAGCGCCAGCACCACTACCTCACCCTGGTGGCCGATCATCGGTGCGGCACGATCGTGTGGGGCACCGAAGGCAAGGACACCGCCGCACTGGACCGGTTCTTCGCCGACCTGGGCAACCAGCGCACCAGCCAGCTGAGCGCGATCAGCATGGACATGGGCGCCGCCTACGCCGCCAGCGCCCGCACACACGCCGGGCACGCCACCCGGTGCATCGATCCCTTCCATGCCGTGGCGAAGGTGACCGAGGCGCTGGACAAGGTACGCCGCACCGAGTGGAACGCGCTGCGCAAACTCGACCCGAAGGCGGCCAAACGGTTCAAAGGCGCCCGCTGGGTCCTGCTCAAGGACCCAGCCCACCTATCCCGAGGAGCACCAAGCCACCTGGCGCAAACTGCGCCGCCGCGGCGGCACCATCTGGCGGGCCTACAACCTCAAGGAGGCCTTCCGCGCGATCTTCGCCGGCGACCTCGACCCTGATGACGCGGCCAAGCTGATCGACCGCTGGATCAGCAAAGCCTCCCGCTCGGGCATCGACGCCTTCGTCACCGTCGCCCGAACGATTCGCAAGCACCGCGACGGCATCCTGGCCGCGTTGAAACTCGGCATCAACAACGGCCGCGCCGAAGGCCTCAACAACGTCGTCCGGCTGATCACCCGCCGCGCCTTCGGCTTCCACTCCGCTGAACCATCCCGGGTTTCGTACCCGCTTCCTTTCTTGGGAAGGATGGCACGGTGCCGAACAAGTATGATCATGAGACGCGGGCCAAAGCGGTCCGTCTGGTCAGGGACCATGTCGAGGATTACGAGACGGAGTGGGCGGCCATGAAGGCCGTCTCGGCCCGGCCGGGGATGAGTACCGAGACGCTCCGCAAATGGGTACGTCAGTCTGAAATAGACGCGGGAGAATCCGTTGGTGTGACGACGGAATCGGCTCGGGAGAACCGTGAGCTCAAGCGTAAGGTTCGGGAGCTGGAGCAGACGATCGAGGTGCTCAAGGCGGCCACGAGTTTCTTCGTGCGGGAGTGCGACCCGCTACACCGCTGATCTGCGCGTTCATCACCGCGCACCGTCAGGAGTTCGGGGTCGCACCGATCTGCCGCGCGCTCACCGCGTTGGGTGCGCCGATCGCCCCGCGCGCCTACCGGGCCCACGTGGCCCATGCACCGTCGAAACGGGCGCTGTGGGACATGACGGTCACCGAGTTGCTGGCGGACTGTTACGAGCCGGATGAGCAGGGCCACCGGCCGCCCGAGTCGCTGTACGGGAGCTTGAAGATGTGGGCTCACCTGCAGCGCCAAGGTGTGCCGGTGGCCCGGTCCACCGTCGAGCGACTGATGCGCACTCACGGCTGGCGCGGAACCACCCGCACGAAGAAGGTGCGCACCACCGTGTCCGACCCGGCCGCCGAGCGGGCGCCTGACCTGGTCAAACGCCACTCGCCGCGGATCGGCCGGACGAGTTGTGGGTCGCGGATTTGACCTACGTGCCGCTGGTCGGGGACCGATTCGGCTACACCGCGTTCGTCATCGACGCCTTCGCCGGGCTCATCGTCGGCTGGGAATGCTCGAGCTCCAAGCGGCAACGGTTCGTGCAGTCGGCGATGCGCCAGGCGGGCGCGTTACGCCGCCGCCAGGGGCATCCGCTGCCCGGCGGCACGATCCATCACTCGGACGCCAGCTCACAAGGCGTATTCCAGGGGTCGTCGCAACACCTCGATGATGGAGGTGTTTTATGCGGTCACAGCAGGCGGATTCGGGTGGTGGTCGGCGGCAGCAGGCGGGGGATCGTGCGGCGCGGCCGTCGATGCGGTCGCCGGGGCGTCCGCTGCCGCGTCGGGAGGTCAGGCGGGCGTTCTGGGCCCGGATCGCCGAGGGCGCCAGTAGCGAGGAAGCCGCGCTGGCGCGCGGCGTGGCGCAGGCGGTCGGTTCCCGCTGGTTCCGCCAGGCTGGCGGCATGCCACCGATCAACGTTGCCGAGCCGTCGGGCCGGTATTTGTCGTTCGCTGAACGTGAGGAGATAGCGATCTTGAATGCGCAGGGTCGTGGAGTGCGAGAGATCGCACGCCGGATCGGGAGGGACCCTGGGACGGTCTCGCGTGAGCTGCGGCGCAATGCCGCGACCCGTGCCGGTGAGCGTGAGTATCGGGCGTTCGGTGAGTGGTGCCCGCTGAGGTGGTGTACGGGGTTTTCGCTGCTTGACGGCGTGGCGTCGGGGTGGGGTGCGGCCATCGCGTGATCCTTTGAGAACCAACCACGGAACCTCAGAGAGGAATCACGACGATGGCCGCACCTGACAGTGTGAACCCTGCCGGTTGGCTTGACGAGCACTTGCAATCGGCGAGCCCGGACCTGTTGCGGGAGATGGTGACCAGCTTCGCGAACGCGTTGATGTCGGCTGAGGCCGATCAACGCTGTGGCGCTGAGTACGGCACCCGCAGCAAGGGGCGGGTCAACCAGCGCAACGGCTACCGCGACAGGGAGTGGGACACCCGCGCGGGCACGGTGGAGCTGGCGATCCCGAAGCTGCGCTCGGGCAGCTACTTCCCGGAGTGGCTGTTGACCCATCGTCGCCGTGCCGAGCAGGCCCTGGTCACCGTGATAGCAACCAGTTACCTGCTCGGGGTGTCGACGCGGCGGGTGGAGAAGCTGGCCGAACAGCTCGGCGTCAAGGAGCTGTCGAAGTCGCAGGTCAGCGAGATCGCCGCGCACCTGGATGCCCAGGTGGCCGCCTTCCGTGAGCGTCCCCTGCAGGACGGTCCGTACACGTTCGTCGCCGCGGACGCGCTGACCCTCAAGGTCCGTGAAGACGGTCGGGTGGTGAATGTGCACGCGCTGATCGCGACCGGAGTCAACCAGGACGGGCACCGCGAGATCCTCGGTCTGGAGATCGCCAGCGCCGAGGACGGCGCCGGATGGCTGGCCTTCCTACGCGGGCTGGTGGCCCGTGGACTGTCCGGCGTCGCGCTGGTGACCTCGGACGCGCACACCGGGCTGGTCGAGGCGATCGCCTCCGCCCTGCCCGGAGCAGGCTGGCAACGGTGCCGCACCCACTACCTGCGCAACCTGCTGGCCACCGTGCCCAAGACCACCCAGCCGGCCGTGGCCACGCTCGTGCGCACCGTCTTCGACCAGGCCGATGCCGAGGCCGTGACCGAGCAGTTCGGCAAGGTCGTCGACCAACTCGCCGAGAAACATTCCGCCGCCGCCGAACACCTCGATGCCGCTCGCGACGAACTGTTGGCCTTCACCGTGGACCGCCCCGGCTTTGTTGGAGACCTGACTGTGTGTCTTATGCTGCTGCCGAGGGTTGTAGGGTGTGGCCGTACCAGTAGGTCTGCTCATACTCCAATGGTGGGCGATGTCCACACCAGGAGTGCAGCCGCTGATGATTGTACCAATAGACCCATTCTGCGGTCGCCAGGGTGACTTTATTTGTGCCGTCCCAGCAGTCGTGCTGGTTGATCACCTCTTTTTTGTATAGGGCGTGGATCGACTCGGCCAGCGCGTTATCGTAGGAATCGCCTTTCCGGCCGACTGAGCGCGCGATTCCAGCCTCGTCGAGCCGCTGGGCGTAACGGATCGCAGTGTATTGCACACCCCGATCACCATGGTGGATTAAATCCTCGCCAAGGGTGTCGTTACGGAACCACAGTGCCATTTCCAGTGCGTCCAGAGCAAGCTCGGTTTCCAGCGTGTCGGCCACCTGCCATCCCACGATGGCCCGGGAGAAGACATCGGTGACAAACGCCGCATAGCAAAACCGACCCTCAGTCAGCGGCACATAGGTCAGATCACTCACCCACAGCCGGTTCGGCCCCGGCGCCCGGAAGTCCCGTCCCACCAGGTCAGCAGGTTGCTCCTGTACGGAAGTCGCCACCGTGGTCCGCGGCCGCCCACGACGGGAAACTGCCCCCGACAATCCGTGGCTGCGCATCAGCCGCTCCACCGTGCAGCGGGCCACCTCGATGCCCTCACGCTGCAGTTGTGTCCAGACCTTGTGCGTGCCATACAACTGACCGCTGTCCTCCCACACACGCTGTATCTCACGCACCACCTCCCCAGCCCGGATCGTGCGGTCCGAAGGATTCTTCTGCCGATTCTTAGCCGCATAGTAGGTAGACGGGGCGACATTCACAGCATCGCAGATCGGCTCCACACCGAACTGGTCACGATAAGCGTCGATAAATCGGGTCATCTGGGCGGTCGAGGGCTCATTTCCTGGGCGAAAAAAGCCGACGCCGCCTTGAGGATCTCATTAGCGCGCTCAGCTTCGCGCAGCCGCTGCTCCAACTCACGAATACGGGCGTCCTTGTCCGCGTCCGACCCCGCGAGCCGCTCGCCCGACGGCCGCTGGCCCCGGTCATCATCGCGTACCCAGTTGCGCACCGTTTCGGCATTCAGCCCAAGATGCTTGGCCGTCCGGGTAATCGCACCCCGGCCCGAACCACCGAGCTCACGCTCCAGCTCACGCACCATGGCCACCGCACGTTCCTTCATCTCCACCGGATACTTGCCAGACTGCGCCATGCCGTTCATCCTCTCCAAGATCAACGGCCTCCAAGATCACCGGGTCAGCCCAACCGGGGTCACTACGCACCCATCAGAGGTTAAACGACAAGCTAAGGGGGGTATCAAACCCGGGACAGTTCACGCCCAACGCCACCCCCACCGTGAGCAGGATGCCTACTCCTACGGCAAGCCCCAGTTCACGCACGAACGGCAGCGGCGACAGCAACAAGGACGCGAACCCCGCAGCGGCGGCCAGCGCCGCCACCAACGCCCGTCGGCGGCTTCCGGGCTGTAACAAGTAAAAGGGGAAATCGCTGCCGATGCCGAGCAGGATGGGCAAGAACGCCGCGACACCGAGCGACAGCGGATGGCCCAGCCACCCAAACACCGTGGCGGTCAACGCTGTCCCCAGCAGTGCAGCAAACAGTGGCCGCAACCGTGGCCGTCGGTGCCTGCTCCACGGCACCATGAAGAAGATCAACCCGACCGCCAGGACGGCAATCCCGCCGAGCGCTGGCAGCTCTTGCTGCGCACGCTCGGTCAACGCCGACGTAATCACCGGCACCCCGGTGATTGTGACCTTCTCCGGGTTCAACGTCGGCCTTTCGACCGTGGCGCGCACGTTGTCAGTCAGCCGTCCCGCCGCAGCCTGGTCGAGGCCCTCTCGCGGCCGCACCAACACTGCTACCGTGTCGGCCTTCGGCAATACGAACTGCCATTGCGGCTTAGTACTACAGTCGCGCTTATTTTGATCTTGTCGGCGTGTCTGCGCTGGTAGCGGGGTTGCTGGTTTGATCATGGGTGGATGGGCGATGATGTCT
>NZ_FZNW01000030.1 GCF_900188115.1 Haloechinothrix alba | reverse complement strand
GGCCTGGTCGGGGTGCTGGATGCGGAGGCGGGTCAGGCGTTGGAGGCGGTGTTGAGCCCGCTGGCCAAGCCCCGCCCCTCCGGCGAGCACGGGGTCGATGAGCGCGATCCGGCGCAGCGGTACGGCGACGCGCTGGCCGAGCTGGCCGACCACTCCCTGCGGGCGGGCACCCTGCCGGCCGAGGGCGGCGAGCGCCCGCGCATCGTGGTCACCATCGGCCTGCGCGAGCTGTGCGCCGACGGGCTGCCGGGCGCGACCGGGCTGTTGAACCAGGACGTGCCGGTCACCGCCGAGGCCGCCCGCCGGTATGCCTGTGACGCGGGGGTGATCCCCGCCGTGCTCGGAACCAAGGGCGAGGTGCTGGATCTGGGGCGCGAGCAGCGGCTGGTCTCCACCGCCCAGCGCCGCGCCCTCGCGTTGCGCGACAGGGGGTGCAGCTCGGGGGTGCGGGGTGTCCCCGCACTAGCACAGCCCGGGGTGTGATCGGCCCGAGGGCTGGTGCCACGCGCACCACGTTCAGCACTGGAGCGAAGGCGGCCCCACCGACCTGCACAACCTCGCCCTGCTGTGCGGTGAACACCACCGGCTGATCCACCACTCCGAGTGGAACATCCACATGGGCTCGGGCGGCAAACCCTACTGCACCCCACCACCCTGGCTCGAACCCGCGATCCCCCGGCAACGCGAACCCGCCGGGAATGAACGAACGCGGGAGGCGGCGCACGCACCCGGCCGGCCGGGGCGGGCCCGCGTACCGAGCCGTGTCACGCCCTGCCGTGCGTGATCTACTACGTTGCGAATGACCGGCGTCGGCGTGCCGGCCGACTGCCCGATGAGTCGTGAGGTGAGGAGCTGTCATGAGCACGGTCGCAATTGTCGGAGACGGACCGGCTGGGTTGAGCGCGGCGCTGTTGCTGGCCAAGAACGACCATCGCGCGGTGGTCTTCGGTCAGGACAAGACGGCGATGCACAGCGCCCAGCTGCACAACTACCTGGGTATCGGCGAGATCAACGGATCGGCGTTCCAGGCGGTGGCGCGCGAGCAGGTCACCGGGTTCGGCGCCGAGCTGCATGACGCGGAGGTCACCGGCGTCGCCGCCGAGAACGGCCGGTTCGTGGTGCGGTCCGAGTCCGGTGCCACCGAGGCGGACTACGTGGTGCTCGCGGCGGGCAAGCGCGCACGCGGCCTCGCCGAGGAGCTCGGCGCCGACGTGGACGAGACGCGCGTACTCGTCGACACCGAGTACCGCACCAGCGTCGACCGGGTGTACGCCGCGGGCAGACTCACCCGCCCGAACCGGAGCCAGGCGGTGATCTCCGCGGGTGCAGGGGCGACAGCCGCGCTGGACATCCTGGCGCGCGAAGCCGGCAAGGACATCCAGGACTGGGACACTCCCCCGCGGGAGTGAGCGCTTCAACCGGTTTCGAGTGGGCGTGTGGCAGGGTCATCTGTAAGGATCGTGGGCGTGCGCGAACGGCAGGTGCATGGCGATCGGGACGCGGAGATGCGTTCCGGTGCGTTGCTGGCCGCCGGGTTCGTGGGGATCGTGGTGGTCTTCGCCGTGTGGTGGTTCGGGCCGGGCCTCTTCGCGGGCCCACCGAGCATCGATGGCCGGGTGGTCGAGGCGACCGTCGTGGAGTCCGCTCCGTGCAGCGAGCCGAACGCCACGGCGGTCGTGGAGTTCAGCGCGGGCGCCGACCGTCGCGAGGCGCCGCTGGACGCCTGCGGGCACGGTGAGGACGAGCGTATCGATATCGCCGTCCCGGAGTCGGGCGAGAAGGTCTACAGCGCCGACGTCGCCGAGCAGTACCATCACTGGTACCGGCCGGTGGGGTTGGTGCTCGTCGCGCTGAGCTGCCTCGGCGGGGCCGCCTACGCCTCGGTGATCACGCGCGCCGGCGGTCGCGTCACCTGACCGACTCGCTGGTGGCCGTGAAGGTGTTGCACTCGGCGATGCGGTTGTCCTGCGCTCCCGTGCGCCACCACGTCGCGTAGTTCTCGTTGCTCCCGTGGTCACGGCCGCCGGAGGTATCGTCCCCGCGAGTGGCCTGGTCCGACCACGCGTTGTCGTAGGCGTCCCGGGTGACCGTGCCACGCTCGACATGGGAACCGAGGAACATGCCGGAGAAGCACTGCGCCTGCAGCTCCATGCGGCGGTGCAGCTCCTGGCCGGCCGAGGTGTTCCTGCCTTCCCGGTAGATCTCGTCCCAGGCCGCTTCCATGATCCCCGCCAGGTCCTGCACGTGATGCCCGTACTCGTGGGCGAGCAGTGCGAGGTACACACCGGGGTTGTTGCCGTACTGCTGGGTCTGCAGCCCCTCGAACGGCAGGAACAGCTCTCCCTCGCAGTAGTACGCGGCCGTCTGGACGCCGACCGAGATGGTGCCGCACTCGCTGTCGAACTCGGAACCGGTAGGAAAGATCAGCTCCGGCGACTGGAACGGCAGGTCGTGTGCCTGCAGCACCGGTTCCCACGCCTCGTCGAGGCACGCGGTCGCGGCGCGGAAGAACTCCTCGGCCGCCTCCTGGGTGCTGCGCCATTCCGGCAGGTAACACTCGAGGTTCGGCAGCCCGACCTGCTCGTCCTGCAGCAACGGGTGGTCGTCGAGCGCGAGTACCGGCTCGGCACTGGTGTCGGCCGAACCCGCGGCTCCCTGGCCGGGTGAACTCGGGGGCGGCTCGGCCACCGATGGCGGTTCGGCGGCCCGAGGGTCGCCAGGGACGGGCTCCTCGCTACCGCCGGTGACGGCGACCACCACCAGGCCGGCGATCATCAGCACGACACAGGCGCTCAGGGCGGCACGGTGCCCGAACGGCCAGCCTCGCGTACCGGTGGAGACGTCCGGCTTGCCCGTGTCGGGGTCGCCGGCCGTGCCACGCCTGGGAGTCGTCATCTGCCGGTCCTCGCTGGGGATGGTGCACGCTGCCTGCTCCAGGGTATCGAGTGTTGTGACGGCGCTTGGCGCAGCCACCCTGCCGGGTCAGTAGGGTGGAGGCCATGGGAGCAGGCGAGTTGCACCGGTACAGGCTCGACAACGGGTTGCGCGTCGTACTCGCGCCGGACACCACGACCCAGGTCGTCGGCGTGAGCGTGCATTACGACGTGGGATTCCGGTCCGAACCGGAAGGGCGCACCGGGTTCGCGCACCTCTTCGAGCACCTGATGTTCCAGGGAAGCGAGAGCCTGGCCAAGCTCGCGCATTTCCGCCACATCCAGGGTAGCGGGGGGATGTTCAACGGTTCGACGCATCCGGACTACACCGACTACTTCGCGGTGCTGCCCTCGGCGGCGTTGGAGCGTGCGCTGTTCCTCGAGGCGGACCGGATGCGGGCACCGAAGCTGACCGAGGAGAACCTGGCGAACCAGATCGACGTCGTCAAGGAAGAGATCAGGCTCAACGTGCTCAATCGCCCGTACGGGGGGTTCCCGTGGATCCTGCTTCCGCCGGTGCTGTACGAGACCTTCCCGAACGCGCACAACGGCTACGGCGACTTCACCGACCTCGAGCAGGCCACGCTCGACGACTGCGCGGCGTTCTTCGACGCCTACTACGCGCCTGCGAATGCCGTTCTCACCGTCACAGGCGACTTCCACCCGGATCGTGCCCGCGAGCTGATCGACAAGCACTTCGCCGACGTGCCCGCGCGGCAGGTGCCGCACCGCCCGTCCTTCGCCGAGCCGCGGCCCGGCACCGAGAAGCGTGATACGCATGTCGATCCGCACGCCCCGCTACCTGCACTGGCCGTGGGGTACCGGATGGACGACCCGATCGAGGAGATGGACAGCTACCTGGCCAACATCGTGCTCGCCAGCGTGCTGGCCGAGGGGGAGGGTGCGCGCCTGCAGCAGCGCCTGGTGCACTCCGACGCGCTGGTCAGCGACATCAACGCGGAGGCAGGCCTGTTCGGCCCGTTCGAGGCGAGGGACCCGGACACCTTCTCGGTGACGGCGATCCACCCTGCGGATGTGCCTGCGCAGCGTGTGCTGGATGCGTTGGACGACGAGCTGGACACGCTCGCCTCCCGCCCCCCTGAGCAGGCCGAGCTGTCCAAGGCCACCGCACGGTGGACGGCCGCGCTGCACGGCGAGAACGACCGGATCGTCTCGCGGACGCTGGCGCTCGGTTCGTTCGAGCTGCTCTACGGGGACCCGGCGCTCATTCACGACCTCCCCGCGCGTATCGGTGCGGTGACCCCGGAGGACGTCGCGGCCGCCGCGAAGGCCCTGCGGCCCGACTCACGAGCGGTGTTGTTCGTCGAGCCGAGCTCGAACTCGCAGAACGCCACGCACGACACGGAGGGAGCGCAGTGACCGGGACATCCGCGCAGCCGCAGCAGGGGGCGCACCGCAGTGCCGAGGAGATCGGCACCACCCCGCACGGGCCGCGACCGCTGCCCGGGCTCGGCGACCAGCGCGCCGCCGCGGAGTTGGCGGTAACCGACACGGTCCTCGGCAACGGGCTGCGCCTGCTCGCGGTGCGCAAGTCCAACGTGCCTATGGTGGAGCTGCGGGTCCACATCCCGTTCGGCGGGACGGACCCGATGCACAGCGCGCGCGCCGAGGTGCTCGCCGAGTCCATGCTGACCGGAACGGCGCGCCGGGACCGCGTGGCGATCGACACCGACCTCGCGCTGATCGGCAGTGAGCTGAACGCGGTTGTCGGCCCGGAGTACCTGTCGTTGAGCGGCAGCGCGCTCGCAGAGGGGCTGCCGACACTGCTTGACGTGCTCGCCGACGTACTGACGGGGGCGACGTACGCCGAGGCCGAGGTCGCCAGGGAGCGGGACCGGCTGACCGAGCGGCTGGCTGTGGCTCGCACCCAGCCGCGGGTGATCGCGCGCGAGGCCCTGCAGCGCAAGCGCTTCGGCGACCACCCTGCCACGCGCGAGGTTCCCGAGGCCGCCGATGTCGCGGCGGTGACGGCAGAGGACGTGCGCGCCCTGCACGGTGCCGGGGTGTTGCCGAGCGGCTCGGTCATGGTGCTGGTCGGCGACATCGACCCGGATACGGTCGTCGCCGATGTCGAGCGCGCCCTCGGCGGCTGGGACGCGAGAGCTTCGGCCTCCCGGATCGAACCCGTCCCGCGGGTGAGCGGTGCCGACATCCGGCTGGTGAGCAGGCCCGGAGCCGTGCAGTCGCAGATCAGGCTGTCCGCGCAGGCCGTGCCGCGCACCGACGAGAGGTACGCCGCGCTGCAGCTGGCCAACCTCGCCTACGGCGGGTACTTCTCCTCCCGCCTCGTCGAGAACATCCGCGAGGACAAGGGCTACACCTACAGCGCGCACTCCGGGTTCGACTTCACCGGTGACTCCGCGACGCTGGTCGTGGACGCGGACACCGCAAGCGAGGTGACCGCCGCCGCGCTGCTGGAGACACGCTACGAGCTCGGCAGGCTCGGGCTGGTCCCGCCGACCGAGCAGGAAGCGGACGCGGTGCGGCAGTACGCGATCGGCTCGTTGCTGATCGGGACCGCGTCGCAGACCGGGCTGGCCAACCAGCTGGTCGCGCTCGCCGACGCCGGGCTCGGCGCCGACTGGCTCACCGCGCATCCCGGGCGGTTGGCCGACACCTCGGCCGAGGACATCGCCGAGGCGGCCATCGAGTTCTTCGCCCCGTCCCGGTTCACCGGGGTCGTCGTCGGTGACCCGGAAACGGTACGGCGCGGGCTCACCGCGCTCGGCGGGGTCACGGTCGACGAGCAGGGCTGATGAGCGTTCCGTTCCAGCTCTCGGACGTTCCCGCGCTGTCCCGGGTCGCGGTGGATCGGCACGAGGCGCTGCGCGCCGACGCCGAGCGGCTTCGCGCCCGCTGGCCGAATGCGCGGGTGCTGCTGCTGGACAGCAAGGGGCGCGCTCCCGTACCGCACGGTGACGACGGTACTGCTGAGCGCCTCGCCTTGCGGCAGGCCAGCGACTACGGTGACGTCCCTCCGCCGGAGTCGATCTTCCTGGGCGAGTCGGGCGGCGTCGACTACTGGGCACTCGCCGACAGGGACGCTACCGGCGGCGAAGCAGTACCGATGCCGGGTCGGTTCGGCGCGCAGGTGGAGAACGTGGTCGCCGACGGCGAGTTGTGGGTCGGGCTGCGCGAGCACGGGGCCGACCTCGACGACGCGGGTGCTGGCCTGTTCACCACGGCGCTGGCCCTGCGGAACTGGCACCGGCGCGCGCGGTTCTGCGTGAAATGCGGCGGCGCCACCGAGCTGGCCCAGTTCGGGTGGGTATCGCGCTGCGCGTCCTGCGGCAGGGAGGAGTACCCGCGCACCGATCCAGCGGTGATCTGCCTCGTGCACGACGACAGGGGAACCAACGGCGAGCACGTGCTGCTTGCCAGGCAGCCGCAGTGGCCACGCGGTGGGTACTCGGTACTCGCGGGTTTCGTGGAGGCGGGGGAGTCGTTGGAGTCCTGCGTGGCCAGGGAGGTCCGGGAAGAGGTCGGCGTGGACGTCCGGGACATCCGCTACCTCGGTAGCCAGCCGTGGCCGTTTCCCCGCTCGATCATGCTGGGTTTCGCCGCGCGCGCCGACGGCTCCTGCCCGCTGCAGCCCGCCGACGGGGAGATCGAGGACGCGCAGTGGTTCAGCCGCGAGCGGGTGCGCGCCGCGTTCGACGGCGACGACCCGCTGCGCCTGCCGGGTAACTCCTCGATAGCGCGTGTCATGCTGCGTGACTGGGCTCGCGCGTGACGTGAGCACGCCACGCAGCGCACGTGCCTGTCGTGCATAATGGCGGCGTTCGTGGCACAGGATGCGGGGGGCGGTCGCCGCGAGGGCGCCTGCGGAAAACGGGGGGGACCGGGTGAGTTCGAGTCGGGCCGTCGGGCTCGTGCTGGGGGCGGTAGCCGACACGCTCGGCGGTACGCCGGGTAGCCGCCGCGCGGGCGATGTGGTCGCGGTGGCCGGTGTGACCGCCGACCAGCTCGGACGGCGCGCAGGCGGTGCTGCCGGGTACGTGCTGCGGGCGCTGGGCACGGCGGCCGGCACCTGGGGAGTGCTCGGCGGCGCCGCGCTGGCCGTACGTGGCTCCGTGCTGGCCCGCGAGCTGGAACGAGAGGATCTCGACGGGGCCCGCCTCGCTCTCGCCGACGTGGACCGCCGCGACTCCGCGGGGCTCGACCGGGTCGGTCTGACGCGGGCCTCCGTCGAGTCGGTTGCGGAGAACACCGCTGCGCAGGTGACCGCCCCGCTGCTGTGGGGCGCGTTCGCCGGAGCCCCCGGGCTGCTCGCGCACCGGGTGGTGCACGGGCTCCGCGCCCGGCGCGCGGGGCGACCGGGCCCCGAGGTGTTGCGGCTGGCAGGCGAGGTGATGGACCTGGCGCCCGCGCACTGGACGGCCGCGCTGGCCGTGCTCGGTGCGCCGGTGGTCGGCGGGTCGTCCCGGGAGGCACGGGTGACGTGGCGGCGCGACGCCTCCGTGCATCCGAGCCCGAGCGCCGGCCGTGTCGAGGCGGCCTTCGCAGGCGCACTGGAGATCAGGCTCGGTGGACGGGCCGCCTACCAGGGGCACGTGCGGGAGCTACCGGTGCTCGGGTCCGGCCGCAACCCGGACGCAGGTCACGTGACCCGCGCGGTCGAGCTGTCCCGGGTCACCGGATGGTCCGCGTGTCTTGGCTCCGCATTGCTCGCCCTTGTGACGGGTCGGCTGGTTCGGGGGTTGCGCCGGGGTCGCCACCGGGGTCGCCGATGGGGTCGCCGATGGGGCCGTCACCGGCGCCGTCGCCTGCCTCGTCCTCGGCGAGCATCTCGGCAACCGTCTTGCGGCGCCGTGCCGGACCACCCGGCGAAGCATGGCCCGCCGAGCCGCGCAACGCGCCGCCGGGCCGTAGCTCCCGCACCGTGAAGTACAACCAGCCGAGCAGCACCATCACGCCGAACGCGAGCCACTGCAGCGCGTAGCCGAAGAACGGTCCCGCCTCGGTGCGGGGCAGCGGGAGCGGGTTGACCACACCCGGCTGCTCGGCGTCCAGCTGGAAGTACCCGGGGCGTAGCTCGGTACCGGTCGCCTCGGTGACGAGCTCCGAGCTCGCGCTGTAGACCTGGGGCCGGTCGCCTGTGGAGTCCGCGACGGCATCGCGGTCCCCCGGTGGCGGCTCGTCGACCCGGACCCGCGCCGTGACGGTGACCTCGCCATCCGGGGGCGCCTCGTAGTTGGGCACGCGTGAGCCTTGGCCCGGGCGAACATACCCGCGGTTGACCAGCACCCGGCCCTCGGTTGTGCGCATCGGGGTCAGCACCTCGAACGCGGGTTCGCCCTGCACGGTGCGCAACCGCGCGAGGACCTCCTCGTCGGCCAGGTACTCGCCGGTGATCGTCACCCGGGACCATTCGGATCGCTCGTCGGGCGCCTGCCCGTCCGGCAGGACCGCGGTCAGCGGCCGTGGCTCCGCATCGAGCGACTCGCGCACGGCCTCGTTCCGCGTGGTTCGCTCGTCGTGCCGGTCGAACTGCCACGGCCCGAGCACGGTGAAGCACGCGGCGGCGAAGGCGAACACCAGGATCGTCAACGCCAGCCAGCTGGGACGTAGTAGGAGCTTCCACCGCACACTCCTACGGTAAGCCACGGCGTGAGCCTGCCTCGTCGCCGGTCAGCGCAGTGCGGGCGTCAGCGCAGTGCGAGCGCGGAGCGTGCGGCGGCAAGCGCCTGGCCCGCGTACCCACCGCCGAACAGCACGGTGTGCACCAGCAGCGGGAACAGCTGGTGCAGGCCGACCCGGTCGGTCCAGCCGTCGGCGAGCGGGGCACCGGCGTCGGAGGCGGCCTGCTCGTAGGCGTCCAGGATGTGCTCCAGCATCGGGGCGCCGAACAGCCGCAGCATGGCCAGGTCCGTCTCCCGGTGCCCGCCGTGCGCGGCAGGGTCGAGCAGCCACACCCTGCCGTGGGCGCCGTCGGACCAGTGGACGTTGCCGCTCCAGGCGTCCCCGTGCAGCCGCGCGGGCGGTTCGGCCGGACCCGTGAGCGCGTCGAGGTTGTCACAGACCCGGTCGAAGAGGGCGGCCTGCTCGACGCCGAACGCGCCGCTGTCCCGCGCGGCGCGCACGTACGGTGCCACGCGGTGCCGCGCGTAGAAGGTGGGCCAGTCCGGTTCCTCGATGTTGCGCATCCCGGTCAACCCGATCCACGCCTCGGCCGGCCCGCCCGGCGGTGGGGAACCGAAGGCGGCGGCACCACGCAGGTGGAGCCCGGCCAGCCCCGCGCCGAACGCGCGGGCGGCCTCCGCGGTGGGCGCTCCCGGATCCACGCGCTCGATCAGCAGCCACTGCTCGTCGTGGGCGTACACGGCGGGCAGTGGCACGTCTCCCGGCTCGGCGAGCCAGCGCAGCCCGGCTGCCTCCGCAGCGTGCGCCCCAGGACCGGGCGCGCGCTTGGCCACGATCCGCCGCCCGTCCGCCGTGGTCACGGCGAACAACGCGCCGCGGAAGGGAGTGATCTCGCTGATGTCGGTTGCCAGCAGGCGCTCGACGGCTTGCCTCGGGTCGGCGGCACGCGCGCTCATAGCCGGCTACGCACCCACTCGACCAGCTGTGGAACAGCGGATTCGATCATGCCGAGTACCTCGTCGAAGCCGTTCTCCCCACCGTAGTAGGGGTCGGGGATCTCGGCGCCCTCCGGAGCGTTCGGGTCGAAGCTGCGTAGCAGCACGGCACGCTCCGGCTCGGCGAGCTTACCGCGCAGTGCCCGCAGGTGTCCCGCGTCGGCCGCGAGCAGCAGGTCCGCTGCCAGATGCTCGTCGTCGACCTGTGCCGCGACGTGCTCGACAGGGTACCTGTTCCTGCGCAGGGTCTCGGCCGCGCGCGCGTCGGCGGGCTCGCCGACATGCCACGGTCCCGTACCCGCACTGGTGACCCGGACCCGCTCGGCGAGCCCGGCACGACGCAGATGCTCGGTGAGTACCATCGCCGCCATGGGCGAGCGGCAGATGTTCCCGCTACACACGAAACTCAGATGCACGCGTCCACCTTACGGAAGGTCCGGCTGCCCGGTCGGCGGGCGGTCGGGTGGTGGCGGCGTTGTGCGAGGATCATGGGTATGGCCCCAGCCCAGTCGACGGTAGGTGACGTGCGGGCAGTGCTCGAGGAGGCCTATCCTCCGCAGCTCGCCGAGCCGTGGGATGCGGTCGGCCTGGTGTGCGGCGACCCCGACGAGCACGTTGCGCGTGTCCTTGTCTGCGTCGATCCGGTCGAGGCAACCGTCTCCGAGGCGATCGAGCGGGGTGCGCAACTGGTCGTGGCGCATCACCCCCTGCTGCTGCGCGGCGTGCACGGCGTCGGCGCCGACACGGTCAAGGGACGGCTGGTGCACAGGATGATCCGCGCGGGAGTGGCGTTGTACTGCGCGCACACCAACGCGGACGCGGCCGACCCCGGGGTGTCCGACGCGCTGGCCGACGCGCTGGGCCTGCGGGTGCTGCGACCGCTCGTGCCGCACGAGAGCGCGCGGACCGGCCTGGGGCGTATCGGCGAGCTGCCCGAGCCAGAACCGTTCGGCGCGTTCGTCTCCCGGGTGGCACGGGCGGTGCCCGCGACCGAGCCGGGCGTCCACGGCGCAGGCGACCGGGATCGCCCGGTGCGGTCGGTCGCGCTCGCGGGTGGCGCGGGCGAGGGTCATCTGGCCGACGCGGTCGCCGCCGGTGTGGACGCGTATGTCACCGCGGACCTGCGGCATCACCCGGCCAGTGAGCACATCGAGGGAAGTAGCGCGTCCGGCGGCGCCGTACCGGCGCTCGTCGGCCTGACACATTGGGCGAGCGAGTGGCCGTGGTGCGAGCAGGCGGCTGGGATCCTGCGCGGCCGACTCGGTACGGTCGACGTACACGTGTCCCGGCAGTGCACCGATCCGTGGACGATCCGAGCAGGCACCCCATCCATCGACCCGGAGGAAGTGGCGACGCCGTGAAAGTCGACCCAGCCGTGCAGCGACGGCTGCTCGATCTCGCCGAGATCGACGCGGAGCTGTCGCGTATCGCGCACCGCCGCGCCAATCTCGCCGAGCTCGACGAGGTCGCGCAGGCCGAGAAGAGCCTGCGTGCCAACCAGGACGCGCACGTGGCCGCGCAGACCGCGCTCGCGGATCTGAGCAAGGAGGTCGAGCGGCAGGAGCGCGAGGTCGAGGCTGTGCGGGAGCGTGCCGACCGGGACCGCAAGCTGATGGAGTCCGGTTCGGTGTCGGCGAAGCAGCTCACCGATGTCGAGCACGAGCTGGAAACGTTGCAACGCAGGCAGAGCGCTCTCGAAGACGACCTGCTCGAGCTGATGGAGCGCAGGGAGGCCACCGAGCAGGAGGAGCGCAACGCTGCCGAGAAGGTGGCGGCCGACGAGAGCGCGCTCTCCGAGGCGAAGGCACGCAAGGACGAGGCGCTCGCGGACCTGGACACGTCCATGGCGCGCCGGGAGTCGGATCGGGCCGCGGTGCTCCAGGAGCTGCCGGAGGCCCTCGTGGAACGCTACGACCGGGTGCGTAAGTCGCGTGGAACCGGTGCGGGGCTGCTGCGCTACCGTCGCTGTGGCGCATGCCAGCTGGAGCTCGACCACTCGGCGCTCTCGGAGATCAAGAATGCTGCCGACGACGAGATCGTCAGCTGCGAGAACTGCGGCGCGATCCTGGTCCGCACCGCGGAGTCCGGCACGTGACCCCGCACCCCCTGTGCGCTGAAAGACGCTTTCAGCCCATCTCACGGAGTGAAAGCGTCATTCAGCAGGAAGGCGCGTGATGGCCGGGCACGTGGTCGTGGAGGCTGATGGCGGGTCACGCGGCAACCCGGGGCCTGCGGGGTACGGCGCTGTGGTGCTGGACCCTGCTGGGGATGTGCTTGCCGAACGACAGGGTGGCCTGGGGACGGCGACCAACAACGTCGCGGAGTACACCGGGCTCGTTGAGGGGCTGCGCGCGGCCGCGGAGCTGGACGCGCGCACCGTGGACGTGCGAATGGACTCCAAGCTCGTCGTCGAGCAGATGAGCGGACGCTGGCGCATCAAGAACGAGGTGCTGCGGCCGCTGGCCGCCCGGGCCGCGGAGCTGGCGAGCCGGTTCGACACCGTCACCTACACGTGGATTCCCCGGGGGCGCAACACCCGCGCGGACGCGCTGGCCAACGAGGCCATGGACGAGCAGGCCGGGCTCGGTGCGGGGCAGGCCGAGCCCGCACCGGCGGAGCCTGCGAGTCCGGCAGCCGAACAGCCCGAGGGACGTGCGACTACGGAGCCGTCCGGGCAGGGCGAGCTGTTCACCGACCGCGAGCCCGGACCCTCTGCAGCGACCGCCGCGGCCGCGTGGTCCGGAGCCGTCGGAGCGCCCACCCGCCTGTACCTGCTCCGGCACGGGCAGACCGCGATGTCGATCGATCGCCGCTACTCCGGCCGGCAGGACGTGGAGCTGACCGAGCTCGGTGTGTGGCAGGCGGGCGCCGCGGCCAAGCGACTGGCGGCGTTGTGCGCCGACCGTGGCGACGCCGGCCGCGCGACGGTGCTGTCCTCGCCCCTGCGGCGCGCGGTGCGCACAGCCGAGGCGGTGACCGGCCAGCTCGGTGGCAGCGTGGGCACGCATTCCGGGTTGCGGGAGACCGACTTCGGCGACTGGGACGGGTTGACCTTCGGTGAGGCGTCCGAAAGGGACTCCGCGCTGCACAGCGCGTGGCTCGGCGACTCGTCGGTGCGCCCGCCCGGTGGGGAAAGCTTCGACGAGGTCCACGAACGGGTCGCCGCCACCCTCGACGAGCTGGTCGCCGACTACGCGGGGCAGGAGGTCGTCGTCGTCTCGCACGTCACGCCGATCAAGACCGTGCTGCGTATCGCGCTGGCCGCTGGGTCGAATGTGCTGTACCGGATGCACCTGGATCCGGCGTCGATCTCCATCGTCGAGTTCTACCCGGACGGCAACGCGTCGGTGCGTCTCGTCAACGACACCTCCCACCTGAGCTGACCGTGCCGGACAGCTACGCTGGGAGGTGGGCGAGTCGGCAGGGCGACCGCGAGGAGTGATCCTCGAGGAAAGTCCGGACTCCACAGGGCAGGGTGGTTGCTAACGGCAACCCGGGGCGACCCGAGGGATCAGTGCCACAGAAAACAGACCGCCGCTCCGTGCGAGCGGTAAGGGTGAAACGGTGGTGTAAGAGACCACCAGCACCCCGGGTGACCGGGGTGGCTAGGTAAACCCCACCCGGAGCAAGGCCAAGAGGGAGCGTGTCGCTCCTGCGCAGGCGTTCGAGGGTTGCCCGCCCGAGGCCTGCGGGTAGGCCGCTGGAGCCTGCCGGCAACGGCAGGCCTAGATGGATGGTCGCCACCGTGACCGTTGGTCACGGGACAGAATCCGGCTTACATGCCGGCTCGCCCCACCTCGCTTGTCGAGCGATGAGTTCTCGGCCTCTGGACGGTCCAACCTCGGGTAGATCCATCCGTTGTCCATGGAGGCAAACATGTTGATTGTCGCGGGACACCTCGAGGTCGACAGCCAGGACCGTGATCACTACGTGCGGGAGTGCAAGCCGGTCGTCGAGCAAGCCCGGCGTGCGCCCGGATGTCTCGACTTCTCGATCACGGCCGACCCGATCGAAGCAGACCGGGTCAATATCTACGAACGGTGGGAGTCCGACGCGAAGCTCGAGGCGTTTCGTGGCTCCGGACCGGACGACGGGTTGAATGGTCGCATTCGCAGCGCACACGTGTGGAAGTACCGGATATCCGGCACGGAGAGCCCGTAGTTACCCGCATCGCGCAAACCTGCTCTCCTGGCCCGTCCACCCCGACGTCGCCACGCTTCGCTGCTCCATTCGGTTGGTCTTTGGCAAAGATCACACATATCTCTTGCTCGGCTACTCGATGGGTGCTCGCTGCGCTAGTCGCACGAATGGGCGTCGTTTTCCGGTGTGTGTAGCACTCCGTGATGGAATCTCGGGATCGTTGTGTGCAACGGAGCGCATGTGAGTGACCATGCCACCGTGCCGGTTCCTGTGGGTCGAGTACGTCCGGCCGACGGCGTTGCGTGAGGATGTCGAGGGGTTCGGCCAACCCTGGCATGAGGTCGTACTCTGCGATAGGCACCAAATCGCGTCTCAACAGAACGCGCTATGAACGCTACGCTAGGTGACGTCCGCATGGACCGGCACGAGGACGGAACACGTGTGATGCTTCAACCGACCATGCTCCGCACAACCAGGAGTCCACGATGACCACCATGACCGTTGCCACGCTCGCCCAGGAATCGATCACAACGGGCGGGCTTCAAGACTGGCTGGTCGAGAACGCCATTCCGCTGCTCCTGCTTTCGGTCGCCGTGTTGTTGCTCTGGCTCGGTGGCGGAAAGGGCGACAACGCGGGGGTGATGCGCCGCGTGGGCGGCGTCGTGATCGCCCTCGCGGTGATCGGGCTTGCCCTGTCCGGCGCCGGTGTGGAAGTCGGCCAGTGGCTGTCCAGCCTGTTCACCGGCTGACGGGGCGGAGCCGACCGTGCGCATCCGCACCGACGACGAGGTTTACCGGGTCGACGGGGTGTGGCTCGGCCCGCCGCGTGCCACGTTCCCGTGGCGTGTTCGCTACGTCGCCTGGGGCGTGGGCTTCGCGGTGTTCCTGCTCGTGCTCTCCGTCGAACGCCAGCTCGGCATCGGGTTCGGTTTCTTCAGCACAGCATGGGCGCTGGTCATCACGGTAGTGGTGACCAAGTTGATCACATCGAAGATCAATCATGAGCGCCCGCTGGGGACCGTGCTGTCGATGTGGTACCGGGAGCTGACCGCGCCGCGCGAACGCGTGGTGGGCGACGGTGGCGCCGTCAGCGCGAGCAAGGTCCGTGTCCGCGCCCATCGCCCACGCCCGTCACCGGCGAGGTCGCGGGGGCCGGGACGCCGGTCAGCCGACAGCGGCGGCAGGCAGGCCGCAGGCCTCGACGGCAGCAGGCAGCCCCCGGCCGACCGCACGACCCCCGCACCGCTGCACAACTCGACTCGAGACAAGGCTCGGAGGTAATCGTTGTTCCGTCCCCGATCACGGAAGGCGAAACAGGAGCCCCCGGCCGTCCCGAGTGGCTCCGAGCCGGGCGCCCCCGGCTCGTCCGCCGCCGGAGGCGGCATCAAGTCGGTGCGGCCGGGCAGCCGGTCGCGTCGCCTGCCGGGCGAGCAGTCCATGCCCACCTACACCCCGTCGATCGCGGCACGCAGCATCGACGGGAACGTGCTGCGCACGTCGAACGACATCTTCGCGTGGTACCGGTTGTCCCCGCAGCGCTGGTCGTTCCGCTCGGACACGCAGCGCAGGGACCTGATCGCCGCGATCGCGGGCCAGTACGCCGAGCTTCAGGGCAGGTGGCTGCACCTGCGGGTGACGAACCGTCCGTACCCGATCCGCATGTGGGCGGAGTCCCACGTGCACAACGCGCGCAACCCGCTGCCGGACACCTCTGGAGCGCTCACCTTCGACGACTACCTCATCGGTGAGCAGGAGCAGCTGATGGGCCGCTCGATGGCCGAGAAGGAGGTGTACCTCGGTGTCCAGGTGCAGACCCGCAGCGTGGTGGACCGCGCGGTGGAGACGGCCGCTCCGTTGCTGCGCAAGGTCCTCCCCGAGGCCGTCGAGGCCGAGCTGACCGCTCTCGACTCGGAGATCGAGCATCTCGACCAGATCATGAGCAGCGCGGGCCTTGACGGGCGCCCGGCAGAGGCCGAGGAGATGTCCTGGCTGATGCACCGGTCCTGCGCGCTCGGCCTGCCTGCTCCCCGCAGCATGCCTGCCGTTCCCGGCTCGTCCTGGGAACCCGAGGACCTTGCCTCGTTCACCGATGTCGCCGACCTCTACGCCGAGCCCTACGCCCCGACGGTGACGGTACGTGGCCGGACCGGGTCCAACGCCGGTGTCAGCCGTAACGTCGCGGTCCTGACTGTCGGCCAGATGCACGGCCTGCAGATCCCCGAGGTCGACGACCCGTGGGTCCAGCACGCCGACCGGCTGCCCGTTGCCGTGGAATGGTCCGCGCGGATCTACGTCCGCAGGCCGGAGGAGGTCTCCGGCGAGCTGGGACGGCAGATGAACAAGGTCCGCTCGCAGGTCAAGCACTACACGGACGAGCACGAGCTGGAACCGCCCCAGTCGCTGGCCCGGCAGGCCTCCCGCGTTCTGGAGATCGACGACGAGATGACCTCGGGCTTCACCGCGCTGGCGACCCGGGTGCGGTCATGGTGGCGGATGGCGGTGTCCGGCGCGGACGAGCGGGAGTCCCTGCGCAGCGCACAGCAGCTGCTCGAGCTGTACAAGCCGAAGGTCGCCATCGAGCACCCGGAGGCCCAGTACGCCCTGGCGCGCGAGTTCATTCCCGGTGAACCGGTCGCATCGGGCGCGCATATGCGGCGGGGTTCGGTGGTCTGGGCGGCTTCGGCGGTTCCGACAGCCACGGCCGAGGTCGGGGACCGGCGCGGTGTCCTGATCGGCGACACGTGCACGGCCACCCGCAAGCCCGTGGCGTGGGACCCGTGGATGGCCCAGGAGATCAGGGACGGGTCCGGGCTGACCGCGATGGTCGCCGGGCTCGGTGGCGGGAAGTCCTTCCTCGGCGGCGGCCTGGTGTACAAGACGCTGCGCGCGGGCGCGCACTGGACGATCCTCGACCCGTCCGGCCCGCTCTCGCGGCTGTGCGAGCTGCCGGAACTGCGGCCGTACGCCCGCCCGATCAACCTGCTCAACGCGGAGCCGGGCATCCTCAACCCGTATCGCGTGGTTGCCGAGCCGAGGCTGGAGCATTTCGTCGACGAGGAGGACCCCGAGCGCGCCTGGCGCAGGGAGTCCGCGCTGGCGGGAGCAACGCGCCGCAGGCTCGTGCTTGACGTACTCAGTGGCGTGTTGCCCTACGAGGTCGCACGCATGCCGCAGACGCGCATCGTGCTGCTGCGCGCGGTCCGCGCGGTCGGGGGTCGCAGTGATGCCGATCCCGGCCAGGTGATCGACGCATTGCGCCGGGATGCCAGCGAGCATCACGAGCACGCGATCGTGGTGGCCGACTTCCTCGACGAGATGCGCGAGCGTATGTCCCTGCTGATCCCGGACAGGGACTCGGATCCGTACCAGGAAGGGCGTGACGACCGCCTGACGGTGCTGACCATGGCGGGGCTGACCCTTCCCAAGGACGGGGTGGGGCGCGAGCACTGGACCGACGCCGAGGCGCTCGGTGTGGAGATGCTCAACCTCGCGGCGTGGCTGACCCAGCGCACCGTCTACCAACGACCGAAGGAGGAGCGTAAGGGCGTCTGGATCGACGAGGCGTTCTTCCTGTCCGAGGTGCCGACCGGGCGGGTGCTGATGAACCGGTTCGCGCGTGACTCCCGGAAGTGGAACGTGCGCGTGCTGCTGTCCTCGCAGATCCCCGCGGACTTCCTGCGTATCCAGGGGTTCGTCTCGCTGCTGGACTCCGTGTTCATCGGCAGGCTGGATGACGAGGACGCCCAGGCGGACGCGCTGCGGCTGCTGAAGGTGCCGGTCGGCGCCGGCTACGAGCAGGTCGTCTCGGCACTCGGTTCGCGGCCGGGCACGCAGCGCGGTGGGCCGGAACGCGACCGCGAACCGCGGCAGTTCATCTTTGCCGACGGTGACGGTGGCGTCGAGCGCATCACCGTGGACTTCTCCGGGCCGCACCTCGAGCACCTGCGGGACGTGCTGGACACCACCCCGGGTGGCAGCGGAGCCGAGCAGGACAAGGCGCGTGGCCCGCAGCCGGGTACGAACCAGGACGCGAGCGAGCCCGAACCCGAACACGCCGGCGCGGCGCGGGCCGAGCCCGAGCAGGAACCGGCGCGCGGCACGGCGGAGCCCGCGGCGAGTGCGGGCCAGGAGCCAGGGAACGCGCTCGCGGGTGACCTCGAGGAGGAACCGGACTTCGAGCTCGCCGCCGAACTCGAGCTCGGGCTGACCGAGGACCAGCAGGCGGTAGGCGCGGACGAGCCGTCCGCCGGGGCCGAGCGGGACGACGAGACCGAGGCCGTGCACAGCGGTGCGGCCCGGCGCGGACACAACCCGGGAAGCGACGCCGCATGACCGCGTTCGCCGTCGTCGTGCTTCTGGTGGTGTGTGCGGGGCTGCTGTATCGCCGTGGCCGCCGCACGCGCGCGCCGCTGGGTCGCCGCTCGCGTGCGATGATGCTCGTCGTCACGATCGTCGGCGTATGGTCGCTGACCGTGACGCCGGTGGCCTCGGCGCAGGATGCCTGCGAGCCGCCGAACCCGGAGCGTCCCGGCTCCGGGATGGTCGGCGCGATCGACCCGGCCGAAGGGCGCGGCGAGGACGGCAGCGCCTATCTGGACTACAGCTACGCGGGCATGGTCTGGCACGTCTACGAGACCGACTGTGGTCCGCTGTCCGGGATCTCGAACCCGAACTCCACAATCGACACCTGGACAGGGAACCAGCTGTTCAACCTCGGCAAGAACATCGTCGGCATGACGAACGCCCTGCACTACACCGTGATGGAGGGCGGGCTGTTCGCGCCGCTGCACGACGCGATCGAGTCCGGGGCGGATATCGTATACAACAACATCTACGCCCAGCTGTTCGGGCTGTTCGCGCTGATACTGGCTATCACGTTGTTCCGACACATCTGGCGTGGCGACCTTCCCGCTGTGTCCAAGCGGGTGCTGTTCGCGCTGGGCGCGATGTGGCTCGCGGCATCCTCGTTCGCGTTGCTGCGGTTCCACGACGACATCGACCGGGCGATCGTGCAGACCACGACGAACATCCAGGCAGGGTTCGTCGACGAGTCCGACGACCGCATCGTCCGCGAAGTACTGCCGACGGCGCTGCACGACGAGATCGTGTACAACAACTGGTTGCGCGGCACGTTCGGCTCGCCGGATGCGCCGCAGGCCGAGGAGTACGGCATGCGGCTGCTCGACGCGCAGGCCTTCACGTGGGCGGAGATCCGCGCAGGCGACGACGCGGACCAGGAGGTCGTCGACGAGAAGAAGGAGGAGTACGAACGAATCGCCGAGCAGTTGGGGCCTGCCACCGGGTACTTCACCGGCGAGGACGGCAGCCGCACCGGCGCGGGGTTTCTCGCGTTCCTGCAGAGCCTCGTGTACTCGCTGTTCCAGCTGTTCGCCAAGGCGGCGATCCTGCTCGCGCAGGTGATGGTCCGGTTGTTGACGTTGACGGCTCCGCTGATCGGCCTGGCCGCGATGCTGCACAACGAACTGCTGCGCAAGGTCGCGCGTGTGGCGGGCGCGGTGACGTTCAATCTCGTGGTGCTCTCGGTGCTGGCCGGGGTGCACGCCCTGCTGCTCGAGGCGATCTTCGCTGCCGCTCCCGCACTGTCCATGGTGGCGCAGATCGCGATCGCCGCGCTCGTGACGATCCTGCTGTTCGTGGTCGGCAAACCCGGAAGGCGGCTGTGGCAGATGGTCGACATGTCGTCGCGGACCGTGGGCGAGGCGTTGCCCGCCCCGTCGCGAGGGTTGTTCTCCCGGTTCCGTCGCAGGCAGCAGGAGGCGACCCAGCAGGATCACTTCTGGCAGAACGTGCGTGACGGTGACCAGTCCGGAACCGCTTCCGGTGGTGGTGCCACGAACCGGCGGGTGCGGCCGGAGGCGAGCGGCCCCACGGTGGCCACTGCCCAGCGCACCGACCTGCCTGCGGTGCCGGGGCGGCAGGGTGGCGCCCCGGCGAGCGAGCACGACCGGAGCTCAGGGGGTGGCGCGGCGGCCACCAACCCGTCCCGACTCGGTTACAACCCCGCTGGCGGCATCGGCAGCGCGCAGGCCGCGCGCGCACCGCGGGCTGGAACGACGTCGGCTACCCACGTCGAGGGGTTGGTGGTGCCCTCGCGTGTCGACCAGCAGCGCCCGGCGTCCGGGGCGGACACGGACACGGGACCGGACCGGCACGCCGCGACGGCTCCCCCGGCGGCGCGGGCAGCGTCCACGCGTGCGTCCGCGGGGGGACCCCCCGCCCCGCGCTCGCGCCGCGGAGGCACCGAGGAAGTCGGAGGGCGGCCCGTGCACGTGCTCTACAGGCCGTCCAGGGGGCTCGAGGTTCAGCACAGTCGTGACAGCGACTCCATGGTGAGGTGACCCGCATGCCGATTCGCACTCATCGTGGCCGCGCGGCCGTGTACCGGCGCTTCTGGGGCGCGCCGATGCGCTCACCGAGACACCTCGCGGTCACGGTCGTCGTTGCGGTGGTCGTCGTTACGGGGATCGGCTTCCTCATCCCCACCGTGTTCGCCGAGGAAGGTGGCACCGACGAGGGCGATGAGTTCTCGGCGAGCGCCGGTCGGGAGGACCGGTCCGGGTCGGGTACGACCGTGACATCGACGCCGGAGCCCACCCGCTTGACGGCTCCGGTGCGCACACCCACATCGGCGGCGCCCGACCCGGAGGCACTCGGTGTGGCCGAGAGTTGGGCGCGGGCCTGGGTGGACCATTCGGGCTCCGACGAGGACTGGCTGGAGGGTCTGCGGCCGTACACCACCAAGGAGTACCTCCCCGTCATGGAGTCGGTCGACCCGGACAACATCGGCGCCGAGGAGGTCACCGGGGAACCGGAAGCGGTCAACTCCTACACCAGCTCCGTCGAGGCGGACGTGCCCACGGACGGGCCGACGCTGCGCATCACCGTGACCGATACCGAGGACGGGTGGCGCGTCACCCGCTACGACCGGGCGGACTGATCGGCCGTGCGGATCAGGTGGGTCCTCGGGGCCGTGGTCGTGATCACGTGTGCGTCCCTGGTGATGGTGCTGACGGTGATCACGGTCATCAACAGCCAGCACCGCGCCGAGTCGGACATGATCGACCATGTCAGCTGCGAGGCGATGCTCGGCCCGACACGGCCGGGGCAGCAGCGCAGTGGGGTGCAGCAGGCCTCGAACCTGAACGAGGAGCAACTGCGGACCGCCTCGCTGATCATCTCGATCGGCCGGGAGCGTGGCTTGCCGCCGCGGGCGTGGCAGATCGCGATCCAGGCAGGGATGACCGAGTCGAAGCTGCGCAACGTGCCCTACGGGGACCGGGACTCGCTGGGGATCTTCCAGATGCGGCCGTCCATGGGCTGGGGAAGCCCGGAAGAGGTGTTGGACCCGCAGTACCAGGTCAACAAGTTCTTCGACGTGATGGAAGGCGTCCCCGGGTGGGAATCACGCAGGCCGGGGGAGGTCGCGCAGGCGGTCGAGCGCTCGGCGTTCCCGGAGCGCTACCACGACTGGGAGGCCATGGCCGTGCACCTGGTCGAGGAACTGGGTGAGGTCGACGATGCCGCCGGATGCGGGGAGATCGAGGGAGCGACGGTCCCACCGAACGGGGCCGCCGATGCGGCGATCCAGTTCGCGTTGCGTGAGCGGGGCAAGCCGTACGTGTGGGGGGCCGAGGGGCCGGACGCCTACGACTGTTCCGGATTGCTGCTGCGCGCCTACGAGTCCGCGGGGGTCACGTTGCCGAGGGTGTCCCGTGATCAGTACCGGGCGGGGTCGATGCTGCCCGTGGAGCAGGCCGCTCCGGGTGATCTGGTGTTCTGGGCCCACGACACGTCGGACCCGAACACGATCCACCACGTCGCGATGTACATCGGCGACGGGAAGATCGTGGAGGCCCAGCAGAGCGGGGTCCCCGTGCATACGAGGGATGTGTCGTTCGACGAGGCCGGGATGATGGCCGAGGCGGTGCGACCTGGTGTCTGAGGTGACGATCGAACGCGAGGGTGACGGTTGGCGTAGTCCGGTGTACGACAGCAGAGAGGATGATGTGTGGTGAAACTGTTCGGTAGGGGAAACAAGTCCCGACCTCTCGATCCGCAGCGCGCGTTCGCCACGGCCCCGATCCCGAGGCAGGCCGGTCCACCTGCCTCCAGCACCCCGGTCGCCGACTACCTGCAGCGCGGCTGGCCGGGGGTGAGCGAAGGGTACGTGGTGCTGCCCCGGTCACTCGTGGAGGAGATGCCGCTGCCGTGGCAGCAGCAGATGACGAACCTGCTCGCCCAGTTCCACCAGACGTACCGGCAGCTGTCCTGGCCGGAGTACCGGGTGTTGCCGTCCAGGCGGGAGCGTCTCGTCGACCTGGACGAGGAGCAGCTGGCGGAGGCGGGCTACCTCGTGGAGATCGATGGATCGGGGGAGCTGGTCTACCGGGAGCGAAGTGGACGCGTCGTGGACGACCCGGAGTCGACCACCGTCCCGGTCACCTGCCTGGACCCGGTCATCGCGCACAAACCGGCCCCGGCGAGTGAACCGGCCCCGCGACGCGGCGGTCCCGCGCCGATGAACGTCGGACCCGAACCGGTGTGGCAGCCGGACAGTGGCCACCGCCCGGCCGCGCAGCCGCCGCAGGATCAGGCCGCGCAGCTGCCGCAGGATCAGGCCGCACGACCCGCCTCGGAGCGGTACCCGTTCAGCCCGGGCGCTACGCCCGGGAACCAGCTCGGAGAGGGGCAGGGGACCTGGCAGGCCGGCGAGTGGTTCACCGACTCCTCGAGCGACTTCGGCCCGACGGGTGAACCGATCGAGCGCCCGTATCGCTTTCGTGACTGAGGAAACTCCAGCACACTGGTGATATGGCTGCTCGCGACGAGGACCCGCAACCCGATCCTGGCTGGTACTACAACACGCGCACCGGCGAGGTGGAGCACGGTGCGGTCTCCCGTGCGATCGACCGCATGGGTCCCTACCCGGACGAGGCCACCGCGCGGCAGGCTCTGGAGATCGCCCGCGCTCGCACCGAGGAGGCCGACGAAGCCGACCGGAAGTGGAACGAGGGTTCGTCGAACTGACCGTGGCGGGCGACGTCCGGCCGCGAGTATGAGCGAGATCATCGGCACGTCCCTGCCGAGCCGATGGCAGACCCTGGCGGCAGGCTGACGACGAGATTGCTGCGTCCGGCGGAGCAGGTTGCTGCACGCGGCGCTTGCCCGCGCGCGCCCGTTTCCCGCCGTAGTGCCCCTGACTGCGCTTCCGGTCGGTAGCTCGCCGAATGTCGTCACACTAACGTGTTGCCCGTTTTTACCTTCACGAGGTACGTTCCGTTTTCGTGTGCGTCGTGTCCTGAGCGGTTCAGGCATTTCGCACGGTATGTGCCGTATACGTGAACAGCCGGATCGTCTGGGTGCCCGGCTGGTGTGGGGGTCCGCATGTCACGGGTCGGGCAACTCCGCGGGGTCCGAGCCCGAGGTCACCCGGCCGGAGACCGAGACCGGGTACAACACCTTCGGCGACGTGGTCGCCGAGCGGGACGCGAACGGCAACGTCACCCGCTACGAGTGCGACGGGGCGGGACGGCAGGTGTCCGAGACGCGGCCGGACTACACCCTGCCCGGGGCGGACGAGCCGATCACCGCGACCAGCACCACGTCCTACGACGAAGCGGGCCGGGTGGTCGCCGAGACCGACGCGGCAGGGCACGAGACCACGTACGGCTACGACGAGCTGGGCAACCAGCGCCGGGTGACGGATCCGCCGTCGTTGTCGGGCCAGGCCGGTGGTACGACGATCGCGACCTACACCCCGACGGGGTTGCGACGGATGGTCTCCGACCAGCTGGGTGCGCAGACGTATGCCACCTACGACCAGCTCGGCAGGCAGATCACCGAGACGGTCGTGGAACGCGAGCCCACCGAGCGGTATCTCACCACCGAGTTCACCTACGACGAGCTGGGCAACCCGGCCAGCGAGACGGACCCGCTCGGCCGGACCACGACGCTGGAGCACAACGTCGAGGGCAACCCGGTATCGATCACCGACCCGGCCGGTGTGGAGACCACCGCGTCCTACGACGCGGCCGGCCGTCCGGTGGAGACGCACGACCCGGCCGGGGTGACCACACGGCTGGAGTACGACGCGGCGGGACGCGTACTCGAGGAGTCCGATACGGACTCGAACGGCGAGGTGCTCGCCGGCCGGAGCTTCGGCTACGACGCCGCGGGTAACCGCACCAGCGAGACCGACGAGCTGGGCGCGACGACCTCCTACGAGTTCGACGCGCACGACAACCTGCGGTCGGTGACACGCCCGGTGGACGGGGACAGCTCCATCGTCACCAGCTACGGCTACGACGCGGCGGGCAACATCACTCGCGCCACGGACGGCAACGGCAACACCACGGAGTTCACGGTGAACTCCTGGGGCCTGCCGGAGTCGACGATCGAGCCCGCCACGGAGCAAACCCCGGATGCGGCTGACCGCACCTACACGGTGTCGTACGACGCGCGGGGCGACGTGGCAACGCTGGCCAAGCCGGGTGGCGTGGAGATCAGCAACACCTACGACCCGCTGGGCAACCTGCTGACCCGGACCGCGACCGGGGCCAAGGCGGTCACTCCGGACCGGGAGTTCACCTACGACGACGCGGGGCGGCGCACGCGGGTGGCGGCTCCGGGTGAGGACAACGTCTACTCCTACGACGACCGGGGGAACCTGCTCTCGGCGGAGGGGCCGTCGGGGACGACTGAGTTCTCCTGGGGCGACGACGGCCGGCTGGTCCAGGCCACGACCGAGGCAGGCACGGGCGAGTACGGCTACGATGCCGCGGGCAGGCTGTCCACGGCCACCGACCCGGTGTCCGGCGCGACGGCGTCGTACGGCTACGACGACGCGGGCCGGGTGAGCACGGTCGACTACGGCGGGGTGTCCCGCTCGTACGATTACGACGAGTCCGGCAGGCTGGTGCAGGACGCCTTCGCCACGGATGACGGCGAGATCGGTTCGATCGCCTACGGTTACGACGACGCCGATCGCCTGACCTCGAAGACCACGTCCGGCGTGGCCGGTGCCGCGCAGAACACCTACACCTACGACCAGACCGGCCGGTTGTCCTCGTGGAACGACGGGGAATCCACTGTCGACTACACGTGGGACGACGCGGGCAACCTGGTCGGGCGCGGGGACGAGACCGCGGTGTTCAACGAGCGCAACCAGCTGCTCGAGCACGGCAGCACGCAGTACTCCTACACCGCGCGGGGCACGCTGACCGAGCGCGTCGAGGACGGCCAGTCCACCGACGTGGAGTTCAACGCGTTCGACGAGCTGGTGGCTGACGGCGGAACCAGCTACACCTACGACGGCCTGGGCCGGCTCATCGACCGGGACGGTCGTGGCCTGAGCTACGTCGGGGCGAGCCTGGATGTCGCCTCGGACGGGGTGGGCACCTACTCGTATACCCCGGGTGGGCGTCTGTTGGGTGCCGGTAGTGGTTCGGGTGCCGGCCTGGGTTGGTCGGACCGGCATACGGATCTGGTGGGTGTGATCGACCCGGCCGGTGGTGAGCTGGCGGGCTCGCGCAGTTTCGACCCGTTCGGCGAGGTGACCGCCGCGGACGGTGTGCAGCCGGATGTGGGTTTTCAGGGTCAGTTCACCGATCCGGACTCGGGCAGCGTGCATATGGGGTCGCGCTGGTATCAGCCGGGTACGAGCACGTTCGCCTCGCGGGATCAGGCGGGTCTGGACCCGCGGGACGTGGGCAATGCCAACCGGTATGCCTATGCGGGTGGTAGTCCGCTGAGCAGGATCGATCCGCAGGGCTACTTCTGGGGCAAGGTCAAGTCGGCGGCGAAGTCGGCTGCCAAGGGCGCGTTGAACGTGGCCAAGGAGGTGTCGGGTTATAACGACATCAAGGGTTGTATCGGTGGTTCGTTGAGCTCCTGTGCCTGGGCGGTCGCCGGGTTCACCCCGGTGGGCAAGATCGCCAAGGGGATCAAGGTGGGCTACAAGGGAGCGCGGAAGCTGACCAAGAGCGGCAGTTCGCGTAGCTACTCGCGGTTGGGAAGCACGCGGACGTGGAGTTCGACGACGACGCGGACGAGGTCGACGCGCGCGACACGTTCGACCCGCTCGGTGGTGCGGAGCACCGGCCGAGGTGTAGTGCGCGGTGCGGCTCGTGGCGTCGCGAGACGGGCTGTGGTGTCCGGGGCCGGTGGTGCGGTGTCGCGGGGCTCGTCGGCAGCCGCGCGGGCGGCGGCGGAGGCTGCCCGGGAAGCGGCTCGACTGGCCGCGCGGCGGGCGCGCGTGAAGAAGGACGCGATGACGTACGCGTCGCGACCGTCCACGTCGCCGCGGGTCTCGCCGAGTGTGCAGCGCCGGTTGGATCGGTTGAACGATCAGCCAGCGGTGGATCTGGGCACGCTGGGACGGGGTGCCGATGACGTGGCCTCCGGTGGTGATGCGGCGCGGTTCGTGCCGGAGCAGGTGGGCCGCGGGGGCCGGGGTGCTTCCGGCTTGACGTCTCCGGGGCCGCGCTCGTCGGGTGCACCGTCGACGTCGCCGCCGCAACGGCCGGATACGGGTCTGCCGTCGAGCCGGGGGAGCAGTTCGGGCCGGTCGTGTGTGCCGAACAGCTTCGTGCCGGGTACCGAGGTGACCATGGCCGACGGGTCGACTCGGGCGATCGAGGAGGTCGAGCCGGGTGACCGAGTGGTCGCGGTGGATCCCGAGTCGGGTGAGCGGGGTGCCCGTGAGGTGATCGACACGATCACCGGTGATGGGCACAAGACGCTGGTTGAGGTCACTGTCACGACCGACGATGCGGGTGCCGGTGACGCTGGTGATGGTGGGTCCAGCAGTGTGGTGGCCACGGCCGGGCACCCGTTCTGGGTGGATGATCGGGGCCGGTGGGTTGATGCCGGTGATCTGGAGGCTGGTGACGAGCTGCGCACCAGCGGGGGCGAGCTGGTCGAGATCTCTGGTGTCGAGTCCACGCGGCGGGTGCAGCGGGTGCACAACCTGTCCGTCGACGGGATCCACACCTACCACGTCGCCCTCGACGCCGAAGCGGATCTCGATGCTGAGCTGGACCTGCTGGTTCACAACACCAACCCCGGATGCGGGCCCGATGACGAATACGTCAACCTGGCAAGCGACAGCCGTACCCGTCATATCTTGGACGGCGATGAGTTTGGCGGTGGGCACATGTCTCCGGGTAAGCCGGGTAAATCGATCTTCCCGCAAGACTGGTCACGAGAAAAGATCATGCACAATATTTCCGACGTTGCCACCGACCCTGCATCATCATGGCAGCAGCAGACTGGTGCGGTAGGTGCTAGGTTTACGAGGAAGGGAAAACCTGTCCGATTCGAGGTAGGTGGGCGTCGTGACGGTGTGAACATCGAAGTGATTGTTGAGCCAGACGGAGAAGGGATTGTAACGGGTTATCCAGTGTGGTGATGGAGGGTTGACCTATTAGCGAATATATAGCAGGACGGTTAAACTCTGTATTGATATCGCACGAAGGGTATTTGACTCAGAATGAGATTAGTTCTATAGCACGCCTACTTGATGCAGGCGAACTGGCTCTTGCGATGGAAACACTTTGTGACCAATTATATGAGCGGGATATTAAGGTTGACGCTGATACATGGAAGATCCTGGCAGAGGTGGGGGAGATAATGGGGCTCGATGAATCTGAGTGGCTTCCGTTAAAGCCAAAATAGTGTTCCGTGTCAGATATCTTTATAGAGAGTCGAATATCTTGTCGACAGTATTAGTCCGGATGAAGTACGTGGGTCGACGTTCCAATTTTTGATCCATACTCAGGTGCCGGTCTCGAGTGCAGGCGGGGCGACTCGGGCAATCGAGGAGGTCGAGCCGGGTGATCGGGCGGTCGCGGACGATCCCGAGTCGAGTTGAGCGTTGATCCCGAAGGAGAGGGAATAATTACCGGATTTCCGATTCCGTAACGGAGACGTTTGTATGACAGAGGACGAGTTCTTCGTCGATCTCGGTCGATCTCGTCTTCTTCGGGCCGGTGGAACTGGAGCTGTCGCTGTCGCGTGATGCGATCGCGCTGCCGGGGCATCCTCGACGCGGTGCTCGCCGCGCGCGGCTGAATCTGCGTCGATTCGACCGGCGCGACGCTGCCCGGTTGCGGCTACCCGGTGGGCACGTGTTCGTATGTCGACACGGACGTACGGAACGGACCGGATCGAGGAGCCTTGCCGAGCAGCCCGCACTAACGGGCTCGACGACCTGGCCGAACACACCTGGATACCAGCACCTTCGCGCTATCGGCTGCGTAGCCGCGGTTGCCGCTGGGGCGTGTGACGATGGGGATGCAGTCCCTGAGGAGGGAGCAGGCACCGCCGCGAGAGGGAGCGACCGGATGGGTACTCGCCGCATCGGGTTGAGCAAGGCCGTCTCCTGGGCGTTGCGGCACCGTCCGGATCAGCTGGGTCTGGAGCTCGACGCGGCCGGCTGGACATCGATCGACGCGCTGGTGGCGGAACTGGCCCGCCATCACCGCTGGCGTGACCTGACGCGTGCGGAAGTCCGCGAGATGGTCGCGCATCAGACCAAGCAACGGTTCGAGATCGACGGGGACCGTATCCGCGCGCTCTACGGGCACAGCGTCGCCGGGCATATCGACAAAGAGCCCGCCGAGCCACCGACCGTGCTCTACCACGGCACAAGCGCGCAGGCCGTGGCCGACATCCTGCGCCACGGGCTGCGGCCGATGCGGCGGCATTACGTGCACCTGTCGACCGACCGGGACAGTGCCCGCCAGGTCGGCTGGCGTAAGAGTCCCGATGTCCGCGTCCTCGTCGTCGATGCGGCCGGCGCCTACGCCGCCGGAGTCGGCTTCTACCTGGGAGCCGAGCAGGTGTGGCTGGCCGACGCGATCCCGCCGCGCTTCCTCGAGTTCGACGAGTCGTGACCGGTGCCCGCCTGCCGGACCAGTATGTTCTGGGGCAGGGCTGCCCGGACCGGCAGGGTAGGCGAACGCGGGTGAGGCGAAGGTGGTGTGACGATGGCGCGGCGGACCCAGGCGGAGCGGCGCGCGGCCACCCGCCTTGCGCTGATGGAGGCCACGGTCGTCTGCGTCGTGGAGTCCGGCTACGGCAACGTCACCTCCGGCCAGATAGCCACCCGCGCCGGGGTCACGCGGGGTGCGCAGAACTACCACTTCGCCGGTAAGGCGGAGCTGGTGGCGGCCGCGCTCGAGCACATGATGAACCAGCTCGTCGACGAGATCCGGGCCGATCCGCCCGGCGGTGACACCCCGACGGACCGGGCGGTCGCGCTGCTCGACCGCCTCTGGGCGTTGCACGACACCCCCGGTTTCAAGGCAGCCATGGAGATCGGCATCGCCAGCCGCACCGACGAGGAGCTGCGCGGCCACGTCGAGGACCTCAACCGCAAGGTGATCGGTGCGGTTGCCGAGGTCGTCGGCGAGGTCCTGCCCGAGGTGACGGGGCATCCGGACCTGGTTCCCGTGATGCTCACCGTGCTGGCGGCCGTGCGGGGGGTGGCCGTGGTCGGGCTGATCTCCTCCGAAGAGGCGGTCGAGTCCCTGTGGCAGACCGTGCGGGGCCAGCTCGTACGGTACGTGTCCGCCTCGGTCGACAACGCGATCGCCGGCACCGCGAGCTGACAGGGCGAACTGGCAGAAACGCAGCGAGTCCGGTGACCTGCGTCACCGAGAAACAAACTAGCGTGAACGTAAGTTTTTGTTCTACGCTGCCTGTGCGACGGCGGTCACCAGCGTGCGCGCGGCTACCAGGCGAGGAGACGAATCATGATCGAGTGGTCCGAGACCGATGAGCTGATCAGGGAGTCCATTCGGGAGTTCATCGACAAGGAGATCCGCCCGCGCACCGACGAGCTGGAAAGCGGCCAGCTCCCGCCGTACGACATCATCCGCAAGCTGTTCGCGAGCTTCGGCGTGGGTGAGATCGCCAGAGAAGGCTTCGACCAGCTCATCGAGCACGAGAAGCGCAAGGCCGACACCGGCAGCGGCGCCGGGGGATCCGCCGCAGGGTCCGGCGGCGGATCGGGGTTCACGCTCGCGGGTCAGGAGACCATGGCACTGATCGCGATCTCCGAGCTGGCGGGTGTCTCACTCGGGATCCTGGCCTCGGCCGGGGTGAGTCTCGGCCTGGCCGCGGGCACGATCATGTCCAAGGGCACGCTCGAGCAGAAGCAGCGCTGGGTGCCGGAACTTTTGACCTTCGACAAGGTCGGCGCGTGGGCGATCACCGAACCCGAGGCGGGATCGGACGCCTTCGGGGGGATGACGACCACCGTGCGCCGGGACGGCGACGACTACATCCTCACCGGCCACAAGACGTTCATCACCAACGGCCCCTACGCGGACACGATCGTCGTTTACGCCAAGCTCGACACCGGGGACGGCACCCCGATCCGGGACCGGAAGGTACTGGCCTTCGTGCTCGACGCCGGCATGGACGGGCTGGAACGGTCCACTCCGTTCAAGAAGATGGGCCTGGGCTCCTCGCCGACCGGTGAGCTGTCCTTCGACCACGTGCGGCTCGGTCGTGACCGCCTGCTCGGCGAGACCGAGGGAACCGCGAAGGACGAGAGCGCCGACTCCGGGCGGGAGAGCGCGCGGGCGAACTTCACCGCCGAACGTATCGGGGTGGCGGCCCTGTCACTGGGCATCATCAACGAGTGCCACCGGCTGTGCGTCGACTACGCCGCCAGCCGGACCCTGTGGGGCCAGGAGATCGGGCGACTCCAGCTCATCCAGGCCAAGCTTGCCGAGATGGAGATCGCACGGCTCAACGTGCAGAACATGGTCTTCCGGACCGTGGAGAAGCTGCGCGCAGGCACGCAACCGAGCCTGGCGGAGGCCTCGGCGATGAAGCTGTACTCCTCCCGTGCCGCCACCGAAGTGGCGATGGAGGCCGTGCAGCTCTTCGGCGGCAACGGTTACATGACCGAGTACCGGGTCGAGCAGCTCGCCCGCGACGCCAAGGGGCTGATGATCTACGCGGGCAGCAACGAGGTCCAGACCACCCACATCGCCAAGGGCCTGCTCGGCCGGTAACCGGCAGGGTGCGCCGGATCAGAACGGCGGGTCGCCTGGTGGGTCGGTGCCGCTGGTTGTGCGGTCGGTGGGGGTGTCCGGTGGGGTCGGTTCGGGTGGTGCTGCGGGTGGACGCTGTTTCGTGGTGTAGCACCGTCCGGTGGGTGTGGTGATGGTGGTGGTGCCGGTGGTGGGGTTGTGGTGGAGGGTCCAGTGGGGGTGGTCTTTGAGCTGGTGGT
>NZ_FZNW01000048.1 GCF_900188115.1 Haloechinothrix alba | reverse complement strand
CACAGCCGCCGACCCGCTACCCGACGACCTCCAACACGCGCTCGACGCCATCAACACGGCCAGCCAGCCTACGCACTAATCTGGCAAAACTCGGGGCATACTGGCAAACGTCCGGAGCAACCTGGCTACGCCACGCCGTCGAGTCTCCCGGTTTCTTCTTGCCGCGTGCCGGGGTGCGTGGTAACGGCACCCCGGTCGTCAGCGGTGTTCCTTGTCGGCCTCGGCGGCGTTGAGCAGCTCCTCGGCGTGCGCGCGGCCGGTCTCGGTGCTGTCCAGCCCGGCGAGCATGCGTGCGAGCTCGGACACCCGGTCCTGCGGGCCGAGCGTGCGCACGCAACTGCTGGTGATTCCGTCGTCGGTTCCCTTGTCCACGACCAGATGCCGGTCGGCGTAGGCGGCCACCTGCGGCAGGTGCGTCACGACCACGACCTGGTGGCTGACGGCCAGCCGCGCGAGCCTGCGACCGATCTCCACGGCGGCCCGCCCACCGACGCCGGCATCGACCTCGTCGAAGACCAGCGTGGGGACGGTGTCGGCGTCGGCGAGCACCACCTCGATCGCGAGCATCACCCGCGACAGCTCCCCGCCGGAAGCTGCTTTGTGCAGCGGCAGCGCGGCACTGTCGGCATGCGATCGCAGGTGCATCTCGACGTCGTCGATCCCGTCGGGTCCGGCATGGCAGCGCGTGCCGTCGACGAGCAGCGCGGCCTCCCCTTCGGGGCTCTCCGCCTGGCGATGCCGCACGTCGACCTCCAGCTCGGCCTGCGGCATGGCCAGGCCACCGAGCTCGGCCGTGACCGCCGAGGCCAGCCGGCCGGCCGCCGAGGAGCGTGCCGCGCTGAGCCGCGCCGCGTGCCCGGCGAGCTCGGCCGCGAGCTCGTCCTGCCGGGCGGCCAGCTGCGCGAGGGCCTCCTCCGAGGTATCCATCGAGGCCAGTCGTTGGCGAGCGTCCTCGGCCCAGGACAGCACCCCGTCGACGTCCGCGGCGTACTTGCGGGTCAGCTTCTTCAGCTCCGCCTGCCTGGCCAGCAGCGTGTCCAGCTGGCCAGGGTCGGCCTCCAGCTCATCGAGATAGCTGGACAGCTCGGCGCCGACGTCCTCGAGCAGCACGCTCGCCTGCTGCAGCCGCGGCTCCAGCTCGGCGAGAGCCGGATCGTTGCTCCCCGCGAGCCTGCGCCGGGCGTCGCCGAGCAGGCCCAGTGCGCCGGGTTGGTCCGGGTCGCCCTCCAGCGAGCCGGACACCGCCTCCTGCGCCGCGCCCGCGACGGTGCGCAGCTCGTCCACCTCGCTGAGACGTTTGATCCGCTCGGCGATCTCGGTGTCCTCACCGGCTTGCGGTCCCACCGACTCGATCTCCTCGAGTCCGTGCCGCAGCATGTCCGCCTGCTGGGCCAGCTCCCGCGACCGGTTGGTCCGGTCGATGAGCTCGGCGCGAACCGCCTGCCACTCGGAACGGACACGCTGGTACTCACCGAGCGGCTCGGACACGTCGTCGCCTGCGAAGCGGTCCAGCACCGCGCGCTGCTCACCGGCCCGCATCAGCCTGAGCTGGTCGTTCTGGCCGTGTACGGCGATCAGCTCGTCCGCGAGCTGGGCCAGCACACCGACCGGGACCGACCGTCCCCCGAGGTACGCGCGCGAGCGCCCTTCGGTGCTGACCGTACGCACCGCGATGACGCTGCCGTCCTCGTCGGTCTCGGCGCCGGCCTGCGTGATGACCTCCGCAGCGCGGCCCGCGCCGTCCGGGGTGAACCTCCCCTCCACGGCTGCCCTGGTCGCGCCCGAACGCACCCGCGACGCGTCGGACCTGCCCCCTGACAGCAGGTGCAGCCCGGTGACCACCATTGTCTTACCGGCACCCGTCTCCCCGGTGACGACCGTGAACCCCTGGTCCAGATCCAGCAGGGCATCATCGATGACCCCGATGCCGTTGATCCGCATCTCGCCCAGCACAGTCCCACCGTAGCCGCTCGCTCAACGTGACGGGCGCCGCACGCGAGTGTGGCGCTCCAACGGGCCCGGACCCGGCTCAGGGGCGCTCTGTACGCGGGTGCCGCTCCCGCCAGCTCTTCACGGGCAGGTCGAACTTGTACACGAGACGGTCGGTGAACGGCCCGTCCCACAAGCGCACCAGCGATACGGGGATCCCGCCCGCGGCCACCTCGATGCGCGCACCGCTCGGCACGTCGACGTGCCGGGAGCCGTCGCAGGTCAGTACCCCGGGTGAGCCGGACGGATCCGTGTCCACCGTGATCACCGAGTCACGTGAGACGACCATGGGCCTGGAGAACATCGCGTGCGCGTTGCTCGGCACCACGAGCAACGCCTCGACATCGGGCCAGATGATCGGGCCGCCCGCGGAGAAGGCGTAGGCCGTGGAACCGGTCGGCGTCGCGCACAGCACGCCGTCGCAGCCGAACGACGACACCGGCCTGCCGTCGATGCTGATCAGCGCATCCAGGATCAGCTCGCGCGAGCTCTTCTCCACGCTGGCCTCGTTCAGCGCCCAGGTGCGCGCGAGCGTCTCGTCGCCGAGCGCCACCGTGACGTCCACGGTCATCCGCTCCTCGATGCTGTAGCTGCCCGCAACGATGCGCTGAACGGTCTCGGCGAGCGCGTCCGAGTCGGCCTCCGCCAGGAAACCCATCCGGCCGAGATTCACCCCGAGCACCGGCACCCGCGCCTGCCGCGCGACCTCGGCGGCGCCGAGCAGCGTGCCGTCACCGCCGAAGACGAACACCAGCTCCACCCCGGCAGCCGGGTTGTCCTCAGCAGCGACCAGGGTGTACGGCATGGCGCCCCCGCCGGTTTCCGGCTCACCGAGCAGGAACGCGCCCACCTCGGCATTGAGTACCCGCAGCCGGAACCCTGCGGCGACGAACCGCTCCCCGACCTCGCGGACAGCCGCGCGGCTGCCCGGGCGATCGGGGTTCGCCACAAGGAGCACTTCCCTGCTCGCCGTATCGCGCTCGGTCATCGCGGCCCCTCCTGTACGGCCGCGCGCACCGCGGCCGCCACATCGCCGACGTCCTCTCCAGCGGGCTCACCGGCATGCCTGCTCGCCGTATCGCGCTCGGTAGGACGGCGCAGCCACACGAAGTACTCCACGTTGCCCGACGGCCCTGGCAGCGGGCTGGCCACCACGCCGCGGAAGGCGAGTCCGTGCTCGCGTGCCGAGTCCAGCACCTCGAGGACCGCCTCCTCGCGTAACGCCGGATCGCGCACGACGCCACCCCGCCCCAACCGTGCCCTGCCGACCTCGAACTGTGGCTTGATCATGGGTACCACGTCGGCGCCGTCGGCGACGCACCGGGCGAACGCCGGAAGAACCAGCCGCAGCGAGATGAACGACAGGTCGGCCACGACGACATCGGCGGCGCCACCGATCAGCTCCGCGGTCAGTTCCCGCGCGTTCGTCCTGTCGAGCACGGTGACACGCTCGTCGGTACGCAGCCGCCAGTCGAGCAAACCACGTCCGACGTCGGTGGCCACGACCTCCCTGGCGGCACGCCGCAGCAACACGTCGGTGAACCCGCCCGTGGACGCTCCCGCATCCAGGCAGCGCCTGCCGGCCACGACCAGCCCCCCTGGCTCGAACACCTCCAGCGCGCCGAGCAGCTTCTCGGCTCCTCTGGATGCCCAACCCGGATCCGAGTCCTCGCGGACCTGGATCGGCGCCCCCTGGTCGACGCCGGTGGCGGACTTGACGGCAACCATCCCGCCGACCGTGACCAGCTCGGCCGCGATCAGGGAGGCCGCGTGCTCGCGCGAGCGCGCCAGCCCGCGGCGGACGAGCTCGGCGTCCAGTCGTGCTTTGCGAGCCACGGTGCTAGCCCTCGCGGCGCTGGCCGAGGAGTGCCCGGCCGCGGATCGGCCGCGAACGCACTGCGGTGCTCACGAGTTACACCTTGTCGATGTCCGACAGCGCGACCGTGAGCTCGGTGTGCACGGCCTCGAAACGCTCCACGTGCTCCGCCGGCGGTAGCTGCTCGAGCTCGTCCAACCGGTTGACGGCCTCGGTGATCCCGACCCTCGGATCCCTGTCGTCGGCAGTGTCCTCGTGCCGCTCGCCGTCCGGGGTTGCCGCGCCGTCCTGGTCGTCGTCGTGTGTCTGCACGGTGCTCACGGTAGTCGATACCGGCGCGCGCGACACGCTCACCGCCCGGTTCACCCGGCAGGCAACCGCGCCAGCACGGCTGCGGTGTGCTCGTCGGCGGCCTTCACCGAGTCCACGCCTGCTTGCCAGGCCGGCACACACAGCGCACGCAGCAGCTCCAGCGGATCCGTACAGCCGGAAACGCTGCTCGCCCGCAGCGTGCCGTCGGCGATGTCCACCCGCCACGCCGGGCGAGGCCCGACGCTCAGGCGCGTGCCGGGCTCGGTCAGCGAGGTTATGTCCGCCGCCACGTAGGTGGGGCGTCGCCCGGGCGCTGCGGCGAGCACGTCGCGGGGTGTGTGCACGCCGCTCAGTACGAGAATCCCGTCCATATCGGCGGCGCTCGCGCCCGCGATGTCGGTGTCGAGACGATCCCCGACCACCAGCGGCCGCCGCGCGCCCCCGGTCCGCGCCGCCCGCTCGAGCAGCAGCGGCGCCGGCTTGCCGGCCACCGTCGGCGTGAGTCCTGTGGCCGTGCGTAGGGCCGCCACCATCGCACCGTTGCCCGGGAGCTGGCCGCGTTCGGTCGGCAAGGTCGGGTCGGTGTTGCAGGCCACCCACCGCGCCCCCGCGGTAATCGCCTGGCATGCCTCGGCGAGGTCGGCCCACCCTGTGTCCGGCGAATGGCCCTGCACCACCGCGGCGACATCATCCGTACAGGTACGCGTGACACGCATGCCCACGGCGGAGACCTCGTCGCCGAGCGCGGGCGTGCCGACGACGAGTACCGTACTGCCATCGGGCACGGCGTCCGCGACGGCAGCAGCAGCCGCCTGCGCGCTGGTCACGACCTCGACCGGCTCCGTGGCGATCCCGATGTCGCCCAGCCGTTCGGCAACCTCCGCGGGGCTGCGTGAGGCGTTGTTGGTCACGAACCGCACGGCCGTGGCTCGCTCACGCGCGGTACCGAGTATCTCGGCGGCGCCCGGGATCACCCTGCTGCCGTGATGGACCGTGCCGTCCAGGTCGACCAGCAACGCATCGTACTCGTCGAGCAGGCTTCGCATGCTCAGGCGCGGTCCTCGACTGTGCCCTGCCCTTCGGTCCCGGCCAGCTCAGCGGCCAGGTCCGAGGCGCGCTCGGCGGCGTCGGTGTCGGACTCGGTATCCGCTTCGGCCGCGTGCAGGAACCACTGCAGCGCCTCATCCGAACGCCCCGCGGCCAGCAGGTTATCGGCGTAGGCGTAGAACAACCGGCCACTCCACGGGTCGCGGCGCTGCGGATCCAGGTCAGCTCCCTGCAACGCGATCACCGCAGCGTCCGGCTGCCCCAGGTCGAGTCGCGCCCCTGCGGCCACGATACGGAGCTCCACCGCCACCTCGGCCGGCAGTGAGCCGAGGTCGGTTTCGCGAAGTATCTCCAGTGCCCTCTCCGGTCGGCCGTTCGCCCGCTCGGCATCGGCGATCACCGGCAGGTGCATGTCGGTCCGCGACATCCTGCGCACTGCCCGCAGCTCGGACAGCGCCCGCGACCACTCGCCGGCATGGTAAGCGGCCAGCCCGACCGCCTCGCGCACCACAGCGATCCTGGACGCGATGGACTTGGCGTACTTGGCGTGTTCCAGAGCCGTGACGGGGTCGCTGTCCACCAGCTCCCGGGTGGCCACCAGGTGCCGGCCCACCCGCTCGGCCACGTCCTTGGGCAGGCTTCGCAGCTCCGCGCGAACATCCTTGTCCAGGTCGGTGTGCACGAACTCGTCGTCCAGCGCGGGCGCCGGCGTACGCTGCCGGTCACCGTCCCTGTCGCCCTTACGCGGGCGCGGAGCACCGCCCCCGCGACCTCCTCGATCGCCTTCCCTGTCTCTGCTCGATCCAGGCACGCGTACTCCCTCAAGGATCTCTCGTGGCGTCACGACCGCGCGTCGCGCCGGATCGTTCGGACAATCTCTCGGCTCGCCGGTTGGCGTGCCCGCGCCCCCGCATCCCGCGAAGCCGTCATCAGCTACTTTACCTGCCCACCGCACACAGAACTGTGCCGGACCCCCGGGTGGGGATCCGGCACAGTCGAAGTTGAGTGGCCGGCGGTGTCCTACTCTCCCGCACGCCTGTCGGGTGCAGTACCATCGGCGCTGGCAGGCTTAGCTTCCGGGTTCGGAATGGGTCCGGGCGTTTCCCTGCCGCTGTAACCACCGGCACGGTGGTGAGGTTAGCATGCTGGGGTGTGGTTCCCCGGGGGTGGGGGTGGTGTCTGGGAGCTGTAGAGTGGATGCGGGTTGTGGGCAAGTCCTCGGCCGATTAGTACCAGTTCACTCGAGCACGCATTGCTGCGCTTCCATGTCTGGCCTATCAACCCACTGGTCTGGTGGGGGCCTTAACCCTCGTGGGGTGGGAGACCTCATCTTGGAACGGGCTTCCCGCTTAGATGCCTTCAGCGGTTATCCCTTCCGAACGTAGCTAACCAGCCGTGCCCCTGGCGG
>NZ_FZNW01000028.1 GCF_900188115.1 Haloechinothrix alba | reverse complement strand
CGATCAGCGACCTGCACCGCGGTGGGCAGCGCAGGTCGGATGGCTTCGGCATATGCGCCGGAGCCATCCCGGCAGACCACCTGCACGCCGGGATGGTTACGCAACCAGGCCTCGAGCGTGTCAGCCGTGCGGTCGGCAAGGACATCGACGCGCTCGCCGGTCTCCGCGTTGATGGTCACGGTCACGTAGCACTGCCGCTTACGCAGGGTGACATCGTCCACGCCGCCCACGGGCGGCACCGGCCGAACGGGCACCGGCAGCCGCAGCGGCGCCCGCAGCGCGGTCTGCCGGGACAACGCGACACCGAGGCCGGCCAGCGCCCGGGCCCCGGCACGCCCGGCCAGCTGGGCCATGACACGGTTCACCTGCGCAGCCAGCCGGGCGGTGCGGCGCTGATACCGCTCAACTACACAGGCCAGCTGCGCACGGATTGTCTGCCTCGAACAAGCAAGCCTTGGGCAGCGCATCCGCCGCGTCCGCACCCGTAGCACGACCCGTCGCCCATCCACCGGCACGTCGGCGATCCGCCGCTCAACATAGCCGTGCACCCGCCCCGTCTCGGCGGCGCATTCCGGGCAGGCCACCGGCCCGGAATGCGTCGACGCCCGGGCCACGATCGTCCCAGCATCATCCACAACACCCTCGATGAGCAGCGAAGACAATCCCGAGAACACAAGTCTTAGAAGTTGATCAACGTCACCCTGGCACAACACGCCATATCCGACCGAAACCGACACACACCGTCACCACTGAAAGCGGGCCAGAGCCGAATGTGGGACAGAACCGTTCACCCGACTGCCCCGAGTCGATGCCCAGTTTGGTCGCGACGACCTTGATCGCCTCGAACTCCGAGGGGTAGATGGCCTTGGACTCAGCGACCGTCCGGACCGCGCGGTGCCGCAGATTCAGGGGGCAAGACGAGGTAATGCGAGCGTGGTGCCATGAACTTCGTCCTTCCAACGAATGTAGCGACCAGACATGCCGGGGTGGGTCACGTAGCCTCGGATTGCATGAGGCGCTTGCCGATTACTGGGCACTCGGTCTATGGTATTTCCATGATCTTCGGGTCGATCATTATTAACGGCGCAGGCTGACGGACCGCCGCCTGCGCCTACCTCTCGTGCTGATCGCGCGGGGGGTTTTTTGTTGGTCCAGCAACGTGAATCCCTGCTGAAGCAGGCAGCGTTCCCCGGATGTCATTAACACCGCCTTCGGTGCCGCCCACCCCTCCCACAAGGAGCGAATCATGTCTGTTGTTGTCGAGTCCACTGAGCACGAGCAGCTCGTGTTCTGTCGCGATCAATCCAGCGGCCTGCACGCGATCATCGCGATCCACTCCACCGCGCTCGGACCTGCGCTCGGTGGTACCCGGTTCTATCCCTACGCTTCGGAGCACGACGCGCTGAGCGACGTTCTCCGGCTCTCCCGTGCCATGGCGTACAAGGCAGCGTGCGCGGGCCTAGATCTGGGCGGCGGCAAGGCGGTGATCATCGGCGATCCGGCCGAGCTGAAGACGGAACCACTCTTGCGCGCCTATGGCAGGTTCGTTGAAGCACTCGGGGGCCGCTATAACACAGCTTGCGACGTAGGTACCTACGCCGAGGACATGGACATAATCGCCCGTGAGAGTCGTTTCGTGACGGGCCGAACGCGCGCACACGGCGGAGGTGGCGACTCTTCTGTACTGACCGCCTACGGCGTCTTCATGGCCATGCGCGCGGCCGCCGAATACACTTGGGGAACACCGTCCTTGCACGGCCGCCGGGTTGGGGTGGCCGGCGCAGGCAAGGTAGGTCGCAGGCTGGTCGAACACCTCCTAGCAGATAGTGCATCGGTCGTAGTAGCTGACGTGGCAGCCGACGCCGTAGAGCACCTTCGCGCCCGTCACCCGGAAGTCGAGGCCGAGGACCCGCAGAAGCTGCTCGCCCGAGACCTGGATGTCTACGCACCGTGCGCGCTCGGCGGTGTCCTGAACGAGGCTACAGTCCCTGCCCTGCGAACACAGATCGTATGCGGAGGGGCTAATAATCAGCTCGCTCACGACGGAATCGACGCGCTGCTACAGAAAAGCGGCATCTTGTATATGCCCGACTACGTTGTCAACTCCGGAGGACTGATCCAGGTCGCCGACGAGATGACGGGCTTCAACGAGCAGCGCGCCCGAGCGCTAGCGGAAAGAATCTTCGACACGAGCCAGCACATCCTCGCGATGGCGAATGACCGTGACGTCTCACCAACACAAGCAGCCAATCAGCTTGCCGAGCAGCGCATCGCGGAAATCAGCCGACTGCGCGGCATCTGGTTGTCGAATCATTCCACCACGCCGCCGCAGGACAATGCGCTATGTCGCTGACCGACTCCGAAGCTCAAGCCCGGGACCACTCAAGATCCGAGAACTGCGGTGCTGCGACCGATCCGACACAACCCGAACAGACGATCCCCGTAAATGATGCCATGCTACTTCGTCGTCACTATCGCGTCTTCGTTGGCGGGTTCGACGGCGTGCTGCGAGTGATCGGCCTCCTGCAGCAACGACGGTACGCGGTACGCTCGCTCGGCGTAGAGCCAGCCGGCGCCCGAGACTGGATAGTCAACATCGCTGTTGAGACGACTCTGCACGACGCAACTACGAACCTGCTGACGAGGAGACTTAACCGGTTACCCGTCACGCTCGAGGTGCAAACCACGTCCTGTTCCCCGGTGATCAGGTCGATCTGGGACTAATCCTGGATCCGTGGATGGGTCGGTCGGTGTTCGGCGCGTCGACATAGGAAGTGCCTTCTGGATCAAGACAATCAGGGTTGTCGAAGCCACTAATTTACACGATCCGAGAAGGCACTGGCCGTGAAGTAACTTGATGCTTGGGCGCACGCAGGCAGTGTTCGATGACGAAAACCTGGTGTCGTGAGCGGGAATGGTGCGGGTGATGGTGCTGACCGAGCGAACGTGCCTTCGCCTGGCTACACCAGTACAAACGGCTCTGCACCCGTTACGAACGCCGCGCCGACATCCACCACGGCCTGCTCCAGTTCGGCTGCGTCCTCATTTGCCACCGCCAACTCACACGATCATTCTGAAATGAGCTCTTAGTATGGGCATCGTCGCGCTTGCCCACAAGCGGGATCGCGAACCGCCCACAGCGCCAGCGTCAGCGAAGGAGGCTATCGTGCATGATCTCGGTATCGACGATATCGCCGACTTGGTGCTCGGTGCAGAGGTGCTTGGCAGCGGCGGCGGAGGCGACTCTCATGTGCCCTGGAGGATGCTGGTTGGTACGCTGGCCGAGTACGGTCCGGTACGATTGATCAACGCGGATGAACTGCCTGCGGACGCGCCGCTACTGCCGGTTCTCGCAGGCGGTCCGCCAGGCGCGCTGGCCGAGACGTTTTTCAACGGTCATGAGTTCGGACGGCTTCGCGAGACCGTCGAGCAGCAGATCGGGCAGCCGTGTGCGGCCGTGCTTCCGGTCCAACTCGGTGCGTTCAACACCATGATTCCGCTGATCGCAGCAGCGCGCTTGGGCTTACCATGCATCGACGCGGACATCATGCGTCGCTGCTTCCCTGCGGTGGAGATGACCTTGTTCATGCTGGCCGGGATACGCCCGTCGCCGGTGTTCATGGTGGATATGTGGGGAATGGGGACGATGTTCGCCACTCAGCGCGATGACGTGGTGAGCACACTGATCCGGACGAGCTTGCCACATCTGGGCATGGTGGCGTTGATCAGTACCTACACCGTGACCGCCGAGGACTGTGCACGGTTCGGCGCACGGCGCGCGCTGACCGATTGCGCGAGCATCGGCAGACTGCTGCGCAGCACGTCAAGCCACGATCTCGCCTCCTATGGAGATTTCCTGCGGTACTGCAGCGGCCGCGTCGAGTTCTCCGGCATCGTCATCGACTTGGTGCGCGACTGGCGGGAGGGTACACCGCATGGCACCATTACGCTGGAAGCGGTGGAAGGGCCCGCTCGCCTCATGCGATTGGAACATCAGCACGAGAACTTGGTCGCGGCGGTGGATGGCGAGCTCGTAGTCACCGTGCCGGACGTGATCGCTTTGATCGATGTCGAGTCCGGCGTGGTTATGCAGAGCGCCGATGTCGTCGAAGGGCAGCGCCTGCTGGTGATCGCGATTCCTACCGACGCCCGGTGGCACACTCCAGCCGGGCTGGAACTGGTGGGGCCGCAAGCATTCGGCCTGGACGTGACCCCGACCCGCGTCGGAGGTTCTGGTGGCTGAGTGGCGGATCGGGCTCGTAGTGGACAGCCGCACGGTTGGCGTGCTCACCGATGGTACGGGCACGGTACGCGCGAGCGCGTATGGTTTCGACGTCGACCGGCGGACGTCGATCGCTGAGGTACTCGATACGCTTCTGCAGTGCGTATCGGCCGAGTCGATCGGGTACGTGATGATCACCGGTCTGGCCGAGATCGCCTCGGCGCCGTGGCATGAGCGGCTTTCCCCTGTTGGCGCGCTGCGTCTCGCCGCACCGGCCACGCTGTCGGTTCCACCGCTCAGCGGCTGGCCATCGGAGAAGGCTGCCGCGGTGCGCGACTCAGTGGCGGTCGTCGCAGGTGGTCACCAGTACGACGGTACCGAGGTATCAGCGCTGGACGAGACCGCTGTGGCGGCATTCGCGCATCGCTGCCGGAACCGGGTCGCCGCAGTGGCCATCACCGGCGCTAACGCACAAGTCGACAGCGGCCACGAGCAACGCGCCGCCGCGATCGCGAGGGAAGTGCTCGGCGAGTCAGTGCCCGTGGTGACCAGCTCGGGGCTCGGTGGAATGGGCCTGTTGGAGCGGGAGAACACCACCGTTCTTGACGCGGCGCTCTCCCCGCATATCAGTCTTCTGCTCGACGGAGTAACCCAGCTGCTGAGGGCGAAAGAGGTGACCGCAGACATCTATTTCACAAGCGCTGACGGAACGCTGCTCACAGCTTCCGACGTGGCACGCCATCCTCTGCGCGCCCGTCGGGCGGCTCGTGGCGCGGCCATCACCGGCGCACTGCGCCTGGCTGCTCTTGACGACGCCGTGGTCGTGGAGGCCATCGATGGCTACGTTTACATCACCACGGTAGTGGAGGGCACGCCCCAGGAGAATCTTGGACCTGTCCAGGTGCAGGGCGTCCGGACCTGCCTCCCCGAGGTGCGCACGTCCGCGGTGCGGATCGACGAGCTGAGAACGAGAGGGACGGTCGCCAGGCCATCCGGCGATGCCCGGCTGGCTCTTCGCCGGGCTCGCGCAGGTCACGGCGCGCTCCCGGTGATCGTGGTGGGGCCCGATGCTGACGAAGTGATTCGGCTTGACGACGGGGATAATGAGATTCGCCCCGGGTTCGGTGCGAGAGTCGGCGCCATCGGGGCGGCGCTCGGCGAGGTGTCCGGCACGGTGGACCGGATCTTCCGCTTTACTGAGACGAGCTACCCGGACTGTGTTGCTCAGGCCAGGCGCATGGCTCGAGAGTCGGCTATCCAGGCTGGAGCCGATCCATCTCGATTGCGACGACCGCGTGTACGTGAGTTCCCGCTCACCTATATTTCGACACGGTGCGCACGCATGAGGGTTACGGTGAGCGGGCCTCTGGTGCGTGTCTGAACTAGGCACGAAGGGTGAAATCAATGTCGACCTCCCCGGTGAGCCTGCGCCAACTGCTAGCCATGGATCTGTTGCCCGGGCACAGCCTGCTCGGCGGCGCTGCGGGACTCGGCCGACCCTTGACCCGAGTGTTCCCCGGCACCTCCGCGCGTGACATCCCGTATTTGGGCGAGGGCACGCTGGTAATCTTCGGCCCGGAGCAGCTTCCGGTCAGCGAACTCGTTACCGATCTGGCCATCCGGTTGGCGCACAGTGCCAATTCCGCGGGCATCGTCGCGCAACGTCCGACTGGTCCGGTCCCCGCGGCGTCGTCGCGGCTTGCTGACAAGCTGGCGGTGCCGCTGGTCACCGTGGAGTCGGTAGTGCCTGCCGCGATCGTGGCGCAGCTGGACCCCTACGTGCGCGCTCCGGAACTGGCCGGTCTGCGCATGTTGGGAGCTACCGCTCAACGCCTTCATCACCCCGTGATCGATCCCGAACAGCTAACCGTGTTGCTCGCCCAGTCGCTCAGCTGCCCTGTAACGCTCGTCGACGCTGAGTTGCGCCCCATAGCCGGGGATCGGTATCTGTGCACGCTGCTGGAATCGGTCACTTCTAGGGATAAGCTGACCCGTGCTCAGCCCAGCGCCGGTGTATTCGACCTTGACGGCGAAGAGGTGTTACTCGTCCAACCGGTGCAGCTGGATAATGACGGCCCGGCGCATTTCTGGCTGTTGGCTCGCACCGCTGCCGCTGCGAGCGTACAACTGCGACCTATACAGCAGGCCCTTACTGTCGCGGCGATGGCACACGCAGTCGCCGTCGCAGCGCGTACCGCGCGGATGGAACGCGAAGCTCGAGGACATTCGCTGCTGCTCGGCGAGGTGCTTGATCAGGCCGACGACCTCTCGCAACGGACTCTCCAGCGCGTCGCCGCCCTTGGCTGGCGCTTGGCCGGATGGCACACGGCAGTGCAGATCGGCGCCAACTGGACGACGTCACTCGTGCACCAGCGGGATCTGCTGCCCGAACTGGAACACGCGCTCAGCCGTCACGCGATCGAGGCCACGTTGATAGAACGCGCCGAGGGCTGGGTATTCTGGGTGACGGTCGATAGCGAGCCCGACACGTATGATCCGCAGCCATTACTCGACGGAGTGCAAGCGTCACTGCGTGCTGTCGAGTCCGCGCATGAAGGCCTGACACTGTGCGCCGGGGTCGGCACCGGAAGGCCTGGCGTAGTCGGATTGCGTGAGTCGTTGCGCGAAGCCCGGCACGCTTGTTTACTCGCACGGACGGAGGAGACCGGCGGCACCGTCGAGCACATCGAAGCGATGAGCGTCAAGCGCCTATTGGTTAGCTGGTACTCATCCAATCCGTTGCGCTCCGTCGGCATGAACCTGTTGAACCCGCTGACGGAAGCCGACTCTTCCGGAGAACTTCTTCGCACCCTGCGGCGCTACCTCGACCTGGAGTCGTCCGCCACTGCCACGGCGAAAGCGCTGTCCGTGCACCGCAACACCGTGATCCAACGGCTGGAGAAGATCGGCTCATTGCTGCCAGTCGATCTGGCTGATCCGGATGACCGACTCGTAGTGCATCTCGCGACCAGAGTTGCGGGCATTGAGTGGGACGACGCCGTTTAGGCGCGTCACGAACGCTGTCTCGGCGCTTCGTTCGGCTATCTGTGCATGGCGCCTGAACTCTATTGTCCGACTTCGTTTCCGGGACTGATGACCAGCCATTCACTCTGAACTAGTGTGGCTAGCACCACATTCTTCCCCGCAACCGTATGCCGGGCAACGGCTGAACGACTGGAGTTCCCTTACATGCGACCCGCACGGTTCGAATACTTGAGACCCACGAGGCCTGATGAGGTGTGTTCCGCACTGGAGCATGACGGGCACACTGCCATCTTGGCCGGTGGCCAGAGCTTGCTGCCGCAGCTGTACCGACGTCAGCGGCGGCCGGAATTGGTGGTCGATATCGGCCGGGTGGATCGCCTGCGCGAGATGACTGAGGATGGTGACTCGCTGTTCGTGGGTTCCGCTGTGACCCAGCGAGAGCTTGAACGCGCCCCCGGTATTGGCCGCATGCGCGTCCTAGGGGCGGCTTTGAGCCATATCGGGCATGTGCCGACGCGGAACCGGGGCACGGTGGGAGGCAGTGTTGCGTTCGCTGATCCTTCTGCCGAGATCCCTGCTGTGTTGCTCGCCTTAGACGGCCGGGTTCACTTGATCTCGACCAGAGGATCGCGATCAGTCGAGGCCGAAGATCTCTATACCGATTCCTTCCGCACCTGTCTGGAGGAGACGGAAGTGATCGGAGACGTCGAGTTCCCGCTTCCCCGGCCGGACGTGACGTGGTCGTTCGAGCAATACCACTACCGACGCCATGCGAAGATCACCGTGATCGCGGGCTTTGATCCCACCCACTCGACGCTTCGCCTGACCATCGCCGGGGCTGCCAAGACACCGAGATCAGTGACGCTCGATGACGTGTCGCCTGGCCGGCAGTCGATGGACGTGGCGATGACAAGGGCCGAGAGCGCGTGCATACGGCTCGTCGAGGACTTCGCGGACCCTTACGGGCCGGTGAGTTACCGTCGACGGCTCGTCGCAGCGGCAACGCGATCCGCTGTGCTCGCTAGCTGCCAAGGAGGCGCACAGTGAACGGTCAACCTGAGAAGCATCCCATCGTCATCGCCGTCAACGGCGAGAAGCACGGGGAGTATGTCGAGCCACGCATGAGCCTGTCCGACTTCCTGCGGGACAAGTTGGGATTGACGGGTACGCACATTGGCTGCCATGAAGGCGCGTGTGGTGCCTGCACGGTACTTCTCGACGGGGTGTCGGCGCGGTCGTGCCTCACACTGGCGACACAAGCCGATGGCAGGCAGGTGGACACTGTCGAGAGTCTTGTGGATGACGATGGGCGTCTGACCCTCCTGCAAGAGGCCTTCGTAAGGCGATTTGCCCTGCAATGTGGGTTCTGCACGCCAGGGTTCTTGATGCTTGCCACCGAGATCGTGAAGGAGGCGCAGGAAGAAGGACGGTCATTCTCCCGCGAGGCGCTTACTGAACGGCTTTCCGCGAATCTGTGCCGATGCACGGGTTATGTGCCCATCGTGGAAGCCGTCGAAGAGGTCCTACGCACTCACAGCGACTCGAATGGAGGCGAGCGGGCATGACTGAGCACGTGAACGACGGTGGGGACGCTGACTCGCCCGTGTCATTGAACGCCGACAGATGGGTGCGCGGTGGTGGACGCTACCTCGCCGACATACACCTTCCGCGCGAGCTGACCTGCGCGATTCTGCGCAGCCCGCATCCGCACGCACAGATCGTCCGGATCGATACGTCCAAGGCCGAGGAGCTTGAGGGCGTGCGGCTGGTAGTGACCGGCGCCGAACTCAGCGAAGAGATCGTCCCGCACGGTTACCTTTGGGATTTGCCGGGGCAGAAGGTCGGGCACGGCCTGTGCCTCACTCCCGACAAGGCACGTTATGTCGGAGACCCGGTCGCGGCCGTGGTCGCCACTGACCAGTATGTCGCCGAGGACGCGCTTGACCTGATCACTGTCCAGTACGACCCGCTGCCGCCGGTGAACTCCGCGCAGGAGGCCATGGACCCTGATGCACCTCTACTGCACGAACACTGGGGCGACAATATTCAGGTTCGCGCGCAGTGGCCGGTTCCCGTGGCTGACGATTCGCCTCCGCCGAACGTGGACGACGCGCTGGACAGCTCCACGTTACTACTCCATGATACTTTCACCAGCTCACGAATCATCGGACTTCCGTTGGAGACACGAGGGGTGATCGCGGACTGCGACGCGACCGCATCGAACCTCACGGTGTACACGTCTACCCAGTCCATTCATCAGATCCGCGAGGCTATCGCCGCGAGCTTACGAATGCCGGAGAATCAAGTCCGGGTCATAGCGAGTGATGTCGGTGGCGCGTTCGGGATGAAGGCCGTCGTGTACCCGGAGGAGATCCTCGTCAGTTACCTGGCACGTAGGCTGCGACGGCCAGTCCGCTGGATCGAGCAGCGCGACGAGTCCTTTGTGGCATCGATGCCGTCCCGGGCCCAAGAGGTAGCGATACAGATCGGTTTCGACAGTGAAGGAGTGATGCTCGGGCTCCGCGCCAACACGCTAACGGACCTTGGCGCGTCACCATCGGCTGCCGGTGCGGGAACCGGGTGGGTAACCGGCGCGTTGCTGTGTGGTCCCTATCGTGTTCCGGCGGTCGACATCACCGCTACGGCGGTCGTCACCAACAAGTCTCCGCTCGGCGCCTACCGTGGCTACGGCCAACCAGAGGCCAATTTCCCGATGGAGCGGCTGCTGGATCGCGCCGCACGGGAGCTCGGTATCGACGCTGCCGAACTGCGCCGCCGCAATCTCGTCCCCTCGGATTCGTTCCCCCATCCCACGTCGACCGGGCTGATGCTGGACAGTGGACGTTACACGGAACTGCTCGACTTGACGTTGCAGCGTTCCGGCTACGCAGAACTGCGCGAGTATTGCGAGCATGCCCGCGCAGCCGGGCGCCTCGTTGGGCTCGGATTGGCTTACTACAATGAGTGCACGAACTTCGGTCCCTCTGGCATTTTGCCATTGATCGGAGTCACTCAAGGTGGATGGGACTCCACGACAGTGCGGGTCGAGCCGGACGGGCGCATCAGAGTGTTCACCAGCCAGACCCCTATGGGCCAGGGTGTCGAGACTGTGCTTGCCAGCACGGCGGCCGACGCGTTCGCGGTACCAATGGACCACGTCACGGTGTGCTATGGCGATACCTTGAGCAGCCCATACACCGGATACGCCAGTGGTGGCAGCCGAGCGGCCGGAGTTGCCGGGTCGTCGTTGCACGCGGCGGCCGACAAAGTCAAGGTCAAACTACGTCAGATCGCTGCGCACCAACTCGAAGCCGACCCCGAGGATGTCGAACTGGTAGCTGGCGGCTATCTGGTGCGCGGTAGCGGCATGGAGCCGCTACCGTTGGAGGCGCTCAGCGCCGCCGCCTATCGTGGCGCGGGCCTGCCCGATGGGCTCGAACCGGGGTTGGAGGCAGTCGGAGTATTCGACCCACCCAGCCTGGCATTTTCCTACGGTGTGGTTGTCGCACTGGTCGAGGTCGACGCCGATGATGGCACCGTGCGGGTTGACAACCTCTGGATCGGACATGACTGTGGCCCTCAACTCAATCCGGCCATCGTTGCTGGTCAGGTTGTAGGTGGGGCGCTGCAAGGTTTGGGCGCTGCGCTGTATGAGGAGCTCGGCTACGACGAGCACGCTCAACCAATGGTGCGATCGATGACCGACTATCTGCTGCCCACGGTGAAGGATATGCCGGAGTTCACGCTGCTTCACTTGGAGACACCTACGCCGTTCTCACTCAACGGCGCAAAAGGAGTCGGTGAGAGCGGTGTGATCGCCACTCCAGCAGCCATCGTCAACGCGATCCAGGACGCGCTTCCCAGCGACGTTGAAGAGTTGACCACGATTCCCGTAACGCCCTTACGACTACTGCGTTCTCTCGAAGAATCGACGGTGAGTCCGTCTAAGTCTCAAGATACAGCGACGCACTCGGCTTGACGAGCGATGCCCGCTGTGGTCGGTGCTCCTTGCAAGGAGATTGTGGTCGAAGTTCAGTAGCTCCGAGTATCTAGTTAGCGAGGCGATTGTGGATTGGCCCGGCGTGGTGCTGGATCCGGATTGCGAACCCGACCCGATGCACGACGCCAGAAATGGATGTTGGGTCTCGTGGGAGTACGTACATAACAGACAATGACTCGGTGCTCTCGGTAGTGCGGGCGGACGCGGTACTGGATCGCTGCGTCGAGTTTTGTGCCGGCTGTTGTCTGTGTCGACTAAGGGCGGCGCTTGCCCGGGCTGGTCGCACAACTTTTCAGCATCCTGCCCAAGCATGTAGCAGAAATTGATTCGCGGCGCCGTTGTTTTGGGTCGATGAGCAGTCGGATAATCGCACTTGATCTAATAGTTTGTCGGTATTTCGATGACTGATTAGGCGAGAGCGCCACAATATGTCCGAGCGGCGTATTATTCAGATCATGAACAGGGAGGAGTTGTGATGCAAGATCAGCCAGCTGGACGCGTTGGCGTCCTTGTCGCGAGCACGACCGCGCCTGAGGAGGTGCCTTCGCTTGCCAAGCGGGTGGAGGACAAGGGGTTCGGGGAGCTGTGGGTGGCCGAGGACTACTTTTTTCAGGGTGGTATCGCCACCGCGGGACTGGCACTGGCCGCGACCGACGCGATCCCTGTGGGTATCGGCGTACTTGCGTCCGTTGCGCGCCACCCCGCGGTGTCGGCCATGGAGATCGCGACCCTAGCGCGTGCGTATCCGGCACGTGTGCTGCCCGGAATCGGGCACGGAGTTCCTGCCTGGACGAAGCAGATGGGGCTCGAAGTGCGCTCGCCGATGAGCGCGCTGCGCGAGTGTATGACCGGCATTGGCGCGCTACTCAATGGCGAAACCGTGTCCGACGAGGGGCAGGTCTTCTCGTTCCGCGACGTCACGTTGACTCATCCCGTTGATCAGAACGTACCGCTTTTCACCGGTGTACTTGGCGACAAAGGTCTTGCGTTGACCGGCGAGATCGCCGATGGCCTGCTGGTGAGCGCTCTGGCGCCGGTGGAGTACGTTCGCGCGGCTTGCGAGAAAACGAGCGCGGCAGCGGACGTTGCCGGCAGGCAAGCACCGAGCGTACGGGTGTTGTCGGTAGTCAGCGTTACGTCTGATGAGTCCCAAGTAGAGGCCGTTCGGCAGGAGGTGAAGCAAATTCTGGCCTTCTATCTGGCTGCCACCGGGCCCGGTCCGTTGTTCGGCACGATCGGGATCAATGAGCAGCTGGCGGACATGCTCAGCCGCGGGGGTATGGAGCTGGTGTTCGAAGAGATGCCGGACTCATGGCTGGATGCCCTCGCGATCGCAGGCTCGGTGGACACCTGCCGGACACGAATCAAGGAGTTTCTCGACGCAGGCGCGGACTCTGTTGTGTTGGCTCCCATGCCCACGGAACGCGCCGAGGAGACGTTGACGGCTGTAGAAGAACTGTTGCCGGAATTCAGCTGCTGAGTACGGAGTAGACAATCATTGATCACCGTACCGAACTGTGATCACGCGACCGCTGACGAGTCGCTCCATCGATTAGAGAGGGTGTTGATACAACATGACCGACATCGACAAGGACACCACCGCGATACTGGCGGTGCACGATGCCTGGTTCAAGTCCAACGTTGGACTGGTGGTGGAGGACATGCTCCCGCACTTCCCGCAAGGGGAAAGCAATTACCTCCAGTTCAATCTGAACGGCTTTACGTACAACGGCGTAGCGGACAAGGCGAAGTTGTGGCGCAATCTGGCAGAACTCGGGGTGAACATCACAAGGCTCACCGATGCGGAACCGCCTCAAGTGCATGTATACGGGGACGTGGCATGGCTTACCACAGAGGCTGTGGCCGAGCTGGTCATGCCGACGTCGTCGGGGACATTGGAGAGCTCCGGAGAGATGAGGATCCGGGAGACCGAGGTGTACCGCCGCGATGACGGGGCTGGAAATGCCCGGTGGACCATCTGGCATATGCATGTGAGTGAGGCGGCCGCATCGGGCGGTCTGAAGTACGGTAACGAGTGATCATACCGGCGGAAGGTTGACAATGGAACTGACTTCACAACATACCGTGGCGGGTCCGGCTGGACGGCTCGCTGTCGCCGGTTCGGCGGATTTCGCCGAGGACGATCTCGTGGTACTTGTGCACCCGATCAACACGTCGTCGCGCGTCTGGCGGGCTGCCGCGGCTAGGTTGGATCGACCGGTGCTGGCGTTGGACCTGCGCGGGCACGGGCTCTCGGATCAACGTGGACCGTTCCTGATCCACGATTACATGGCTGACGTTCTTGCCGTGTTGGACGAGTTCGCGGTGCGTAAGGCGCATCTGGTCGGGGGATCGTTGGGCGGGACCATTTCACTGGCGCTAGCGGCCACGCACCGGGATCGGGTCGCCAGCGTGACGGCGTTCGGAAGCACGCTGGGAACCGGTGTGGGGGAGAACGTCATAGAGCAGATGGTCGCCCAGCTGAATTCGGTGGGGTGCACGAGCTACTTCGCCGAGTTGATCCCACAAGTGGTCGGTCACGACTACCGTGGGACGCCGGTCGTGCGCGAGGCGCTGGACGCGGTCGGTGAGCGGCCGGAATCGGTGATCGCCGAGATCCTGCGTGGCGCGTTCTCCGCAGACATCAGGCACCTGACGTCCGCTGTGAGGTGCTCGACGTTCGCGGCGGCAGGAGATCAGGACCCGACGTGTCCCGTTGAAATGTCCCGGGAACTCGCCACAGCGACAGGGGGTGTCTCTCGTGTACTCCCCGGCCTCGGTCATCTTCCGATGCTGGAGGCCCCAGAGCTGATCGCGGAGCTTGTAGCTGAGCATCTGGATCGCGTGCGTGACGACACGGTTGGTGTATTGTGACGTACTCGATCGTGGCTGTCGACCCTGACACGGGGGACCTCGGCATTGCGGCGCAATCGCACTTCTTCGGAGTGGGTAGGCTGGCAACCTGGAGCGAGTCGGGTGTGGGAGCGATCGCGACCCAAGCGTTTGTCAATGTCGATTTCGGACCGGATGGGTTGGCGAAGTTGCGTGCTGGCGTTACGCCTGGTGAGGCACTCGACGAGCTTCTCGAAGAAGACGACCTGCGCGAGTACCGGCAGCTGGCGGTAGTGGACGCCGCCGGGCGTACGGCTTCGCACACCGGTGCGCTTTGCGTGCCCGCGTCGGGCGGCCTGCGTGACGACGGCGTTGCCGTGCAAGGCAACATGCTCGCCTCGGACGCTGTGTACGAGGCGATGCTGGATGCGTATCAAAGAGCCGAGGGCACGCTGGCTGATCGCATGCTGGCGGGGATGACTGCTGCGGAACGTCAGGGCGGCGATGTAAGGGGATCGCAATCGGCGGTAATGAAGGTGGTGTCGGGAACGGTATCGGAGCGTCCCTGGCAGGAGGTGCTGCTGGACGTCAGGGTGGATGATCATCACGACCCGATCACCGAACTGGCCAGGCTCCTTCCGCTGCACAGGGCGTTCGACCAGCTCGGTACCGTGATGTTCGCCCCCCGGCTGATGATGGGTACCTACACCGGAGTGAGCAGGGATGAGCTGGAGTCGGCACTGGATTCGCTGAGCCGGGCGCGCGAGGTACTCGGCGACAACCTGGAAGCTGCGTTCTGGCAGGCTGTGCTGCTGGCCAGGGCAGGCCGCACGGAGGAGGCGAAGGCGTTGTTCGTCGAAATCTTCGCGCGGCGCGAGCGGTTGCGCGACTTCCTCACTGCCATCTCCACCGTGGGATTCCTCGACGGCGCCTCGGAATTTCTGTCGTGAGCAGCTCGTCTCGGTGGCCGCGCTCGGATAGTGGCAGCGGAAGCGCCGGCGCGGAGGTGGCCGCCAGGGCCACCGTGTCCGAGGCTAGGCTCGTCGAACTGACTCGCGCGATGATCCAGCGGGACACGACCAACCCGCCGGGGGACGAGAGCCCGGTAGTCGGACTGCTCACCGAGGTGATGGCGGAGCTTGGCTGCCAGACCGAGCACTTCGAGTCAGAGCCGCGCCGGGCTTCCGTGCTCGCCTCCGCCGGTGATCGTGACGGAAGTCGGCCCGTGTTGTTGATCAACGGTCATATCGACGTGGTTCCCGCAAGGCCGCAGGAGTGGTCGGTGCCACCGTTCGCCGGGGTGGTCAAGGACGGTCGGGTCATTGGCCGCGGTGCTTGTGACATGAAGGGCGGGATCGCGGCCGCCATCGAGGGCCTACGAGCGTGCCGTGATGCCGGCGTCCGCCCAGCTGCGGATATCGTCTTCCATCTCGTAGCTGACGAGGAAACCGGCGGGCAGCACGGCACTGCTGCCCTGCTCAGGGCCGGTCGTATCCAGGCGGATGCCTGTGTCGTCCCGGAGCCCAACGAGTTATCCATCGGGGTCGCCGAACGGGGGGCGCTGCTGGCTGAGATCGAGGTGTTCGGGCGTGCCGGGCACGGCAGTGACCCGGCAGCTGTTCGTTCGGCCGTCTATGATGCCGCGGCTATCACGCGTGCATTGCACTGCGCCGATTTCGGTGATCCCGAGCATCCCATGCTCGGGCGACCGACGTGCAATGTCGGCGTGATCCGAGGTGGTACCGCGCCCAATATCGTCGCCAGCCAGTGTGACTTAAGCATCGACCGGCGAACGTTGCCGGGACAGACTTCGTCCCAGGTGCTCGACTCCGTGCGTGATGTGATCGACTCACTCGGCGACATCGACTATCGAATGACGCCAACCGTGTTCGTGTCAGGTTCGGAGATCGCCACCGATCACCCGTTCGTTTCGTACCTGCTCGACGCATGCGGCCGCGCTGCGGCAACCGAAGTGCGGGGATCCATGCTGAGCACAGACGCGCGATTCATGCGCAATGACCTGCGTATCCCGACGGTCGTATATGGTCCCGGTTCAATGCGTCACGCACATACCGCCGACGAGTCTGTGGGAGTGGACGAACTGTGCACAGCCGCACGCGCGTTCGCGACCATCTTCGCGACTTTCGATGGCCAGTCGATGTGAAGCCCCCTCACGGGCAGTGGCCAAGCCCCTTCATCTTTCTGTGACACAGGTACAGCCGGTGTCGTGGGCAGATCGCCCATTTCGATGCACGTGGCTGTGCGCGATCACCACTGACGTGCACGTCTTCTGCTCATAGTCTGCTCGCCAGGTGATTGGCCCGTCGTGCAGCAGCTGGCGGGCCCTGGCGAAAGGAAGGAGGACAACACCGATGGCAGTCGCAGATGTCGCATTACCACCCCACCAGTCCGCGGACCGAGCCACGGGGGCGCGCTCCGAACGGCCCGCTAGTTCGTCGAGTGCGCCGCTTTGGTCACTGCTGACGGGACCCGCAGCGGATCACTTTACCGTCGTCGCCGCTCCCGTTGGCCTGCGTAGGCCGGTGTGCGGGACGACCGTCTGGACGGAACGCGGTCGCGACCTGGTCGGTCGGCAGAACCTGCTTCTGGTCGACCCGTGTCTCACGGCGGATGACCGGGACGGGCCACTGGAGGCGGCGGCGGCGGCTGAAGCGACCGGTGTCGTGGTCAAGGGCTCCGGTCAGTCGCTTGGTGATAGGGCAAACGAGCTGGGCATCGCGCTACTCGAGGTTGATGGCCGTAGTTCCCTTGAGGACGTAGAGCTTCTCGTACGCGGTCGAATTGCGGCGGCCGGCGCCGGCGAGCCTGCCGGGCCCGTTGACACTGCCGGGCTGTACGAGCTGGCGCGTGTTACCGCGACCCTGTTGGGCGCACCGGTGGAGATCACCGACGAACACTTTCGTACCCTGGCATTCGACAACCTGTCTTTCCCGATCGACGAGCTTCGGGAGCGATCGATCCTCGATCGCCGGCCGCCGGCAGCGACACTTGAATGGCTCAGCCGTAGCGGCATGTTCGACGAGTTGCGCGAAAGCCGCGACCCGGTTCACATCGACCCTCCCGGTGGGTGGCCGCGGCTGGTTGCCGCGTTGCGGGGGCAGCGACAGCACGTGCTCGGATACGTGTGTGTTACGCAGGCGGATCGTCGATTCGGGGCGCACGACGCTCGAGTGCTGGCCGACGCGGCATTCGCGATGGCACAGCATCAGGCAGCGGGTCGCTATCCGGCGCGTGCCGCGACCAAGTCTTCGGAGGCGTTGCTCGCCGACGTGCTCGCCGGGACGGCCGATGTCTCGGCGTTGACCCGTCGGCTGTCCAGAGCGCGCGGTACCCGCTGGCACGTGGTCGGCCTGCAGGAACGACGCGGGCGCTACGAGCCGGATCTTCGCCAGTCGGTCTCCGCGAAGTCGGTCTTACCCGAGGGTGTTGTGACCGAGCTCGATGGTCGCGTCTACGTTGCCGTCGAGTGCGAGAAGTCTGGCACGGCATCGGAGTTGGCGGCACGTGTTGCCAGCAATGCTTCCGCTCATACTGGACGAGATATTGTGGCCTGTGCTGGCGATCCGATCACCGATGGTCACGATGTTGTTGACATTCGGCGGGCGGTCGACCGAGGGCTTGACGTCCTGATGGGTGAGAGTCGGCGTGCCAGTGCGACCGTGACTGAACTGCGTGCGTCGCTGTTGCTTGTCGAGATCGGCGAGCTGGTGCATAAGCGCCCACACCTGCTTAGTGGACCGTTGGATTGCCTCGTGACTGGACGAACCAGGCGCAGCGCTGATTACCTGTCGTCGCTGAGTGTATACCTTCGGTGCGGATGCGATGTCGGTGCGGCAGCCCGCCGACTGTTCATTCACCGCAATACGCTCCGCTACCGGTTAAACCGGGTCCAAGAGCTGTGCCAGATTGACTTGGAGGATCCGACCGAACGTTTCGTCGTCGAGTTGCAACTCCGGTTGCTCGAACTCGGTGATCGTGTTGCGCACTCGGCGGGTACGGAAGCACGCGAAGGAGTAGATACGTAGGAAAAGTCAGGGGCTCCGGTAATCCGGGAACCTCTCGTTCGAAATGAAGAACAACGGAATTGGGTAAGCGACGACTTCTTCCGTGCAGGTCACTGGCCTGAAGTTGATGTCCGTGGACAACTGTCCTGGACAATGCGGGTGTTGCCGCACCGCGAATCGAACGAACAATTCCGGTAGTGAAGTACCTTGACGTCGACCCGGTCGGTATCATTGGTCACGGCCTTAGTGCGGGTCCCGTTATGTAAATACCCCTACTGCGGTCCTACCGATTGCGCGGTCATAGCCGAAGTGGCGAGTGAGTTCGGCCTTCAGAGCTGCGTCAAGAGTTTGCTTGACAATCCCGTCAACAGCCCGTTCGGCGCGGTCAGTTCCACACTTTCTCTCTAGTGTCGGTTGGATTGATATTGTGCACCAGGCACAATGCATACCGTGTTCTTCATGCGGTTGTACATGGTTCGATTTTACCGATGCACGTAGACTGACGACTCAAGATTCGAATAGCATTTCGTGTGCTTTTCCGCTAGACGGATTTCGCGATAATCGGTTGGAGTTTGTGATTGTGAGCAGAGTGCCTTTATCACAGGTCTCGTGTTCCGGCGATCCGGGGACGTGTGCCGACACGGTGGACCTTCCTACGGCCGTGCGAGGGGCGTCGATCGGTTTCAGCGTGCTCGTCGTCGGCGGACTGCTGACGCCGATCGCCGTGCGGACGTGGGACGTGCTCGGTCTTGTGTGGTTGCCCGGTGTCGCGGTACTCGCGTTCGCGTGGGCGGCGGGCAAGGCCTGTGCCGGTCGGGACTCGATTGTGCAGGGAATGCTGGCCGCCAGCGGTGCGTATATGTTCGTGCTGCCGCTCGTCGCGCTGGGTACCGGTGGTCTCGATGCGAGCCAGGTGTCGTTGACGGCGATTGTCGCGGTCATCATCGGGGGCGGTTCGGTCCCGATGCGAAGGTACGCCCGCGCCCGCCGGTCGTCGTGGAGCTGCCGGTGACCTCACAAAAGGACGGACACCGAGAGCAGGCGCCGCAGCGGCGCGAGAGCGGCGCGCACAGCGGTCCGGCCAAACCCGCACGGTCCCGATTGTCGGCGACCGTCCAGTCGCCGGTGGTGGAGGCGGGTGAGATCGTGCGTTTCGGCGCGCGTGTTGTCGGTTCGGCTGTGCGGCACCCCCGAGGTTACTGGGGCGAGGTGCGCGACCAGATGTACGAGATCGTCAAGCTGTGCTGGATCCCGCTGGTGATCTCGACGGTCGCGTTCGGTTACGGTGCTCCGGGCTTGCAGGGGTTGAACCTGTTCAGCCTGTTCGGGATACCGGAGCGGCTCGGCTCGCTCTTCGTCATGGCCAGCGTGCGCGAGTTCGCGCCGTGGATCAACGCCATGGTGGTGGCGGGTGTGGTCGGGACCGCGATCACGGCGGACCTGGGTGCGCGCCGGATTCGTGAGGAGATTGATGCCACGCAGGTGCTTGGGGTCGATCCGATCCGCACGCTGATCGTGCCGCGTGTGGTGGCGTTGACGCTGATGACGGGGTTGCTGGTGTTGCCGGCCCTCGCGTTCGGTGTCGTGGGCGGTTACATCGCCGCCGTGCATGTCGGCGGCGCGAACCCGAGCGTGTTCGTGGACAACTTCTTCGTCAACGCCACGACCACCGACATGTGGGGCACGGTCGTGAAGTGCGGGCTGTTCGGGTTGATCGTGGGCGTGGTGTGCTCGTACAAGGGGTACCGCGCCAGCGGGGGGCCGATCGGTGTGGGGCGCGCCGTGAACCAGGGAGTGGTGATCGCGTTCGTGGCGATCTGGATTTTCAATGCCGTGTACACGACGATCCTGCTCGGGCTGAACCCGGATATGCAGGTCTTCCGGTAGGGGGCGGGCGCGATGAGTATCGACGAACCGAATCGCGGCGAGGGCCGCGCTGGAGGCGCCCGGGCGCAGGTTCCCCAGCCGGAGGATGTGCGGGTGACCGTCAGCGGCACCGTGGACAAGGTCCGGCAGGCGATCGGCACGGGCGGCGAGATCGTGCGGTTCGCGGTCCGGACGCTGCGTGCGCTGCCCGATTTGCGGCATCACACCAGCGAGGTGTTCCACCAGACGGGGATCCTGATCCTGTCGACCGGGTTGATCCTGTGGCTGATGCAGTTCGTGATCGGCTACCAGTGCGGTCTGGAAGCCAAGTACGTGCTCGACCAGATCGGTGCGCCGCTGTACTCGGGGGTGTTCAACGCCTGGTGTGCGATCCGGGAGATGGCGCCCTACATGTGGGGCTACATCGTGGCGGCCAAGATCGGCTGTGGGCTGGTGGCCGAGATCGGGTCGATGCGGATCTCCGAGGAGATCGACGCGATGGAGGTTATGGGGGTTCGGTCGCTGAGTTACCTGGTCGGTACCCGCGTGGTGGCCGCGTGGATCGCGATCCCGTTCCTCTACACCGTCGGTCTCGGGGTGATGTACGTCGGCGAGTACCTGGTGACGGTGGTGATGCTGGGCGGGGTCTCCGCAGGCGGGTACTCCTACATCTTCTGGCTGTACCAGACTCCGGTCGATTTCGTGTTCTCGTTGCTCAAGGTCATGGCGATGAGTACGGCGATCGTGTTCGTGGGCTGTTATTACGGCTACCACGCCCGCGGCGGCCCGGTCGGGGTCGGCAAGAACACCGCGAAGTCGATGATGCTGAACATGGTCCTGATCCACATCATCGGGTTCTCCGGCACCGCCTTGTTCTGGGGTGCCGCTCCCAACGCGCCGATAGCGAACTGAGCATGTCCGGCCGGAAAGACGATTTCGAGGAGCTGACCGTGAGCGAGCAATCAGCCGCGCAGATCGACGTCGCCGACAGCGCCTGCGTGTCGGGCGAGGTGGCCATGACCAAGAGTGGTCGCCTGCTCAACGGCAACGGCGAGCACACCATGGCGGTGTCGGAGTTGCACAAGTCCTTCGGCGACACTGCTGTGTTGCGCGGGGTGAGTCTGGACTTCGCGGACGAGGCCGTGACGACCATTCTCGGCCCGTCCGGGACCGGTAAGAGTGTGTTGATCAAGCACCTTGTCGGGCTGCTGGAGCCGGATGCCGGTGAGGTGCGGGTGTTCGGGCAGGACATCTGGAGTATCAGCGAGGCCGAGCGCTACGAGATCCGCAAGAAGATGGGGGTGCTGTTCCAGGACGGCGCGCTGTTCGGGTCGATGAACATCTACGACAACGTAGCGTTCCCGCTGCGCAAGCACACCGACATGACCGAGGATGCCATCGCGGAGGCGGTGATGCCGGCGATGCAGGAAGTTGGTTTGGAAGCGGCGATGTCGCGCTACCCGGGGGAGCTCTCCGGGGGGATGCGCAAGCGGGCCGGGTTCGCGCGGGCGTTGGTGACCAAGCCGGACGTCGTGCTGTTCGACGAGCCGGACTCGGGGCTGGATCCGGTGCGTACCAGCCTGCTGTGCGACCTGATCCTGCAGGTGCATCGCGAGCACGGCGGCACGTACCTGCTGGTCACCCACGACATCAGCACGGCGAAGAAGGTCAGCGACTACGTGGGGCTGATCTGGAAGGGCGAGGTCGTGCACTACAGCGGAGCCGAGGAGGCCTTCGCCTCCCAGGACCCGTTCGTGCGGCAGTTCCTCGCCGGGGACTCGGCCGGACCGTTGGGAATGGACTGAACATATGCGTGGACTCGCGATAGCCGGCGTGGTGGCCGTTGCGGTCGCCGCGGGAACGGCCGCGGTGGCGGCAGGCAACGACGGCTACGAGGTGGACGTGGTGCTGCCGTCGGCGACCAACCTGATTCCCGGTGGGGACGTGCTTGTCGAGGGGCACGAGGCCGGCACGATCGCCGACATCACCCCGGACGAGGGCCAGGCACGGGTCAGGCTCGCGATGGACGAGGAGTTCGCGCCGCTGCATTCGGGGGCGGTGGCCACGGTCGAGTGGCGGGCGGTGCTCGGTGAGCGCCGGGTGGCCATCGAGGACGGCCCGGACGACGGCGCGGAGATCCCGAGCGGGGGCATGCTCGAGGGCGCGATGCCGCAGCCGATGGAGGTCGACCAGGTACTGGCCGCGCTGGACGAGCCAACCCGGGAACGGGTCAACGACCTGCTGCACTCGCTGCAGGGCACCCTGGATGGCAACGAAGCCTCGCTCAACGACACCCTGCGTTCCTCGGGGCCGGCGCTGGAGGCGCTCGGCGAGGTGCTGCGGGGCCTGGGCACCGACGGACCGGCCATCGAGCAGCTGGCGATCCGGCTCGAGGAGCTGACCGCCACGCTCGCCCAGCGCGAGGGCCAGGTCACCGACATCGTGGACGGCCTGTCGGCGATGTCCGAGGACGTGGCCGCGCAGCAGGAGGAGCTCGGCACCAGCCTGGACCGCTTGCCGGGCACCCTGCGGCAGGCCAGATCGACCCTGGAGCGCCTACCGGGCACCGTGGACGAGACCGTCCCGCTGCTGGAGGACCTCGAGCCCGCTACCTCACGGTTGCCCGGGGTGGCCGAGAACCTGCGCCCGGTGTTGCGCGACCTGCGGCCGCTGACCGGTGAGCTGGGCCCGACACTGGACTCGGCCGAGGTCCTGCTGCAGGACACTCCCGGACTGCTGGACAGCGCCGGAGCCGTGCTGCCGCGAGCGACCTCGGCGGTGTCCGATGTGCAGCCCGCGCTGGAGTTCCTGCGGCCCTATACCCCTGAGCTGGCCGGGCTGGTGTCCAACTGGAACTCCGCGTTCGGTAATTACAAGGAACAAGGGCGCTACGTCCGAGCGATGGACTTTGGCGGGGCAGCAAGTGTCATGAACGTCAATCCAGGAGTCCTTCCACCTAGTCACCGACTAAACCCGACTCCGCGTCCGGGTGAGCAGGTGGGTCAACCGTGGACCGACGCCAGTGGGAGTGGGATGCGATGAGCGGCCTGACACGCGCGATCGGACGGGTGCGGCAGCGCGCCTCGGCGCGGGCAGTGGCGGTCGCCGCCGCCGGCGCTCTCGGCCTGACCGCAGGCGTCACGGGGATGGCGCACGAGACCGATGGTGGTGACCACCTGCTGCTGACCGCCGAGTTCGAGGATGTGAGCCCGCTGCTGTCCGGAAGCGAAGTGGAGACGCACGGCGTTGGTGTCGGCAAGGTCGCCGGTATCGAGGTCGGTGAGGACGATAACGCGCGTGTCGGGGTGCGGCTGGACAGCGCCGCGTTGCCGGTGCACCGCGATGCCCGGTTGACCGTGCGTGCGGTGAGCCTGCTCGGTGAGCGCTACCTCGAGCTCGACCGGGGTGATCCGTCCGAGCCGGTGTTGCGGCACGGGGCGACGATCCCTGTGGAGCAGACCGGGCAGGCGGTGGACCTCGATGAGGTGCTCAACACCATCGACGAGCCCACGGGGGAGGGGCTGGCTGCGCTGGCCACCGTGCTGGGTGAGGGCATGCGCGGCAACGGCGCCGATGTCGACGAGACGATCCGGGTACTGGCCGAGGCGATGGACGACACCGGTGAGCTGGCCGGCGTGCTCGCCGAGCACAACGAGCTGCTGTCCCGCATGATCGACAACGTGCGGCCGGTGGCGGCGTCGCTGGCCGAGGACGAGGGCAAGACCCTGGACGGGCTGCTGGAGTCGACCCTGCAGCTGACCGACGCGGCCTCGTCCCGGCAGGAGGAGTTGCAGGAGTCGGTCTCCGAGCTGCCGGCGACGCTGGAGCAGACCGAGGCGAGTCTGGAGCGGCTGAACGCGGCCGCGAACGAGGCCACCCCGACACTGGAAGAGGTCCGGCCCGTTACGGAGGACCTCGAGGTGATCAGCACGGAGATCTCCTCGTTCGCCGAGACGGCGGAACCGGCTCTGGCCAGCACCGAGCCGGTCCTGGACCGGGCGGTCGAGTTGCTGGATGAGGCCGGGCCGGTCGCCGAGGAGCTGCGCGAGGCGGGACCGGACCTGCGGTCGGTGGCCGCTGACGCGGAGCCGGTCGTCACCGGGCTGGCGAACAACTTCGACGACGTGCTCGACTTTCTGCGTAACTGGGCGCTGACCACCAACGGGTATGACGGGTTGTCGCACTACTTCCGCGCGCACCTGGTCCTGGATCCCACGCAGCTCGCCGGGCCGGACCTGGGCCTGCTCGGCGGCGAGGAGGAAGCCGAGGGTGACGAGGCAGGCGAGCAGGGCGATGCCCTCGAAGACGCGGGAGACCTGGCGGAGGAGGTGCCCGGCGGGCTGCTGGAGCCGTCCGGCGACGGCGAGGGCGACGGCAGCGCGACCGGGCTGAGCCAGGAACAGGAGCGCGGAGTGCTGGACTTTCTGGTCGGAGGTGAGCAGTGATGAGACGCGTGGCGCGTGAGCGCAGGGGCTCGCTGGCGCTCGGTACGGTCGCGATCCTGCTGCTGGTCGGTAGCGCGTTCTTCGCCGTCAACGCGCAGCACGGGATGCCGGGGACGACCGAGCTGTCGGTGCGGGCGGCGTTCTCCGATGTCGGGTCGTTGCGCGTGGGCGACGACGTCCGGATCAGTGGCGTGCGGGTCGGTCGGGTGGCCGGTGTCGAGCTCGGCGATGAGCGGGCCCTTGTCGATCTCGCGCTGACCGATGTGGACACGGTCTACCGCAATGCCGAGGCGGTGACGGCCTCGGTCGGGGCGCGCTCGGCTCTGGGCCAGCGCTATGTCTCGCTCAACCCGGGGACGCCCGAGGCCGGTGAGCTGGGTGAGGACGAGGTGCTCGAGGCGGCCGAGACCGCGGGAGCGCAGGAGCTGACCGGGCTGTTCGACGTCTTCGACGAGCCGACCCGCGATGCGCTCGGGTCCTCGCTGCGCGAGGTCGGTGGCGGCATGGCCGGGCACAGCACCGACGTGCATGACGCGCTGCAGGCCCTGCCCGAGGCCCTGCCGGACATCGCCGCGATCTCGCGCGCCCTGACCGCCGACGGCGGGAGCGACACCGTGGCCATGCTCTCGGCGGCGGACTCGCTGTCCGCGCGGTTCGCCGAGAACCACCGGCAGCTGGCCGACCTGACCTCCCAGCTGGACGAGACGCTGGCGTCGATGGCGGTCGACAAGGGGCAGCCACTGGCCCGGACGCTGGAGCGCGCGCCGGGTACGATGCGGGAAGCGCGCACAGCGCTGTCCTCGCTGGACGGGCCGCTCGCCGACACCGAGAGCGCGATGGCCGCGTTGCGGCCGGGTGCGACCGCCCTTGCCGAGGCGACCCCGGACGTGCGCGGCGTGCTGCGGGAGAGCAGGCAGCCGCTCGGCACGTTGCCGGGCGTGGCCGAGCAGGCCGAACCGGCCGTCGAGGACCTCACCGGGGTGTTCGCCGACGCGCGCCCGGTGGCGCCGCAGCTGACCTCGGCGGTGTCGGACCTGCGCGACCCGCTGCAGGTGCTCGAGCCGTACGCGCCGCAGATTCCGGGATTCTTCAGCTCCCTCAGTCGATTGCTGTCGGACGGCGATCAGAACGGCAACTGGCTGCGGTTCGCGCTCGTCGGTGCGACCGAAACCGCTACGGGAACGGCGGATTGGCTCAGCGAGGACCCGACGGTGGCCCGGGACCCGTACCCGGCACCGGGCGAGGCGGATGTCCGCAAGCAGTCGGTCCTGCCGGGCCAGGGGGAGTGAGTGAGTATGGCAGCACGCAACAGTGGCGTCCTTGCGAGCGTGGCGCGCTCCCCGGTGCGGATCGGTGTCGTACTGATCGTCGTTGTCGTGGCCGCGTCCGTCGCGCTGTTCTACAAGCAATCCATCAGCACGGTGCTCTCCTCGGGGGAGACGATCACGGTGCACTTCGACCGCGCGTACGGCCTGGACCCGTATGCCTCGGAGGTCAAGGTCTCCGGTGTGGAGGTGGGCACGGTCACTGGGGTCGATCGCGTCGGCGAGGACGACACCGCGGTGGCGGTCAAGGTCGAGCGGTCCGCGCTGGAGAAGCTGGGATCGCAGCCGTCCGCCGCGATCCGGCCGACCACCCTGCTGGGCGGCAACTACTACGTCGACCTGGCCACAGGGGGCCTCGAGGGCGAGTTCGACGGCGTGATCCCGACCGAACGTACCGAGACACCGGTCGAGCTCGGCCAGGTCGTCAACGACCTGCAGCCGGACACCCTGGAGGCGCTGCAGGGGGTGGTGCCGCGGCTGGACGACACACTGGGCAGCGAGGAGACGCGCTCGGCGATCGACGAGTTGCTGGAATCGGCGCCCGACACCATGGAGCCTGCCGGCGAAGTCCTGGACGCGGCGCGCGGCACCGAGCCGGCAACGGACCTGCCGGAACTGGTGGGTGGGCTCGAGTCGGTCGGTGCGGTACTCAACGAGCAGGACGGCCAGTTGGCATCCATCGTGGACAACATGGCCACCACGAGCCGGGTGCTCGGCGAGCGCTCGGCGGATATCGGCCGGACGGTGCAGCGGCTGCCGGCGGCGCTGGCCGCGACCGAGTCCGGCCTGCAGCGTCTGGACGGCTCGCTGGACACGCTGGAGGCCACGGCGGGCGACCTGCGGCCGCTGGCTGGCAGGCTGAACGACACGCTGGACACCCTGGATCCTGTGCTGGTCACCGCGCGCCCGGTGGTGCGGGACCTGCGGGAGCTGATGGGTGAGGCGCGCCCGCTCGTGGACGAGCTGGTCCCGGTCACCCGCGGGCTGACCCGCTCGCTGGAGGACGTGCGCGGCCCGGTGATGGACCGCGTGGACGGCCCGATCACCGAGAACGTGCTCTCCGACTGGCACGGCAGCGGCCCCTACGAGGGAGGCGGCGCCGACCGACCCTTCTACAAGGAGCTGGGCTACATGGTCTCCAACTACGGCGGGGCCAATGCCATCACCGATGCGCACGGCGCCGGTATCGGGTTCCACGTCGGGTTCGGGACGGAGTCGGTCGTGGGATTGCCGGTCAGCCTGACACGACTATTCGAGAATCTCACCGGTCTGACCGAGGAGGTACCACGATGACGGCGCGGACGAACCGGCTGCGGGTGCTGTGGCAGCGGGTGCGCACCGAGCCGAAGCTGGGTCGCAACCTGCTCGCCCTCGGTGTTGTCGTGGCCATGGGACTGGGGGTCGGCGGCTACATCCTGGGCAACCAGGGCGCCGGCGTGCTGGCGTGGCCGTGGGAGGAGCGGCTGCATTTCAGCGCGGAGTTCGTCGAGGCCTCGGCGATCGCGCCGGGGCAGGGCCACGAGGTGCGGATCGCGGGGGTGCCTGCCGGGGCGATCGAGGCCGCGGAGGTCACCGAGGACGGGTTGGCCGAGGTGGAGCTGTCGGTCGAGCTCGAGTACACCATCTACGACAACGCCGAGCTGGTGCTACGTCCCAAGAGCCCGCTCAACGAGATGTACGTGGCCATCGACCCCGGCGGCCCGCCGGGGGAGGAACTCTCCGGCGGGGAGACGTTGCCGGTGGCCAACACCAAGCGCCCCGTGCAGTTCGACGAGGTGCTGGGACACCTCGACGGCGACACGAGGGACGCGATGGCGGCGCTGATCGTCGAGACCGACACCGCCCTGGCCAACGCTCCCGAGGAGCTGTCCGGCGGGCTCTCGGCAACCGACCGGGTGCTCGAGCAGCTGCGCCCGGTGGTCGAGTCGCTGCGGGAGCGCAAGGACAAGGTGGCCGAACTCATCAGCGCCCTGTCCACGATCTCGGAGACCGTCGGGCAGAACGACCAGCGGCTGGTGGCCATCGCCGACACGCTCGAGCAAACCCTGCGCGGCCTCGGCGAGCAGGACACCCCGCTCGAGGAGTCGCTGCGGCGGCTGCCCGCGGTGACCGAGACACTGACCGAGACGATGGGCAGCGTCGAACAACTCAGCGGCGAGCTCGACCCGACGTTGGAGAACGTGCACGCCGCTGCCGAGCCGCTGTCGGCGGCCCTGGAGGACCTCGACCCGGCTCTGGAACGGGCCGATGGGGTCCTGGAGAAGGCCACACCCGTCGTGGATCGGGCGGGCCCCGTGGTGGAGGACCTGCGACCGGCCGTCGCGGACGTCCGCGAGGCCCTGCCGGACGTCAACCGGATGACCGCCCACCTCGACCCGGTGACGTCCAGCCTGGTTCCCCGGCTGGACGACTTGAACGCCTTCGTCTACAACACCGCTTCGGTGGCAAGCGTCAGTGACGAGAGGGGGCCGCTCAATCGCGGCATCGTGCAGGTATCACCGAGCACGATCCCGCTGCTGGACAACCTGTCGCCGTCTCCCGAAGAGCGAGAGTAGAACGCGCCATGACCATTCCCCACACTCTGCTGCGCCATATCCGGCTCGGTGTCGTGCTGGCGTTCGTGACGGCCTGCGTGCTGCTGTTCGCCTACCTGTGGACCAGCTCCGGCGGCCGGATCCCGCTGGTCAGCGACGAGGGCTACCGTGTGTCGGCCTCCGTGCCGCACGTGTCCAACCTCGCCGACAACGCCGACGTGATGGTGGCAGGCACCCCGGTCGGCGAGGTCGTCGAGATCGAGCCCGCCGGTGAGCGGGCGCGGGTGGTGATGCAGCTCGGCGAGCGGGCCACGGCGGTGCACGAGGGCGCGACCCTGCGGGTGCGGTCGAAGACGCTGCTGCAGGAAACGTTTTTGGAGATCACCGACGGGGACGGTGCCGCCCTGCCGCACGGCGCCGCGCTGCCCGAGGACGCGGCGAGCCCGGAGGTCGATCTCAACGACGTGCTCGACGACCTCGACGAACCCGCCAGGGACGCGCTGGCAGGCAGCGTGCGCTCCCTCGGCGCGTCCACCGAGGACAGCCAGGAGAGCATCTCGCGCGCGCTGACCGGCCTCGGACACATCGGCAGGGACGGCGGCACCGCGGTCGACGCGCTGGCGTCGCAGTCGGACTCGCTGGAACGGTTGACCGGCAACACCGCGCAGCTGCTCGACGCGCTCGACACCCGGCAGGGCCAGATCGCCAGGCTGGTCGACGACGCGGACACCGTCACCCGGGCGACCGCGGAGGGCAGCGAGCAGCTCGAGACGGTGATGCGCGAGCTTCCCGGCGTGCTCGATGCCACCCGGGAGGCCACCGACGACGTCACCCGGCTGTCGGAGGCCCTCGGCCCGGTCGCAACCGACCTCACCGAGGCCGCACCCGAGCTCACCGCCGCCCTCGAGGAGCTACCCGCGACCGCACACGACCTGCGCGGACTTCTGCCCCCGCTGGACGGCACGCTCGAGGCGGCACCGGACACCCTCACCCGGGTGCCGACCGTCTCCGGGCACGCGCGCGAGCTGCTGCCGCAGGTCCAGGTGGCGCTGGCCGACGTGAACCCGATGCTGTCCTACCTGCGCCCCTACGGGCGCGACCTCGCCGGGTTCCTCACCACCACCGAACCGGCTATTGTAGACACTCCTAATGGTCCTGTTGTCAGGCTCATCTTTGTATTGAACGAAGGGACGGTGCGAGGTCTGCCGCTGGATACCAACGAGATCGTGGACCGCAAGAACCCGTATCCTGCGCCGGGCTCCGCGGTGGATCCGGGGCCGTTCACCGGCGAGTATCCGCGGGTCGAGCGCGAGGAGAGTCCCGGTGACAACTAGGGGTGCCGTGCCTCGTCGCGCCGTGCCGGGTGCGCGCCGGCCGCGCGGGGACGGGACGCGTTGATGGGTTCTGCGGCTCGGGCGGCGGGTGGCCTGCGTGCCCGGGTGCGGCGTCCGGGCAGGCGCACGGTGCTGGCAGCGGGTGCGTTGCTGCTGGTTGCCGCGTTCCTGCTCGGCGGGCTGGCTCAGGTGCGGCTGGAGACGAGCATGGACTCGTTCCTGCCGGCCCGGGACGAGGCCGTGCGTGACCTCCAGGAGGTCGGTGCCGCCTTCGGTGGCGAGCCGGTTGTGGTGCTGCTGGAGGGTGACGAGCCGGGCCGGCTGCTCGGTGAGGGCAACGCGGGCCCGCTGATGGGCCTGGAGGGTGAGTTGGCGCAGCTGCCCGATGTGGCGGTGACCTACGGCCCGGCGACGCTGCTCAACCAGGTGGCCGGGCGGATGCAGGATCTGCTGGCCGAGCTGTCCGGCAGGCGGGACTCGCTGGCCGAGCACGCCGAGCAGCAGGCGCTGGAGGATGGGGCTTCGCAGGAGGAGGCCGCCCGGGCCGGGCAGCGTGCCGTCGAGCAGTTCAGCGCTCGCTACGGGGGCCTGGTTGTCGATGCCATGCCCGCGGGCCTGCCCACCCTGAACAATCCCGACTTCGCTGACCGGGTCGTCTTCGACGATGCCGGCGAGCCGCGGGAGCAGTGGCGGTTCGTGGTCCCGACACCCGAGTCCGTGGCGCTACTGGTGCGCCCGCGCGACGGGCTGGACGAGGCCGCGACCCAGCGGCTGGTGCAGCGGGTGCGTGGGGCGGTCGACGAGGCCGGGGTCGATGCCGCCGAGGTGACCGTCTCGGGCGTGCCCGCGGTGGCCTCGGCGCTCGGTACCCAGGTGCGCAGCGAGATCCCGCTGCTCGGCGGGGTCGCGGTGCTGCTGGTGACCGGCTGTTTCCTGCTGGTGCCCTGGACGTCCTGGCGGTACCGGGCGCTGCCGGTGGCGAGTGCGCTGCTGGCGATCGGGCTGACGCTGGCGGCGTTCGGGTGGGCCCAGCGGCCCCTGTCGCTGGGCGTGCTGGCGTTTCTGACCGTGCTGCTCGGCACGGCCGCCTACTACCCGACATACCTGGCGCAGCGCGTCTCGGCCCGCACCGTGGCGGCGGTGGTGGCGGCGACCTCGGCCAGCTTCGCCACCCTGCTGCTGTCGCCGCTGCCGTTCGTGCGCGATTTGGGCCTGATGCTGTCGGTGGGCGTGCTGGTCTCGGCGGCGGCCGGCCTGGTGCTGCGGCGGGTGGCGCGGGCAGGTGCCCGCGACCCGGCCACGGACGGTGCCGCCGCACCCGCCGATCCGGCGCCACCGGCTCGCAGGGCACCATCGGTTCCCGCGCGGGCAGGGGCCCTTGCGGGTGCGATCGCGGTCGCCGCGGCCGGGTGGCTGGCGCTGCCGGGAATGGAGCTGGACAGCAGCATGGAGCGCTTCGCCGAGGGCCTGCCCGCGCTGGAGGACGCCGACACGGTGGCCTCGGTGCTCGGCTCGCGCGGGGAGGTGGCCGTGACCCTGACCGGGGACGAGGTACGTACTCCCGAGACGCTGGACTGGAGCAGGCAGGCGCAGAACGCGCTGCTGGCCGCGCACGGCGACCGACTCACCCCGGTGGTCACCCCGCCGATGGTGCTGCCGTTCCTCGGTGCCGACCCCACCGCAGAGGAAGTATCAGCCGCGCTACGGCTGCTTCCGCCGTACCTGACCGGGGCGGTGTTCCGCGGCGACGGCGGGATGGCGCTGCTGAGCTTCGGCGTGGACACCCTCGACGCAGGAGAGCTGCGCGAGCTGCGCGACGAGCTCACCGGCCTGGTGCCCGACCCACCCGAAGGGTACGAGACCGCCGTGACCGGCCTGCCCGTGGCGATCGCCCGTGCCCACGAGCTGCTGTCGGACAACCGCCTGTGGAGCAACCTGGCCGGCATCGCCGCAGCGAGCCTGGTGGTGGCGATCGCGCTGCGGCGCCGCGTCGACGCGCTGCGGGCCGCGCTGGCCGCCGGTATCGCCACCGGCGCCGGCCTGCTCGCGCAGCAGCTGGCCGGGATCGCGCTCAGCCCACTGACCGTGGCCCTCGGAGCGCTGACCGCCGCGGTCGGCTGCGAGTTCGCCGTACTACTGTCGGAGGCGTCCCGGCGCGGCGACCCCGCGCTGCGGCGCTCGGTGCTGCTGGCCACCGCCACCTCGATGGCCGGCTATGCCGTGCTCGCCCTGTCCGACCTGGCCGCCATCGCCGAGTTCGGCCTGGTCCTGGCCGGGGCCGTCGCCCTGTCCCTGGCAGCCGCGGCCTGCGTGACCTGGGCCTGCCCACCACACGAGACCCCCAGCGCACCCCGGCACACCGCAGTGGCCACCGAGACCGTAGGGGCATCGACATGACCACCGGAGACGAACCACCCACCGGTTCCCGCGACGACAGCGGGACCACCCGGAGGCTGCGCAGGCTGGTACCGGCCGGCAGGCGCGCGCGAAGCGTGCTGGCGGTGGCGCTGGTGCTGGTCCTGGTGCTGAGCGGCTCCGCGCTGTGGCTGGGCAGCGGCCGGTCCCTGGCCGGCCTGCAATCCGGGCAGGGCGTACTCTCCTTCCTACCGGTGCGCCTACCCGACGGGGTGGCATTCCAGGCAGGCGGGCGCCGGGTGACCGAGACCGAGCTGGACCAGCGCATCGAGGTACTGGGCGCGCTGTACGGGATCACCCCGCCCGAGGAGGACGCCGAACGCGACCGGTTCCGGCGGGACACCGCCAAGTCCTACGCGGTGAGCCTGATCCTCGAACGCGAGGCCGACGAACGTGACATCGCCGTCTCCGACAAGCAGGCCCGCGACACCCTCACGTCCTTCATCGAACAGGAGCTCGGAGAGGGGCAGCAGGCCTACAACCAGTTCATCGACACGCTCGGCCAGGAAGGCGCCACCGAGCAGGCCGTGCTCGACGAGATCACACGCCAACTCGAGCTCAGCGAGCTGTTCAACACCATCACCGAGAACCACCGCCAGGTCGGCAGGCAGCAGCTCGAGGAAGCCTTCCAGCAACGCCGGGACGAGCTGGGCGCGCCGCAGACCCGCGAGATCCGCAACATCGTCGTCGACAGCGAAGCAGCCGCCGACGACGTCATCGCGCAGCTCGAGTCGGGCGCCGACTTCGCCGAACTCGCCCGGCAGTCCAGCCTGGACGGCAGCACCCGCGAGGACGGCGGCGACCTCGGCAGGCTCAGCAAGGACCAACTCGAGAACGAATACGGCCAGGCCGCCTTCAGCACCGAGGAAGGCGAGGTGTTCGGCCCCATACACAACGACTACGGCTGGAACGTCGGCCGCGTCGACAACGTCCACCCCGCCGAGGAGGCCACCTTCGACGACGTCGCCGAGGACCTACGCGCCCAGCTGCAGAACGAGCAGACCCTGAACGCATGGCGTGACTGGCTCGCCGAACGCA
>NZ_FZNW01000021.1 GCF_900188115.1 Haloechinothrix alba | reverse complement strand
GAGACCACGAAGAACAAATCAGGCGACTCACAGCCCGACGAGACTGAAAACGTTAACCGGCCAAAAACCGGAAGGCGAAGCTATTAGCCGGATAAAGCTACGATAACGCCGGCATCGAGTCATTCCGGGGCGCATGCACACCGAGGTACTCGACCGCAAGACGTGGATGACCGGGATCGGACTGGCCAAAGCGATCGTCGAATACCTCGAGATCTTCTACGACCGCCGGCGCCGCCACAGCGCACTCGGCATGCTCACCCCGACCGCGCACGAACACCACCCGACCGTCCAGCCCGTCGCCCGAGATCCAACAACCCGGCACAACAAGACCCAGGCAACATCACCACCGCACGCGGTGCACAACACCGCGCCACCCAGCCTGCGCCACGCATGTTCCCGCCGGCCCACGGGCAGGCGGCGCAGACCGATCCACCGCCAGAGCGATCACCGGCACCAGATGGTGCAGCAGGTCACATGCGAGAACCCGCCGGTTGCACGGTCCAGTTAATGTAAACTATATTCAATTTTATAGTCACATCGATGCATCCTCGGACTACACATGCGCACGTCAGGCCCACCCTCCGAGACCGAAAGCGAGCACGTGTCGAACCCCGCGAAGACACCCCCGCCCGACGCAGGTCCAGCCTCCGGCCGCGGTGCCGTCGCGCTCCGGCCCGACCACCGCCGGTCGCCGGCAGCCGGGCACCGGCGCCATGGTGCGGCTCCCTCCACATCACTCGTGACGACAGGGTCGGTCGCCCGATGAGCTCAGCTGCAGAACGGGCGCGCGACGCGCGGACATGGTTGTTCGTGCCCGGCGACACCCCGGATCGCTTCGCGAAGGCCGAGGCCGCTTCCCCGGATGTGATGGTTATCGACCTCGAGGACGCTGTGGCGGAGCCGCGCAAGCACGATGCCCGGTCGGCCGCCGCAGAGTGGCTCGACGCCGGTCACCCGGCCGCCGTCCGCGTGAACCCGCCGGATACCGAGTGGCACGCCGATGACATATCCATGGTCCGCCGCCGCGAGTGCATCGTCATGGTGCCCAAGAGCGAAGACGCGGCGAGCATCGAGCAACTCACCACCCTCCTGGCGCCCGGCTCGTGTGTCGTCGCGCTCATCGAGACGGCTAAGGGCGTGTCCCGAGCAGAGAGTCTCGCCATGGCGAGCGGAGTGGAACGGCTCGCCTTCGGTAGCTTCGACCTCGCTGCGCAACTCGGAGTGGCGGCGAGTGATGCGACCGCGATGGCGTATCCGCGCACGGCATTGGTACTCGCCTCCGCGGTGGCCGGCCTCGCGCCGCCCGTTGACGGCGTATGCGGTCAGCTGGCCGACGATGCACCGTTGCGCGAGGAGACCGCCCTGGCAGCACGGCTCGGCTTCGCAGGCAAGTTGTGCATCCATCCACGGCAGGTTCCCATCGTCACCGAAAGCCTGAGTCCGGCGCAGCACGAGCTGCGATGGGCTCGTGCGGTCGTCGACGCCGAACGGCACGACGGCGTCGCCGTACTGGACGGCCAGATGGTCGACAAACCCGTAGTCGAGAGGGCACGCAGGATCCTGCGGCTGTCCCGCACCGAGCAGGAGGCACCATGACCGCGGCGACCAGTATGTTGAGCCAGGAGGAGCGCGACATGGTCGCGATGGTCGCCGAGTTCGTTGACCAGCGCGTCCGCCCGAAGGTACGCGAGTACGAGCCGGGCGACATCTACCCCGAGGAGTTCATCGAGGAGATGAAGAGGCTCGGGTTCTTCGGCCTGCTGGCGCCCGAGGAACACGGCGGCGTGGATGTCAGCACAGCGTGCTTCGCGCTCGTGACCGAGGAGCTGGCACGTGGCTGGATGAGCCTGGCAGGGGCGATCGGCGGGCACTCGGTCATCACCTACCTGATCAGGCACTTCGGAACCCCCGAACAGCGCGATGCCTACCTGCCGCGCATGGCTGACGGCAGCCTGCGAGCGACGATGGCCCTGACCGAACCCGGCGGTGGCAGCGACCTCCAGGCGATGCGTACGCAGGCCCAGGCCGACGGTGACGAGCTGGTGATCAACGGATCCAAGATGTGGATCTCCAATGCCCGCCACTCCGGGCTGATCGGGCTGCTCTGCATCACCGACCCGGAGGCGGAACCGGCACACCGCGGAATGAGCGTGGTACTGGTCGAGGCCGGTGAGGGGGTCGAGGTGTCGCCGAACCTGCCCAAGCTCGGCTACCGCGGTGTGGAGTCGTGCGAGGTCGTCTTCGACGCCGCCCGGGTGCCGAGCAGCGCCGTTCTCGGCGGCGAGCCGAACAAGGGCTGGGCGCACATGATGCGCGGTCTCGAGGTCGGACGCATCCAGGTAGCGGCACGCGCGGTCGGGGTCGGTCAGGCGGCCCTTGCCGAGGCCGTGGCCTACTCCCAGCAACGCGAGTCGTTCGGCAAACCGATCTGGAAGCACCAGTCGGTGGGCAACCTCCTCGCCGACATGGCGACCAAGGTGCGGGCGTCCCGGCTCATGACGGTGGACGCCGCCGCGTGCCTGGACGCGGGAGAGCGCACGGACATGGAAGCCGGCATGGCCAAGCTGTTCGCCTCGGAGAACGCGATGCAGGTCGCCCTGGACGCCATGCGCGTGCACGGAGGATACGGTTACTCGAAGGAGTTCGACGTCGAGCGCTACTTCAGGGACGCACCGCTGATGATCCTCGGCGAAGGCACCAACGAGATCCAGCGCAACGTCATCGCCGCGCAGCTGATCGCGCGCGAGGCACAGGACAGCGAGGGGAGGTAACCGGCGTGGGACTGCTGGACGGGCGGACCGCGGTGATCACGGGAGCGGCTCAGGGAATCGGCTTCGCGATCGCGCAACGCTTCGTACAAGAGGGGGCCCGAGTCGTTCTCGGCGACCTCGACGGGGACGCCTCCGAGACCGCGGTCACCGAGCTCGGCGGCACCGAAAGGGCCCACGCGCACCGGTGCGATGTCACCCGGTCCGCCGATATCGACGCGCTACTGCGTGCCGCGACCGATCTCACCGGCTCGGTGGACGTCATGGTCAACAACGCTGGCGTCACCAGGGACGCGACCATGCGTACCATGACCGAGGAGCAGTTCGACCAGGTCGTCGACGTGCACCTCAAGGGCTGCTGGAACGGCACCCGGCAGGCGGCAGCGGTCATGCGCGAGCAGCGCAGCGGAGCTGTCGTCAACGTCTCCTCGCTCTCCGGCAAGGTCGGCATGGCCGGGCAGACGAACTACTCCGCGGCCAAGGCAGGCATCGTCGGGCTCTCCAAGGCAGCCGCCAAGGAAATGGCGCACCATGGCGTCCGGGTCAACGCGATACAGCCCGGGTTGATCGCCACACCGATGACCACGGCCATGCCGGAGCACGTCTGGGAGGGCAAGATGCACGAGATCCCCATGCAGCGCGCGGGAGAGCCGGGCGAGGTCGCTTCGGTCGCGCTCTTCCTCGCCTCGGACCTGTCCTCCTACATGACCGGCACGGTCCTGGAAGTCACCGGCGGAAGGTTCATGTGAGCCCCGTGTCGTGGGAGCCGCACACGGTCGTCACCGACGAGGTGGTCGAGCACGCGCCGGTGGCAGCGCTGGCCGCGCTGCTCGACGACGGCCTCGCCGCCCCGGGCGTCGGCGACGAGTTGCCGCCGCTGTGGCACTGGGTGGCCCTGGCACGGTGGCCGGTATCCGCGGAGATCGGTGTCGACGGGCACCCGCGGCGCGGCTCGTTCCTGCCCCCGATCGACCTTCCCCGGCGCATGTTCGCGGGCGGGTCCGCCGGCTTCCACGCAGGCATCACCGTCGGCAGCACCGTCCGCCGCGAGTCGCGGGTGACCTCGGTCGAGGAGAAGTCCGGCCGCAGCGGCAACCTCGTACTCGTCAAGATACGTACCCGGCTGTTCAACGAGGACGGTGCCTGTGCCGTGGACGAGACCCAGGACCTCGTGTTCCGTGAAGGCGGCGCGGCCGGTGACGACGCCGCCACACCGGACAGCGCGTCCGGCCTCACCCCAGCCGGGTCGCCGCTGCATCGTCACGCGGCATGGGAGTGGGAGCTGGCCACCGACCCGACGCTCCTCATGCGCTTCAGCGCCGCGACCTCGAACCCGCATCGGATCCATTACGACTGGCCGTACGCGACACGGGTGGAAGGCTATCCCGGACTGGTCGTCCACGGGCCCCTGATGACGCTGGCGCTGGCCGAGCTGGTACGACTCGAAGAGCATCCGCAGCCGGTCACGCATATCCACCACCGCGTACTCCGCCCGCTGTACTGTGGACAACGCGCATCGCTCGTACGCACCGACTCCCAGGAATCCGGCGGCATGACGCTCAGCGCCGTCGGTCCTGACTGGACAGAGGGAGCGGAGCCGCGGCCGAACGCGACCGTGACTGTCGACAGTTCGACCCGGCAGTGATCAGCAGCCGTGGGCCGAACCGCCGCGGGACACCCCCGCGCGGTCACGGTTCCAGGTAGATCGACTTGGTCACCTGGTTGGCCTCGAGCCCCTCGGGACCGAGTTCACGGCCGATACCGCTCGCCTTGACGCCCCCGAACGGCGCTCCGGGGTCGAGCATGTAGTTGTTGATCCCGATCGATCCCGTCTGTACCCGCGCGGCGACCGACTCGGCACGCTCGGGGTCGGCCGACCACACGCTACCGCCGAGACCGTACTCGGAGTCGTTCGCGATGGCGACCGCCTCGTCGACCGTGCTGTACGGAATCACGGACAGCACGGGTCCGAAGATCTCCTCCCTGGCGATGGCCGAGTCGTTGTCCACGTCAGCGAACACGGTCGGCTCGACGTACCACCCCCTGTCGAACTCCGCCGGTCGCTTGCCGCCACTGACCAGCCGCGCACCCTCGGACCGGCCGGCACTGATATAGGCCTCGACGCGGTCGCGTTGCCGCTCGCTGACCAGCGGGCCGAGCTCGGTGGCGGGATCCAGCGGATCACCCAGCTTCAGTGAACGCACCATCGCCGTCAACGCCTCGACCACCGAGTCGTAGCGATTCCGCGGAGCCAGGATCCTCGTTCCCACGTAGCACGTCTGCCCGCTGTTCATCAGGGTCGCCTGGAACAGGCTTTCGAACCTCGACGGCAGGTCGGCGTCATCCAGTACGATCGCAGCCGACTTTCCGCCCAGCTCCAGCGTGACCGGCCGGAGCAGCCGCCCGCATACCTCGCCGATCGCGCGTCCGGCAGCGGTCGAGCCCGTGAACGACACCTTGTCCACGCCGGGATGCGCGACAAGCGCAGCACCGGCGTCCCGATCGCCGGGAACGATGTTGATCACACCCGGCGGCAACCCTGCCGCTTCGGCCGCTTCGGCGATGACGAACGCGTCCAACACCGTCTCCGGCGCAGGCTTGAGCACCACCGTACAGCCGGCGGCGAGCGCCGGCGCGATCTTGAAGAAACTCAACGACTGCGGGAAGTTCCACGGCACGACCGCAGCCACCACACCGACCGGATCACGCCGCACAACGGTGGTGCCGGCCACGAACGCCGGCCTGCGCTCCTCGCCGGGTTGCTCCTGGATCAGGGTGGCGTAGTACCCCAACAGCAAGGACGGGAACAGCGCCTCACTCTGCTCGCCGATACTCACCGGCATCCCGTTCTGGCTACTGACGCGGCGCACGATCTCCTCGCTGCGCGCAACCAGCTCGTCGGCCAACCGCTCCATGGCGGCCGCCCGCTCGGCTGCCGGCCAACCGGACCAGCCTGCGGGATCGTCGAAGGCCCGGCGGGCGGCGTTGACCGCGGCCTCGACATCCTCCTCGCGTGCCTCGGGTACCCGGCCGATCGGTTCTTCGGTGCTTGCCGACGTCACGTCGATCCGTGACGCCGAGCTGGGCGCGACCCAGTCGCCACCGATGAAGAGCCTGTCGTATTCCACGTGCATGCGTGCTCCTGCTGTGCTGGTTGCCTACCGGACGAGCGCGCGGGCGGCTCGGGCGCACGGTCCGGTCCTGTCGCCGGGCGCCGGGTCAACCCACGAGATCGCGCCCGATCAGCTCCTTCATGATCTCGGTGGTTCCGCCGTAGATGGTCTGCACGCGTGTGTCCACGAACGCCCGGGCGACCGCGTACTCGGTCATGTAGCCGTAGCCCCCGTGCAGCTGCAGGCAGCGATCCATGATCCGTTTCTGCAGCTCGCTCACGTACCACTTCCCCTTGGCCGCGTCCACCGCTGTCAGCTCGCCCGCGTTGTACGCGCGCACCGAGTCGTCGACATAGGCTTGCGCGACATCGATCTCCGTGGCCATCTCGGCGAGCTCGAAACGAACGTGCTGGAACTCGGCGATCGACCGGCCGAATGCCTGGCGCTCGGCGCAGTACTGCCGCGTCACGTCGAACACCGCTCGGCAGTTCGCGAGGGACTTGACGGTGACGCCGAGGCGTTCGCGGGGAAGGTGGCTCATCAGGTGCTGCAATCCCCGGCCTTCAACGCCGAGCAGGTTGTCCGACGGCACCCGGACGTCGTCGAAGTACAGTTCCGCGGTGTCCTGCGCCGGCAGTCCGATCTTGTCCAGCTTCCTGCCTCGCCGGAAACCCGGCATGTCCTTCTCCACCACGAACAGGCTGTACCCGTTCGAGCCTGCGTCGGGATCGGTTCGCGCGGCGACGATCACGAGATCGGCCATGATCCCGCTGCTGATGAAGGTTTTCTGCCCGTTCAGGATCCACTCGTCGCCGTCGCGACGCGCAGTCGTTCGAATTCCCCGCAGGTCACTGCCTGCTCCGGGCTCGCTCATCGCCAGCGCCCCGATCAGCTCGCCCCGGGCGATGCCCGGCAGCCATCGCCGGCGCTGCTCCTCGGTGGTGAGGTCGAGCAGGTAATGCAGTACCAGGTCGTCCTGCAGCGCGATGGTCACCGCGAAGGAGATCGTGTGCGCCTTGGCGATCTCCTCCGCGGCCACCATGCGGAAGCGGTAGTCCTGCTCCCCGGCACCGCCGTAGGCCTCCGGGATCTGCAGACCGTAGACCCCGAGACCGGCTGCCCTGGCGAATACCGAGCGATCGATCCACCTGTCGGCTTCCCACGATTCGTGGTACGGAACGACCTCCTTCTGCAGGAACGTGCGCACCGTCTCCCGGTACTGCTCGTGCGTATCGTCGTAGAGCTTCCGCTCCATGGCAATCATCCCAGCCGTTCGATGATGGTCACATTGGATTGTCCTCCGCCCTCGCACATGGTCTGCAGGCCGAACCGGCCGCCGGTGCGCTCGAGCTCGTGGAGCATGGTCGTCATCAGCCGGGCACCGGTCGCACCGAGCGGGTGACCGAGCGCTATCGCGCCGCCGTTGACGTTGACCCTCTCCGGATCCACGCCGAGCTCCCGCTGCCACGCGAGCACCACACTGGCGAACGCCTCGTTGCACTCGAACAGGTCGATGTCGTCCACACCGAGCCCCGTCCTGGCCAGCGCGCGCCGTGTCGCGGGTATCGGGGCGGTCAGGAGGTTGACCGGATCCGAGCCGAGTACCGACAGGTGGTGCACGCGGGCCCGCGGCGTCAGGCCGTGCGCGCGTACCGCCTCTTCCGACGCGACAAGCATCGCGGCCGCGGCGTCGGAGATCTGGCTCGCCACGGCAGCCGTTATCCGGCCGTCCGTGACCACGGGCTCGAGCTCGGCCATCTTGTCCGGTGAGGTATCGGCCCGCGGCCCCTCGTCACGCTTCACACCGTCGAGCGGCAGCAGCTCCTGATCGAACCGGCCGTCCTCCCGGGCTCGGACGGCACGCCGGTGACTCTCCAGCGCGAACCGCTCCATCTCCGGACGGGAGATGCCGTACTCATCCGCGATCATCTCCGCGGAGCGGAACTGCGATATCTCCTGCTCCCCGTAACGCGATTCCCATCCCGCACAGCCCGTCCACGGGTCCGATGCGCCGTACGGCTCGCCCGCCTGGAACGAGCTGAGTATCGGGTACTGGCTCATGTTCTGCACACCGCCTGCCAGGACGAGCTCTGCGGTCCCGCTCATCACGGCCTGCGCGGCGAAGTGCACCGCCTGCTGCGAGGAACCGCACTGACGATCCACCGTGACACCGGGAACGGACTCGGGCACCCCCGCGGCCAGCGCACTCGTACGCGCGATGTCACCGGCTTGCGCGCCAATGGTGTCGAGGCAACCGAAGATCACATCGTCGATCGCCGCGGGGTCGACACCGGTCCGCTCGACGAGTCCGCGGATCACGTGCGCGCCGAGGTCGGCCGGGTGGACCGCGGACAGGCCACCTCGTCGGCGGCCCACCGGGCTGCGCTGCGCATCGACAATGAAGGCCTCGGCCATCTGTCCTCCTCTACTCGGCTGGCATCGCTACAAGTTTAATATAGAATAAATTCCATGTATATGTGATCCGTACGACCAGCCGCGCCGGTCACGGCATGGCGAAACCGCCGCTGACGGAGAAGACCTGCCCCGTCACCTGCCGCGCCGCCCGCTCCGAGGAAAGCCAGACAACCGCATTGGCCACATCGTCCGGACTCGTCAACCTGCGCAGCGGTATACCCTTGCGTAGTGACTCGACCTGCTTGTCGCTGAACACAGCGTCCCGCCCCGCGGACCAGAGGCTGTCCGCCCCGACAGCCTCATCCCCGTCCGGTAGCACGAGACCGGGACAAACCACATTGGATCGGATCCCGTCGCGCCCGTGCTCCTTCGCGACGGTCCGGGCGTGGGCGATCATGCCCGCTTTGGCGGCGCCGTAGACACCCTGGCGGTGCTCGCCGAAGGCCGCATCACTGGAGATCGCCACGATGGAGCCACCCCCGACCGAACGCATCTCGTGTACCGCTGCTTGCGTGCAGTCCACGGCCGACAGCAGGTTGATCTCCACGGTGCGCAGCCACCGCCTGCGGTCCACGTCCTCGGTGATGAATGCCGGTGCGGTCCATCCCGCGTTGTTGACGAGGACGTCAATCCCGCCCCACAGGTCGACGACGCTGCCCACCGCCCGGGTTCCGGACTCTTCGGCGGTCAGGTCGACCACGGCGACCTCGGCAGCCTTGGCACCGTGCGACAACGCCTCCTCGCGCACCTTCGCCGCTTGCTCGCCATCGATATCGCAGATGACGATGCGGGCACCCTCGGCTGCGAAGCCGTGCACGATACCCCGGCCGATATTGGACGCACCTCCGGTCACCAGCACCCTGACACCTTCGAGGCCGAGCTCCATCACCCCTCCTTCCGGGCAGCTGCGTGCCACGTTGACGGACACGCTAGATTATTTTATCATAAATTTAAAAGTGAACGAAACAGGAAAGTAGGGGTCGGATGAGGGTCTTCGCCAGCCCGTTCGAGCTTCCCGCGGCAGCGGGCGAGGAGCTGGGTACGACGGAGTGGGCGGTCGTCGACCAGCCGCGTATCGACCGGTTCGCCGAGGCCACCGGTGACCACCAGTGGATACACGTGGATCCGGAGCGCGCCAAGGACGGGCCGTTCGGCAGGACGATCGCGCACGGGCTGCTGACACTGTCCCTGCTGCCGTCGTTCCTGCAGCAGCTGTACCGTGTGGACGGCGTGACGATGGCAATCAACTACGGTCTGAACAAGGTGCGCTTTCCCGCCCCCGCCCCGGTCGGGGCCCGGCTCCGCGCCAGCTCTCGCATCGCCGACGCCGCCGAGAAGGACGGCACTGTCCAGGTCACGCTCTCCACCACCATCGAGATCGAGGAGAGCGACAAGCCGGCATGTGTCGTGGAATCGGTCGTGCGATACGTCCCGTAGGAACGCCCGGGCACACCGCGCCGGTGCCCGCGGCCACGCGTCGCGTCGCCGGGCCAACCCTGGAGTGCACAACCCCATGACCACGCAAGCAGAGCACGATTCGGCGGGTGCCGTGCGCACCCGCCGCGAGGGAGCGGTCGGATACATCACCCTCGACCGCCCCGACGCGATGAACGCCGTCACGATCGAGCTCGCCCGCGGCCTCGACTCCGCACTGCGCGAGCTCAGCCCGGACGTCGCCGCCATCGTGATCGAGGGAGCGGGCGGGAACTTCTGCGCAGGCGGCGACGTGCACGAGGTGCAGCGCCTGACCGCGGACGGTCCGTCGGCCCTGCGCTCCCTCTTCGAGCACTTCCACCGGGCATGCTCGGGCATCGCCCGCCTCTCCGTTCCCGTCATCGCGGCGGTGCGAGGGTATGCCGTGGCCGGCGGGTTCGAGTTGATGCAGGCCTGCGACATCGCGCTCGTTGCCGAAGACGCGCGGATCGCGGACCACCATGTGAAGGCCGCGCAGGTTCCGGGTGGCGGCGGCTCCCAGCGACTGCCCCGGCTGGTGGGCAAGCAACGGGCACTCGGGCACCTGCTCACCGGCGACCGCATCTCCGGTGAGCAGGCGGTGGAGTGGGGCCTTGCCTACCGGTGCGTCTCCCCGGCCGACTTCGACGCGGAGGTTCGCGCGTTCGCCACGCACGTCGCGTCGATGGACAGGGCGACGCTCGGCACGATCAAGCAACTCGTGCACCAGGGGTCGACGATGAGCCTGGACGACGGTCTGGCCCTGGAGACGGCGACGGTTGTCGAGCACATCACCACCGGTGCGTCGAACCCGACCACCGGCACCTCCACCACACGACACGGGAGTGATCATGACAGTTGAGCCGGTCGACGAGGGTCCGGTACTCCTCGACCTCGACGCCGACGGAGTCGCTCGCATCCGGCTGAACAGGCCTGACGCCTCCAACGGAATGAACGTCGAGCTGCTCAAGGCACTGCACGACGCGGTACTGCGCTGCCACAGCGAGCCGCGGGTCCGCGTCGTGCTCCTCTCCGGCGAGGGGAAGAACTTCTGCGCGGGCGGTGATGTGGACACGTTCGCGAGCAAGGGCGAGGCCCTCCCCGAGTACCTGCGTACGGCGACATCCTGGCTACAACTCGCCACGGCGGGACTGACACAGCTCGAGGCGCCGGTCATCGTCGCGGCGCACGGTTTCGCGGCAGGTGGCGGGGGGTTCGGCCTCGTGTGCGCGGCCGATCTCGTGGTCGCGGCCGAGTCGGCCAAGTTCATGTCGGGTGCGGTCCGGGTCGGAATGGCACCCGACGCGGGGACATCGGTGACGCTGCCCCGGATCGTGGGATTCCGAAAGGCGATGGAGATCCTGCTGACGAACCCCACCCTCACGGCTGCCGAGGCGCTGGATCTCGGCCTGGTCACAACCCTCGTCGCCGACGACGCCCTCGGCAGCGAGGCCCGTGAACTCGCGCGGACCCTCGCCGCGAGCGCACCACGAGCGCTCGGTGCTACGAAGCGACTGCTGTGGAACGGTACGGGCGCGTCGCTGGAGTCCCGGCTACCGGAGGAAGCCCGCACGGTATCCGAGCTGTCCGGAACGAACGACGCCCGCGAAGGACTCGCCGCTGTCCTGGAACGCCGAACCCCGAAGTTCACAGGAGAGTAGGCCCAGCGCATGACACACCATGACAACAGCGGCGACAGCGTGGTGACCTCCGATCACGGGACGGTGCGCCTGGTCACGCTGAACCGTCCCGATAAGCGGAACGCGATCGACCTCGAGCTCCGTGTCGCGCTTGCCGAGTCCCTCGAAGCCGCTCAGGCCGAACCAGCCGTCCGATGTGTCGTGCTTTCCGGCGCCGGAGGGTGTTTCTGCGCCGGTGGCGACATCTCCACGATGCGACGTCAGCAACCCGAGGCGACGAGGCCCCGTGCCGAGGCCGCACAGCGCGTCATCCGCGCGATCTGGAACGGCCCCAAACCCGTGATCGCCGCCGTCGAAGGGTTCGCATTCGGCGCGGGCGCGGCTCTCGCACTCGCGTGCGATCGGGTCGTCGCCGCGGAGGACGTCACGTTCAACACCACGTTCACCGCCGTCGGTCTCGCGGGTGACATGGGTATTTTCGCCTCGCTCCCGGCGCGCGTGGGGCTCGCGCGGGCACGGCAGCTGATGCTCTTCCCGGATCGCCTCTCCGGTACGGACGCGCACTCGATGGGGCTTGTGGACGAGCTCGTGCCACCTGGCGCGTGCACGAAGCGTGCGATCGACGCAGCGGGCTCGATCGCCGGCGGCCCGCCGCTCGCCCTGGCGGGCATCAAGTCGATGCTCGCCGGCTGGCCCCGGGATCCGAACGCGGTGCTCGAGGACGAAGTGGAACTGCAAACCACGTTGTTCGCCTCCGCCGACTTCGAAGAAGGTGTCACCGCGTTCCACGAGAAGCGCGCGCCCGTATTCCGCGGTCGGTGACCCCGGGGGCAGTCGTTCCCCTTCGTGCGCCGCTCCGTACTACGCCCCAGCCCGCCGCACCCCGGCGCAAACGCAGTCACGCGCAGTCGAGCCGGGGTGCTGCGGGCTGGGGCGGCTCCGTCACCAGGGCATCCGAGCACGCATGTCCTCAACCGCCGCGATCACCGCGCTGGTGAGGCTCAGGCAGCGTCAGCCCAGACGGCACGGCATGCTCTTGACGCCACGCACGAAGTTTCCGACCAGGTAACTCGGCTCACCGACCTCCAGCTTCGGCGCCCGATGCAGCAGCTGATCGAAGATCGCTCGCAGCTGTGTCTTGGCGAGCATGTTGCCGAGACAGAAATGCGGGCCCCCGCCACCGAAAGCGACATGGGGATTGGGGCGCCGTGTGACGTCGAAACGGTGCGGGTCGGCGAACACGCTTTCGTCCCGGTTACCCGAGGAATAGAACATGACCACCCACTCGCCTGCCGAGATCTGCCGCCCGCGCAGCTCCGTGTCCTGCGTCACGGTCCGCCGGAAGGTCATCACCGGCGTCACCCATCGCACGAACTCCTCGATGGCCGTATCGATCCGTCCCTCGAAGTCCTCCAGCAACAGATCGCGCTGCTCCGGGAAGTCGCACAGGGCCTTCATCGTCAACGTGATCGTGTTCCGGGTGGTGTCGTTACCCGCGACGGACAGTAGTACGAAGAACGCGCCGATCTCCTCGTCGGTCAGCTTCTCACCATCGATCTCCGCCTGAACGAGATTGGTCATGAGATCGTTCGCCGGGTTCTTCCGCCGGTGTTCGGCGAACTCCATCCCGGTGGAAAGCAGGGTCACCAGCGATTCGTTGAGCACCTGACCCGGCTCGCGGCCCGCGGCCACGTCCTCATCCGCCCACGAGACCATCCCGTCGGCGGCCGCGGCAGCGGTCTCCCGCTTCGCGGGGTCCAACCCCATCATCTCGTAGATCGTCCACATCGGAAGGCGTTTGGACACCTGCTCGACGAAGTCGCAATCCCCGGTCGCGAGCAAGTCATCGACGATCTGCTCGGCCTGGTTCTTGATCTGATCCTCGATCTTGGCCACTTGCTTCGGGGTGAAGGCAGCGCTGACCAGCCTGCGCAGCCTGCTGTGTTCCGGCGCATCCATCCCGAGGAACGACTCCGCGGCGGCAAGGATGTCCCCAGGAACCTCTTCCTGCTGCACACCTTGCGCCGAGGAGAAGATCTCGGGATTCTTGCTGACGTACACGATATCCTCGTGACGCACCACGGCCCAGATGCCCTGCTGCTGGGGCGGCATCAGCGAGCCTTCGAGCGGGACCTGCCAGCTGACCGGGTCGTGTTCCCGGAGCAGGCGGAAGCTCTCCTCGCGTTCCTCCGCTGTCGTTGCCCAGAAGGACAACGGTGACACGGAAACACTGCTGTACGTACGCTGTTCGCCCGTCGCAACCATCGACTCTCCAGTGGGAGTTCGGTTCGGGACGCCCTGCACGGACGACCCGAAGCGTATACCGAGACGTGGCACCTCCTCCGGCAACGGACGCGCACGCCGAGGCCGCCCGATCCCGGATGCCGGTGCGAAACTTACTTGTCTACCAGTAGATCCTGACGACCGTCGCGCTCGAGCATGCCGGTGTATACGGAGAACAACTTGCTTCCGAGCGGGGCCAGCTTCAGCAGGCTGGCCACATTCCCCTCCACAGTCACCTTTCCGCGGGCGATGGCGAACGGCAGGTTCACCGCGCCCTGCCAGTACGCGTTGGCCGTCTCGGCCTTCATGTACATCGTGGCTGAAGGATCCACGTCGTCCCGCTCTCCCTGGTACACCTGGTGGTTACCCATATCGACGGTCAGGACCGCATCGGGTTCGGTGTACCGGAAGCTCACGACGAGGCCGGTGTCCGCCAGCGTCGGCCCGAGCTCCTCATCCTTGAAGGCTTCCTGGAAAATGCCGCCGATATACCGCGCGACTTCGTCTTCGTCCTTGAACGACATAGCTCCTCCGCAGACAGATACAGCTGACGGGAACGCCGACGCACTGGAGGCGCACCGGTCGAGTGGCACCTTCGCATCTCTGCGCGAACGATACCGCATTTTTAATATATATTCAACTAGATACCGGATCATTGCGGCTTCCGGATGCGCAACCCCGACGCGTCGTCGGCGCCGGGCGTCCGCGCCGGCACCGGACCCGTGCGCCGTGCCGCCCAAGGATCGGTGCCGATGCCGTCCACGGAAAGGGTGCGACATGTGACGTGAACGGCACCGGCACCGGGACTTACCGGACCACGCCGGACATACCGGCTCGACGGTGTCGAGCCGAACTACTCGAGCACGGGATGAGGCATCCGCACTCCGGTACTACGAGGCCGCGCCCACGTACCGCTCACGTAGCTCGCGTTTGACGAGCTTGCCGGTCGGTGTGCGCGGTAGCTCGTCGACGAAGTCGACGCTGCTTGGCACCTTGTAGTGCGCGATACGGTCCCGCAGGTAGTCGATCAGATCGCTCGCCAGCTCGGGTCCGGGCGTCACGCCCTCCGCGGGTTGCACGACCGCCTTCACCTGCTCGCCCATCTCGGCGTCGGGCACACCGATCACGGCCGCGTCGAGGACCTTCGTGTGCGGAGTCAGCGCGTTCTCGACCTCTTGCGGGTAGATGTTGACGCCGCCCGAGATGATCACGAACGACTTGCGGTCGGTGAGGAAGAGATAGCCGTCCTCGTCCACATATCCCACATCCCCGACCGTGGTCCAGTTGGGATGTTCCGGGTGCTGGGCGTCTCTCGTCTTCTCCGGGTCGTTGTGATACCGGAACGGCAGCTCGTCCCGCTCGAAGTACACCAGACCTGTCTGCCCGGGAGGCAGCTCCGCGCCGGACTCGTCGCACACGTGTAGCGACCCGAGCATGGCCTTACCCACCGAACCCGGCTTCTGGCGCCACTCCTGCGGGGTGATCAGCGTGAGACCGTGGCCCTCGGTGGACCCGTAGTACTCGTAGACGATGTCGCCCCACCAGTCCATCATCGCTTGCTTGACCTCCGTGGGGCACGGCGCCGCAGCATGTACCGCGACCCGGAGGCTCGACACGTCGTACCGGTTCCGGTTCTCAACGGGCAGCTTCAGCATGCGCACGAACATCGTCGGTACGACCTGCACCGCGGTCGCCCGGTACTGCTCGATGTGCTCCAGCAGTGCCTCCGCATCGAACTTCCGCATCACCACCACGGTTCCGCCGAGCGCGTGAATCGCACCGGCCCAGCGCAACGGTGCCGTATGATACAGCGGGGCCGGGGAGAGGTAGGTGTCCTCGGCGCCCAGCCCGAGAACGTGCTGGAGGAACGGCACCAGCACGTCGGCAGAGGGATCGTCCACCTGAACCTGCGGCTCGTCAACCTTGATCCCTTTGGGGCGCCCGGTGGTACCGGACGAGTAGAGCATCGGACCGCCGCGCGGTTGATCGGTGAGGCGTTCCGCAGGTGCGGCTGCCAGCGCGTCCTCATAGGAGCCGAACCCGGGAACCGAGCCGTTGAACGCATAGCGCATCGTGACACCGGGTACCAGCGATGTCACCTCTGTGGCGAGCTCGCTCAACGACGCGGATGCGAAAAGGGCCACCGAGCCACTGTCCTCGAGGATGTAGGCGACTTCCTCCGCAGCCAGATGGCGGTTGACAGCTGTGACATAGAGACCGGAGCGCAAGGCGGCCCAGTAGATCTCGAAGAACTGCGGGTTGTTGTCGGACAACAACGCGATCACGTCGCCCGGGCGGAGCCCGGAGTCGTAGAGCATCCTCGCCAGCCGCGCGGACCGGTCGTCGAGATCCTGATAGGTAAGTATCTCTCCGGTCTCGGCGAGGATGACTGCCGGCCTGTCGGGCGCGGCCTCGGCGATCGTTCCTGGATACATTCCGTCGTTCCTTCCATCCCGATGACACTTGCTGGAGTCGTGCTCCTGAGGCCGGCTCGCCTGCGAGCCGGTGTGTCATGGAGCGTGTAGTTCCACCGATGCTCCGATGCGCGCCATCGCGTGGATACCGAACTCGCACCGGAAAGCCACACGAACTCCCACACCGACCGCATACACGCGAAGTCGTCTACTTTTTATTCTACGATAGAATATAATACGGTGTCCGGTAATGCAACGCACTCGAGCGAGACCGTTTCAGGACCGGCGCGACAGCGCCTCCGACGGCACCGGGAACGCTCGCCTCCCGTGTCCGGTACGTGGCTGGGCCCGACGTACCGGACACGGGACGATCAGCAAGCCAGCAGGTCTTGCCTGCCTTCACGCTTGAGCGTGTCCACGTACAGGTGGGCGAAGGTATCCTGTTGCGAAACCAGTTCCAGAAGCTCGTAGCCACTGCCTTCCACGACGATGTCGCCGCTGGCCAGCGCCTCGGACACATCGAGCCGGCCCTGGCAGCAGAGGTTGGCGTTGTCGCCGTTCATCGCCACCATGGCCGACGGCACCGAGCTCCGGTGATCGCCCATGCGCACTTCCCTCCGCTCGGTGTCGATGTCCAGCACGCAGTCCGGGTCGATGAGACCGAAGCGCAGCCGCAGGCGCCGTCCCTCCAGTGTCGGACCCAGTCGTGGATCGTCGAAGGCCGACTTGAAGGTCTCGCCGATGTACCTGTAGACCTCTTCCGAACCGTTCAGCTTCATCGCGCACTCCAGTCGCCGGGTGTATCCGGAGTCTTCACCCCGAGAGGATGCACCCACTCTGCAGCCGCGCGAACGGAACCGAATCGGTACGCATGCGTATTTGGATACGTAGTGCCCGTCACGCAGGTATCAGGCAACGGTCGTGTTACGGACGGGAACCGGGTGGATACGCTGCGCATACGACCATCCGCCACTTCCCGATCCCTGCGGACGGTGATCGCGGAGCTCACCCGTGGAACGGCCTGATCCTGTGCTACCGAGTCCCCGGGGCGAGAGGTTCCGTCGCCGTCTCAGCGGTGCACGGACAACGCCCGCACGGGAGCAGGCGAGGAGCCTAGCTACCCTCGGCCACGTCCGGCGCGGCCTGCAACCCGTTCCGGATGAACGATACCGCCGTCTTGGTCACGGTGGCCAGCGACTCACGCCGCGGGTTCCACCACTCGGCTGCCCAGCTGAGCGCGCCCATCACGAGCATCCGAGCCACCATCGGGTCCAGATCCGCGCGCAACTCGCCTGCCTTGCGCGCAGCCTCGAACAGCTCGTGCCACACATCCCCGTACCGCTTCGCCTCACGGTCGTACCGGCGCTTGATGTCCTCGGGCACCTGCCCCGCGTTGCGTATCGCAGCGGTCGTGTAGTCGGAGATCTCCAGCTCGTGCGTGAGGTGCTCGGACACGGCGAGCTCGATCCGCTCCATCGGCCTCGCATCCGCGGAGAGGCCCTTCAGCGCGTCCTCGAGGTGCTCGCGCATCTGCGCGATCCCGACCCACATCACCTCTTCCACAAGATCCTCACGAGAGTGGAAGTAGTAGTAGATGGCAGGCGCCTGGATCTCTGCCCGCTCGGCGATATCTCCCAGCCGCGTACCCGCGTACCCCTTCCGGCTCAGCACGTAGGCCGCCGCGTCCAGAATGCGCGCCCGGGTCTGCTCGGACTTGCGTGCCGAGCGTCCCGTATCCGATGCCTGAGTTGCGCGTGTCCTCGCCACACTTGACATTCTAGACGATCATAAAAGCCACGGGGGCCGGGCGGCCTCCGAGTGTCGACCCGACAGGTACCACGCTGCGTAACGATTCGGGTCGGCAAGCATCCCCGGCGCTGTACGATCAACAACCCGATCCGGTAGCGTGTCCGTGAGGACGACGTCCGAGTCCAAAGGCTGGATGATGGCTGGAAGCGCAGCGAAAAGACATGCTGCCACGAACCTTCCTGCCGAGCTGACCAGCTTCGTCGGCAGGCGGCGCGAACGCGCCGACGCCAGGGCGTTGCTCTCCGAGTCGCGTCTGGTCACGCTGACCGGACCGGGCGGGGTCGGCAAGACCCGCCTGGCGTGGCGTCTCGCGGACGACCTTCATCGCACGTTCACACACGGTATCTGGTTCGTCTCGTTGGGTGAACTGAGTGACGCAGAGTGGCTACCACATACCGTCGCCGGCAGCCTGGGCTTGCAAGGCCGGTCGAACCGCACGGCACCCGAGTCCCTGGTCGAACACCTACGGCAGCGCGATGCGCTACTCGTCCTCGACAACTGCGAACACCTCGTGGACGCGTGCGCGATGCTCATCGACACGCTCCTACGCACCTGCCCGGGGCTGAAGGTCGTCGCAACGAGCCGCGAACCCCTTCGCATCTGGGGCGAGGCGATATACTCCGTGCTGCCGCTGGCCAGCCCGCCTCGTGGCGTCGAGGAGTCCACCGCACTGCGGCAGTACGAATCCGTAGGGTTGTTCATCGATCGTGCGCGAGCCGTGGTGCCCGGCTTCGAGCTGACCGAGTCCAACCGCCGTGCGGTGGCCGATATCTGCCGACGGCTGGAGGGAATCCCGCTGGCCATCGAGCTTGCCGCGGTACGGCTGCGCGCGATGTCGCCCGACGAGATCGCACGGCATCTCGCCCAGCACGCCGACATACTGACGCTGGGCAGCAGGACCGCGCCGGGCCGGCAACGAACGATGACGGCGTCCATCGAATGGAGCTTCTCGCTGTGCTCCACAGAGGAGCGTGAACTCTGGGCACGTTCCTCGGTCTTCGCCGGGGGATTCGAACTCGAGGCTGCGCGCGCGGTCTGCGCCGCCAACGACGAGGCCGTGGAGCGCATGCCGGATCTTCTGCAATCCCTTGTAGACAAGTCGATCCTCGTCACGCACCGGCAACAGGGACGCACGCGTTACCGGATGCTCCCCCCGATCCGGCAGCGGGGTGCGCAGCACCTGCAGGAACTTGGCGAATTCCGCAATGTGCGGCGGCGTCACCGGGACTGGTATGTCGAGCTCGCGGAACGCGCCGAACGAGAATGGCTCGGTCCGCGCCAGCTCGACTGGATCGAGTGGTTACGGCGAGAGCAGGGAAACTTCCGGGTGGCGCTCGAGTACTGCTACACGGAGCCTGGCGAGGCGGAGCCGGGGCTGCGCATGGGTGCGAGCCTACTCGAATTCGGCATGGCCGAGGGACTGTTCCGCCCCGGCAGGCTGTGGTTCGACCGCCTGCTCAGCCAGGCTCCGAAACCGACGTTCACCAGGCTGCGGGCACTGCGCACCGCATGCTGGTGGGCTGCCATGCAGGGCGACCTGGCGCGTGCCGACCAGTTCCTCGACGAAGCGCGGTGCATCCTTCACCAGCTCGACGAACCGGACTCAGCCCTGATCGACCAGGCGGCCGGTTTCGTCGCACTGTTCACCGGCGACCTAGAGCAATCGATCAAGTACCTCACGGCAGCGCTACACGGGTTTCGCGCACGCGGGGACCATGCGCAGTGCGCGCACACGCTGGCGGTGCAATCACTTTCCTACACCCTGCACGGCGACTACTGGCAGGCGTTCAAGGCGCACACGGAGTGCGTCGCGCTCACGGAACCGGTGAACGAGCTGTGGTACCGCTCCTACTCGCTCGGGATAGCCGGCCTGGCTGTCTGGCATCAGGGGGATCCGGAAACGGCGGTCTCGCTCGAGAACCAGAGCCTCCGTCTCAAGCGGCTGATGAACGAACAGCTCGGCATCGGGTTGTGCCTGGAAGCCATCGCGTGGATCACGACCGCACAGGCCCCGGAACGCGCGGCTGAACTGATAGGTGCCGCGCAGAACCAGTGGGATGCCATCGAGACCTCGACCAGCGCACTACCCGGGCTTTCGCACCTGCACGAACAAGCCGTGTACCGCGTGCGCGACGCCCTGGGCAACGACTCCTACGAAGCCGCCTGGCGCAGCGGCAATCAGCTCACGACCGCCGCCGCGGTCAGGCTCGCCCTGGACGAGACCGCCGGGGAGGTCGCGGACCGTCCCGCAGGGAGCCCCTCGCACACGGACCTGATGACCAAGCGAGAACGGCAGATCGCGGAGTTGGTCGCGCGCGGCTTCACGAACAAGGACATCGCAGGGAGGCTGGTGATAGCCAAACGCACTGTCGACACACATATCGAGCACATACTGAGCAAGTTCGGGTTCCACTCCCGGAACCAGATCATCGCCTGGATGACCGAGCAGCAAGCTCTCGATACGGGCGCCCGGTCGCCGCAGCACGACCTGTGACGGCTACGCCTGCCGACGGCGTCATACAGCCACACTGTCGATGACCGTGTAGTGTGCCGCGACCTTGCGCTTGATCAACTTGCCCGTCGTCACGCGTGGCAACTCACGGACGAAGTCGACCTTGTCCGGAACCTTCCAGTGCGCGATCCTGTCCGAAACGTGCTCGATCAGCTCGCGCGCCAGCACGGGTCCGACGTCCGTACCGTCCGCGGCGCGGATGACTGCCCTGAGCCGAAGCTGTTCCTGCCCATCGTGCATCCCCACGACGGCGACATCGGCGATCACGGGATGTTCGGCGAGCACATCCTCCACCTCTCGCGGATACACGACACCCTCGTCCTTGGTCAGCGCGAACTCCTTGCGATCCACGAGGAACAGGTAACCGTCCTCCAGGTAGCCGATGTCTCCCATGGTCGTCCAGTTCTCCCGCCACGGGTGCATCACCGAACGTGTCAGCTCCGGCGCATTGCTGTACGCGAAGGACCTGCCCGGCCGGTCGAAGTAGACCAGACCCACCCGCCCCTCCGGAAGCTCGTGCCCGTCGGCGTCACAGACCCGAACCGTGCCCAGCACGCTCCGACCCACCGACCCCGGCTTGCGTAGCCACTCCATGCCCGTGATGAAGGTGAGGCCGTTGCCTTCCGCTGCACCGTAGAACTCGCACACGATCGGCCCGAGCCACTCCAGCAGCTCACGCTTCACCTCAGCCGGGCACGGAGCCGCCGTGTGGATGACGAGCGTCAGGCTCGACAGGTCATAACGGGCGCGCGTCGCGCGTGGGAGCCCGGCCATCTCGGACAGCACGCGCACCGAGCACAGGGCGTGCGATCCGCGGTAACGTCCGATCGCGCCCAGCACCGCCTCGGCAGAGGGCTCGGCGAGCGTGACGACCGTGCCACCTGCCATCTGCACCGCGACGAACGCCTGGAGTGATGTCGGCTCGTACAGGGGCATCGCGCACAGGCAGACCGTGTTCGCGGTGATGCCGCAGCACGGCGCGATGTGTCGTGCGGGTCCCGCGCGGTCATCGGGAGCGGCTCCGTACACGCCGAGCGGACGAACCCCCTTCGGCCGACCCGTCGTTCCCGCCGAGTACACCAGCTCGGAGCCGTTCCACGTATCGCCGACCGAGACGGAAGCCGAACTCAGTGCACCCTCGTAGTCCTCGTGATGTTCGATGCCGGATCCACGCACGAAGCGAACCTCGACATGCGGCGTCAACGCCGCCAGGGAGCCGGCGAGCTCGCTCATCGACTCCGAGATGAACAGCGCCCGCGCCCCGCTGTCGTTGATGACGTAGGCGATCTCCTCCACGCCCAACGAGTGATCAACCGGGGTGAACGACAGGCCCCGCCGCATCGCTGCCCAGTAGACCTCCGCGCTGAGCACGGAGTTCTCGGTAAGGAGCGCGACCACGTCACCCTCGCGCAGTCCGGCGTGCTGGAGCAACCCCGCCACCCGGGCGGATCTGTCGTCGAGCTCGCCGTACGTCATACGCAGGCCGGTATCGGCGACCACGAGAGCGAGGCTGTCCGGATCCCGCCGCGCATGCTCAGCGAGGTGCATGGACGTATCCCTTTCCGCGTCGCCCGGATCGCCGGTCGTCCGTGCACGGTTGCTGCCGCTGCCGGACACGGGAACCCGTCACGCCCTCACGCGCTACGAGGCGCTCGAGCTTGCGTAACGCGCGCAGCTGGAGGGCGGATATCGAACGCGGGTCCCGGTTCATCCGCTCGGCGACCTCCGTGACGGAGAGCCCGCGCAGGAAGCGCAGCTCGACACACCGCTGCTGGTCGCCGGTCAGGTGAGTCAGGCTGCGACGCACGCTTCCCGCGAGCTCTCTCTCGCAGACGACCTCGGCCGGGTCCGCCGAGCCGTCCGGCGGCTCGACGGACTCGAGAACGGGCGACTCGTATCGCCGGTTCGCCGAGCGCTGGTCGTCCATCACGGCATTGCGGGCGATCGTGATGAGCCACGCCCGGAAGGTCGAGCGCCGGTGCGTCAGCGAATCGATACGCCTCAACATACGGATAAAGACGTCACTGGTCAGGTCTTCAGCCCGGTGACGCTCACCGGTACGGCTGTAGATGTAGGTGAAGACGGCATCCGCGTGCAGCCGGTACAGCGCCTCCATGGCAGCCGTGTCACCGGCCTTGGCCTCCTCCACGAGGTCCCAGATCGACCCGTTCTCGGTAGGCGCCTCGGCCGCCCGGCCGTACGTCGATGACTCGGTCATCCGCGCTCCCTGCCCGCTGTCCTCCGAACGCCTGCGAGCTCGCGGACCGACGAGCCGCTCGGCGCCGGCACGAGCGCCCCTGTCGTCACATACGTACCCGGCATCTCCGGCCACTCCTCACGAAACGCCCGCTACAGCACGCCGGCTCTCGGCGAACGACAGCGCATCCCGCCACGATGCCCTCTTGGCGATCATGCCCCGGTACTTCATGATCTCTGTCGGAGCGTTGATCGTCATCGCTCCGGCCACCGCATCCCCGGCGCGGTACAGGGCAACGCAGCGACTGCCCGGGTCCGGATCGGCGTCGACGATGACCAGTTCGTCGGCATCGGCGACGCCGACGAACTGGATCCTGCTTCCGTACCAGTCGGACCAGAAGTACGGGACCGTGGAGTAGCTCCGCGCCGTAGGCGGATCGAGCGCGTTCCGGGCTGCGCGCGCTCCCTGTTCGGCGGCGCTCGTCCAGTGCTCCAGACGCATCGCGCGGTCGAACAACGGGTTGTACCAGCGCGCCACGTCTCCGGCGGCGTAGACTCCCTCCACACCGGTCCACAGCGTCGCGTCACAGTGGATCCCGTCGTCGACGACAAGGCCGGAGCCTGCCAGCCAGCCCGTCGACGGTGCCGCTCCGATACCCACCACGACGAGGTCCGCATCGAGCACGGAGCCATCGGACAGTACGACACGCTCGACGCGCGCCCGCCCTTCCACGGAATCGACGCTGACTCCGCACCGCAGCCCGGTGGCGTTGCGGGTGTGCAGCGAGCTACAGATCTCCCCCATGGTGCGGCCGACCGCCGCCTGCAACGGTGTGGGCAGGGTCTCGACCACCGTCACGTCGAGACCTCGTTTCCGCGCCGTCGCGGCGACCTCGGACCCGATGAACCCCGCCCCCACGACCACGGTGCGCGCGCCCCCTTCCAAGGCCGCGCGCACGGCCACCGCGTCATCGACGGTGCGCAGGGTGTGCACCCCGTCCAGGCCCTGAGTGCCCGGCAGGTCGCGCGCGGTGGCACCGGTGGCGAGCACGAGAGCGTCGTACGCCACTTCCCGCTGCCCGACGCACACCACCTTGCGCTCCGGGTCCAGCGCGGTAGCCGGTTCGCCCAGCATCAGGTGCACGTCGAGCTCGTGGCGGAAGGTCTCGCCACTACGGAACAACGGGATCTCCGGCGCACCGTCGAGGCGGTCACCCTCCAGGAAAGCCTTGGACAGCGGGGGACGGTCGTACGGCAGGTGCTCCTCCGCCCCCACCAGCGTGATACGCCCGTCGAACCCCGCCTTCCGAGCCGCCTCAACCGCCCGGAGGCCCGCCAGCGAGGCGCCGACCACGACCAGGTGCTCCACCGACATGCCGGAGCCCCTACTCGGTGTCCGCGCTCGAGTCGTCCGGCTCCAGCCGGAGCGCCTCCGTGGGACAACCCTCGACGGCCGCCTCCACGTCCTCCAGCTGCCCTTCCGGCACGGACGACTGTTTCAGCTCCAGCTCACCGTCGTCATTGACCTCGAAGACATCGGGCGCCAGCGACTCGCAGATTCCCAGACCGGTGCACTTGCCGTAATCCACTACGACCTTCATCATCGCTTCCTTAGCTACTCGGCGGCTCATCCGACCGGGTTCACGCCCGGCGTCGCGTCCGTCATGTCGGTGATCGTGTGCCACTGCGCCGCGACGTCGTCCATGGACGGTGTCTGCTCGAACCGCAGGCCCGCGGACTGGAACGGCTGCACGCGGTAGTACGTCCCACCCCCGGCGACCAAGGTCATGCCGGTATCGGTGCACTCCTCGGTCAGCAGGTAGCCGACGAGCGGTGCCACCTGCTCCGGCGGTAGCTTGGCAAGCATCTCCGGCGGAGCCACGTCCTCCGTCATCCGCGTCGCCGCCATCGGCGCGACCGCGTTGGCGGTGATGTTGTGCTTGCTTCCCTCGATCGCGAGGGTGTTGACCAGCCCTACCAGGCCGGCCTTGGCACTACCGTAGTTCGCCTGACCGAAGTTGCCGAACAGCCCGCTCGTCGAGGCCGCCATCACGACGCGGCCGTACCGCTGCTCCCGGAAGTACGGCCACGCGGCGCTGGTGACGTGATAGCTACCGAACAGGTGTACCCGTAGCACGGCTTCCCAGTCCTCGGCGGTCATCTTGTGGAACGCGCGATCACGGAGGATGCCGGCGTTGTTCACGATGCCGTGGACCCCACCGTACTCGGCCACGGCCGTTCCGATGATCGCCCGCGCGCCCTCCTCGGTGTCCACACTGTCGTAGCTGGCCACCGCATCGCCGCCTGCTTCCCGGATCTCCCGCACGACCTGGTCCGCCATCGCGGTGCTCTCGCCCGATCCGTCACGGGCACCTCCGAGATCGTTGACCACGACGCGCGCACCTTCGCGGGCGAGCAGCATGGCGTACTCACGCCCCAGGCCGCCACCCGCGCCCGTCACGACGACTACGCGATCCTTGACACCAACCAATCGATCCTCCGGCTCTACTGGCATGCCGGTGCGCCGTGTGATCCGGCTACCGTTCCGGGATCACCACACCGACATGCGTTACTTTTTAATTAATAATAAATAGATTTCGTCGGCTCGTCAAGCCGACCGCGCTAACCCGCGCGATCCGGCCCGACCACGGCGACGAAGGAGACACAGTTGCCGGGCCTGCCGCCGAGATTGTGTGTCACCGCCAACCGCGGGTCGTCGAGCTGACGCTGTCCGGCCTCACCCCGGAACTGCAGCCAGCACTCGTACAGCATGCGCAAACCACTGGCACCGACGGGATGGCCGAACGACTTGAGGCCGCCGTCCGGGTTCACCGGGAGCCTGCCTGTCAGCTCGAAGGCACCGTTGAGCACGTCCTTCCACGCTCGACCGCGCTCGGCGAATCCCAGGTCCTCCATCAGCACCAGCTCGGTCGGTGTGAAGCAGTCATGCACCTCGGCCAGCGACAGCTCGGTAGCGGGATCGGTTACTCGCGCCTGCGCGAAGGCATCCCGCGCGCTGTGCACGACCTCGGGGAATGTGGTGAAGTCGTAGGCCGGGTCCGATGCTCCGCCGGCAGCCCCGGCGACCAGGGACAATCCCTTGATGAACAGCGGCCGATCGGTGTACAGATGCGCCTCCTCGGCAGGCACGACGAGTGCCGCCGCGGCGCCGTCCGATACGCCGGAGCAGTCCAGCACTCCGAGACGGCCTGCCACCACCTGTGCCTGCTCGACCTGTTCCTTCGTCACCCCCGAACGGAACTGTGCCTTGGGGTTGAGCGCGCCGTTGGCGTGGTTCTTCCACGCGATGTGGGTCATCGCCTCCCGCATGTCGTTCTCGTGCACGCCGTACCGTGCGCAGTACGCGGGGTCCAGGAACGAGAACGCAGCAGGCGCGGTCAGGCTCAGCTCGGCGGCGGTGCCGTCCCCAGGAGGATCGGATCGCACCAGCCCCGAGAATCCGGAGTCCTTGAGCTTCTCCACCCCGACGGCCAACGCACGGTCGTAGGCACCGGAGGCCACCGCATAACACGCGTTTCGCAACGCCTCGGAACCCGTCGCGCAGTAGTTCTCGACGCGGGTGACGGGTTTGTAGTCGGGGCACAACGCCGTGCTCAGCGTCATGCCCGACTGCCCGGATGCCAGCGTGCCCAGCCAGTACGCGTCGACGTCGTCCTTGTTCACCACCGGAGTCGCGGCGAACAGCTCCTCGGTCGCGTCCACGAGGAGATCCGCTGCGGAGGAATCCCAGTGCTCGCCGAAGCGCGTGCACCCCATCCCCACGATCGCCACGCGGTCCCGGATCCCGTTGCTACCCATGATCCGCACCTCGTTTCGCATCGGGCGTCGCCTGCCGGTACCCGGGTTCCTGCGTGTCGGCGACGCGTGCTTTCCAGAAGTAGTTGTGCACGCCGTGGGAGGTGTAGAGCATGCGGAAGGTGAGCGTGACCCGGGTACCGACGGTGATCGTCTCCGGCGCGGCGTCGGCGACCTCCAGCGTGTAGCGCCCGCCGCCGTCGAAGTCGATCACGGCCTCGATGAGCGGCGGTGACGGCGAGAAGGCGAGGTGGTCCACCGTGTAGGTGGCCACGGTCCCCGCCGAGCGGGCCAGCGGGCACGGCACCATGTCGTCCACGGCGCGGCAACCCTTGCAGACCCGCTGCGGGGGCAGGTGCACGAAGCCGCACTGCAGGCACCGTGCGCCGGTGAACGCGAACTTCCACCGCGCCCCGCGTGCCGACGGCGGTCCGGCGGGCCGGTCCGGCTCGGGCCGCCGCGGGGGTTCGCGCTCGAGCAGCCCGCGCCAGGCGAGGTAGGTCGGGTACGGCACGTCGATCCCGCAGGTGAGCTGGTCGGCCACCGGATGTGGCTGCCGCGCCGCGGCGATCCGGTCGGTGACCCGCAGCATCAGCGCGTCGCACCCGTCCGCAACACTGAGCACGAGGATCGTGTCGCCCGGCTGTGCCCGGTCGAGCGCATCGGCCACCCCGAGGCCGACATCGGCGGCACCCGCGTGACCCACCGGCGAGCCGGTCGTCGAGACGGCACCGGCGGCGAGCCGGCGTACCCGCTTTGCCACCCCGGGGTTCGGCGACACCACCACGGCATGGTCGGGCGCGACGCCGCCCGCGGCATCCGTCACCGCACGCACCGCTCGCTCGGCAAGGGGCTGGTAGGCCTCCACACCGAACCGCTCCTCCCACTGGCCGGCAGCCACACCTCCGGGTGCGCGCCAGCGATCGAGAATCTCGGCGGTCTCGGAGACCTGCGCGACGATCTCGGCCACCGCATGGTCCGCGTCGCCGAACAGGAACGCCGCAGCGCCGTCCCCACCGGTGCGCTCGTCACCGGAACCCGGCAGCCCGCGCCGCACGTCGGACATGACCGCCATCCCGCCATCGGCAGCCGCCGCGCGCCACGCCGCCATCCCGGATCGGGCCGAACCCGCGACGTCCGCGGCGAAGGCCGAGGACGGCAGGTCGAGCGCGGCGTGCACGGCTGCCGCGTTGGCCTTGTCGGCATAGGCGGGCGAGGTTGTCGCCAGGTACAGCCCGCCTGCGGGGGCACGGTCTCCCTCCGGCAGCGTGGCGAGCAGTGCCGCCGCGGCCTCGACCCCCATCGTGGTGCTGTCCTCGTCGCAGCCCGCGACCACGCGCGCTCCGGGACCGGACTGCGCACCCAGTCCCGCCGCCATCTCCTCTCGCTGCACGCGGTAGCGGGGAACGTAGCCTGCGTAGGCCACGATGCCGTTGGCGCTGCTCATCCGAACTCCCTCCACACTCGACCGTCACGGTGCCTCGAGCAGCGCGGCCATACCCTGCCCACCACCGACGCACATGGTTTCCAGCGCGTAGTGCCCGCCACGACGACGCAGCTCGTGGAGTGCCGTCGTCAGGATGCGGACCCCGGTCGCGCCGATCGGGTGTCCCAGCGAGATTCCCGAGCCGTTCACGTTCAGCCTCGGCAGCACCTCGTCCATCGGCCGCTCCCACGCCCGCAGCACGGCCAGGACCTGGCAGGCGAACGCCTCGTTCACCTCGATCAGATCCAGGTCGTCGAACCCGACACCGGTACGCTCGAACAGCCTGGCCGTCGCGGGCACCGGGCCGATACCCATCGTGGTGGGGTCGCACCCGGCGGCGGTCCAGCCGCGCAACCACCCGGCAGGCTCCAGCCCCAGCACGTCGAGCATGTCCTCGGCCACCACGAGGCACGCCGCGGCCGCGTCGTTCTGCTGGCTGGCGTTTCCCGCGGTGACGGTGCCGCCTTCCCTGATCGGGCGTAAGGCACCCAGCTTCTCCGCAGTCGAGTCGGGGCGGATGCCCTCGTCCTCGGTCACGACGACGGGATCACCCCGGCGCTGCGGCACCTCCACCGGCACGACCTCGCCGGTGAACCGACCCTCGCGCCAGGCCTCGTCGGCCCGTCGATGGCTCCGGACCGCGAACTCGTCGGCCTCCTCGCGGGAGACACCGTACTGCTCGGCAAGGTTCTCGGCCGTTTCGACCATGCCGCTGACCGGGCCGAAGCGCCATTCCGGTTGCGAGCGTTCCCGCCCGCGATCGAGCCGGTCGTACAGCGCGACATTACCCGCGCGGTTACCCCACCGGACGGCCGTCGTGTAGTGCTCGATATTGCTCATGCTTTCCACGCCGCCCGCGACGACCGCGTCGGCAGCCCCGGTCTGCACCATCATCGCGGCCGTGGCCACGGCCTGCAGGCCGCCGCCGCAGCGACGGTCGAGCTGCATGCCGGCGACATCGATCGGCAGCCCGGCATGCAGCGCCACCCACCGACCGATACACGGGGCCTCGGAGTTCGCGTACGACTGCGCGAACACCACGTCGTCGATCCGCGCGGCGTCCACCCCGGAACGGCGCACCAGCTCGCGCACCACGTGCGCGGCGAGCTCCTCCGCGGGCAGCGGCCGCAGGCTGCCGCCGAAAGAGCCGACCGGAGTACGGACCGGGGCGACGATGGCCGGGCGTTTCATGATCGACCTCCCGATGACTCGGCGGCTTCCGCAAGGGCCTGCCGGTGGTCGGGATGCGCGATCGCCAGCATCCGCTCGACACGCTCCGCGAGCGGCACGCCGCGGAGGTCGGCGACCCCGTACTCCGTGACCACGACCCCTGCGTCGCAGCGCGGTGTGGTGACCGGCCCGCCGAGCCGGGCCACGATGCGGCTTCGTTCCCCTGCGGTGGCCGGAAGGGCGACCACGGGTAGTCCGCCCCGCGCCCGAGCGGCGCCGCGCAGAAAGTCCACCGCGCCGCCGACGGCACCGACGTAGGAGCCGCCGACCTCCTCGGCGTTGGTCTGGCCGGTCAGGTCGACCTCGAGCGCGGTGTTGATCGCGACCAGCCCGTCCAGCGCGGCCAGCACACCCGGGTCGTGCGTGTAACCGGTCTCCCGCAGCGTGATCGCCGGGTTGGTGTCGGCGAACTCCGCGACGCGCCGCGACCCCATGAGCATGCCCGCCACGGTGCGTCCCCGGTCGAGGCTCTTGCGCGCGTTCGTCACGACGCCTGCGGCCATCAGGTCGGCTGCCGCGTCGCTCAGCAGCCCGGTGTGGATGCCCAGGTCGGTGCGGTCGCCGAGCTCGGCGAGCACGGCGTCGGGGAGGGCACCGACACCACACTGCAGGGTCGCGCCGTCCGGGACGATCGAGGCAACCTCATGCGCCACCCGCCGCGCCGTCTCACCCGGACTGCTCGGCTCGGCGTACGCGGGCTCCCGTGAGGTGTGCACCACCAGGTCCAGCTCGTCCTCGTGTACCTCCCGGCTTCCGGCCGTGCACGGCGCCTGCTCGTTGACCTCCGCAAGCACCACGCGCGCGGTGTCGATGGCTGCCGACAGGTAGTCGTCACCCGCGCCGAGGCTGTATATACCGGGCCTGCCGGTCGGTGCCAGCTGCAGCAGCGCCACGTCGGCACGCAACGGCCCCGCGCACAACAGCCGTGGCAGCACCGAGTAGTGGCACGGCACGATGTCCAGAGTGCCTGCGTCGTACAGCGCGCGGTTGCTGCCGCTGGCCGTGTAGGAAACGAACGACACGTGATCGGCATGCTCGGGGCGCACGGTGTCCGAGACGGGGATCCCGAGGAAACACCGGAATCGCCCGATGTCCGCGCGCTGCCGCATCAACAGCTGCGTCAAGCTGGTCGGCTCGGCGCATGCCTGGCCCCAGGCCACGGTGTCGCCGGGCCGCACGTAGCGGGCCAGCTCCAGCTCCTCCACCGCGGTCGCGCCCATCAGCGGTCCGGTTCCTCGCGCCACCGCGTCGTGGACGGGTCGAGCAGCTGGGTCAGGCGCTCTTCCGGGAGCCAGATGATCGTTTCCAGCTCCAGCGCATCCAGGTTCCGCACGCGGCCGGTGCGGTAATCCTCCAGGCGCAGCCGCGGGCCGTTCCCCGAGTGATCCACGGCGACGCCGACCTCGGCGAACTCGTTGCCCACGATACCGCCGCCGGAATCGTCCACCCGTACCGTACCCGCGCACGGGGCGTCCGGTGTCACGTCGTGCGCGTCACCGGTGTTGGAGTCGCGTTCGGACATTCTCTCCCGTTCCGGGTCTCAGATGAGGAAGGCCATCGTGCGAATCGGCTGGTCCCGGTTGACCAGGAGGACCTTCTTGTACGCCAGCCGGACCTCGCCGTCGACCACCCGCAACCTGTACGTGGTGCGACCCGCCCAGGTCTCCATCCCGCGCGATGTGGACTCGACGAGCACGAAGTTCGCGCCGACCTCGGTGTCGCCGCCCGCGACCCCGAGGATCTCGATGTTGGACAGGATGCGGCGAAGGTTGGACGGCGGCGACTGCGAGTACCGCTTGCCGGTGCGGAGCTGGTTCAGCCGGGTGGAGATGCGGTTCCGGTTGTCGTGGATGATCGACATCGACGTGGCGGGATCGCTCGTGGCATCGCCCGCCGGAACCCAGTAGAGAGCGTCATCTGTCCACAGCGCCTCCCACGCGTCGTAGTCGTGCTCGTCGGCGTACCGCGCCTCGCGGTAGAGGAACTCCTCGACCTGGCGCAGGGTGAGCGGGCTGTCGGTCACTGCGGTCACGTGTCCACCTCCATGAGGCGCCGGTAGTGCGACCAGAACCCGCGTATGCCCGTCTCGTCGGTCGCCGCACCGGTCCGGTACCCGTCCTCGTCGAGAGCCTCACGGTGCATCCCGCGGCGGACGTCGAGCCATTCCGGCTGCCTCATCTCGAGACCGCGCTGGTTGCGCTCGTACATCTCGGTGTCGTCGGCAAGCAGCATGCCCGCAGGGCCGACAGAGCCGATACTCTGGGAGACCATGCGCGAGTTCAGCTCTTCCGCGCCGCCGAGCTGGACCGCCGTCGAGTGCTGCACGCACTCGTCGACCGAGAGCGGCTGGATGACGAATACCTGGATCTCCGCGATGAACAGGTTCGGGAAGATCATGACGTGCGGCGCACCCTCGGTGAGAATGTCGTCTGCCGCGTCGCCGTACACTTCACGCATGCGCGCCACGTAGTTCGGTACCCGTGACTCGCTGGTACCGAACCACCGCATCGGCTCACCCTGCCGGCGAAACTCGGGTCGCAGATCGTTCTCACTGTGGCCGTTACCCAGGTCGCGCGTGACGGCTGTCGAGTTGTCGCTGTAGAGCGGCCCGATGGGGCTGCCCGTAACGCTGAAGATCGAACTGTGCACGAACTGCGGGTGGTACCCGTCCGTCTCGTTCTCGGCAAGCAGCTTCCAGTTGGCGCGGGTGCGATGCTGCAACCAGCCCGCGCCGAGGTCGATCCTGCCTTCGGGCGACAACCGCGCCAGCCTGTCGATCTCACCGGCAGCGGCACCCAGGTGTTCCGCCAGCGTCGGCCCGTCCTCGGCCAGGCTGGCGAAGACGAAGCCGCGGTAGGAGTCGACGCGCGGCACCCTGCCCAGGGACAGGTCGAGGTTGCCCTTGCCGCCGTAGCCCTTGTTGTACGGGTAACCGAGCAGCTCGCCGGTGTTGCGGTAGGTCCAGCCGTGATAGGGGCAGCGGAACGCGTTCGCATTGCCACGGGCGTCCTCGCAAACCAGGTTCCCGCGGTGCGCGCATCGGTTGAACACCAGGTGCACGTCGCCGTCTCGCCCCCTGGTCATGATGATGTCCTGCGGCCCGATGCTCTTGCGCACGTAGTCGCCGGACTCGGGGACCTCGCTCTCGTGGCCGACGAACACCCAACTTCGGTACCAGATCCGTTCGAGCTCGTCGGCGAATACCCGTGGGTCGGTGTACAGCGAGCCGTGCACCCGGCTCGGTTCGATCAGAGCCGCGTAGTCCGGCCGGGAGGTCGCCCGGGCCGAATCGGGCACCGTGGTGGTCATCGTGGTCCTTCTCCCTGGCGGGCTGGTCGCCATCCCGTTCTCGGTCGGTTGCCGTCGCGCGGCGCCGGCACGGTCGAGGCGCAACGCTGCATGGTCGAACGTGCGTCTTCTTATTTAATCAGTAATAGATTAACTTTTCCACCGTGCTCGGAACAAGGCACCGTCGAGGTACGTGACGCACCCCTCAGCAGGCAGGCGGCCTCACACAACGTGGCTAGCCGGGGATGTAACGCCGTACCGCGTCCTCGACACGTACGTCCACCGCGCCGCGCAGCCGCAGCACCTCCAGGTGCGCACCGGTCTCGGTCACGGCGAGCATCTGGTGATCGAGCTCCAGCTCGTCGAGTGCGCACTCGTGCCGTGTCCACGGCACGGCACGCGCAACGTCGTAGGCGGTCCCACCGCCACGGCGGATCTGGCGGCACACCAGCTCCAGCCGCTCCTCGTGGTGCTGCAGCAGCTCGCGTACCCGGGCGTGGGTACTGTCGAGCACGGGTCCGTGCGCCGGGAGCAGCACGGTGTCCGGCACCGCGAGCGCCGCGGTGAGCGACTCCAGGAACGAGCGCAGCGGCTGCGGTTCCGGTGCCCACTCGAACCCGAGCGACGGCGTGATCCGCGGCAGGATGTGGTCGCCGGAGAACAGCACATCCCTTGCGGTGTGCCGCAACGTGATGTGCCCTCGGGTGTGGCCCGGTGCCCCGACCACCTCCAGCTCACCGCCATCGACGGGGATACGCTCCCCGGGATGCAGCCAGCCGTCCGGAGGGCCGTACGGCACACTGCGTTCGTACTCCGCGAAAGCCTGGTTCGCTACCTGTCGTGCCAGATCCGGAGCGCCGCACCGCACCAGGAGATCGATGTGATGCGGGAAGCGGCTCCGCTCGAGCCCGAACTCGCCGATGCTGTGCCGTTCGCCGTACCCGGTGTAGAGGGCGGTGCCGAGCGTGGTGCGCCACCGGTACGCCTGCGTGTAGTGATCCCAGTGATGGTGCGTGGCGACACAGACCGCGACATCGGCGAGCCGGTAGCCGAGCTGCCGGAGCCCCTGGTCGACCGTCGCCTGTGTCCGCGATGTGGCCCACCCCGGATCGATCAGTACGAGCCCGTGCGGCCCTTCCAGCACATAGCAGTTGACCGCGGCCGGACCTTCGAACGGCAGGCCGATCGGGATCCGGTGGACACCCGGCACCACAGGGTGCGCGCCGGGCTCGGTCCAGTCCCGCGGTTGGGCGTACGGAATCGACATCACCGGTCTCCCTGCCGACCCGACCGACCACGCGGTCGGGTCGTTGCGGCGTCGGCGTGACACACATGGCGTGGCAACGGCGCCTCAGCTCTCGCCGGTGAGCAGGGCGCCGAGCCGGTCGTGGACGATGTCTTCCGCGCCGGCGACGATCCGCCGGACCAGCTCGCCCACCCGCGGGATGTCGTGGATGAGGCCCTGGGCCAGGCCCGCGCTCCACACACCGCGTTCGAGGTCGCCGGTCTCGAAGACCTCCCGTCCCCGCGAACCCGCTACCAGCTCCCGGACGTCCTCGAAGGCGCCACCCTCGTCCAGGACCTCCACAACCTTCCGGCTCACCGAGTTGCGCGCCACACGCGCCGTGTTCCGCAGAGGCCGGAAGATGAGGTCGGTCTCGCGCTCGCTCGCCTCTACCAACCGCTCCTTGACCGCCTGGTGCACAGGGGCCTCGACCGTCGCGAGGAAGCGCGTCCCCATGTTGATGCCGTCCGCACCGAGCGCCAGCGCGGCGACCAGGCCCCGCGAGTCGGCGAACCCTCCCGAAGCGATCATCGGGATGCCGACCCGCTCGGCGGCGGCCGGGATCAGCACGAGCCCGGGGATGTCGTCCTCGCCCGGGTGGCCCGCGCACTCGAACCCGTCGATGCTGACGCCGTCGACTCCCAGTTCCTGAGCCTTCACCGCGTGCCGGACACTCGTGCACTTGTGCAGTACCTTCACACCTGCGGCACGAAACGCGGGGACGTGCTCGGCAGGGTTGAACCCTGCCGTCTCCACGACCGATACACCCGAGGAGATGATCGCGTCCCGGTACTCGGCATACGGTGGGGGATCGATGGTGGGCAGGATCGTCAGGTTGACCCCGAACGGCCGGTCGGTCAGCTCACGGCACCGCGCGATCTCGCGGGTGAGCTCCTCCGGCGTGGGTTGCGTCAGTGCCGTCAGGAACCCGAGCGCGCCGGCGTTGGCCACCGCGGAGACGAGCTCCGCACGCCCGACTCCCTGCATTCCTCCCTGGACGATCGGATAGTCCACACCGAACTCGGTACAGAATCGCGTCGTCATCATGGCGCCGTGTCCCTCCTCGCCGTACGGTCATTCGGTCGGCAGGCCGGCGCTCCGGCCACATCCGGTGCCCGGCTCCCCGGCCCGGCGACACCCGGGCCGCCAACCGCCCCGCGTGCGGCCTCAATCGATCGCATCGAGCGTGCCCGCGTCGGCCACGAAGCGCGCGATCCGTTCGATGGCGAACAGCGTGTAGTCCCGTGGCTGCAGCTCCGGCTCGATCCGGCTGCCACCGAGCGTGAACAGGCCGAACACGAGCCCGTGCAGCGGTTGCTGGCGGTAGGCGAGCCACGCCTCGTCGAACGTGGGGGGCTCCGCGACGCCGGACGCCTTCAGCTGTTCCAGATACAGCTCCAGCAGCTCCTCCTCCCATGCTCGCCGGTCCTCGGGCGCCAACCCGCACGCGAGGGCGTAGGAGTAGTCGAGCGCCCAGTGTCCCTGCGCGACGCATTGCCAGTCGTACAACCCCATACCGCCGTCCGCGTCGCGGAGCCAGTTACCGAGGTGCACGTCCTGGTGCAGTAGCGTGCGAGGACCCCGGCGGTGCAACTCGAGCGAGCGCATGAAGCCGGGAAAGACCTCGGCACCTCTGGCCCGCAACTCGGGCGGCAGCACATCCATGGCCCGCCGGAACCCGACGCGGGTACGCCTGGCGAATCCCACCCTGCGGTTGAGGTTGTCCTGCCATTCGTAGGTACCGCGCAGCTTCCCCAAGTCCGCCGACAGCCGCGGGCTTTCCCAGAAGGCAGCGTGGTACGTAGCCAGCTCACGCACCATGTCCTCGGCATCGTGGCGGGTCACGGGATTGAGCATGGGATCGGGGAAGGTCCATCCCATGGCGCTCAGGTCGTCCAGGACGACCAGTGAGCGGTACGACATCGGGTCGTAGCCTGCGTAGTACGCACGGGGGCTGCGCAGCCGCAACCCCGGTCGCGCACGGGTGTAGAACAGCGTCTCGCCCTCGACGATCTCGGTGAGGCCCAGCAGCATCCGTGACGCGAACGTCGCCGTGGACTTGGTGAACACGGTTTCCGGAAGGCCGGCAGCCACCCCGGCTTCGTTGTACACAATCGACAGCCGACGTCGCGAGCTCGTCCCGTCGTCACCGCCGGTGACCCGGACCTCCACCACCTCCGCGCCGGGAACGTCGTGGCACAGCACGGCGGTGAGCCAGTCCGGCGTGATGCTCTCCGCCGACGGTGGGACCGCACCCGGTTTCGCACTCAGGGCACCGGGCCTGGCCTTGTCGCGCAGCACCTTCGCGGCCACGCGCACGGCAGAGCCCGCCGCGGTGATGGTGTCCGTCGTCGCCACGTGGTTCTCCTCCGGTTCGTTGACGGTCCGTTGTGTTCGATCGGTTCGGCCGGCGCTCGCGCACCTGCTCAGCGCGCGCTGCCTGCCGGGTGCCGCTCCGTGATCTGGTCGACGACCAGTTTCGCTGTCTCGGCGCACGCGGTCGTCCCGCCGTTGCCGTACTCCTTGACACCGTCACCGACGTTCCACAGGTTCGGTATCGGAGTCGTGTTGGGCAGGTCGAACCCCGCCACCGCACGTTGTGGCGGCCAGTCGTCACGTGTGATCTCGGTCGACAGGATCTCGGCCTCGTCGAACCCGTGAATCTGCTCGCGCAGGTCCGACATCAGGTACTCCTTCTCGGCCTCCTCGTCGAAGTCCCCGACCGCCGGTTTCGGCACCGAGGTCCCGGCGTAGAGGTGCCATCCCTCGGGAGCCATCTCGGGACACGTCTCGGTGAAGTTCGCGACGTAGCACAGCCTGCGCGTCTTGGCGAAACTCAGCATGCCGGGCGCATCGAGCAGCTTGCGCCTGCTGGCGACGTTGACGGTCAGCATCGCGCTGGGCCGGTCGGCACGGCGCACGGAGTCCCGGTAATCCGCGGGAAGGTTGTCCTCGCCGACAAGGCGCACCGTCGCCGCCGGTCCGGCGTCGCTCACCACGAAGCGTGCCGGGACGTCGGTGACCTCCCCGCCCCTGTCGATGCGCGCGCCGGTCACCATGCCGTCGGCAACCGTCAGCGAACGCACCTCGCTGGACAGCCAGACCTCGCCACCCCCGGCCGTGATCACGTCGGCGAGCGCCCGCCAGATGCCGATCGTGCCCTCCGGGCAGAAGCCGAACTTCTTGAACGCGCTCTTACGCGTGAAGTAGGTCAGGAACACCTTGGCGGGTAGCTCCTCCGAGCCCACGGCGAAGACGGAACCGCACATGTTGTGGAAGATGCCGTGCACCGACTCGTTCTTGGTGTACTTCGCCACCCACTCCGCCGTGGACAGCTGCTCCTCGGGCAGGCCGCTGTCGTCCCGGGCCGCGCCGAGCCCGTTGATCAGCTTCGCGCCCTGCTTCGTCAGCTTCGACAGCAGGTAGCCCCACCCTCCGCCGGAGACATCCACGTCCTTCCCACCGATGCGGTAGAGGATCGGCGGGTCGGGGCGCCGGATGTCGAACTTCGCCCCGACCTCCTCGAAGGTCTGCTGTGTGATGCCATCGACCTCGATGACGATCGCGCCGTTGTTGACCTTGAAGCCGTCGATATCCACTGTGGAGGCACGTCCGCCGACACGGTCGCGGCGCTCCACGACGAGGGTCCGGTATCCCTGGTGGGTCAGCCGTGCGGCCGTGAACAGCCCGCCCGCGCCCGCGCCGACGACGATCGCGTCGAAATTCCCTTCGGTGCCGGTCATCTCTTCCTCACCTTTCCTCGCAATGGTCTCCGCGCTCGGACCGATCCGGCTGCCGCGCCGATCGGCCGCCGGACCCGCACCGACGAGCCGTCAGTACGACTCCGGAAGCCCCAGGCTGTGCCGGGCGACGAAGTTCAGGATCATCTCCCTGCTCACCGGTGCGGTCCGCATGAGCCTGGTCACGAACCACAGGTCGGCGAGGCCGTACTCCAGCGCGAGACCGTTACCGCCGTGCGTCTGGATAGCCTGATCCAGCGCACGCAGCGCTGCCTCGGCTGCCACGTACTTCGCGATGTTGGACGCCTCGGCCGCGTTGCGGCCGCTGTCGTACAGCTGTGCCGCGTGCGCCGTGGCGAGGCGGGCCGTCTCGACGTCGATATAGGAGGCAGCCAGCGGGTGGGCGATGCCCTGGTGCGCCCCGATCGGGGTCGACCAGACCTGCCGCTCGCAGGCGTAGGTGCTCGCCTTGCCTGTCGCGTACCTCCCGACCCCGTTGCACAGCGCGGCGGCCAGCACCCGCTCCGGGTTGAGACCGGCGAACAGTTGGCGTAGGCCGTTGCCCGGATCGCCGATCAGGGCGTCGGCGGGGACCTCGACGTCGTCCAGGAACACGGTGAACTGCTTGTCCGGAGCGACGAGCGCCGTCTCTATCGGCTGCAGCGTCAGTCCCTCGGCATCGGTGGGAACCACGAAAAGCGACATTCCGGCCTGCTCGCCGGCGGCCTGCTCGTCGTTGCGTGCCGCCACAAGCAGGGCAGCGCACTCGTTCGCCGCCGAGATGTAGTACTTCCCGCCGGAAAGAGTCCATCCCGTGCCGTTCCAGCGGGCGGTGGTGCTGACGTTGTGGCTGTTCGACCCGGCATCCGGCTCGGTCAGGGCGAACGCCATCTTCCTGCCGCCCGAGGCGATGTCCGGTAACCACCGGCTCTTCATCTCGGCCGAGGCGTGTGCGGTGAGGATCGAGCCGCAGATCGCGGGGGAGATGACCGCGACAAGCAACGGCACTCCGTGCGCGGCCAGCTCCTCCACCACGATCACGAACTCGGACAGCCCCGCACCGCCGCCCCCGTACTCCTCCGGTAGGTGCACGCCGAGCAGGCCGGCGTCACCCAGCTCCTGCCACAGCTCGCCGATGTGTTCGCCGGTGCGCGAGCGCTCGGCGTAGTACTCGTGACCGTACTTGTCGGCGATGGTGGCGACGCTTTCCCGCACGAGCCGGTGCTCGTCGCTGTCGGTGATGAGTCCCGTCATGTCACCGTCCTTGGAACGAGGTCGTGGATTTGTGGATGAAGCTGCGAGCCGCCCCGGCGGCGTCCTCGGTCCCTCCGGTGCGGGCCAGCGCCTCGATCTCGGCGGCGAGCTGGTGGGGCAGGCTCGACGACCAGGAGTTCCACAGCAGTTGGCGGATCTGCCCGTACGCGCGCGTCGGACCCCGCGCCAACCGGCGCGCCGTGGACATCGCCTCGCGCTCGAGGCCATCCGCCGCGACAGTGCGGTTGACAAGGCCCCATTCCACGGACTCGCGGGCGTCCAGCACCCGCTCTTCGAAGTAGAGCTCGGCGGCACGACGTGGCCCCACGAGCCGAGGCAGGAACCACGAGCTCCCGCCGTCGCCGGACAACCCCAGCCCGCAGAAGCCGGTCGCGAACTTGGTGCCCTCCGCGGCGAGCGCGATGTCCGCGCAGTACAGCAGACCCAGGCCGCCACCCCCGACGGAGCCGTGTACGGCCGTCACGACCGGCACCTCCAGCGAGCAGAACGTCCTGATGGCGTCGTGGTACGGCGTGACCATGGCCCTGAGCAGTCCCGGGAGCTCCTCCGGCTGCACGCGTGCGAACTCGGCGATATCACCACCGACCGTGAACGCCGGACCGTTGCCCATCAGCAGCACCGCACGGAGCTCGCTGTCGGCAGCGCATCGCCGCGAGACCTCGGCGAGCTCGTCGGCCAGTCGCTGGTCGATGGCGTTGCGCACGTCCGGCCGGTTCAGCCGGACGATGCCGAGCCCGTCGCTGACCGTGTAGTCGACGGCCGGCGCGCAGTCGTCCTGCTCCGGCAACGCGCTCCGCCAACGCTCGCTGTCGGTGAGCTGCACCAGGTCGGAGATCCGGCCTCCTACGAAGCTCAGCACGTGCGCGAAACCGGCGTCCAGAGTTCCACCGTTGCGCGCGTGCCCGGTGTAGCGGCCGGTCACCAGCAGCCTGCCGTCGTCGAGAAGGGCGAAGTCGTCCGGTTCGGCAGTGGCGACATAGTGCGCCGCGATGCGGCCCCAGAACTCGCGGCGCATGGCCTCGGGGCCCTCGTACCGGCCACCGAGTTCCAGCGGAAGGCCGTCGGTCGTGCATCCGGTGAAGTCAGGGTGCAACAGCTCGTCGAGCTCGGCCGAGGCGCCCCGCGACAGGGCATCGTAGAGCCCGGAGGCGATCGCCACCGCACGGTCCTTGTCGACCGGCCGGTCGTGTTCCGGTGCGGAATCCACCGCGTCCCCGCCCGTCTCGTCTCGCATCACGTTATCGCCTCCGCCATATTATAATATAACATAAATAAAGTATTGGCACCGTGTCAAACTCCGGTCGCGGGGCCCGTCACTCGCCGGTCGTTCCGCCAACCCGGTCGCCTGCCCAGCGCGCGAGCCGGAACTTCTGGACCTTGCCCGTGGGGGTCGTCGGTAGCTCGTCGGCGGCCAGGAACAGCACGTGCTTGGGCACCTTGAACCGGGCGAGCTTCTCCCGGCAGAGCTCGAGCACCTCGTCGGCCGAGAGGCGAGCGTCGGGGGCCGGCACTACGCAAACGCACCCGGCCTCGCCCCAGCGCTCGTCGGGCACGCCGACCGCGTACGCCTGGCTCACCCCTGGATGCGTGCTGAGCAGGTCCTCGATTTCCCTGGGCATGACCAGCTCGCCACCGCTCTTGTAGAGCTCCTTGCTGCGGCCGGTGATCTCGAGGTAGCCGTCCTCGCGCACGCGCCCGAGATCCCCGGACCGGACCCATCCGGCGTCGATGGCGGCCGCGGTGTCCTCCGGCTTGCGCCAGAAGCCGAGCATGTGGGTCGGTCCCCGCGAGACGAGCTCGCCTTCGGTGTGGGGTGGCAGGTCGGCACCGGTTTCCGGATCCACCGTCCTGTACTCCGCCAGCGCGTCGCTTCCCGGCAGTCCCGCCGCTCCGGCGAGCTTGGGCCTGCCGACGGTCTGCGAGGTCAGCGACAGCTCGTCCTCCGGCAGCGTCAGCGTCATCGCGCCGCCGCACTCGGTCATGCCGTACCCGGTCACGATCTCGGTGACGCCCAGCTCGGCACGTACCTGCTCCCACAGCCACACCGGCGCCGGTGCCGCGCCGGACAGGATCGCCGACAGCGACGACAGATCGTAGGCCGAGCGGTCGGGGTGTTCCAGTAGCGCAACGCTCATCGTCGGCACGCACAGGATGTCCGTCGCGCGGTGCCGCTGGATACCGGCGAAGTAGCCGACCGGGTCGAACTCGGTCTGCGGGACGATCGCTCCCCCGACGGTCATCGCGGCGAGCAGACCCTCGACGTAGCCGAACATGTGGTAGCAGGGCAGCGAGAACAGGATCCGCCTGCCGTCCTCGAACGCACGGGTCAGCGCCGACGCGTAGGCGGTACGCAGCACCGCGTCGTGGGTGACGAGCACGCCCTTCGGGGAGCCGGTAGTCCCCGAGGTGTAGAGCATGTCTCCCACATCCTCCGGCTGTGCCCGGGACCCGTCCGAGGCGCCGGGATCACCGTCGCCGAGCGCCGCCAGATCCTCGACCGTGCGCACTCCTTCCGGAGCGCTGCCGCCGGTGGGCAGCACGACGACGTGTGCCAGGTCCGGTAGCTCGGCAGGCGCGCCCTGCCGCCATGCCGGGGCGATCTCGTCCAGCATGCCGGGGTAGTCGAGGCCGCCGTACTCCGTCATGGTCACCAGCACGGAGCATTCCGACTGCGCGAGCACGTAGCCGAGCTCGCCGGTGCGGTAGAGGTAGTTGAACGGGACGGCGACGGCTCCGGCCCTGGCGATGGCGAACTTCAGCGGCACGAACTCGGGGTGGTTGGCCATCAGCATCCCGACGTGGTCACCGCGACGCACCCCGAGCGCGGCCAGGCCGTCGGCCAGTCGCGCCGCCCAACGTGTCACCTCCTCGTAGGTGAGCGTCCGCTCGTCGGTGATCACGAAGGGCCGCTGAGGGTATTGCGCCGCACAGTGCTCCAGCCACGCGTCGAGGGTGCGCGGCGTCCATTCGTCGAAGCGCTCCCGGAGGCGCTCGCGTCGCTGCTCGATCTCGGTCGGCACGGTCCCTCCTGCGATCTCGGTGTCTGTGGCTGTACCTGCCGCGCTCCGTCGGTCCCGCCGACGGCGCACCGTTACTCGAGCGGCGTGAGGTTGTCCTGGTCGACGGCGTCGGTCAGCCGGAACTTCTGCACCTTCCCGGTCGGGGTCACGGGCAGTTCGTCCACGGCGAACCAACGTTGCGGAACCTTGTACGGCGCGAGCCGCTCGCGGCAATGCGCTTCCAGCTCCGCGCGGAGCCCGGTCCGACGCTCGCCGCGCACCCGGACGGCGGCGGCGACGATCTCGCCCCAGCGCTCGTCGGTGAGGCCGAACACCGCGACCTCCCGTACCGCGTCGTGCTCGGCAAGGCACGACTCGATCTCGGCAGGTGCGATGTTCTCCCCACCACGGATGATGAGGTCCTTGAGCCGGCCGGTCAGCGTGATCATGCCGCGTGCGTCCATCGACCCGAGGTCCCCGGTGTGTACCCACCCGTCACCGTCCACGGTCCGTGCGGTCTCGTCGGGCGCGTGCAGGTACTCGACGAGCTGCTGGTAACCGCGGGCGCAGATCTCCCCCGGCTGACCGAGCGGCTGGATCTCCCCCGTGCTTGTGTCGACGATCTTGCAGTCCACCTGCGGCAGCGGGCGCCCCACCGTGCTCACCAGATCGTCGCGCGAGTCGTCGCGGCGCGTCATGGCAAGCACGGGGGCGAGCTCGGTCTGCCCGAACAGGTTGTGCACCGCCGCCCCGAAGCGCGTCTCCGCGCTCTCGATCATGGTTCGTGGCACGGCCGCGGCACCACCCATCGCGGTACGCAGCCGCGGCACCCGGCCGGTGGCGTTGCGCGCGGCCTCCAGTAGCGCCCCCAGTACCGTGGGCACGTAGAACAGCACGTCGGCACCTTCCCTGCCGATCTGTGCCAGCGCCGCCTCCGGTTCGAACTGCTCGACGAGCACGGTGCACCCGCCGAGCCACAGCGGGCCCAGCGTGCCGATCACGCACGCGGCAGTGTGGAACATCGGCAGCGGGTTCAGACCGATCATCCCCCGCTCCACCTCTGCGCCCTCCATGGTCAGCTTCGCGACGTTGACCAGCGACCGGTGTCGCAACACGACACCCTTGGGGGTACCGGTGGTGCCCGAGGTGTACTGCAACATCGCCACCGATCCCGGCTCGGGCCGCGGGAGCGGTTCGCTACCGGCGCCGGAGGCCAACCATGTGTCCCATTCGGACAGGCTGATCACGGTCCGCAGGTGCGGGCAGTCCGCGCGCACCGACCTGACGGCGGCGGCGAGGTCGTAGTCGCGGCTCCGGTCGGCATGGATCAGCACCGCGGCACCCGAATGGCCGAGCGCGAAGCGGAGCTCGTGCTCGCGCAGCACGGGGTTCAACGCGACGAGCGTCATCCCCGCCAGCGCGGCCCCGTACTGGACGATGGGCCACTCGACGATGTTCGGTGCCCACAGGGCGACGAACTCGCCGGGGTCGGCGATGCCGAGCAACGCGCGCGCCACCTGCTGTGCCTCGCCGTACAGCTGACCGTAGCTCAACCGCCGCTCCCGGCCGGTGCCGTGCGCGTTGCCGACCAGCGCCGGTGCATCCGGCTGCTCGCCGGCACGCTGGGCGAGCAGCGACCCCACCGTGTGCTCGACCAGCGGGACGCTCTCGTCACGCGGCCACAGCGATTCGCGGATGCGCGAGCCGGGATCGGAAACTGCGGTCATCGTTGCGACCTCCCTGGACACTGCGGGTACCGGAGTCCCACGGCACGCGGTCACCGGTTGCTGAACCGGGCGGTACTGCCGTCGCGAAGCGCCCGCAACGCCACCGGCATGTCCTCGGTCCGGGAGGCCAGTACCTGGTTGCGGTTCTCGATTCCGACCGCGGCGGCGAAGGACGGCGCGTCGATACCCGCATGCAGGGACCGCTTCGTCAGGCGCACCCCGAACGGGCTGTTGGCTGCCACCTCGCCCGCGAGCTGCAGCGCAGCCGAGCTCGACTCCGCGTCGGCGCAGAGCCGGTTGACCAGCCCGAGCCGGTGGGCCTCGTCCCCGTCCACGGACCTGCCCGTGAGCATGAGCTCCGCGGCAACGCCCATACCGACAGTCCGCGGCAGGGTCCACGACAACCCGAGATCGGCTCCGGCGAGGCCGACGCGCACGAACGCCGCGGCGAACGAGGCATTCGTGGTACCGATCCGGAGGTCGGCCGCCAGGGCGAGGGACATCCCGGCACCGACGGCCGGACCGTGTACCGCCGCGATCACCGGCAACGGCAGGTCGACAAGACGTTGCGCGGTCGCTGCCCAGCGTTCCTGGTTGGCCAGCAGCTCGGGTACGCCCATCGACCAGGTGGCTTCCAGCTCGGTGAGATCGAAACCCGCGCAGAAGGCGCGACCCGCGCCGGTGAGCACCACGGCACGCACATCGCCGTCGCGTTCGGCTGCATCGAGCACCTCGTCGAGCCGGTCGAGGAGCCCGGGTGTGAGGGCGTTCAACTGCTCCGGGCGGTTCAGAGTGATCTCGAGGACCTGCTCCGCAGGCTCACTCACCAGCAACGGCCCGTCGTCGATCGTTCGCATCCGCGCCCCACATCCTGTCCGTACGCCGCCCGCACAGCGCCTTGATTGAATCAAATGTAGATTATGCAACAGGCGACGTCAACGAACGCCGGCAACCCGGATCGACAAACACCAGCGTATACAGGACTCCGCTACCCCACTTGCGATCCGTCGCGATGTCCAATTATATTCTCTGTTAAATAATGTATCGAGTGCCGCGCCGCCGGGTCGGCTGTGGCCCCGGTCGAAGCCCCGAAAGGAACCCCGATGACGAGCGTGAACGACCTCAGGTGCATCGTGACAGGTGCGGCATCCGGTATCGGGCATGCCGTGGCGGAGCAACTGTTGAAGGGCGGGGCCGAAGTCACCAGCCTCGACCGGAACGAGCCCTCCGCGAGCGTCCAGCGCCACCTCACGGTCGACCTCGCAGACCCGGACAGCATCGACACCTGCGTGCACGAGCTCGGTGGCGGCTGGGACGCACTGATCAACGTCGCCGGGGTACCGGGCACCGCGCCCGCCGAGCTCGTATTCAAGGTCAACTTCCTGGGCCTGCGGCACCTCACCGAGTCGCTGTTCGGCCGCTTCAACACCGGGGGTGCGATCGTCAACGTCTCGTCCACGGCCGGTTTCCAGTGGTCCGAACGACTCGGACAGCATCGCGACCTCATCACCACCGACTCGTTCCACGCGGGACTGCAGTGGTATCGCGACAACCCGCACGACGGCAACGCGTACAACTTCGCCAAGGAAGCCGTGACCGTCTACACGATGGCGATGGGTACCGGACTCGCCGCGGAGGGACTGCGCATGAATGCCGTGCTGCCGGGCCCGGTGAACACCCCGATCCTGCCGGATTTCGAGACGTCCATGGGCAAGGACACGCTCGACGGGGTCAAGTTCCTGCTCGGGCGGCACGCCGAACCCGACGACATCGCTCCGGCGGCCGCCTTCCTGGCGAGCCCGGAATCGCGCTGGATCAACGGGCATCCCCTCGTGGTCGACGGGGGTATCACCGGAGCCGTACTGACCGGTCTCGTGCCGCCACCCGAGCTCTGACCCTGATTTTGGGGCGGGGCCCACGGAAAGCGCCCTCGCCAGTGATCGAGCGGGTGGTCGAGACCGAGTGCGTCCTCGACCGCCACGCTGCCACGGACTTGTCGCTGAGCTACGCCATACTGGTGCCGCAGCGGCGGGTCCGTACCGGGCGAGCCGGTCAGGATGGACGAGCGCAGCATGACCAGTGCGGCGATGTATGCCCGGCTGTCGTCGGCCCGGCAGAAGAAGGACGAGACGACCTCGTTGCCGCCGCCGAACTGCTGACGTGGGTTCATCCTGACGCCGGCGTCTGGATCGCCGCGACGTCGACCATCCCCGACAGTAGTGTCGGCGAAGCCGACGCCGCTGTCGTGACCAACACGGCGACGGGACTTCGCTGATCCCGACGACAGCGGTGTCTCCGGCGTGGTGGCCCCGCAGCCTTCGAGGGGCTGAGTACGGAAGGGCTCGAGCCTGCCACCGGAGGATCACACCCTGAGCCGACAAGGGGGCTCGAACCCCTACGGTTTACAGGCTGTGCGACGGTGTTGACCTGCCCGCTACCAGGCACAACAGTTACGTTGGAGGCTTCTGCAGCTCGGAAGCAACAGGGTTTCACCCTGTTGCGCCACGAGCGGCGTCACGGCGTGTTGCCGCCAGGGCATGAACATGCATTTGCGGTTGGGCGAGCCGCCCTGACCGGCACCGGTTTCGGCCCCTAGAACCTCCCAGAACGACAGCGTCTGGGGGCAGCTTCACCGAGCAACTCGACACCATGCGGGAACAGCTCGCACGGTGCCCCGTCGAGCAGCCGATCATGGCCGCGGTGCGCGCCGTCGTCGCCGGCCGGCTCGCCCTCGACACCGACGCGCTCATCCCGCGCACCACCAGCCACACGGCTCTCGGCGTCTGCATCGCCGCATACGAGCACTGGCTTACCCATAGCGACGCGGAGCTGACCGACATCCTCGACGCCGCGCTGGCGACGCTCGCCAGCCGCTTCAACGACTTGGCGTGACGCCGGGCCGACGTGCGGGTACTACGTGCCCTGATGGCCCGCAGGTCGAAGAGAACTGTTCCCTCGAGAATATAATATCGAAAGTAAATTTTAATCTTTAAGCGGACAAGAGAGGAGTGCGCGCCTCCGGTTGCACTCACCTCTGGACTGAACTGTGGGCGAGTTGCCGGCCCGTGCGTCACCCGACCTTGACGAGGTTGTGCCATCATTTATGATATGTTAAATTAAGCAACCTCAAGCGCGATCCAGTGTGGCACGTGGCGCGACGGGGCGCCACGTGCCTCGCTTGCGTCCGGCGCAGAATTGGCGATGACCAGGAATGGAGCGGTGAACGGTGCGCAGCGAGTGGGAGAGCCCGTATCATGTCGTCCCCTGAGGTCGGGGAGAAGCGCGCCAACGAGCGGGCGCTGTCTCCTGAGCGCCAGCGCGCGAGCCAGCGGCTCCGCATGATCGCCGTGCCGCTCGTCGAGGCCGGTGTGATGGCGACCTTCAGCGCCAAGACCGTGTGGTCGGCGGCGCGCCATCCCATCGGTTACTGGGACAGGGTGCACGATCAGCTCTTTCTGACGCTCAAGCTGTGCTGGTTCCCCTTGATCGTCTCGACCACCCACGCTTTGTCCTTGTCCGGTCCCGACCGTGGCCCTACGGTCGGCCTTCGAATCCTCCGACACCACGACCGAGAGAGAGTGTGCCCCGATGAGCGCTAATGCCCGTCCCGCCCCCCACCGTGTGCTCGTATTCGGCGCCAGTGGTCATGTTGGTGCCTTCGCTGCCGACGCCATCGCCGGCAGCAATCGTAACGTGGCACTCAGGGTAGCCACCAGTTCCGTAGACAAGGCCGGTGAGCTGAAGGCGAGGTACCCGTCGGCGGAGATCGTGCAGGCCGACTACATGGACCTCCAGAGCCTGGTCGCCGCGTTCGACGGGGTCGACGCGGCGTTCCTCATCACGCCCGACTTCAGGATCGACGAGCAGCGCGCCATGATCAACGTTTGCGCCGCGGCGCATGCTGCAGGTACGCAACCGCACCTGGTCAAGCTCACCGGCGTGACGATCGGAATCAACAACGCCAACGAACTCCGGCCTTCGCTCCGTGAGTATCCAGGGCCAGCGTTGCAGTACCAGCAGGCGCGGGCCGTGTTGAACGCGTCGGGCCTGCCGGTCAGCTTCCTGAACTCGTTCGCCTACTTCATGGACGACCTACTCACTGTCTGGCTGCTTCCCCTCCTGAACCGGCGAGTCCTCTCGGCGCCGTTCGACCGGAGTACAACGTTCGTGGACACCCGCGACCTCGGCGAGGCGGCCGCGCGATTGCTACTCGAGCCACACGACCGCGAGCACGACGGATACATGCACCATGTCACCGGCACGGAACGGATCAGATTCTCAGAGGTCGCGACGATGCTCACCGAGGTACTCGGCGTCGAGATCACCTACGAGGACGACCCGCAGGCATTCAAGGACGACGTCGAAGAGGTCGTCAACATGCACTTCGGCCCCGGCGCAACCGACTATTTCGTGGAGTTCTGTCTGAACGAGCAGAAAGAAGAGCCGCTGTTCATCGTCACCGACGTCCTGCAGCATCTGCTCGGACGCGAACCGCGCACGCTCCGCGACTGGATCGAGGAGCACAAGTCAGCCTTCTTCCCCGAAAGCACGGCACTCCCTAGCTGAAAACCAAATCACAGCTATGCAGAAGCCACTACTTCGGTCCGCTGAGCGGACTTCCGGAGACCATGAGCACACGAGTTCGGGAGTTCGGGGTGTGACCTGGGAAAATGGTGCACACGCGGGATGGGGCCGTGTGACTGCACGACCCCATCCGTGCCAGGGTCGGGTAGCCTGGGGGAATCTTACCCACGTCGTTGCGGTCCGGCCGCACGAACAGGACGCCGAGTTGGTCGGCGCAGTAGCGCTCCAGCGGCTTGGCCGACAAGCCCTTGTCGGCGAGCACGACCATCCCCTCGCGCAGGGCACCGGTGTCGAGGGCGTGGCCGAACAGTTCCCCGGCGCCCTCGCGTTCGCCCAGCTTGGCGTCGGCCAGACACCACGTTACCGGCATGCCCTCGGCGGCGGTGATCACGTACAGCTTGAGGCCCCAGAAGTAGCGCGAGTGGGCCGCGCATCAGCCATAGCCGGTCCAGCCTGCCAGCTCGGAACGCCGCATCGTCTCACGCGAGCTGCCGCAAGGCACCGCAGTGCCGTCGATCAGCCGCAGATCCTCGCTCCAGGACGGGCACACGGTGGCCAGGTGCAGCATGGTCTCGCAGATCAGCGGGGCCGCGGCCTTGACCCGCTTGTGGTAGCCGGGCCGCTTGAGCAGGCACGGGAACAGGTGCCCCAGCCGTGCGTAGCACATCCGCAGCCAATGATGCTCGCTACGCGCCCCCGAGCAGCACCTGCGCCAACGCCAAGCACACCAGCTCGGCGTCGGAGAGCTTCTCCCGGCGCCCCGGCCATCGTTGCTGGGCCGGGATCACGTGGTTGTCGATCAGAACGGACAGTGCCGTCAGGAGGATATCCGGGTCTGTCTTCACAAACGATCATGAATGCCCCCTCCCATGTTCTTGATCGAGGCGACACGCCAAACCCACCATCAGAGCGAAGGGCCTGAAAATCAGGGCTCTGAGCATCGCCGGGTCGTGCGGGGCGAACAGCGAACCCGGCCACGATCGGGTAGACATCGAACGCCACGGAAGCTGCCTCTGGAGCACACATGACCGCGTACGCCGACGGCCACGGGCAGCTGGCCGCGTGGCTCGGTGCGCGCGTACCGGCACTGACGGCCCCGGTCGTGTCGTACCGGATCGGTTCCGGCCAGTCCAACCTCACCTTCCTGTTGCGAGATGCCGAGAGCCGGGAGTGGGTCCTCCGCCGCCCGCCGCGCAGCGACGAGGACGGCGGCGAGCACGGAGTGCTCCGCGAGGCGCGCATCCTGCGCGCGCTCGCGACAACGGCGGTTCCGGTTCCGGCCGTCGTGGCGACCGGTGCCGGCGAGGCCGGGATCGACGGACCGTTCGCCGTCACCGAACGGGCGCCCGGAGCCGTGCTCTCCGACGAGCGCGACGCAGCGCGGCTGCCGGTCTCCGAGCGGGCGGAGCTCGGGACCAACGTGATCGCGACACTCGCCGCGCTGCACGAGACAGACCCCGGCACTGTCGGGCTGGCGGAGCTGGCCCCGCACGACGGGTACGTAGCCCGCCAGATCCGCCGCATGAGCCGCAACTGGCGGGACTGGGGCTGGCACTCCGATGCCGACGGCTTGTGGCGGCGGTGCCTCGATCGCCTCGAGAACCGTGCTCCACGCCCGCAGCGTGTGACCCTGGTCCACGGCGACTACCGGCTGGCGAACGTGCTCGTGGATCGCGGCCGCATCACGGCGGTGCTCGACTGGGAGCTGTGCACGCTCGGTGACCCCATCGCGGACCTGGCCTGGCTCGTCGACGACTGGCGGGCACCGGAAGACCCGGCCATCGCGGTGCCGAGCCCGACGCGAGCAGGAGGGTTCGCGCACCGCGCGGATATCGTCGCAGAGTATGCCGGCCGTACCGGCCTCGACGCGGATGCGCTCGACTACTACCGGGCATTCACCCACTGGAAGGCCGCCACGCTCCTGCAGGGTGTGCTGGTGCGGCGCCGGTCCGGCGAGCTCGGTGAGCACGGAGCGCCCGACCTGGTCACGCTGGAGGACACGATCCGATACCTGCTGCACGAGGCCCTCGATCTCGCTCGCCAGTACCGCACGCCGTGAACGTGATGGCCGGCCGCCAGCACGAGTAAGGAGCTCACCATGACGCCGGACGACGATTACCTGCACACTCCGGGAGCCGATCCCGCATTCAGCGAGTCGATGTACTTCCACTTCTACGACCCGCGCGCTCGCCTTGGCGGGTTCCTGCGGATCGGCAACCGGCCGAACGAGGGCCACGGTGAGGTGACCGTCTGCCTCTACCTGCCCGACGGGCGCCTCGGCTTCGCCTACGAACAGCCCCGGGTTACGTCGAACGACCGCCTCGACGCAGCGGGGATGCGCGTCGAGGTGCGCGAGCCGATGCGACATCTCGAACTCGCCTTCGACGGGAACGTCACCGTCGTCGACGACCCGGCCATGATGACCGATCCCCGTGCCGCGCTCGGCGGGAGCCCGGTGCGCGACTGCTCGCTCGCACTGTCGGTCTACGCGATCGCGCCGGAGTCCGAGCACAGCTTCGACGCCGACGACGTCTCGTTCGTGCCGAACCACTACGAGCAGCCGATCGCCGTGGACGGGCGGATCCGGCTCGCGGGCGACACGACAACCATCCACGGCCACGGACTGCGCGACCACACGTGGGGACCGCGCAGCTGGCAGGCGCCCTGGTTCTACCGCTGGGTCCACGGCTGCACCGACGGGTTCGGCTTCATGGGTGCCTGGTTCGGCAGGCAGGACGGCTCGGCAATCCGTGGCGGGTTCGTCTGGGACGGTCGTGTCCAGCACCGCGTGACGGCGATCGATCTCGGTACCGTCCGGGACGACCGCGACGAGCAGGTCGAGGTCGATGTGGTGCTGCGTTCCGACGCCCGCGAGTGGAAGCTGCACGGCCGGGCACGGGCCACAGTTCCGCTGCGGCACCGGCCGACCGACGACACGACCGGCAAGGTGAGCATGACGCGGATCGTGGAGAGCCTGATGAGCTGGACGCTCCACGACGGCCGCGAGCTGTACGGCATGAGCGAGTATCTCGACCAGATCGTCGACGGCCGCCCCGTCGGCCTCGAGGTCTGAGGCTAGCGCAGCAGCAGCACGGCGCAGCCGAGGCACACCACGGCCAGCCACGCATCGAAGTACGACCGTACGCGCGCGGCGTGCCGCAGCTCCATGAAGTCGAGCACGACGAAGCGGGCCTTGGCGAACGCGAGAACCGTCGCGGTCGTAGCGGCGACCCGTGCGGTCAGCAGGCCGTGCGCGGCGCCGCATGCCACCGCAAGCGAGATCACCGTGACGACCACGAGTCCGATATAGACGTTCCTCGGTCTGCTGTGCGGTTTGGTCATGCGTAGCTCCCGATGTAGAGGAGCGAGAAGATGATCAGCCAGAGCAGGTCGACCATGTGCCAGTAGCCTGCCACGCCTTCGGCCCAGCGAGGGCCGTACGGAGCCTTCCCGGGCGCCAGCGCACGCTGCCACGCCACGAGCAGGGTCGTCCCGATGGCGACGTGCATCAGGTGCACGCCCGTGATGACGAAGTAGTACATGAAGAATGTCGACGTCGTCAGCCCGTGCCCGGCTGCGATCTCCAGCGCGTACTCGACGAGCTTGAGCCCGGTGAACGTGCCGGCCCCCGCGAGCGTGCCGCCGAGGAACCGCCTGGCCCGGTCGAACGCACCCGACCGGTGGGCCTCGACCGCGCGCACCACGAGGAAGGAGGACGTCAGCAGCACGAGCGTGTTCACGAAACCGACCGGTACGGGCAGCGCGGCCGCGTCGGCGGTGAACTCGTCCCGTGCGGAGCCGAACTCCCAGAGATAGGCCCCGAAGAATAGCGCGAACACGGTCATGTCGGCGAGCAGGAACAGCCACATGCCGCGTTCTGCAGGGACGTGTTCCGCGGACCGCGCGATCGACCCGTGCCGGCCCAGGTGGCCGACCATCACGCGACCCCAGGGATCGGGTCACGACCGGCGGCCCGGGCCACAATCACGTGCCGGATCGTCAGGCCCATCGCGACGAGCCAGATCGCGTAACTGGTCAGTGCCAGCCAGAAGATCAACAGGCCGTGCCAGGCGAACGGTCCGTCGTGGAAGGCGTAGGCGATCACGTCGAAGGTGAAGGTGAACCCGACCCACAGGTTCAGGAAGCCCAGCCACCGCGGCAGTGGCGTCGTGCTGGTCGACAGGATCGCGGTCGCGATCGCCACGTTCTGGATCACGAACGGCCCCACGGGTGTGATGAACAGCAGCCACGCCGTGTCGTTCAGCAGTACCGTCAGTTCCGCCGGGCGCTCCGGGCGGAATCCGGCACTCGCCATGAGCAGCATCGGCACGAGGAGCAACACGGTCGTGGCAGTCCCGCTCACCGCCTGGATCGACGTCAACACTGGCGCGCCCGGCTCGCCGAGCCACATAACGTACGTGATGGCGGCGATCACGGGGATGACCAGCGAGATCCCGATCGATGCCAGCGCGATCCCCATCGGCACGTGCGCTCCGGAGGAGTAGAAGTCCACGACCTCCCCGGCCGTGCTGCTCGCGCCCAGCGGCACCGGCAGCACACCGGCGATCAGCCAGCCGGTGAAGGCGACGACGACGGTCAGCGGGCCGCACCAGGCGCACGCGAGCAATGCCCGCCGCGAGGTACCCGTCAGTTCCCGTGTCATGACCTCGGTCCCCGGGGATCGTCCCGGTGCTGCGCGGTGCCGCATCCCGCGGCCAGCAGATCGCGTGCGGCGCGCTCACCGGAGAGCAGCGCCGCCTCGATACCGGAGTGGCTCAGGTAGTCCCCTGCCAGCCGGATCCGGCTCGGCATCGCATCCCGCGTAGCCCGCATGGCCTCGTAATGCCCGGGTGTGGGAGCGATGAGCGCTACGTCCATGCCGAACACCCGGTGGAAGTCCGGAACGGCGAACCCGAACGCGCGGTCGACCGCCGCGCGCGCCCGCGCCACGACCTGTTCCTCGTCGCTGTCGGGGGCCTGGGTGCGATCGAAGTACACGCTGACGGTCTGCCCGCCGGGCGGAACGGAGTACGGGGCACGACGGCTGTTGCGAAGCACGCCGTAGTTGTGGTGTTGCCCAGGGCCCGCTTGGACCACGAGGTCGTGACCGGCGTCGGGCCACGGGTCCGTGTGGTACCCGAGCAGGACGTGGTAGGCGGGAACGGGCTCGACGGCGTCGAGTGCCGCGCACACGCTGCTGTCCACCACGCCGTCGAGCAGCTCCCGGGCCTGCCGGACATCCGTGGCCACGATGACCCCCTGCACATCGAACGGCCCGCCGGGCGTGTGGACCGTCATGCCGTCCGGTGTGTACTCCAGCGCTCGCACCGGCGTGGCCGTGCGGACGTCGACACCGTCGAGGAGCCACGATGCGATCTGCCCCAGCCCACCAGGCGGCACCCAGAGCTGTGTACGGTGCACCCGGCCCAGCAACGCGATCGTGAACGCGGCGGAGATCGTCTCGGGGTCGGCCCCGGTCAGCGGCCCCATGAGCGGGCGGACGACGTACTCGTACACGCGGTCGCCGAACCGGGCGCGTGCCCATTCCGCAAGCGTTCGCCCGTCGTCCACCGCCGCCAGCTCGTCGGTGTCGAACGGCGCCGGGCCGCGCCGCATCGCCAGCGCGCCGATCGCCCGCACCGCTCGCCGGCGGTCGCGCCAGGTGAGCTGCGGGAGCCGGAGGAACGTCCACGGCCGGTCGAACCGGACCGGGTGGCGGTCGCCGTCGCCGTCCAGCACGGCGGCCCGGGCCTCCCATCGCCGCAACTCGTGCTCGTGTCCGGCTTCCCGGAGGTACCGGAAGGTCGCATCGTAGGAGCCCATGAGGAAGATGGCTCCGGAGTCGGCGGCACCGTACTCCAGGCCGACCGTGCGCGTACGCCCCCCGACGGCCTCCGAAGCCTCCAGCACGAGCGCGTCCACCCCGCGACTCCGCAACGTTCGCGCCGCCGCGGCGCCGGCGACACCGGCGCCGATGACAGCCACCGTCATCGACGACCTCCTCTACGGGACCCGGCGGATCTGCGCACCCACCCCGCGGCGTGCTCGCCCCAGGTAGCGACCGTGCGCAGCGGGACGCGCCGGCCGTGGGCTCGCAAGACTTGCGTTTAATATTTATTCAATTTTATACATATCCCGACCCGAAGGCAACCAGGAGGTTCGTCGGTGCCCGCCGGCTGCGAGCTCACACGCCCGCGAGCCACGCGTGGAACCCCACGGCGAGGAGTGCCCCTGCCACCACCCAGCAGGCGACACTTCCGCGACGCATCACGCGAGCGCGACGCTGCCGCTCGTTTTCCGGGAGCGACTGTGGTGCGAGCCGGGTGGCGTTACGCATGCCCCACCGGCCGAGCAGGAGCAAGCCACCCGCAAGCAGTCCGAAAGCGACGAGCGTGCTCATACTCCTCCTCCGGCAACGTGTGATGCCCCCGGATCCCGCGTCCTGTCCTGCTCCCGCACGTCCGCGAGCAGGACCGAGAACCGGAAGCCATCCACACCGAACGTCAGTTTCCTGGCTGCTGCGTCGGTTCCCCGTTCGATATGGACGGAGAAGTCGGGGGCATCGTTGGTAACGCTTCGGGTTCCTCCGGGCGGTACTCGTCCGCGTAGACGATGTCCGCCTCGGCGATGCGCTCGCCGAGCCAGGATCGCCACTTCTCCAGAGCCGCCTCGGTTCGTAGCTGCTGGGCCAGCTGATCCTTGATCTCGTCGAACTCGGCGGGCTCCGGGCTATGGATCTCGTCGACACGGCCGACGTTCCACCCGTGTTGGTTCTTGACGGGCCCGAACAGCTCACCTTGCTCGGCCTCGAACGCTACCTGAGCGTACGACTCCTCGAGCTGCCGTTCGCTGACCGTGCCGAGGTCGCCCCCGTCGTCCCGCGTACTGCCGTCCAGGCTGACCTCACGCGCGACCTCCGCGAACGGCGTTCCGGAGCGCACCTGCTCCAGCACACGTTCAGCCTCGTCCTCCGTCCCGACGACGATGTTGCTGATCGCGCGACGCTCAGGAGTGCCGAGCTCCTCCTTACGCTCGTCGAATGCCTTCTCGACTTCCTGATCGGTCACCTTCCCGACATCGCCTGCCACGGCGTCGGACAGTTCCGCTATCAACAACCGGCGTTTGAGCTCGTCGAGCACGACCTCCTCCGAGGTGCCCTGCTCACTCAGTGACTGGATGAACTGGTTGTACGCCTCGGGACCCTCCCCGAGACGGTCCGAGACGAACCTGGTCAGCGTGTCCCGAGCCTGCTTGTCAGGCACACTGATCTCCCGCTGCTGCGCCGCACGCTGCAGGACCAGGCTCACGGCGTACGACTTGGCGACGTCCTTGTCGAACTGCTGCCGTTCCTCCCCGTCACTCGGCGCACTGATCCCGTACAGGGAACGCAGCATGTCGGTGTGCTCGTCGAGTTCCTCTTCGGTAACGAGGTTCTCCCCGTACCGGAAGGCCACATCGTCCGGCAACCACGCGGGGACGAACGACAGCACACCTTCACCCGCGTAGGTTCCGAACACAGCACGGCCGGACTGCAGCCAGAAGTAGCCGCCGGTCGCGAGGAGCGCCACGACGAGTGCGGCGGCGACAGCCGCACGGCCACCCCGTGCCCGCGGCCACCGCACGGACTTCCCTGCACGAGCGACGAATCGGATGGCGCGGTGGATCATCCCGCGATGCTGCTGGTCGCCACCCGCTGCTTCGCTCTCGACCGCAGCCTCCGTCCGATCCGAGTCCTCCGTGGCGGCATTCTCGGGCTCGTCGTACGAGGTTTCCGGTTCATCGCTCATGGAACAGCTACCACACTCTCCGAGGCGTTGGTCTGTGTCGCGGTCGTAGCGGGACCGGCGCGCTCGCCCGGACCGGTGCCGGTCGCCCACACGACGCAGTGCGCCGAGATCAGCGACAGGAGCACGGACCCGGTCAGCAGGAGCCCGAACTCGCGAACGGCGGCCAAATCGGACATGGTGAGTACCACGTAGCCCAATGCGGACGTCGCGGTCGCGAGCAGGACCGACCGCCGCAGTGACGGGCTGCGTCGCCGGGTGGCTTCGGAAAGCATCACGGTGAACTCGCAGGCCACAGCGGCGGTCAACGAGCCGAAAGCAACCGTCAACGGGCTCAGCGGCACGTCGAGCAACCACAGGGCGAACAGGCCCGCGCCGGTCGCCGTACCGGCGGCGAGCACCGCACGGGCGGCGTCCGCCCGCCGGCGCAGGACGATGAGCAGCACGATACCGGCGGCCGCGATACCGGCGACGTTGCTCAACACGCGGTTCTCCGACAGGAGCTCGTGTGCGCGCACCGCGGCCACGGGCAGTCCGGTGATCGCCATCTCGTACCCGTCGGGAACGTCCGGCAGCGACTCACGCAGGTCATCGCGAAGAGCATGCAAGGTATCGAGGTCGTCGAGCTGCACGCCGTAGCTCAGCAGCGCGACCTCGCTGTCGCTGCGGAACACGGCGTCCGTCAGGTACGCAGGCAGCAGGCGCACGGCCGCCGCCACTTGTCCGGCCGTCGGGTCCGAGCCGAGGAAGCGCAGCAGGCTCGACGGCGTCGTCACCGTGCGCAACTCATCCCCCTGGTTCGCCACGGCGGTGTTGTGTGCCTGCTGTGCCCAGTCGAACGCCTCCGGCGCCAGCACGTCATCGCCCCGCAGCATGATGTCGAGCTCGCCGGATGATCCCACTACCGATTCGACGTGTTCGGCGTCGGCCATTTCCGGCAACCCCGCCGTGAACTGCCGGAAGCTCCCGTCCAGTCCCAGGTTCGGCAAGGCGAGCCAGCCCGAGGCGCCCACGAGCACGATCCCGGCCACCGCAACGAGACGGACGAAGGGCCGGGGCACTCGGCCGCCCGAAGCTCCCGTTGCCGCAGGCGGAGTCTCCCCGGCGGTGGCCGCCACCGGCGCCGCACCAGCACGGTGCGAACGCCGGAACAGCAGCGTCCCGATACCGGCTGCCATGAGCACACCGATGGCGAGAGCGAGACCGAGATCGCGCACGAACGGTAGCGGTGAGAGAACCAGTGTCGCGAAGCTCGCCGACGTCGCCAGGACGACCGCGGTCACGACGCGAGGCGCCGCGCGCTTCGCGAGGTATGTCGGGTAGTAACTGCCCAGCCCGAGCAGGACCGAGAGGAACGCGACCACCCCGAGGGAGATCGGTCGCCCGATCCACCCGAACACGGCCAACGTAGCTGCTACGGCCAGCAGCGCGCTTGCCAGCGGAAGTAGCCGGTAGCGCAGGCGCGCCCACGGAATCGCGACGAAGCAGGCTCCGATAGCCACGATCGCGATCCCACCCAGCAGCGGAACCTCGCTTCGTACCTGGGCTCCCAGGCCTGCCGAGACGGCAGGTACACCTGAGACCGTCACATCACGAGCGTCCAGGTCCGCGTCCGATACCGTGGAGCGGACGTCGCTGACCAGCTCGCCGGTAGCCTCCTCGCTCAGCCCGTGGCGTGGCCGCACGTGGATCGCGACCGCGTCGTCGCGAGGCACGACGAACCTCCACTGGGGACGTGGTGCGCCTTCGGCATCGAACACGACCTGCTGGACGAAGTCGCTGTTGTGCAACGTCGGCAGGCCCGCGGGAAGCCCCTGCACGAGAAGGTCGCCGTAACGCTGGTCGAACTCGCGTACGGCCTCATCGCCTGCTCGCTCGGCCGCCGCATCCGAGGCGCCATCTCGCTTCGCCTCGTCGACCGCCTGCGTACGTATGCCGTCCCGGCGTCCGCTGAGCTCGGCGAGCAGATCCTGGGTGTGTCCCGCGATCTGGTTCAACATCGTGCCCGGCCCGTATACGGTCGCTACGTTGGAGAGTTCGGCGAGCTCACCTTCCATGCCGAGCAGCGGCAGTAGGTGGTTGTTCTCGAACTGCTGGCGGGGCATGTTCGACTCGACCAGCACCACGACAGGATCGCCACCGAAGGACTGGTTGACCGTTTCCAGGTCCTCCATGACCGGGTCATCGACGGGGAGGAACGAGGCGAGCTTGGTCTCCATCTCCACTTGTGCCAGCCCGGACACGACGAGGGTCCCGAGCCCGAGCGTGGTCACCGTGAGCCCCAGCGCCCGTTTCGTGGGTCGCCGTACGCCGCGCCTGATGACCGCGCAGCTGCGGCGAACCCGGGCGGATCCGCCGCGAAGCGCGGCGCCGAGACGGGGCTTCAGCGGCCGGGACCGCCGGAAGGCCGGCAGCAACCTCACTCAGTTCCCCTCCTCCACGCGTGGGTAGCTTCCCTCGAAGGGAGCCGGGTGTTCCGCCTGGCCCGGGCCCGGGTAGGGGTTGACGCGCGGGCTGAGGTCGTTGGTACCGCCGGGTATACCCGCCACGGTCTGCTCGTTCGGTACCACCGTGAACGGACCATGGTGCTCGCCGAGCCGGGTCGCGGCCGTCGCGTCCGCGGTCGTGGCGAACCACGCGGCCAGGTCCTGCCCATAGGGCCGCAGGTACGCCAGCATCGGGTTCACGTCGGCCAGCGCGGTACTCGCGTGCGGCAAGAGGCTGCGCACATCCTCGCCGACCGGCGGTATGCGTTCCAGCGTCTCCGGCGCACGCTTCAGGACGCTGTCCAGGTGCGGCAGCAAGCCACGCAGATCGGCCGAGGTTTCCGGCAGTTGTCGCAAGGCCGCCGTGAGATCCGGAGCTGCCGCATCGAGATTGGCCGCGACCGGACCGAGGTCCTCGCCGAGGCGTTCCAGATCATCGCTGGCGCCGCGCGCGGTATCCAGCAGCCCCGGGAGCTTGCGCATAACCTCCTCAAGATGCTCGTTACCGTTCGCGGTCACTTCGGTCAGCTTCTCGGCGTCGCCGACCAGTTGCGCGATCTGCCCTTGCCGGGTGTCGAGGGCGCTCAGCAACGTCGCCGCGTTGCCGCTGAGTTCACGGAGTTCTGTGGATTGGTCCGCGAGCGCGTCCAACACCGTCTCGCCCTGCCGTCCCATGTGTCCCAGGCCGCGGAGCGTCGCGGAGATCTGCTCAGCCGTATCATCGGTGGCCATGCCCAGTGAACGCAGGGTGCCCGCCAATGCTTCGCGTGTCGGCTGGTCAAGGCTGACCAGGAGGTCGTTGAGGTCGACCGCCGGTTCCGCCGAACCTTCGGGTAAGGCCGTACCGGCCGCGATGGCTTCGCCGTCACCGTCGTCGATCTGCAGGAACGTCTCTTGCAACAGCGTCTTGTACCGGACGGTCACCGCGGCACCTTCGTGCAGCGGAGCGTACTCGTCGTCCAGTTCCACAGTGACCCGAGCGTGATCCTGCTCGGTCTCGATCTCGACGACCGAACCGATCTCGACACCACTGGCCATCACATCCGACGCGTGGACGAGATTGTCCACCGTGGGGACATCGAGAGATACGCGGTACCCTTCCTCGCTCACCAACGGGATCCGGCCACCCGCCCCCGTCCACAGGAAGACGAACACACCGGTGCACAGCGTCACGAACGCCAGCACGACGGCGAGTCGAAGGTATCCGAGTATCGATGTCGGGATCCGCATGATCGGCTCCTCAGTTCCCCTGGGACGGCAGGTCGTCGAGCAGTGGAATCGTGTCCGGCGCGGCCACCAGGTGGGCGCGGATCACCGGCGCGTTTCCGTCTCGCAGGCTGGTCAGCGACGCCGTGTTGTAGGTGAACGCTCGCAGGTCCTCGAGGTAGGGCACGAGCGCCGCGGTGACCGGATCCAGTTGCGCGCTGATATCCGTGAGGTCACCGAGCGCGGCGCGCGTATCACTGAGGACGGGGCGCAGGTCGGCTGCGACCGGCTTCAGCTGTTCGACCACCGGGTTCGCCTTGTCGATAACGGTATCCGCCTCCTCCACGGTCGACCTCAGCTGCGCAAGGGCGCCTGGCAGGTCGTCAGAAGCCTCTCGGACGTTGTCCAGCGTGGGATCCAACTGGCCGGACAGCTCCTGCACCGCATCGGTGGCCCGCCGGAGCTGCGAGGTGAACTCGGGAAGCTGTTGAATGGATTCGTCGAGTGGGTGGCTCCGGTCGCTCAGGACGCTCAGGCTCTCCTCCAAGTCCGCGGCCAACCGGGTGAGCCGCTCGTTGTCCTCGCCGATGGATCGCGAGATCGTCGCGAGCGCGCTCACCAGCTCGGCCAGCGTGTCCTGGCGTTCGTGCAGCTCTTCCACGACCGGGCGCAGGTCCCGCATGACCTTGTCGGTGCCCGCGACGCCGCCTGCCAGCTCCTCGCTGGCGTGAGTCAGCGCGACATCGGCTTCGTTGATCACCGCCGCCAGCGCATCCCTGGTATTCTCGTCCAGGTGTTCGGTCACACGGTCGACCGTCACCGGCGTCTCTGTGTTGCCCACGGGAAGCCGCTGGCCGGCCTCGATGGGTTCGCCGGGGGGACCGCCGGGATCGATGGTGACGTACATCTCGTTCAACGGGCTCTTCGGCCTGAGAACGAGACTGGCGTTGTCGTATATCCGGTGCTGGGGGTCGACACCCAAGCTGAGAACCGCCTTGCCGTCCTCGCTCACCTCGGATTTCTCGATCGTGCCGACCGTCACGCCTGCGATCCGCACCCCCTGACCCTGGCCGGCAGCGACACCGTGCGCTTCGTCGAAGACCGCTTCGAACTGGAAACGGTCGGTCCATGGCCAGGTGGTCAAGCCCGAGCCCTGATTGTTGACGATCACGACCCCGGAGGTAACGCCGAGCACGATCAGGCACAGGAGGATCAGCGCGTTCCTGCCGAACCGCGGTTCGGTCCGTACCCGTTGCCAGGTCTTGCGCAGTCGCCCGGTCGCCGTCTTCATCGAGCACCTTCCTCACCGATGCCGGCCAGCCGGCCGAAAAGCTGTTCCAGGTTCACCGGCAGACCCCGGACCGAACCCGGCCCCACCGTCGCGGCCATGCGGAACTGATGACCGTCGCCGTCGAGTGTGCTGATCGACCCGGCCAGCCCGCTCAGTGCGTACGCCAGTGCCTTGTAGAACGGGAAATCCGCGCCGCCGCCTTCGTACTTCCCCTCGCCGTGCCACGGCGAGCGAACCGTATCCAGCACGGGTCCGCGGACCCGCTCGAGTACCGGCCCTCGAACGTCGTCGAGCAACGTCGTTGCCCCGTCCACGGTCGGCGCGAGATCCTCCGCCATCGGTTCCACGTCCTTCAATGTCTCGTTGAGATTCGAGACCAGTGGACGCGCCTGGACCAGCACCGGATCGAGCTGTTCGAGTGCGGCATCCAGCTCCTGCGCGATCGGCCGAGCAGGGCCTGCGGTCACCTTCACCTTCTCCAATGTCGTATCCAGCCGGGTGAGGCCGGATTCCGCGGAGTCGAGCGTGGCAGGCAGGGCGTCGAGCGTCTGCCGCACATCCCCGGAACGGCGCCCCAGAACGTCGCTCGTCTCCGCGAGTCCCTCTAATATGGACTCGAGTTGATGATCGGGTGTATTCAGGGCCGCCGCAGTGTCCTCCAGTCCGCTCACAATGGAGGTCAGATCCGTCTCGGGACGCCTACCTTGTGCCGCGCTCAACACATCCGCGGATGGCTCGAGAGTGTCCGGAGCGCTGTCCAGTAGGTCCTGAAGCGCGGTTCTGCCTTCCTCGTCCAGCGCACCGTCGAGGTGCGTGACGGTACCCTGAAGGGCTCCAAGGGTGTCCGGTTGCAGCTCCCGCGTGATCTTGTCCAGCTCGACGGGAACGGACGTACGCTTCTCCGGGATTTCGCCGTCGAACTCTCCGGGTTCCCCACCCGGTATCAACTCGACGTAGTAGTAGCCACCGAGGATCGTCACCGGCCGTACGCGTGCGGTCGGACGCGACCGCAGCTTGTCGTAGTCGTCACTGTCCACCTTGAGTGTGGCGACGGCGCCACCCTCGCCGTCGCGCCGGACATCGGTCACGTCACCGATAGTCACACCGGCCATCCTGACGTCTGTACGGTGAGCACGGATTCCGTACTTGTCCGCGAAATGGACGGTTACCTTGTCACCGGATCTCAACGTCTCGGAGATCGGCTCCTTGAACATGACCAGCGTCCCGACGATAGCCAGGACAAGGATGAACACCACTCCGAGCACGAAGGGTGATGCGGCCGACCGTTTCAGGTGTACGAACTTCGGCATCACGACCCGTCCCCCTTCGGTTCGATGAGACCGCTCTTGCGATCGTTTCCGGCCTCGCCCGGCCCCGGGTACGGGTTGCGCGCCACGGTCGGATCGGATCCGGGCAGCATGCCGGTGGCCGCTGACTCGCCGCTCGGTACGTAGACCAGGCTGAGCCAGTTGCCCGACTCGTCGGAGTTGTCGAGCGCCCGTTTGAGATGCGTGAAGAAGTCGGCGATCTCCGACGAGTACGGTGCGAGCACCGCGAGCGGGTCCGTTGCCTCGCCGAGGGCCCGTGTCACCTGCGGTGCTACCGGGCGTGCATCCGCCATTACCTCGGTCAGCTCGTCGACAGCAGGCACCGCCTCGTCCGAGACGGCCGGTAGCCTGTCCAATGGTTGCGGGGCCTCACGCAGCACGCCCCGCAGATCCGGTAGCGCTTGCCCGAGCGCCTCGCCGCCCGGACGCAACTCGGTCATCGCCGACTCCGTGTGTGCCAACGGCTCGTCCAGAGCTCCAAGCGCGTGCCGGACGTCGCGCAACGTCTGCGGCGCCTGCGCGATGGATCGCCGCAACGGCTCTCCCCCGTCGACCGTGACCGCCCGCAGCGTAGTACCCAGCTGTCCTGCCAGGTCCGCGATCTGATCCTGCCTCCCCTCGAACCTGCCTGCCAGCGTGTCGAGATCGCTCAGCAGCCGGGTCACGTCAGCGCCGTCGTCGACGGCCAAGGAGCGCGAGACCGTAGCCAGGTCGGGTAGCGCTTCCGGTAGTCCCTCGATCGCATCGCTGATGTTTCGCTCGTGCTCGGAGAAGCCGGTACCCGTTTCCCGGAGGAACGAACCGAGGGAGTCCCGAGTGGGTTCGTCCAGGACTTCGAGGAGCTCCGTGACGTCCCGGGCCCCACCGGTCTCCGTCGCGGACAGCACCTGGCCGGGCTGGATCTTCCCGGCGTCCGGGGTGCCGGGGTTGAGTTCGACGTACTTGGCACCCAGCGCCGAGCGAGCGCCGACCGACGCCGTTCGTGCCTCGGCATTGCGGTAGACCGTGTCGATCTCCGTGAGCTCGAGCTCGGCGATCGCCCGGCCGTCTTCGTACGAGACCTCGCTGACCCTGCCCACGCGCACGCCGCCGACCCGGACATCGTCGTCCTCGCGGAGCGTTCCGACATCGTTGAAGGCGGTCTTGACCGTCATCTCGGTCGTCCCCGGCAGGCCGCCCGTAGCGTTCACGCTGAACACGACAGCTGCGGCGAAGACCGTGATGACGGCCGTTCCTACCACAAGGGAACGCCGCCACTGCTTCTCACGCCGCGTCATCACTGCCCACCTCCGATCAAGAGCTCCAACGCGCCGGCTTCCTGCTCCCGGCTCAAGCCGGTCGCGCCGCCTCCCTCGTCGTCCTGCGGAGCCAGGAGTCCGTGTGACTGGGAGGGCTCCTGAGTATCCGGCATACCGGACAGCAGATCGTCCACGCTCTGTTGCTCGTCGTCCTGGTCGCCGGATTCCTGCTCGCCTGCCGTGCCGGTCAGCTGCGGTAGCAGCATCTCGGCCATCTGCGGACTGACCACGAGCTGACCGCGGAAGTAGTGCGAGATCCCGTCATGGCCGTTGGTGGCCAGCGCCCAGTACCGGATGAAGTCGAGAACGTCACCGATGCTTCCCGCCAGCGAGTCCACGATCGGCTGTGCGTCCGACGCCACGGATCGCAGGTCGGGCGAGGCCTGGCGCAGTTGTGCCGTCACCGGTCGGGCCTCGGACAGCAGCTCCTCCCCACGGTCGAGGACCGGTTCTGTGCTGGCGAGCGCGGGAGTCGCGGAGTTCGCGAACGACTCCACCTCCGCGCTGAGCTCTTCGAGATCGTCGGTCGTGGGCCGCAGCGCTTCGAGTGTCGGCGTGGTCTGTTCCGCGGTACCGGCGAGCCTGCCCAGCACGTTTCGGGCTTCGGCGAGCGTGCCCGGCAGCTGCGTCAATGTATCCCTGAGGTGGCGCTGCTCCTCCGCGGTCACGGCGGTCAGCTGCGAGGTGGCCTCGACCAGCGCGTCCAGCGTGCCGCCCTGCTCATCCGCGAGCGCGCCTGCGACGGGCTCGACACGATCGACGACGTCGCCGAGGAGCTCGTTCTGCTCCTTCAGAATGTTCACCAGCCTCCCGGTGTCTTCCATCGCCGGGGCCAGCGCCTCGATGGTGGCGTCGAGGTTCTCTCCCTGGCCGTCCATGCCACGGCCGAGGGCGGTGATCAGCGCGGCGAGCGCCTGACCCGTCGGTTGGTCGACCGTGTTGAGTACCTGGTCCAGCTGCGCGGCCTGGTCGTTCTGGCCTACAGGGAGGATGTCGCCGTCGTTCAACGTCCGGGATGAAGGGGAGCCCCTGTCCAGATCGACGTAGTACTCACCGAGCAGGCTGGATGCACGGACTGTAGCTGTGGCGTCTTCGTAAACCGGTAAGGCGTCGTTGGTCAGGTGAAGCGTTACGCGCGCCAGCTTCGCCGACTTCTCGCCGCCGGCAACTCTCATCTCGACGATCTCACCCACCGGGACCCCGTCGACCTTCACATCGAGGCCGGCTATGAGAGGGCTCGCGTCACGGAACTCGGCACCGACCACTATCCCGTCACGCTCGCCGGTGTCGACCGTCGCCCAGCCGGCACTGCCGAGGACGACCACGAGCGCGAGAGCGACGATGCGAGTCACCGAGGCGCGACCGCGCAGCATCGGCATGGTCGAGCGAACTGGACGTCTCACCGGACACCACTCCCTTGCGCGTCGCGCCACGGTTGCCCCACCAGCGCTCCGGGTGCGGGCTGGCGATTCGACTCGAAACCCGGTGGCACGACTCCGGGGTTCACCCCGGGCGTCATCGCGCCACCGAGCACGTTGAACCGGACGTAGTGCCCGGTACCGGTATAGTTACCGGCCGCCGAGTTCCAGTTCGTGAATACCCCTGCCGCCTCCGGCGTGTAGGGGCGCAGGAAGTCCAGCGGTTCGAGCAGGCCCTGGACAACGGCCTCCGTGCCCGGAAGCACGCCACGCGCCGAATCGAGCATCGCGGGCGTACCCGCCAGTGCCTCATCGGCCGACCGCAGCGTCGGCCGTAGTCGCTCCATAACCGGCCGCAGTTCCGTCAGCACCGGCTTCAGGTTCCGCGCCACCGACGGCAGCCGGTCGGTCGCTGGTTCGAGTTCCTCGAGCAACGGGGATGCCTCGTCGACGACACCGGGCACCTTCCCGAGCGTGTCGTCCGCACGCTCGACTGTCTCGGGGAGCTTCTCGAGGGATTGCCCCAGCTCCTGCCGCTCCCCCGCGACGTCCGCGGAGAGCTGAGAGAGGTTCTGCACGATCGCCCGAACCTTGCCGTCGTCAGCGGCTAGCGTGCCGGTCATATCGTTCAGCTGGGAGACGATCTGCGAGATCGCCTCACCGTCGGCACCGACACCCTTCAACACCTCGCCGAGTGCCTGGAGAGCGGGGCCTGCCGACTCCAGCGTCGCCTGAAGGTCTTGCTCGTGCCCGCCCACCGTGGTGTTCAACCTACTGATCAGCGAGTTCAGCCGTTCCCGAGTCGGCTCATCGAGCGCCGCCAGGACCTGGTCGACCTCCATCGGTTCGGGCATCTTCCCCTTGAGCATTCCGCCTGCCGGTATCGTGGCATTCTCTTGTGGACCGTCGTGCACCTCGACGAAGCGCTCTCCCACAAGCGACTTCCACTTCACCGTGACCTTCGCCCCGTCGTGCAACGGCGCGTGGCTGCCATCGATCTCGAGCGTCAGCCGGGCGTGCCCGTCCTGGGCACGGACATCGGCCAACGAACCCGACTGGAACCCGTCGATCAACACCGGGCTACCGCTGTTGAGGTTGGTGGCCGTCGGCAGAACGACGTCGACGGTGTAGTCCTCGTCATCGACCAGCGACACGCCGCCAACCGCTGCAGCCACCAGCGCAGCGACCCCCACAAGTACCGCGATCCGTCTCATAGCTCAGTCCATCCCCAGAGGGCCTGCCGATGCTCCGGAAAGGAACTGCCGCACGAACGGGTCGTCGCTGCCGAATGCACTGCTGGCGTCACCGTAGTGCACCACGTTTCCCTTCCACAGAACGCCGATGTAGTCACTCACCTTCTTCGCGCTCTCGATATCGTGTGTGACGACGAGATAAGTACCACCATGCTCGCGGTGAATGTCGAGTATCAGGTCACACAGCAGGCTCGTACGGACGGGGTCCAGCCCCGAGTCGGGCTCGTCGAACAACACGATCTGCGGCTTCATCACGAGGGCTCTGGCGAAACCGGCTCGCTTGCGCATGCCCCCGGACAGTTCTCCCGGGTACTTGTCGATCGCCTCCTCAAGGCCGACTTCCTTGATGTGGGACATGACGGTGTGCTCGATCTCGTCCTCAGCCCTGTCGGTGTGCTTCCTCAACGGGAAGGCCACGTTGTCGTAGATATTCATGGACCCGAAAAGAGCGCCGTCCTGGAACAGGACGCCGAACTTCTTGCGGATCTCGTACCGCTCGTTCTCGCTGATGCCCCAGATATTCCGTCCGAAGACGAGTACCTCGCCTTGATCCGGCTCGAGCAGCCCGACGAGGTGTTTGATCAGTACGCTCTTGCCCGTACCCGACGGCCCGAGAATGGTCGTGATCGCCTCGTCGACGAAGTCGAGACTCAATCCTTTCATGACGGCCGAGTCGCCGAATGCTTTGTGCAAGTTCCGAACCTGCATGCTGTGACCGTCGGCATCGCCGTGCGAACCGTTGTCCGCCCGGTGCCTGTGACCACCGTCCGGTGCGGGCGCAGTGACGGGCCGCTCGCCACGGGCAAAGATCTTTTCCATCATGAAATGGCTCCCTCAGGGTTCCTGCGACTTCAGTTCGCTATGGGAGCGTTCGGGTCGACGCCCCATAGGAACTGCGTCATCAGCATCCCGACAACGTGGATCAACAGCAGGTTCAGTATCATCGATTTCGCCGTGTTCTTTCCCACGCCTACTGGCCCGCCCGTAGCCGTGTACCCGTAGTAGCACGAGACAAATATGATTACCGTGGCCATAGCCATGACCTTGACCAGTGAGAACGTCAGATCGACCGGATTCTGGAAGAGCCAGAAAACGAACTCGTACGTACCTTCCGACACGCCGCTGAGCATGTAGACGTTGACCAGGTAGGCGCCTGCATACGCGACCCCCACGCCGACGAGGAACAGGAACGGGACCGCGATCCAGGCGGCGAGTATGCGCGTACCCACGAGGTAGCTCCTGGACTTTACTCCCATGACCTCCATAGCGTCGATCTCTTCCGCGATCCGCATGGAGCCGATCTCGGCGACGAACCCGCATCCCACTTTCGCGGCGAAGATGTAACCGAACATGTACGGCACCATCTCGCGCAACAGGCACCACGAGCTGAACGCGCCGGAATACAGTGGAGCCCCGAGCTGGTCGAAGAAGTACTTGCCCTCCAAACCACACTGGTACCCCATGACGAACTGCATCATCCAGATGATGAGACCGCTGGAGAGTATGAGAATGGCTGCCTGACTGAGGATCTCTCCACTGTGATGCCGGAGATCCGGAAGGGAGCGAAGCACCTGCCCGGAGAACCGGATGATCTCTCCGCCCGTGGTCAGGACGGCACGCACTTGGCGCCCCACCCCGGACGGGGTGACATCCACGTGTGCGGTGTTCCGGCGCGCCCCGTTCCCTTCGGGTTGCCGGTCGTTACCGTCTCCGTGCCGCACTGCGCGCGTCATAGTCGCCGATCCTCACTTGAATACCATCATGTGGGGGTTCAGGCCAAGAAGTATGGTCGTGAACACCGCGTTGAATATCCATATGGCCGCGAACGCGATAACCACAGCCTGGTTGACCGCCCTGCCCACGCCGATCGGTCCACCTCCCGCGAGGTAGCCTTTGTAGCAACACACGAGTCCGACGATGAGTCCGAATATCGCGGTCTTGGCAACACTCGCCCACACATCCGTCGTCGTGGCGTTGGCGAAAAATTGCGAGTAGAACCCGGCGGAACTGGCTCCACTGATCGCCACGGCCCCGATGAAGATTCCGATGACGCCGAACACGAGCGCTACAAGGTTGAACAGCGCAGTAACGATGGTCATGGCGACAACCCGGGGTACGACCAGCGTCCGGATTGGATCCACGCCGAGCACCTGCATGGCGTCGAGCTCCTCTCGAATTCGGCGCGCACCCAGATCCGCGGTGATCGCGGTTCCCATCACACCCGCTATCACCATGGCATTGATCCATGGCGCGAATTCCCGGATACTACCCAGCACTGCCAGTCCGCCCAGACGCTCCGGGACGCCGAAAAGCGTGGTCAAATGTCCCGCCTGGATGCCGCCCGCACCGAGACCGAACACTGTGGTGGAAACAATCAGCGGGAACCAGCACAGTTTGATGGTCAGGAAGATCTGGTCCCGCACCTCACCCCAATAGCCTAGAGGATACCGAAGGGCTGACCAGATGGTCTTGCCGCTGAAAATCGCCATCGCGCCCGCCTCCGCGATCGGCACGGCAACCGATCCCATCCAGCGAGTCGTCCGCTGACGTGCGGGTGACGCCGGCTGCTCATCGCCTTGTTGCTCCCCGGTATCAGCGGCCGAAGTCATAGAACCCTCCCACGGTGTTCCGTACTGTCTGTCCTCTGATGCCTGGTCGTTCCTGTACGGCGCCGCACGGGGCGCACGAGAGGCATCCGGCGCACGTGAGGCCGCACTCGGATGGCGCCCCACCTACCTCGGCGCGTGCGGTACGAGGCTCTCCTACCCGGCCCACTCGACCGCCTCTCACCGGGGGCCATGTCTCAGTGTGTGCTTAATTTATCCTATTATAAGCTACCACGCAACATCCACTGCATACAGGGCGCCGCCTCGGCAGCCTACGACTCAGCAGGAAGCCGAACCAGCTACCCGCACCGTTCTCCGCCTGCACTGCCGATGTCTCGGTATCGCCGAAGCCCGGCGGCCGGGGCACGCCCCGCCGCGTGACGCACCGTTACCCGCCGAACGTCACCCGTGACCAGAAGGCACGACCTGTACCCGCGCGCCGATTCCCTCGGTACCTCGCGAGACACCGATCGCCACAACAACGACCATATTTTTAAAATAGAATATAGATTTTTAAATCTCACCGGGCCTGCGATCCCTGCTACCGCGGCGCCCTGGTGAACCACGCTACGTGCACGTACCCGGCACCGGCGCCGACGAGCACGGCGGTGGACGCGGTAGTGGCGATCTGCACCAGGTCAACACTTCTCGTGACGAGCACGACCAGCGGGAGAACGAGCAGGTATGCCGTTAGCGCCGCCGTCGCTCCCTGGACGGCGGGGACGCGGTGCGACCCGCCGCGCGCTGCCGCCACGACGAAGGCCACGACGGCCACGAGAGGAAGCCAGACCATTCCGGCGGCGGGCACGACGCCAACCACTACGGGCGCGGCGAGACCGCCGATGACCAGGACCGTGAAGCCACTCGATGCTCCGCGGAGCACGGCGGGCGGGTCGACCGACGCCAACCATCGCATGGCGCTGCTTCCTTCCCGGGCTACAAGAAGCGCCGCAGTACGGCGAGCTTCAACCTGCTGTACGGCGGGTACATGATCGACGGATCGGGGCGGGCGGGTTTGGTGAGGACAGCTTTACGATGGCTGAGCCGTTCGAATCCCCACTGGCCGTGGTACGCGCCGATGCCGCTGTCGCCGACGCCACCGAACGGGAGGTGCGGTTCCAGGCAGTGCATGGCGACATGGTTGACAACCACACCTCCGCTGCTGACACGGTCCAGAACGCGGTCGCGCTCGCCGGTCGAGTCACTGAACAGGTAGCAGGCCAGCGGCTTCGGCCGCTCGTTGACGAAGGAGACCGCGTCGTCGAGCGAGTCGGTACCGAGCACAGGCAGGATGGGCCCGAAGATCTCGCTGCTCATCACGCCCGAGTCCGGGTCAGGATCCACGACGACCGTCGGCTCGATGCCCAGCGCGGACCTGTCGGTCCTTCCGCCGAGCACGATCTCCCCGTCCGTACCCTCGAGCATCGTCGCGAGCCTGTCGAACTGCCGCTCGTTGACGATGCGCAACGTACCTCCACCGGCACTCGACGCGAACTCACGCATCGCGTCGGTCAACGCACCGACGAAACGGTCCCGTACCGCGCCGTCCACCAGTACGTAGTCAGGCGCGATGCACGTCTGGCCGGAGTTCATCAGCTTCATCCAGGCGACGCGCCGCGCGGCGACGTCGACATCCGCGTGCCGCGTCACGATGACCGGGCTCTTCCCGCCCAGCTCCAGCGTGACGGGCGTCAGGTGCGGGGCAGCCGCGGACATGATCCGCCTGCCGATCTCCGTGCCACCTGTGAAGAACGCGTGGTCGAACCCGCAGGCGAGAAGCCGTTGGGTCACGTCGGCATCCCCCTCGGTCACAACCACGGCATCGCTGTCGAGATACCGCGGCAGCATCCGCGCCAGGAACCCGGAACACGCGGGCGCGTACTCGGAGGGCTTGACGACCGCACAGTTGCCCGCGGCGAGGGCGGCGACCAGCGGGCCGAGGGAGAGGTAGATCGGGTAGTTCCACGGTCCGATGATCAGTACGAGCCCGAGCGGTTCGTACTGGTACCAGGCCCGTCCCGGTAGGGAGTGCATCGAGACCCGGGTACGGTGCCGCTTGCTCCACTTGCGTACGCGTTTCCGCGCGAACCTCGCCTCGGCCTTTGTCGAGGCGATATCGCCGAGCCAGGCCTCACCGTACGGCCTTCCCAGGTCCTCCCACAGTGCCTGGGCGATCTCACGTTCCGTGTCTTCGAGGAGGCGCTCCAACGCCCGCAGCTGGCGTACGCGCCATTCGACATCGCGCGTACGGCCCGACTCGAACGTCGCCCGCTGCGCCTGAACGGCTTCCTCGATGTCCGCCGGTCGCACTGCCGCACCGCTGGTTACGCCAGCACCGCCACCGGCGGCCTCGTCCGTGACCGGTGCGGTCGAGGTTTCTGAGCTCACCGCTTACTCCCTTGCGTCCGGGGCATCTCATGGCCGTTGCGCGCACCACGAGCACTCGCGTACACAGTCTAGCGCATTTTATAGTTCTTGTTAAATTCTAGGACGGTCTCGCCGGCGCCGCAGTTCCCGTCGCGGTTTCACGGGACACTCCCGGACCCGGTGTGACCTACGCGCTGCCCAGCGAGACAGCCTGCGACACGTTCATGGGCGGGGCGATCGTCGGCACCGCGACTCGTTGCCCGAACTGCGTCCGGGTAGCCGTGCGGCCGGAATGCCTCTACCCTCGTGGGGTTATGCCGAGCATGAACAACTGGACGTTGACACAGGGCTACGAGACCCGCGACGGCATCGTGCGGTGGGACCGCTTCGGTGCCGGACCGCCCGTCGTGCTCCTGCACGGCACACCGTTCTCGTCCTATGTGTGGCGTGACGTCGCCGCCGCGTTGGCAGCGGATCACGAAGTCTACGTCTGGGACATGCTCGGCTACGGAGCCTCGGACAAGCATGCCGGTCAGGATGTCTCGCCCCGCGCGCAAGCCCTGATCTTCGCGGAGTTGCTCAGTCACTGGGGGCTGCAGCGACCCGCTGTCGTCGCCCACGACTTCGGTGGCGCCGTCGCACTGCGCGCCCACCTACTGCACGAGGCGAACTACGAGCGGCTCGCGCTCGTCGACGCCGTCGCGCACGCGCCGTGGGGCACCGGCCTGTTCCGGCTCGTTCGGGAGAACCCGGACGTGTTCCCGCAGTTGCCCACCGAGGTGCACGAGGGGGCGCTGCGCGCCTACGTCGGCACCGCGAGCCACCGTGGCCTGGCGGACGGGACGCTGTCGGCGTACCTGGCGCCGTGGCTCGGCGACGAAGGGCAGGCCGCGTTCTACCGCCAGATGGCCCAGGGAGACGAGAGCTACACCAACGACATCCAGGACAGCTACGGCGGCCTGGACCTGCCGGTCCTCGTGTGCTGGGGAACCTGCGACACGTGGCTACCGCCCGAGAAAGGGGAGCAGCTGGCCGCGGCGATCCCGGATGCCCGGATCTGCTGGCTGCGCGGGGCAGGCCACCTCGTGCAGGAGGACGCCCCGACGCAGCTGCTCAGCGCGCTCAAGGAGTTTCTCGCGAACGAGCGGTGACGCCTACCGGTACCTCGGCACCACCGCGTGCCGGGTCACAGCACGGTCAGCTGTGCCGCGCCGTGGGTCAACACCCGCGCACCCGTCTCGGTCACGAGGAATGTCTGGCTCAACCCGACGCCGCACCTGCCCAGGTACCGGAACGATGCCGGGATGTGGAACACCATCCCCGCCTCCAGCGGCTCGGGGTTGTCCCTTGTGATGTAGAAGGGGGCACCGTCCATCCAGTGTGGCTTGTGGGCCAGCCCGACGGGGTAACCGAACAGGTGGTGGAAGACGACGCCGTCCGGTAGCGGCCCGAGCGCGGCAGCGGCGGCGTTCGCGACGTCCGCGCAGGACACCCCGGCCCGTGCCGTGTCGAGCACCGCGGCCACCGCGGTCTCGGCCAGCTCCGCGAGCACCCGCTCGTCCGGGCCCGGTGGACCGTGCGCCAGCGTACGCATCACGGGAGCGTGGTAGCGGTGATGCGCCCCGGAGAACTCCAGGAACGTCGTTCCGGGGCCGAGCCGCCGATGCGACCAGCTGGAATGCGGGATGCCACCGCGCACACCGGTGGCCACGACCGGTCCCCACGCCGATGCGGAGTTCGCGCCGTCGAACAGGGCGGCCGAGATCGCGCCCGCGACGGACGAGTCGGTTGCCTCCGGCTCGCGCGCCGCCGCGACGGCCGCGTCGACGCCCGCCCGGGTGTGTTCCGCCGCCTCCGCGACGCACCGGACCTCGGCCTCGGACAGCCGCAGCCGCACCGTCTCCACCAGGTGCTCGCCACGGACCACCGTGACACGGCTGCCCCGCAGGTACTCGACAGCGTGCGGCGGTGTGGACGCGTGACCGACCTCGATACCCACCCGAGCCCCCGCGGGCAGCACACCGGCCGCGTGCTCGAGGAAGGCCTCCAGCCCGCGTAGCGCGTCCGCGTAGCCGCAGTAACGGACGTTGTCGACCCGGGCGCTGGCCAGCGCACGCCCCAGCTCGAGGTCGGGCACGTACAGGTAGGTCGCCGACCCGGTAACCAGCAACGGCTGCGGTGCCGTCTCGGCCGTGTGGTACCCGCAGAGGTACTCGACGCTCGACGGCCGGAACGCGAGCATCGCGTCCATGCCCCCGCGCGCCATCCGGTCGCGCACGCTGGTCAACCGCTGCTCGTACTCGGCGTCGTCGAACGCGCGGTCGTGCTCGTCCCGCACAGCCGCGATCGCGTCCGCGGTGAGCCAGGACCTGCCCGGCCCGCTGTCCAGCCCGGTGACGTTCGACGCGTACGCGGGGAAGTCAGTCCGTTGCTGGTCGTCTCCCGTGGCTCCGCCCTCCTTCGCCGGACCGGCCGACGGTGTCCGGACCGCCACCGAGTATCCATCATCGGGCAACAGCGTCAGCATGCCAGGAACGCAGCCACGACGGCGGGCGAACACGCGGGCGCTCCCCTCGCGCGGTTCCGCTCCCGGCGCGGCCACGCAGCCGACCGTGCACCGGCGTTCGTTATCCCCGAGAGTCACTCGGTCGCGAGAGTTGTGTCCGGCTGACAAGTTCCGGAGCTCTCGGTAACGGGCTCGTATCCGGCCGTCGAGGCCGCCGTTGGTCGGGACAGCACAGCGAGCGGCTCGCGCGAGCAGCCGGGCACGCGGAGAGGAGTAGCCATGCGACGCACAGCGCACCGGGCCACGGCGCTGTCCGTGACCACAGCCGTGACGGCGGCGGCCGTACTCACAGGGGCACTGACCGGCACGGGCGCCGCGACGGCGGAGTCCGGGTCGTTCTACCAGCCGCCGTCCCCGCTGCCGGACGGGCAGCCAGGGGATGTCATCCGGCACGAGGAGATGCCCTTCCACCTCGACCCCGCACAAGGTCTCGAGTCACCGGCGGACGCACACCGGATCATGTACCTGAGTACTGATGTGGACGGTGACCCGATGGCGGTCACCGGGACGGTGCTGACCCCGCGAGACCCGTGGTTCGGCATCGGTCCGCGCCCGGTCGTGGGACTGGCCCCGGGCACGCAGGGCATGGGCGACGAGTGCGCCCCGTCGCGCCGCATGGAGGACGGCACCGAGTACGAGAGCGCGTTCATCTCCGGGCTGCTCGAGCGCGGCTACGGGGTGGCTGTCACCGACTACCAGAACCTCGGCACTCCCGGAGACCACACCTACGTGATCCGCGAACCGCAGGCGCACGCCGTGCTCGACGTGATCCGCGCGGCGCAGGGTCTGTCCGAGGCAGGACTTCCCGGGTCGGGTCCCGTCGCGACGGCGGGCTACTCGCAGGGTGGCGGAGCGTCGGCGGCCGCCGCCGAACGAGCGCCCGACTACGCGCCCGAGCTCGACCTGCGCGGCAGCTACGCGGGAGCGCCGCCCGCCGAGCTCTCCTCGGTCGCCGAGAGCCTCGACGGCGGGCACGCGGCGGGCCTGCTCGGTTATGCCGTGCTGGGCTTCGACTCGGCTTACCCGGAGCTCGATATCGAGTCGCTGCTCAACGAGGAGGGCCGGCAGCTGGCCGACGAGGTCCGGCAGGAGTGCGTCGAGGAGACCCTGCCCAAGCACGCCTTCACCCGCTCCGAGGACCTCACGGCCGACGGCAGGTCGCTCACCGACTACCTGAACGAGGAGCCCTACCGGTCGCGCGTGGCGGAGAACCGGCTCGGCAGGACCGCGCCGGAGGCACCCACACTGGTGCTGCACTCCCGCGTCGACGACATCGTGCCCTACGAGCAGGGCAGGCAGATGGCGCGCGACTGGTGCGAGCGCGGCGCGAACGTCCGGTTCAAGACACTGGCCTCACCGACGCATGTCGGCGCTGTCCCTGAGGCATCGATCACCGCGTTCAACTGGCTGGAGGCGCGCTTCTCCTCGTTCCCGCACCTCGGCAACTGCGGCACGTTCTGACGTAGCACCTCCGCCCACCTGCCTCCCGGCGACGGCCCGTTAAGCTTCGTGGATGACCCCACGACAGCGGCAAACCCGATGAGCGCGCGGTTCCAGGAGCTGGACTGGCGGCACACCTCGATGGGCGAGCTGGTGCTGCGCCGGCGCTGGGACGGCACGGTGGGCAGCGAGGTCTACGAGGTCAAGCTCGATGACGAGTACCTGATGTCGAGCCTGTTCACCGTGGCCGAGGAGGCCATCGCACACCGGGCGCTAGAGGAACTGAGCGGAGCCGGGCTCGACATCGCCGTAGGCGGCCTCGGGCTCGGCTACACCGCGCTGGCCGCACTCCGGGACGAACGGGTCGGTTCCCTGGTCGTCGTCGACGCTCTCGCCGAGGTGATCGAGTGGCACCGGCGTGGACTGGTTCCCGCCGGTGCGGAGCTGGCAGCCGACCCGCGGTGCACGATGCTGCACGGCGACTTCTTCACGCTGCTCGAGCAGGGTTCGGGCCTGCGGCCCGGCGCCACGGACAACGGCACCTTCGACGCCGTCCTCGTCGACATCGACCATTCCCCGCGTCACCTGCTGCACCCCGACCATGCCGGGTTCTACCGGGCCGAGGGCCTCGGCCGCCTCGCGGCACACCTGCGTCCCGGCGGGGTGTTCACGCTCTGGTCGAACGACCCGCCGGACGACGAGTTCACCGAAGCGCTCACCGGGTGCTTCGCCGAGGCAGGCGCCGAGGTCGTCCGGTTCCCCAACCCCCTGCAGGGCCGCGAGGCGACCGCGACCGTCTACCTCGCAAGGACGCACCCGCAGTAGCGCCAATCCCGCGCCTGCACCACCGGCAGCGGCGTCGTGGCGTCCGGTCGCCATATCCCGTCCCCATGCGACCGGGCGCGGAGGTCCGAGCACTCCCCGGGAATGCCCCGTACTCCCCGGGCGCCCCGGAAGCTCAGCGACCCGTGCCCTCCGTCCATGCGACCAACGCGGCGAGCGCAGCCGCCGCGGCCGTGGAGCCTCCGGCCGCCGCCAGCACGAGACCGCGCCGGACACGCGGCAGCCGTCGCCAGGAGCCGACGGTGGCCAGGGCGTCCACGGCGTCGGCCGTGCCGCCGGCCACGAGCCAACCCGTCACCGGTTGGTCGCTGAACGCGCTGGTGACCGTGCCGGCGCCGATGGCGACATCCCGCGCGCCGAGGGCCCTCCCGAGCACCGCGCTCGACTTCTGCGGGCGGAGGCGCCCCACCCACAGGGTCACCAGCGTGTTCGGCTTGGCCAGCGCGAACAGCCCCACCCCGACGCGCAGCGCGCCGGAAAGCGCGGTCAACCGCCGCACCGTGATCGTGCTCTCGCTCATTCGACCCGTCCCTTCGTTTCGCCCGCGGGTAGTCTCGCACTCACGATCACGCGTCGCACACCGACCGGCCTAACGGCCCGTACCACCGTCGCGCTGCGACCGTCACGCGCCCCGCGGCACAGGAACCGCTTGGCCGGCGCGGGCTCGACGCGTCGATGCTCACCGCATGGCCCCGCGAGTCTCGTTTCGACGCAGGTAACCGCGCAGGTTGCGCGGCGAAGTTTCCCGCTCGGCTTCGGCCGCGTACCGCCCGGCCAGCGTGGGAACGTCCGGAATCCGGGTCGTGGGGCGCACGAGACCCGCCCACGGCAACGCGTCACCCCCACTCACGGTGGTGCTTCCCGTAGCATGCGAGCCCCGAGCACCTGTCCACGCGGCGAGCTCTCGCTGGAGGGCTCCGTCGGCGCGGTGGTGAGCGGCCGGTCGGTCCATTCGAACAGATCCACGCGGTCGCTCCCGGCTTCCACGACCCACGGCATCGTGTCGTGCACTGAGGGAGCGGTGCTCAGTGCACGCTCGAGTACCGCGAGGTCGGCGTCTGTCCAGCCTGCCATCCGTGCTCCTTCGACGATGTTCGAGAACTACTGTGTCCGGAGCAGCGCTCGCGCAGGAAGGGCATTCAGGTCGCGCCGTTCGGGACGTTCGTCCCCGCGACGATCCTCCTCGTGCCGGCCACCGATCGACCTCGACCGCGAACATCGACCGACTCGCGGGAAACGCGATATGCCTCGGCTTCGTGTGGCAGGGGAAAGCACCCGCCGGACACACGACACCGCATGTTCACCCGTTCGCCGTATACGGCCGGACCGGCCACGACCTATTATGGTGGTTCCAGCGCGCCTCGGCCGCCGCTCGTTCTCGCCGGTAGCGGCCAGCAGGCGCCGGTCGCCCCGGACCTCGGCGGCCCTCCACGACTATCCGAAGACGACGTGGGAAAGGGCTGCCCATGCAGTTTCGTGACCAAGCTTCCGCGCGGCCTGCCGACGTCACGTGCGAGTACTGCGCATGCCCCGTCGCTCGGCTCCACCCGGTCGAAGTCCCCGACTCCGGCTACCTCCATCCGACCGAGCCCGAGCTGGACGGCAGGCGTCTGACCCACGCGTGCTGCCCCGAGCACGGCGAGGAACTCGTCGCGCACGGCCTGCGCAACTGGCTCGACGAGCAGCTGTGGACGGCTAAGCTCCAGCGCGTATCCGAACGGTGGCGCAACGAACCGATGTCCGTGGAGCAGTTCGCCGAGCTCGCCGGGCTCACACCGGCACAACTACGGCGGGCGCTGCGCTACCGCATGGAAGCCAGGAGCGTGCCCCGGTACGTCGATCAGACACCGCACACGGCCCGCGTGTAGTCCCCTTCCCCACGTACCAGGGGCACGGCGCACGCCCCCATGCCGCCACGCCGGAACGCCTCCCCGGCAGGCATGTCGACGGCAGGCACGACCCCGCAACGCGCGGTAGGATCACCGCTGCCGCTGCCCCGGACGAAGTGAGGCGATGGTGACCGGTCGCGCGAAGAGTCTCCTTGCTGTCCTGATCGTGGCTGCCATGGGCGCAGCCGCGGTGATCGGCCTCGTGGTTCTTCTGGGTGACGACGACCCGGAACCGTCCCAGCCGGAACCGACGGCCCAGGAGACGGAGGAACCCGAACCGCCGCGTGCCCCGCTGACCGGTGAGGCGATCGACGACGAGTCCGACCTCGACCACCCGGCCGTGGCGGTCAAGGTCTCCGACGTCGAGCAGGCCCACCCGCAGGTGGGCGTGGACCGTGCCGACATCGTGTTCGTCGAGTTCCTCGGCGTGAACTACACGCGGCTGGCCGCCGTGTTCCACTCGGACCTCCCCGACGAGGTCGGTCCGGTGCGTTCGGTGCGGCCCGCCGACGCACCCCTGCTCGGGCCGATAGCTCCAGCCTTCGGCAACACGATGGGCTCCGAGTGGATCATGGACTACGTCTACGGCGCCGGTGAGCTCGACGACCTCGGCACCCAGCGCGTCTCCGGAAGCAATGCCTACACCCTGAACCAGGAACGTCCACAGCCCGATCACGTCTTCGCCCATCCCCCCGAGCTGCTCGGCCTGACGGACTTCTCCGAGCCGCCCGAGCCGTACTTCTCCTACCCGGCCGGGGACGAGGCCAGCTCAGCCGAGCAGGCTGGTGGTTCCGGCGCATCGGTGCAGCTCGCGTACGGCGGTGGCTCCCCGATCACGTGGACCTACGACGAGGAGAACGGCCAGTACCTTCGCGAGCACCAGCGCGGGGCACACGAGATGGCCGGCGGTGAGCGGGTCAGCGCAACCAACGTCGTCGTCATCGAGGCCGAGGCGGAGACCGGCAAGATCGGCGACGGCGGAGGGCAACCGGTGCCGATCCAGGACCTCGTCGACAGCGAGGGGTCGTTCGTGGCCCTGTCCGGCGGTTCCTCCGTGACCGGTACCTGGTCGAAGGGCGGCGAGAACGAACGGTTCGAGCTGCGCACCGACGACGGGGAGCAGCTACAGCTCGCGCCCGGCAACACATGGGTCGAGCTACCCCGACCGTCCACGGGCGTGACCACCGGCTGACGGGCCGCTCGAGCTCACAGGCCGGAACCGGCAGCGAACGGCTCAGCTCGCCACATCACCGCGTTGCCCGACCGCCACGACCGGAACCCGGACCTCCAGCATCCCCGGCTTGTAGCTGGCCCTGATACCACCGGTGTCCGCGCCGGGCGGCAGGCCGACCCTCCTGGTGAGCGCGCCGTGCCGTGCCCTCGCGCACCTCATGGTGACCATCAGGGCGTCCCCGGAGGTCCTGATCGTGATGTCCTCCTTCGAGCCCGTGGCCGGAACGGTCACGTGAACCAGGTACATGCCATCGGTGTAGTACTCCTCGACGTGACCGAGCTCGGGTGGGTACCCGGGGCCCGGCCGGTCGGCATTCCCGCTCACCTTCGCCGTGTCGTGCTGTGACTGGCTGGTCACGGTCATGGTTTGTCCATCCTCATTGTCGATCACCGGCGCGCACGGCTCCGCCGCACGCGCCGGTGGTTACCGGGTGGCCGGTTGCGCGGTGAGCAGCCCGAAATGGCCGTCGTAGCGGCGGTAGAGCACGCTCACGTTCTTGGTGTCGATGTCCACGAACGGGATGAACGGCAACCGGCCTGCGCCCAGCCGGTGCTCGGCCGTGCTCAGCGAGATCACGGGCGCATCGAGCGCGCCGGAGCTGACCGGGTCCTGGGCCGCACGGCTGCGATGACGGTCGCTCGGCGATCCATGGGTGAGGCGCGTACCGCCGCTGCCGTCACGCCAGAGGACGCTGTCCCGGCCGCTCTCCCGCTCGGTGAACAGGTGAAAGTTGTAGTCGCGGATGTCCATGTCGAACGCGGCATCGGACACGCTGCACACGACCGGGAGACATCGCTTGGTACGGATCGTGCTGGGACTGCGCACTGAGCGGCGCGCACCCACCATGCGCTGGATCGTCAGCTCATCCCGCCCCCGGACGCTGTGCCGGAGCTTGTCTCCCCAACCCGCACCGCGCAGCTCCGCGACACGCACGACCCGCTCCCGGAGTCGCTCGACGGCCCGGTCGACAGCGTCCGGACCGGTCGGCGCGCTCGCTTGTGCGCGGACGAACCACCCGTCGATGTCCACGTTCGTCTGGGCGATGACCGGCCCCGTCACGGCGACCTCCCAGTACCGCGTGAGCCGGACCCGTGCCGCCAGCACCGGCAAGGCATCACCGGTGATCAACTCCGCGATGCGCGCGGCCGCGTAGTCGGCGGTGCCGCTCTCCACCGCCCCACGCACGGTCACCCGGACGTCCGGCACCGGGCGGTAGGTCGCGTGCGGCAGTGTCGCGGTCATGGTGCTCCTCCAGCTGGCGGCGCGCGGTCGGTGCAGGTCAGCACGCCCAGCGCATAGAAGGAACGTAACCGTCGGTCTGCAGGCCCCGGAAGGGTCGAAATGCCCTCACCGCGGCGGACCTTCGCCGGTTCTGCCGGAGGGAGGCACCGCGCCACGGTGGCACCGGGCCGCGCCCCCGCGCACGGGCTATTACGGAACAGATACACGTTCGCACGGGAAGTGAAACAACCCTGTACCGGGGCCCGAACGGCGTGCTGTGATCGATAGCGATTGGAGGGGTGCGATGACGGTCTCACACACCGTGCCACCGCCCGACGTTCTCGATACGTTGAACGCCACAGTGCGCTACACCGCTCAACCGCTCGCAGGGGAGATTCCCAATCATTCCACAGTGGAGTCAGCGGTGATGCTGGCCGCGTGCGCTCCATCGATGCTGCACGATCGGCCGTGGCACTGCCGGGTCACGGGCACGACCATCGAGCTGCACGCCGTATCCCGGCGGACCGGCACCAGCGAGAACCGGGGTGTGCTGGTCAGCTGCGGTGCCGCGCTGCACCATCTGATGGTCGCCTTCGCGGCGTTCGGCTGGGCCGCCACCGTCGTGCCGTTCCCGGCAGCGCGGCTCGCCATCATCGCGCGCGTATACCTGCACGAAGCAGAGCCGACCGACGACAGCATCCGGCTGGCCGCAGCGATCGCACGCCGCTACCACGACGGTTCCGCGCGCGCGGCGAGCCCGGAACGCGCCGCCGCGGGCCGCCGCGCGGACCGGATCGAGGCGCTGCGCGCGTATCCCCCCGTCGCGGGCACCATGCTCACCCCGATCCACCATCACCCGGATCTCGACCGTCCCGGCGGCCCGGCCCGCTCTGCGGGTACCGCCGCGGATATCCGCGTGCCGCAACCCCGGCTCCCCGCGGACGAGACACCACGGACCCCGGATCAACGGTGGTTCGCGCTGGCGACGCGGACCGATCAGCGGGAGGCACGGCTACGCGCCGGCCTCGCGTTGAGCACGGTGTCGCTCCTGGCGACCGAGCTCGGGTTGAGTTGCGAGTCGCGGGTCGCGCCCGCGTCGCGTGCCCGCAACGGCTCTATCCGCCACGTCCTGCTGCGGGTGCGCTGACCGCAGGTGCGCCTCGGCCCGTCACCCCGGCACGCCGAACCGGATCCGGGGACACGGACCCTGTAACCAGGGACTTTCGGCCACTGTGCCCGCGGTGCCCGGTGAGCGACCATGGAGCCGTGCACAACGAGCAGAACCCGCAGGCCGTGGTGGGCCCGCCAGGGACGACCGATGCGGAGCGTTCCCGGGCGGTACGGACCGTCGCCGCACACGCTACGGACTCCGGGGACCTCGAGCAGCTGCTGGACATGCTCGGGCTCACCGCAGGCGAGGCGCGCGAGCCGGGAAGCGCGCCGGACCAGATCGCCCGCGCGCACCGCGAGGCGCTCCGCGCCACTCCCCGGAGCCGCAGGTTACCGGCGGGTGAGCTGGCGATCGTACTCGCGTCGGGATCGTCGCAGGTGAGCTGAACGCGGTCGGGCCCATACCCGCTCCGCACCCGCTCACCTCCGGAACCCACCGAGGGTTGACATATGGTCGGTAATTGCCGACCATTCTGCTATGGCAGACTGTACGGCATCGGCCGACCATACTTCGGCGCCGGACTACGACCTGGACGAGCAGCTGGAGCTCACCCATCCACGGCAGTACCGCGCGCTCTTCGACGAGACCCGCGCCGACATCGTCAACCTGCTGCTGGAACGCGCAGCGACCACCTCCGACCTGGCGCAGGCGCTCGGCAAGCCGAAAGGCACCATCGGCCACCACCTCAAGACGCTCGCCGACGCGGGCCTGGTGCGCGTGGTGCGTACCAAGCGAGTTCGGGCGATCGACGCGATCTACTACGGCCGCACCGCGCGCGTGTTCCTCTTCGACCGCATCGGGGAGGCCACGAACCAGCCCCAGCGCACCATGGAGATCGCCTCCTCCGAGGTCGCTCACGTACCCGCCGGGTCCCAGTTACCGCAGACGGTCGGGTTGCGTCACGTCCGGATCCCCGCCGAGCGCGCGGAGGAGTGGAAACGCAGGCTCCACGAGCTCGTCGACGAGTTCGTCCGCGAACCGCGGTCGGGCGAGGTCAGCTACGGCCTGCTTGTCGGGCTGTACCCGACCGATCGCCCGAGCCTGCCCAGCCCGGAAGGTGCCGGGGAGGACGGGTGACCGGCCCTGCGCCGGAATAGGGGCGCCTGGGGGCGAACTACTGGAAGCTGCTGTCCGCGCACTCCTTCTCCAACCTCGGGGACGGTCTGCGGCTGGTCGCGATCCCGTGGCTGGCCTCGGCCATCACACGGGAGCCGATGCTGATCGCGCTGGCCACCGCGGCGGTGCGGGTGCCGTGGCTGGTGTTCTCGCTGCCCGCGGGAGTGATCACCGACCGGGTGGACCGGCGCCTGCTTGTCGCCTGGATGGATGTCGCGGGCGGCGTCACGATGCTCGCCTTCGCCGGGGTCGTGCTCGCCAACCAGGCGAGCATCGCCGATCCCGCCGCGCTGGCGTGGCTGATGCTGCTGGTGATCGGCTTTCGTGGTGCAGTGGAACGTGGTCACCGTGTCCCTGCGGCAGAGCATCGTGCCCGACCACCTGCTGGGGCGGGTGAACTCGGTGTACCGGTTCTTCGGGAGTGGGAGCCGAAGGTGACCTCGGTTCCATAGAAGGAGCCAAGTGTCACCTTCGGCTCCCACCTTCCACGCCGGGACGCTGGTGGGTGGGCGCCGGTAACCCGCGGGTCAGTCGTCGAGCAGGTAGGCGCGCAGCCGCGCGATCTCGTCGTCGTCGACGCCGTGCCTGCGCAGCCAGCCGCGCGCACCCCCGTAGTGGCGCTCCAGCTCGTCCAGGAACGCCGCCATCGTCTCGGGCCGCGGCCTGTGCGCGTCAACGGGAATTCTGTCGATACCGTCGGCGTAGGTGGGTGAGGCGCGCAGCCGGTCGAGCACGGCCGTGATGCGCTCACCGGTGGCGACGTAGTCGGCGATCACCGCGTCACGTTCGACCCCCGCGGCGGACAGGGCCAGTGCGACCACGACACCGGTGCGGTCCTTCCCCGCGGCGCAGTGCACCAGCGTCGCGCCCTCGTCGTCCAGCACCGAGCGGACGGCGGCGACCACACTGTCCGGGCGCTCTGCCAGGTACCCGAGGTACATCCCGCACACGAAGTCGTCCGGGTACCTGCTCAGGATCCGCTCCCGCCTGGTGAGCAGGGCGTCGGACGAGTCGGCTGCGGAGCCGTCCTCCTCGGGCAGCATCGAGTGGTACAGGTGGCGTACCTGCGGTATCTCCGTCAGCGCACCGGGCCCCTCCGAACGCACCTCGGAGCGCGTTCGCAGGTCCACCACGGTGCGGACGCGCCGCTCCCGCACGAGGGTTGTCACGTCCGCCTGCGACAGGCCACGCAGGTTGTCCGCGCGCACCAGCTTCCGTTCGGCGACACGACGCCCGTCCTCGGCCGGCAGCCCGGCCAGGTCCCGGACGTTGGCGGCCCCGTGCAGTTCGATCCAACCCACACGACCATTCTCACGCGATGTCCCCGCGCTGCAGGGCAAGGGTGACCAGGCCGACATGCCGACCCCGGGAGGCGGGTGTCACGCCTGCGCTCCGGAGCGCACGATCGCGACCGGTACACCCGCGTGGTGCAGCACCTTCTGGCTCACGGATCCGAGGCCCAGACCGAGCAGCGGTCCCCGGCCGCGAGAGCCGACCACGATCAGCTCGGCGGGCGCCTCCTCGCGACCCGCTTCCTCGAGCAGCATCTCGGCGGGCCTGCCGCGCCGGACCCGTACGGTCACCTCGACATCGGGGTACTTCTCCCGCCATCCGGCCAGCCGCTCGGAGGCGACCAGGGATTCCAGCTGACCTTCTGCCTCGTGCGAGGTAGCGATGGACAGCTCGGGCCAGTCGGTGTCGATCGTGGCCTGGTTCCACACGTGCACCGCCACGAGCGGGACGCCTCGCTGAGACGCGGCGTCGAAGGCGAACTCGACGGCGGGATCACTCCGCCTGGAACCGTCGATCCCGACGACCACGCAGCCCGCGCCGTCCACATCGCCAAGGCCCACATCGGCGGGGGTCTCTCGGCCGTCGCCGTCCTTCGGCACGACGACGACGGGGCACGCGCCGTGTGCCGCGAGCGTGACCCCCACCGACCCGACGAGCAGTCCCGCGAACCCGCCGAGCCCCCGGCTGCCGAGCACGACCAGACGCGCGTTCTTGGACTCGGCTACCAGAGTCGCCGCTACCGGGCCGATATGGACGTAGGTTTCCACCTGGATGTCCGGAGCCTCCGCCAAGGCGGCATCTTTCGCCTCCGACAACGTGCTCTCGCCCGCCTCCACCATGGCTTCGTCGAACCGTTCCTTCGGTGGAGCCGGGTAGCGCGGCAGAGTATCGGGGATGTAGCAGACATGCACGAGCGAGAGAACAGCTCCCCGCCTGCGGGCTTCCCTGGCGCCCCAGCAGGCCGCTCGGCGCGCGGAGTCGGATCCGTCCACACCGACAAGGATGGTGTGGCGTGCATCGGCGTTACTGGTCATGATGCTCCTTCCGTGTTGTCGCCGGCCCGCATGGGGCTCAGCATTCGTTGCGTCTGGGTGGCTGGTCGAGCACGGTGCGCGAACCGGGTGGGCTATTCATGCTCATCTGCGCCGACGGCTGCCGGCGGGCGGCGCGGGGTAGGGCCGACCGGGTGGCCGTAGCCGATCCGCAGCAACGTGTGCAGCTCGCCGTCGGAGGCGAACAGCTCGGCGAGCTCCGCTCGCGTCCGCGCAACCTCGAAGGGCTGGGACACGAACGACGCGACCAGTCCGAGCTGCGTGGCTGTCAGCAACGCCCGCTGTATGCCGGCACCTGCCCGCAGGGTGGAGCGAACTCCCGCGACCGAGGTGAGTGCCGCGACCAGCAGCGGCTGCTGCTCGAACGGGCGGGCGGGCAGCCCGTCGTGCGCGTGGTAGCTCCGCAGCGCCAGCACGCCATCCTGCTGCGGCGTCGGCCCCTCCGCGCTCGCCGGAACCCCGTCCGGCCGGGACTCGGTCCCGCTGGTCCAGGCGCTGATCTCCGCCTCGTACGCCGGGTCGGTTCGCTGGATGTGGTCGGCCCTGCGCACCAGCCGCGCGATGCGGTCGTAACGTGCGGAGGCGTCGACGAACTCGAGCTTGGCGCCTTCCACTCGCGCGGCCGAGGCGAGCTTGCCGCGAACCGTGAGCGGTACGGCTCTGTCCAGGAACGGGTGCCGGTTGGTGTGCCGCCTGGAGATGGCCTCGGCGAGCTTGTACTCCGTCGACGTCGCGGTCCGCTCACCGCCGATCCGCACCGTAGCGAGCAGGTCCGGCCGCTCCCGGTCCGGCTGGAGGTCGACCAGCGCGACCCGGTCCTGCCCGCGCACGGAGACACGCAGGTTGCACAGCGCGGCGCCGCAGGCAAGCAGGGCCTCACGAGCATCGGGGTCGGCGACCGGAAGCACCCGGTCACGGTCGAGGTACAGGTCGATGCGGTCGCCGCGCACCCGGAACCACCAGGGCTGCGTGTTGCAGGGGGAGGGCGCGAGCACGGCGTCGGCCAATGCCCTGTCGATGATCTGCGCCGTCGTGGCCATCCGTCTGCGTCCTCCTGCTCGGGAGCGTGCGCTGCTGATTGGATCCATCCTGCGCGCACTCGGACAGCTGGCACCATTGCGCTTGGTCCTCGATCACGAGGGACTTTCGACCAGTGCCCGCCCCGGTACCCGCCGCGTAATCTGGAGGCAGAACGCGAACAGTAAGGGTGCGACATGACCCAGGTGTTTCTGGTTGACGACCACGAGGTGGTCCGGCGCGGGCTCGCCGAGCTGCTCGAGTCCGACCCGGAGCTGACCGTGGTCGGTGAGGCCTCCTCCGTATCGGAGGCCGCCGCCCGGATCCCGCCACTGCGGCCGGATGTTGCCGTGCTCGACGTGCGGCTACCGGACGGCAACGGCGTGGAGCTGTGCCGCGACCTCCGCTCGGACATGCCCGAGCTGAACTGCCTGATGCTGACCTCGTTCACCGATGACCAGGCCATGCTGGACGCGATCCTCGCAGGGGCCGGGGGCTACGTCATCAAGGACATCAAGGGCGCCGACCTGCTCGAGGCCGTACGGGAGGTCGCCAGCGGACGGTCACTGCTGGACAACCGCGCCGCAGCCGCGCTGATGTCGAAAGTGCGGGAGGACGCCACGGACAGCGGCCCACTGGACACCCTCACCGAACGCGAGCGAGACCTCCTCGCGCACATCGGTGAAGGGCTGACCAACCGGCAGATCGCCCAACGCATGTACCTCGCGGAAAAGACCGTGAAGAACTACGTCTCCCGGCTACTGGCCAAACTGGGTATGGAACGGCGTACGCAGGTGGCGGTACTGGCGACCAAGCTACAAAACAACAAGCCACGCGCCCGCTGACGCCTGCGCGCATCGCTCCGCCTGCGTATGGTCAGCCCATCCACCCGGTGGCATCCTGACGATATGCCGGGTGACGCGCACCGATCCGACCGCAACACCGACCCCCCGATCCGCGACACCCTCTCGCAGCTGAAACTGCGCGAGCTGCTGGGCGGCGTCCAGGAGCGCATCGAGCTCATGATCGACGCGCGCGACCAGATGGATGGCCTGATCGAGGCGCTACTGGCCGTGGCGTCCGGGCTCGAGCTGGACGCGACCCTGCGGCGTATCGTCAACGCTGCCATCACCCTGGTCGACGCACGGTACGGCGCGCTCGGGGTGCGCGGTCCCGACGGCAAGCTCACCGAGTTCGTCTACGAGGGCATCGACGAGGAGAAACGCGCGAGGATCGGCAACCTGCCGGAAGGCCGCGGCCTGCTCGGCGAGCTGCTCACGAACCCGCAGTCGCTACGACTGGACGACCTGACCGCCCACCCGTCCTCCGCCGGGTTCCCCGAGCATCACCCACCGATGCGCAGCTTCCTCGGCGTGCCCATCCGGGTTCGGGACCAGATCTTCGGAAACCTCTACCTGACCGAGAAGTCCGACGGTAAGCCGTTCAGCGAGGATGACGAGGTCGTGGTGGGCGCGCTGGCCGCGGCGGCAGGCATCGCGATCGAGAACGCGCACCTCTACGAAGGGGCCCGCCTGCAGCAGCGGCAGCTGGAGTCCACCGGCGAGATCAGCACCGAGCTGCTCAAGGGGACGGACTCCGGGACGGTGCTCGAGTTGGTTGCCGAGCGGGCGCGCGAGCTCACCGGGTCCGATCACGCCTTCCTGGCGCTTCCCGACGATGCCGAGGCTCCTCCCGAGGAAGTCTCCGAACTGGTCATCTCGGTGACCGTGGGCATGGGGACCAGCGAGTTGGTCGGCAGGACGATCCCGGTGCACGGCTCGACGGCCGGCGAGGCCTTCAACACCAGGACGCCCTGCCGGGTTCATCAACTGGCCTACGACCCTGCAGGGGACACCGGGGTGGGACTGGGACCGGCCTTCGTGCTGCCGTTGCGCGCCGCGGACTCGGTCACCGGTGTTCTGGTCACCACGCGCAACAGGGGATCGGAGCCGTTCGCCGAGGAGCAGCTGCCCATCGCCGCGGCGTTCGCCGACCAGGCCGCGCTGGCGTTGCGGTTCGCGCAGAACCACCAGCGGATGCGCGAGCTCGACGTGCTGGCCGACCGTGACCGTATCGCACGGGACCTGCACGACCACGTCATCCAACGGCTCTTCGCCATCGGCCTGTCGCTGCAGGGAGTCGTGCCCCGGGTTCGCACCACCGAGGTGCAGCGCAAGCTCTCCGGCATCGTGGACGACCTGCAGGACGTCGTCCAGGACATCCGTACCGCGATCTTCGACCTGCACGGCGGGCACGGCAGCAGCGCCAACGTGCGCGACCGGCTGCACGCCGCGGCGACCGAGATCACCGGCGACAGCCCCATCCACACCACCATCCGCATGTCCGGTCCGTTGAGCGTGCTGGACGACCACCTCGCCGAGACCGCCGAGGCGGTGGTGCGGGAGGCGGTGAGCAACGCGGTGCGCCACGCGCACGCGCAGAACCTGTCCCTGACCGTGTCGGTTGCCGACGACCTCACCATCGACGTCACCGATGACGGCGTCGGGATCCCGGACCGCGTCGCGCGCAGTGGCCTGCGCAACCTCGCCCGGCGGGCCGAGACGGCAGGCGGCATGCTGCGCACCACCACACCGGAGTCCGGCGGGACCAGCCTGGTGTGGTCGGTACCGCTGCCCTGAGTACCCGACCGCGACCAGCCGCGGTCACGTACCGGCTCCCTGGGGCCGGCCGAGCAAGGAGCGGGCCATGAACCGAGCCGGCGAGCGAGCCGGGACGATGCGGGCCTGGCGGGTGCGGGAGCCCGGGCCGATGAGTACCGGCCCGCTTGTCGAGTGCTCCGAGCCGGTACCGCGCCCGGCTGCCGGTGAGCTGCTTGTGCGGGTGCGCGCCTGCGGGGTGTGCCGCACCGACCTGCACGTCGCGGAGGGGGACCTTCCTGTGCACCGCTCAGGTGTCGTCCCGGGCCACGAGGTGGTCGGCGAGGTCCTCGCCGGTTCGCGCTCCGACCGCTTCGTACCTGGCGACCGGGTGGGGATCGCCTGGATCCGGGGCACGTGCGGAACGTGCCGGTACTGCACGTCCGGTGCCGAGAACCTGTGTCCTGGCTCGACCTACACCGGCTGGGACGCCGACGGCGGCTACGCCGAGTTCGCCACGGTCGACGCCGCGTACGCACACCGCCTTCCCGGCGGGTACTCCGATGTCGAGCTCGCCCCGCTGCTGTGCGCCGGCATCATCGGGTACCGCGCCCTGCGACGGGCGGACGTTCCCGCGGGCGGGCGCCTGGGTATCTACGGTTTCGGTGCCAGCGCCCACCTCGCGGCGCAGGCAGCGCTGGCCCGCGGCGCCACTGTGCACGTCATGACCCGCAGCGCCACGGCCCGCGACCTGGCACTCGGGCTGGGCGCGGCCTCCGCGCAGGGCACCACCGAGGCACCACCCGAACCGCTCGACTCGGCGATCCTTTTCGCCCCGGTCGGTACACTCGTGCCCCCGGCGTTGGAGGCCCTGGACCGTGGGGGAACGCTGGCCATCGCCGGTATCCACCTGTCCGACGTGCCCACGCTGGACTACCAGCGGCACCTGTTCCTGGAACGCGACCTCCGCAGCGTGACCGCGAACACCCGAGCCGACGCCGCGGAGTTCCTCGACCTCGCGGCCACGCACCGCTTCCGGGTGCACACCACCAGCTATCCACTGTCCGAGGCGGACACGGCCCTGGCTGATCTGGCCCACGGCCGGGTCACAGGGGCGGCGGTCCTGGTCCCGTGACAGCCCGGGCTCGCCGCAGGCGGTCGCTGTCGCGACCGGCCGCGGCTACGGCAACGTTCGCTACCGCTGTACTCCAACCGGCCGCGGTGTTACGGTGACTGAGTGGCTCACCCACCAACCAACACCGCACTCACCCGCGAGACGCTGGTAGACGCCGTCGAGCGGAACCTGCGCCAGGAAATCCTCGCGGGCACCTACACGTCCGGGCAGTACCTGCCGCCCACCCGCGAGCTGGCCGAGCGGTACGAGGTGACCAGGACGACCCTCAAGCACGCGCTGATGCGACTGTCCCAGGCCGGCCTGGTGGAGACCAAACACGGCGTCGGAACCCGGGTGCGGGACTACGAGAGGCAGGGCGGACTCGAGCTGCTACCCATGCTGGTGGCGGAGAACGCCCCCGGCTGGGTGCGCTCGGTGTTCGAGGTGCGTACCGAGATCGGCGCGACGATCGCCGTACGCGCGGCACGCGACGCCTCCGAGTACCACAAGCAGCGGCTGGGCACCCTGGCGCGGCAGCTACGCGAGGCGCCGGACGCCGACGCCGCGCAGATCACCGAGTGCGAGTGGCACCGGGAACTGGCCGCCGCCACCGGCAACCGGGTCTACCCCCTGCTGATCAACCTCGTGCTGGATACGTACCTGCGCCAGCGGCACGCCGTGCGCGGCGCCTTCGACGAGCCCGCCGCGGCGGCCGACCGGCTCGACCCGCTGTCCGAAGCGGTGTGTTCGGGCGCCGACGCGGAGACGGTGCGCTCCAGGGCGACGGACTACCTGGAGCGCACCGGCCAGCTGATGATTGAGAGCATGCTCGCCCGCGGAGGTGACGAATGACAGCCAACACCCTGCACACCACGTTCAGCGAGACCATGGCCGGCCAGTGCCGGATCAGTGACACCGGGTCCAGCACGAGCTGCACGCTGGACCTGGACGTCACCGTCACCGAGCTGTTGCATCCGATGGCCGACACCGTCGCAGGCCTCCGCGGGCGCGTCACGGTGCCCGACCTGGCCGAGGACTCCGCCGCGTACGGGACCCTGCACATCGCACCACTGACGCGCAAGCGGCTGCGGTACCAGCTCGACTTCACCGCACTCGACGGGCGCGCACTCCACCTGGACGGCTGGAAGTCGGTCAGCTTCAAGCGCCCGCTCCGCTCGATGACCACCCTGCCCGCCACCATCACCGACGACTCCGGCCAGGTCGTCGCCGAAACACTGGTACGCTTCTCGATCCCACGCCACCTGTGGCCGATGCTGCGCAGCTTCCGGCTCCGCAGGAACAGACAGTCTCATGTGGACGACTTGCTGCCCCGCTGGGACGGCACGCCAGGCAGGCTCGAGGTGTGGTACACGACGTTGACCGACCCGGACACGGGCACCGGTGTCTGGGTCCACCACGAGCTCGTCGCGCCCAGTGACAGCGGCCCGGCCCGGCTGCACGGGTGGGCCGCGGTCTTCCCTCCCGGCGGGCCGCCGGTCCTGGACCGGTTCGGGCCGCGGGACTGGCACCCGCCGCGGCACGGCTGGGTCGCCGACACCCCCGACGTCACGGTCTCGCCGACGCACCTGCGCGGGACGGCCGGACAGATCGAGTGGGACCTGCACGCCGAGCCGTCCGGACCGACACTGTTCACGTTCCCGCAATGGGCGTGGCGCACCGGCGTACTACCCGGAGCCCAGGTCGTCCCGCGCCCCGCGGAGCGCTTTCGCGGCGCCATCCGGTACCAGGGCCGCAACCTGCACCTCGCCGACGCTCCCGGCGCGACCGCGCACATATACGGGCACGGAAACGCCCGGCGGTGGGCATGGCTGCACGCGGACCTCGGGGACGGGGACGTCGCCGAGGTCGTGGCCGCGGTGTCCACCCGGCCGGGGTTGCGGCGGCTGCCGCCCCAGCCGTTCGTGCGGCTGCGCATCGGCGGGCGGGACCTTCCCGCCGGGGACACGCTGCTCGCCGCGCTGCGGCTGAAAGCCGACGTCGGCCTACCGACCTGGCGGGTGTGGGGCAGGTCGGGGGAGTACTGGCTGCACATCGAGGTGACCCAGCCTCCGGAGGACACAGTGGACGTGGACTACCGGAACCCGGACGGCAGTCCCGCCGTGTGCCACAACACGGAGCGGGCGCACGTTCACATCGTCGTGCAGCACCGCACCGACGGGCGGTGGACGACCTATCGCGAGTGGACCCTTGACGGGACCGCGCACGCCGAGGTCGGTTCCGGCGTCACCGACGGCAGCAGCCACGAACGTGGCAGTCACTGAACGCACGTAGAAGGTGACGGGATGACGAACGAGACCGCGCCACCACGAGCGCTGACCGGGACGGTCGCGGCACTGCTCGGGATGGACACCGCCGCGGAGGCGGCGCCCGTCACGGAGCGGGTCGATGCCCTGTGCCGGGGCTTCCCCCGATTCGCGCGATTCGGGCTGCACGCGGGGTCCGGCGCCCTCGACACCGTGGCGGTGCTGCTCACAGGCAGGCGGTTCGACCAGCTCGACGCCGACCGGCGGGACGAGGTCTGCCGGACCCTGACCGCGCGCCCCGCGCTGGCGACACTGGTGGATGCGCTGAAGATGCCGCTGCTGCTGGCATCCGGATCGGCGGAGCCACCGCCCGAGACCGGCATCGTCCGCCCGGACCCCGAGCTGGACTGCACCCCGGCGGACCGCTGGCCTGCCCGTGCCACCGCGGACGCCGTCGTGATCGGCTCGGGCGCGGGCGGCGCGATGGTCGCGCGCACCATGGCGCGGGCCGGGCTGTCCGTCGTGATCGTCGAGGAAGGCGGCCGGTTCGGCGTCGAGGACTTCCGGGGCCGCCCGCCTGCCGACCGGTTCAGCGAGCTGTACCGGGACGGCGGTGCCACAGCCGCGCTCGGGGCGCCACCGGTCCTGCTCCCGCTCGGCAAGGGCGTCGGCGGCAGCACCCTGATCAACTCCGGTACCTGCTACCGGCCACCGGCCGAGGTCGTCGAGCGCTGGCGCAGCGCGGATGGCATCGAGCTGGTGGAGCGGTTCGACGAGCTGGTTCCTGAGGTGGAGCGCACGCTGGGGGTGGCCGAACAACCGACGGACGTGCTCGGGCGCAACGGGGAGCTCGCGCTGGAAGGCGCGCGGCGGCTCGGGTGGCAGGCAGGCCCGCTGCACCGCAACGCCCCCGGCTGCGGCGGCTGCTGCCAGTGCGCAGTGGGGTGCCCGCGTAACGCCAAGAACGGCGTGCACCTCAACGCGCTGCCGCAGGCCTGCGCCGACGGTGCGCGCATCGTCACCGAGCTGCGCGTCGACCGCGTGCTCGTCGACCGTGGCACTGCGGCGGGCGTCGCGGCACGGCGCCCGGACGGCACGCCCGTGGAGATCCTGAGTCCCCGGGTGGTCGTCGCCGCGGGTGCCACCGAGACACCACCCCTGCTGCGCCGGTCCGGGCTCGGCGGCCACGCCCAGCTCGGCCGCAACCTGGCACTGCATCCTGCGACGAGCCTCGCCGGGCGGTTCGCCGAGCCGGTCGAGTCCTGGAAGGGGGTGCTGCAGAGTGTCGGAATCGAGCAGTGGCACAACGAGGGCATCCTGCTTGAGGCCACGGCGGCACCGCCGGGCATGGGCACGTTCGTGCTGCCCGGCACGGGACGCGAGCTGCGTGCGGAGCAGGAGGCCTCGGCGCACCTGGCCACGCTCGGGGCGATGATCGCCGACGAGCCGTCCGGGCGGGTGCACGGCAGGCGCAGGTCGGTGCTGAGCTACCGGCTGAGCCGGACCGACCACGGCAAGCTGCGTGCCGCGCTGCGCGCGATCGGCGACGTGCTGTTCGCCGCGGGAGCGACCGAGGTCCTCACCGGCCTCCCGCGCCACCCTCGCGCGAGCACACCGGCCGAGCTGCATGCCATCACCGAGCGGCTGGCGCGACCCGAGCTGCACCTCGCCGCCTTCCACCCCACCGGGTCGGTCCGCATGGGCGCCGACCCGGAGTCCAGCCCGGTGGACGAGCGCGGGCGGCTGCGGGGAACCTCCGGCGTGTACGTCGCCGACGCGTCCGTGCTGCCGAGCTGCCCGACAGTCAACCCGCAGGTCACCATCATGGCCACGGCGCTGGCGATCGCCGAGAGCGCCGTCGCCGACGGGTGACCCGACTATCGGGCACCCCCGATGCGGCACCGGCTGATCGGAAGTGGTGCTCGGCCGGTGCACGGTTGGGGGTGGCGTGCACCGGCCGGGGGTCAGCGGGTTGGTGGTTCGGTGAGGTGTGCGCAGGACAGGCACACGGTCGGTCCGGCCATGCGTGTGTCGTAGGTGGTCTGCCATACGCGGTATCCGCACATGGTGATGATCACCGGTATGCCGCGTGCCGCCTCGGTGCGGCGGATGGCATGCCGTTGCTGCGCCACGGTCACCCACCGCGTCACGTGCCCTGCTCGCAGGTGGTGCAGTGTGGGTGGCGGGCGATGCGGCTGCAGGGGTCGTGGCCGTAGATGGGCAGGCACCAGGCGCCGCAGGGGGCTTGGTAGCCGCGGGGGAAGGCGTGGCCGGGCACGATCGGCTGCAGCGGGCTGCCGGGGGTGATGTAGTGGGCGGGCAGCGTGTGGCTGCCGGTGGGGATTTCGGGCATCCACCCGTGCGTGGGCAGGCGGGACGCCGCTGTCATCGCCGGCCCCGGTCGAGCTCGTACCCGTCGCGGGTGGCGACCATGCGGGGGCGCGTGTCGTGCGGGTCGTGCTGCCACCGGCGCGACAGCAGCCAGCCGCGCGCCCTGTCCCAGGGCACGAGCGTGAGAAACGGCAGAGCGAAGATCAACGATAGCCAGAGCCAGAACATGGTCGTCTCCCCATAGACAGTACGATGACAGCGTCACCGGATTGGTACCAATTGGTACCAGCGGTACCGAAACAATACGACTTCTGTACCGCAGGCAACAATGCACTGTTCGAGTGATGGGCGGTCACGCGCAGTGTCGGCGTAGCATGTGGTGCATGCCCGGTACCACCCCGAAAGCGCGAGCCATCGGCGCCGAGTTGCGCCGCGCACGCGAGTCAGCCGGATACGGCCTCCGGGAGCTCGCTACCGAGGTCGGCACTTCCCACGCTTCCCTATCCCGGTGGGAAACCGGGCAACGCGCACCCCGCCCCGAGGATGTCGCCGTATTCCTGACCGCGGTCAATGCTCCCGCCGAGCAGCGTGAAGAGTTGATCGAACTCGCACGTGACCCGGATGGATCGCACTGGCTGTCCATCAATATGCCGGATCGACAGCGCCAGCTCGCCACGCTATTGGAGATCGAGCGAGACGCCACAGCAATCACCGCCGTCTCGCCGTTGCTGATACCCGGCTTACTGCAGACAGCCGACTACGCCCGGGCCATGATGATCGCGGGGGACGTCGACCACGATGAGATCGACATGAGAGTGGCAGTACGAGTCGGGCGACGTGAGGCGATCACCCGTCGCAACCCGGCGCGGCTGTCTGCCGTCATCTGGGAACCAGTGCTGTACCAGGAAATCGGTGGACACGAGTTGATGGCCGACCAGCTGCGGACGCTGCACGACTACGGGCACCGCGACAACGTGGAGCTGCGCGTGATTCCCACACGTTGCCCGTGGCATCCCGGGCTTGAAGGTCCGTTCGCGCTGACGGAGTTCGACGACCGCGACGCGGTGGTGCACCTTGAAAATCGGATCAGCGGGCTGTTCCTCCATGACCCCGATGAGGTGAAACGCTACCGAGACGCGGTGAATAAGGTTCGCGAGGTGGCGATGAGCCCCAGCGACTCGCTCAGGCTCGTCGCCGATGTCATCAACAGCAAGGAGACGACAGCATGACGGTACCCGGCAAGACCGATACTTGGAGGAAGAGCAGTCGCAGCACCCAGACCGACAACTGCGTGGAGGTGTCCCTTTCTCGGTCCGCACGAGTGCGCGACACCAAGGACCGCGACGGCGGCACCGTCGAGGTGCCGTTCACCGCGTGGCGCGCGTTCACCGCGAGCCTTCTCGAGCTGTAGACGCCTTCTGCAGATCATGCCTCCGGTCTCGAGAGGGCCGGAGGCATGACTGTACGCGGCCACGCTGGAAACGAATCCGGGATGACCAGTACCGGCTCACTCAGGAGTAACGGCGTGTTCTTGCGCCATGTCCGCCTGGAACCCGGTTTGGAGACCGACCGGTATCCGTTCACATTGCCCGTGGTCGTTCACCTCGCGGCCTCCGGCGGGCTTGGCCTCGAGACGCCGGTGACCTTCTTCGTCGGCGAGAACGGCACAGGCAAATCCACCCTGGTCGAAGCGATCGCGGTAGCGGCTGGGTTCAACCCAGAGGGTGGGTCGCGGTCGTTCCGGTTCGCCACGCGCGCAACAGAGTCCAGCCTGGGAGACCACCTGATTCTGCGGTGGGAACGCAAACCGCGCACCGGCTTCTTCCTGCGCGCGGAGTCCTACTACAACGTCGCCAGCGAGATAGAACGCCTCGACCAGGACCCCTACTCGCCGCCGCTGTTACCGGCCTACGGCGGCACCTCACCGCACGAACGTTCGCACGGCGAGAGCTTCCTCGACCTGGTCACGCACCGGTTCGCACCCGGTGGGCTGTACCTGCTTGACGAGCCCGAGGCAGCACTATCGGTGCGCGGCTGCATGGCCCTGCTGGCCCGGCTGGCCGATCTAGCCGCGCAGGGCAGCCAAATCCTCGTGGCCACACACTCGCCGATCCTGCTCGCATTGCCCGGTGCACGCATCATCGAGATCGACGAGGATGGCACAGCCGAAGCCGTCGACTACGACCAGGCCCTTCCGGTGCGGCTTACCCGCGACTTCCTGACCGCACCCGAGAAGTACCTACGTCACCTGCTCGACGAGGACGAGCCGTCGTGACCACGGCCATGGAAGCTCCCGACGCGGGGGGCCGCTGCCTGCCAACGCACCAACCTCGGGGCAGGCACGGACCGCTACACCCGCTGGCGCTGTTCGCGGTCCCGCCGCGCCTTCCGCGCCGGGCTCTGCTCGGCGGCTTCCTGGTAGGCGACCCGTGCCCGGCCGACGAGCTTGTCGCCGATATCGGCCAACGGCCCCGTCTTGTGCCAGACCAGCTCGTTCTTCTCCCAGAACGGGTCGCCGACGATGGGGCGGACGGCGATACCGGGGGTCGCGCGGAAGGTCGACAGACCCAGCCCGATCGCGTAACCGTCCCTGATCAGCTCGCGTGCCTCGCTGGCACCCGCCTCGTACCGGATGACCGGCTCGAACCCGCGCTCGTGGCAGGCCATGGTCAGATTCTCGCGGATGCGGTTGTCGGCAGGTGGCTTGATCACCCAGTCCTCCCCGGTCAGCTCCGCGAGGTCGACCTCGAACCGCGCCGCCAACGGGTGCGTCTCCGCGAGCAGCAAACACATCGGCGCGGTAGCCACCACGCGGCGGTCCAACTCCGGCCTGGCCGGGGCCTCGTACCCGGCGCTTTCCACCAGCGCCGCCAGCTCGATGAACCCGCCGACGACGAGGTCGCACAGCAACGCGCCGGAGTCCTCGCTGAGCAGGGTCACCTCCGCAGCAGGGTTGAGCTCGCGCAGGATCGGCATCAACCGGGTACCCAGCGGCCCCTGCGTGGCGCCGCAGCGCAGCCGCTCCGTCTCCACCACAGCACCGCAGTGACGCGAGGCCGCCAGGCTCAGCTCGTCCATGGCGGGCAGCACCGCGCGCGCACGGGCGAGCACGTAGGAACCGAGCGGGGTCGGGCTCGTGCCGCGCTCGTGCCGGACGAACAGGGCACCTCCCAGTGCGCGTTCGAGGCGCTGAAGCTGGCGGCTGAGGTTGGGCTGGGACATGCCGAGTGCCGCCGCCGCCCTGGTCAAGCTGTTGTGCTCGGCAACGGCGCACACCACCCGGAGGTGCCGCGACTCCAGCTCCATGCGCCGCATGCTAGCCGTTCGGCACGTGCAGCACACCCCTTCCGAAGTCGGGTACTGAGGCAAGCCTCACGCTGTCGAGCGACGTTTGTGCACCGGCTGACAACACGGAACCGGACCGTTCCCGCGCGATAACCGGAGAGCATGCCCTGATGGCATGACGTATGCCCCTTCTCATCACACATAGTGCGCAGTGTCAGGGTCGACGACCAAGGAGACACGGCTCGATGAGACTACGAACACTCGCCCGAGCGACGACCAGCGTGCTGGCGCTGGCCTCACTGGCACTGGCCGCACCACTCACGGCGGCGGCCGAGACCACGCAAACCGGCGACGACCACGTCCAGCCATACATCGTCGACGGTGACCCCGCGAGCGAGACCTACTCGTTCATGACATCGCTGCAGCGCAGCAACGGGCAGCATGTCTGCGGCGGCTCGCTGATCGAACCGGACTGGGTGGTCACCGCAGCGCACTGCGTGGACGGCATCGACATCGCGCAGGTACGGATCGGAATCACAACGCGGGACTCCGGCGGCACCGTCGCCCGCGTCACCGCCGAGCACACCCACCCCCAGTGGAACTCCCGCACGCTGTCCAACGACATCGCGCTGCTCGAGCTGGACCGGCAGGTCTCCGAGCAGCCGATCACGATCGCCGACGGCGGTGACCGGCAGGGCACCCCGACGCGGATACTCGGATGGGGCAGCACCAGCGGGGAACGGGACTCCGGCACCCGGCACCTCCAGCAGCTCGACCTCGAGGTCACCTCCGGGTGCACGAACGGCTTCGACCCGTCGAACGAGCTCTGCCTCGGCGACGACGACCCGGACTCCAACGCCTGCTACGGCGACTCCGGAGGACCCTCGATCATCGACGTGAACGGCCAGTGGCAGCTCACCGGCGCCACCAGCCGCGCGGGACAGGGACGCCACCCGTGCCAGGACAACGACGCCGCCATCTACAGCCACGTCGGAGCGCACCAGCAGTGGATCGACGACGTCACGGGCGGCACCGACCCCGGTCCCGGACCGGAGCCGTGCGACGGTGCAGACGCGTGGTCGGCCTCCACCCACTACGAGCCGGGCGACCAGGTGAGCCATAACGGCCATCTCTGGGAGGCCACCTGGTACGTCTGGTACTACGAGCCCGGGCAGAGCGCCTACTGGCGGGACCTCGGAGCCTGCTGAGCGTCTCCGCGCCCCGGGTCGATATCAACAACACAGCCGCAGGCGGGCGACCCCGCCGGCGGCAGGAAGGAAACCCTGCGGTTACCGAGGTAAACAGCCCGGCTCGTGCACAGGGCGCGGTGAGGCGGGGCGAACTCCTGGGGGAGTTCGCCCCGCCTCACTGTGCGCAGGAGGCCACCGGCTCCGCCTGCCCGGGTCGCAGCACCTGGATCTCGGCGAGCAGCTTCTCCACCAGCTCGTCAAGGCCGACCCGGTGCTCGATGCGGGACAGCTGCTCGGGGTTGGTGTGTGTGGCGACGTTCGGGGGCAGGATGAGCGTGCAGCAGTCCTCGTCGGGCAGCTTCGAGATCTCACTCGTGCCGAGGCCGCGGGCCTCGCGGACGATCTCTTCCTTGTCCCATCCCACCAGCGGTCGCAGGATCGGCAGCGAGCAGGCGTTGTCGATCGTCGCCATGTTCGACAACGTCTGGCTGGAGACCTGGCCGAGACTGTCGCCCGTGACAAGCGCCTCGGCACCCAGCCGGCCCGCGAGTGTCTCCGCCGCCCGCACGAACAGCCTGCGCTGCGCGACGATCTGGGCCTCCCCTGCACCGCCGACCGCGAGCGCGCGCTGCGCGTTACCGACCGGCACGGAATGCAGCGTCACATCCGGCTGGAACCGGGAGAGCTCGCGCACCAGCGCGTACGCCTTGTACGTCGACGACGGACCGGTGTACGGGGCTCCGGTGAAATGCACGAACTCGCAGCGCAGCCCGCGTCGCATCGCCCGGTAGGCCGCCACGGGCGAGTCGTAGCCGCCCGAAAGCAGCACCACGGCATGGCCACTGCACCCGACAGGAAGGCCGCCCTGGCCGCGGTTACGTTCGCCGGAAACGAACACCTCGTTGCGGTCCACCTCGACCTCGATCTCGATGTCGGGGTTGCTCAGGTTCACCGGCAGACCGACCTCGGTACAGACCCGTTCCCCGATGAACGCGTTCAGCTGCGTCGACTTCATCGGGAAGCGCTTGTGCCTGCGCCGGGCACGGATCGCGAAGCTGGGCCTGCCTCCCTCGCTGCGTCGCCGCGCGATGTCGACGGCGGCCTCGGCGGCAGCCTCCGGCGTCTTGTCCACCCGCACACCGGGCTGCACGACGCTGATCCCCATAACGCGTTGCGCGCGCGCCTCCAGCTCCTCGACGGACAGCTCCGGGCAGGACACCGCGAGAGCGCCCTGGCGCCACAGCACCCGCACATCACCGAGCGAGCGGGGGAACGCGTGTTCGACACCCCTGCGCAGGTGCGACTCGAACCAGCTGCGGTTGCGCCCCTTCAGGGCGATCTCGCCGTACTTCAGCAGCACGCACGGCTGCGGACGCATGTATCTCACCTCCCGGCAGCCAGAACAGGGGCGAACCCGCCCGGCCCGCGCGAACACAGACTCCGTAACCCCTCTACGGTAGCCGATCGCGCCCCTACGATGCTGCCCACCCACAGCAGGCCCCGGCGCGACCGCCGCTTGCTCTGATCGCCCCGCGCGCCCGCCCACCGTGCGACGTGGCGCCGTACGACACGATCCCGCGATCCTCGCGGCAGGATGGTGCGCACCTCGACGGGCCCGCAGACGGTGTGACGACGGAAGCATCCGGCACGTGACGTGCCGCACGCCGGTCTCGACATCATCAGATCGGGCCGCGGTCACCTCCCGCCGACCGCACGACCCGACCCGGCGCAAATGTCCGCGCCGTTTCCGAAACCGATGACAACAGCCTAGTCGCCAGCACGCGACGAAGCTCAAGAACTCCACAGTGGACACCGCGGATGTATGGACAAGCCCTCGGCCGATTAGTACCGGTTAGCTCGAGCACGCATTGCTGCGCTTCCACTTCCGGCCTATCAACCCACTGGTCTGGTGGGGGCCTTAACCCTCGCGGGGTGGGAGACCTCATCTTGGAACGGGCTTCCCGCTTAGATGCCTTCAGCGGTTATCCCATCCGAACGTAGCTAACCAGCCGTGCCCCTGGCGG
>NZ_FZNW01000027.1 GCF_900188115.1 Haloechinothrix alba | reverse complement strand
CCTCATCCACGCCGCACAATCACCACACGCCTGACACAGCCGGCACACCACCCCCACCTACCGCGCACACCACCCACACAAACCCGAGGAGAACCCTGAATGACGCTTTCCGTCCCGCAGATGGACTGAAAGCGTCATTCAGCTCAACACATCTGCTCGTCGAGGAACTCGTCGATGTAGCGCCACGTGGTGCGCCGCGCCGCACGACCGGTGATCACACCGAGATGCCCGCCCGGCGCGGACTCGAAGCGCACCGACGGTGCACCGTCGAGCAGGCCGACGAGCCGCTCGACAGCTCCACGCGGCGCGATGACGTCGTTCTCCCCGGCTATGACCAGGATCGGCACCGTCACACCGGACAGCGAGATCACCCTGCCCCCGAGGTCCACAGTGCCCTCGGCGAGATCGTTCGCGCGGAAGAACCGGTGGTACAGCTGCCCGAATGTGCGTCCGGGGTAGGCGAGCATGCTGGCCATGAACCGGTCGACGGCCTCGATCTGGGCGAGGTAGTCGCGGTCGTCCAGGTTCTTCATGATCGCCAGCGGCTTGGTGATCTCCTTGTCGATCCCGGTGAGCCGGAACGCCTGGGTGACAAGTCCTGCCGGGGCGCCGCCGAGCGCGCGGTAGACGGGGGTGAGGATGTGCCCGCCCGTCACGTCCACCAGCGGCCGGAACGGCGCGACCAGCGGGATCTGGGTGAAGTCGAAGGGCGAGGCGACCGTGGTGATCGACTTGATGGGCAGGTCGGCGCGGTCCGCCGCGGTCAGCAGCGAGAAGATGCCACCGAGGCACCACGCGACCACGTGCACGTCCTGGCCACCGGAGTCGGAGTGCACCTTCTGGATCGCCTTCGGCAGCACCTCGTCGATCCAGTGCTCCACGCCCAGGTTGCGGTCGGAGAAGGAGACATTGCCGTAGTCGACCAGGTACGTGCGGCGACCATCGCCGACGAGGTGCTCGGCGAGGCTACAGCCCCTGCGCAGGTCGAAGCACAACGCGGGCGCGGCCAGCGGCGGAACGAGCAGCACCGGCTGGCCACCCGGCTCGCCGCCGGGGGTGGTGAACCGGTAGACGGACCGCAGTGGCCCCTGGTCGATGAGCACCCTCGGCATCGGTCGGAGGTCCGCGACGCCGTCCCCGGCGAACTTGCTGAGCGCGTTCGACGTGGCCGCAGCCAACCGGACCGCGAGCGATGTCATCGAGCCTCCACCGGGATTGCCGACCGTCCGTACGTGCTCGTCCACGATACGGCCGCAACAGCCGAAACGGTGTGCCGGAGGGCCCGACACGGCGTGCCGCAGGTCCCGACACGGCGGGGTCAGAGGCCGAGGTCGCGGGCGATGAGCATGCGCTGGACCTCGCTGGTGCCCTCGCCGACCTCCAGGATCTTGGCGTCGCGGTAGAAGCGGCCGACGGGGAACTCGTTCATGAAGCCGTAACCACCGAAGATCTGCGTGGCCTCACGCGCGTTGTCCATCGCCGCGTTGGACGAGGTCAGCTTCGCGATCGCGGCCTCGCGCTTGAACGGCTCGCCACGCAGCATCTTCGACGCCGCCGCGTAGTAGGCCAGCCGGGCGGTGTGCGTGCGCGACTCCATATCGGCGACCTTGAACTGGATCGCCTGGAAATCCCCGATCTTGTGGCCGAACGCCTCGCGCTCCGCCACGTAGCGCAGGCACTCGTCTACGCACCCCTGGGCGAGACCGACCCCGATCGCCGCGATCGCGATCCTGCCCTCGTCCAGGATCGACAGGAACTGGTTGTAACCCTTGCCACGCGTACCGAGCAGGTTCTCCTCGGGCACCCGCACATCGGAGAAGGCCAGGCCGTGCGTATCCGAGCAGTTCCAGCCGACCTTGGAGTACTTCGCATCCACGGTGAAGCCCGGGGTCCCGGACGGCACGATGATGGTGGAGATCTCCTTGCCGCCGCCTGCCTTCGTGCCCGTGACGGCCGTGACCGTGACGAACCCGGTGATGTCGGTACCGGAGTTGGTGATGAACGCCTTGCTGCCGTTGATCACCCATTCGCCGTCCCGTGCCGTCGCCGACGTGACGGTCGCGCCGGCATCGGAGCCGCCGCCCGGCTCGGTCAGCCCGAACGCGCCGAGCATCTCGCCGCTGCACAGCCGCGGCAGCCACTGCCGGCGCTGCTCGTCGGTGCCGAACCGGTAGATCGGCATCGCCCCGAGCGAGACCCCGGCCTCCAGAGTGATGGCCACCGACGAGTCCACCCTCGCCAGCTCCTCCAGCGCAACGCACAGCGCGAAGTAGTCACCACCCATCCCGCCGTAGCTCTCCGGGAACGGCAAGCCGAACAGACCCATCCGGCCCATCTGCGCCACGAGGTCGTAAGGGAACCGTTCATGCTCGTAGTACTCCCCGATCACGGGGGCGACCTCGGACCGCGCGAAGTCCTCGACGGTCTTGCGCAGGTCCTCGTAGTCGGAGTCCAACCGGAAGTCGATCATCTGCTCTCCTCACGCCTCGCCCGCTGCGCGGTCCTCGCCCGGGGTGACCAGGACCAGCGGTTCGTCCAGGGCCACTTGCTGGCCCGCCTGTACATGCAACTCGCTGACCACGCCGTCGACCGGGGCGGTGATGGTGTACTCCATCTTCATCGCCTCCACGATCAGCAGCGCCTCGCCCGCGCTGACCTCGGCACCCAGCTCGGTCTTGACCGAGATCACCGACCCCGGCATCGGGCTGGTGACCGGTCCCGCGGCCTGCGCGGCGGCATGGCTGACGGCCAGGCGGGGCCGGTCGTCGATGGCCACGCAGCGCCCCTCGTGTGCCAGCCAGAGCCTGCCGTCGTCGCCGAGCGCGCGGCGGTAGCGCCGCACGGCTCCGGCGTAGCGCAGCTCCAGCACCTGGTCCCGCTCACCCGCCCAGCGTGCGCGCGCCGCCACCGGCTCGCCGCCGGCCACCTGCACGTGCGCCTCGCCGGGATGGCCGTGCACCCGCACCTCGGCCTCGGTCTCGCCTGCGCGCAGCAGGAACACGGTGCCCGCGCCGCCGCCGAGCCGCCAGCCCGTCGGGATGTCCCAGGGGTCGACGACGCTGCCGGCCGGCCACAGCTGCAGCAGCCGGTCCAGCGCGGCCGCGGCGAAGAACTCCGCGGGCACCTCGGTGGCCTCGGCCGAGGTGAGCTCGCCGAGCACGCGCTCAACCAGACCGGTGTCCAGGTTGCCGTCCCGGACGTCAGGCTGGGCGAGCAGCCCGCGCAGGAACGGCACGTTGGTACCGACCCCCAGTACGGCGGTATCGGCCAGCGCGCGGTCCAGCCGGTGCAGCGCCGTGGTGCGGTCCGGCCCCGCGGCGACGACCTTCGCCAGCATCGGGTCGTAGTCCGACCCCACCACGGAGCCCGCCCACACACCGGTGTCCACCCGCACGCCCGCCCCCGCGGGCTCACTGGTGTCGAGCACCACGCCCCCGGTGGGCACGAACCCGCGCGTCGGGTCCTCCGCGTAGACGCGGGCCTCGACGGCGTGCCCGTCGAGCGAGATCTCCTCTGAGGTGAACGGCAGCCGTTCCCCGTCGGCGACCCGGAGCTGCCACTCGACCAGGTCGATCCCGGTCACCATCTCGGTCACCGGATGCTCGACCTGCAGCCGGGTGTTGGTCTCCATGAAGAAGAACTCCCCGGCCGCGGACTCCTCGCCGGAGACGATGAACTCCACCGTGCCCGCTCCGGTGTAGCCGACCGCGCGCACCGCTTCCACGGCAGCCGAACCCATCCGCTCGCGCGTGGCGGCGTCCAGCAGTACCGATGGAGCCTCCTCGATGATCTTCTGGTGGCGCCGCTGCAGGCTGCATTCCCGCTCGCCCAGGTGCACCGTGTTGCCGTACGTGTCGGCCAGCACCTGCACCTCTATATGCCGTGGCGTGCGCACGAACCGCTCGGCGAGTAGCGCGTCGTCGCCGAATGCCGCCCTCGCCTCGCGCTGCGCCGACTCGATCGCCGGGGCCAGCTCGGCCGCCGAGGCCACCAGCCGCATACCCTTGCCACCGCCACCGGCCGAGGGCTTGAGCAGCATCGGGAACCCCACCTCGTCTGCGGCGCGGGCGAGCAGCTCATCGGGGGTGCCGGAGATCCCCGGCACGACAGGCACCCCGGCTGCCGAGACGGTGGCCTTCGCGCTGATCTTGTCGCCCATCGCCTCGATCGCCCCGGCAGGCGGGCCGATGAAGACCAGGCCCGCCTGCTGGCACGCCCTCGCGAAGGCCGGGTTCTCCGCCAGGAAGCCGTACCCCGGGTGCACGGCCTGCGCGCCCGTGGACTCCGCGGCGCCCACGATGTCCGGAATGGACAGGTAGCTCCGGCTCGCCTCGGCAGGGCCGACGCGCACGGCGACATCGGCCTCGTGCACGTGCCTGGCATCGACGTCGGCGTCACTGTAGATCGCCACCGACCGGATACCCAACCGGCGCAGCGTCCGGATCACCCGGACGGCGATCTCACCACGGTTGGCGACGAGCACGGTGTGCAGCACGGAAGAGCCGTGCGTGGAAACGACAGGATTCATGGTCACATCCGGAAGACGCCGTAGCCGACAGGGTCAAGGGGCGCGTTGGCCGCGGCCGACAGGGCCAGGCCGACGACGGTGCGGGTCTGGGCCGGGTCGATCACCCCGTCGTCCCAGAGCCGCGCGGTGGAGTAGTACGGGTGGCCCTGGTGCTCGTACTGCTGCCTGATGGGTTCCTTGAACGCTTCCTCGTCCTCGGCCGGCCATTCCTGCCCACGGCCTTCCAGGGTGTCCCTGCGCACGGTGGCCAGCACCGACGCGGCCTGTTCCCCGCCCATCACCGAGATGCGCGCGTTCGGCCACATCCACAGGAAGCGGGGCGAGTAGGCACGGCCGCACATCGAGTAGTTGCCCGCGCCGAACGACCCGCCGATGATCACCGTCAGCTTCGGCACCCTGGCGCAGGCCACCGCAGTGACCATCTTGGCCCCGTGCTTGGCGATGCCGCCTGCCTCGTAGTCCTTGCCGACCATGAAGCCGGTGATGTTCTGCAGGAACAGCAGCGGGACGGATCGCCTGTCGCACAGCTCGATGAAGTGCGCGCCCTTCATCGCCGACTCGGCGAACAGCACGCCGTTGTTGGCGACGATGCCGACGGGGTGGCCGTGGATCCTGGCGAACCCGGTGACCAGGGTGGTGCCGTACTCCTTCTTGAACTCGGTGAACCTGCTGCCGTCGACGATGCGGGCGATGACCTCCCGCACGTCGTACGGGTTGCGCGAGTCGGTCGGCACCATGCCGTAGAGCTCGGCGGGGTCGACTGCCGGTTCCTCGGTCGGCACCACGTCCCACGGCGCGGGCTCGGAGGGGCCGAGCGTGGACACGATGGACCGGACGGTGCGAAGCGCGTCGCCGTCGTCGGCGGCGAGGTGGTCCGTGACGCCGGAGGCTGTGGCGTGCACGTCGCCACCGCCGAGTTCCTCGGCGGTGACCTCCTCGCCGGTCGCGGCCTTCACCAGGGGCGGCCCACCGAGGAAGATGGTTCCCTGGTTGCGCACGATCACCGCCTCGTCGCTCATCGCGGGGACATAGGCCCCGCCTGCGGTGCAGGAACCGAGCACCGCGGCGATCTGCGGGATGCCGCGCTCCGACATGGTGGCCTGGTTGTAGAAGATCCGGCCGAAGTGTTCCCTGTCCGGGAAGACCTCGTCCTGGGCGGGCAGGAAGGCCCCGCCCGAATCGACAAGGTAGATGCAGGGCAGGTTGTTGTGCAGTGCCACCTCTTGGGCCCGCAGGTGCTTCTTGACCGTGATCGGGTAGTAGGTGCCGCCCTTGACGGTGGCGTCGTTGGCCACGATCACGCACTCGCGCCCCGATACCCTGCCCAGGCCGGTGATGATGCCCGCCGACGGCGCCTCGTCGTCGTACATCCCCTCGGCCGCAAGCGGGGAGAGCTCGAGGAACGGCGAGCCGGGGTCGAGGACGGCGTCCACCCGGTCGCGAGGCAGGAGCTTGCCCCGCTCGACATGACGTGTCCTCGCCTGCTCGGAGCCGCCCTGCCGTACCCGTTTGAGCCGGTCATTCAGCTCGGCGACGAGCGCGGCGTGGCTGGCGTCGTTGCGCTGGAATGCCTGCGATCCCGGGTCCGCTGCGGTGCGCAGGGTGACAGCGTCCATCTGGGTCCCCACCATCGGGTCGATTACGTTAGTCATCGTTAACTGCGCTGCCGATGTTAGTATCAACTAACTGGGAGGTCCAGTCCCGGCGGCCAATTCGGTGCGGGCTGGACCCGCAGCTCACACGCGAGTGTCCCGCATCACGCGCCGGGACGCACCGCAGGCGTGCCCGTCGGGTGGACACATCCGCGCGCGGCCCGAGGAGCCCACGAGGTGATGCAGGTGAGTGCAGGACCGGCCGCGCAGGCGGTACCGACGACCCGCCGGGACCAGATCCTCGCGGCGGCGGCCGAGCTGTTCGCCGCGCACGGCTTCCACGGGGTCGGCATCGACGACATCGGTGCGGCGGTCGGTATCTCCGGACCCGCGCTCTACCGGCACTTCCGCAGCAAGGACGCGATGCTCGGCGAGATGCTGATCTCCATAAGCCGGGGACTGTTCTCGGGAGGCAAGGAGCGCGCCGCCGCCGCGGAGGACCCCAGCAAGGCGCTGGCCGAGCTGGTCACGTTCCACACCAACTTCGCCCTGGACAACCCCGCACTGATCACCGTGCAGGAGCGCAACCTCGGCAACCTGCGCGAGGACGACCGCAAGCAGGTCCGCGCCCTGCAGCGGCAGTACGTCGAGGTCTGGGTCGGCGCGATCAGCGCGGCGGTTCCCGGGATCACCGAGGAGCGCGCCCGGTCGGCGGCCCACGCGGTGTTCGGCTTGCTCAACTCCACCCCGCACAACCGTTACGTCGGCAGCACCGAGCTGGCCGAGCTGCTGCACCGGCTGGCGCTCGGCGCGCTGCATGCCGCCCGGTGAGGTGACGGGCCCGAGCAGGATCGGCTACCCATTCGTCACCGGCTTCGTGTTGGATAGGAACCGTGAACCCTGACCGGTCCGACCGCCCGCGACTCGTCGACGAGGCACAGCGCGCCCTGCTGGCCGTGCATGCCGGTGCCGACGAGCACGCCATCGACGAGATCTCCACCGAGCACATCGGCGAGCTGGTCATGCTGTTGTTCGGCGAGTGCAGCACGATGGTGAGCGAGCTCGGCGACGGCGGTGCCACCCCGGTCCAGGTGCAGGTCTTCGACGAGGAAGGCACCGAGGTCTCCATCGACAGTGCCGACCCGCCCGTGCGCACGGCGGTGCGCACGCTGCTCGCCGAGGTGCACGGCAACCCGGGTGCGGCAGCCGAGCAGGTCGAGATCGCCCTGGCCAACGCCGCCCCTGGGGAGATGCACAGCCTCGTGCTGCAGGCCCTGCGGTGGACGAGCAGGCTCGCCGCCGAGTGCGTCAGCCGCGACCTCCCGGTCTCCCCCTGGCTCGCCGACACCCTCCAGGAGTAGCGCCGAGGCAGCGCCCCCACCCGACGCGGGTGGAGCCGAGGGTGACCTTGGCTCCATAGAAGGAGCCCAAGGTCACCTTCGGCTCCAACGCCTCGGCGGGGTCAGGTGAGGCCGGCGAGGGCGGAGCGCTCGGCGTCGGTGATGTGCCGCGAGACGCCCGCGACGGCGTCGAAGGCCACCAGCACCGACTCGACACGGCAGTAGCTCGTGTCCTCGTCGCGGACCTCGTGGGCGAGGGTGAACGACGAGTCACCGACGTGCCGCACGACCGTGTCGACCCGCACCCGCTCCGGCCGGTACACCAGCGGGCTGAGGTAGCTGATGGCGTGCTTGGCGACCACAACGTTCTCCCCGAGATCGCCCCCGCCGGTGGCCGAGGCGAGCATGTCCTGGCGCGCCTCGTCGATGTAGCTCAGGTACACGACGTTGTTGACGTGCCCGTAGGCGTCCATGTCCGCGCGCCGGAGCTGGATGGGGTACTGGTGCGGCATAGGCTGTGTCCAGAGTGTTCGATCAGGTCGGCTGGTCGCCGAGCCCGGTGAGCACCGCCCGCTCGTCCCCCGTCAACGGGCGCGACCGGCCGGCCGCCACGTCGAACGCGACGATCGTCGAGGTGGCGTGGGCGTAGTGCGCCTCACCGTCGACGATGTCGTGGGCGAGGTCGAACGAGGAGTTGCCCACCCGCATCACCCGGCTCTCGACCCGTACCGGGTCCGGCCGGTAGGCCAGCGGGCGCAGGTACTCGATGTCGAGCTGGGCGACCACCATCCCGGCGGCCAGCGTGCTCACCCCGCGCTTGGGCGCGAGCACGCAGAGCATGTCGATGCGCGCCTCCTCGAGGTAACGCAGGTGCTGCACGTTGTGCACGTGCCCCGCGGTGTCCATATCGGACCACCGCAACGGGCAGTGGAACACGTGCGGCGCCTCGGCCGTGACCGTCGCGGGATCCACCGTACTCGCCCCTCGCTCGCCGGAATCGATACCGCGAGTATCGCGCGGGTCGGTGCCCGCGGGCACGGCGTTGTGAGGGCCCCCACGGTGACGGTGATCGCGTGATGGCGCGGCGGCCGGGGCTCCGTGTCGAACCGCGCCCGCGATACCGGGCGAGGTGGAATAGTTCCAGGCCAGGCGGGTCCGGATACGGTGCGTATACTCGGCGCGTGAGCGAGAGCCGTCCCCGACCCGCGACACCGGCGACACTCCCGGTTCCGCTCGCACCCGCCGGCCTCGGCGCGCGTACCGCTCGGGAGGTGTAGGCATGCGCTCGGTACGAAGCGTGGTCGACCGCGTCGGTCCGACCCTGCTGCACACCGTGAGCCTGCCGGACGCCGACCGTCCCGTCGGTGACGTGGTGATCGCCGAGGGCCACCCGCACGCCAGGGTGGCCACGGGCGACCTGGTGCTCGCGGTGCTCGGTGACTCGGTGGAAACGGCCGTCGGGCTGGTGCACACCTGTGGCGCCAACGGGGCGGCCGCCGTGCTGTGCAAGCCCCGGCTCGCGCAGGACGCCGAGGTGCGCAAGGCCGCGCGGTCGGCGGGGGTCGGCCTCATCGAGGTCCACGCCGACACCTCGTGGGCGCAGCTGGTGTGGCTGCTTCGGACCGTGCTCGACGCCATCGCCGACGAGGCCGAGGCCACAGACGACACCCAACCCGAGGCCGCCGACCTCTTCCGCCTCGCCGACGCTGCCGCATCCGTTGTGGACGCTCCGGTGACGATCGAGGACATCAACTCCCGGGTGCTCGCGTACTCGGCGCGGCAGGACCTGACCGACCCCGCGCGGGTGTCGACGATCATGGACCGCCGCATCCCCGATGACGTGCTCGCCCGGTTCCGGTCGCGCGGGGTGTTCCGGGAGCTGTCCAAGGGCAGGCAGACGATCTACGTCCCCGAGCAGAAGGACGGCACCCTGCCGAGGCTCATCGTGCCGGTCCGGATGGGCGGGGAGCTGCTCGGCTCGATGTGGGCTGTGGTGGACGGCCCCGTGTCCGAGGAACGGGCCGCCGCCTTCGCCGACGCCGCACCCGTGGTGGCCGTGCACCTGCTGCGCAGGCGGGCGCATGCCAACACCCGGCGCCACGCCAACGCCGAGCTGCTGCGCGCGGTGCTGGAGGGCCGGGCCAGCCCGCGCAGGGCCGCAGCCGAGCTCGGGCTCACCGACGCCGACCACCGGGTGGTGGCCGTGGCCACCAGCAGGCAGCAGGGCGAGGGCGACGAGGAGCTCGGCGCGGAGGGGTTGCGGCTGGCGCTGCTGGAGCGGCTGTCGACCGGGATCGGCAACCAGACGCGGGCGACCGAGTTCGGCGGGCTGCTCTACCTCGTCGTGCCGGACGGCTCCGGCGTGGGCGGCTGGGCGGCGCTGCGCGAGACGCTGGCCACCGAGCCCGGCTGCGAGCAGGGGTGGCTGCGCGCCGCGGCGGGCACGGCGGCGCCTGTCGGCGAGCTGGCACGGTCCCGGGGCGAGGCCGAGGAGGCGCTGGGCCTGGTGCGCGCCGGGCTGGTACCGGGCGCGGTGATCGGTTTCGACGAGGTGTGGACGGCGCTGGCCCTGCATCGGGTGGCCACCGCGGCGGGCGGCGCGGGCGCGGTCGAGCTGGGTCCGCTCGAGGTGCTCGCCGAACACGACAGGCGCCAGCACAGCGACTACGTCGACACCCTCTACGCGTGGCTGCGGCACCAGGGCGACCCGCGCGCGACGGCACGGGAGCTGAGCATCCACCCGAACACGCTGCGCTACCGGCTGCGCAAGCTGCTCAGCCTGACCGGTCTGGACCTGGAGGACCCGGAGACGCGGCTGGCGCTGATCGCCCAGCTGATCACGCTGCGGTGGTCGTGACCGCCCACCGCGCAGCATCCCCGGGTTGTTCCATCGCAACCACGATCAGGTCGCAACATTGTCCTTGCAGCATGATGACAGGCCCTTTCCGGGGGTTCATCGTGGTGTCAAGTACATCGCTGCATCACCTGAGACATCGACCTTGGAGCCTGCTGTGCGCATCGCCGTTCCCCGAGAGACGAAGAAACACGAGTACCGGGTCGCGCTGACCCCTGCCGGCGTGCGCGAGCTGACCGAGCGCGGTCACGACGTGTTCGTCGAGTCCGAGGCGGGCGCGGGCTCGGCCATTTCGAACGAGGAGTACCTCGCCGCTGGCGCGAAGGTGCTGGCGACCGCGGAGGAGACCTGGGGTGAGGGCGAGCTCGTCCTGAAGGTCAAGGAACCGGTCCCCGAGGAGTACCCGCTGCTGCGCAAGGACCAGGTGCTGTTCACCTACCTGCACCTGGCAGCCGACCGCGCGCTGACCGAGCGCCTGACCGAGGCCAGAACGACCGCGATCGCCTACGAGACGGTGCAGCTGCCCTCCGGTGCGCTGCCGCTGCTCGCGCCGATGTCGGAGGTGGCGGGCCGGCTGTCCGCCCAGGTCGGCGCGCACGCCATGATGCGCCCGTCCGGAGGGCGCGGGGTGCTGCCCGGCGGGATCCCCGGCGTGCACCCGGCGCGGGTCGTCGTGATCGGTGGCGGGGTGGCGGGCCTCAACGCCGCGCGCGTGGCACTCGGCCTCGGCGCGGACGTGGAGATCCTGGACACCAACGTGGACAAGCTCCGCGAGATCGACCACGAGTTCGACGGCCGCATCCGCACGGTCACGTCGAACTCGCTGGCCCTCGAGCACGCCGCGCTGGAGGCCGACCTGGTCATCGGTGCGGTGCTGCTGCCCGGCGCGAAGGCGCCGAAGCTGATCAGCAACCGGCTCGTCGAGCGGATGAAGCCGGGCAGCGTGCTGGTCGACATCTCCATCGACCAGGGCGGCTGTTTCGCCGACTCGCGGCCGACCACCCATGACAACCCGACCTACCAGGTGCACGGCTCGGTGTTCTACTGCGTGGCGAACATGCCGGGCGCGGTCCCGCGCACGTCCACCTACGGGCTGACCAACGTCACGCTGCCGTACGTGCTGCGGATCGCCGAGCACGGCTGGCACGGCGCCTGCCGTGCGGACGCCAACCTCGCCAAGGGCCTGAACACCCACGCGGGCAAGCTGGTCAACGAGCCGGTCGCGACCGCGCACGGGCTGACCTACAGCCCGCTGGAGGACGCGCTGGCCTGAGCAGGCAGCGCACGCGGCAGGGCGTGGCGCTCGCGTAGCCTCGGGTGGCGATGGCGCAGCGCATCCTCATCATCGGAGCGGCAGGCAGGATCGGGCGGATGCTGCGGCCGCGGATGGCATGCCGGGGGCGCACGCTGCGGCTGCTGGACGCCGAGCCGATCCAGCGGCCGCAGCAGCCCGACGGCGGCGAGCACGTGCGGGCCGACGTCACCGACATGCCCACGATGACCGAGGCCTGCCAGGACGCCGACGCGGTCATCCATCTGGCGGCTCTGAGCGGCGAGGCCGACTGGGAGACGATCCTGCGGGTCAACATCCACGGCACCTACACGGTGCTGGAGGCCGCCCGGCGGGCCGGTGTCCCGCGCGTGATCCTGGCCAGCAGCAACCACGCCGTGGGCTTTCACCCCATCGGCGACGAGGCCTGCCCGGACTACCTGTTTCCGCGACCGGACACCTTCTACGGGGTCAGCAAGGCAGCCGACGAGGCGCTGGGCAGCCTGTACCACGACCGGCACGGCATGGATGTGCTGTGCGTGCGCATCGGCTCGGCCAACGAGCAGCCGCCGAACGTCCGGGGGCTGGGGACCTGGCTGTCGCCGGACGACTGCGCCCGCCTGATGGAGGCCCTGCTCGCCACTCCCCAACCGGGTTTCCGGGTGGTGTGGGGCGTGTCGGCGAACCGGCGCAACCCCTTCTCGCTCGCCGAGGCCCGCGCGCTCGGCTACCGGCCGCAGGACGACTCCGAGCGCTACGCCCACCTGGTCCCCGGTTCCGAGGCCGAGCCGCCGGACGAGCGCATCGGCGGCGGTTGGGCCGTGGGGCCGGGCGCTACGTAGGGCGAGCGCTGACCGGGACCGCGGAGTAAGGAACGGACCTTCCTGCGCACAGCCCGCGGATCGCGGTGCCGTCGACCGCGGGCTGTGCTGCTGAGGCGGAGACGTCGCATCACCCACCCACTTGATCGATGTCATGTGCGCAACGGAGTCCGGCCGCCAAGGCCGGAGTCACCTGGGATCACCGAACTGGACACCACATACAACCTGCCGCCGCAATGGAGTCCGGCCGCAGGGGCCGAAGTCACGGTCTCAGCTGCGTCGGTGAGCTGGTTCCACTCGGTGCCGCAATGGAGTCCGGCTGCGGAAGCCAGAGTCACGTGCCGAGCCTCGCTCTGGTGTGCGAGCTGCTCGGCGTGGAGCCGTAATGGAGTCCGGCCGCGGAGGCCGAAGTCACGGTGCTGGCCATCTTCACGCAGTTCGGCACAAGCTACGCGCCGTAATGGAGCCCGGCCGCGGCGGCCGGAGTCACGGACGAGATGCGGGATCGACTGCGGCTGCTGATCCGCCGCAATGGAGTCCGACCGCGGAGGCCGGAGTCACTGCCGTCGAGTGAGATCCGGGTCGCCGACGATCTCCCGCTCGCCGCAATGGAGTCCGGCCGCGGCGGCCGGAGTCACCTCGGTGCCGCGCAGCGTGCCAACCATGGTGTGTACGCAGCCGCAATGGAGTCCGGCCGCGGAGGCCGGAGTCACAGCTCAGGGTCCGCACCCTTGGTCTTGGGCTTGGAGCCGCAATGGAGTCCGGCCGCGGAGGCCGGAGTCACGGTGCACCCCGCCCAACACGTGAACCTGCCGTGCTGCCGCAATGGAGTCCGGGACTGTCAGTTCGTTGGCTCTGTCGCTGATCTTGTGGAGTGTCTACCGGGTTTCTGACTTGGGTCATCGTACGATGATGTATGTGTATTGTGGATAGTCAGAACGCTTTGTGGCCGCACCTCGCTGGGTTGATCGTGGAAGGCATTGAGCGGAAGGCCGGCGAGCTCGTCGTCTCCGCGCGGGTCCGCGGTCATCGTGCTCGTTGCCGTCACTGTGGGAGGTCTTCTGGGCGGGTGCATGGTCGTTACCACCGGAGGTTGGCGGATGCTCCGGTGGCAGCGACGAGCGTGGTCGTTGTTCTGGCGGTACGGCGTTTCCGTTGCACGAACGGGAAGTGTGCGGCTGTAACCTTCGCCGAGCAGGTACCCGGTGTGACCACTCCGCATGGTCGGGCGACGCCGGCATGGCAGAACATGGTGGTGCGCATCGGGTTGGCGCTGGCCGGCCGCGCCGGCGCCCGGTTGGCAGCGGCGATCGGCCTCAACTGTGGCCGGGACACGCTCCTGCGCCGGGTTCGGGCCCAACCAGACCCGCCGCGCGGCGAGGTGACGGTGGCGGGTGTGGACGATTTCGCCCTACGAAAGCGTCTGCGCTATGCGACGGTGCTCGTCGACATGCACACCCGCCGGCCAGTCGACGTGCTGACCGACCGGCGGATCGGCACCACGCAGGCCTGGCTGCGAGATCATCCCGAGGTGCAGGTCGTGTGCAGAGATGGCTCGGCCGCCTACGCCGAGGCCATCAACACCGGTGCCCCACAAGCAAGTCAGGTCAGCGATCGCTGGCATCTCTGGAAAGGCCTCAGCGACGCCACACTCAAGGAAGTCGCCACGCACAGCAACTACTGGGCGAAAACCGGGCCGCCGATACGCGAGGGCAGGCGTGCCGCCACGACCCGCGAACGCTGGCACCATGTCCACGACCTCCTCGACCGTGGAGTGGGACTGCTCGAGTGCGCACGTCGGCTGAACCTCGCCCTCAACACCGTCAAACGGTATGCACGCATCACCGAACCAGAGCGCCTGGTGCGTGCCCCGGTCTACCGGCCGACGCTGGTCGACCCGTACCGAGAACACCTGCGCCGACGCCGCGCCGCCGACCCCGCCGTCGCCGTCACACAGCTACTCAAGGAAATCAAAGCCCTCGGCTACCAAGGCAGCGCCAACCTACTGGTCCGATACATCAACCAAGGCCGGGCCGAAAACGACCGCTCCTCGATCTCTCCGCGCCGCCTCACCAGCCTCATCCTCACCCACCCTGAACACCTCACCGATACCCAACGGCACCTGCGCGACGAACTCACCAGCGCCTGCCCCGAGATGATCGATCTCGGCGACGCTGTCCGCAGTTTCGCGGACCTGCTCACACCCAACCCAGGCAACGCCACACGGCTACGCGAGTGGATCACGGCAGTGCGCAGCTATGATCTGCCTTACCTGCACTCCTTCACCCGCGGGCTGGACAAGGACACGGCCGCCGTGACCGCTGGGCTCACCCTGCCCTACAGCAACGGCCCCACCGAAGGCCACGTCAACCGCATCAAAATGATCAAGCGACAAATGTACGGCCGAGCCGGACTCGACCTGCTCCGCAAACGCGTGCTCCTCACCAACTAAGACAACATCACAAGATCAGCGACAGAGCCAACGATCTGACGGACCCTGGAGTCCGGCCGCGGAGGCCGGAGTCACTGGTGTCCGTGGTGCTGATCTGCGTCGACGCGGTACCAGAGCCGCAATGGAGTCCGGCCGCGGAGGCCGGAGTCACTCTACCCGCGCGGCGTCAGCGTGCCGACGATTGCGCATATCGCCGCAATGGAGTCCGGCCGCGGAGGCCGGAGTCACGAACAAGTTCGGTGCGGTTCAGCAGCGGGTGCAGGCGCCGCAATGGAGTCCGGCCGCGGAGGCCGGAGTCACGATGAGCTTGAGGAGCGTGTTGAAAAGCTGGAAGGGCCGCAATGGAGTCCGGCCGCGGAGGCCGGAGTCACCTGCGCCGCTGCGTCACCGAACTCACCCAGTCCGAAAAGCCGCAATGGAGTCCGGCCGCGGAGGCCGGAGTCACCGGGAAGATCGACGACACCAAGATCCTGCTGTGAGCTGGCCGCAATGGAGTCCGGCCGCGGAGGCCGGAGTCACCGGTGAGTTCGGAGCCATCAGGGTGCGGGACAACCCGCCGCAATGGAGTCCGGCCGCGGAGGCCGGAGTCACGTCGTTCTGGGTTCCGGGAGGCTGCAGCTGGACGGAGAAGCCGCAATGGAGTCCGGCCGCGGAGGCCGGAGTCACGTGCGCGAGATCCTGGTGGAGCCGATTCCATGACGTGCCGCAATGGAGTCCGGCCGCGGAGGCCGGAGTCACACCAGCTCCATTCCTGTGCCGAGTACGTCGTCGAGATTGTGCCGCAATGGAGTCCGGCCGCGGAGGCCGGAGTCACCGCCTACCGGTACGCCGACGTGTACCTGGACGAGGACGGGCCGCAATGGAGTCCGGCCGCGGAGGCCGGAGTCACCAATCGGTAGCGCCATGGCAAGCATTCTCGGATAAGGCCGCAATGGAGTCCGGCCGCGGAGGCCGGAGTCACCCGCTTCACGATGAGCGGCGAAACGGCGAGCTTCTCCGAGGCCGCAATGGAGTCCGGCCGCGGAGGCCGGAGTCACCCCGGTCTCGATGTCCATAACCATAGGGCCGTCCCACTGTTGCCGCAATGGAGTCCGGCCGCGGAGGCCGGAGTCACAAGAACTACTTCGACGGCGACTACTGGCCGCTGGCGTACTGGCCGCAATGGAGTCCGGCCGCGGAGGCCGGAGTCACACGTAACGGCACGTACCGTGTCCACTCACTCACCGCAGCCGCAATGGAGTCCGGCCGCGGAGGCCGGAGTCACGGCTCCCGAAATTCGTGGGCCGTGACCAGGCATAATACGGCACACTGCGAGCGGTTGGGAAGATTGATCGCGTACCCACCTTTGCGCGCCGCACAAACGATCTCGATATCCCTTCTGACCTGGGCGCGAGCGGTCCCCGGGGTACGAGGTCGCATTTCACCGCTCGCGATGATCACACGATCTGTGGCCCGGAGTCCGGCAACCGCCTCGAGCGCCCCCACGTACGTACCGTCGCTGGGTTCCGAGCCTCCCCAAGGTCGATCTCCACGACGCTGTCTTCCGCGAGATGCATCACCTCGGTGACCGACGCTTCCAGCTCGGCACGTTCTGCCTTCGATAGGTCGCAGAGGAATACCGAGTACTGTAGCCGTTCACCATGATCCTCCATCAGGTTGCACACGCGCCGCAGGCGCGCCGGATCAGCGATGTCGTATGCCAGAAGGTAGCGACGTCGAGCCATGCGGCGCTCACCTGGTAATCATCGGGGTGTACTCAGGAATCTCCCCGACCAGCACTGCGGCGAGCAGTCGAGCCTGAACGTCCATCACACGTCGGTACGTGATCCGGTACCCGAAGACGGGGTGCCGGATCTCCGTTTCCAGTCTGCGCTCGTAGGCGCGCAGCACCGTCCTGCGCGCATCATCGGTGAGCGACACCGCGCCGGCCCGACGCAGAAAGTCCGACGAGGTGACTTCGCCGTTGTTGAGCAGACCCACGACCACGGAGTCGGCCACCAGAGACCGGAACTCCTCAGCCAGGTCGAGTGCCATAGCCGGTCGTCCGTAACGTGAGCGATGGTAGATCCCGAGGTACGGGTCGAGACCGACCCCCAGCGTGATCGCCACCAAATCCTTGGTCAACATCGAGTAGCAGAACGACAGCAACGCGTTGAGCGGATCCGGGGGCGGGCGTCGGTTTCGTCCCAGCTCGGAGAACTCGGCCGCGACATTCGCGGACTCGTCATTGATCACGCTGGGTAACGCCGTGAAGTACAGTCGCGCCGCGGTTCCCTCGATACCCAGTAACGTCGAGAAGTTGTCCGCACTTCGTGCCTGGTCAGCCAGCTGCTTCAATGACTGTAGTTGTTTCGTCACGTCACCGCGTGCGTTGCGGCGCAGGAGGGTACGGCTGTTGAGAATCTTCCCGGCGATCATCTGTTGGGCGATCCCGGCCCCGCCTTGCGCGTGCACAGCCGTCTGCCTCCGACGCAGTTCAACGTACTTCGGTGGCTGACCCTGCGCGAAACCGTTCAACCATCCACCCGCGCTCAACCACAGGACCGGAATTTCCCGGGCGAAGCATGCCTGTAGTGCCTGGGTACTGATCTGCACCCGCCCGAAGACCGCGAGTTGGGATGTATCGATCAAACGGAAAGTGGCGATCTTTTGTTTGTCCTTCGTGACTTCCAGGCGCCCACTACGCACCCCGACGAATGCTCCCGCTTCTGACACATAGACGGGTCGCTGATCGGGATCGCGCGGTACCAGTCTGCGCGGCGGCTGTTCCCGGCGCTGCAGGATCGCGTTCGTCTCGTCCGGCAAGCACAGCCCCACCAACGAACATCGCACGCACTTGGGACTATCGACCAGCGGCAGCGGTGCAGTCGTACGGTCGGCTACGCCTCTCGCTTCCGCTACGAGGCCACGTGTCCGGGACAGCGCCTCATCGGTCAGTTCCACACGAACGCGCCGACGCGGTGTCGCGTAGTACAGCTCGGCGTGGTCGCACGCGTAACCGTGGTCGAGAAGCACCAGGGCTTGCAGGCAAGCCTGCACCTCATCGCTCGGCCACGGCGCTCCGTCCTCCTGTGGTGACCCCTTCTTGTAGTCGACAGGAACAACCTTCCCCGCATCGCCCTCGATGAGATCGAGCTTCGCGATCACCCCGAGTCGTTCGGAAGACAGCGTGACCGAGCGCGCGGCCCGCAGGTCGGCCTCATCCGGCAGTGGCGCCGCACCGGACTCGGAATCGACCTTACGATGCACGTTCCGACCGAGCCGGGTGTCGTCGTTGTCGGCGAACCGAACCTCGACCCACTCCAGGTAGAACAACCGGGGGCAGTAGACGTACTCGTTCACCATTCGCGCGGGAAGCAGGTCACCAGACATCGCTCACCTCACTCAGGAACGAACAAGCCCAACCCGAAATGGCTCAGGTGCCCCAGTGCGAGTGGCCCGGGAACGGCTTGGTCGAAACGGAGACCGAGAAACGCGGAGGGCTTGTTCGCTTGCCCGTGCTTGCGGTCCCGGCGCATCCGAGCCGTGGGGCGGTAACGTCGGTACCCTACCCAGTTGCCGTCCATCAGCTCGATCTCGGCATCGGCTTTCTTCCCCCGGTATCCCAGCTCGCGCACTATCTCGGCGCGCAGGAACTCTGCCCAGTCGTGCCGCTCCTTGCAGTGGCGTGATGGCGTGAAGGGCATGATCGACCGCCAGTGGCGCGCCGTTCCCGCGAGCTCGGGGGCAACGGTCTCGACCGGCCCCGTACCGGCCACACGGACCGTCAGTCGCCACCGGTCGTTGATCTTGGTGCGCAGCCGATCAACCGAGTAGAGGGCTTCGAGCTCGTCGTGGGGAATGCCGTCCGGTGCCCACACCACCAGCGCACTCAACCGCCCGGCTTCGAGCACGGGAAGGAAGTGGGCATGCCGGTGATCGGTCCTCGCCGCATGCGTAGCGGCATCCTTCCCACCCAGCACAGTGAACTCGGTCCCGGTACGCTCATTCCCCAGCTTCGACAGTGCTGCTTGGCGCAGCAGGTCGGTGTAGACGAGCGCTTCCGTGGCCTTCGGTGCGGCCGGTTGCGCAACCGCGAATCGGACTGTGGTGACCTTCTCCGTGCGTACGGGCTTGGGTGTTGGCGGTCGGGGCGCCGGCGAGGTGAGTTGATAGCCGAGGAACTTGGTTCCCGTGGGAAACAGCAATCCGCCTTTGCGCACGTCCATCGGGCGCGCTGCCAGCGAATCGATACTCAGTGGACGTTCGGGAGCCAGTACCGTCGTTACCTCGGACTCGGCCGGGACGAACTCCGCGACATCGACGGGCATCCAGGTGTCGTGCCGGTCGGGCCGCCAGTCCTGCGCCACACGAGCCTCGCACACGCTGTCGGCGCGACCGAAGTACGGAAGCGATCCGGCCAGTTTGGCCAAGGCGGCGTACTGTGTCTCCGGCAATGTCCCCGGCCATTGCACAGCGAGCTCCGCCTCCCGATCGAACACCGCAAAGGCATCGAGGGTGCGATCGACACTCACGTTGATCTCGGTGTGCTTCGTGTCCGGGTAGTAGTGCCGCGTATGTGCGATGGTGTGGGCAGGAACGAACACAGCGGGTGGGACCGAGAGGTTGTCCAGCAGCGCGTGCACCGTCTGCTCGTCCAGGTCCGGAACCCGGTTGCACCACACCGCGTACAACGCTCGCAGCAGCCGCCACGGCGACGGCGGAAGCTCCACCGCACCTTCGTTGACATGTCGACCCCAGGGCGTCGCGTGGTAGCGCCCCCACGGAAAGCTCAGCGCGAGCGTCGTGCTCACTTCGCCGCACCCTTCTTGCCCTTGTCCGACCAGTGCACGGTGAGCGGCGCACCGTCACCGAAGACTTCCGTGCACTGCGGCAGCAGCGAATCGATCTCCTTCGTCAATGACTCCAGCGACGGAAGCTCAGGTCCCCGGCGTGCCTTCACCTCGCCGACGACTTCCAGATCGCACGCCGTGCGCAGTCGCATACCGCCGTCGAGCAGTGCGCGAACCTCCCACTGCGCGATCGTCTCCAGCAGCTTCGTCACCGGTTCCGGCAACCCGTAGGACTGGAGCAGCTCCAGGTCGATCACGAAGGAGGCGAGGATCGTTCTGGCGGTCCACTCCGTACGTGGGAAGGGAACGGATCCGTACCCTTCCGCTGTCCCTCCCGCCTCCTCGGAGATCTGATGCCGCACACGGTCCGCCTTCCGGCCGCCGCTATCGACGCGACCGACGTCATGCGCCTCGATGACGGCGGAGACTGCGCGTTCGAACTTCGGCTGTCCCCACCATTCCTTCTGGGAGAAGAACACGCCGTGGATCAAGCAGAACGGATCCAACTGGGCAACAGCACGTGCCATCGCTCGCCGGTCAAGTGGCGTGTCCTTGGCCAACCCGAGGCGGTCGCCGATCTCGCCGAACATCGATCGCCCGTCGAGACTCGCCTGGTGCACGAACGGCGAGGCCAGCCGGTGTGCCTCGAGCCGGCTCGACGTCAGGAACTCCTCCGTGCCGGCGCGCACCACACGAACCCATGGAAGGCCACGCACGGTCTCGGCCGGTTGATCACTCGCCGGATCCCAGGCTGTGGCTTCGAGCCGGTTCGCCATGGATTGCACCGACTCCACCAACAGCGAGTCCACCCGCTCGCCGTTGGCATCGAACCGTTTGAAGGTGGCCGCTCCGATGTCAGGGAAGCCGGTCGGCTGGAACGTACTGCCCAGCACGGGCTCGAGTTCGGCGTCATAGATAAGGCGGTGTGTCATGCGGGCTCCTTGTCAGCGTCTGTTGTCGTCGGCGGCAGGACACCGACGCGGCGCAATGCGTGTTCCACATCGGGTTCCCTGACGCGGGTCAGTAGAGCGGCGGCCAGGCGCTCACCGTTCGACGAATGGTGGTGGGGGCGGATCACGTGCGGGATGCCGCTGATCCGCAGCCTTCGGGCGGCGTCATCGAGCACCTCGTCTGCTCGTCCGGCGGCCAGCAGTGCCGGCCACTGATGCCCGGGGCGGAACAGCTTCGGTACGCACGAACCATCCGCCACCGCTACCTTGACCGGCTCTGTCGAGCTGAATGGCAGCAGTAGGTCCAGGGCCACGTCGCTTGCCGACTTCCCTGACAGACTCCCCCGGCCCGCACCTCGCCAGTCGATCGTGAGCAGTCCGGCGAGCAGGTCGGCGACCCTACGCTCGTCCAGCATCCCGTCGATCAGGTCCCGCACATCGCCCGTGCGCAGCCGCCTGCCGTGACGGAAGGCGATCCTCGCGCCCCGTACTGCCGGTTGCACATCGTCGTTCTGATCGTCATCCGACCGCGGCATCGCCCTGCGCCGCGCGGCCATGGCCAGTGCCTGGTAGGGCCCCGCGGCCAGTGAGCTCGCGGCCGGGCGTTTCGACCAAGCCGGCCGATGCTGCTCACTGGTGACCGGGCTGAGTAACGGGCGAAGTCCGTGTAACGTCGGCCTGTGGCGCTCGCCTTCCGGCGGATCGTCGTGTGCGGTGGCCAATGCGAGTGCCACGCGCAGCTCCGGGTCCTCCCCCAACACCGATTCGAGTTCGTCGGCGATCGCCGTTCCGGAAGGCAGCACCAGTGGAGGAACCACACGGCGCGCTGCCCCGGAGGTTGCTACTGCCTCGTGCGCCCGGCCGAGCGCTGCCAGAACCTCGACGAAATCGGCGGTTTCACCGGAGCTGGCATGGGTGAACAGGGCCTGCTCGACACCCCGCACACGGGCCGCCACGTTCGCGGAACTGCCCCGCGGGATGCGGTCCAGCCACCCGTCCAGGTCCGCGAGCAGCAGCACGCTCTCGCGGCGGCGAACCGGCATCCGGTCAGCGGGGATCGCCAGCGGGTTCTGGCCGAGGCGGTCCACGAACACGTAGCGTTCGAAAGCGGCGATGCCTCGGTCCACGCCGAGGCTGGCTACCGCCCTGGCGAAGTCCAGACCCGATCGCGCGGGATGGTTGTTCCACTCCGCGCGGCCTTCACCGAGCAGCTGTACGATCTCCTCCAACCGCGCCGGTGCGGTCCATTCCGGAGTCCACAGCTCGCCGAGCACGCTTTCGTCGGGTGCGGCCGTGGCGTGGCCGCCCGTGGCGCCACGCACCTGGAACGGCACCGCCGCTTCGCTGTACTCCGCACCGTGCCTGCGCACCACGGCTGCCGCGAACAGCAGCGCCCCTTCCAACGTGAACAGGAACGACCAGGGATTGGCGAAACCGGTGTCGTCGGCCTTCTCCAGTGGTGAGGACTGGATGCCGCCTGCCCGCCCGGGGTCGAACTGCCCGACTGGACTTCGCAGGTAGCTGACGTTCTCCTCGCCGGCGAGTAACGCGTGCAGCCACTGCCTGCTACGTGGATCGGTGAACGCCGACTGGACGCGGCTGATGTAGGTGACAGCCAGTTCCTGGCGACCGAAATTGCCCCCTGTCCCCAGCAAACGGCTGAATGCGACGTCGTCCTCGCCCGCCAGCACGGTTGCCGCGTCCAGCCACGCGAGAGCTTCGTCGGGAAACTCGTTGCGGCACAGCATGAGCACGTCGCGTTTGCGTCCCGCGTCCCACAGGTCGCTGCCCTGGCCGCCCCACCCCAGTTCACGTCCCCCGGCGCACGACGTCGTCGCCTGCCGCTACGGCGGCGCGCAAGACGGCGAGACGATCATTGGTGGAGTCGCGAACCCATTGCAGGGCCTCCTCGGCCGTGCGGTTGCGGCCGTTTCCCGCGAACCCGGAACCGGCGTTCCACGGCGATACGATCCCTTCGGGCACGAACCCCTCGTGCAGTGCAGTCACCAGTTCGTCCAGTGTGCCGAACCGCGACGCCAGCACGAAGCGCTGGCCTCGCCAGTACCCGGTGGCGTCCTGATCGAACAGACGAGTGACACTGCGAACGAGTCCGAGCGCGGAGAGGTAACCACCGAGCGGTGTCGTGCCGCAGCCGGGCAGAGCCAGATCAGGCATGATCGACTCCTGCATTTCCGGTCTCCGACGCGCGCCAGTCGGCTGCGCGCACCACCGACTCGCAGAAGGCCAGTCGGAACGGGCCCAGATCGGCGCGGTCGCGTAGCCGCAGCGCGCGATCGGTGAGCGACCCGGTCCCGAACGTCGTAGGCCGTAGCGAAATGGCGCGCTCATCCAGCCATTGGCCGCCGGGTAGCTCGGTGGCTACGGTCGTGGAACCGTCCCGCACCCCGAGCACGGTGCCTTCGGGTTCACCGGGTCGCGCCCTGATCGAGACGCGCACCTTGCCGTGGTGCGCGAGCGCGAGGTAAGTGACGAGATCCCGCTCGGCGGTGTCGTCGGACAGGTCCACGTCGTCGTCAAGCAGGAGCAGCGCACTGACCAACTCGTGGCGGAAATACTTCGGATCGTGCCGCAGAGGCTTGTCGCTGGGGGACTTGGCCCACACGGTCGTCGTGTCCGGAGGAGGATTGTCGGGATTGGCTCGGCGGAGCGACGTGACGAAGGTCGTGTGGGCCTTGCCAAGGTCGTGGTACCGGGCGGCACGTGTAATCGCGGATCGTTGCGCGGTGGCCAGGTCGGGGTTGAGCGAGCGCAGCAGCTGTGCCGCTTCCTGCTCGGTTTCCTCGAGGTGCCGGGCCAGCGTCACCCATCCATGACCGACAGACGTGGGGTCGGTCTCCATCGCTTCCGGAGCGACCTCGCGGTGCCGATCGCCGAATTCTTCCGAGGACTCGGCCGGCTGCACCGGCTGCTTGCTACGCGGGTCGAATCCGGTTTCGGGTCGGTACCCGCCGCGCGCGGCTTCGAACACGATGATCGCGGTCGGTCGGACGTCGTCGCGCACGGCACGGCGCCAGTGGCCCTGCCCCTGATCGAAGATCATCGCAGGGTTCGTGCCGACGAGCTTGCGTACGTCCTGCACGGGCGCCGGACACAGCTCGTCACGCTGCGGAAGTGGCATCGTATGTAGCTCGTCCCCGCCCGGGAGCTCGCGCCACGCCACCGAAACGGTGCGTTCCTCGCTGTCTCGTATGAACGGGCTGACGTCGATGTCATTGCCGGACAGATCGGGTGCGGTGTCGAACAGCCCCAGGAGATCGCGTCTGCGTAGGACGGGATGGATTCGTGGGACTTCCTTCACCTCACTCGACGCGAGATCCTCGCCCGTCACTGGATGTCCCTCTACCTGCCGAAGAAACTCGACGGTCGCAGCGAGGTCCTCTTGCTCGTACGGCAGATGCGCGTGCCGACTCGCTGGCGGCGTGGTCCACAACAACCGAGCGCCGGAAGCATCGCCGTCGCGGTTGCACCGCCCCGCCCGCTGCACCAACGACGACCACGGAGCCACCTCGGTGATCAGCGTGTCTGAGGTGACATCGACACCGGCTTCGAGGACCTGGGTGGACACCACGACCGTGCCGTTGTTTCCAGGCGGCGCCAGGGCCGCTTCGGTGTTCCAGCGACGGTCTTCCGGCCGGAATCGCGAGTGCAGGAGCACGAGCTCGGCACGTGGTTCGGCGCGGCGCAGTTCACTGAACACCGCTGTCACACGCTCGACAGTATTCGCCACGACCAGGGTTCGCGTGCCGGGCCGGTGCTCGCGTAGAACCCGATCCGCCAGCGCAGGGGCGTACTGCTTGGCATCCACATCGCCGAGGTCGAGGAAGCTCACGACGCACGTGGCATCGAGTCGTTGCCGAAGCGGCCCGCTGCGGTCATCCGCGCCCACTGTCTCGCTTGTGAGGTCACGCGACAGGTCGGGAGTCGACAGGGAGGAGAAGTCGACAGTCGCCGACATCCACATGGAACGGGACGGCATGGCCGAGCCGACCAACTCCCGCAGTCCTTGTAGCTGCACCGACGTCGGTAGTCCGGGGCCCATGAGCTGCACTTCGTCGAAGACGAACTGCGCACCGTTGTGCAGCAGCCCGAAGCTCATCGGCCATGCTGCGCGCGACTCGGCGAAACCTCGCATGAGCAGCCGCGAAAGCACCATGTCCTGTGTGCCGACGAAGATGCGTTCCCGTTCGGGGTTCGCCTTCCAGTCTCGTTCGTCCGAAGCTTCACCACCCATGAGCACGTGCACAGGTATGGGCGAGTTCAAGCGCTCCAGCCACTCGCGGACTACTCGCACCGTCTGCTCGACGAGGGCGCGCTGAGGCAGCACGAACACCAGCCAGCGAGGCGTCCCCGCTCGCACATCGGCGTCCGGGTGCTCGGTACGGCGATACAGCCACGGCAGCACCGCGGCGAGTGTCTTACCCGCGCCGGTCGGCACATGGAGAACATCCGGCAAGCCGTTGTCAGCGAGCCGCTGCTGGTAGAAGTACGGTGTTGCGCCCTCAGCCGCTCGCGCAACCAGCTCCGAGAAGCTCATTGAAGGCATGGAACCACGTCATTCCGCTCAAACGGTACGAATGCCACCCAGATAGCGCAGCGGTTGCCCCCTTGTGCGCGAATGCGCCGAACCAATGCTACGGACTACGGACGTAGATGACCTGGTCAGCCGAGGCAGTCGGCTGAGGGTGGCGCTGGGTCAGTACCAGCACGTCCTGGACGTACTGATCGTTCCACCCACATTGAGGTAACTGTTGGCAGCTGCGCTGTGGCCGACATCGGCACAGTCGGTTCGAGATCAACAGGCCGTGACCGGAAGTGCACAGAAGTGCCGCACCAGAGCGATCAGGCTGCTGGGTGTTGGTCCCGACGATCGCTTCAGGCCTGGCGCAGTGCACTGGTGAACGCGCGCCACGCCGTGAACGGCACGTCCAGCCTGCCGCCCTCGCGGTCCTTGGTATCGCGGACGCGGGTCAGCGTGCTCAGCGCGACCTCGACGCACGCGCCACCCTCGGAGTTGCTGTAGCTGGATGTGCGCCACCGCACGCGGTCCTCGGCCCGATCCAGCACGCATCCTCCTTACGCCATCGTCTGCCGCACCTCCTCGAGCAGCGTCACGGTCTCTACCGGGCCGAGCGCCGCGCCGAGAAGTCTCTCGAAGACCATGCTATACCGTTCGATCTCCTCGGACTGGTCCAGGTAGCGGCTGTCGTCCAGGTCTTCGAGATACACCAGCCGCACCTCGGCCTCCGGCACGTCGAGCATCTCGAACGGCGAGTCCATCGCGGCGTGCGCGCCCGCAGTGAACGGCAGCACGTGCAACGAGACGCGCGGGCGCTCGCTGAGCTTGAGCAGGAAGGTGAGCTGGTCCTCCATCACCTTCGCCCCGCCGACCATACGGCGGATCACGGCTTCGTTGAGCACCACGAACATGGTGGGACCGTCGTCACCGAGCAGCCGTTCCTGGCGCTCGCCGCGACTGGCCACGGCTTGCTCGACGAACTCGGGTGTGCGGTTGGGGTTCGCGCCGGAGATCAGCGCACGGGTGTAGGCGGGTGTTTGCAACGGCCCGGGCACGAGCTCGCTGTGCCAGGCCCGGATCGTGGCGGCAGCGGCTTCCATCCCGACGAAGTCCTGCGCCCACTTCTGCACGCGATAGCGGGAGCGGCGCCGTGCCGTGCGGGCGAGCTCGACGGCCCGATCCCGCGCGTCGGCGCGGTCGTACAGCCGCAGCAGCGCATCCACTTCCGGTGTCTTGAGACTGCCCTTGCCGTGCTCGACACGCGAGACCTTGGAGACGTCGCAGTCCAGCGCCTCGGCCGCATCCTCCCGCGACTGACCACACTCCAGCCGCAGGTCGTACAGCAGCCGACCCAGCTGGATCTTCGCGACCACCGGTGACGTCATACATGCATTGTGCCAATAATTGATCGCATGTGCGAGTAGCTAGAACCATCGAGTGATCTAAACAGCATTGATAACTCGCACATGTGACTATTAGTGTGCGATTCACCGAGGAACGGCGGGCGACGGAGGGAGAGGCGATGCAGGCGTTCTGGATCCTTATGCTGCTGGCGCTGTTCGGCACACCGGTGCTGCTGGTGGTCGTATGGGACAGGATCGACCGGATCCGCAGCAGGGCCGCTGCCGGACGCCATCGGGCCGTCGAGCACGACCCCGAGGGCTGGCCGCCACATCGCCACCCACTCGCATCCGATGAGGTCCGGCCGGTGCAGCGATGACCGGGGACCGCACCGACCTCATCGACCAGCTGGCGTTCGTGCGCGGCTGGTACGGATCGATCAACAAGCGCGAGCACTTAGACCGCGTCGGCGAGATCCTGCTGCTGCTCGACCGGATCGTGGACGGCGAGGACGTGCGCGTTCAGCTGGTCGACAGCGTCACGGGTCAATGCCACAAGCCGGACGGAGCGCGCCAATGATCCATCGTGACCACCACATGCTCGCGCGGCTGGCCTGTACGCATCGCGAGATCACGGGGGCCGTACTGCGGATGGTGCGCTCCATCGAGGAGGACCCGCCCCCTGACGAACAGCTCCGTGCCCTCGGCAGCTACCTCCGAGCGGTCGGCGAACAACTGGACAGCCGCACCGAGGCCGTCGCCGACATATTGGCCGACCCAGACGACTGAACGACTGGTCGGTGCGATGCGAACCCTGACCGATTGACCGGCCGAGCTCGTCAGTGGAAGCGAACTGGAGTACGCCACTGGTGCCCTTCGGAAATGGAACTCGGCCGTACAGTCCGAGCCACCGACCACAGTCGCCGATCGCTACAACTGACGAAGTGCGCCGCATTGGGGTCCGACCGCGGAGGCCGGAGTCGCATACCGAGCCGAGGCCGTTCGGCACGTTCCTGATGGAGCAGCCGCAATGGAGTCCGGCAGCGGAGGCCGGAGTCACGGTAGGTCACGTTGTTGTTCGACAGCGGGGTGTTGTGCGCCGCAATGGAGTCCGGCCGCGGAGGCCGGAGTCACAAGGACATGCCCGTCAACCCGTACCCGAGCAGCCGCGGGCCGCAATGGAGTCCGGCCGCGGAGGCCGGAGTCACGACGCTGTCTCGGGAGAGCCAGCGAGTTCGGCCGAGTAGCCGCAATGGAGTCCGGCCGCGGAGGCCGGAGTCACGTTCTGCAGGATCTGTGAAGACCACAGCTCCGGCACGCCGCAATGGAGTCCGGCCGCGGAGGCCGGAGTCACCTGACAGGTCAGTCACACGCTCTTCTAGCGCGCTGCCGCAATGGAGTCCGGCCGCGGAGGCCGGAGTCACACAAGAACACGCGGACCAACGAGCATCAGGAGATCTGGCCGCAATGGAGTCCGGCCGCGGAGGCCGGAGTCACGGGGTTGGCGAGGGGTCTGTGAGTTTGTCCGGATGTTGGGCCGCAATGGAGTCCGGCCGCGGAGGCCGGAGTCACCCGTACCGGCCGCCGGCGCCCTGCCCTACCCGCGCGATCACGCCGCAATGGAGTCCGGCCGCGGAGGCCGGAGTCACTTGAAGACTTCATGGACGGGCTCGGCGAGTTCTTCGAGCCGCAATGGAGTCCGGCCGCGGAGGCCGGAGTCACAGCTCCACGAATTCGCAGGCTGTGACCAGGCATGATACGGCACTCTGCGAGCGGTTGGGAAGATCGGCGCCGTGAGCCCGCGGCCGACCCTTCAAACGAGCCCCGAATTGGCCCTGACCTGCATGCGAGCACTCCCCGGGGTTCGAGCTCGTATTTCACCGCTCGCAAGGCCCCAGCACGCCCGAAACAGGCTCGCACCCGTGGAGATTGATCGCACCACAACCATCGAGCGGCCGAGTGGCTCGTTCGGCCGCCACCTCGGCCGATGTTTGCATGCAAACGCCAGGGATGAGCCCGTACTCTTGGTCCGGTTCGTATCCGCTGCTACGACCATGGCCACGTCAGCGCATCGGATGCGCCGGTGCCACTATCCGCATCATCGCTCAATCAGTGCCGAGTGGTTCGTGGCCGATGAACACACCAGTAGCCGGGCCGGACATCGGTGTGAGCTGGTACAGGTCATGTACGTGGAGAACGTTCTGGCTACCTTCCGCTTGACGGAACTGCTTGACCCGCCGTTCCCCCACCGGCCAGTGCAGCATCGGAACGACTTCGACCGTGTCGCACGACTCGGTGCTCCACTCCCCCACCGGTTGCTCCTCCCCCTCAGTCAGTAGCGCCGCCCACCAATGCCGCCCATCCACGCGGACCCGCAAGTAGGAGCCTGGTGCCCACGCCCACAGGTGCGTGGTCTGGGGCAGCCCTGCGGGCATCCTGGTGAAGTGAAAGCCGGCGACATCCGCCCATGCCACGGTCCACCCGTCCGTGAGCGTGCGTAGCTCGTCCCACTCCTGTGTATCGCGGCGCCCACTGCCGCTCAGTGTCCATCTCGCCGTCATGAGCCATCGCTCCCGCACAACTGTCGTGCCACACCCTCGAGATCGGGTCGGCTCCATGCGCCGTCGGAAACGACGACCGTGCCCTGCCCTGCGGTCGTTCGAGCACCGAGACCGACCAGCCCGTCGTGCAGGTCGGCGACAACGGCGTGAAGAAGCAGCCGGTCCGCGGCGTCCAGGTGCGCGAGTTCCTCCACCCGAAGTCGCGATGAACCCGCTACCACCAGCTCGGTGTGGTAGAGATGCTGATCTCGTGCGCCTCCCGTGAAGCGGTCGATGGCGACACGGCACCGGATCTCGGTGCGCTCATTCTCGATCGGGGAATCGTGTACGGCCACAGCAGCGCGCCGCGCCTTCCCCGTGCCGTCGGTGTACCCGAAGATCCTGCACGGGCGACACGCGTCGGCACCACAGCCCCGCTCGTCTCCGTGGCACGTCGTGGCTCCGACGACACGGCACACATACTCCGCACGCGAACGCAGCACACCCTTGAGGCTGGAACCCGGCACCACCGGCCTACCTTCGGAATCGCGCTGCACCCAGCCAACCTCCACGTCGCCGTTCTCGGCATCTTCGGGCGGCTCTCCCCCACCGATGTGAATCCCGTCCACGATGTCGAAGCGAACGTCGACCGCCCACGACGGCTCGGCAGGGGCCTCGCTGAGCGGTTCGGGATCGGGGTACGGCTGCGATTCGGTCTGCTGGAGCCACCTGTACAGGCCGTCCCGGGTGGTCAGGTCGTAGTCAGCCACACCGAGGCCGACTACGGCACACCGGCCCGCGCCGTAGCTCGCGCCGCGACCGAACCGCGGCTGCCACGCACGCAGTACTTCCACGAACTTCTCGCGGCGATGTGGCTCGACATCGTCCCAGCGCAGCACGATGTCGAACTCCGTACCCGCCGGAAGCTGCTCCACCTGATGCAACGACGTACTCCGCGCCGCACCGCGCAGCGGGTCGATGGCAGTGCGCGTGCGCACACTCGACGTACCGTGCCGGTGGTGCGTGCCGAGCACCTGAATATCGGAACCCCGCCTGACGGAATCACTACGACCCAAATCGTCGCCGCCGCGACCGAACGCATCCTGCAAGTCCGGGGCAACGCGCCGGCAATGGTCACGCAGGTTACCGGCCACCGTCGTCCCTGGCAGGTGTGGTCGGTCCCACGGATCTCGGCGCAGCCCGAGCGTGTTGCCGGCGTCGCGCGAGGCTTCGGACCCTCCGACACCGCCGGGGCTGAGCATGCGCACGCGGACCGTGAACAGCGTGACCTTCATTGTGCTCGCTCCAAAAAGGAGATCGCGTCCATGTACCGATCGACATCGCGAATAGCGAGCAGTACCCGCAACGCGCGAGCGATCTCGGGGCGAACTGTGTCGTCGAGCATGGCCTTCGCGTACCGCGAATCGACCTGGTTGCCTCGGTGCAGCGCTTTCGCGCGCTCGCGCAGTATGGGTAGCTCACTCGGCAGCAACCGCCAGCCACGTAACGGGGCGAGCGTGCCGGTGATCGCCTCGATGCTGTGTGGCGCTCCCGGTCGACACAGTGCGCCGTACCCTTCCCGCCGTCGCAGTCCGATACCGCGTGCCATGAGGCGACGGCGAGCCGGTTCACTCGCCGGTTCGGCACAGCGAACACGGTAGGTCGACCCCGGCAGCACTGCCCGCTCCGTTGGCTTGGGCAGCCCGCTCGCGGCGTGCCACCCTCCCGATTCCGTCCAGCGTGTCCAGCGCTGCTCGATCGATTCGACAGGAACTCCGAGTTGCTCCGAGAGTTCCTCGATATCCGGAACCTCCGACGGCAGGCCGAAAGCATCGACGAAGATCCCCGGCGACGCCAGGCGGAGCACGATCGTCGAACCGTCCAGCTCCACCGGATCCGGTTCGGCTTCCCTGTCGATCGTGACCCTGGCCTGCCCACCGACACTGCGACGCGCGCCCAGGAAAAGTGTCTCCGTGTCGTGCGCGAAGGCACGAGCCGCCGGACCGTATACCCAGCCGGTCAAACGCATGCCGGCCGGTAGCGTGTTCTGGCTGAACAGGTGGCCGTCTTTCGCCACTCCCTGCTCGTCCAACGCGGCGCGTGTACGCCTGTGCTGCTCGACGCGGCCGACCGGCGCACCTTTGCTGGCATCCAGCGCACCGTGGCACTCCGGGCACGTGGCGGCGTCCTCGGCGGTCGCCCGGTCCCACCACAGTTGCTTGCACCGCTCGCCCGGCCGGTACTTGTGCGTCTTGACACTCAGCGGAGTCGGCAAGCTCGTCCCGTTCCGGTGGTGCAGCGGGCCGAAACTGCCGTCGCCTTCGAATATCGCCGCGAACTCGGGGTCGTCCGGTGACGGCGCACCGTGCCGCTGGATCCAGGCGGCAGCCAGCGCCCCGCGTAGCACGGTTCCAGGTACGTGGTCGTACACGTCCTGCCGGAAGTCCGACCGGATGTGCCGCACCGCCGCCACCGGCTCGTCCAGATCGGCTGTCACCATGACCATCTCCGTCATCGACTGATCAGCTCCATGAACTCGTCGACAGCATCCTCGTCAAGGTGGCGGTCGGTGCACCGGATACTGACCCACCCCAAGCCGCGTCGCCGCAACGCGCCGATCGAACGGGTCGCCTGACCGGAGATCGCCAGAACGAGCTCATGTCGACGCATCGTGTCGCCGTCGATGTGACCGAACTGCGTGACTGTGAACGTTGCGCGGTCGGCGGCTGTCTGCTCGGCGAACGCCAGCATGTCGTCCCGAGCCGTGTGTGTCGCCTCGTCGATCGCGATCCGCGCGGCAGGATACGGCTCGAACCAACCCTCCCCGTCGGGTCGCGCGGAACTCCACCGCCACGGCGACGGGCCGTGGTCTCCCCCGAAGACCTCCTGCACGTGGTCCGAGTCAGGACCGAGTAGGTTCTTGGCGGTAGCGCGCATGACACCTTTCAGGCTCGTAGCCGGAAGCCAATCATGCTGATCCAGCACGTCGTCCACTCCGCCACGTCCGTGGCCGGCCGACACCCGAAACGGTCCGTGAAACTTGATCGTGAACGTTAGCGTTCTCATCGCTACCACCACCTGACCATTTCCAGCGCGTGCTGGAGCGGGAGGTCGCTGTTCCCTCGGAACGTGTCAACCGTTTCACGAAGTCCGAGCCGGTCGAGGTGCCCGTCCAGTTCGGCGGATCCGGTCAGCGAAGCCAGTCGCCTCAACCCCGACGTCGGTATCTCCGCCAGTTCGTTCAACGCGGGCCAGAAGGAACGCAACGTGTCACATCCGAAGCTCGGCCGGTCGTTTGGTTCCGGCCCCTCGTTGGTGATGTCGTGCCATGCCAGTGCCGTTGTCTCAGCAGCCCAGTCGTTCTTCGCGCGGCTGAGCAGCGTCTCCGCCAGTTCGACAACAACGAAGATCGGAACCGTGCGGTGGTGAACCACCAGCCCGAGCGACATTGTCGGAATGTCGACATCGCCGTCCATATCATCGCACTGCCGCCGGAGCCGCTCGCTGAATGCTTGGCGCACGCGGTCTGCGAACGCCCAGCCGCGGTGTGCGGGAACGCTGACCAGCACGTCATCACCGCCGACAAGGTGAGGGATGACGGGAACGTGCTCGTGGTCGTCCGCTGTGATCTCGGTGAGCGCATCCACGAGTGCCATCCATGTGGCCTCGTGGATGCGCCGGGGAAGGTCGGTCACCGCGCTCCCCGACGTCGTCCGCACCGAGGTCATGAACGCGCCGATGCCGTTGCCGTCGGCGGCGATGGTGGCCACGTGTGTATCGTCCCCTGACCGACCCAGCTGAGCGAGACACTCGAAGGTGTCCGGCACCGATGTCGGCAGCTGAACTCGCTGGTCTGGTATCCGATCAAGCAGCGCTTTCTCCGGTCCGGGACTGTTCGCATGACTGGTGCTGTAGCCGGCCTTTTCCTCTCGTCGGCTGCAATCCGAGCACAGTGCGGAGTCCTTGCTGTCCTCGCCTTCCCTTCGACGTGTGCGCCTCTCGTAGCTCGCCGGCCAGCGCTCGCACCAGTCGCACCGCCTGCCAGGTGACCACTCGGCCACAGGTTCGGGCCACTCGCGCTGCCTCACCGGTTCCTCCGATGTGCGTGCCTCCGCGTAGTCGCTACCTCGCCACACGGAAGCTCGGAAGGTCGCCGCGGGCAGTGCGTGCCGCAGGTGGCGAACCACGACGCGTTCGACGTCCTCCGTCGCGTCTTCGCCGGTACGCAGCTTCAGCGAGACGACGCCGTCGATGTCACCGGCTTCCTCGTTCCATTCGACGGTCTGCGCCAGCGAACTATCAGACAACTGCCGCTCGATGCACTGCCTGGAGGTGGCTTCGCTGAGCATGGTGGATGCGCCACGCCGGCCCCGCAGCAGCGGCGTACGTCCGAGCCAAGCCTGAATGTGTACCACAGCGATATCGAGATAGGTCGTCGTCAACGGTCACCGTCCAGGCGCCTCTGGTCGGACAGGTCCTGTGGCTGAGTCTCGGTGACGACCGGGAGTTTCTGGTCCGATTCGGACACATCCGGCAACGGCTGGAGGGGATACCCTTTCCGAGTTCCGCCATCGCTCTTGTGTTCCTCCCCGGAGGTTTGCTGCCAGAACGCGAATCCCTGATCGAACTTCTTCTCCCCGTCTGTCTTCGTGGCACGGTCATTCCACGTCGCACCGGGTGGGTACCAGACAAGGCTCGGGTCGACAGCGTCTGGGGAGAGGACCTTGGCCAGGTGCGGCCACAACGACCTGACGTCACGCGCGGTCGCCTCGATGAACGCGTCGAGGAACGGGGAGCGATCGTCGAGACTCGCGGGCGCTCCGTCGCCACCGTAGCGTGTACCGGACCGCCAGATCCGGCTGTTTTCGGTGTCGATCGCGATGCGGCAACTTCCGTAGCCGAGGGGCCGACCACCACCGATATGGTGCAATGGTTCCTCGGCATCCAGCACCGAACCGGGCTCCAGAGTAGCGAGCAGCCCCCCGACCTGTGCCTCGTCGAGATCGGTGAACGTGATGTCCGCGGTGAATGTCGTACCGGCGGGGAACGCGGCGGCGGGAGCCACCATCTCGTTGCCGTCCTGCCGCTGGTACTGCCGGGCCGTACCGAGCGCCGACTGCTGACCGTCGGGTGTTGGCGTATGCCAGTAGTATTTGCGACCTCGCAGTCGCCGTGGCCGCTCATTGTCGGCGGCGGATCCCCACCGAGCGAGCGGTATCTTGCCTGCGTTACCGACGGCAGTCTGGTCATTGACGAGATAGAACTGGCCTGATCCCGGCCGCGGCTGCGCCAACGGGGGTAACGTCACCGGCAGCGGCGAGACCACGTCCGTGGCCCGCGCATCTCCGAAGCGGACGTGACCGCGGTAGGCACGCTGCTGAGCGCCCTCGTGATCGCCTACGGGGTCGACCGAGCCGAACACGCGGCAACTGGGGCACAGCTCCTCGTGCGTGGTGCACGGCGTGAAACCGTCGGCACGCTCGCCCGCGCTGGGTGTGACGGCGACCGTCCGCCATATCCGGGCCAACCGCACCTCCACGACTGGTGGGTTGTCGCCCGTCGATGGGGCCGTGCGTACCCAGATGGGTTGGCCGGCCTGGAACCGTTCACTGGCGCGGTAGCGGTAGCCGATCGCGATATCCCGATGGTCGCCCTTCTGTGGCCGGTACGAGTGCTTGACCGGCACGAACAGTTCCTCGGTCTCCGACGTCTGGCGCTGGCTCGTGCGTAGCTCGTCGGCTCCCGCCACCGCCGCGCGAAAGCGCGCCCACACGTCGTCCGTTATCCGTTGACGCGTGCCGGTCACCTTGCCGATATAGCCGTAATACGGGTTCTTGTACTCCCTTCCGCCCGTGTCGCTGAGATACAGAATCCAGTCGCCGCCGTCGTCGCGATGCATGTGCGGCCGGAAGCGCTTCTCGCCACGCCGCACAGTGAATCGCTGTCCGGACCGCAGTGGTGCATCCTCCGTGTTCAGCCGCTCCAAGCAGTCATGATGAACCGCCGACTCCACGAGATCGCCACCCTTGGATTGGCCGGAGCTGTTCAGGACGGTATCCAACAACTCGACCTCCGGGGGTTCGTCCGCGGAGTCGTGCTGCGTTACGACGGCCAGCTGCAGTCCTGAGTCCGCTCCGTACCGGGCCAGTTGCCGGTAGACAGGGGTGAACGCGTCGTCGAATACCCGGAAGCAACCCCCGGCCAGCGTTTCATGCAACGAACGCAACGCACCCTTCAACGATGAGCCGGGGATGAACGTCGATCCGTCCGGTCGGGTTGGCAGGCCCGGCGACGCGTCGGAACCCTCCGAGGCCCGTGAGATCGATCGAATCAGCACGGGCATGCCAGCGGTGATCGAGAGCCGCAGACTTCCCGAGAGCAACGACGGATCCCCCTGGTGACCGTTCGGTCGCGTACGCGACGGAGACGTATCGGGCAGCGGTATGAATGTATACGGATTGATGAATCTGTCCGACACCAATAAACCTCCCCGCAGTCCGCTGCGCCGACCCAGTCACAAACCATGTCTTGTGGCTGTATGTCTCGACGGCGCTGCGTTACGTTACACACTCACCCTGGATGAACCAAGAGTCCGAGCAAGGAGTGGCGGCATGCGACGGCGATTCAAGCCTGGTTGGCAACACGCCAAGAATTGGCTCAACCGGAACCGGTTGACGGCTGTCGAGACGTTGATCGCGGCCGCTGCCGCCGTCACTGCGGCGCTGCTGGCACTCATATTGGACTCTTTGCTGTCACCCGAATGGCGGTCGCTTCTACTCGTTGCCGGTACCGCGCTGATCACGCTGCTTCTGTTGGTCTTCTGGCGAAGCTTGATTCGTGACCGGCCCGGGACGTTGTTCTGTATCCAGCTCCTGGACGAAGCGATGCGCGATGCACGGAAACCGTCAAGGGAAGCAGCGATAGCGCGAAGCGTATCTGTCCGATCCCTTACCCGGTGGGTGGACTTAGATCACCATACGACTGACGGAATCATCGATCTGTCCCAGCCGTGCCAGGATCTGGGGACGAGGCTCGAATCTCTCGTCAACACCGATCGTGACGACACTGGTTGTACAGTAGCACCCAACCTGCTGTGGCCGGTCGCACTCTCGGTAGGAGCATACCTACCCGCGACACGCGACATACGAGTTCTCGAAATGAACCCGACCGACCCCACAAAGAATTGCGATTTCAGCCTCCCACTAGGCGAGTTTGACATCACCACGAGCCACGAAGAACCAACGGACGAAAAACTCACAAGAACGGACGTGCACGACAACATACCGGACAGCGCTACCGTAGCCGTACATCTGGCATTTACGAAGCAAGCCGATAGTCTTGAGTTGACACACCTGCTCGAACGCCCAACCAGGAGGGTGTACAAGATACACCCACGAGGATCTATCCTGGCAGCGGCAGCGAAGACAGATAGCCTCGACGGTGTCCAGCTACGAAAGATATCGGTCGAGATATCCGATGAAATCGAAATCATACTAAGAGACAACCCCGGCTGTGAATACGCAATATACGCAATGATACCGAAGTCCGTAGCGCTCACATTGGGGTGGCACTTGAGCCAGAAGATGATAAGAGTCTTCGACAGACTTCACCTGATGCACTTCTCAAAGACAGCTCCCGACTACTACCTGCCGATGCGAGTGCGACCGAACCAGCCGCTGCACAAGCCCTTCGATGACCGGGGATGAAATCGTGCATAACGGCACGCCACCCCAGAGTCGACAACGTTGGATGATGCCCCGGCCCGCTCCTACCGCGTGAAGCGGCTAGCCGATCGAAGCGTGACGAGCCGGTCGCCGCGCTACCTGTCGTCGAACGCAGTTCACCCGTTCCACACAGCCACATGCCAGTGGAGTCCGGCCGAGTCGGCCGGAGTTACCTGTGCTGGCAGGCAGCCCGATCACGCCGGGCCGGGGCCGCAATGGAGTCCGGCCGTGCTGGCCGGAGTCACATGGTGGCCGGCTGCTCGCCGGCATTCCGAAGCACCGTGCCGCAATGGAGTCTGGCCGTGCTGGCCGGAGTCACGGCTTCTCCCGGGCTCGGTGGCTCGACCTGACTTTTGCCACGTTCGGCGGGTCTTGACGAGTGCGACCTGTTGACCTGCTGGTTTGTTTCGGTTGCTGGGCTGATTTGCGCACTAAATGGGGTCGTAGAGTGGCCGGGTGGCGT
>NZ_FZNW01000016.1 GCF_900188115.1 Haloechinothrix alba | reverse complement strand
TCGTCCTCCACCGTGTCGGTCGCCTCGACCACCCGGCCGGCGGCAGCCGCCTCGATCTGACCGGCTTCCATCGCCGCCAACACCCGCGGCATGCGGGCGGTGAGCTGGCGAGACCGGTGCAGCCGCAGCGCCGCCGTGTGCCGCGAGACCCGCAACTCCAGCGCGGCCTCATCAGCCACATACCGGTCACCACCGCGCAGCTCGTCCAGCCGGGCCAGGGCGTGCGCCTCGATCGCATCGGTATGCGCCCGGATCCGGCGGGCCGCGGCCAGCGTCTCGATCACCTGCTCCGCACTCAACCCGGCGACCTGCTCGCCGGTGAACGTGCGGCACCGGATCTCGGCCTGCTCGGCGGGCGTGAACGCGACCGCAGGCGCCTGCCCGGCCGGGACGAACATCACCCCAGCCGGACCAACCACCTGCACGAACTCCGACACACCCACAGCATATCGCACACACGTTCGACCACCCCGCAACGACACGCCGACCACACACAGGCACCCGACCCCTCCACAACCTGCGTCAAGGTGGCGGCGAGCGCCCGAGGAACCTGGCAGAGTGAACGCATGATCGTAGCGTTCAGCATCAGTCCGGGCGTGGCCGACGAGCACGGCAGCGCTGGTGAAGCCGTGGCCGAGGCCGTGCGTGTGGTCCGTGAGTCGGGTCTGCCCTACGAGACCAACGCGATGTTCACGAACCTGGAGGGGGATTGGGATGACGTGATGGCGGTGATCAAGCGTGCCGTCGAGGTGGTCTCCGCCCGCTCACCCCGTGTGGGTCTGGTGCTCAAGGCGGATATCAGGCCCGGATACGAGGATCAGCTCCAAGCCAAGGTTCAGCGGATCGACGAGTACCTGGACGGCTGAGCGACCTGACGCCGGGCATGAGTCGGCCCGGGCACGTGATCGGTGCCCGGGCCGCTGAACAGACTTGGAGATCGCGGCGTCAGCCCTGCGCGACCTTGCCTCCCTTGATGCAGGAGGTGCACGCCTTGATCCTCTTCTTGTTCGAACCATCCGACTTCACATGCACGGTCTGGATGTTCGGGTTCCACCGGCGGTTGGTACGCCGGTGCGAGTGAGAGACCTGCTTACCGAAGCCCGGCCCCTTGCCACAGACGTCGCACACGGCAGCCACGTCGAACACTCCTTCAGACTAGGGAAATCGAATACGCCTCGTGGCGTATCAGGCACCTTGGACAGCGTAGCCGGTGCGGATCCGGCGCCGGTAGCGGGGTCGATAAGCTCACGGAACGGGCTGGGCCCGAGGTGAACACACCGTGATCGACACGACGAGTCGAGGGTAGGGATGCAGGCGTTGCGCGTGGCCGAGGTATCGGCGTGGGCCGCTGCCTGTGTCCGCAGCCTGGAGGGGCTGCGGGCAGATATCGACAGCATCAACGTCTACCCGGTGGCCGACTCGGACACCGGGTCGAACCTGGTGCACACCATCACAGGCGCCCACGAGGCGCTCGCGCACTCGAATCCGGAGGCAGCGGGACGTGCGCTGGACACGCTGGCCCGTGGCGCGATCGCCGCGGCGCGCGGCAACTCCGGGGTGATCCTGTCGCAGGCATTGCGTGGCATGGCCGAGGCGTGCCGGTCCAGGGAAGCGGTGGATACGGAGACCCTGATCAGCGGACTGATCCACGCCGACCGGCTGGCGACGGAAGCTGTGGTTCGCCCGGTCGACGGCACCATGCTGACCGTGCTGCACGCCGCTCGGCGGGGCGCCGAAGCCGAGTACGACCGCACCGGTGCGCTGGAGCGGACCGTGACGGCCGCGGCTACCTCTGCCGCGGAGGCACTGAAGCGCACGCCCAGCCAGCTGGCGGTGCTCGCCGAGGCAGGCGTGTTCGACGCCGGTGGGCGCGGGGTGCTTGCGGTACTGGACGAGCTCGTCGCCGTGGTGACCGGCCACTCCGCGTGCGCTCGGCCGGAGTTCGCCGTGGATGCCTCGCGTGGCCCCGCACGGAGCCCCGCGCAGCGCGCGGCGTCGACGGTGTCGTCCCAAGGGACGGCGAGCGCGCAGCCGTGGGAGGTGATGTACCTGCTGAACGGCGCGAGCGAGGCCGCCTTGCCTGCACTCCGTGACGAGCTCAGCGCGATCGGGGACTGCGTGACCGTCGCAGGCGACGGTGCGGGAAGCCACGCGGTACATGTGCACTGCGCCGACATCGGTGCCGCGCTCGAGGCAGGGTTGCGCGCGGGACATCCGCATCAGGTGCGTGTGGAGTCCCTGGCACCGCAGGAGCCGATGGTCGACAGTGGTCAGGTGCGCCAGCCGCGCGCCGTGCTGGCATTGGTGGAAGGTGAGGATCTGGCGAAGCTGTGCAGCCAGGCAGGGGCACGGGTGCTGGCCGCGCACGGCGGCGTGCTTCCCGGTACCGAGCGAGTGCAGCGGTTGATCACGCAGCTGGCCGCCGCGCACACCGCCGTTCTGCCTGCGGGACCCGAGCTGACCAGGGTCGCGGAGTCGACTGTCGAGGCGTTCGACCGCGTGGACCGCGACGTGGTTGTCGTCCCGTGCTCCTCGCCGGTGCAGGTGCTCGCCGCGCTCGCCGTGCATGACAGCGGCAGGCGCGCGCACGACGATGTGGTGGCCATGGCCGAGGCCGCAGCTGCGACCCACCGGGGGGAGGTGAGCGTGGCGAGTCAGGACGCGATCACCTGGGTCGGTCGTGTCGCGGCAGGCGATGTCGTGGGTTTCGTCGATGATGAGGTCGTGCGGATCGAGCAGTCCGGCGAGCAGCTCGACGATGTGCTTGCCGATGTGGCGATGGAGGTGCTGGAGCGCTTGCTCGGCGTACGAGGTGAGCTGGTCACCGTGCTGCTCGGCGCGCAGGCGCCGGAAGGGGTGGACGTCGAGCTCGGGCGGCGGCTGCGTGCCGCGCATCCCGAGGTGGAGTTCGTCGCCTACCACGGTGGCCAGACCGACAGCGTCCTGACGATCGGTGTGGAGTAGAGCAAGTGAGTACGTTGCGTGACGAGCTGACGCCCCTCATCGGGTCGAAGTCGGCCAAGCCGCTCGCCACGGCGCTGGACATCACCACGGTCGGCGACCTGCTGCGGCATTACCCGCGCCGGTATGCCGAACGGGGCGACCTGACAGAGATCGCCGGGCTCGAGACCGGCGAGCACGTCACCGTGCTGGCCCGCATCACGCACGCGGCACGTCGCCAGATGCGGTCCCGCTCGGGCCACATCCTCGAGGTCCGTATCACCGACGGGTCCCGTGAGCTGACATGCGCCTTCTTCAACAGGACCGGATGGCTGGCCAAGCAGCTGCAGCCCGGCAGGCAGGGCCTGTTCGCGGGTAAGGTAACCGCGTTCCGAAACCGGCTGCAGCTGGCGCACCCGGAGTTCGAGCTGTTCGACGAGCACACGAGCGACGTTGCCGTCGACGAGTTCGTCGGGGAGATCATCCCGGTCTATCCTTCGGCCGAGGGCTTGCCCTCGTGGACCATCGACCGCTGCGTGCAGCAGGTACTCACGACCCTCGAGATCGGCGAGGACCCGTTGCCTGCCGAGGTGCGCGCCGAGCACGGGCTCGTCGACCTCGAGACGGCGCTGCGCGCCATCCACCGGCCACCGGACTGGGAGGCGCTGCGGCATGCCCGGCTGCGCCTGAAATGGGACGAGGCCCTCGCGGTCCAGCTGGTGTTCGCCGAGCGCCGCATGTCGGCCGTCGCGCGCACCGCGCCCGTATGCGAGCCGGTGGCCGGAGGGCTGGCCGACGAGTTCGACGCGCGGCTGCCGTTCACCCTCACAGCCGGCCAGCGCGCGCTCGGTAAGGCGATCGCCTCGGATATCGCCACGGACCGGCCGATGAACCGGTTGCTGCAGGGCGAGGTGGGCAGTGGCAAGACGGTCGTGGCGCTGCGCGCGATGCTGCAGGCTGTCGACGCGGGCAAGCAGGCCGCGTTGCTCGCGCCGACCGAGGTGCTCGCTGCGCAGCACGCGCGGTCGCTGGGTGAGCTGCTCGGTGACCTCGGTAATGCGGGGGAGCTGGGTGCGGCGGAGAACGCCACCAAGGTAACCCTGCTGACGGGATCGTTGCCTGCCAAGCGGCGGAAGCAGGCGTTGCTGGACGCCGCCAGCGGCGAGGCCGGCATCGTCGTCGGCACGCACGCGCTGATCCAGGAGCACGTCTCGTTCGCCGACCTGGGCCTGGTCGTCGTCGATGAGCAGCATCGCTTCGGTGTCGAGCAGCGTGACGCGCTGCGTAGCAGAGGGGCCGAGTTCACAAGCCCGCACGTGCTGGTCATGACCGCGACACCGATCCCGAGGACGGTGGCGATGAGCGTGTACGGCGACCTGGAGGTCTCCGTGCTCGACGAGCTACCGGCGGGGCGGTCGCCGATTACGACAACGGTCGTGCCGGTCGCGGAGAAACCGTCCTGGCTGGAACGGGCCTGGCAGCGGGTGCGCGAGGAGGTTTCCGGCGGGAACCAGGTGTATGTCGTGTGCCCGCGCATCGGCGACGAGCCGCCGGCGGACACCGGGTCCAAGCGTCCCCCCGTCGCGGTTCTCGAGCTGGCGGAGGAGCTGGAGAACGACCAGCTCGCCGGCCTGCGGATCGGCGTGTTGCACGGCCGGATGTCCCCGGACGACAAGGACTCCACGATGCGCCGGTTCGCCGACGGCAAGCTGGACGTGCTCGTCGCGACGACCGTGGTCGAGGTCGGCGTCGACGTTCCCGCAGCGACCGTGATGCTGATCATGGATGCTGACCGGTTCGGGGTGAGCCAGCTGCACCAGCTACGCGGCCGTGTCGGCCGGGGATCGGTGCCGGGGTTGTGCCTGCTGGTCACCGAAGCGGTCGAGGGGACGAAGACCAGGCAGCGGCTCGGCTCTGTCGAGTCGACGAGTGACGGTTTCGAGCTCTCCCGGCTGGACCTGGAGCTGCGTAAGGAAGGGGACATCCTGGGTGCAGCGCAGTCCGGGAGCCGTTCCGCGCTCAAACTGCTGTCACTGTTGCAGGACGAGGAGATCATCGCCGCTGCACGCGACCTCGCCCAGGGAATCATCGCGCGGGATCCGTCCCTGGGGCACAACCTCGAGCTGGCGCATCTGGTGACCGACCTGGTCGGGCCGGAGCGCGCCGAGTTCCTGGAGAAGGCATGATCGGCCGCGCACGGTGACGACGAACCGGCGCGCACCGGTCGTCCGAGGAGCGAGATGGCGCGGCTCACCCTCCCCCCGAGGGGGTGGCACACTGTACTGTGCAGGACCGATTCAGTGTGCCGTGCGTCGCCGAGCTCGTCGTCGCGCCGTCAGGTAGTAGGACAGGAAGGACCGGCATGTTCCGTAAGGTGCTCGTGGCCAACAGGGGTGAAATCGCGATCCGGGCGTTCCGCGCGGGCTACGAGTTGGGGGCGGGTACGGTCGCCGTTTTTCCACATGAGGACCGGAACTCGCTGCACAGGCTCAAGGCGGACGAATCGCATCAGATCGGTGAGCCGGGGCATCCGGTTCGTGCGTACCTGTCGGTGGAGGAGGTGGTGCGGGCCGCGCTGAGCGCGGACGCGGACGCGGTCTATCCCGGGTACGGGTTCCTGTCGGAGAACCCGGACCTGGCTCGGGCGTGCGAGGAGGCCGGTATCACGTTCGTCGGGCCACCGGCCGAGATCCTGGAGCTGACCGGGAACAAGTCGCGCGCCGTGCAGGCCGCGCGCGAGGCAGGCATTCCGGTGCTCGGCTCGTCCCGGCCGTCGGACGATGTGGACGAGCTGGTGGCGGCGGCCGAGGAGATCGGTTTCCCGGTGTTCGTCAAGGCCATCGCCGGTGGCGGTGGGCGCGGGATGCGCAAGGTCACCGAGCCGGCCCAGCTGCGTGAGTCGATCGAGGCGGCCTCGCGGGAGGCCGAGTCGGCCTTCGGGGACCCGTCGGTGTTCGTCGAGCGGGCGGTGGTCAACCCGCGGCACATCGAGGTGCAGATCCTGGCGGACGGTACGGGTGAGGTAGTGCACCTGTACGAGCGGGACTGCTCGGTGCAGCGCAGGCACCAGAAGGTGATCGAGCTGGCTCCCGCGCCGAACCTCGCCCCGGAGCTGCGGGAGCGCATCTGCGCGGACGCGGCGCGGCTGGCCCGCCGGATCGGCTACCGCAACGCCGGCACCGTCGAGTTCCTCGTCGACGAGAGCGGTGAGCACGTCTTCATCGAGATGAACCCGCGGATCCAGGTCGAGCACACGGTCACCGAGGAGGTCACCGATGTCGACCTGGTGGCCGCGCAGCTGCGCATCGCGGCGGGGGAGTCGTTGGCCGATCTGGGGCTGACGCAGGACGTGATCTACCTGCGGGGGGCGGCGCTGCAGTGCCGGATCACGACCGAGGATCCGGCCAACGAGTTCCGGCCGGACGTGGGGATGATCAGCGCGTACCGCTCGCCGGGCGGTTCGGGGATCCGGCTGGATGGTGGTACCGCCTTCGCCGGGACGGAGATCAGCGCGCACTTCGACTCGATGCTGGTCAAGCTCACCTGCCGGGGTAGGGACTTCGACACGGCCGTGGCCCGTGCGCGGCGTGCTGTGGCGGAGTTCCGTATCAGGGGGGTGGCCACGAACATCCCGTTCCTGCGCGCGGTGCTGGATGATCCGGACTTCCGTGCGGGCCGCGTGACGACCTCGTTCATCGAGGACCGCCCGCACCTGCTTACGGCGCGGCGCTCGGCGGACCGTGGCACGAAGCTGCTGACGTACCTGGCCGATGTCACGGTGAACAAGCCGAACGGGCAGCGCCCGAGCCTGCCGGATCCGGCAAGCAAGCTGCCGCGCCTGCCGGAGGGTGAGCCGCCGTCGGGGTCGAAGCAGACTCTGGACCGGCTGGGGCCGGAGGGGTTCGCGCGATGGCTGCGGGAGTCGTCGACGGTGGGCCTGACCGACACGACCTTCCGGGACGCCCATCAGTCGTTGCTGGCCACCCGGGTGCGGACCAAGGACCTGGTCGCTGCGGCACCGGCCGTGGCGCGGACGGTGCCGCAGCTGCTGTCGCTGGAGTGCTGGGGCGGGGCCACCTACGACGTCGCGCTGCGGTTCCTGGCCGAGGATCCCTGGGAGCGGCTGGCCGCGCTGCGCGAGGCTGTGCCCAACATCTGCCTGCAGATGCTGCTGCGGGGCCGCAACACGGTCGGGTACACCCCGTACCCGACCGAGGTGACCGACGCTTTCGTCGCCGAGGCCGCCGAGACGGGCATCGACATCTTCCGCATCTTCGACGCGCTCAACGACGTGGAGCAGATGCGGCCTGCGATCGATGCGGTGCGCGCGACCGGCTCGGCGGTCGCGGAGGTGGCGCTGTGCTATACCTCGGATCTGACCGACCCCGGTGAGTCGCTGTACACGCTGGACTACTACCTGAAGCTGGCCGAGCAGATCGTCGAGGCCGGTGCCCACGTGCTGGCGATCAAGGATATGGCCGGGTTGCTGCGGGCGCCCGCGGCCGAGCGGCTGGTCTCGGCGCTGCGTACCGAGTTCGACCTGCCGGTGCACATCCATACCCACGACACCGCAGGCGGGCAACTGGCCACGTACCTCGCGGCGATGCGGGCCGGGGCCGACGCGGTCGACGGCGCGGTGGCCTCGATGGCCGGGACCACGTCGCAGCCCTCGCTGTCGGCGATCGTGGCCGCCACCGACCATTCCGCCCGGCCGACCGGGGTGGACCTGCAGGCCGTCGGCGACCTTGAACCGTACTGGGAGAGCGTGCGCAGGGTTTACGCGCCCTTCGAGGCCGGACTGTCCTCGCCGACCGGCCGGGTGTACCACCACGAGATCCCCGGTGGGCAGCTGTCCAACCTGCGCACGCAGGCCCGGGCCCTGGGGCTGGGCGACCGGTTCGAGGACATCGAGGCGATGTACGCCGCTGCCGACCGGATGCTGGGGCGGCTGATCAAGGTCACGCCCTCTTCCAAGGTCGTCGGCGATCTCGCGCTGCACCTCGTGGGCGCCGGGGTGTCACCGGAGGCCTTCGAGGCCGAGCCGAACAAGTACGACATCCCCGACTCGGTGATCGGGTTCCTGCGCGGCGAGCTGGGCGACCCGCCGGGCGGGTGGCCGGAACCGTTCCGCTCGCGGGCGCTCGAGGGTCGCGCCCCCGCGGGTGGTCTCGCCGAGCTGTCCGAGTCCGACAGCCGCGGCCTGACCGAGGACCGGCGCGCCACGCTCAACCGGCTGCTCTTCCCGGGGCCCGCCCAGGAGTACTCCGAGCACCGGCAGGCCTACGGCGACACCAGCGTGCTCGACAGCAAGGACTTCTTCTACGGGCTGCGGCCCGGCGAGGAGTACGCCGTGGACCTCGAACCCGGCGTTCGCCTGCTCATCGAGCTGGAAGCCATCTCGGAGGCCGACGAACGCGGCATGCGCACGGTCATGGCCACCCTCAACGGGCAGCTGCGTCCCATCCAGGTACGCGACCAGTCGGTGGTCTCCGAACTCCCCGCCGCGGAGAAGGCCGACAAGTCCAACGACCGCCACGTGGCCGCGCCGTTCGCAGGCGTGGTCACCCTCTCGGTCTCCGAAGGCGACACCGTGGAGGCAGGCGCGACCGTGGCCACGATCGAAGCGATGAAAATGGAGGCCGCGATCACCGCGTCCAAGGGCGGCCGGGTCTCACGCCTGGCGATCAACTCGGTCCAGCAGGTGGAAGGCGGCGACCTCCTCCTGGTCGTGGAGTGAGCGTGCGGAACCAGAGGCAGTGACGTGCTGGGGTGGGGCGCACGGGATGACAGGGTGCTGCGCGAGCGGCCGCTGGGTTCGTGGTTGCTCGGCTCCGGGGAGGAGCACGGTCGCCGGGTGCGGCTGCGTGTCCGGTTCCTGCTGACCGGATCGCTGCTCGCGGCCAACGCCGTGGGCGCTGCCGTGGCGATTGCCCTGGTGACAGTGGTGATCCCCGGTCCGAACGTGTTCGTCAGGGACCTGCTGCTCGTGAACTTCGTGGCCGTGCCCGTGTATATCCTCACGGCCTTGATCGGCGGCACGACCTGGGGCATCGTACGTGGCTTGCGCGTGCTGCGGTGGGCGACGGACGGTGCCGAGCTCGACGAGTACCAGCGGCGCGCCACCCTTCGGCTGCCCGCCGAGCTGACCTTCATGCAGGCGCTTGCCTGGCTGGGTGGGCTGGTGCTGTTCACCGTGCTGTACGCGTTCGTGCAGCCGGAGGTGGTACCCAAGGTCGCGTTGAGCATCATGCTCAGTGGCACCGTCACGTGCGCCAACGCGTACCTGCTCAGCGAGTTCTCGCTACGCCCCATCGCGGCGCGGGTGCTCGCGCACGGCCCGACACCACGCAGGCTCGCCCTCGGCGTGACGGTGCGCACCCTGGTGTTCTGGGGCGTCGGCTCGGGGGTGCCTGTCGTCGGTCTGATGGTCGTTGCCCTGCTCACCCTGTTCCAGCCGGGCGTGACGCAGTTCCAGCTCGTGGTGACCGTGTTGGCCCTGGGCCTGGTGTCGCTGCTGTCCGGGTTCATGCTCACGGTGCTCAGTACCCGTGCCACGACCGCACCGATCCGGACCGTCCGTGCCGCTCTCGCCAGGGTCGAGCGCGGTGACCTGGACACCGAGGTCGTCGTCTTCGACGGGACGGAGCTCGGTGAGCTGCAGTCCAGCGTGAACCGCATGGTTGCGGGGCTGCGCGAACGGGAACGCATCAGGGACCTGTTCGGCAAGCACGTCGGTGAGGAGGTCGCGAGGGCGGCGCTTTCCCGGCAGCTCGAGCTGGGCGGTGAGGTCAGGGATGTCGTGGTGCTGTTCGTGGACGTGACCGGCTCGACGCAGATCGCCCAGACGCGGCCGCCGACCGAGGTCGTCGAGGTGCTGAACCGGTTCTTCACCGTCGTCGTGGACGAGGTCCACGCGCACGACGGTTTCGTCAACAAGTTCCAGGGCGACGCGGCACTGGCGATCTTCGGGGCGCCGTCACCGGTGGACTGCGCGTCGAGCAAGGCGCTCGCGGCCGCGCGGGCGACCATCGAGCGGCTGGCCGCCGAGGTTCCGGAGTTCGCCGTCGGTATCGGCGTCGCGGGTGGTCAGGCGGTCGCGGGCAACGTCGGGGCGGAAAGCAGGCTCGAATACACGGTGATCGGGGACCCGGTCAATATGGCGGCCCGGCTCACCGAGCTGGCCAAGCGGCTCCCCGTCAACGTCGCTGCGGCCATGTCGGTGGTCGAGCGGGCTTCCGAGCGGGAGCGGCGCCACTGGCGCGAGCACGATGTGGTCGCGCTTCGCGGGCGGGCGACCCGCACGCGGGTGGCCGTGCCGAGCTCCGGCCCGCCCTCGTCCGAGGCGCTCACTCCGGCCTCCAGCCCGGATCCGACGTCAGCACCGTGAGCCGCTGCGTCGCCCTGGTCATCGCCACGTAGAGCCCGCGTCTGCCCGCAACCGACTCGGCGAGGAACTCGCCCGGTTCGACGAGCACCACCGCGTCGTACTCCAGTCCCTTGCAGTCGAGGCTGCCTGCGACCGTGAGTCGTTCGTCGGTCACAGGGGACATGAACTTCTCGAGGTCGGCCACGCGGTTCATCGCGCCGATCACGGCGACCGTTCCCTCGACCCGCGCCAGAACATCCATAGCTGCCTGCTGGACCTCGGACTCCAGTGAGGCCGTGTCGACGGTGCGGACCGTGGGGTCGATACCGGTGGCACGGACCGCGGTGGGCAGCTGGTCCGCGCCTGCGTGCCCGGACACGACACGTGCGGCGAGGGAGAAGATCTCCGCCGAGTTCCTGTAGTTGGTCCGGAGGGTGAAGCGCCTGCGTGCCGAGGGGGACCCCAGCACTCCGTCGGCCTCGGCCGCGTCGGCATCGGCGCCGTCCGCCGCGCTGTACCAGGAGCTTTGCACGGGATCCCCGACGACGGTCCAGCTGGCGTGCCGTCCGCGCCTGCCGATCATGCGCCACTGCATCGGCGAGAGGTCCTGCGCCTCGTCCACGATCACGTGGCCGAACTCGTCGTAGTGCTCCGGTAACGAGGACCGCGCTGCTCCCGGTGGCCGGGCTTGCCGGGGGTTCTGCCGGGGGTCCTGCTGGGGATCCTGCTGGGGATCCTGCTGGGGATCCTCCGCCGCCACGCGCCTGCGCCTCGGCTTTCCCACGAGCGATCGCAGTTCGTCGAGCAGTGCGATATCGGCCACCGAGTAGCCCGTCGCTGTGTCGGCGAACGAGGCGGCCAGGATGCTGATCTCGTCCGGCGTCAGCTGTGAGCGCGCGGCCGTGCGGAGGCGTTGCTCGTCCCCGAGCCGGCTCAGCACCTCCTCGGGGCGCAGTACCGGCCACCAGTCGACCAGGAAGCGGTGGAACTCGATGCGCTCGCCGAGCTCGGTGACCAGCCGGGCGCGATCGACCTCGGGGCCGCCGCTCTCGGCGTGGCGTTGCGCGACGTCCGCGAGCGCCTCCAGGAGCGCCTCAGCGGCGTGCACCCGGCAGCGGTTGGGCTGACCCCCGCGCCCGTGCACGCGCCTGCGCACGCGTTCGAGCTGGTCGCCTGCCAACCGCAGTACCTCGCCGCGGTAGGTGATGCGCAGCTCGGACGGCACACCCGGGGGTGTGCCGCGCACCGCTCGCCGCAGCACGCCGCGCATCCGCGCCGCCCCCTTGATCGTGGCGACCGGGGCGGGGTCGGTGTGCGTGGCCTCGTAACCGTCGAGCAGCTCGCCGACGGCACGCAACTCCACGCTGGTTTCCCCCATGGAGGGCAGGACGCGGGAGATGTAGGTGGTGAACGCCTCCGACGGCCCGATGACGAGGACACCGCCACCGCCGATCTGCTTGCGGTAGCGGTAGAGCAGGTAGGCGGCCCTGTGCAGGGCGACCGCCGTTTTCCCGGTGCCGGGGCCACCTGTGATCTCGGTTACGCCGCGCCACGGTGCGCGGATCACCTCGTCCTGCTCGCGCTGGATGGTGGCAACGATGTCGCGCATCCGCTCGCCACGTGCCCTGGCGAGCGCGGCCATCAGCGCGCCGTCGCCGACCACGCGCATCTCCTCGGGAAGGTCGTGCGGCATGAGGACGTCGTCCTCGATGCCGGTGACCGAGCGTCCGGAACTCTGGATGACCCTGCGCCGGATCACACCCATCGGCTGCTCGGCCGTGGCTTGGTAGAACGGCGCGGCCGCGTCCGCGCGCCAGTCGGTGACCAGGTTGTCGAACTCGCCGTCCCGGATGCCGAGCCTGCCGACGTAGACCGTCTCGCGCTCGTGCGTGTCCAGCCTGCCGAAGACCAGGCCTTCGTGCTCGGCGTCGAGCACCTGCAGGGTCTGATTGGCGTGATGCACCATCACGTCCCGCTCGAACAGCATGGATGCCTGCTCGAAGACCGCTTCGTGCCGGGCACCGTGGCCGAGCTCGTAGCCCCGGTCGCGCATCGACTCGGCCTGGCTACGGAGCTCGTCGAGCCGCAGGTACACGCGGTCGACGTGGGCTTGCTCGGTGGCGATCTCGGCCCGCAGAACCACAGACTCCGACACGCGGCTCTCCTCAACGACTCACCTCGGGGCTCGGGCGGGTTGCCGCACGAGCCGGGCCATTCACTCACCCGCCATCCACCGCGGTCAACGGGTGAACCGAGCGATTACCCGGAGCCGGAAGCACCCCGCCCGCCGGATCAGGAACGTGCCATATCAGTAGCGACGCGCCTGTGCGGGGAAGGTCCGAGAATACTCCGTACGATCCGGGCACGACCCGGCAGGCGAGTGCCGTCCACCGAGAGTACGCTGCTTCACCGGTGCGTGCGCGTGCCGTCCGGCGGTGCGAGAAGATACCCCTGTGACAAGGATCGTGGCAGGAACCGCCGGTGGCCGGAGGCTGCGTGTGCCGCAGCGCGGCACGAGACCGACGACCGAGCGCGTTCGGGAAGCGCTGTTCAATGCCCTGGACGCTGCCGACGAGGTCGTCGGCACCCAGGTGCTGGACCTGTACGCGGGCTCGGGGGCGCTCGGGTTGGAGGCGCTGTCCCGCGGGGCCGTCGACGCGTGTTTCGTGGAGAGCAACCGCGCTGCCGCAGGAATCCTGCGCCGCAACCTCGAGGAGGTGGGGCTCGGTGGCACGATCCGGCACGGGACCGTCGAGGCGACGCTGTCACAGCCCGCGGACAAGGAGGTCGACCTCGTTCTTGTCGACCCGCCGTACGCCGTCACCGACGCGCAGCTGCTCGTGGAGATGCAGGCGATGGCCGACAACGGATGGGTCGCCGATGGGGCGCTCGTCATCATCGAGCGCGCGCCACCGGACGGCGAGCAGTGCTGGCCGGAGGGGTTTCACGTGGCGCGGGTACAGCGGTACCGCGACACGACCGTCTACTGGGCCGAGTACCGGCCGGGCGATCACGTCGCCGGGTGAGGCCCGCCGGGTCACCGGCGGTGGCGTGTCGTCGGCGGGAGGACTCGCCTGCTACCGTCCGGCGCATGATCAGTGTGGTGTGCCCCGGTTCCTATGACCCCGTGACGAACGGGCATGTCGACATCATCGAGCGGTGCTCGCAGTTGTTCGACGAGGTCGTCGTCTCCGTGCTGATCAACAAGAGCAAGAAAGGGCTGTTCTCCATCGAGGAGCGGATGGAGATGATCAGGGAGGTGTGCGCGCACCTGCCGAACGTGCGCGTGGACTCCTGGCACGGCCTGCTCGTCGACTACTGCCGGGCCAACGGCATCCCGGCGATCGCCAAGGGGCTGCGTGCGGTCAGCGACTTCGACTACGAGCTGCAGATGTCGCAGATGAACCAGCGGCTGTCCGGGGTCGAGACGCTGTTCATCTCGACCAACCCCGAGTACAGCTTCCTGTCCAGCTCGCTGGTCAAGGAGATCGCCACCTACCACGGGGACGTGTCACACCTGGTTCCCCAGAGCATCGGCCGCAGGCTCACCGCCCGCGTGGACGAGCTGGCCTGACGGCGGGCGTAGGCGCGCACCGCGCTGAGGCCGTGCGGGGACACGCCCGGTGTCGGGTGACCTGCACGCGCTGGCGGTCGTGGTGAGGCAGACTTGCTCCGGTAAGTGCGTAGTGCACCTTGAGCAAGGGAGATAGTGCCGTGTACCGGGTTTTCGAGGCACTCGACGAACTCGTCACGATCGTGGAAGAGGCGCGTGGGGTCCCCATGACGTCGAGCTGTGTGGTGCCCCGCGGGGATGTCCTCGAGCTGCTCGACGACGTGCGTGACGCGCTGCCCAGGGAGGTCGACGACGCGCAGGACGTGCTGGACAAGCGCGACGAGGTGTTGAACTCGGCGCGCCAGCAGGCCGATGAGACGGTCAGTGCCGCCAACAGCAACGCCGAGAGCACCGTCGCCGATGCCAAGAGCGAAGCCGAGCGCCTGGTCAACGAGGCGCGCGAGCAGGCCGACCAGATCCTCGCCGACGCGCGTGCCGAAGCGGATCGGGCCGTCGCCGCCGGGCGTACCGAGTACGAGAACCTGACCGAGCGCGCGCGTGCCGAGTCCGACCGTATGGTTCAGGCAGGCAAGGACGCCTACGAGCGTTCCGTGCAGGAGGGCATGACCGAGCAGCAGCGATTGGTGGCGCAGACAGAGGTCGTGCAGGCCTCACACAACGAGGCGGCACGCATCGTCGACGAGGCGAACGCGGAGGCGGACCGGCAGCGTGAGGAGTGCGACGCTTACGTGGACGGCAAGCTCGCCGAGTTCTCCGATCTGCTGTCGCAGACCTTGCGTACCGTGGACCAGGGGAGGAACCATCTGCGCGGCTCGGGGGGCGGCTCCAACGGCCGCGGCCCGTACGACTATCACCGGTAGCCTCGACGGTAGGGCGACCGGTCACGCGTAGCTGTCTCCGGCTGCTTACCGTCCGCTGGACAGCACGCGGTTACCATGGACAATTGGCATACTCGTGCGTGCCACGCCGACGTAGCCGTCCTCGCCCCCGGCGGTGCGCACGTACCTTCCTCCTGCGAGTCTGAGAGTTCTCCCGATGTCTGAGCCGATCGAGCACGACAACCCTGGCGCTCGTGCCGCCCCGACCGGGCAGTCGTCCACGGCCCATGTCGACGAGGGTGCGTGGGTGATCGATACGCGCGAGTTCGGGCGCCGACCCGGACTCAGCCGAGCCGTGCAGGCACGTGTATCCGTGGACTACACGATCGGTGTCTCGGGTGTGATAGAGGTCACCGGTGGTACCCCGTTCACGCTCGACCTGCTGCTCGAGTCGGTGGTCGAAGGCGTCCTCGCCACGGGGGACGTCTCGGTACGCGCGCACGGCCAGTGCGCGCGGTGCCTCGATCCGGTGACCGAGGACATCGCGGTCAACCTCACCGAGCTGTTCGCCTACCCGGACTCGACGACCGAGGAGACCACCGAGGAAGACGAGGTCAGCCACGTCATCGACGACCGGATCGACCTCGAGCCGGTCGTTCGGGACGCGGTGGTGCTCGCGCTTCCGCTGGTACCGTTGTGCGACGACGGGTGCCAGGGGCTGTGCGATGGTTGTGGCGTCAAGTGGGCCGAACTCGAGCCCGGACACGAGCATGAGAGTATAGATCCCCGGTGGGCAGCGCTCGTCGAACGCTTCGAAGAGCTGTCCGACGAGAGCCCTCGTGAAGACTCGTGAAGGTAATGTCGGCCAGGGATGACCGGTACGGACCGGTCGGGTCCCTGCGCCGCATCGGTACGTGACGGTGAGGAGAGTTAACGGTGGCCGTCCCCAAGCGGAAGAAGTCGCGGTCGAACACGCGCACCCGGCGCTCGCAGTGGAAGGCGAGCCCGGTTCACCTGGTGCCGTGCTCGAATCGGGCATGCAAGGAGCCCAAGCCGCAACACGTGGCGTGCCCGAGCTGCGGTCAGTACGCGGGGCGTCAGGTCGTTGAACCCGCCTGAGTGGCTGGAACATCATGGCGGCTAACTCGGACACGGGTCCAGCGGCCGACACCACGCCACTGGTCGAGGCGCTCGGCGTCGACCTCGACCCGGAACTGCTGACACTCGCGCTGACGCATCGTTCCTACGCCTACGAGAACGGCGGGCTGACGCCGAACGAGCGGCTCGAGTTCCTCGGGGATGCCGTGCTCGGTCTGGTCATCACCGATCACCTGTACTCGGAGCATCCCGACCTGCCCGAGGGGCAGCTCGCCAAGTTGCGCGCGAGCGTGGTGAACATGCAAGCCCTGGCTGGCGTGGCGCGTGAGCTCGGCGAGGGCGGCCTCGGCGCACACGTGCTGCTCGGCAAGGGCGAGGAGATGACGGGGGGCCGGGACAAGGCGAGCATCCTCGCCGACACGCTCGAGGCGATGATCGGTGCCGTCTATCGCGAGCACGGCATCGAGCAGTCCCGCCGGTTGGTGCATCGGTTGTTCGCCGGGCTGCTCTCCGAGGCCCCGATGCGGGGGGCCGGTCTGGACTGGAAGACCAGCCTGCAGGAGTTGACCGCAGCCACTGCGCTGGGTGTGCCCGAGTATCGGGTGGTCGACACCGGGCCGGATCACCAGAAGGTCTTCAGTGCCACGGTTCTCGTCGGTGGCCGTGAGCTGGGGCACGGCGAAGGTGGGACCAAGAAGGAAGCCGAGCAGAAAGCGGCCGAGACGGCGTGGCGTGTGCTCTCGGCCGAACGGGACGACGCCTCTCCCGAACGTGCCTGAGCTTCCCGAGGTCGAGGTCATCCGAGCCGGCCTGGCCGAACATGTTGTCGATCGAACCCTCAGCGATGTCGAGGTTCTCCATCCGCGGGCGGTTCGACGGTACGTCCCCGGCCCGGAGGACTTCCGTGCTCGCCTGCTCGGCGAGCGGGTCGAGGCGGTCCGCCGCAGGGGCAAGTACTTGTGGCTGGAGCTGGACTCGGGAACCGCTGTACTCGGGCACCTGGGTATGAGTGGCCAGCTGCGCGTGCAGCCTGCGGGGACCCCGGACGAGAAACACCTCCGCGTGCGGATGCGCTTCGCGGACGGCGGTGACGAGCTCCGCTTCGTCGATCAGCGCACCTTCGGAGGCTTGCAGGTTACCGACCTGCGGCCGACCCAGGGCGGGCAGGTGCCCGCGGAGATCGTCCATATCGCGCGTGACCCGGTAGATCCGGACTTCCGGGCCGAGGACGTGGTGCGTGCGCTGCGTGCGCGGCGTTCCGAGGTCAAACGCGGCTTGCTCGACCAGTCGTTGGTGTCCGGGATCGGCAACATCTATGCCGATGAAGCGTTGTGGCGTGCCAGGCTGCACGGCACATGCCCGACGTGGCGGCTGACGCGCAAGCAGGGGCAGGTGCTGTTCCACGCCGTGGCCGAGGTACTGGACGAGGCACTCGCTGCGGGAGGGACGTCCTTCGACGCGCTGTACGTGAACGTGAACGGCCGTTCCGGCTACTTCTCGCGCGCCCTCGCGGTGTACGGGAGGGACGGCCAGCCGTGCGAGCGGTGCGCAGCGCTGATCCGGCGTGAGGTATTCATGAACCGCTCGTCCTACTTCTGCCCCACCTGCCAGCCGCGCCCGCGGAGCAGTCGGCGAGCCCGCGGGACACCTCCGCATACGGCACGCCCCTGACGGTGGCCTGCCGGTAGGACGCGGGCGGGTCCGGCGGTCTCCGAGGTCGCCGTTGCCCGCCGCGGCAACCCGGTAGGGGTTACTCGGCTGACGTCGACGCGTCACCCTCGCCGCTGTCGCCGTCGCCGGAGCCCTCCTCGCCGCCGGAGCCGCTGCCCTCGGTCTCGGTCTCGGAGGTCGTCGTCTCGGACTCCGAGGTAGTGGTCTCGGTCTCGGACGTCGTCGTCTCGGACTCCGAGGTAGTGGTCTCGCTGGTCGAGCTGGTTGTCTCACTCGTCGAGCTCGTCGAGCTCGTGGAACTCGTCGTCTCGGTGCTCGAGCTCGACGTCGGCTCGTCGGTCGTGGGGACGCCGCCCGAACGCGCGGACGTGCCGGCACCGGTGGTCCCGGGAAGGGTCGAGCTGATCGTCGTGGTCCCGTCCGGCCGGGTGATGATCACCGAGCTCTCCGTGGAGCGCTGCCTGCGTAGTGTCTCGCTGGCGACGGAGTCGTCGATCGGATCGGTGGTGTGCTCGGCGCTGGCATCACCGGCGACGCGGTCCCGTCCGCCGTCGGAATCACCCTTGTCGCGCTCGTACTCCTGGATGCTCTGGGGAGCCTCGGCGCCGTGGAAGCCGTCAGCGGCGAGGTCCGCCACGCCTGCGAAAGCGGTCGCTGTGAGCAGGCCGCTCGCCGCCAGTGCGAGGTAACCGCGTCTGCGGGACTTGCCGGTTACGGCATCAGGCGGTGCGACCGCGATTCGTAACTCGTCGTGCGCCCCATCACTCGGCGGCATACTCACTCCTTGCCCTGCCGGGACTGTCTACGTGGGCTGGGTCACAGGCTGGTCCTGAACGCGGCCGGCTGCCGCTCCCGATATCGGCAGCGGGCGCACTCTATCACCCGTCAGGGGGCGTGTGACACGTCAGGTACCGCATGTAGCCCCGGGTCAACTACGAATTGTGATGTTACAGCAGTCATGTCACACGCTTCGGTGTTTCTCTGGCGCTGCTGAATATCAGGCACGATAGACACGTGAGCATGGGAGACGGTGCGGTCCGGATGACGGCATGGGTACACGGCCGTGTGCAAGGCGTCGGTTTTCGCTGGTGGACGCGAAGTAGAGCGCTCGAGCTCGGCCTGGTCGGAAGCGCGAGCAACCTGCCGGACGGCCGGGTCGAGGTCGTCGCGGAGGGCCGGCGCGAGCACTGCGAGCAACTCCTCGGTCTGCTGCGATCGGGTGCATCACCCGGTCGAGTGGAGATGGTCGTCGAACGCTGGTCAGAGCCGCGTGGTGACGCTGTCGGCTTCGTGGAACGCTGAGGTACGGCTGTAGGCCCGGGCTCCGGGCGGCCCCGCTCCCGGCTCGGCACGGAGCCGCACTTCCCGTGTTGTGTCACCGTGTGTGCCGGTGCACGTCGGTTTCCGCCGCACCCGCCGTGCCAACAAGGAACGCGCCGGTCGCGCGGGTATCCTCGGTCGGTGGTTGGGTAAGCACTCCACCCGGCGGGCTGTCGACCACCCGCACGCGAGGACGGCCGGCAGCGAATGGCCGGATCGATGAACAAGGCGCCGATCAGTAGGGACACAGCTTCGTGCATCTGAAGAGCCTCACGATGAAGGGGTTCAAGTCCTTCGCATCCGCCACGACGCTGCGTTTCGAACCGGGTATCACCTGCGTCGTGGGCCCGAACGGTTCCGGCAAGTCGAACGTCCTCGACGCGCTGCGCTGGGTCATGGGTACGCAGGGGGCCAAGGACCTGCGGGGCGGCAAGATGGAGGACGTCATCTTCGCAGGTACGTCCGGCCGGTCGCCGCTCGGCCGTGCCGAGGTGTCGCTGACGATCGACAACTCCGACGGGGCACTGCCCATCGAGTACACCGAGGTATCGATCACCCGGCGCATGTTCCGCGACGGCGCAAGCGAGTACGAGATCAACGGCAGCACGTGCCGCCTGATGGACGTGCAGGAGCTGCTGTCCGACTCCGGTATCGGGCGCGAGATGCACGTCATCGTCGGCCAGGGGCAGCTCTCCGAGGTACTCCACGCCAAGCCGGAGGACCGCAGGGCCTTCATCGAGGAGGCCGCCGGTGTGCTCAAGCACCGCAAGCGCAAGGAAAAGGCCCTGCGCAAGCTCAACGGTATGCAGGCCAACCTGGACCGGCTCAACGACCTCACCAGCGAGTTGCGCAGGCAGCTCAAGCCGCTCGGCAAGCAGGCCGAGCTGGCGAGGAAGGCGCAGACCGTGCAGTCCGAGCTCCGCGACGCGCGGCTGCGCCTGTACGCCGACGACCTCGTGACACAACGGACCACCCTGGCCAAGGAAGAGGCCGATGAGCAGGCGGCTCGTGCGCGCCGCAACGAGGTCGAGCAGGCACTGGAGTCGGCGACGGCCGAGCAGAACGAGCTGGAGGAGTCACTCGCCTCCGATGCCCCGAAGCTCGCGGCTGCGCAGGACACCTGGTACAAGCTCTCCGCGCTGGCCGAGCGGCTGCGCGGCACCGTCCGGCTGGCCGTGGAGCGGCAGCGGCACCTGTCCACCGACGTGCACGAGCACACCGGTGAACGCGACCCCGAGGACATGCTCGCCGAGGCCGAGGAGGTCGCCGAGCAGGAAGCCGAGCTCACCGAGGCGATGGAGCAGGCGCGGCAGACGCTGAACGACACGATCGCCAAGCGCGAAGAGGTGGAGCGTGTCGTGCAGGCAGCCGATGAGCGGCATATGGCCGCCGTGCGGGCCATCGCCGACCGTCGGGAGGGCGTGGCCAAGCTGCGTGGTGAGGTCGACGCGCTGCGCAGCAAGGATGCCGCTACCGAGGAGGAGATCGAGCGGCTCACCTCGGGGATCGATGAGGCGGCCCGGCGCGCCGAGCAGGCTGCCGAGGAGCTCGAGCAGGCACGTTCCGAGGGGGGCATCTCCGACGAGGGCGATGCCGATCTCGACAGCCGCTACGAGCAGGCTGTGCAGGCCAGAGATGCGGCGACGAGGCGTGTCGACGAGCTGGTCGAGGCCGAGCGGTCCGCGGAACGGGACATCGCCTCGGAGAAGGCGCGACTGGACGCGCTGTCGATGGGACGCGAACGCAAGGACGGCTCGGCGGTGCTGCTGGAAGCGGGCGATGACGTGGGCGGGTTGCTCGGCGTCGTCGCCGAGTTGCTGGACGTGACGCAGGGCTACGAGGTGGCGGTCGCCGCGGCGCTCGGCCCGGCCTCGGAGGCTGTCGCGATGCGGGGCACCTCGGAGGCTGTCGCGGCGATGGACCACCTCAAGGCCCAGCAGGCCGGACGGGTAGGGATGCTTCTCGGCGGTGGGCCCGGCGCCGAACCCGCCGCATGGCCGGCTTTGCCGGACGGTGCGGTATGGGCACGGGACGTGGTGACCCCACCTGAGGCGTTGCGTGGCGCCGTGGAGCGTGCGCTCGACCGGGTCGCCATCGTCGGGGACCTGCCGGCGGCCGAGGGTCTCGTGCGTGCGCACCCCGAGGTGCGCGGGGTCACCCTCGATGGTGACGTGCTTGGCTCGGACTGGGCATCGGGTGGTTCGGTCGGCGGCGAGAGCGCCATCGAGGTGCAAGCGGCCGTGGAAGACGCCCAGGAACGGTTGCGCGCTGCCGAGCAACGCCTGAGCGAGACGCAGGCCACGCTCGAGGGAGCACGGGCGGAACAGCGCGCGAGGGAGGACGACGTCGTCTCGGCGAAGGAGGCCCTTTCCGAGTCGAAGGTGCGTAAGGCGCGAACCACGGAGCGGATCGAGCGGCTGGAGCAGGCTGCGCGCTCGGCGGAGGCCGATGTGGAGCGACTCCGCAAGCAGCGAGCCGATGTGTACCAGTCCCGGGAGGACGCGCTGACCAAGCTTGCCGAGCTGGAGGAGCGGCTGGCAGCGGTCTCGGACGAGCCGGCGGACGAGGACCCGGACACCTCCGAACGGGACGCCGCGGCGGCGTCGCTGTCCGAGATGCGGCAGGCCGAGGTGGACGCCCGCCTGGCGTTGCGTACGTCGGAGGAACGCGTGCAGGGCATCTCGGGCAGGGCCGAGTCCCTGCGCCAGGCGGCGGAAGCCGAGCGGCAGGCGCGGGAGCGCGCCGAGAAGGCACGGATCGCGCGCAAGCGGGCAGCCGACATCGCGGCTGTCGTCGTGGAGGGCGGGGAGAGCGCGCTGGAGCGCATCGAGGTCTCGTTGCAGCGCGCGACGGCCGAGCGCGATGCCGCGCAGCAGGCCCGGCAACGCAGGGAGGAGGCGCTCGCCCAGGTCCGCACCAGGGTTCGGGAGCTCAACGGTGAGCTGGAGAAGCTGACCGACGCGGTGCATCGTGACGAGCTGGCGCGCGCGGAGCAACGCACCCGGCTGGAACAGCTGGAAGGCAAGATCGCTGAGGAGTACGGGATCGGGCCGGATGACCTGGTCGCCGAGTACGGCCCCGACCAGCCCGTGCCACCCAGTGCGGAGGAGATGGCCGAGTACTCCGCAGCCAAGGAACGCGGCGAGGACGTGAGCGAGCCGCAGCCGATCCCGTACCACCGGCCGACCCAGGAACGCCGGGCCAAGCGGGCGGAGAAGGACCTCGCGTCGCTGGGTAAGGTCAACCCGCTCGCGCTCGAGGAGTACGCAGCGCTCGAGGAGCGTTACAAGTTCCTGTCCACCCAGCTCGAGGACCTCAAGGACACCCGTAAGGATCTGCTCTCGGTGATATCCGAGGTCGACGAGAAGATCCTCGAGCTGTTCAACACGGCCTACGCGGACGTGGCGCGCGAGTTCGAGGCGGTGTTCTCGGCCCTGTTCCCCGGCGGGGAAGGCAGGTTGGTGCTTACCGACCCCGACGACCCGTTGACGACCGGCGTGGATGTCGAGGCCAGGCCACCCGGCAAGAAGGTCAAGCGGCTCTCGCTGCTGTCCGGTGGGGAGAAGTCGCTGGTCGCGGTGGCGATGCTGATCGCGATCTTCCGTGCCCGGCCGTCCCCCTTCTACGTGCTCGACGAGGTGGAGGCCGCGCTGGACGAGACCAACATGCGGCGCCTGCTCAACCTGCTCGAACAGCTCAAGGAGAGCTCGCAGCTGATCGTGATCACACACCAGAAGCCGACCATGGAGATCGCCGACGCGCTGTACGGCGTGAGCATGGCAGGCGACGGCATCACGCAGGTGATCTCCCAGCGGCTCCGGTCGGGCGAACCCGACGTCGAACGTGACGTCCAACCGGACGCCCAGCCAGACGTTCAGCCGGATACCGCCTAGTGCCCACCGGAGGGGCACCGGCAGCGGACCGCCCCCCGGCGCTCGCCGCGAGCCGGGTGCGACGATTGCTGCGTGTCGAATAGTCTCTGGTTCTGGATCGTTGTCCTGGCCGTCGTCGTGGCGGCACTGGCCGTCCTCGCCGGGCTGCTGCTTGCCCGGCGACGGAGGATCAGTCTCGCCGAGAACGAGCGCGCGCAGCGCGACGACGGTGCCCGCGGGGGCGGTTACCAGGCCGGCGGTGGCGTCGCGCTGGCACCGGGCGGTACGCGGGACGGGACGGGGACTGCCGGGGGCGGTCCCGGGGACGCCGGAGCGGACACCGCTGTCGATCCCCCCGTCGATGCCGCTGGGCCGGCGCATCCCGCGGGGGAGCGTACGGAGGTCGACGGTGAGCCCGGCGTCGGAGAGGATGCCGCCGTACCTCGCGACGCCCCGCGCCGTGACATCGTCGACGTCGTGCTCCCGCAGGAGCCGGAGGTCCCGGAACAGGCGGTCGGCGCGGACGAGGCAGGCGAGCCCGCGGACGCTGGTGCACCTGCGGATACGGCAGAGCCTGCGGCCGAGCCCGCCGAGGAGATCGAACCGGCAGGCGGGCGGATCGAGCGGCTGCGCGGCAGGCTGTCGAAGTCGCGTTCGGCGCTGGGACAGAGCCTGCTCGGCCTGCTCGGGGCAGGCGACCTCGACGAGGAGTCCTGGGAGGAGATCTCCGATACCCTGCTGGTTGCCGACCTCGGCGCAGCGACGACGGAGGAGGTCGTGGACAGGCTGCGTGCCGAGCTGTCCGCGCGCGGCGTTCGCTCCGCGGAGCACGCCAGGCAGGTCCTCCGGGAGGTGCTGATCGAGGCCCTGCACCCCGAGCTCGATCGCGCGGTGCGGGCACTCCCGCACGAGTCCGACGGAGCCAAGCAGCCCGCTGTCGTGCTGGTCGTGGGGGTCAACGGGACCGGAAAGACCACGACGACAGGCAAGCTCGCGCGGGTGCTGGTGGCGCAGCGGCACCGTGTCCTGCTCGGGGCGGCCGACACGTTCCGGGCCGCCGCGGCCGACCAGCTACAGACCTGGTCGGAGCGAGTGGGCGCGGAGGTGGTGCGCGGGGACGAGGGCGCTGACCCGGCCTCGGTCGCCTACGATGCCGTGGAACGCGGCGGTGCCAGTCAGGTGGATGCCGTGCTCGTCGACACGGCGGGTCGGCTGCACACCAAGACGGGCTTGATGGACGAGCTCGGCAAGGTCAAGAGGGTGGTCGACAAGCAGGCGCAGGTGGACGAGGTCCTCCTGGTGCTCGACGCCACGACAGGGCAGAACGGCCTCGCTCAGGCGCGGGTGTTCTCCGAGGTCGTCGATGTCACGGGGATCGTGCTGACCAAGCTCGACGGCACGGCCAAGGGAGGCATCGTGTTCCAGGTACAGCGTGAGCTCGGCGTCCCTGTCAAGCTGGTCGGCCTCGGGGAGGGGGCGGACGATCTTGCGCCGTTCGAGCCGGAGTCCTTCGTCGACGCGTTGCTGGATTAGCGGACCCGGTTGACGAGCGCAGTGCCGTGACGCAGTATCGATTCCACAAGACAATACGATTGTTTCAAGTCACGGAATCTTGGTATGCAGCTGGCGGCAGGCGCGGCGGGTCGCCGGTGATGGCCGTTCCGACGAGGACGAGGGACGTGAGGCCGGCTCATGGATGTGGTTTTCAAGGCACAGCGTGTCATCACCAGTGCGGGGGAAGGTGCTCGCACCATCGGTGTTCGTGGCGGTGAGATCGTCGCCGTCGAGCCGTACGAAGCCGAGCTGGATGCCGCCCGGACGGTGGAGCTCGGCCCCGACGTCGTGCTCCTACCGGGGTTGGTGGACACGCACGTCCACGTCAACGACCCGGGCCGCAGCGAGTGGGAGGGGTTCGAGACGGCGACGCGCGCCGCCGCCGCCGGGGGCATCACCACCATCGTCGACATGCCCCTGAACTCGCTCCCACCGACAGTCGACATCCCGTCGCTCGAGGTCAAGCGCAAGGCCGCGCACGGCCGAGTGCATGTCGACGTGGGGTTCTGGGGTGGCGCGATCCCGGGGAACGAGGCGGAACTGCGTGGGCTGCACGACGCCGGCGTCTTCGGGTTCAAGTGCTTCCTGCTGCATTCCGGGGTCGACGAGTTCCCGCCGCTCGACGCCGAGGCGCTCGAGCGTGTGCTGCGGCAGCTCGGCGGCTTCGACGCGCAGATGATCGTGCACGCCGAGGACTCCGAGGCGATCGAGCGCGCGCCGCGCGCGTACGGAGGTCGTTACGAGAGCTTCCTGCGGTCACGCCCGCGCGGCGCGGAGAACGTCGCGATCGCACAGGTGATCGAGCTGGCCCGCTGGACAGGAACGCGGGCGCACATCCTGCACCTGTCCTCGTCGGACGCCCTTCCGATGATCGCCTCGGCCCGGCGCGACGGCGTCAGGCTGACCGTCGAGACCTGCCCGCACTACCTGAACTTCGTCGCCGAGGAGATCGATGACGGCGCGACGCAGTTCAAGTGCTGCCCGCCGATCCGGGAGGCGGCCAACCGCGAGCAGCTGTGGCGTGGCCTGGCCGACGGGATCATCGACTCGGTGGTCAGTGACCATTCCCCGTGCAGCCCCGAGCTCAAACGGCTGGATACCGGCGACTTCGGCACGGCCTGGGGCGGGGTCTCCGGACTGCAGCTCGGGTTGCCCGCGGTGTGGACGCAGGCGCGCCGGCGGGGATTCGCGCTGACCGACGTCGTGCGGTGGATGGCCGAGAACACCGCCGCACAGGCGGGTATGCGCAGGAAAGGGCATATCGCGCTGGGGTATGACGCCGACTTCTGCGTCTTCGCGCCCGATGAGGCCTTCGTCGTGGACGGGCAGAGCCTGCGGCACCGCCATCCCGTTACCGCCTACCACGGGCGGCCGCTCGCCGGTGTCGTACGCGATACGTGGCTGCGGGGAACCGAGATTACCGGCGACCGGCCGCACGGCACGCTGCTCAGCAACGGCGCGTGCTGACCGCAGCGCGCTCGGGTGCGCGCTGCAGCCGGCCGGCGGTAGGGTCTGCGCCATGACGCGCCTGGAGGTGGAGTTCACGACGGAGCCGTTCGAGGGGGAACGGCCGGACCCGCCGCCGCACGCGGTGGCCGCGCGCGACGCCGTGGAGAGCGCGGGCCTGCGGTGCGACTTCGGCCCGCTGGGTACCTCGATGAACGGGTCGTCGCAGCAGGTGCTGGATGCCCTGAATGCGGCGATACACGCCGCGCTGGAGCAGGGTGCCACCCGCATGACGGTGCGCGTCGACAGGGTGACCGACGATGAGTGATGCCGGTGCGCCGGAGCATCCGCTCGTGGATGCGGTGCGGCCGCTGGTCGAGGCCATTCGGGCCACCATCGTGCCCCCGGAGCGGGCCCGTAGCGGTGATGTGCGGCTGTGCTGGGACGGTGTCGAGGTCGCCTACGTCCGGCTCCCGGTCGCCGATGGCGCCGCCGGGCTGAGCAGGCTCATCGGTGAGGTCTCCGACGAGCTCGGTGGGCCGCTGCACACGCTGCCGCGGACGGAGAAGCAACGCGCGGTGCGGTTGCTCGAGGAGCGCGGGGCCTTCGAATGGCGCAGGGCGGTGGAGACGATCGCCGAGTCGATCGGGGTCACCCGCTTCACCGTGTACAACTACCTCAACCGGGATCGCGGCTGAGCGGTTCCGCCCGGCACCCGACACCTCGTGCAGGCGCCGTCGAGGAAGGCGCGTCAGTGGTCGTCTCCGTGCCCGCGCGGACGACGCCGGGCCGGGAGGTCCACGGACGCGCGCTGAGATCCGAGTCACCCCAATCTTCAACAAACTGTTGACTCGGATGAGTGTTGGATCCTACTGTTTCCGTTAACCGAAACCACGATTTCGCTTAGCGGGAAACGTGCAGGTCACCCGCGTGCGAATCCGGGAAGGGTGGCTGGAAATGGCTGCGGCGTATCCGGTACAGAGCTCCTCCGATGAATTCGGCGAGTCCGGCGTAACGCGGTTCAACGAGCTACCGGCGGTGGAGGCGCGGGAGCTTCTGCACGCCTGCTGTGACGTCCCCGCCTGGGTGGAGGCGGTGCTGCGCGGCCGGCCGTACGCCGATCGTTGCCGGCTACTCGACCATGCCGATCTGGCGGCGCGACGGTTGACTCCCACCGAAGTGGACCGCGCGCTCGCCGCGCATCCTCGTATCGGCGACCTTCCAGCGGACTCCGGCCGCGAGTCGTCGTGGTCGCGGGGCGAGCAGCGCGGCGTGGAACGCGACGAGGCGTCGCTGCGGCAGTTGAAGGAGGTGAACCTGGACTACGAACGCCGGTTCGGGCGGGTGTTCCTCATCTGCGCCGCGGGAATGACCTCGGAGCAGATTCTCGATGCCGCGCGCGCCCGGCTCGGCCATGACGAGGCGACCGAGCGGCGCGTCGTGGCGGAGGAACTCCGCAAGATCGCACTACTGCGTGTGGAAAGGGTGCTCGACGGATGACCACGATCAGCACACACGTCCTGGACGCCGCGCGGGGCCTGCCGGCAGCCGGGGTCCCCGTACGGCTGGAGAGCCGGGAGGCCGACGGCGAGCGCCTGCTCGGCTCGGACGCCACCGATTCCGACGGCCGGATCGGATCCTTCGACGGGGCGGCGGGCACGGGTACCTACCGGCTCGTCTTCGACACCGGCACGTACTTCGCAGACGCGGGGCGGCCCTGCTTCTTCCCCGAGGTCGTCGTGACATTCACCGTCACAGGCGCGAACGCGCACTTCCATGTCCCGATCCTGCTCAGCCCGTACTCCTACACCACCTACCGAGGGAGCTGACCATGGCTGTTGTCCTTGGCACCAACCAGTACGGCAAGGCCGAGTGCCACGTCGTCCGGGTATATCGCGACACCGCACGGCACCATATCCGAGACCTCACGGTCTCCACGGCACTGCGCGGCGACTTCGCCGAGGCCCACGTCGATGGCGACCAGGGTGAGGTACTGCCGACCGACACGCAGAAGAACACGGTGTTCGCCTTCGCGTCCGAGCGAGGCGTCGGGCAGATCGAGGACTTCGCGCTCGAGTTGGGGGAGCACTTCGTACGGCAGACGCCCGCGGCCACCGAAGCCAAGATCGAAATCTCCGAGCAAGGCTGGGATCGCATCGATATCGACGGTCACGGTCACGATCATTCCTTCGTGCGGTCCGGGCAGGAGACCCGGACCACCGTGGTCACCGTCCGCGGGCACGGCACCGACAGGCAGGCGTGGGTGATCTCCGGGTTGAACGACCTCGTGCTCGCCAAGACGACCGGCTCGGAGTTCCAGGGATTCCGCACCGACGGCTACACCACGCTCGCCGAGACCGACGACCGGGTGCTGGCGACCTCGCTGGTCGCCAGGTGGCGCTACCTCGGCACGGAGGTGGACTGGGGCAAGAGCTACGCGGAGGTGCGAGACACCCTGCTGCGGCGGTTCGCCGAGGTGCACAGCAAGGCACTGCAGCAGTCGCTCTACGAAATGGGCAAGGCTGTGCTCGAGCAGCACACCGACATCGTCGAGATCCGCTTCTCTGCGCCGAACAAGCATCACTTCCTGTTCGACCTCGCACCGTTCGGGCTGGACAACCCCGGCGAGGTGTTCCATGCGGCGGATCGCCCGTACGGGCTGATCGACGTGTCCGTGCGCCGTGACGACGTGGCCGAGGCCGGAGCCGCGTGGCACGCGGTACCGGGCTTCTGCTGAAGAGGGGCGTGATGTTCTCGCTACGCAGAACCTCCCAGCGGCCCGGCCCGGCGCGGCCGGAGGACGAGAAACTGCCGCCGCACCTGCTGACGCTCTACGGCCTGCAACACATCCTCACGATGTACGCGGGCGTGGTGACACCCCCGCTGATCATCGGTGGTGCGATCGGTCTGACCACCGCCGAACTCGGCATCCTCGTCAGCGCGGCACTGCTGGTCAGCGGGTTGGCTACGGTGCTGCAAACCCTGGGTGTCTGGCGGTTCGGCGCCCAGCTTCCGGTGGTCATCGGGATCTCCTTCGTCCCCGTCAGTGCCATGACCGCGATCGCCGAGGAGAGCGGCCTTGCAGTGGTGTTCGGCGCGGCCATGGCCTCCGGTGTGTTCGGCTTGCTGCTGATCCCGTTCATGGCCGGGCTGCGCCGGTTCTTCCCACCGGTGGTCACCGGAAGCGTGATCACAGTGATCGGGTTGTCGCTGCTGCCCGTGGCTGCCGGCTGGATCACGGAAGGGGCCGACGGTGGCTCTCCGCCTCTGGGTGACCTGGGGCTGGCCGCCGTGACACTGGTCATCGTCCTCGTGCTCGCGCGGCTTCTGCCCGGGGCGGCGAGCAAGCTGGCCGTGCTCGGTGGACTGGTCCTCGGCACCGTGATCGCCGGGACCGCGGGTCGGGTCGACTTCAGCGAGGTCGGCGAGGGGCCGGTTTTCTCGCTCGGTCAACCCTTCTACTTCGGACTCCCGGAGTTCCACATCGCCGCGATCGTGACGATGTGCATCGTCATGGTGGTCATCCTCGCCGAGGGTATCGCGGACATCCTGGCGGTCGGGGAGATCGTGGAGACCGAAGTGGACAGCCGGAGGCTGGCGAACGGGTTGCGAGCCGACGTGAGCGCTGCCGTGTTCGGGCCGGTACTCAACTCGTTCCCCGGCAGTACCTTCTCGCAGAACGTCGGGCTGATCGCGCTCACCAGGATCAAGAGCCGGTACGTCGTCGCTGTCGGTGGCCTGATCCTGATCACGCTCGGCCTGTTCCCGATCCTCGGGCGTATCGTGGCCACAATCCCGATGCCGGTACTCGGCGGGGCGGGCCTCGTGCTGTTCGGATCGGTGGCCGCGGCAGGGGTCCGGACGCTGGCGAAGGTCGACTTTGACAACAACCTCAACCTCGTCATCGTGGCGGTCGCGTTGGGTTTCGGTGTCATCCCTATCGCGGCGCCGGAGTTCTACGAGGGCCTCCCCGAGTGGCTGGCCATGATCATGCATTCCGGCATCGTCGGCGGCTTCGTGGCGGCGCTGGTGCTCAACCTGCTGTTCAACGTCCTCGGGCGCGCGAGCAGTGGTGGCGACGGTGCCGGTGCGCCCGCTGACGGGAGCCCGGGCCTCGCGCAGGAGGACACGGTCCGCGAGTGAGTGAGCGCCGCGCGACGAACACCCCGTGCCGACGCGGTCGACACGGGGTGTTCGTGTGCCCGACACGGGGTGCTGCCGTGCCCGAGCCGGGACCCTCGGATCAGCTGTCCTGGTACTCGCGCCAGGAGCCGAGGTGCGAGATGTCGGTCAGCCGGGCCTCCTGCCGGTACTCCTTGCGTAGCAGTACGGCCAGCGAGGGCGCGCCGTCCTCGAGTTCGATCACGCCGAGCTCGACCTCGGGGGGCTCGGCGGGCAGCAGGGAGTCACGCAGCGTCTCGAGGGGGAGCTCGTAGACCTCACCGGCCACGGAGGCACCCGCCGAGTCGGTCGGCTCCAGCGCGGGGAAGCGGTCGTCGACAGAGTAGAAGCGGTACTTCGGCGCGGTGCGTGCGGTCCGCACCAGCGGCGCGCCGCGCAGGTAGGGATGCAGCGGGCCGCCGCGCATGCCGCCGCCGTTGAGGAACATGTGGACCACATCGACCTCCTGAGCCGTTCGTGCTGTGTCGCTCGCTTCGTCGGGGGCTTGGGGCTTGGGTAGTTCGACGCCGGGTCCGGCGTCAGGTGCCGAGCACGAGCTCCGCTACCGAGGACGGGTCGGCTCCAGCGCGGTGCGCGGCGGTGCGCAGCGCCTCGACGTCGCTGTACGGGCGGCCTGCGAGGATCGCGCTCGTGGCACGTTCGGGCAGGCCGCCCTCCTCGCTCAGCAGCGCTGCGCCGCGGTCGTGCTGGAGGCTGTTGAACCATGCGAGGCCGATCTGGGCGCGCCCGGCCGGGGTGAGGTCACCGTAGACGCGGAGCCGTGCGAACCCGCCATCCGGGTAGACGTCGACGCGGACGTGGTCAACGGGCTCGGATGCCGTGACGGGGAACCGGTGCCGCGTGTCCGGCTGCAGGCGGGTGCGGGGGAGGAGCTCCACCTCGTGCGGCTGGTCATCGGTCCGGGCCGTACCGGTGAGCCGGAACCAGCCGGGGGCGTTGCCCTTGAAGTGGGTGGTGTCGATCTCCACCTGGTTGACGCTCCCCTCCGCCGCCAGGCGCACCTCGACCCAGTCGTTGCCGTCGTCGCGTCGCCGCGCCGTCTCCCAGCCCTCACCCATCACGCGGGCATGCCCGGGCATCAGCAGGTTGTTCGGGGAGGAGAAGAAGCGGTTGGAACAGCCGGTGACCACGCCGCCGTTCTCCTGCGCGGCCAGGTCGAGCGGCATACCGGCGAACGATCGGGGGTTGGCGAGGACCTCGCCGTGCACGCGCAACCGGGCCACCCCGCCGTCCGGGAAGATGTTCAACCGCACATGGGTGAAACGCTGGTCGCAGGAAACGGCGAACAGGTTGTTCGAGTCCCCCTTGAGAGCCTCCTTCGGTACGATCTCGACCCACTCGACGCTGTCGTCGCCGAGCTCCTCCGGCGAGGGGTAACCGGGCACCGAGGTCGCCTCGATGGAGCACTGTTCGGGATAGTTGCCCGTGAAGAACGCGGTGTCCACCGTGACGCCGTGGATGATCCCGGGGGCACCCAGCCGGATGACCGCCCAGTCGTACCCGGTATCGCGCCTGCGCCGTGTCTCCCAGCCGTCGTAGACCTGCCCCTTGTGGCCGAACGTGTGCGGCCGGAACTCCGGCGCCTGCGGCGTGAGCAGGTTCTCCTTCTCGGCGAAGAACTCGTCGCTCGCCGCGACGACGGCGCCACCGAGGGCGCGCCCTGCCAGATCGGGTAACGCGCCGAAGTCCATGGTCGTCATGGCCGTCCCTCCTGCTTGCTGCTGGTGCTGACATTCTCCGCCGTACGGGAAAGGGTATTCCTGATGCGCGCCGGTCGCCGCCGGCAGGTCAGCGGGCGGCGCCTGCCGCCGGCTTCCGGCTCATCGGCCGTCCGGTGCCGGGGCCGGCGGCATCAGCGGGTCCCTGGCGAGCCGTTCCGCTGCCAGCCGCTCGAGCAGGGCGCCCGCTTCGGCGACACACCGGTCGGGATCGGGTTCGAGGTCGGTCAGCGCGTACGCGCCCGCGAAGCCCGCGTCGACGAGCTCGGTGCCGGTGATGAGGCAGCGGCCGGCCACGGCCAGTACGTCCACCCCGGCACGGCGGGCGGCCTTGGCTACCCCGGCCGGGGCCTTACCGCGTAGGGTCTGACGATCGACCGAGCCCTCGCCGGTGATCACCAACCCGGCGCCTGCCAGTGCCGAGTGAAAGCCCACCAGATCGAGCAGGTACTCGATGCCGGGGCGGACCGATGCGCCCAGCACCGTGAGAGCGGCGAAACCGACGCCGCCCGCCGCTCCGGCGCCGGGGATCTCGGCCGAGCCGTCTGCGATGCCTGCGTCGCGGTGCAGGACCTCCGCCCAGCGCGCGAGCGCGCGGTCCAGCTCGCCCGCGAGGACACGGTCGGCGCCCTTCTGGCGGCCGTACACCTGCGCGGCCCCGTGCGGCCCGAGAAGCGGGTTGTCGACGTCACACGCCACCACGATGCGCGCACCGTGCACGCCAGGGTGCAGCCCCGATGTGTCCACGCTGGCGACCTCGAGCAGCCCTTCGCCGCCCGGCCCCGGGTCGGCGCCGTGCCCATCGGTCAGGCGAAGCCCCAGCGCCCGCAGCATTCCCGCACCTCCGTCGGTGCAGGCACTGCCGCCGAGGCCGAGCACGATCTCGCGGCATCCCGCGTCCAGGGCGGCGCGGACCAGCTCACCGGTGCCGTAGGAGGAGGCGCGCATCGGCGCGCGTACCCCGCCGGGCAGCCTGCGCAGCCCGGAGGCGTCGGCGAGCTCGACCACCGCGACGCCGTCGCGTTCGGCATAGGACGACTCGATCGGCTGCCCCGTCGGCCCGGTACACGGCACCGGAACGGACCGGAAACCCGCTGCGAGAGCGGCCTCCAGGGTGCCGTCCCCGCCGTCGGCCACCGGCACCAGGCGCAGGTCCGGGCCGTGCGACTCGGTGGGCAACGCGCGGGCGAGGCCTGCGGCCAGGTGCCCGGCGACCTGGGGAGCGGTCAGTGAGCCCTTGAACTTGTCCGGGGCGATGAGGACATGACCGGTGTTCATCGCCGGTCAGTCCGTCAGGGCAGGCCGGGCGTGTTCCGGCCCGGTTGCGCCGTCCTGGCGGGCCTGCGGCACCACGCTCGTCGGGGCATCCTCCAGCGTGGTGGCCAGGTCCTCGAACTCGTTGATGCCGTCGATCTCGGTTCCCATGGATATGTTGGTCACGCGCTCGAGAATAGCCTCGACCAGAACCGGAACCCGGTACTCGAGCATCAGCTTGCGCGCCTCGTCGAAAGCGGGGAGGAGCTGGTCCGGCTCGGTCACCCGGAGCGCCTTGCATCCCAACCCTTCGGCGACCTTGAGGTGATCCACCCCGTATGCGCCCAGCTCGGGGGTGTTGATGTTGTCGAAGGACAGCTGGACGCAGTAGTCCATGTCGAACTGGCGCTGTGCCTGCCGGATGAGGCCGAGGTAGGAGTTGTTCACCACGACGTGCACGTAGGGCAGGTTGAACTGGGCACCGACCGCCAGCTCCTCGAGCAGGAACTGGAGGTCGTAGTCGCCGGACAGCGCGACGACCGTGGCCTCGGGGTCGGCCTTGCACACGCCGAGTGCGGCGGGGACCGTCCAGCCGAGCGGGCCTGCCTGGCCGCAGTTGATCCAGTGCCGCGGCCGGTACACGTGCAGGAACTGCGCCGCGGCGATCTGGGACAGCCCGATCGAGCTGACGTACCGGGTCTCGGGCCCGAACGCCCTGTTCATCTCCTCGTACACCCGCTGCGGCTTGATCGGCACGTTGTCGAAGTGTGTCCGGCGATGCAGGGCCTCCTTGCGCTCGGCGCAGTCGCGGACCCAGGCCCGGCGGTCCGGCAGCTGTCCCTGCTCGGCCCACTCGTGCGCGATGTCGGCGAACAGCTCGAGCGCGGCGCCCGCGTCCGAGGTGATGCCGTAGTCGGGCGCGAAGACCCTGCCGATCTGGGTCGGCTCGATATCGACGTGCACGAAGGTTCGACCCCGCGTGTAGGTCTCCAGCCCACCGGTGTGCCGGTTGGCCCACCGGTTGCCGATGCCGAGCACGAAGTCGGACTCGAGCAGGGTGGCGTTGCCGTAGCGGTGCGCGGTCTGCAGGCCGGCCATGCCTGCCATCAGCTCATGGTCGTCGGGGATGCTTCCCCAGCCCATGAGCGTGGGAACGACCGGGACGCCGACGGTCTCGGCGAAGGAGACGAGCAGGTCCGAGGAGTCGGCGTTGATGATCCCGCCGCCCGCGACGATCAGCGGGCGCTCGGCCCGGCAGAGCATCCCGAGTGCCTTCTCGATCTGCGCCCGGGTGGCGGACGGGCGGTGGACCGGCATCGGCTCGTACGTGTCCGGGTCGAACTCGATCTCGGACTGCTGCACGTCGAGAGGCAGGTCGATGAGCACCGGCCCCGGCCGCCCGGAGCGCATCTCGTGGAAGGCCCGCTGGAAGGCGCCCGGAACCTGGGACGGCTCGAGGACCGTGAGCGCCATCTTTGTCAGCGGCTTGGCGATCGACGGGATGTCGACGGCCTGGAAGTCCTCCTTGTGCAGCCGCGACCGGGGCGCCTGTCCGGTGATGCACAGGATCGGTATCGAGTCGGCGGACGCCGAGTACAGGCCCGTGATCATGTCCGTGCCCGCGGGACCCGATGTGCCGATGCACACGCCGATGTTGCCTGCGGCCGTTCGCGTGTAGCCCTCGGCCATGTGCGAGGCACCCTCGACGTGCCTTGCCAGCACGTGATCGATGCCTCCGCTGTCGCGCATCGCCGCGTACAGGGGGTTGATCGCGGCGCCGGGAATGCCGAAGGCGTCGGACACGCCCTCGCGTTTGAGGACTTCCACTGCCGCGCGGGCGGCCGTCATTCGAGGCATGGCCATTCTCCTGGGGAAAGCGAGGGATGGGGGACAGGCGGGGTCGTCCTAGTGGTCCGCTCGGCCGGACAGCTCCTCGACGAGCTTGAGCAGGCCGGAGTGGTCGAGCGCGCCGTCCCCGCGCGCCACCAGAGCTGCGACCAGCTGGGAGACCGCGGAGCCAAGCGGGATGGTCACGCCGGCATCGCGTGCCGCCGCCTGCACGATCCCGAGGTCTTTGTGGTGCAGTTCGAGGCGGAAGCCCGGGTTGAACTGGCGGGCAAGCATGGCCGCGCCCTTGCGGTCGAGGATCGCGTTGCCTGCCAGCCCGCCGGAGAGGACCTTGACCGCTGCCTCGGTGTCCACCCCGTGCGCTTCGAGGAAGACGATGGCCTCGGCGACGAGCTCGAGCGTGCCTGCGACGATGAGCTGGTTGGCTGCCTTGACGGTCTGGCCCGCCCCGGCCGGACCGACGTGTACCACGGTCTTGCCGACCGTGTTCAGTACCGGTTCGGCGGCGGCGAAGTCGGCGTCCGCACCCCCGACCATGATCGACAAAGCACCGTCAATGGCTCCCTGCTCACCCCCGCTGACCGGCGCGTCGAGTACCCGCACCCCGCTTGTCGAGGCCTGCTCGGCGACGGTACGCGAGGTGTCCGGCCGGATGGTGCTGCAGTCGATGTAGAGCAGGTTGTCCTTGGCGTTGGCCAGCACACCGTCGTCTCCGAGCGCCACCTCGGCGACGTCGGGGGAGTCCGGCAGCATCGACACCACGATGTCGGCGTCGCGGACGGCCGCACCGATCGAGTCCGCCGCGCGGCCGCCCTGCTCGACGAGCTTGTCGATCGCGGGCCTGCTGCGGTTGTAGCCGATGACGTCGTAGCCTGCCGAGGCGAGGTTGGCGGCCATCGGGCCGCCCATGATGCCGAGGCCGATGAATCCCACAGTGGTCATGGTGGTAGCTCCTCGTCGCGTGTCCTACTTGTTGATCCAGTCGAAGCTGTCCGCGCTGGCGCCGGACGCCTTGTACTCGAGCCCGATCCAGCCGGTGTAGCCGCAAGCGTCGAGCTGCGCGAAGTAGCGCTCGAACTCCAGTTCGCCGGTACCGGGTTCGTTGCGGCCAGGGGCGTCGGCGATCTGCACGTGCGCGATTTCCGCGGCGTGGGCGTCGAGGACGTGCGCGATGTCGTCGCCGTTGACGCTCAGGTGGTAGAGGTCGGCGAGCAGGCCGACATTGCGTGCCCCGTGCGCACGCACCTTGTCGATCACGGTGAGCGCGTCGGCCGCGGTCAGCAAGGGGTACTTCGGTGCGCCGCTGACCGGCTCCACGAGGACGGTCCCGCCGATCGCCTCGACGTTCTTGGCCGCGTGCACGAGATTCTCGATGGCCAGCTCATCCTGTGCCGCCGCGTCGGCACTGTCGATCCGGTTGCCGTACAGCGCGTTGAACGCCCGGCACCCCGTGCGTTCGCCGATCGCGGCCACGAGCGCGGCGTTGTCCCGGAACTCTTGCTCCCGGCCGGGCCACGACACGAGGCCCCGGTCCCCGCCCGGCATGTCACCGGCGAAGAAGTTGAGGCCGACGAGGGACACGCCCGCGTCGCCGAGCGCGGTGACGAACCGGTCGACCTCGGCGCCGGACGGGGCCGCCTCGGAGAACGGCCACCAGAACTCGACGGCGTCGAAGCCCGCGGCCTTGGCGGCTGCGGGGCGTTCGAGCACGGGAAGCTCGGTGAACAGCAGCGAGCAGTTCACCGCGAAGCGGCCTGCCTTCTGCGCCATCTTCGCTCACTCACTTTCATCATCCGAAAACTTAGTTTTGGTTTGTGAAATGAGCTTATCGAGATGCTGTGATGCGCGTCAAGTTCCGGAGGCAGTCGCGGCGTGTGCCGGCACTCGCGGCGAGGGCGCGGGTGCCGGCGCCGGGCCACGGTGCGTGGCTACCGAGCGTGGCAACACCCTGCTGAGGTCGGGGTCGAACGAGATCCGCACGTGCTGACCGGCCGAGGGGGCCGGTGCGCGCAGCGGGATGCTGGCCAGGAGCGGCGGGTTGCCTTCGAGCACGACGGTCCGGTAGCCCGGCCCCGGCACCACCCGCTCGACACGTGCCGGTACGCCCGCGGACGCGGACGAACCCACGCACACACCGGTCGCGAACGCGGCGACCACGACCGGTCCCGGCTCGCCGTGCCAGGGCAGTCCGGTGTGCTCGCCGCGCACCGTCACCTCGCCGTCCGTGCGGACGTGGGCGTCGAGCAGGTTGTCGTACCCGACGAGCGCTGCCACGTTCGCGTCCGCGGGCCTGCGGATCACGGCGTCCGCCGTGTCGTCCTGCCACACGTTCCCGTCGACGAGGGCGATCGCTCGGTCGGCCAGCCGCAGCGCATCGTCCGCGCGGTGTGAGACGTGCACGACGGTGGTCGTGCGGCCGGTGAGAGCGCGGCCGAGGTCGTGCAGGAAGGACAGGCGCGACTCGGCGTCCAGGCTTGCCGCGGGCTCGTCGAGCAGCAGCACGTCCGGGTCGATGGCCAGCGCGCGTGCGAGGTTGACCCGCTGCTGCTCGCCCCCGGACAGTCCGGCGGCCTGGCGGTCGGCCAGGTGCGCCACACCCAGCAGCCGGAGCGCGTCATCGGCGAGGTCACGCCGCCGTTTCCGGGGGACCTTCCGCCATGCCAGCGGCAACGTGACGTTGCGCGCCACGCTGGTGCTGAGCAGACCGGGACGCTGGGTGGCGTACGCCGCTCGTCGTCGCAGGGCGATACCGCCGTGCTCGATGTCGGTCCCGTCCACGCTCACCCGGCCGGTGTGTGGTCTCTCGGCGGCGGCGAGCAGCCGCAGCAGCGTCGTCTTGCCTGCGCCGTTCGGCCCGAGCACGCACACCTGCTCGCCGTCGTGGATGTCGAGCGAGTCCACGTGGAGTACCTCGTGACCGCCACGGTAGTGCCGGACACCGTCCACTCTCAGTTGCGCTCCCATGCCGCAGCCCTTCTCTGTACGGAGGCGAGTAACCCGTTGATGAGGAACGCGAGTCCGAGCAGGATCGAGCCGTAGATGATCGCCACCCCGAACTCGCCCCGGCTGACGTTCTCCACGATCGCGGTGGTCATCACCTGGGTATGGCCGTGGATGTTGCCACCGACGACGGTCACGGCCCCGACCTCCGAGATCGCGAGCCCGAAGCCCGCCATCGCGGCGGCCAGCAGGGCCACGCGCGCCTCGAGCCACAGGCGCAGCACCATCTGCAGCCGGTTGGCGCCGAGCGTGCGGAGCTGGTCGGGCAGGCTGCGCGGTAGCTGCCGTAACGCGGCCATCGTGATCCCGGTGACCAGTGGCGTGACGATCAGTGCCTGGGCGATGACCATCCCGGGTATCGTGTAGATCAGGCCGAGACCACCGAGCGGGCCGCTACGCCACAGCAGCATCGCGACGACCAGGCCGACGACCACGGTCGGCAGTGCCATCCCGGTGTTGACCAGGGCGATAACCGCCCTGCTGTCACTGACCCGTGCCAGTGCCAGGGCCGTGCCCAGCGAGATACCGGCCAGGGCCGCGACCAGCGTCGCGGAGACCGATACCAGTGCTGAGCGGGCAAGTACCTCGATGACGGTGTCGTACATCAGTCCACCGCGTCCGGGAAGAACAGCGGCTCCCCGTATTCCTCGGTGCCGAACTCGGCGATGGCTTCCTGGGTGGGTTCGTCGCGGATCCACTCGGCGAACGCCTCGGCGCAGCCGCTGTTGACGCTCTCGCCGTCGACGACGATCACGTGATAGTCGTTGCGGAGGTCGTCGGTGCCCTCGAACGCGATCTCGGAGTCCAGTCCGGACGTTGCGAGGAACGTGCCGCGATCCGTCAATGTGTAAGCCTGCCGCTGGCTCGCGATCGTCAGTGTCTCGCCCATACCCTGACCCGTCTCGATGTATGCCGACCCGGAGTGCTCGGTTCCCGCCTCCTCCCACAGGGACAGCTCCTTGGCGTGGGTTCCGGAGTCGTCGGCCCGGGACGCGAACGCCGCGCCCTCCTCGGCGATCCGCCGCATCGCCTCGGCTGCGCTTCCTGAGCCGTCCAGGTCCACCGGATCTCCCGGTGGTCCGACCAGGACGAAGTCGTTGTGCATCACCGGCTCCCGGAGGGAGCCGTGCCCCTGTTCCATGAACCGCTCTTCCGCCTCCGGCGAGTGCACGAGCACCGCATCGGCCTCGCCACGCTCACCCATCGCCATGGCCTGACCCGATCCGACGGCCACCGTCTTTGCCGTACACCCGGTCGTCGACTCGAAGTCGGGCAGTACCGCGTCGAGCAGCCCGGAGTTCTGCGTGCTCGTGGTCGTCGCCAGCACCATGGGGCCACTGGCCTCGCCCCCGGCCGAGCCCGATGCGCACCCTGCCGCCACCGTCAGTACGATTGCCGAGCCGATACCGGCCCACCGCATTCTCATGTCGCCTCCCTGAACGCACCTGTCCGGCAGAAGTCATATCCGGCCATCATGGATAGTCGCTTCCGGAACGAGCGTGTTGCCAGCACGTCGAGCAGCGGTGCCAGTGCGGCCGTGGCATCCGGGTTGACGGCCAGCTCGAAGTCCTCGTGGCCGACGGGGACGAAGTCGGTGTCGACCGCCGTGGCAGCCGCGCGCACGGCCAGACCGGCGTCGGCCGCGCCGCTCGAGACGGCCACCGCGACCCCGATATGGGAGTCGGCCAGGTCGCCCTGTGGCCGGGGCGTCGCTCGCGACGGCGTTCGCGAGCTCCTGTACCACGTGTGTAACGAATACAGTATACAGTTATTGCTGTGGTGCGCATAGAGGTAGCGCCTCACGTGGCAGGCCGTGCGCGGCCCGAGCGATGAACAACCCGGCCGGTCTCCTCGGTGTCGTAGCCGCCGAGCTCGCGGATGGACGCCTGGAAGGCGGGGGAGTCGAGCAGCTCCCACAGGGGAGCCAGCAGCGGGTCGTCCAGGGTGTTCGCGTCCAGGACGAGGTCGTAAGGCTCCTGGGCGACAGGGACGAAGTCGAGGCCGAACGCCCGCGCGGCAGCCAGGATCCCGAGCCCGCAGTCCGCGCGGCCCGCCGATACGGCGGCGGCCACGGCGAGGTGCGTCGGCTCCTCCCGCGCGTACCCGCTGATGCGCTGCGGGTCGATCTCGCGGCAGTGCAGTTCGTGGTCGAGCAGCATCCTGGTTCCCGCGCCGCGCTGCCTGTTCACGTACGACAGGTCCCGCTCGACGAGGTCGTGCAGGCCGGTGATGCCGTGCGGGTTACCGGGCGGGACGAGCAGTCCCTGGTCGCGATGCACGAGACGCACGACGGCGAGCTCGCGATCGGGCATCATCTCGTCGAGGTAGGGGAGCGTGTACTCGCCGGTGGACGGGTGGAGCAGGTGTGATCCCGCGATATGGCACAGCCCGTCCCGCAACGCCACGAGCCCCCCGAGCGAGCCCACATTGGACGACGCGAGCGTCAGCGTGGGGTCGCTGGACCGCAGCGCGTTGGCTGCCAGGTCGAGTACGAGATCGTGGGACCCGATTGCCACGATCGTGCGTTCGATCTCCGGGTACCGGCGCAGCAGCTGAACCGATACCTCCTCGCCCGGGTGGTGTCCTTCGACGGCAGCGGGGACGAACAGCAGCCCGTCCGCTCGGACGAGTGAGGTCAGCACACCCGCGCCGCGCGGAAGCGGGGTCGCGACCACCGTTCCGCCGACCGAGCCGAGGCGCACCCGCACCCAGTCGTCCATGCCGACCACCGACGGGAGCTTCCTGGCCAGTCGCGCGCGTGTCTCGGGCCGGTGCGGCGGCGCAGCGCCCTCGAGCTCGGCGAGCATCGGTGCGGCGAAGATGTCGAAGGTCAGTGCCGCCGACACCGGGTAACCCGGCACGCCGATCACCGGTGCGGCATCGACGGCGCCGAGGACGACGGGGTGGCCGGGTCGTACCGCCACGCCGTGCACCGCGAGTGTGCCCTGCTCGGAGATCACCCTGGCGGTGTAGTCGTCACGACCCGCGCTCGAACCGGCGATGACGATGACCAGGTCGGCCGTGGCCGAGGCGTCGCGTACCGCCGCACCGATGCGGCCGGTGTCATCGGGCTGGACGGCTGTGGTCCACGCCTCGCAGCCGGCTTCGCGTGCCTGCGCGGCCAGCATGAGGGAGTTGGTGTCGACGATCTCGTCCTGCCGTGGCGGGGACCCGATCGGAACGATCTCGTCCCCGGTCGGGATGACAGCCACCCGCGGTGTGCGCCGCACGGTCAGCTCCGTCGCCCCGGCGGCCGCAGCGGCGGCGACGTCGACCGGCCGGAGCCGGTGTCCTTCGGGTAGCAGCAGCTCACCGGCACTGACGTCCTCACCGATGGAACGGACGTTGTGGTAAGGCGGGACCGCCGCCAGGATCTCGGCACTCTCACCTGAGCCGCTGGCGACGTAGTGCACGTGCTCGCGCATGATGACCGCGTCGCGTTGCTCCGGCATCGGGTCGCCGGTGTCGACGACCTCGTAGGAGCCGGGCGCCAGCCACAGCGGGGTGGTCTCGCTGGCGCCGTGCGTATCCCGTGCGCGTACGGCGATGCCGTCCATCGCCGCCACGTCGCCGACGGGGGAGGAGCGGTTGGCCCAGACGGGCTCGGCAGTCACCCGCCCGACCGCATCGGCCAGTGCCACCGTGACGGTGTCGGTCCGCTCGGCACATCCATGCGACAGGCAGGCCCGACGCCATGCCTGGATGGCCGACTCTGCGGGAACGTCGCTGATGAACGGGCTGTCCTGCACGGTCGCCAACCTACCCTGGCCGATCCGCCGCCCGCACCTCGAGGGCGGGCGGGCGCGTGCGGGAACCTGCTCTCATCGCGGTCACCTGTACAGCGTCACCGTGACGTGCTGACCCTCGTCGAGACCGGTGGCCGACTCGTCGATCACAACGTAACCGTCCGCTGTGGTCAGTAACGACAGCAGGGCGGAAGCTCCGAACAGCGGTACCGCCCGGCCATCCTGCACGCGTACCTGCACCACGTCGAGCCTGCCCGCGGCCGAGGCCACCCGGCGCGCGAGCTCCGCGGTGGTACTCGGCTCGGCCGGTGGCATGGTGACACCTCCGACCCGGCGCACGATGGGGACACCGACCAGGCGGAACACGACCAGCGCCGACAGCGGGTTGCCGGGAAGCCCGATGATCGGGACCTCGCCTGCCTGCGCGAGCAACGTGGGCTTACCCGGTTTGATGGCCAGCCCGTGGCAGAACACCCCCGGTTCGCCGAGTGCCTCCACCGCGGCCACCGTCTCGTCGCGCGCGCCGACCGACGAGCCTGCCGAGACCACGACCACGTCGCACTCCTGGACAGCCTTGTCCAGCGTCCTGGTCAGCACACCCGCGTCGTCCGGCACGATGCCGCGCGGGCACGGGGTGCCCCCGGCGTCGACGACCAGGCCGGCCAGCGCGGACGTGGTGGCGTCGCGGACCTGGCCTGCGAGCAGCTGCTCGGTCTCGGGCGGCACGACCTCGTCCCCGGTGGAGATGATGCCGACCCGTGGCTTCGCGCGTACCTCGACGACGCCGGTGCCTGCTGCGGCCAGCAACCCGAGGTCCTGGGCGCGCAACGGGCGGCCTGCGGGGGCGAGCTCGTCGTCGGCGGCGACGTCCTCGTCGGCGCGGACCGTCCCGTCGCCCACCGCGACGGGACGGCTCGCCTCGATCATCCCCGGCATGGTCTGCTGGGTGTGCTCCACCATGAGCACAGCGTCGGCGCCCTCCGGAAGGGCCGCCCCCGTCGGTACCGCGACCGCCGTACCGTGCCCGACAGCGACCCCTGCCGGAGCTCCCATCCGCACGGAACCGGCCACGTCGAAGTAGGCAGGTAACGCCTCGCTCGCGCCGTGCGTATCGGCGGCACGTACCGCGTACCCGTCCACGGTCGAGCGGGTGAACCCGGGAAGTGCGGCCCGCGAGGTGACCGGGGACGCCGGTACGCGCCCGAGCGCGTCGGCGCGGTCGACACGCTCGGTGCCGGTGCGCCTGCCCGGCCGGAACCCGGCAAGCGCCTCGGATACCGGCAACGCGGTGAAGAACTCCCTGCCGCTCACAGTGGACCCGTTCCTTCGTTCACGATTGCGCGCCGGGTTCCTCGCGGTTCAGGACGCTGACGACGGGCCCCATGGCGACCTGTCCCAGCCCGCAGATCGAGGTCTTGCGCATGACCATCTCGAGCTCGCGCAGCCGGGCCTTGCGCGCGTCGTCGAGCTCACCGCCGTTGTGCAGCGTGTCGGTGAGCAGGTCGTGGGCCTTGGTCGAGCCCGCCCTGCACGGTACGCACTTGCCGCAGGACTCGTTGCGGAAGAACCTCAGCACGTTGGTCGCGGCAGCGAGCGCGTCGGTTCCCTCGGCGATGACCACCATCGCGCCGGAACCCAGCATCGATCCCGCTTCGGCAAGGGTGCCGAAGTCCATCGGCACGTCGAGGTGCTCGGGACCGAGGAAGTCGGACGATGCGCCTCCCGGCTGGACCGCGTGGAGCCCGGCCCCGCCAGCGACGCCGCCCGCGAGGTCGAGCAGCTCCCGGATCGTGGTACCCATCGGTACACAGTAGACACCCGGGTGTTCGACGTGTCCGGAGACCGCGAAGAACTTCAGCCCGCCGCTGCCGTTGGTGCCCTGCTCCACCCACCAGCTCGCGCCGCGGGAGGCGATGATCGGAACGTCGGCGAAGGTCTCGACCGAGTTCATCAGGGTGGGCTTGCCCCACAGCCCGTAGACGCCGGGGAACGGGGGTTTGTTCCGGGGTTCGCCGCGGTGACCCTCCATGCACTCGATCAGGGCGGTCTCCTCGCCGAGGATGTAGCCACCTGGCGAGGTGAAGATGTCCAGGCTCAGCCGCTGCCCGCTGCCGAGAACGTCGTCACCGAGCAGCCCGATGTCGTGCAGGTGCCGGATCTCGGCGTCCAGCACCCCTTCCTCGGGGCCGTATTCGTGCCGGATGAAGACCGTTCCCTCTTCGGCGCCCGCGACGACCATTCCCATGAGCATGCCCTCGAGCACGAGATGGGGCTGCTCCGCGAGGAGCTGGCGGTCCTTGAACGTGCCGGGCTCGGACTCGTCCGCGTTGCAGATGGCGTACTTGACGCCGGTGTCCTGAGCGCGCACGATCTCCCACTTCTTGCCGGTGGGAAAGCCGGCACCCCCCATGCCACGCAGGCCGGAGTCCTTCAGGTTGCCGATGACCGTCTCGGGAGCGATCTCTCCGGAAAGCAGCGCCCTGAGCGTGCCGTAGTGCTCGTCGCGTCGCGTGTACGGGTCGTTCGGCCAGCCGCCCCGGGGAGCGTAGGCGACCGTGGCACCCGGCTCCGTGCTTCCCTGCCGCCGCTGCTCGACGAGCTCGGCGACGTCCTCGACCCTGCCCGGCCGGTCGTCCACCGTCGCGGCGGGGGCGATGTCGCAGCGACCGGGGCAGGAGACCTCGGTGACCTCGACGTCACTCTCGCCGTCGTACTGCTCGTGCAGGTGCTTGATCCGCTCGTCGGCGCCCTTCAACCAGCACGTGAGGTCGTGGCAGACGCCGACGGTCATCCCGGTCGGCGGTTCGGTCCTGAAGTGCGGGTAGAAGGTGACCAGGCCTTCGATCTCGTACAGCGGGCGCCGTTGCCGCCGTGCGAGTGCCTCCAGTTCCTCCCGCGGCAGCCAGCCACACCGGTCCTGTATCTCCTTGAGCATCGGGATCAGGCTCGGGCCGGGGAACTTCCCGGCCCGGGCCTCGACACCGGGGACCTTGTCCTGCTTGGGGTGGACCTCCGCAGTCACGCTGTGCTCCCTCCGGCTGGGGCGCTCTCGCGGTCGGCCACGGGGACGATCCGCACGGCGCAGAACTTGAACTCGGGAATCTTGCCCGTAGGGTCGATCTCGTCGATCGTGAGCAGGTTCGCGGCGGCCTCCCGGAAGTGGAACGGGATGAATACGTTGCCGCGTGCCTCCCTGTGGGAGACCTTGACGTGCAGCTCGATCTCCCCGCGCCGGGAGACCACCCTGGCGCGGCCGCCGTCGGTCAGCCCGAGCTCGGCGGCGTCGCCGGGATGAACATAGGCTTCCGCGCGCGGCGCGATGGAGTCCAGCGCGTAGGAACGCCGCGTCATCGACCCGGTGTGCCAGTGCTCGAGCAGCCGGCCCGTGTTGAGGACGTAGGGGTACTCCTCGTCCGGTAGCTCCTTGCCGGGCAGCCACTCGGCGGGCACCAGGTGTGCGAGCCCGTCCGAGGTGTTGAACCTGTCGTCGAACAGCACCACGGTCCCGTCCTCGTGCTCCGGGTCGGGGTTGGGGTAGAGCTTGCCGGTCGAGCCGAGGTTGTCGTAGGTCAGGTTCGCGTAGTCGGGCATCAGCTCGACCATTTCCTCGAACACCTCACGCGGGGAGCGGTAGTCCCAGCCGAGGCCGAGGCGCTGCGCGATGTCCTGCACGATCTGCCAGTCGACACGGGCCTGGCCGGGCGGGTCGAACACGGTACGTCCGCGTTGCACACGGCGGTCGGTGTTGGTGTAGGTGCCGTCCTTCTCCAGGTACGACGAGGCAGGCAGGATGACGTCGGCGAACTCGGCCGTCTCGGTGAGGAAGATGTCCTGCACGACGAGGAAGTCGAGCTTGGCCAGCGCCTTGCGGACCTTGTTGATGTTGGGGTCGGACAGGAAGGGGTTCTCCCCGAGCATGTACATACCCCGCACGCCGCCGTCGAGGACGGAGGCCATGACCTCGGTGACGGTCAGCCCGTTGTTCGGGTTGAGCTGCACGCCCCACGCCCGCTCGAACCGCTGCCGTGCCGCGCTGTCCGATGCGGACTGGTAGTTGGGGTAGAACATGGGGATCAGCCCCGCGTCCGAGGCGCCCTGCACGTTGTTCTGCCCGCGCAGCGGGTGCAGGCCGGTGCCGGGCCTGCCCACGTTGCCGGTGATGGAGCACATCGCGATCAGGCAGCGCGCGTTGTCGGTACCGGTGGTGTGCTGCGAGATACCCATGCCCCAGTAGATGACGCCTGCGCCTGCCTCACCCCAGATGCGAGCGATCCTGCGGATGGTCTCGGCATCCACGCCGGTGATCTGCGCGGCCAGTTCCGGCGGGTACGCCTCGACCGTCTTGGCAAGCTGCTCGTAGTTGGCCGTCCGGTCGGCGACGAAGTCGTGGTCGACCAGGTCCAGCCGGATGATCTCGTGCATGATGCCGTTGTACAGCGCGACATCGGTACCCGGCTTGAGCTGGCAGAAGATGTCGGCGTGGTCGGCGACCGTACCGGCCCGGGGGTCGATGTAGATGATCGTGGTGCCGTCACGCCGGGCCTGCTTGAAGAACGATGAGGCCACCGGGTGGTTGGCCGTGGCGTTGCTCCCTGTGATGATCGCGACGTCGGCGTTGGCGATGTCGCCGTAGGTGGTCGACACGGAGCCGGAACCGACGCCCTCGAACAGGGCCGCCACGCTGGACGCGTGGCACAACCGGGTGCAGTGGTCGACGTTGTTGGAACGGAACGCCGTGCGGATCAGCTTCTGGAACAGGTAACCTTCCTCGTTCGAGCACTTGGCCGAGCCGAACCCCGCGATCCCGTCGGAGCCGCTCTCGGCGTAGATCTCGCCGAGCCGCCGCGCCACAAGGTCGAGCGCCTCGTCCCATGTGGCCTCCCGGAAGTGCGGCATGACCTCCTCGTAGGGGACGAGACCGCCCGGTTTGCGCCCGCGCTTTCCGTCGCCGTCCTCGCCGCTGTCCTCCTTCACATCGGCCGAGAGCGGCCCCTTCGGGTAGGCCGCGTCGACCCGGATCAGCGGTGTCGTCAGCCGCTGCGGGGAGGCGGCATAGTCCCAGCCGTACCGGCCCTTGACACAGAGCCTGCTCTGGTTTCCCGGCTGGTCCCGACCCTCGGCGTACGAGATGCCGCCGCGCTCGCGGTCGACGTAGTAGGTCAGCGCGCAACCCACGCCGCAGTAGGGGCAGACGGTGTCGACCGCGTCGAGCTGCTCCTTCGGCTGGATCGGGATGTTGTTGATGGGCTTGTTCGTCAGCGCGCCCGTCGGGCAGGCCGATACGCACTCGCCGCAGGTCACGCAGGACGACGCGCCCATAGGGTCGTTGAGGTCGAAGGCGATCCGGGAGCCGTAGCCCTTACCTGTGCGCCCGATGACGTCGTTGCCCTGGACGTCGTCGCACGCCCGGACACAGCGGTCGCACAGGATGCATGCGTCGTGGTCGACCGCGATCACCGGGTTCGAATGGTCGGTGCCCTTGGCCGGACCGGAGAACAGGTCGTCGACCCCGATGACGTCGTAGTCGTCGGCCACCGCGATGAGCTCGTTGTCGGCCGTCGTCGTCTGCTTGGGGTCGTGCTCGCGCTCCGGCTGGTCGACCACCAACAGCTCGGTGAGCACGCGGCGGCTCTGCTCGACCTCCGGGGTGGAGGTCGTGACCTCCATATCGGGCTCGCACGGGCGCACGCACGAAGCCGCGAATGCCCGCCCGCCCGTGTCGACGACGCACATCCGGCAGACACCGACCGGCTCGTAGCGCTCGTCGTGGCACAGCGCAGGGATGTCGATGCCCAGCTCACGCGCAGCCTGCCAGACCGTGGTTCCCTCGGGGACCGTGATGCTCCGGCCGTCGATGGTGAGCGTGACGGTGCGCTGCTCGGGGGTTTGTTCGGGCTCCGCCGGAGCACGGTGTGTCAGGGTCATGGTGTCGGCTCCGTTCCTGAATCCGTCTGCACGAGTTGTGGCCGACCGTGCTGGTCGAGTCCACGCTCCGCGTAGTAGGTATCGATCATGGCGCGTAGTCGTTCGGCAGGCAGCGTCGCGGTCCGTCCGGAATCCAGTTCGACCGAGTCGTCCAGAAACCGCTCGGGAAGCCAGTCATCCGCGGCAGTCCACCCTTCCCGGAGATTGAAGGCTCGTTTGGCCAGTACGATGCGCTGTGCGGTCTCGCGTAGTTCGGTCCCGGTGATGTCCCATCCGGTGATCGGGCCGAGCAGGCCCGCCCATTCCTCGAACGGTTCGGTGAACACCCCGCGCAGGAACTTGCACAGGATCAACGAGTCCATGACCGCGGCACGGTCCTCGGTCTCGATGGCCGCACGGACGTGCTCGTCCGTGCCGTGCACCCGGTCGAGGCCGCCAGCGAGGTCGGCCTCGTACGCGCCGGAACGGTTGTGGTCGGCACCGCGGGCGTTGACTGCGAGGCCCAGTGCCATCGACTGCATCGTGCGGGGCTCGTACCCGGGCATCTCCAGGCCCTTCACATGCGGCGCGAACGCCGACGAACCCTGCCCGACCACCTCGGCGGCGCTCCGCGAGCCCTGGGCGAGCAGCTTCCCGATCCCGGTCCGCTCGCCGATCTCGTCCAGCACGCGCAACAGGGCGGCGCCGTCGCCGAAGCGCAACCACGGTACGTCCAGGAGGCCGCGATCGACGCATTCCATCGCCCATGCGATGGTCCCGCCCGCGGAGATGGTGTCCAGACCGAGCTCGTCGCAGCGCGCGCTCGCCTCGAGTACCTGGTCGGGATCGGACACTCCGCACATCGGCCCGAGCGCGAAGACGTTCTCGTACTCGACCCGCGCCTTCTTCCCCGACTTGGACGCGTAGATGTGCTCGCAGCCGATGCTGCACGATGCGCACGTCGAGCGGGCCACCGAACGGCTCTCCGCGAGGTCCTCCGCAGACAGCGCGGGAGCCTCGGCGAAGGTCGAGCTCTGGAAGTTCCTTGTCGGCAAGGTGTTGATCGCGTTGAACGCCAGCAGGTTGGAGAGCGTGCCCAGCTCGCGGTACTTCGCGGTGGCGGGGCCGAACGAGCGGTTGCGCAGGTCCTTGGCTGCGGCGAGCACGGCAGCACGGTCGGCGAGCTCCGAACGCCTGCTGCCCTGCACGGCGACGCACTTGACGTTCTTCGCCCCCAGGACGGCCCCGAGGCCACCGCGGCCGGCATGACGGCCGTCGTGGGACATGGTCGCGTAGCGAACCTGCCGCTCTCCCGCCACACCGATGCTGGCCGCGCGCCACCTGCGCCCGTACTTCTCGCGCACGGCTTCCTCGGCCGCGGTCGCCGACAAGCCCAGCTCCGGCGTGGCATCGACCAGCTCGACCCCCTCCTCGGAGATCAACACGTGCGTGGGCCCGGCCGCACGTCCGGTGATCACGATCGCGTCGTGGCCGGTGAACTTGCCCGAGATGGCGAAGTGGCTGGAGGCAAGGGCGTCGGTGAGCAGGCCGGTCAACGGTGACTTGGCCACGACGGCGAACTTCGCACTGGTGGTCAGCGGGGTACCGACGAGAGGGGAGAAGACGAACGACAGCGGCGCAGCCGGATCCAGCGGGTCGATGCCTGCCGGTCCGAGCTCGGTCGAGAGCCAGGTACCGAGTCCCGCGCCGCCCAGATACTCGCGCAGCACCCCATCGGGTAGCGGCACGCGCCGGACATCGCCCTCGGAAACGTCGACGAGGAGTGCCTGACCGAAGTATCCACCTGGAGGTGACGTCATCACGCTCACCCGCCCGCATCCGCAGAGAGGAACGAGACGGTATCGCCGCCCAGCAGCGGGCACTGACCGTCATCGCGGATCTGGTCGCCGTTGACAGCTGCCACGATATGACCGTCCAGTTCCAAGCCTACCTGCTCGGCGGCCGCGGCGAGGGTTGCCGCGCGAACCCGCACGGAGCCCCGAGTGCCGCCGCGTGTGGCCAGCACACCGAACCGTTCCACCGTTACCTCCGGAGCCGGCCGGGCACGAGCGCGTTCGTAGTCCTCGGGGGTGTTGACGTTGACGACGGAATCGAGCTCCGGGTCGGCCCTGGCCAGGCGCGGGTCGGTCAGCAGCTCCTCGTCGGTGAGCCTGCGGACCCGGCACTCCTCGAACAGCTGCGCGGGCTTGTGCCTGCCGGTGCGCAGCTGTTGCGCCACGAGAGGGGCCAGACCGGTGCGGTAGCCGGCGGCCATCGGCTGCCGGTACCCGTGCACGAGCGGGAGTACCACGTCGATCGGTGCCTCCTCTCCCTGTTCCCGGTCGAGCTGGAAGCCACGCAGCACGGCGTGTACGAAGGCCGTGTGGAGGAACGGTAGGTCGGTCGAGCACACGAAGGCGGTATCGGCGTACGTGTGCGCGGTGTCCAGCCCGACGGCCAGCCCCTGCATCGGGCCGTGGCCTTCCTCCGGGTCGTCCCGGACGACGACCCTCGGGTCGAGTTCCGGGAGCTTTTGCTCCGGAGCGCGGACAACGATCACCGGTCCGGTGACCGCGCGATCGAGTACGCCTGTGACCTGCCGTAGTAAGGTGGAACCGTGCCATTCGAGGGCCGCCTTGGATGTCCCCATCCTGGAGGAGCGGCCGCCTGCGAGCACGATCCCCGCGGCTCCATTCATTCTGTAGACGGTATACGATATGTCAATGTCTGCCTCCTCGGGTTCGACGTGTCCGTAGGTCGTTGACCACCGTCCGGCACGCTCCGACCACAGTTCCTACGGTACCCGCGTGCCAGCACGCTACTCCAGCTTCGGCGCTGGTCACGGGTGGACGGACGGCTCGCGCCCTGGCCGTCGTCTGCGGTATGCCAGCAGGTCGAACGCGCGAGCGGCGGCGGTCCAGGAGCGGGCCCGTGTAGTTGATCTTGATTGGATGGGGCGGTTGGTGTGGACGGGTGATGCCTCACTCGAGGGGCAGCGGCGCTCCCGTTCCGATGACCTGCGTCGAACGGCAGCGGAGCGCGCGATCGAGTGGGGCCTCTGAGGCCTCGCCGTATGCGAGCATCCGACTGCACTGTTGCGGGTACCCGTGATCGTGCGGCACGTCGTCGTGCCGGGCCGGTGGCCGGGGAGCCTTACCCGGGGCCTGCGACTAGGACGCTGAGGTTCGCACGGTCCTGCGCCTGCGCGTGCGCGGCTTGGCAGGCTGCTCGGTCTGGTCGCCGTCCTCGGCGTGCTCGTCGAGGTAGATCTGCCGGGTGTGCTCGGTGTGCTCCCGCATGATCCGGGAAGCGGCATCCGCGTCGACCGCTTCGAGGGCATCGACCAGCCTGGCGTGCTCCTGCCAGGAGTGCTGGCCGCGGCTGCGTGCGATCGGCGTGTAGTACCAGCGCACCCGCCTGTCCACCTGGGAGACGAAGTCCAGCAGAACGCGGTTGCCGGAGAGTTCGGTGATGTAGCGGTGTATCTCGGCGTTCGCGTTGACCATGGAGTCGATGTCGTCGCGTTCGAGGGCCGCCTGGCCGTCCGCGCAGAGCTTGCGCAGATGTGCGATGCCGTCGGCGTCGACACGCTCCGCGGCCAGTCGTGCGGACTCGGACTCGAGTGCCGAGCGTACGGCGAGCAGCTCATCCACCTCTGTCACGGTCGGCGAGTGCACGAACGCCCCGTAGCCGGGGTGCAGCTCGACCCATCCTTCGGAGTTCAGCAGTTGCAGGGCCTCGCGGATCGGCTGACGTGACACCCCGAGCATCTCGGCGAGCTCGCTTTCCACCAGATGCTGGCCCGGTGCGAGCTGCCGCGAGATGATCAGTTCCTGCATGGACTGGCGAACCCGCTCGCGTAGCGGGATCGGACGGTCGATCCGATGCGCGGATGCCTGCTGCGAGATTTCGTTCGGCTGCATGTAGTACTCCGAAACGCGCGGCCGCGTGTGAACCGCCAACCGTTCATGTCGCGTGTTTTCTGCCTACACCATACAATCTCAATCCCGGTGTGCGCAGTGACTGCTATTGCTACGGCGGGTGATGTTCGTCTCTGCCCTAACCCGGACCGGTATGCCCTGGTTTCGCGCGCGAAGCGTATCATCCTGGATGGTCGATATGTATAGAGAATACTGTATGCATAGTTGTGCGAGAGTGTAATGGTCGTGCGGCTGTCGCCGGCCGGGGTGGGGCATCCGTGGCCCTGCCCTGTTGTGTGTCGCTATCCGGCGAGCGAGATCCTGCGGCGCCCGACGTCGATGCCGTGCTGGCAGGCACGGGAGCCGGGGCGCGTGATGCGGTACTTGCCGACCCCGTGGGAGGGTACTTCGGTGAGCGCCCAGGGCTACTTCAGCGGCGCCTCGCCGCAGCCTCACCTGGCGCGGCGCGCTCAGGCCCCGAACTCGAGGTCGGCCTCGGCCAGATGCGCGGACAGCTGCGCGGCGGTCCGCTGGACCAGGGGAGCGAGGTGGTCGACCGCTTCCTTGGTCAGGCGCCCCTCCGGGCCGGAGACCGACACCGCGGCGGGCACCGGCGTGTCGGCCAGCGGGACGGCGATGCAGCGTACCCCGAGCTCCTGCTCGCTCTCGTCGAGCGCGAATCCCTGCGCTGCGATGCCGCGCAGGTGCTCCAGGAGCTCCTCGGGTTCGGTGTGGGTGTGCGGGGTGTAGGCGGGCATGCCGGTGCGGTGCAGCAGCTCGCGTACCTCCTCCGGGGGTACCTGGGAGAGCATGGCCTTGCCGACTCCCGTTCCGTGCGGCAGGAGCCTGCGTCCGACCTCGGTGAACATCCGCATGGAGTGTGTCGAGGGCACCTGGGCGACGTAGACGACCTCGTCGCGTTCGAGCACGGCGAGGTTGGCGGTCTCACCGACCTGCTCGACCAGCTCCGCCAGGTACGGACGTGCCCAGGTGCCGAACTGCCTGCTGGCGCCTTCGCCAAGCCGGATCAACCGGGAGCCCAGCGCGTAGCGCCGGTTGGAGTTCTGGCGTACATAGCCAAGGGTGAGCAGGGTACGGATCAGCCGGTGAATGGTCGGCATCGGCAGCCCGGTCGTCGCGGCGAGCTCGGACAGGCTCGCCTCGCCCCCGGTGTCCGCGAGCCCTTCCAGTAGCTCGAAGGCCCGCTGCAAGGACTGCACGCCCCCACCGGGTCCGGGCTTGCGCTCAGTCACGCTCACTCCTCTCTTGGCGCGGTAGGATCCATGCCTCGCGCCACACCCGCATTGTAGTTTTCGTAATGCAGAAACTATAGTCCGTCAAGTAGATAAGTGCAGTCCGTGTCGTACTCAGGGTGGAGTGTTTGCATGTCTGAAGTTCGTGTGGTCGGCGGTCCGGTGGAGCGCGGCGACGAGATCCTCACGCCGGAGGCGCTGGCCTTCGTCGGCAGCCTGCACGAGGCCTTCGCGGCGAGGCGCGACGAGCTGCTGCGGGCGCGCAAGACGCGGCGCCAGGAAGCGGCGCGCACCGGGAAGATGGACTTCCTCCCCGAGACGGCCGACGTGCGCTCGGGCGACTGGCAGGTCGCGGAGGCCCCCGAAGCGCTGCGCGACCGCAGGGTCGAGATCACCGGCCCGACGGACCGCAAGATGACGATCAACGCGCTCAACTCCGGAGCCAAGGTCTGGCTCGCCGACCTCGAGGATGCCAACACCCCACACTGGGACAACGTGGTCTCCGGCCAGGTCAACCTCTACGACGCCGCGCGTAAGCAGGTGGAGCTGCACACGGCCGAGAAGAGTTACACGGTGCGCACCGACATCGAGCACCCGACCGTTGTCGTGCGTCCGCGGGGATGGCACCTTCCGGAGCGCAACATCACCATCGACGGGCAGCAGGCCATCGGGGCGTTGGTGGACTTCGGCCTGCACTTCTTCCACAACGCCGCGTACCTGGCCGAGCAGGGTGCCGGGCCGTTCTACTACCTGCCCAAGCTGGAAAGCCACCTGGAAGCGCGGCTGTGGAACGACGTGTTCACCCACGCGCAGGCCGAGCTCGGTATCCCGCACGGCACGGTGCGCGCGACCGTGCTCATCGAGACGATCCCGGCGGCCTTCGAGATGGAGGAGATCCTCTACGAGCTGCGTGACCACGCGGCAGGGCTGAACGCGGGGCGCTGGGACTACCTGTTCAGCGTGATCAAGTACTTCCGCGAGTCCGGCGAGGAGTTCACCCTTCCGGACCGCAACGCCGTGACGATGACGGCGCCGTTCATGCGTGCCTACACCGAGTTGCTCGTGCGCACCTGCCACAAGCGTGGCGCCTTCGCCATCGGGGGCATGGCCGCCTTCATCCCGAACCGTCGCGACCCCGAGGTGACCGAGCGCGCGCTGGCGAAGGTCCGCGAGGACAAGAACCGCGAGGCAGGCGACGGCTTCGACGGCTCGTGGGTCGCCCACCCCGATCTGGTCCCGGTGTGCCGGGAGATCTTCGACGAAGTCCTCGGGGACAAGCCGAACCAGCTCGACCGCACCCGCGAGGACGTCTCCGTCACCGCCGAGCAGCTGCTGGAAGTCGCCTCCACGCCGGGTGGCCGTACCAGGGACGGGCTGCGTGGTGCCATCGATGTCGGCCTGCGCTACATCGCTTCCTGGCTCGGCGGCACCGGCGCCGCCGCGATCCACAACCTGATGGAGGACGCGGCCACCGCGGAGATCTCCCGTTCGCAGGTCTGGCAGTGGGTGCACGGCGGCATCGTGCTCGACACAGGGGAGAAGGTCACAAGCGATCTCGTCAGGGAGGTGCTCGGCGAGGTCCGCGCCGAGCTGTCCGAGGTCATCGACGCCAACCTGCTCGAGCCTGCCGCGGAGCTGTTCGAGCAGGTCGCGCTCGCCGACGAGTTCCCGGACTTCCTCACGCTGCCCGCGTACGAGCGGATCAGCTGATCATGCTGCGGCGTGGTGCGGGCTCGAGCGACCCCGCACCACGCCGCCACATCACCGCTGCCGCCGCGCGGGCCCTGACGCGACCTCTCACGGCATGTTGATCCAGACCGCCACGGCGGGTGCCTCGCCGGGATTGCGGATACGGTGCGGTGTGGTCGACGGGAACGTGATCGCGTCGCCCGCCTCGAGCTCGTAACGCTCGAAGCCGATCTCGACAGTGAGGGTGCCCGACAGCACGCTGCCCATCTCGTGGCCGCTGTGCCGCAGGAACTCGCCGTCCTGCGAGGAGCTCGACCCCGGTGGGTAACTCGACTCGTAGACCTCGAAGCCCGGCATGGTTGTCGGGCTCAGCCTGCGGTAGCGCACGCCGTGGCCGAGGGTCAGTACGGCGGCCTCGCCCCGTTGTCGCACGGCCGCAGGCGGTGGGGCGCGTTCGAGATCTTCAACGTCTGGTCGAACGACATCCAGAGCCTGTTCGGCTACACCCTTGCCGCGACGCTGTTCATCTCCTACGGGCTGAACGGTTGGGCGGTGCTCACCGGCATCATCCTCGCAGGCTTCATCGTGATGTTCCTGGTCAACCTGACCGGAAAGATGAGCGTGAAGTACGGGATACCGTTCCCGGTCGCGGCCCGCATGAGCATGGGTGTGCACGGCGCCCAGTTCCCCGCGCTGCTGCGTGGCATCGTCGCCATCTTCTGGTACGGCGTACAGACGTACTTCGCGTCCACAGCGATCGCGTTGCTCATCACGGCGGTGTTCGATGTCGAGGGCGAACGAACGTTCCTCGGGATGACCTCGGTGGGCTGGGTCTCCTACGCCATCGTCGCTGTCTTCCAGCTCGGGCTGTTCCTGCGCGGCATCAAGTGGATCACGAGGTACCTCGACTGGGCCGCCCCGCTGGTCTACGGGGTCATGATCGCGTTGATGCTGGCCATCTGGATCCAGGCAGGCAGCGACCTGTGGGGCGGGCTCGGCTCGGTCTTCGCGGGAGGGGGAGACTACTCCGGCGGGCCGGTGACCGCGTTCGTCGCCGTCGTCGGCACGATGATCGCCTACTTCGCCGCGGTGATCATCAACTACGGAGACTTCTCGCGCTTCGTCAAGACGGAGCGCAAGATGAAGCTCGGCAACCTGCTCGGGCTTCCGGTCAGCCTCGCGGTGTTCTCCTTCCTGGCGCTGGTGATCACCGCGGGCAGCGGGGTGCTCTACGGTGAGGCCCTGACCAACCCGACCGATATCGTCGAACGCGTCGACAACACCTGGCTGACGGTGATCGCCGCACTCACGTTCTTCGTCGCCACGGTCGGGATCAACCTCGTGGCGAACTTCATCCCGCCGGCCTACGACCTCGCCAACATGATCCCCGCGAGGATCACCGCGCGCACGGGCGGCATCATCACGGCGATGATCGCGTTCGTGATCGGTGGCCTGTGGGTATCGGTCATCAGCCAGATGGGAATCGCCCAGTTCGTGGACACCCTGGGAGCGGTACTCGCGCCGCTGTACGGGATCCTGGTCGCCGACTACTACCTGATCCGGCGGCAGCGCGTTCAGCTGCAGGCGCTGTTCAGCACCGACCCTGCCGGTACGTACTACTTCACGAAGGGCTGGAACCTCAGGGCCCTTGCCGCGTTCGGCGTTGCCGCGGTGTTCTCCGTGGCCACCGTATGGGTGCCTGCGCTGGAAGAGCTCTCCGGCTTCGCATGGATCCTCGGAGCCGCGATCGGCGGTGCCGCGCACTTCCTGTTCATGCGCCCCACCGCACGCGAGGCCCTCCCCACGTCGTGACCGCCTCGCGCGGGTGGGGCGGCGGAACCGCGCCGCCCCACCCGCGCCTCAGGAGCCCAGCGCCCGGCGGATACGACGGTCGCGGACATCCGGATGCTGGTTGGGGCAGCTGACGCACTTCTCGCCGCCGGTCGCCCTGTCGATCAGGCAGCAGGACACCCGGCGCACGACACGGTGCGGCCCGATCTCGGTGTACCGGGGACGCGGCAGGTCCGTGCCGATCGCCTCGGCCAGCGGTGCGGCAAGCGCGGTAGCGCGGTGGACGTCGCCGGCAGCCTGTCCCGCCCACAGCAGCCGGTTGGCAATGGAGTCGGCCGCGATCGCCCACAGCGCCCTGCTCCGCGCGCCGCTCGTGGCGGAGAACCGCTCAACGACGGCGCCGATGGCGTCCGCGAACCGCGCCCCGAGCCCCTCGAGGCCCGCTGTCGGGCACATCCGCGCGGAGCGCGCCCCTGTGAAGCGACCATCCGGCCGCACGTGCAGGGTCACCGCGTCGAGCGACGGGTCCAGGGCGCTGCCGTGCAGCACGAGCGACTCGATGGCAGGGGCGAGGAGCACCGACGAGGCCGAGTACCACGACACCGTCGCCAGCACGGCGTCGGAAGCCCGGCCGTACAGCGACGCTGCCAGCTCGACCCTGCCTGCGATCCAGTCCGGATCGGTGAGCCGCTCAGCGGGCACCGGCAGGCTGCCCGCGCCGGCCGCAGCGCCCGCGTGCCCGGCCATGCGGTGACCGAGGGTGCGGTACACGTCTGCCATGTCTGCCATGTCTGCCATGTCATCGAGACCGCTCATTCTCCTCCTCAACCGGCTCGCCCGCCGAGCTCGCCGCACGGCGAAACGCAACCGTAACGCCGCCGCGCCCCGCGTTCACGCTCCCGAAACGTCGCACGCGATCTGTCGCAATACGACTCTTCCATGCTCGTGCCCAAGACCCGCAAGCGAGTCATTGCACCGGCGACCGGTGACCGGTCGAACGTGGCTGTCACCTCCGGCGGCCGGAGCTGTGAACCCGAGACAGTGTTGGAGAAAGCATGGATAGCGGTGACACTGCGTGGCTGCTCATCAGCTCAGCACTCGTGCTGTTGATGACCCCTGGGTTGGCACTGTTCTACGGCGGCATGGTCCGCTCGAAGAGCGTGCTGAACATGATGATGATGTGTTTCGGTGCGATCGGCGTGGTCGGTGTCCTGTGGCTGATCTACGGCTACTCGATCGCCTACGGCGACAGCCTCGGCTACCTGCTGGGTGACCCTGGCGAGTTCTTCGGTCTCAGCGGCCTGATGGGCCCGGACTCCGCCGGGGAGTACGCCCTCGAGGGCACGGTTCCCGCCTCGGTGGACGTGGCGTTCCAGGCGATGTTCGCGGTCATCACGGTCGCCCTCATCGCGGGCGCGATCGCCGACCGCGCGCGGTACGGCGCGTGGTTGCTGTTCGCGGCCGTGTGGGCGACCGTCGTCTACTTCCCCGTTGCCCACTGGGTCTGGGGAGGCGGCTGGGTCGAGGAGATCGGCACGGTCGACTTCGCCGGGGGGACGGCTGTGCACATCAACTCGGGTGCAGCCGCCCTCGCCCTCGCCGTCGTGCTCGGCAGGCGCAAGGGCTGGCTGAAGGAACCGATGAAGCCGCACAACCTGCCCCTTGTCATGCTCGGTGCGGCCCTGCTGTGGTTCGGGTGGTTCGGCTTCAACGCCGGGTCCGCCTACGCCGCCGACGGGGTCGCAGGCATCGCGACGGTGAACACGTTCGGTGCCACCGCGGCGGCGATGCTCGGCTGGCTGCTCATCGAGCGGATCCGTGACGGGCATCCGACCAGCCTCGGCGCCGCGTCCGGCATCGTCGCGGGCCTGGTGGGGATCACGCCCGCTGCAGCGCACGTCGACCTGTGGGGCGGACTCGCCATCGGGTTCGTCGCCGGCATCCTGTGTGCACTGGCTGTCGGCCTGAAGTACAAGTTCGGCTACGACGACTCGCTCGATGTCGTGGGCATCCACATGGTGGGTGGTCTGGTCGGCACGGCCATGATCGGGCTCGTCGCCACCGAGGCGATCGATGGCGAGAACAACGGCCTGTTCTACGGCGGCGGCATCGAGCTGTTCGGCCTGCAGCTCGTCGGCGCGGTCGGCGTCATGATCTACTCGTTCGTCCTGGCACTGATCATCGGCTTCGCGATCCAGAAGACGATCGGCTTCCGCGTCAGCGAGGACGTCGAGGTCGGCGGGATCGACGAGAGCGAGCACGCCGAGGTCGGTTACGAGTTCGGGCCCTCGGGCAGCAGGCGCGTCGCCGCCGCGACCTCCGCCGGTGCCGGCGCGGGCCCCAAGACCGAGGGGAGTAAAGCATGAAGGTCATCACCGCCGTCATCAAACCGTTCACGCTCGAGGACGTGCGTTCCGCGCTGGAACGCCTGGGTGTACTCGGGATGACCGTGACCGAGGTCCAGGGCTACGGCAGGCAGAAGGGGCACACCGAGGTGTACCGCGGCGCCGAGTACGCCGTGGACTTCGTGGCCAAGATGCGTATCGAGGTGGTCACGGAGGACTCCACAGCCGAGCGCGTCATCGAGGCGATCACCAACGCCGCCCACACCGGAAAGATCGGTGACGGGAAGGTGTGGGCGAGTCCGGTGGACACGGTCGTGCGCGTGCGTACGGGCGAGCGCGGCACCGACGCCCTCTGACCGCGGGTAACCGACCAGGCTCGAGAGGTGCACCGTGTCCGCATCCGAACTGCTGGTCGCGACCGACCGGCTCCTGTCGGGCGGGTACGGCGGCGAGCCGCACGGCCGTCCCGGCGCGGCCGCGCTGCGTGCCGGCCTCGTGGACCTCTACGAGTTCTGGTTGAGTCACCACGCGACCGCGGCCGGCGTGGGCATCGGCAACTCCGATGTCGCGCTGGTCGCGGTCGGCGGACTCGGGCGCCGCGAGCTCGTGCCGTTCTCCGACCTCGATCTCGTGCTCGTCCACGACGGCGGGCGTGGTGCGGCGAGCATCGCCGAGATCGCGGACGAGCTGTGGTACCCGCTCTGGGACGCCGGGCTGGGACTCGACCATTCCGTGCGCACGCCCGGTGAGGCCCTCGCTGTCGCGAACAACGACCTGCGCACCGCATTGGGGTTGCTGGACACCCGGCTGATCGCTGGTGACGCCGGGCTCGCGGAGCGGCTGGCCCGATCGGCGAGGCAGCAGTGGCAGCGAACCGCGCGCGTCCGGGTCGGCGAGCTCGCCGACGGGGTACGGCACCGCTGGCACACCGTGGGGGAGATCGGCGGGGTCACCGAGCCCGACCTCAAGCATGCCGGGGGAGGGCTGCGCGACATCGCCCTGCTGGACGCGCTCGCCGCGGCTCAGCTGGTGGACCGCTGCGGCGACGAGGTCCACGCGGCGAGGTCGCTGCTGCTCGACGTGCGTACCGAGCTGCGCAGGGAGCTGCGCAGGGACCGCGACGTGCTCGCGGCCGAGCACGCCGCGACGATCGCCCGTACGTTGGGCTTCGCGGACCGTTTCGCCCTCGCACGCGAGCTCTCCGCAGGTGGCCGGGCCGTACGCTACGCCCTTGACGTCGCGCTGCGCTCGAGCGCGCGCGCCGCGAGGCGTCCCCGCGGCTTCCGCGTACGGCGCACACCGCTCGCGGAGGGCGTCGTGCTGCACGACGGGGAGGTCGCTCTCGCCAAAGGCGCCGACCCGCGTGGCGACGAGGGCCTGTCGCTCCGTGTCGGGGTTGCCGCCGCGCGCGGACGGTACCCGATCTCGCAGGGCACCCTGCGGGTTCTCGCCGACTCCGCACCGGAGCCGCGCGCTCCGTGGCCCTCGGCGATGCGGTCCGACCTGGCCAGCCTGCTCGGCTCGGGAGAAGGCGTGCACGACGCCGTCGAGGCGCTGGATCGAGCGGGACTGTGGGGCAGGCTCTTTCCCGAATGGGGCGCGATTCGCGACCTGCAGCCCGCCGAGCCGGTGCACTCCTGGTCCGTGGACCGTCACCTGCTGGCCACCTGCGTGGCAGCCGCGAGCCTGTCGACGACGGTCTCGCGGCCCGACCTGCTGATGCTCGGCGCGCTGCTGCACGACATCGGCAAGGGGCGTAGCCGCGACCACTCGGTGCTCGGCGCGGACATCGCCGCGCGCATCGGGCACCGCATCGGGTTGGACCCCGCCGACCGCGACCGGGTGGCCGGGATGGTGCGCCATCACCTTCTGCTGCCGCACACGGCACTGCGCAGGGACATCAGCGAGCCCGCGACCGTGCACAGGGTGGTGCGCACGATCGGGTCCGACCCCGAACTGCTCGAGCTGCTGCACGCCTTGGCGCACGCGGACGCGCGCGCCACCACGGCCGGTGCGTGGTCGACATGGAAGGCCCGCCTGCTCGCGGACCTGGCGAGCCGGTGCAGGCAGGTCATGGCAGGCAAGCGGCTCACCCGTCCCGAACCGCTCGACGAGGGACAGCGGGCGCTCGCCGCGGAGGCGGCACGCAGCGGGGATGCCGGTGTGCGGGTGAGCACCGACGACGCTGTCGTCACCGTCGTCGCGGCAGCCGCCCGCGGTGCGGAGGTACTCGTGCCCGTCACCGGCGCGCTGGCTGTGCACTCCCTGAAGGTGCACGCGGCAGCTGTGCACTGGCACGCGGGCATCCCGGTGGGTGTGTTCACGGCGTCGCCACGGTTCGGTACGCCGCCCGACACCACGTTCCTCAGGGAGCAGGTCGTACGCGCCCTGCACGGCACGTTGCCGATCGCCGAGCGGCTGGCAGGCAAGGAGCGCGACTACCCGGAGCCGAGCGGGGCCCGGCCGGGCGTACGGGTGCAGTGGTTCGACGAGGACCTACCCCGGCAGGGCGCCGCGCTGCTGGAGTTGCGTGCCACCGACCGTATCGGGTTGCTGCACCGCATAGCCTGCGCACTGCGGGCGGCGGGAGCCGAGGTCGGCTGGCTTCGCGCGGAGACGTACGGGGCGTGGAGCGTCGACTCCTTCGCGCTGCGGCGCCGGGACGGCGCCCCCGACCACCAGTGGCGCCTGCGGGTGGAGCGTGAGGTCCACGCGGCACTGCGGGAGGGGCGAGATGCGTAGAACTACTCACCGGCTCCCAGGGGGATTCCCGCTGTGCGCGGCGGCGCGAGTCGGGCACTCTGGCAGGCGTCGCGCGGCGGGACAGCGAGCCGGGAGGCGTGACGCCAGGTACTGGGGGTTTGGCGACAGGCCCGGCTTGCGGGGAGGCGCGCGAGACCGCGTGTCAGAGGTCGGCTCGTTCGAGGGGGCGGGTCAACCTCTGACACGCTCGTAACCTCACCCCGCCCCGCGCGCCGCGTAGGCTCACGGGACACGTGCCGGTACGCGACACCGCGAGAGGCGTTCCCGGCACCCCGGCGCAGCGATCGGCCCGGTCCGGTGACGCCCGGTCACCTGCCGGCTCGAACGGCGTGCTCGATCCGGCCCTCGCACGAACCGGGAGCCGTCGGGATACTGTGGGGGTGGCTGGGTACCTCGCGGCCGAACGGTCCCGGCAGAGCAACCACGACCAGCTGGAGTGCGACCTGTGTTCGACACCCTCTCCGACCGCCTCACGTCGGTCCTGCAGAACCTGCGCAGCAAGGGCAAACTGACCGAAGCCGATATCGATGCGACGGCGCGCGAGATCCGCGTGGCGCTGCTGGAAGCCGACGTGGCACTGCCGGTGGTGCGCTCCTTCATCGGTCAGGTCAAGGAGCGGGCCAAGGGTGCCGAGGTCTCGCAGGCGCTGAACCCGGCGCAACAGGTCATCAAGATCGTCAATGACGAGCTCGTCGGCATCCTCGGCGGGGAGAGCCGCAGGCTCAACCTCGCCAAGAACCCGCCGTCCGTGATCATGCTCGCCGGCCTGCAAGGGTCCGGTAAGACCACGCTGGCGGGCAAGCTGGCGATGCATCTCAAGGGCAAGGGGCACACGCCACTGCTGGTCGCCTGCGACCTGCAGCGGCCGAACGCGGTGACGCAGCTGCAGGTCGTCGGCGAGCGTGCGGGCGTGCCGGTGTTCGCCCCGGAAGAGGGCAACGGGGTCGGGGACCCGGTTGACGTGGCGCGGCGCGGTGTCGACGAGGCGCGCGGCGCGCAGCACGACATCGTGATCGTCGACACCGCAGGGCGGCTGGGTGTCGACGAGGAGATGATGCGGCAGGCCTCCGACATCCGGGACGCCGTGCAGCCGGACGAGACCCTGTTCGTGGTCGACGCGATGACCGGTCAGGACGCCGTGACGACTGCGGAGGCGTTCCGCGACGGCGTCGGCTTCAGCGGTGTGGTGCTCACCAAGCTCGACGGCGACGCGCGTGGCGGTGCGGCACTGAGCGTTCGTGAGGTCACCGGGCAGCCGATCTTGTACGCGTCGAACGGTGAGAAGCTGGCGGACTTCGACGCGTTCCATCCGGACAGGATGGCCAGCCGGATCCTGGGCATGGGCGACATGCTCACGCTGATCGAGCAGGCTGAGCAGGCTTTCGACCAGGAGCAGGCCGAGCAGACCGCCGCGAAGATCGGCACCGGCGAGCTCACCCTCGAGGACTTCCTCGAGCAGATGTTGTCGGTGCGCAAGATGGGGCCGATCGGCAACCTGCTCGGCATGCTCCCCGGTGGCGGTCAGATGAAGGAGCAGCTCGCCGACTTCGACGACTCCCACCTGGACCGGCTCCAGGCGATCATCAGGGGCATGACGCCCGCCGAACGCGCGAACCCGAAGATCATCAACGCCTCGCGGCGGCTGCGTATCGCGAACGGGTCCGGCGTAGCGGTACGCGATGTCAATGACCTGGTCAACCGGTTCTTCGAAGCGCGCAAGATGATGGCCCAGATGGCGGGCAGTTTCGGCTTCGGAGGCGGCGCCGGCGGAAGCAAGAAGAACCGCAAGGGCAAGAAAGGCAAGAAGGGCAAGGGCCGTGGCCCCACGCCGCCCAAGGTCAAGGGCGGTATGCCGGGCGGGATGCCGATGCCACCTGCCGGTGGCGGCGAGAGCATGCCCGACATGTCCAAGCTCGGCGGCGGCATGAACGAGCTGCCCCCCGGTTTCGATCCGTCGAAGCTCAACCTGCCGAAGAAGAAGTAAGCGAGTGTTGCCCGCTTGATGACCGAGCCACAAGGGTCGAGCCAGGACGGTGCGGAGCCCTCGGAGCCTGCGCTGCACCTGCGCTGTGTCGTGCTGCCGGACGGCGACGAGCGTGACCTGTGGGTCCAGCACGGCAAGGTCTGGCATACCCCGGTCCCCGGAGCACGCACCATCGCCGAGTCCGGCTACGCGCTCCCTGGGCTGGTCGACGCGCACTGCCACCCTGGTATCGGTACGGGCGATACGACGGCCGCGACGCTCGGCGAGGCGCGCGAGCAGGCCATCGCCGACAGGGAAGGCGGTACGCTGCTGGTCCGCGACTGCGGCGTGCCGATGGACAACAGTCCCCTGCAGTCCCAACCGGACCTGCCGCGCATCATCCGTGCCGGCCGGCACATCGCACTGGCCAAGCGATACATCCCCGGCCTCGGTATCGAGCTGGACGATCCCGAGCTGCTCGGCCAAGCCGTCGCAGAGCAGGCCGCCGCCGGCGACGGGTGGGTCAAGCTCGTCGGCGACTGGATCGACAGGTCGGTCGGCGATCTCGCCCCGCTGTGGCCCGATGGTGTGCTGGCGGAAGCGGTCCGGGTGGCGCACGGCGCGGGCGCGCGGGTGACCGCGCACGTGTTCGGCGAGGATGCGCTACCCGGATTGCTCGAAGCGGGGGTGGACTGCCTCGAACACGCCACAGGCCTGCTGTCGGCAGGGCTCGTCGACGAGGCCGCGCGGCGCGGTGTCGCGGTCGTCCCGACCTTGATCAACATCGAGACCTTCCCGGCCATCGCGGACCAGGCACGCAAGTACCCGACCTACGCCTCCCACATGCGGGCGCTGCACGCGGGCGCAGGCGAGATGGTCCGGGCTGCGCTGGAGGCCGGCGTGCCGATCTACACGGGAACCGACGCGGGCGGGACGATCGCGCACGGCCGTATCGCCGACGAGATGGTGGCGTTACGCGACGCCGGGATGCCCGACGAGCGGGTGCTGGGGGCCGCGTCCTGGAGCGCGCGGGAGTGGCTCGGGTACCACCGGCTCGACGACGGGACCGAGGCCGACCTGCTCGTGTTCGATCGTGACCCCCGCGCCGACGTCGGCGTGGTGCGCACACCGGCCCGCGTGGTACTCCGGGGCACGGTTGTCCGGTGAGTACACCTACGGGGGACGGCGAGCCGGGGCGGCGGGAGCCGACCGAGGCGCGGGCGCCCGCAGGCGACGGTCTCGTGCTCGGTACGCACTGGGGCCTGCTGGCGCTGTTCATCGGGCTGGGCGGGTACCACCTCGCCGGCCTGCTCGTGGGGCTGGCGGTGACCGGAGCCGAACCGGGCGTCGGGCCGCTGACCGTGCCCGAGCTCGGACCGGTGCTCCTGCTCGCCTTCGTGCCGAACCTGCTTCTCGGTGTCGGGCCCCTGCTCGGCTCCCGGCTCTGGGGGCAGGGGCCGCGCTCCGACTACGCGCTGCTGCCGAACTGGCGTGATGTGCAGATCGGCGTCGCCTGCGGTGGCTTCGCCCTGCTCGCCGGTTACCTGATCAACCTGGTCACGATCACTGTCTACGGGTCGGACGAGTTCACGGACAGCCCGCTGCACGGGCTCGCCGAAGGGCTGGGGGACGACCTGGTGTGGCTGCTGGTGTTCGCGGGCGCACTGGTGATCGTGGCCCCGCTCACCGAGGAGCTGCTCGTACGGGGCGCGTTGTGGAACGCGCTCGCGCACTACCGGGTGCCTGCCTGGGCCATCGTGGTGCTCAGCGCCGTACTGTTCGCGTACCTGCACGCCGAGCCCGCGCGAACTCTCGCGCTGTTCGGGCAGGGTGTCGCGATCGGCCTCGCGCGTTACGTCACCGGTCGCCTCGGCGCGAGCGTGGTCGCGCATGGTACGAACAACCTCCCACCCGCGATCCTGCTGTTCCTGGTGTCCTGATGGCGTCGGTGCAGGTGCGAACAGAGTCGCTGCCGAGCCCTCGTTGGGGGTTCGGCGCGTTCTTGCTGGTGGAGGCAGTGCTGCTGACCACAGCGGCCTTCGTCTCCGCGCTGCTGGGGTCGTCGTCGGATGGGGCGAGCATCCCGACCCGGCACGTGCTGATCGGGACCATCACGCCGACCCTCGTCGCGGTGGCCGTCGCGTTACTCGTCACGGTGGTGCGCGGTAACGGCCCCGTCCGGGACCTCTCACTCCAACCGCGCTGGGACGACGTCAAGACAGGCCTGCGGTTCGGTGCGCTCGGTCTGGTGATCACCACGCTCGGCGTCGCCGTGTGGACCCGGTTCGTCGGCGAGGACGACGCGCAGTCGGCGATCGGCGCGCTGGTGGCCGACCGGCCGCTGTCGGTGTATGCCGCGCTGACCGTGTTCTTCTACCTGTGGCTGGTCGGCCCCATCTGTGAAGAGATCATCTTCCGTGGCCTGCTGTGGAGCGCCATCGAGCGCCTGCAGTGGAAGACGATGCTGTGGGGCAGGTTCGCCGCGTTCGTGATCTCCACGGCGGTGTTCGCCGTCAGCCACCTGGAACCGCTGCGGACCACGCTGTTGCTGGTGATCGCCATCCCGATCGGGCTAGCCAGGTTGGTGACAGGGCGGTTGCTCGCCAGCATCATCGCGCACCAGGTCAACAACTTCTTCCCGGCTCTGGCGATCCTGCTGACCGCACTGGGCGTGCTGCAGCTGTAGGGACGGACGGTGCGGGGCTCGGATGCCCGAGGGTGGTCGACGAGGACGGGGACGACGTCTGGCACAATGAATCCTTGCCTGCCTCGACCGGGCCCTCTCACCGTGTCGAGGTTCTGATGAACACAGCCTTCCGGCTGCGGCGTCCGCCCCCCACTCGGATGGCGCGTGGCCGACCACGATCGAACGGACAGATGCAAGGAGGGTTATTCACGAACAGGCGGGTGGTGCTGCCGACCCGCTGTCACTGAGTCCAGCGGGAACCGTACGCGTCCCCGCCCTGCCCAGTCGTGAATGACTCGACTTCGGTTAACACACAAGGAGTTCCACACCCGTGGCCGTCAAGATCAAACTGCAGCGTCTCGGCAAGATCCGTGCGCCCTACTACCGGGTCATCGTGGCCGACGCCCGCACTCGCAGGGATGGCAGGGCCATCGAAACGATCGGGAAGTATCACCCGAAGGACGAGCCGAGCCTGATCGAGGTCGACTCCGAGCGCGCGCAGTACTGGCTCGGCGTCGGCGCGCAGCCGACGGAGCCGGTCCAGCGTCTGCTCCGCGTCACCGGTGACTGGCAGAAGTTCAAGGGCCTGCCCGGTGCCGAAGGTAGGCTGAAGGCCGCCGAGCCCAAGCCGAGCAAGGAAGAGCTGTTCAACAAGGCGCTCGCCGAGGCCGATGGCGAGCCCACCGCGGAGGCGGGCACGTCGAAGAAGAAGGGCGGCAAGAAGTCCGCCAAGTCGGAGGAGTCCGAGGGCGGCGCTTCCGCCACGGCCGATAACGCGGCCGCAGGCGACGGAGCGACCGGTCAGGACGCCGCTACCGAGGACGGGGCGTGAGCTTTCTCGCGGACTCCCTCGAGCACCTCGTTCGCGGCATCGTCGAACATCCCGATGAGGTGCGGGTCGAGCTGGTCACGAACCGGCGCGGACGTACGCTGGAAGTGCACGTGCATCCCGATGACCTTGGCAAGGTCATCGGTCGTGGCGGGCGCACGGCTACGGCGTTGCGGACCGTGATGGGCGGGGTCGGTGGTCGCGGCGTGCGCGTGGACGTGATCGACACGGATCGGTGACCCCGCGTCCGGGTACCCATCCCGTCGCGTAGCTGCGGGGGAGCGGGCGCAGCCCCAGGAAGGTGAGGCGTGGACGTCGTCGTCGGGCGGGTGGCCAAGGCACACGGCATCCGCGGCGAGCTCGTTGTCGATGTGCGTACCGACGCGCCGGACGAACGGTTCGCGGACGAGGCCGGGCTCACCGCGCGAGGCAAGGACGAACCGTCCACCGCGCTGACCGTGCGGAGCAGCCGGTGGCACGGTAACCGGCTGCTGGTCCGATTCGACCAGGTCAGTACGCGGGAGGACGCCGAGGCGCTGCGTGGCTGCCTGCTCGTCGTCGACACCGCCGAGCTGCCGCCTGCCGAGGACCCGGAAGAGTTCTACGATCACGAGCTGATCGGCCTGCGTGCCGAACGCGTCGACGGCACGCCCGTCGGTCCCGTTCGGGACGTGGCGCACGGTCCGGCCGGTGATCTGCTCGTGCTCGACGTGGATGGCCACGAGGTGCTCGTCCCGTTCGTACGCGCGATCGTGCCGACGGTGGACGTCGAGGGGGGCAGGCTGGTGCTGGACCCCCGGAAGGCCTTCTGGAGTAACCCGTAACGATGCGCATCGACGTCATCACGATCTTCCCGGAGTACCTCCAGCCGTTGCGTGCCGCGCTGCTCGGGAAGGCCGTCGAGCGGGGTCTGATCAACCTCGGCGTGCACGACCTGCGGGACTGGACGCACGATGTGCACCGCGCAGTGGACGACGCGCCCTACGGCGGCGGCCCGGGCATGGTGATGAAGCCGCAGGTGTGGGGTGAGGCACTGGATGCCGTCGCACCGCAGGCGGAGGGTGACGAGCCAGGGACGAAGCCCCGCCCTCGTCTCGTGGTGCCGACCCCGGCCGGGCGCCCGTTCACCCAGCGATGCGCGCAGGAGTACGCGGCGGAGGAACACCTGATTTTCGCGTGTGGCCGCTACGAAGGCATCGACCAGCGCGTCATCGACGATGCCGCGCGCAGGATGCCGGTTGACGAGGTCTCCGTCGGGGACTACGTGCTGGTGGGCGGCGAGGCCGCCGTGCTGGTGATCGTGGAGGCGTTCGCGCGGCTGCTGCCCGGGGTGCTCGGTAACCCGACCTCGGCCGCGCAGGACTCGTTCTCCACGGCCCTGGACGGTTTGCTCGAAGGCCCGAGCTATACCCGGCCCGAGGTATGGCGCGACCTCTCCGTTCCGGAGGTGCTGCTGTCCGGTAACCACGCACTCGTGGACCGGTGGCGCAGGGACCAGGCGTTGGTTCGAACCTTCCACCGCCGTCCGGACCTGGTGGACCGCCTGCCGGAGGATGCGCTCGACGAGCGGGACCGAGCACTGCTCGAGTCGCTGCGGGCGGACCGGTGAGGTGCCGGTCCGCGGCACGCGGCGACGGTGACCTCCCCCGGGTGCGCCGGTGGGAGTGGGATCTGTAATACTGGCACCGTCGGCGTGATCGCGCGGTGCGCGCGACATGTCGCGGTAATTCTCCAGGCCGGGTGAGTTGTCACGACCCAGCTGGCAGGAGTCGCCCAGCGTCACGCTGCACGGTGACTCACGCCGTAGAGCGGGGGTGGGGCGGTCTTCACGGCGGCAGCGAGCGAGTACGGCTCGACCGCATGCCGAGGCCCCGCGTCGGACACCGCGTCCCACGCGCCTGGATGTAGGCAAGCCATACGATGAACGAGGACGGACCAAGACGATGAACACCCTGGACGCTCTTGACGCCGAGTCGCTGCGTTCCGACATCCCGTACTTCCGGGCAGGCGACACGTTGAAGGTTCACGTCCGCGTCATTGAGGGCACCCGGGAGCGGAACCAGGTCTTCCAGGGTGTGGTGATCCGCCGCCAGGGTGGCGGCGTCCGCGAGACGTTCACCGTGCGCAAGGTGTCGTTCGGTGTCGGCGTGGAGCGGACGTTCCCGCTGCACTCACCGAACATCGCCAAGATCGAGGTGGCCAAGCGCGGGGTGGTCCGGCGCGCCAAGCTCTACTACCTGCGCAACCTTCGCGGTAAGAAGGCGCGTATCCCGGAGCGTCGGGAGTCGGCCGTCGCGCGTTCCTGACGCGCCTGGTCGAGAACCGGTTCTGGCCCCGTGGTCAAGCCCGTGCCTGCGAGTGGATCCGGCGACAGTCCCGAGCACCGGGGACGGTTCGACGGGGAGTCAGCCTCCGGGCAGGCGCCGCGTAGGGGCGGCGCGCACCGCAAACGTAAGCCGGAGAAGCAGCGTTCCTTCTGGAAAGAGCTGCCCATTCTCATCCTCGTCGCTCTCGTCCTGACGTTCACCATCCAGCATTTCGTGGCGCGGGTGTACATGATCCCGTCCGGCTCGATGCAGACGACGTTGCACGGGTGTCCCGGCTGTACGCCGGACCGTGTGCTGGTCGACAAGCTCGTGTACAACTTCACCGACCCGGAGCCGGGTGATGTGGTGGTGTTCCACGGGCCACGGGCCTGGACCGAGACCGATGCTCCGGTTGCGGAGCCCGCGAACCCGGTGGCAGGGTTCCTGCAGCAGCTCGGCGCCGTCGTGGGCATGGCGCCACCGGACGAGCGGGACTTCGTCAAGCGCATCATCGCCGAGGGTGGTCAGACGGTGGAGTGCTGCGACGAGCAGAACCGCGTTCTGGTCGACGGGGAGCCGCTCGACGAGCCGTACCTGCACTGGGAACCGGGCCGGGAACGTGAGCAGCGGTCCTTCGGCCCGGTCGACGTGCCGGAGGACTCGCTGTGGATGATGGGTGACAACCGCAACAACTCCAGCGACTCGCGGATCCAGGGCGGTGGTGGTGAGCAGGGTGCCGTTCCGGAGGATCATGTCGTCGGCAAGGCGCGTGTGATCGTCCTACCCCCCGGTCGTTGGGGTAGTGTCAGCGACTTCAACCCGCAGCACGACTAGGAGCCCGCTGTGGTGAAGGGCACCACATCGAGCGGCAGGCCGTACCGGGACACGCTGCGGCCCGGCCGCGTGCCGATCCGGCGGGACTCGGGTACCTGGGGTGTACAGCGAGCGCTCGCGCGACGCGGCTTCGGCCCCGTCGCCGGCGTGGACGAGGCCGGGCGCGGGGCATGTGCGGGTCCGCTGGTCATCGCGGCGTGCGCGCTGCCTGCACGGCCGGAACCGGGACTGGATGAGCTGACCGACTCCAAGCGCCTGAGCGAGGCCGCGCGGGAACGCCTGTACGACGAGATCATCGCGGTGGCCGCGGCGTATGCCGTGGTGGTGATCGGCCCGGACGAGATCGACGCCGACGGTGTGCACGCCGCGAACATCAGCGGCATGCGCAGGGCGGCCGCACGGCTCGAGCCACATCCCGGCTATGTGCTGACCGACGGGTTCCGGGTCGACGGCCTCGCCGCGCCGAGCGTTCCGGTGATCAAGGGAGATCAGGCAGCGGCCTGCGTGGCGGCCGCGTCCGTGCTGGCCAAGGTGACCAGGGATCGGATAATGGTGGAGCTGCACACGAGGTATCCGATGTACGGGTTCGCCACCCACAAGGGGTACAGCACGGCCGAACACGCCAGAACGCTGACCGAGTACGGGCCGAGCGAGGTGCACAGGTGGTCCTACGCCAACGTCGCGGCGGCCGCGCGCCCCGGGGCAGGGTAGTGGGCACGGTCCGTGTCCATCGCCGGCGTGGCCGGGCATCCGGGGGCATACGACCCTCGCCCTGTTCGAGTGGTGGCGGTGTGGTGAAGAATGGACATGAGTATTGGTGACGCGGCCGTCACGAGTACCCTACGAGCATTCGCCGGTGAGCGGTGACGCGAACTGCGCGGACAGGCGTGACGCAGCTGGACAGCCGAGGAGGGACGCCACCCGGATGAGCGCGGAAGACCTCGAGAAGTACGAGACGGAGATGGAGCTGTCGCTGTACCGCGAGTACCGCGACATCGTCGGCCAGTTCGCTTACGTCGTGGAGACCGAGCGGCGCTTCTACCTGGCCAACGCGGTGGATGTCCAGGTGCGCGACGCGGGCGGCGAGGTCTACTTCGAAGTGGCGATGTCCGACGCGTGGGTATGGGACATGTACCGGCCGGCACGGTTCGTCAAGAACGTTCGGGTCATCACCTTCAAGGACGTCAACGTCGAGGAGCTGGACAAGCCCGACCTCAAGCTGCCTGACGACGGTCCCTTCGCAGGCTGAATGACGCTTTCAGTCCGTCTTGTGGACTGAAAGCGTCATTCAGCCTTCCGTATCGAGTTGTCCACCGGTGTGGGTTTGTCCACAGCCGCCACGGAACGTACTGGTGCCCCACCCGAGGCGCACGGCAGTGTCGTCCCGGAACTGGTCGTGCGGGACTCGAGGGGGCGGCAACGGTGGGCGGCCGGAACGAGCTGGGACGTGACGGTGAGGAGCTGGCCCAGCAGTACCTGGAGTCGTGCGGCATCGTCGTGCTCGAACGCAACTGGCGATGCCGTGAGGGCGAGCTGGACATCATCGCGACGGATGGCGTGAGCCTGATCGTCTGCGAGGTCAAGACACGGTCGGGGACCGGGTACGGCCAGCCGGCCGAGGCGGTGAGCGCCGCGAAGGTCGCACGTATCCGCAGGCTGGCGTACCGCTGGCTGTCCATCTACCGCGTGCGGTGGGTGCCGGTCCGGTTCGACGTACTCGCGATCGTCTGGCGTGCGGGCGACAGCCCGGGCATCCGGCACATCGAGGGGGCGTTCTAGATGCCCCTCGGTCGCGCCTGGTCGATCGCGCTGCTCGGCCTGCGCGGCACGGTCGTGGAGGTCGAGGCGGACATCGGCGCGGGCCTGCCGGGGACGAAGCTGCTCGGTCTACCGGACCCGGGCTTGCGTGAGGCGAAGGACCGCGTGCGTGCCGCGGTGCGCAACTCCGGAAACTCCTGGCCGGACAAGCAGGTCACACTCGGCCTGTCCCCGGCCAACCTGCCGAAGGTCGGGTCGGCCTACGACCTGGCGATCGCCGTCGCCACGCTGGTGGCCGCGGGCGTGGTACCCGGCTCCGGGCTGGCCGGGACCACGCTGCTCGGCGAGCTGGCCCTCGACGGGCGGATCCGGCATGTGCGCGGGGTGCTGCCGAGCCTGCTCGCTGCGCGGGAAGCCGGGATGACCCGAGCCGTCGTGCCTGTGGAGTCACTCGCCGAAGGCGGGCTCGTCCCCGGAATGCAGGTGCACGGGGCCGCAGAGTTGACCGAGGTGCTCGACTGGCTACGCGCGGACCGCGAGCTTCACACGGCCCCCGAGGCTGCGGCGCAGGCTCCGGACGATGTCGGGGACCTCGCCGATGTGGTCGGCCAGCCCGAGGCGCGTTACGCGCTGGAGGTCGCCGCTGCCGGCGGGCACCACCTGCTGCTGATCGGCCCGCCCGGTGTCGGCAAGAGCATGCTCGCGCACCGCTTACCAGGGCTGCTGCCGCTGCTGGACGACGACGAGGCGCTCGAGGCCACCGCGGTGCGCTCGGTGGACGGCTCGTTGCCGCCCGGAGCCCCGCTGATCCGTGTGCCGCCCCTGGTGGCGCCGCATCACTCGACCTCGGTGGCCGCGCTGATCGGTGGAGGTAGTGGCATCGCGGCGCCGGGGGCCATCAGCAGGGCACACCGAGGGGTACTGCTGCTCGACGAGGCTTGCGAGTACGGGGCGGAGCGTCTCGAGTCGTTGCGTACCGCGCTGGAGGAGGGGGAGGTGCGGTTGGCTCGCTCACGCGGCGCGGTGACCTACCCGGCCCGCTTCCAGCTCGTGCTGGCGACCAATCCGTGCCCGTGTGCCCCGGCTCGCGAGTCGGAATGCTCGTGCTCGCCCGCGGTGCGCAGGAGCTATCTCGGCAAGCTCTCCGGGCCGCTGCTCGACAGGGTGGATATCCAGGTCCGTATGCGCCCGGTCACGGCGATGGATGCACACGCGGGGTCGACCGTGGACAGTACCGAGGTGGTGCGCGGGCGCGTACTGCGGGCGCGCGAGCGGGCGTTGCGGCGATGGTCGGAGCAAGGCTGGCGGACCAACGCCGAGGTACCCGGACCGGCGTTGCGGCAGGAGTTCGCGCTACCGGCGACGGTGACCGCGGTGCTCGATCGTGCTCTGGAGCGCAGCGCGGTGACGGCGCGGGGGGCGGACAGGTGCCTGCGGTTGGCGTGGACGCTCGCCGACCTGGCCGCGCGGGATCGCCCCGAACCAGAGGACGTCGCCGCGGCACTGGAGTTTCGGGACAGGAGGGCGGTGTGATGGGCGGCGCGGCCGATGACCGGGTGCGGGCGGCGCGCGCGTACCTGCTGGGGGTCGCCGAGCCTCCCGCGCCTGCGTTGACGCGCCTGGTGACCGAGCAGGGAGCCGTCGCCGCGGCCGAGCGTGTGCAGCGGGGCGACGTCCCTGGCGAGGTCGCCGAGCTGACGCGAGCACGCGCGCACCGGACCGTGAGCCCCGCCGAGCTGGATCGGGCGCGGGAAGCGGGAATGCGGCTGATCGTGCCGGAGGACGAGGAGTGGCCGGCGTGGCCGTTACTGAGCCTCGAGGTGGCCGCGGGCCGCGGTGTAGCGGGGATGCTCAGCCCGCTCGGTCTGTGGGCGTGCGGGCAGGCCTCGCTGGAGCGGACCGTCCGGCAGGCCGTCACGATCGTGGGTGCGCGCGCCGCCACCGGGTACGGCGAGCACACCGCCGCGGACTGGGCGTACACGCTCGCCGCGCGGGGTGTCACGATCGTCTCCGGCGCCGCGTACGGCGTCGATGCCGCAGCGCATCGCGGCGCACTGGCGAGTACGGGCGCCACGGTCGCGGTGCTGGGGTGCGGGGTCGACGCCGGCTATCCGGCCGGTCACGACGCGATGCTGCGCCGGATCGCCGAGCGTGGGCTCGTGCTCAGCGAGTACCCACCGGGAACGCGCCCTGCACGCCACCGCTTCCTGGTACGCAACCGGCTGCTCGCGGCGCTGACCGCAGGCACCGTGGTGGTGGAGGCCGACCTGCGCAGCGGCGCCCGCAACACCGCGAGCACGGCGACCTCGCTCGGCAAGTCCGTGATGGCCGTACCGGGGCCGGTCACGTCGCGCATGTCGCGCGGCTGTCACGAGCTGGTTCGCTCCGCAGGTGCCACGCTTGTCGCCTCGGCAGCGGAGGTGGCCGAGGAGGTCGGCACGTTCGGGGTGGACCTCGAGCAGCGCCCTGCCGAACAGGGGCGCGAGCTCGACGGCTTGTCCCGCACAGCCGGGCGGGTCTACGACGCGCTGGACGCCCGCAGCGGCCGATCGGCCGAGCAGCTCGCTACGGAGGCCGGACTCCCTGTCGGCACGACGCGTGCGGTGCTCTGCGAGCTCGAGCTGGACGGGCTCAGCCTGCGGTGCGAGGACGGGTGGCTGCGCGGCCGGTCCGTGCGCTGACAGCCGCAGCGTCAGATCTCGTCCTCGAGTTCCTCGAAGGATGCCATGACCTCGGCGATCACCGGTTCCGTCTGCTCACGCTCCGAGGGGACCGTCCAGCCGACGACGTCGTAGTAGGCGTGCTCGCCGTGCACGAGGACCCACCACATGACCTGGTTGACGCCTCCGCTGCTTGCGGTGACCTCGAAACGGACGGCGGGCAGGTCGTCGGCGGTCACGTCGCTGACGTCGTCGATCGTGGACTCGCCGAACTCGTCGCTGCGCAACCAGTCCTCGGTCAGCGAAACGTAGTCGTCGAAGCCCGTGTAGTCCTCCTGCGGGTAGGTGAACACCTCCACCGAGGCACTGACGAGGGGCTCGCCGATGGCGATCACCGCCTCCGCGTCCCGCAACTCGTCCGGAACCTCGGTCCAGTACCCGAACCCGGACCTGGCTCGAGCCGTCGCTGGCCACCACGGTGTCCGGCAGCAGCTCACCCGGCTCGTCCGGGCGCTCGTCGGTATCGCCGGGGGAGGCGGGCGGGTCCGTCGCGGCAGGGGAGGTCGGCAGCGTCGTCGCGGGGACCGCATCGCCGGCAAGGCGGTCCGGTCCGGTGGCAGCACGGAGAGCGAGCAACCCGATCAGTAGCAGGCAGCAGACAAGGGCGAGCACCGCGACCCATGGTCCGCGTCGCGGCCCGCTCGGGCGCGAGTCGGCTGTGACGGTGTGGCGATCCTTGACCCGCGGCTCTCGCTCGCGCAGCGTTTGCCATCATGCGAGCCTCATCGTCCGACCGGGTGTCCACGCGCGCGCTCCGCGCGGCGTTGCCGGGTACGTGCGCGCGAGTCGTGGACGGCTTCGAACGCCATCTTCGCGGCGAGCGCGGGCTGTCCGAGCACACCGTGCGGGCCTACACTGGGGACGTGATCTCGCTGATCGCGCACCTGCACGGCGTCGATCAGTCCGCTCCACCCGAGGGTGGCCCCGCCGAGGACGCCGACCTGGCCGGCCTCGATATCACCGAGCTGCGCGGCTGGCTCGCGTGGCAGCATGCGGCCGGGGCCGGTCGGACGACCCTGGCCAGGCGGGCCGCCGCGGCGCGCACGTTCACCGCGTGGGCGTATCGCAGCGGCTACCTCCCCTCCGACCCGGGACTGCGGTTGGCTTCCCCCCAGGTTCACCGCACACTTCCGGGAGTGCTCAGTCCGGCGCAGGCGAGCGCGGCCATGCGGGCAGGCGACTCGCGGGGCACCGACGGCGGTGGGCACGGCGACGGGGTTACCGGCGAGGGGGCCGACGCGCTGACGCTGCGTGACCGCGCCGTCGTCGAGCTGCTCTACGCGACCGGGGTGCGGGTATCCGAGCTGTGCGCCATCGATCTCGGTGACGTGAACGTGACCGACCAGCTGGTCCGGGTGTTCGGCAAGGGGCGCAAGGAACGCATGGTGCCGTTCGGCCGCCCGGCAGCGCGTGCCCTTCGCGAGTGGCTGTCCAGGGGACGCCCCGCGTTGGCGCCCGCGGGTGAGGGTGACCGGCAACAGGCGCTCTTCCTCGGTGCGCGGGGCGGCAGGCTCAACCCGCGCACGGCACGCCGCGTGGTGCACGAGGCCGTCGCGCCGGTCGAGGGAGCCGTGGACATGGGACCGCACGGCCTGCGCCACTCCGCGGCGACCCACCTGCTCGAAGGCGGTGCCGACCTTCGTAGCGTTCAGGAGTTACTCGGTCACGCTACGCTAGCGACCACACAGCTCTACACTCATGTCACAGTCGAGCGGTTGAAGGCGATCCATGATCGAACGCACCCCAGAGCCTGACAGGGACACCGGGGGCAGTGTGGTGAGCTCGGTCGCGAGTTCGGACCGTAACTCCGAGCCTGCGAGCGGGACCGAGTCGGACCGGACCACGGCGGCGCAGGACGATCACCACGGCCCCGACGGTGTCGACGCGCTGTGGCGCGAGTTCGCGCGCGCACCGTGCCAGAGCGTGCGCGAGCGTCTCGTGCTGCACTACGCCCCGCTGGTCAAGTACGTCGCCGGGCGTGTAGGCACCGGGCTGCCCACCCATGTCGATGTCGGTGATCTCGTGCAGTCGGGGATATTCGGGCTGGTCGACGCCATCGAGAAGTTCGACCCCGACAAGGGGCTGAAGTTCGAGACGTACGCGATGCAGCGGATCCGCGGCGCGATCCTGGACGATCTGCGCTCGCAGGACTGGGTTCCACGCGCGGTCAGGAGCAGGGCACGGGCGGTGGAGCGCGCGCTCGAACGTCTCGGGGCCCGCCTCCATCGCACCCCGACCGACGCCGAGCTGGCGCACGAGCTGGAGATCTCGGTCGCCGAGTTGCGCGATCTCTACGGGCAGCTGCAGCTGACCAGCGTGGTGGCGCTGGAAGGGTTGGTCGGGGGCAACAGGGGCGACGGCCCGATCGCCGAGACGATCGCGGACGACGACGCGATCGACCCGGTTTCGGTGCTTGTGGACCGGGACAACCGCAAGCAGCTCGCCGATGCGATCGCGCAGCTGGCCGAACGGGACCGCATCATCGTCAGCCTGTACTACTTCGAGAGCCTGACCCTTGCCGAGATCGGTCGCGTGCTCGGCGTGACCGAGTCACGCGTGAGCCAGCTGCACACGCGCGCCGTGCTGCGGCTGCGCGCGAAGCTCACCGAGCAAGCTAACGCCTAAGGTTGTCAGCTGTTCGGGTGACGAATCGGCTGGTCGGCGTATTGCCATCCCACGGGCTCTGATCGAAGATCACGGGCGACCCGCGCCGACGACCCGGATGACGCTACTGGTGTAGAAACGTCCCGGATGTGTGAGAACCGCTACTGGGGGCGAAGTGTGTCGACAACCGCGTCCCGGCGCGCGAGCTTCGGTGGAAGGGACGTGATGTTGTGACGGTGTTATCGCACCGTAGGAGGCCGGCGGCCCTTGCGGCCCTTGCCATGGCGTTCGGCACGATCGCTGTTCCGGCGGGCGCCAGTGACAGCGCGGACATCGCGCCGGTCCACCCGGCGCCCGCTGCGGAGGACGACGGTGCCTTGACGCATGAGGCGCAGGGGCTGTGGTTCGTCGAGCTGGAAAGCGCGCCACGTGCGGAAGGGACGGCGCGGTCCCAGCTCAGCAGCGAGCGAGCGCGGTTCCGTGACAACGCTCGCGAGCACGACGTGAGGTTCCACGAGCGGATGCAGTTCGACTCGCTGTGGAACGGGTTGTCGGTGGAGCTCGACGCCGGCGAGCTGGCCAAGATGCGAGAGGTACCCGGTGTCGAGGCGCTCTACCCTGTGGAGCGCGTAGCCATCCCGGAGACGGCCGACGCCGACCCGGAGATGTCGGCCGCGCTCGGCATGACCGGCGCCGACATCGCGCAGTCCGAGCTCGGTCTTACCGGGGACGGGCTACGGGTCGCCGTGATGGACACCGGTGTCGACTACACCCATCCCGACCTGGGTGGTCCCGGCTCCCTCCCGACCGAACGGGTCGTGGCCGGATGGGACTTCGTCGGCGACGAGTTCGACGCCAACCACCCCGATACGCTGGAGCCCGAGCCCGACCCCGACCCCATGGACTGCCACGGGCACGGCACGCACGTCTCCGGGATCGTCGGCGCCGACGGCGAGGTTACCGGGGTGGCCCCGGGCGTCGAGTTCGGTGCATACAAGGTGTTCGGCTGCGAGGGAAGCACGACGGCGGACGTCATGATCGCCGCGATGGAGCGCGCGCTCGACGACGACATGGACGTGCTGAACATGAGTATCGGCTCGGCCTTCTCGTGGCCGCAGTACCCCACGGCGCAAGCAGCCGACGCCCTCGTCGACGAGGGCATGGTCGTGGTTTCCTCGATCGGCAACAGCGGCGCCAACGGCGTGTACTCGGCGAGCGCGCCCGGCCTCGGCGCCGACGTCATCGGCGTGGCCGCCTACGAAAACGTGCGCATCACGGTGAACACGTTCGATGCCAACCCCGGTGGGGAGCCGGTGCCGTACATGCCGATGTCCGAGGCGCCCGAGCCGCCGACGGAGGGCACGTCGGCGGAGCTCACCGACGTGGGGAGGGCCTGCGTCGACTCCGAAGGCGACGAGCTCGACAGCGATCCCGAGGGCAAGGTCGCGCTGATCGAGCGCGGCGCGTGCACCTTCGACGAGAAGTACGCCGCCGCGATGGCGGCGGACGCCGAGGGCGTGGTGATCTACAACAACGTCAGCGGGATGTTCGCAGGCGGCGGTATCAGCGACCGTGGCGGGTTCGCGATCGGTATCCCCGACACCGGTGGAGCGCACCTGCGTGAGCTGCTGGCCGGTGCCGAGCCGGTGACGCTGACCTGGAGCGATGAGCAGACCGAGGTTCCCAACCCGAACGGCGGGCTGATCAGCTCGTTCAGCTCGTACGGGTTGTCACCCGACCTGGACCTCAAACCGGACATCGGGGCGCCGGGTGGGCTGATCCGCTCGACCTACCCGATGGACCGTGGCCAGTACGCGACGGTGAGCGGCACGTCGATGTCCTCGCCGCACGTGGCCGGTGGTGTCGCGCTGCTACTCGAGTCCGAGCCCTCGCTCGCAGCCTCCGAGGTGCGTGGCCTGTTGCAGAACAACGCCGATCCGGCGCCGTGGTGGGGCAACCCCGACCTGGGGCTGCTGGACAACGTGCACCGGCAGGGCGCGGGCATGCTCGACGTTCCTGGAGCGGTGCAGGCGACGACCACGGTGACTCCTGGCAAGCTCTCGCTCGGTGAGAGCGGTCCCGGTGCGCAGCGGCAGAAGCTGCGCATCACCAACAGCGGCAGCGAGCCGGTGACCTACGAGCTGGATCACACGCCTGCGCTGGGTACACACGGCAGCACGGTCGAGCCGTCGTTCAACGACGCCTTCGCGGAGGTGTCGTTCCGGCGGGACACCGTTACCGTCCCGCCGGGCCGGTCGGTCAACGCGCTGCTGCGCATCACCCCTCCCGGGGACGAGGTCGAGAACCTGCAGTACGGCGGCTACATCGAGGTGACCGCCGCCGGCGGGCAGGACGGTGCGGGGACCACCAGGGTGCCCTATGCCGGTTATGCCGGTGACTACCAGGCGATCGAGGTGATGCCCCCGCTCGAGGAGGTCGACGAGGACGGCGAGGTGGTCGAGCACGACGTTCCGTGGCTGACCACGGTCACCGAGTGCGAGGTCTTCATCGGTCACGAGTGCGTGGAGGGCGGCGAGTTCGAGAACCAGCCGGACGGCGCGACGTACTCCATGGAGACGGTGGACGGGTTGCCCGACATCCCGTACATACTGGTGCACTTCCGCCACCAGGTGGAGAAGCTCGAGATGGTGGTGCGCGACGCCGACACGGGCACGCCGGTGTACCCGATCGCAGACAAGGCCGTGGATCTCGAACACGTCGAGCGGAACGCGTCGAGCACGTCCTACTTCACGTACCCGTGGGACGGCACGGTGAGCGGCATGTTCGGCTGGTCGTGGCCGGTGCCGGACGGCGACTACCGCATCGAGGTCCGGGCGCTGCAGGCACTCGGTGACCGGTGGAACGACGAGCACTGGGAGACGTGGACGTCCCCGGTGATCACGCTGGACCGCGGCTGAGGAGCGCTCCCCGCTCGGCGGCCGTGGTCGCGCGCGGACGGACCGTGCGCGACCACGGCCGTGGGCGTGTCCGGGGACCGGGCCCGTCCGGGGCTCCCGGTGTGGCGGCGGGCGGCACCGGCTTCAGGCGCAGCGGCCCCACCCCGAGCGCGGCCAGCGGGTCCAGGTACTCCTCGCCGCGGCGCAGGCCCCAGTGCAGGCAGCTCGGCACCACGCACCCGGGATGCCCGGCGACGACGGTGGCGATGCGCTGGCCGGCGCGCACCCGGTCGCCCTCGGCCACCCGTGGTGTGACCGGCTCGTACGTCGTGCGCAGCTGCCCGTGGTCGACCGAAACGACGCCTCGCCCGGCGAGCCGGTCCGCGTAGACGACAGTGCCGTCCCGCGCGGCGCGTACCGGCTGCCCGTGCCCGCCTTCCAGATCGACCCCGCGATGACCCGGGCAGTAACGGCACTCGGGTCGCTCGAACGGCCGGACAACGCGCGGCCGCGGGCGCAGTGGCCAGCCGAACCCGGTGCCGGCCTCGGACGGCGCGTGCTCCGGCACCGGCGGTTCGGGGGCGGTCACCGACCGCGCTGCGGGCACAGCCAGCAGCGGTGCCGCCACACAGACCGCCAGGACCAGGGTGAGAACGGGACGCACGCGGTTATCGTGGCGCACCCGGCGACGGTGGTGCGTACTCGGCGCCGGATCCGTGGAGCGCCGCCGGTGCTGTGTACAACTCGCTCCGCGAGCCCGTGACCCGAACCCGCGGCTCGAGTCCGTACCTCGAGCCTGTGACTCGAGCCTGTGACCGGGAACGCGCTACGGAGCCCGCACACCGCACGATCCCGGCGGCGCGTACACTGACTCCCGCAGCCCGCCACAGGTGGGTTGACTTCGCGTGCGCGTGCACGGCGGTGCGTTTTCCGGGCGCCGCGGCACCGTGGCGAGTCCGCGCTGAGGGGCGCGGCCTCCGCCTGGTGCGACGCTATTCGGAGCATGACCGCCGACGGCCACCCGCGGTTCCCCTCCGGTATGGCCAGGGGTCGGGTAGCCGGCAGCGCACCAGGGCGGTCGAGCGCGCTCGGCCGCGGCAAACCGACCGCGTGCGTACCGCGATACCAGCGGTACGCCGAGACAGATAGAGGTGCGAACAAGGCTATGGCCGTCGTCACCATGAAGCAGCTGCTCGACTCCGGCGTGCACTTCGGGCATCAGACCCGGCGCTGGAATCCCAAGATGAAGCGCTACATCTTCACCGAGCGCAACGGCATCTACATCATCGACCTGCAGAAGACGCTGAACTACATCGATCGTGCCTACGACTTCATCAAGGAGACGGTGGCGCACGGCGGCACGATCATGTTCGTCGGCACGAAGAAGCAGGCCCAGGAAGCGATCGCCCGCGAGGCGCAGCGCGTCGGGATGCCGTTCGTCAACCAGCGCTGGCTGGGCGGCATGCTGACGAACTTCCAGACGGTGCACAGGCGCCTTCAGCGGCTCAAGGAGCTCGAAGCCATGGAGCAGACCGGGGGCTTCCAGGGGCTGACCAAGCGCGAGATCCTCACCCTCACCCGTGAGAAGGACAAGCTGGAGAAGACACTCGGCGGCATCCGCGACATGGCGAAGGTGCCGAGTGCCGTCTGGATCGTGGACACCAAGAAGGAGCACATCGCCGTCGGTGAGGCGCGCAAGCTCAACATCCCGGTGATCGCGATCCTGGACACCAACTGCGACCCGGACGAGGTCGACTACCCCATCCCGGGCAACGACGACGCGATCCGTTCCGCGGCGATGCTGACCAAGGTCGTGGCAGAGGGCGCCGCCGCGGGGCTGCTCGCCCGCTCGGCAGGGCGCAACGGCACCGCGAGCGAGGGAGAGGACAAGCCCGAACCCGGTGTGGCAGGCGACGAGCCGCTCGCGGAGTGGGAGAAGGAGCTGCTCAGCGGTGAAGCGGCCGAGGGCGCCGAGGCCGAGGGTGAGCAGGCCGAGCAGGCAGAGTCCGGCAAGGTCGGCGAGGAGACCGAGCAGCCCACCTCCTGATCCCGGCGCGCCCCGCGCCCCGCCGCGGCGCGCGGGGCGCGCTGCTTTCCCGACAACCCGACCTCATCATTCGTGAAGGAACGGATTACCCACGATGACGAACTACACCGCAGCAGACGTCAAACGCCTGCGCGAGCTGACCGGCTCCGGCATGATGGACTGCAAGAAGGCCCTCGAGGACAGCGAAGGCGACTTCGACAAGGCTGTCGAGTTCCTGCGCATCAAGGGTGCCAAGGACGTCGGTAAGCGTGCCGAGCGCGCGACGGCCGAGGGCCTGATCGCCGGCGACGGCGGCGCCTTGATCGAGATGAACTCGGAGACGGACTTCGTCGCGAAGAACGACGAGTTCCAGGCGCTGGCCGCACGGATCATCGAGGTGGCCAAGAACCTGCGCAGCGATGACGTGCAGCAGTTGAAGGACGCCCCGCTCGACGGCGGTACCGTCGACGACGCCGTGCAGTCGCTCGCCGCCAAGATCGGGGAGAAGCTGCAGCTGCGCCGGGTCGCCTCCTTCGACGGGAACGTCGAGACCTACCTGCACCGCAGGGGTGCCGACCTGCCGCCTGCGGTCGGCGTCCTCGTCGAGTACACCGGCGAGGGCGAGGAGGCCGCCGCCGCGGCGCGCGGTGCGGCGATGCAGGTGGCTGCGCTCAAGCCGCATTATCTCTCCCGGGACGAGGTGCCGGAGGATGTCGTGCAGGGCGAGCGCAACATCGCCGAGCAGAACGCCCGCGAGGAAGGTAAGCCCGAGCAGGCCATCTCCAAGATCATCGAGGGGAAGGTCAACGCGTTCTACAAGGACAACGTGCTGCTCGAGCAGCCGTCCGTCACCGACAACAAGAAGACGGTGCAGCAGCTGCTCGACGAGGCGGGCGTCACGCTGACACGTTTCGCGCGCTTCGAGGTCGGCCAGTCCTGACCCGCGCCTGGTTACTGGTGATGCACCATGCCCGGTACTGGGACAGCGGTCGACGACCCGACTGAGATGACCAGTGCCGGGCTGGCCGCGATCACGGATCGTGTTGAGGGATAATCGTGCTGTGCTCCGCCCCGCTGGGCCGGGGCACAGCACGATCCGCCCCGGACCTCACCCGCACCGGCTGCAGTGGAGACGGCATGACGACAGACCGACCCGTGCACGGTTACCGGCGAGTGCTGCTCAAGCTCGGCGGTGAGATGTTCGGAGGCGGCTCGCTCGGCGTCGACCCGGACGTCGTACACGACGTGGCGCGCCAGATCGCCGAGGTGGTGCGGAGCGGGACACAGATCGCGGTGGTGATCGGCGGCGGGAACTTCTTCCGTGGGGCCGAGCTGAGCCAGCGAGGCATGGATCGTGACCGCGCGGACTACATGGCGATGCTCGGTACCGTCATGAACTGTCTCGCGCTGCAGGACTTCCTCGAGAAGCTGGATGTGCAGACGCGTGTGCAGAGCGCTGTCACGATGGGGCAGGTCGCGGAGCCTTACGTCCCGCGTCGGGCGGAACGCCACCTGGACAAGGGGCGTTGCGTCATCTTCGCCGCAGGCGTCGGCATGCCGTACTTCTCTACCGATACCGCCGCCGCCCAGCGCGCGCTCGAGATCGGCTGCGAGGTCGTGCTCATGGCGAAGGCCGTGGACGGCGTGTACTCGGCGGACCCGAAGGTCGACCCGGACGCCGAGTTCTACGGTGCCATCAGCCACCGCGAAGCACTCGAGAAAGGGCTCAAGGTGGCCGACACGACGGCGTTCAGCTTGTGCATGGACAACAACATGCCGATCATCGTGTTCAACCTGCTTGTCGACGGGAATATCGCCCGCGCCGTACGGGGGGAGTCGATCGGCACGCTCGTCGCCACCCCCGCTGCACAGGCAGTGCCCTAGACCTGCTGGGATCTGCACAAGCACGATCAAGCCAGAGCGCGTGTTGGCACAGACCTCAAGGAGTTGCCGTGATCGACGAGACCCTCCTCGACGCCGAGGAAAAGATGGAAAAAGCGGTGTCCGTCGCGAAGGAAGACATGTCCACGGTGCGCACCGGCCGTGCCACGCCCGCCATGTTCGCGCGGATCCACATCGACTACTACGGCGCGCAGACCCCGCTGAACCAGCTCGCCAGCATCAACATCCCGGAAGCCCGGATGGCGGTGATCAAACCGTACGACGCCAGCCAGCTCGGTGAGATCGAACGGGCCATCAGGGACTCCGACCTCGGAGTGAACCCGACCAACGACGGCACCATCATTCGCGTGGTGATCCCGCAGCTGACCGAGGAACGCCGCAAGGAGATGGTCAAGCTCGCCAAGTCCAAGGGTGAGGACGCAAAGATCTCCATCCGGGGTGTCCGCCGCAAGGCCAAGGACGAGCTCGACCGGATCGGCAAGGACGGCGAAGCGGGTGAGGACGAGGTGATGCGTGCCGAGAAGGAGCTGCAGAACCTGACCGACACCTACGTGCACCAGGTGGACGAGCTGGTCAAGCACAAGGAATCCGAACTGCTCGAGGTCTGAGCGCGTGGGAGTGTTGCGCAATCGCAGCTAGTCGGTGGGTGAGGCGGTCGTGACGGTGCAGGATCAGGAACGCAAGGCGTCCCGCGCGGGACGGAACCTGCCGGCGGCGATCGCCGTCGGTGTCGTGCTCGGTGCGGCGATCCTCGCGTCACTGCTCGTGCAGCGTCACTTCTTCATCGTCGTGGTCTCCGCCGCGCTGCTGATCGGCACGGTCGAGCTCGCGCGCGCGTTGCGCGAGGCGGCGACCATCCGCATCCAGCTGGTGCCCGTACTCGGCGGTGGCCAGGCGATGATCTGGCTGAGCTGGCCGTTCGGCACCGAGGGCGTGCTGGTCGCGTTCGCGGCGACCGTGCTGATCTGCCTGCTGTGGGGGCTGGCGCGCGGCGCGGAAGGCTACGTCAAGGACTCCGCGGCATCGGTGCTCGTTGCCGCATACGTCCCCCTGTTCGGGGCGTTCGCCGCCATGCTCGTGCTGCCTGCCGACGGCGTCGGCAGGGTCATCGCCTTCATGCTCGGCGTGATCGCGTCGGATGTCGGTGGCTACGCGGCAGGCGTGCTCAGCGGCAGGCACCCCATGGCCCCGTCGATCAGCCCGAAGAAGAGCTGGGAAGGGTTCGCGGGTTCGCTGCTCACCGGGATGGCCGTCGGCGCGCTGACCCTGCCGCACCTGCTGGACGGCCGGATCTGGCACGGTGTGGTGTTCGGTGCGGCGATCGTGCTCACGGCGACGCTCGGCGACCTCGTCGAGTCGGTGATCAAGCGCGATATCGGCACCAAGGACATGGGCACGATGCTGCCGGGGCACGGTGGGTTGATGGACCGCCTCGACTCGTTGCTGCCCTCGGCCGTGGTGTCCTGGTTGCTGCTCGGCCTGTTCATACCGGCGTAACGCCGCATCGGGCGAAGTGGGATGCTGGAGGTGATGACCTCGCTTCCGCTCGTCTTCGACGCCCCCCGCCGCGGTATGCCGCCGCGCCACCTCGCTGACCTGACCATGCCGGCACGTGCCGAGGCAGTCGCCGAGCTGGGGGAGAAGCCGTTCCGCGCGAAGCAGCTGTCCCACCACTACTTCTCCCGGCTGACCACGGACGCCTCCGAGATGACCGACATCCCGGCAGGCTCGCGCGCCGAGCTGGTCGAGGCCCTGATGCCGCGGTTGCTGACCGAGGTCCGGGCACTGGACTGTGACGCGGGAGCCACGCGCAAGACGTTGTGGCGGGCACACGACGGGACGTTGCTGGAGAGCGTGTTGATGCGCTACCCGGGCCGGGTGACGCTGTGCATCTCCAGCCAGGCCGGTTGCGGGATGGCGTGCCCGTTCTGCGCGACCGGCCAAGGGGGCCTGGACCGGAACATGTCCACGGCCGAGATCGTCGACCAGGTGCGGTCCGCCGCGGCGGTCATGCGGGACGGCACGATGGCCGGGCCGGAGGGTGAGCCGCGCGAGGGGCGGCTGTCCAACGTCGTGTTCATGGGCATGGGCGAGCCGCTGGCCAACTACAACCGCGTGGTGGAGGCCGTGCGCCGCATCACGGAGCCTGCGCCGCGGGGCCTCGGTATCGGGCAGCGGTCCGTGACCGTGTCGACGGTGGGACTGGCACCTGCCATGCGCAAGCTCGCCGACGAGGGCATGCAGGTGCGCCTGGCGCTGTCGCTGCACGCGCCGGACGATGAGCTGCGCAACGAGCTGGTACCGGTGAACAACCGGTGGCCGGTCGACGAGATCCTCGCTGCGGCGCGCTACTACCTGGACCGCACCGGCAGGCGGATCTCCGTCGAGTACGCGCTGATCAGGGACATGAACGACCAGCCGTGGCGGGCGGACCTGCTGGCGTCCACCCTGCGCGAGCATCTCGGCCACCTGGCCCATGTCAACGTCATCCCGCTCAACCCGACCCCCGGCAGCAAGTGGGACGCCAGCCCGAAACCCGTCGAGCAGGAGTTCGTCCGCCGGGTCAACGCAGGCGGGGTCACCTGCACCGTGCGCGACACGCGCGGCCAGGAGATCGCGGCGGCCTGCGGGCAGCTGGCGGGCAGCGAGCAGTAGCCGAGCGGCAGCGCCGTGCCGGCCCACGTTCCGGCTGTCCCGGCGCTGTTCGTCGCGCTACCGTAGAGGTATGGACAGGTATGTGATTGAAGTCACCGACGCGGAGCTCACGCTGCTGACCTCGGCTCTACGGTCGTACCTTGCCGACTTCGGTCACGACGAGGCGGACCTGCAGCGGTCGGTCAAGGAGCTGCTGGCCAAGCTGCCGGACCCGGAGCCGGCAGGCTGAGACACGGGCTCACGTGGTTCGGCGGGGCATCGTTCCCGGGCAGGGCACGCGGCGAGGCTCAGCGGCGCCAGGAGGCGCGCTGCCTGCGCAGGTCCCACACCAGGCCTGCCATGATGGTCAGCGCGGTGAGCACGAGGATGTAGTTCTCGATGTTGCTCTGGTGCGGGCCGTTGAGCATGCCGAGCAGGATGATCGCGACGATCCAGCCCGCGAGCTGCCTGCCCTTCGGGAACGTGCCGTGCCAGCCCCATTCAGCCGAGGGTTCGTCTCGGGGGTCGACCTGGGCCACACCCGTCCCGGACCGGTGCTCGAGCTCCGTACTCGCCACCACGTTCTCCTCCTGCCTGGATATCACTCTTCTCGGGGTCGATGATCCCACACCGTTCATCGGTGGCTGGCTGAGGCTCCGCTCCGGGCATCGGCGACAATGGGGCACGATGACGTCTTCCGACCCCGCAGACCCGTCCCGTGCCGGCGTTCGTACCGTTCTCGTGCTCGGTTCGACCGGGTCGATCGGAACCCAGGCGCTGGATGTCGCCACGCGCAACCCCGACCTGTTCCGGGTCTCCGGGATCGCCGCGAGCGGCAGTGACCCGGCCGCCCTGGCCGCACAGGCCATCGCCCACCAGGTCGACGCGATCGCGGTGGTCAAGCCGACAGCCGTCGAGGACGTGCAGCTGGCCATCTACACCGAGGCGCAACGCCGCGGATACGCCACAGGGCAGTACCGGATGCCCCGTATCTTCGCGGGCGCCGAGTCCGTGCTCGAGCTGATCGACGCGGTGACCGTGGACGTCGTGCTCAACGGGATGCCCGGATCCGCGGGGCTGGCCCCCACGCTGCGCGCGCTCGGCACCGGGGCGTCGGTGGCGCTGGCCAACAAGGAGTCACTGATCGCGGGTGGCCCGCTGGTGCTGGACGCGGCAGGGCCGGGGCAGCTGGTGCCGGTGGACTCGGAGCATTCGGCGCTGGCGCAGGCGCTGCGCGGTGGCCGCGCCGAGGAGGTCGAACGGCTGGTGCTGACCGCATCCGGCGGCCCGTTCCGGGGCCGCAGCCGTGCCGAGCTGGCCGAGGTCACCGTCGAGCAGGCGCTCGCGCACCCCACCTGGCAGATGGGGCCGGTGGTGACCGTCAACTCGGCCACGATGATGAACAAGAGCCTCGAGCTCATCGAGGCACAGTTGCTGTTCGATGTGCCGGGCGAGCGCATCGACGTGGTGGTGCACCCGCAGTCGATCGTGCACTCGATGGTGACGTTCACCGACGGTTCCACGCTGGCACAGGCGAGCCCTCCGGACATGCGCCTGCCCATCGCGCTGGCGCTGAACTGGCCGCACCGCGTGCCCGGCGCCGCGCCCGCGTGCCGCTGGGACAGCGCGACCGAATGGACCTTCGAACCGCTGGACGGCGAGGCCTTCCCCGCGGTCGAGCTCGCCAGGCACGCCGCGCGGGTCGGCGGCTGCCTGCCCGCGGTGCTCAACGCGGCGAACGAGGAGATGGTGGCGGCGTTCCTGCGGCAGAACACCGGCTTCACCTCGATCGTGGACACTGTGTCCGAGGTGGTCTCCGCGGCGGAGGGCTGGCACGGTCGACCGCGTGACATCGACGACATCCTCGCCGCCGAGGAATGGGCGCGTGCGCGCGCCACCGAGCTGAACCGTCAGGGAAGGGACTAGGAGTGCTCGCCTACATCATCGGGGTCGTGCTCTTCGCGCTGGGCATCTGCGTATCCATCGCACTCCACGAGGCCGGGCACATGTGGACGGCGAAGAAGTTCGGCATGCAGGTGCGCCGGTACTTCGTCGGGTTCGGCCCCACGCTGTTCTCCTTCCGCAGGGGAGAGACCGAGTACGGCGTCAAGGCCGTACCGCTCGGTGGCTTCTGCGATATCGCGGGCATGACTGCCCTGGACGAGGTCAAACCGGAAGAGGCCAAGCGCGCGATGTGGCGCTACCCGGTATGGAAGCGCACGGTGGTGCTCGCGGCGGGCTCCGGCATGCACTTCCTCATCGGCTTCCTCGTGCTGCTGGTGATGGCAGGCTCGCTCGGCCTGCCGAACCTCGACGGGGACCCCAAGGTGCAGGCGGTGTCGGAGTGCGTACGCGACGTCCAGGACCGCGAGCAGCTCGCGGAGTTCGACGAGCAGGCGTGCGGACCGGGTGACCCGGCCCCCGCCAAGGAGGCCGGGCTGCGGTCCGGGGACGTCATCACCGCCGTCGACGGCGAGCCCGTAGCCGACATCGGCGAGACCACCTCGCTGGTGCAGGAGCGTGCGGGACCGACCCCGATCACGGTCGAGCGGGACGGGAACACGGTCGAGACCGTGGTCGATGTCGAGCGCATCCAGCGGCCGAACCTGGACGATGCGGCCGTCGAGGAGGGGGCGCCGGAGACGGTGACCGTCGGCATGATCGGCGTCGGGTTCGCGCAGTACCTGCAGTACAGTGCTGCCGAGGCCGCCCCGGCCACGGTGCTGTTCACCGGCGACATGTTCCACCGCACCTGGAACGCGCTGCTGCGGCTGCCGGAGCGGATCCCGCTCGTCGTGGAGGCCATCTTCGGCGCCGAGCGCGACCCGAACACGCCGGTGAGCGTGGTCGGGGCCAGCAGGCTCGGTGGCGAGACGGTGCAGCACGGGATGTGGGAGATCTTCCTCCTGCTGCTGGCAAGCCTGAACTTCTTCGTCGGGATCTTCAACCTGCTGCCGCTGCTGCCACTCGACGGTGGCCATATCGCGGTGACCTGGTACGAGCGAGCGCGGGACTGGCTGCGCAAGCTACGCGGCAAGGCCGCGGGCGGGCCGGTGGACTACTCCAAGCTCTCCGCGGTGACCATGGTCGTGATCATCATCGGCGGCGGGTTCGTGTTGCTCACCGTCACCGCAGACATCGTCAACCCCATCCGCCTCACGGACTAACCGCCCCGGGGTGGGAGCCGAAGGTGACATCGGGCTCCTTCTAAGGAACCGCGGTCACCTTCGGCTCCCACCGGGGTCCGTGGGGTTGCGTTGCTCACATCTCGGGTGCGCTGCGCAGGCCCTGCCATGGCGGGGGCACGGTATCGTTCGGGTAGCACCTCGTCACCACAGGACGCGCGACGCAGAATGCAGAGGATTCGATGTCGGTCGATCTTGGCTTGCCCACCAGCCCGCCACCCGTACTCGCGGAGCGCCGCAAGACCAGGCAACTGATGGTCGGCCCCGTCGGGGTCGGCAGCGAGCACCCCGTGTCGGTGCAGTCGATGACGACCACCCAGACCTCGGACGTCAACGCCACGCTGCAGCAGATCGCCGAGCTCACCGCAGCCGGTTGCGACATCGTCCGGGTGGCCTGCCCGCGCCCGGAGGACGCCGAGGCGCTGCCGGCGATCGCGCAGAAGTCCAAGATTCCCGTCATCGCCGATATCCACTTCCAGCCGCGTTACGTGTTCGCCGCGATCGAGGCCGGCTGCGCGGGTGTGCGGGTCAACCCCGGCAATATCAAGAAGTTCGACGACCGGGTGGGCGAGATCGCGCAGGCCGCCAAGGACCACGGCACGCCCATCCGCATCGGGGTGAACGCGGGTTCGCTCGACCAGCGTCTGCTGCAGAAGCACGGCAAGGCGACCCCGGAGGCGCTGGCCGAGTCCGCGCTGTGGGAGGCGGGCCTGTTCGCCGAGCACGACTTCCACGACATCAAGATCTCGGTCAAGCACAACGACCCGGTCGTGATGGTGCGCGCCTACGAGATCCTCGCCGAGCAGTGCGACTACCCGCTGCACCTTGGCGTCACCGAGGCAGGCCCGGCGTTCCAGGGCACGATCAAGTCCTCGGTGGCCTTCGGCGCGCTTCTGCGGCAGGGGATCGGCGACACGATCCGGGTGTCGCTGTCGGCGCCGCCGGTGGAAGAGGTCAAGGTCGGCACGCAGATCCTGGAGTCGCTGAACCTGCGCCCGCGCAAGCTGGAGATCGTGTCCTGCCCGTCGTGCGGGCGTGCGCAGGTCGACGTGTACAAGCTGGCCGACGAGGTCACCGCTGGCCTGGAGGGCATGGAGATCCCGTTGCGGGTCGCCGTGATGGGCTGTGTGGTCAACGGTCCGGGGGAGGCGCGTGAGGCCGACCTCGGTGTGGCCTCGGGCAACGGTAAGGGGCAGATCTTCGTGAAGGGCGAGGTGATCCGGACCGTGCCCGAGCACCAGATCGTCGAGACGCTGATCGAGGAAGCCATGCGCATCGCCGAGGAGTCCGGCGAGTCCATCGGTGACGGCGAACCCACCGTCACCGTCACCTCCTGACCCAGCCGATGTGCTGAATGACGCGTTCAGTCCACGAGACGGACTGAACGCGTCATTCAGCGCGCCAGACGGACTGAACGCGTCATTCAGCACACGCCCTGGGGTGGCGCTTAGAGTGGGTGTGTGAGTGGCGAGTTCGTGGTCGGCCGGCCACACCCCGGGTTGCGTGGGTACGTGTCGCGCTACATCGGCTACCGCCAGGAGGGGACCCTTCCTGCTGTGCACCGCGGCCTGCCGTCGCGCCACGTCGTCGTGATCATCAGCCTCGCGGAACCCATTCACGTCATCTCCTCGCCCGATGGCCTGCGGTCCTCGGCCACGCTGCAGGGCCTGGTCGGCGGGATGCAGTCCGGCCCGGCGCTCATCGGACAGACCGACCACCAGTACGGCCTGCAGCTCGATCTCGACCCGCTCGGCGCCCGCGGCCTGCTCGGTGTGGGCGCGGACGACCTCTCGGGTGCCGTTGTCGAGCTCAGCCGCATGAACCGGCCCGCGTTGGCAACGCTGCCGGATCGCCTGGCGAGTGTGACCGGCTGGCGGCAGCGCTTCGCCGTGCTCGACGAGGTGCTGCTCGGCGCGCTGGTCGAGACCGTCCGGGCCGCCCCCGAGATCGAGTGGGCCTGGTCGCGCCTGCTGCGTGCGGGTGGCCGTGTCCCGGTGCGAGCACTGGCCTGCGACGTCGGCTGGAGCGCGCGCCATCTCGGTGAACGCTTCCGCAGGGAGATCGGCCTTGCACCGAAGCAAGCCGCGCGTGTCGTACGGTTCGAGCGCGCGAGCACGGCGTTGCGGCGCAGGCCGCGCACCGCCCTCGCCGATCTCGCCGCGGAGTGCGGCTACTACGACCAGGCACACCTGACGCACGAGTGGCGGGCGCTCGCCGGCTGCACCCCGGGCACCTGGATGGCAGAAGAGCTCCCGTTTCTCCAAGAAAGCATCCCTGGACCGGACTCACACTGGTGACCATGACGAATGGACCACAGAACACCGTATGGCCGTGCCTGCGCTACGACGACGCACCGGGTGCGCTGCGCTTCCTGGTGGACGTGTTCGGATTCACCGAGCGCCTCGTCGTCCCCGCGGAGGACGGGGACATCATCCATGCCGAGCTGAGCTGGCCGGAAGGGGGCGCTGTCATGTTCGGCACGACCCGGCACGAGCGGGGGACGGCACACGACGAGATGCGCTCGGGGGTCACCACGGTGTACGTGGTGACCGACCACGTCGACGCGGTACACGAGCGCGTCGTGGCCTCCGGGGCCGAGATCGCGACAGAGCTGCACGACACCGACTTCGGGTCGCACACATTCACCGCGTGCGACCCCGAAGGCAACCTCTGGACCTTCGGTACCTATCGCGGGGCTGAAGCGCCGGAGTTGTCATAACGGAAGGCTGAATGACGCTTTCAGTCCATCTCGTGGAGTGAAAGCGTCATTCAGCACGGAGGTAACGGGGCGATCGCTACCCGTGCACGCGGGTTGTCTGGCAGGCTTAACCCGTGTTGCGGCTTGCAGGGACACGATTGCTCGAGGACCGGGACTACTCAGTTGTGGATGCGGCGTTATCGGCCGACCCGGTCAACTCATGCATGGTCAGTGCGCGGGTCGAGTCCGCGGGCCTCGACCCGTTACGGCTCGGTGGGGAGCTCTGGGCGGCCGACTCCCGGCCGCTGTGGCCGGGACGCCTGCAAGGCCTGTGCTTCTCCGGGCCGAACCTCATCCCGGTGTCCGGCAACGCGGCCGCGTTGCGCTCGTTCGCCGAGCGCGCGCTCCGGCGCGCGCGTACCTGCTCATCCGTTGTCGGCCCCGCCGAGCAGGTGCTGGGGCTCTGGGAGGAGCTGGAAGGGGAGTGGGGGCCGCCACGTGACCTGCGATCGCCCCAACCGCTTCTCGCGCTGGACCGTGCCCCGGCGACGGCGGTCGACCCGAGAGTACGGCGTGTGCAGCCGCACGAGCTGGACCGCTACCTCCCGGCAGCGGTGGCGATGTTCATCGAGGAGGTCGGTGTCGACCCGCGGCACGGCGACAACGGGATGAACTACCGCGCCCGCGTGGCCGAGCTCATCCAGAAGGGCAGGGCGTTCGCCCGGTTCGAGCACGGTCGCGTGGTGTTCAAGGCCGAGATCGGGGCGCTGTCGTCGCGGGTCGGTCAGATCCAGGGTGTGTGGGTGCCCCCGGACCGCAGGGGAGAGGGACTGGCCACAGCGGGCACCGCCGGCGTCGCTGCGGTCCTTGTGCGTGAGCTGAACCGCATCGCCAGCTTGTACGTCAACGAGTACAACTCCGCGGCCCTTTCGGTGTATCGCAAGATCGGGTTCCGCCGGGTGGGGGAGTACGCGACCGTGCTGTTCTGAGATCCGCCCGCGGCGTGCCCGGTACACCCCACATGTCACCGCACAGCGACCGCAACGGGCATACTGGAGCACCGTGCGATCGACAACACGCGTGCTGGCCGTCGCGACCGTACTCGGTGTGACCGCCGGATGCGGGATCTTCTCCGACCCCGCAGGCGACAGGGCCGAGGAGTTCTTCCTCGCCGTCGCCGACGGGGACGTGTCCCGTGCCGCCGGGCTGACCGATGCTCCCGAACGTGCGTCTCGGGTGCTCGACCAGGCGCTGGGGGCTCTGGAGCCGGAATCGATCGAGGTGTCCGTCGAGGAGTCGCAGGACGTCCCGGACTCGGCGACCAGCTCGGTCGACTACGAGCTGACCTGGCACCTCGGCGACCAGCGGACGTGGAGCTACAGCGCATCGGCGGAGCTGGTCGACGCGGATGACGGGTGGCGGGTGCGCTGGACACCGGCGGTAGTGCATCCCGATCTGGCCCCGGAACACACCATCGCCCTGCTCGACACGCAACCGGAGCTGGCGCCGGTGCTGGACAGGGAGGGCAGGGAGCTGCTTTCCGCGCAGCGAGTGACGTCGGTGCTGCTGGAGGCGGACAAGCTCGATGAGCCCGGTGATCTCGAGCAGGCGGCAAGTAGCCTGGCGAACGAGCTGTCCCAGTTCGACGACGAGATCACCACCGAGTCCATCATGTCCGGTGCCGAGGATACCGAGGACGGCGAGCCCTACGTCGTCGCTGCGCTGCGTGAGGACGACTTCCAGGCCGTCGAGGGAACCGTCGCCGACATCCCCGGGGTCCGGTTCACCTGGCAGGAGCGGTTGCTCGCGCCGGACCGCGACTTCGGCAGGGCAATCCTGCCGCCGCTGCGCAGGATCGTCGAGGAGCGCGCGGCCGAGCGGTCCGGCTGGCGCGTCATCACGGTCGACGCGGTGGGCGCCGAGGCACGGGAATTGGCTTCGGAACCTCCCGAGCCGGTCGAGGCAGTCGACAGTACGGTGCTGTTGCCTGCGCAGTCGGCTGCCAAGGAGGCGTTGGAGGGGGCGAGCACGCCGGGTGCGCTTGTCGCGATGGACGCCTCCAGCGGTGACCTCTTGGCGGTCGGGCAGAACTCGGCCGCCGACGAGCACGGGCCGATCGCGCTGACCGGGCAGTATCCACCGGGGTCGACGTTCAAGATCGTGACAGCCGCGGCAGGGATGTCCGCGGGAGAGGTCCACCCGGACGGCGACGTCGACTGCCCCGGCTCGACGGCGGTCGGCAGCAGGATGGTGACCAACGACGACGACTTCGACCTGGGAACAACGGACCTCACCACGGCGTTCGCACGGTCGTGCAACACCACGTTCGCGCAGCTGGCCGCCGAGTTGGACGATGACGCGTTGCCGGACGCCGCGGCGTCGCTCGGCATCGGAGCCGAGTTCGACATCCCCGGCACCGAGGTGTTCACCGGCTCGGTGCCGGAGGCGGAGAACGTTGCCGAACGCGCCGAGAACGGGTTCGGACAGGGAACGGTGCTGGCGAGCCCGTTCGGTATGGCCCTGGCAGCCTCGGCCGTGGCGAACGGGAGCACCCCGACGCCGTCGGTGATCGAGGGGCGGGACACCGGGGTCGCCGGTCTCGGCGACCCACTGGACACCGAGGTCAACGGTGCCGTGCGCGACCTCATGCGTGCGGTGGTCACCGACGGCACGGCCGGTGAGTTGGCGGCGCTGGACGGGGTGCACGGCAAGACGGGGACGGCGCAGTTCGGCGACGGTTCCGATGCGCACGGTTGGTTCGTCGGTTACCAGGACGATCTCGCGTTCGCGGTGCTGCTCGTCGGAGGCGGCAGTTCCCAGCCGGCTGTGGAGGTGACCCGGAACTTCCTCGAGGGGCTGCCGTCAGCAGGGCCGTGACGTGCCCGGTGTTGCGTAGCCAACGGCCACACGACCGAACCGGTACGGGCATCGTAGGGTGGTGGCATGCCGATGCGTGAGCCCCTGAAGCCCGGAGTGCAGACTCCGCGCCGTCCGGTGCCGGAGTCGATCGTCCGTCCCGAGTACGTCGACAAGCCCGCCCCGCGTGCGGAGCCGGGTAATGGCGTGCGTACTCCCGAGGTGATCGAGGCCATGCGCGTGGCGTCGCGCATCGCCGCTCAGGCGCTCGAGGAAGGGGGCAAGGCGGTCAAGCCGGGAAACACCACCGATGACGTGGACAAGGTGGTGCACGAGTTCCTGATCGACAACGGTGCCTACCCCTCCACCCTGGGGTACCGGCATTTCCCGAAGTCGTGCTGTACCTCCCTCAACGAGGTCATCTGTCACGGGATCCCGGACTCGACGGTGATCCGGGACGGCGACATCTGCAACATCGACGTCACCGCGTTCATCGGCGGTGTGCACGGCGACACCAACTGCACGTTCCTGGCAGGCGATGTCTCCGAGGAGGTTCGGCTGCTCGTGGAACGTACGCACGAGGCGACGATGCGTGCGATCAACGCGGTGCGGCCCGGCAGGCAGCTCAACGTCATCGGCAGGGTGATCGAGTCCTACGCGAAGCGATTCGAATACGGCGTCGTCCGTGACTTCACCGGCCACGGTGTGGGACCGGCTTTCCACACGGCCCCGACCGTGCTGCACTACGAGGAACCGTCCGTGACCACGGTGATCGAGGAGGGCATGACCTTCACGATCGAACCGATGATCACGCTCGGCACGATCGACTACGACATCTGGGAGGACGACTGGACGGTCACCACCAAGGACAAGAGGTGGACCGCCCAGTTCGAGCACACGATCCTGGTTACCGAGTCGGGAGCGGAGATCCTGACGCTGCCCTGACGTGCGGGCAGGAGTGAGCCCGCGCCGCGGCAGCGGTGCTCCTCAGCGGTTCAGCGGCAGGTTCAGCAGCGCGTTCTCGATCAGCTCGGGCATGGCCGGGTGGATCCAGTACTGGCCGCGTGCCGTCGAGTACGCGTCCAGCCCGAAACTCATGGCCTGGACGAGGGGTTGGATCAGCGTCGGTGCCTGCGGGCCGATGATGTGGGCGCCGAGCAGCTCGCCGGTGTCCGGGTCCGCCAGCAGCTTGGCGAAGCCGGTCGTGTCCTCCATCGCCCAGCCGTAGGCGATGCCGGCGTAGTCCTGGAGGGCCACCACGTACGTCAGGCCTTGCTCGCGAGCCTGCTGCTCGGTGACTCCGACGGAGGCGATCTGTGGCGAGCTGAACACGGCGTGCGGGATGACGCGGTGGTCGGCGGGCTCTTGCTCGTGCGGGTTCAAAAGGTTGTGCTGCACGACGCGCGCCTCGTGGTTGGCGACGTGCTTGAGCTCGTACGGCGAGCTGAGGTCGCCGAGCGCGTACATTCCCGGCACGGAGGTGCGCTGGAACTCGTCGACCGCGACGTAGCCGCCTGCGGTGGTGTCCACGCCGGTCGCGGCGACGTCGAGCAGGTCCGAGTTGGGCTGCCTGCCTGTGGCGACAAGCAACAGGTCGGTTTCCACGGTCTCGCTGCCGTCCGGCCCGTCGACCTCGAGGGCGGCGCCGGAGTCGGTGCGGCGCACGGACCGGACCGTGCGGTGCAGCCGGAGGTCCCAGCGCTGGGCGGCCAGCTCGGTGAACCGGCTGCTGACATCGGTGTCCTGCGCGCGCAGCATGGCTCCGGAGCGCACGATGACGGTCACGTCCGCACCGAACGAGGCGAGGACATGGGCGAACTCGGCTGCGATGAAGCCGCCTCCGAGGATCGTCACGCGGTCCGGCACCTTGTCGATCCGCATGACCGAGTCCGATGTGTGGTAGCCGACCGTGGACAGGCCGGGCACGTCGGGCACGATCGGCCTGCCGCCCGCGCCGAGCACGAATCGGTCCGCTGTGATCACCTCGTCGTCCGTGCCGTCGCTCGGGCGCACGCGCAGCGTCCGCTCGCCGACGAAACGCGCCGCACCCTCGTAGACGGTCACGTGCGCGTTGTCGGGGTGCGTGTGGCGGTACTCCCTGCCGCTCACGGCGATCGGGTCGATCCGGCCGAAGATCCGGTCGCGGACATCGGCCCAGTGCACCGCGCGGAGCTCGGCGTCGACACCGAGACGGGCGCCGGTCTCGGTCGTGCGCGCGACGTCGGCGGTGTGCACGAACATCTTGGTGGGGATGCACCCCACATTGAGGCATGTCCCACCGAACACGCCTTTCTCGACGACGGCCACTCGCCAGTCGGAGAAGCGGTCATCGAGGATCGAGTTCGCCGAACCGGTCCCGATGATGATCAAGTCGTAATGCGTCACAGTGTCGTCAACTCCGTGCGGGCGTCGCGCATTCCTGCGGTGCTGCACGCGCCCCGACGGTGCCGGGCCGCCGCGTGCGCCGGGACCCACCGGTTCCGTACGCCGGTGTCATCACCCCGGCGGCGGGGTGCCGCCGGGGAGGCAGCCCGGACCGGCTCAGGTGTCCAGTTCGGCCAGTGCCTTCTTGGCCTGCTCCAGCTCCGCTTCCAGCTCGGCCACCTTCGCCTGCTGCTGCTCGCGGGCGGCGGTGATCACCTCGTCGATCGGGCCGGACAGCTCGTCGTGCAGCTCGTTTGCCGCGCGCGAGACTGCTGCCGCGGACACGTCGACGCCCCTGGCCACCCAGGTACTGCCGTGCTTGAGCTCGGCCTGCCACGTGCCGTCCGCCGTTCCCGTGACGGTCAGGGTGAGCTGCACGGTTCGGGTCTTCTTCGCCGTGGTGCCCTTCTGGCGACCGCGCTTGGGGGCCGCCTGCTCACCGTTGCCGCCTGCCTCGCCGGACGCATCCCCGGACGCGCCGGGCTCCGGGGTGGTGGCGGCCGCTTCGGACGCGGTGTCGCCCTGCTGCTGGGTGTCGGGATCCACGGTCATAGTGGGTGTCGTCTCCTCGCCTGATGGGTACGTTGGCCGCGCCAGAGTATAGAACACCCGTTCGGTATGTCCAGGAGGAGCACGGGCCGGGCCGGTCGCAGCGCGGGCGGCGGCCGGACGGCCCTACTGCTCGCCGGGCTGTGGGGCGGGTGTCCCCGGTCCCGTGCCGGAGGCCTGGCCGAAGCGGTCCGGCCGGAAACTCGCGAGCAGCGGTGATGTCTGCTCGTCGAGCACCTCACCCGCGGCCAGGCGTGCCAGCAGCGGCGCCAGTGTGATTCCGCTGTGGGTGGCGATGACGTAGAAACGCCGTGTCCGACCGTCGGCGAAGCCTGCGACCGTGAGCCCGTCGGCGGGCAACGCCCGCCGCCCTACGCGGAGCGCTTCGATCGTGGCGAACTCGCCACCGGTGAGGACCTCGCCGAGCCGCTGGATCAGGCTGTCCGCGGCTCGGGCCGTGGAGCTTCCTGACGTTGCCTGCTCGGCGCCGGCGTCCAGGTCGGGTCCCTGCATGACGAGGCGTCCGCCGCCGTCCGGGCGGACGTTGAGCCGTGGGGTGGTCAGCACGCGAGACAGCCGCGCCGGTAGGGGGCGTGTGTAGGCGAGCAGCCCCAGATGTGCCCCACCCTGCTGGGTGGTATCGACCATGGGCACGGTGCAGCTCGCGGTGGCCGCAAGCGCCTCGGTCCAGCGGCCCGCACAGCTGATGACCTTGTCGAAGCGGTGGCTCTCGCCGCCGTCGAGACGCACATCGACTCCCCGCTGGTGCGGTGCCACTGCGGTGACCGTGGCCGGACAGAGCAACCGTGCACCGTGCTCGCGGGCCTGGCCGAGCAGGTGGGCCAGCAGCACCGCGGGCAAGACGTGTCCCTCGCCGGGGAAGTAGGCGACCCGCTCGGCTTCCTCCGGCACGCGCACATCGGGTTCGAGGCTGTGCACCTCGCCGGGAGCGACCCAGCGACACGGGTAACCCAGCCGGTCGAGCCGTGTGACCCGCCGCTCGAGTGTGGCACGGCCGTCGGGCTCGCCCGCCCACTCGAGGTTGCCGGTAGGGAAGTACCACGGTGCTCCGCCAGGGACGTCGGCAGCGAGCCGTTCGTGCTCGAGGCACCCCTCGGCATTGAGCCGGTGATAGACCTCGGGGTGTTTCTCGTGTGAGTTGAGCCACGCGAACGACGTGCCGGACGTCCCGTCGCCCGGATGCCGCTGCTCGAGGACGGTCACCGTCGCGCCCCGCACGGCCAGACCCCTGGCAACGGCCGCGCCGACGACTCCGGCGCCGATCACCGCGACGCGCATCGGGCGTTCCTGAGCTGTCGTAGGACACGATCCTCACGTGCCGTGGTTGCCTCGGCCATCCCCGGCAGGCTACCGGGTCAGGTCGTGCTCAGCGGACGCTCAGCGCCGTCCTGCTCGTCGACCTCCTGCTGGCGAACCGCCTCGGCGAGCTCCTGGGGGTTGAGGTGCGCGGTGTTGTCGATGCCGACCTCGTGTGCCCGCTCGGCGAGTGTTTTCTGGTCGAGTTCTCGCGGGTTCTGGTATGTCCTCATCTCTGCCCTCGCTGCACCGGCCGCGCCGAACCGGCTCGCGTCGCGACCGCCCTTCCGCGCCGCACAGGACGGGAGCGCGTGTCACGTACGTGCCGCCTACCTGCCGGTGCTCAGTCGGGAGGTTCGACGTAGCGCTCCCCGTCCTCGGCGGTGTCGCCGGAGCCGGACTCCTCGAGGTCTGCGCCGATGTCGGCGGTGCGCTCGTCCTCGACGTCGTGCATCGAGGCCTCACCTGCCCATTCGCCGGTGGTCCTCGGCTCGTGACTCATGGCGGTACCTCCCTCACCGGTCCGTACGTACCGGTTACCCGCTCGATCGGCTCACAACACCACCGCGGCGCGCGGGGCCTACCGCCGTAACAGCAGGCCCCTCAGGAAGGCGGCCTGGCCCGCGTGCTGCAGGTCGTCGCCGATCACGCTGATCAGCCGCACCCCGAGCGTGACAGGGGGGTCCCAGCCTTCGTCGATGACCTGCGCCAGGTCGGCATCGCCGAGCCCGGCGACGAACGCGACGGTCTGATCGTGCACCGCGTCGTGGTAGTCGGTGAGCAGCTCCGGCGAGTCCACCCGCACGGCGGCCGCGTCCTCGCTGGTGTGCCCGTAGCCGATGGACTCGTCCGGTAGCGCCAGGCCGAACCGGTGCGACCACCCGTACGCGGTCCACACCTGCTCGGTCCCGGCGGCGTCGGCGATGTGGTCGTCCTGCACGCGGGTCAGGTGCCACACCAGCCAGGTGATCGAGTTGGCCTCGCTGTCGATACGCGTGTTCAGCGTCCCGGCGGGTAGGTCACCAACGGCGTCGTGCACGGCCTCCCGGATCCGGCCGAACGCGTCGGTGAGCAGGTCTGCGCTGGTCATTGATGGCTCCACCTGTGTCGTCGACGGGGGCTGCGTCCCCGATTGTGCCGCGAACCCGTACGCGTGGCGGCCATCGGCGCACGGCGACGTTCAACAGAGTGACGTGCAGGGTAGTTCTCGGGGAGAGACCGACCTCGGCGAGTGGAGGTACGCACGTGACGCCCGGACGGCACGCATCCTGGAGAACCAGCGACGGGTTGCCCGGTCACCTGCCGGATACCGACTCCGAGGAGACGCGGGAGTGGGTGGAGGCCCTCGACGGCGTCGTCGCGTCGCAGGGCAGTACCCGCGCTCGCTACATCATGCAGACCCTCCTCGAGCGGGCGCGGACGCACCGGGTCGGGGTGCCCGAGCTGCGCCGCACCGACTACGTCAACACCATCCCGGCCGCCGCGGAACCGAGCTTTCCCGGGGACGAGCACGTCGAACGCCGCATCCGGGCCTTCATCCGGTGGAACGCGGCGATCATGGTCGCCCGCGCCAACCGGCCCGAGGTGGGAGTCGGTGGTCACATCGCCACCTACGCCTCGGCGGCCAGCCTCTACGAGGTCGGCTTCAACCACTTCTTCCGGGGTAAGGACGGCGATGGCCCAGGCGACCAGGTCTTCGTGCAGGGGCATGCCTCACCGGGCATCTACGCGCGGGCGTTCCTGGAGGGCCGCCTGACCGAGGAACGGCTCGACGGCTTCCGCCAGGAGCTGTCCCGGCCCGGTGGTGGGCTGCCGTCGTACCCGCACCCGCGGCTGATGCCGGACTTCTGGGAGTTTCCCACCGTGACCATGGGGGTGAGCCCGCTCAACGCGATCTACCAGGCGCGGTTCAACCGCTACCTGCGCGACCGCGGAGTGAAGGATACCGACGGCTCGCACGTGTGGGCTTTCCTCGGCGACGGGGAGATGGCCGAGCCGGAGTCCACGGGGCAGATCGAGGTGGCCGCCCGGGAAGGGTTGGACAACCTGACGTTCGTGGTCAATTGCAACCTGCAGCAGCTCGACGGTCCGGTGCGGGGCAACGGAAAGATCATCCAAGAGCTGGAGTCGCTGTTCCGCGGTGCCGGTTGGCGCGTCATCAAGGTGGTCTGGGGCCGCGAGTGGGACGCCCTGCTGGCGCAGGACTCCGACGGCGTGCTGGTCGACAGGATGAACTCGACGCCGGACGGCCAGTTCCAGACGTACTCGATCGCCTCGGGCGCCTACATCCGCGAGCACTTCTTCGGCGACGACGCTCGGTTGCGCCGGATGGCCGAGGGGCTCACCGACGAGCAGCTGCAGCGCCTGTCACGCGGCGGGCACGACTACCGCAAGGTGTACGCGGCGTTCCACGCGGCCCGCGAGCACACCGGCCAGCCAACCGTGATCCTGGCGCACACGATCAAGGGGTGGACGCTCGGCCCCGACTTCGAGGCCCGCAACGCCACCCACCAGATGAAAAAGCTCACCGAGGACGAGCTCAAGACCTTCCGCGACCGCCTGTACCTGCCGATCTCCGATGCGGCACTGGAGCAGGACCTGCCGCCGTACTACCACCCGGGCGAGGATTCCGAGGAGATGCAGTACCTGCGGCAACGCCGCAACGAGCTGGGTGGCTACCTTCCCAGGCGGGTCGTGCGGCCGAAGCCGCTGACGCTGCCGGGCGATGACGCCTACGCGAAGCTCCGGAGCGGTTCCGGTACCGGAGCCGTGGCCACCACCATGGCGTTCGTGCGGCAGCTGCAGGAGCTGATGAACGACGAGGGTATCGGCTACCGGTTCGTGCCGATCATCCCCGACGAGGCACGCACCTTCGGGATGGACTCGCTGTTCCCGAAAGGCGGGATCTACTCGCCGCAGGGTATGACCTACCACGGCGTCGACGCCGACATGCTGTTGTCCTGGCAGGAGTCCGGCAGCGGGCAGGTGCTGCACGAGGGCATCAGCGAGGCAGGCGGGATGGGCTCGGCGATCGCGGCAGGTACGTCGTATGCCACGCACGGTGAGCCGATGATTCCCGTGTACATCTTCTACTCGATGTTCGGGTTCCAGCGCACGGGCGACTTCATGTGGGCGATGGGTGACCAGCTCGGGCGTGGTTTCCTGGTCGGGGCCACGGCGGGGCGCACAACGCTCAACGGTGAAGGCCTGCAGCACCAGGACGGGCACTCACCGTTGCTTGCCGCCGCGCACCCGGCGTGCGTGCACTACGACCCCGCGTGGGGCTACGAGCTCTCCTGCATCGTGCGTGACGGCCTGTCCCGGATGTACGGCTCGACGGAGAACCATCCGCACGGAGAGGACATCTACTACTACCTGACCGTCTACAATGAACCGTACCGGCAACCGCCCGAACCGGAGAGTGACGACGGGCAGCTGGAGCGTCGCATCCTGCGCGGGATGTACCGGTACCAGCAGGCGGACCCGGGTGAGGGCAACGGTTCCGGGGAACGCCCGCGGGCACACGTGCTGGCTTCCGGGGTGGCGATGCCGGTGGCGTTGCGGGCGCAGCGGCTGTTGGCGGACGACTGCGGCGTCGCCGCCGACGTGTGGTCGGTGACCTCCTGGAACGAGCTCCGCCGGGACGCCGTCGACTGCGAGGAGTGGAACCATCGAAGCGGCAGTGCCCAGCGGCGCGTCCCGTACGTCACCAGCGCCCTGGGGGACGAGCAGGGGCCGGTGGTCGCCGTCAGCGACTTCATGCGGGCCGTACCCGACCAGATCGCTCCGTGGGTGCCGAACAGCTATACCTCTCTCGGCACGGACGGGTACGGTCTCTCCGACACGCGAGGGGCGCTGCGCAGGCACTTCCGTATCGACGCCGAGTCGATCACGCTGGCGGTGCTCGGCATGCTGGAGCAGGCGGGGGACCTCGAACACGGGGCGCGGGCTCGCGCGGCAGCGCGTTACGGGATCGGCGACGGGTAGCGGCGCCGGTCCGATCGCTGCGTGCTCGTCCGAGTTGCCCGGATCCCGTCGCGGTTCTACCGTCGTTGGGTGAGTTCGGGTGGGTGCGCCCACGACCTCCGGTACTCGCGCACGGCATCCGTCTCCGCCAACCACCCGCATGCTCCGCATCGCATGGAGGACGATCATGAACCGCTGGAGGAACGGCGTCGTGGGTGTGCTGTCCGCGGCAGCACTGACCGCAGCACTCGGCGCGTGTGGTGAGGACGGCAACGGCACCGACCCGGGGCCCCAGCAGGAGGGCACGGAGTCGGCGGAAGCCACCGTCGCCACATCCGACTCCGAGGTCGGCACGATCCTTACTGATGGCCAGGGCAACACGCTGTACCTGTTCACCGAGGACTCGCCGGGCACGAGCGCGTGCGAGGACGACTGCCTGCAGGCGTGGCCGACCCTCGAGGGCGAGGCCGCGGCGGGCGATGGTGTCGATGCCGAACTCCTCGACACGATCGAGCGCCCGGACGGGACGGTGCAGGCGACCTACAACGACTGGCCGCTGTACTACTACGCGGAGGACGCCGAGTCCGGCGACCTGAATGGTCAGGGCGTCAACGACGCCTGGTGGGTTGTCGACCCCGGTGGCAACGCCATCCAGCAGATGCCCGAGGGCGGCTCCGGCTACTGAGGGCCCGGCCGAGGGCGGGGATACCGGTCGCGGCCGCGCACCGGCAGGCCGGTTACCCGCGCCGGATACTCGCCAGGATCGGTCCGGCCAGCTCGGGTCGGCAGATGAGCACGTCCGGCAAGTACGGGTCGGGCCGGTTGTAGCGCAGCGTGCCGCCGTCGATCCGGGAAGCGTGTAGCCCGGCGTGCGCGGCGACACCCGCAGGGGCCGCCGAGTCCCATTCGTACTGGCCGCCTGCGTGTACGAACGCGTCGACGTCGCCGCGCAGCACGGCAGCCGTCTTCGCGCCCGCCGAACCCATCGGCACGAGCGTGGCGCCCAGGTCGGCAGCAAGGGACTCGGCACAGGCAGGTGGCCGGGACGCGCTCACCGCGATCCGTGGCGATTCGGGTCCGGACGCTGCCGTGCTCCTGTGGAGGCTGTCGCCGCTGCTGTACACCACGTCGAGGGCGGGGACGGCCACAGCGGCTGCGGTGATCTCCCGGCCGCGCTGCCACAACGCGACGTGCACGGCCCAGTCCGTGCGGTGCGGCTGGGCGTACTCTCTCGTGCCGTCGAGCGGGTCGATGATCCACACCCTGTCGGCCCCGAGACGTGCCGGGTCGTCTGCGGACTCCTCGGACAGCACCGCGTCGGCCGGGCGGGACCGTGCGAGCTGGTCGAGCAGGAAGGCATTGGCGCTCGCGTCCCCGCGCGCGCCGAGTTCGCCGGCGGTGCGTTCGCGCAGTTCGCGAAGCAGCGTCCCGGTGCGCTCGGCCAGGTCGGCGGCCAGTCCGATATCGGAGTTCATCGTTGCAGGTACTCGAGAAGGATGGCGGCCTGAGTGGCCGCGTCGCCGTCCTCGGGGCGTAGCACGAGATCCGGGGTGCGGGGTGCCTCGTACGGGTCGTCGATCCCGGTGAAACCGGTGATCTCGCCCGCGCGCGCCTTCGCGTACATCCCCTTCGGGTCGCGCTCGGCACAGGTCTCCAAGGGGGTGTCCACGAAGATCTCGACGAAGGGCAGGCCGTCGGCGACGTGCGCGGCACGCACCCGGTCACGATCCTCGCGGTAGGGGCTGATCAGCGAGACCACGGCGACGACGCCCGCGTCGGCGAACAGCCGGGCGACCTCGCCCGCCCTGCGGACGTTCTCGGCCCTGTCGGCGGCGGTGAAGCCCAGCCCCGCGTTGAGCCCGTGCCGCAGGTTGTCCCCGTCCAGTACGTAGGCGGGCCGCCCTGATGCGACCAGCCTGCGTTCCAGCTCCGCCGCCACCGCGGACTTGCCGGAGCCGGACAGCCCCGTCAGCCACACGGTCATGCCTGTGGTGGCACGCTGCTCGCGGGTGACGGTGGGCGAGTGCCACACCACGTCGGAGCCGGTCACGGCCGGGCCGGTGATCATGCCTGCCGCGACCGTGTTGTCCGTGGCCTCGTCGACGAGGATGAAGCTGCCGGTGTCGCGGTTGCGGCGGTACGGGTCGAACAGCAGCGGGTGCTGCGTGCGCATCCGGATGCGGCCGATCTCGTTGAGCGCCAGCCCTTCCGCGGTCTTGTCACGATGCAGCGAGTCGATGTCGAGGCGGTAGTCGAGCTGCCCGACGGTGGCCCGCGTGGACCGGGTGGTGTGCTGGAGGGCGTAGCGGCTGCCCGGCGTGAGCTCGGACTGCTCGGTCAGCCAGCAGACCATGGCGTCGACGTCCGAGGCGACGTGGGGCCGGTTCCCCGGGCGGCAGATCAGGTCGCCCCTGCTGACGTCGATGTCGTCGTCGAGCTGGACGGTGACGGCCTGTGGGGCGAACGCCTCGTCGAGTGCGACGTTGCCCGGGCCGCGAACCGACCGCACCGTGGACGTGAAGCCCGACGGGAGAACCGCGACCTCGTCGCCGGGGCGGAGAGTGCCGCCCGCCATCGTTCCGGCGTAGCCGCGGAAGTCCGCAGCGCGGATCACGTACTGGACGGGGAGCCGCGCGTCGATCAGGTTGCGGTCGGAGGCGATGTGCACCTCCTCCAGCTGGTGCAGCAGCGACGTTCCCTCGTACCAGGGCATCTCGGTGCTGCGGTGCACGATGTTGTCCCCGTGCAGTGCCGAGATCGGCACGAAGCTCAGGTCGTGGACGTCCAGCTTCATCGCGAAGCGGCGGAAGTCCTCGCGGATCTCGGCGAAGCGTTCCTCCGAGAAGCCGACGAGGTCCATCTTGTTCACGCACACCACCAGGTGCGGTATGCCGAGCAGGCTGGCGATGGAGGCGTGCCGCTTGGATTGCTCGAGCACGCCGTTGCGCGCGTCGACGAGCACGAGCGCGAGGTCCGCTGTGGACGCTCCGGTGACCATGTTGCGGGTGTGCTGGACGTGCCCGGGTGTGTCGGCGATGATGAACTTGCGCTTGGGTGTAGCGAAGTAGCGGTACGCGACGTCGATGGTGATGCCCTGCTCGCGCTCTGCCCGCAACCCGTCGGTCAGCAGCGCGAGGTCGGGTTGATCGGCGCCGCGTTCGGCGCTGGTGCGAGCCACCGCGGCGAGCTGGTCGGTGAAGACGGCTTTCGAGTCGTGCAGCAGCCTGCCGATCAGGGTGGACTTGCCGTCGTCGACGCTTCCGGCGGTCGCCAACCGGAGCAGCTGGGTGGACATCAGAAGTATCCTTCCTTCTTGCGGTCCTCCATACCTGCCTCGGAGATCCGGTCGTCGGCTCGCGTGGCGCCCCGCTCGGTGACCCGGGTAGCCGCGACCTCGGCCACCACTTCCCGCGCGGTGGTGGCGGTGGACTCGACGCAGCCGGTGCAGGTGGCGTCGCCGACGGTGCGGAAGCGGACCGTGGCCGTTGCCGGTTCCTCGCCCGGCAGGAGTGTCAGGTGCCGGGTGTGGGCCAGCAGCATGCCGTCGCGCTGGACCACAGGGCGCTGATGGGCGTAGTACAGCGATGGCAGCTCGATGTCCTCGGCGAGGATGTAGGACCAGACGTCCAGCTCCGTCCAGTTGGACAGCGGGAACACGCGGATGTGCTCGCCCGGCCGGTGCCTGCCGTTGTAGAGGCGCCACAACTCGGGCCGCTGGTTGCGCGGATCCCACTGGCCGAACTCGTCGCGGAAGCTGAACACGCGTTCCTTCGCCCGTGCCTTCTCCTCGTCCCGGCGCGCGCCCCCGAACACCGCGCCGAGGCCGTTCTCGGTGATCACCCGCAGCAGGGTGGTGGACTGCAGCCGGTTACGGCCTGCGGGGTTGCCGGACTCCTCGACGGCGCGGCCGGCGTCGATGTCGTCCTGCACGCAACCGACGATCAGCCGGAGCCCGAACTCGGAGACCACGCGATCGCGGAAGGAGATGACCTCGTCGAAGTTGTGGCCGGTGTCCACATGCACCACGGGGAAGGGTAGTGGGGCAGGTGCGAACGCCTTCGTGGCGAGGTGCAGCATGACCACCGAGTCCTTGCCGCCGGAGAACAGCAGTCCCGGACGCTCGAAGGTGGCCGCGACCTCGCGGAAGACGTGCACCGCCTCGGCCTCGAGGGCGTGCAGGTGGCTGAGCTCGTAGATTGTCGCGGTCACGATGCTCCGTTCGCCGCTCTGGGTGTCCTCCGGGGCCGCTGGAGCCACTGCCGCATCGGGCTGTGCGCAGCTCGCCGGATGAACAGAAACTAGAACTTGTTCTTGTGTTGGGTCAAGTCGTGCGGGATGCTCGGGTCATGGATGTAGCGACCCTGGAACGGATCCGTAGTCTAAAATACCGGTACCTGCGTTGTATCGACCTGAAACGATGGGACGAGCTCGGTGACACGTTCACCGAGGATGCCGTCGCCCGCTACGGCACGCAGGCGCTCGGCGAACCGCTCGAGCTCGACGGGCGGGACGCGATCGTGAACTTCATGCGGGAGAACCTGGGGCCGGGCATCATCACCGTGCACGCGGCCAAGCATCCCGAGATCACCGTGGACGGGGACACCGCGACGGGTCTGTGGGCGTTCGAGGACACGGTGATCGCCACCGAGTATCGCGTGGTCATCCGCGGAGCCGCGTACTACGAGGACAGCTACCGGCGCTGCTCTGATGGTGTATGGCGGATCGCCGGGACCGGCTACGAGCGGATCTACGAGTTCACCCACTCGCTCGACGACATGCCGAGCCTGCGCTTCACGGCGAACCGGTGGGCCGAGGTCGCGCATTGACCGCTCACTAGAACTCGTTCTAGTCTCGATGCGTCCGTGCCGATGCCGTCCGGCCCGAGGAGTTGCCCGTGGTCACCAAGCCGTTCGCGGATGCGGTCGCCGAGGCCGAGGAGATCATCAAGGGCGCACCGCACGTGCGTACCGAGCAGGACCTGGCTGAGGGGTACGACTACCTCGCAGGCAGCATCCGGGCGTCGCTACAGATGGCCTGGGCCTACGAGCGTGACTTCCCGTTCTTCGTCACCTCGACCGGCCCGCACACCAAGCTCGGCCTGGACAACCCGGACACCCTGTACTTCCACGCCTACCTGCGCGACGACGCCGAGTACGTGGTGACCGGTACCCGCGGCAGCACGGCCGATCTGAGCTTTCAGGTGCTGGGAGGCGACTACACCCCCGCGGAGTCGCCGGACAGCGTCACCGCGTTCGACGACCGTGACCTCGACATCGCCGTGGACGGCAGCTACGAGGTGCGGTTCGGCCCGGAGCCGAGCAGGGGCAGGAGCAACTACGTCACCCTCGGCGCAGGCTCGGCCATGCTGGTGGTCCGGGAGGCCTACAGCGACTGGAGCACCGAGCGCAGCGGGCGGATCCGCATTCACCGCGCCGACACCCTCGGTTCGTCCCCTGAGCCGACCAGCAGCACGCGGCTGACTGCCAAGCGCTACGAGGTCGCGGGGAAGATGCTGGTGAACCGCCTCAAGACATTCCTCGCCTTCCCCGAATGGCACTACCTGCACCTTCCGGTCAACATCATGACCGAACCGCGGCCGACACCCGGCGGCCTCACGACGCAGTACTCCTCGGTGGGCCACTTCGAGCTCGACGACGACCAGGTCATGGTGATCACCGTCCCTGCGGCCCCCAAGGAGGACGCTCCGTACCAGGGGTTCCAGCTCGGCAGCATGTGGTACATCTCCCTGGACTACATCAACCACCAGACCAGCCTCACAGCCGACCAGGCCCGGGTCGACCCGGACGGCATGATCCGTTACGTGGTCAGCGAGCGCGATCCCGGGCTCGCCAACTGGATCGAGCGGACCGGGCACCGCCGCGGCTACCTGCAGATCCGCTGGCAGCGGCTCGCCAGGGAGCTCGGGGCCGGCGACGGTCCCCAGGTCGAGGTGCTCGGGCTCGACGAGCTGCCGCAACGGTTGCCGTACCACGAGCGTCAGCGGGTGACCGCCGAGGAGTGGGCCGGACGCATTGCGCAGCGGCAGCAGGATGTCGCGGCACGGATGCTGGGGTGAGCTGGCATGCTGCTGGACGGCAAGGTCGTCGTGGTCTCCGGGGTCGGTTCGGGGCTCGGCCGCGCCATCGCGGTGCAGTGCGCGAAGGCAGGGGCCGACGTCGTGCTGGCCGCGCGCACCGAGTCGCGCCTGACCGACGTGGCCGAGGAGGTCGCCGACCTCGGGCGCCGCGCGCTGAGCGTGCCGACCGACATCACGGACGACGCAGCCTGCCAGAACCTGCTGGACTCCGGCCTCGCCCAGTTCGGCCGGGTGGACGCGCTCGTCAACAACGCTTTCGCGATGCCGCCACTGAGCGACCTCGCCACGGTCGACCTCGATGACGTACGGAGCGCGTTCGACGTCAACGTGCTGGCCGCGCTGCGCCTGACGCGGCTGTTCGCCCCCGCGCTCGCCGAGCGGTCCGGTTCCGTCGTCATGATCAACTCCGCGGTACTGCGGCACTCCCGGCGCACGTTCGGCGCCTACAAGCTGGCCAAGTCCGGGCTGCTCTCGCTGGCCCAGAGCCTGGCAGCCGAGCTCGGGCCACGCGGCATCCGGGTGAACTCGGTCGCGCCCGGCTACATATGGGGCGACAACCTCAAGTGGTATTTCGACTACCTGGCCAGCAAACGCGGGGTCACCCCGCAGGACATCTACGACGAGACAGCCGGAACGCTCGACCTGCGTGCCCTCCCGGAGCCCGAGGAGATCGCCGACACCGTGGTGTTTCTCGCCTCGTCCCTGGCACGGGTGGTCACGGGGCAGTGCCTGGATGTCAACGGCGGCGAGTACCACCACTAGCCACAAAGGAACCGGTCAACGATGACAGCAGTGCGAGACAGCGTCGGTACGGTCGAGGACCTGCACGAGTCGGCGTCCAGGCTCACCGGCCTCGACGACTTCGGCACCGACGACTACACGGACGGACTGCGGGTCCTGCTCGACTCGTATGCCGCCGACGCGCGGCTGACCCCGCGCGGCAACAAGATCAAGCGATCGTTCCTGCGCGGCGCGCTGGTGGCGAGGCTGCTCGCCGAGCAGGCGTGGAAGCAGTACCCGGAGCACGCCGACGTCCGGATCGAGCGGCCGATCTTCGTCACCGGGCTGCCCCGCACCGGAACGACCGCGCTGCACCGGCTGCTCACGGCCGACCCGGCGAACCAGGGGCTGGAGCTGTGGCTTGCCGAGATGCCGCAGCCCCGGCCACCGCGGGAAACCTGGGACGACAACCCGATCTTCCAGCAGATCCAGGCGGGATGCGAGCAGCACCATATCGACCATCCGGAGTTCATGGGCCTGCACTACGTCTCGGCGGACATGGTCGAGGAATGCTGGCAGCTGTTGCGCCAGTCGCTGCGCTCGCTGTCCTACGAGTGCCTCGCGCACGTGCCGACCTACTCCGCGTGGCTCGCCGAGCAGGACTGGACGCCTGCCTACCAGCGGCACCGGCGGAACCTGCAGCTGATCGGGCTGCCCGACGCGCATCGCAGGTGGGTGTTGAAGAACCCGAGCCACCTGTTCTCGCTGGACGCGTTGATGGCGACCTATCCGGACGCGCTCGTGATACAGACCCACCGCGCACCGCGCACCGCCATCGCTTCGGTGTGCAGCCTGGCCGCGCACGCCACCGAGGGGTGGTCGGAACGGTTCACCGGTGAGGTGATCGGCCGCGACCAGCTCGAGCTGTGGAGCAGGGGGTTGCGGCGGTTCACAGCGGAGCGTGCCAAGCACGACCCGGCACAGTTCTACGACGTCGCCTACGAGGACTTCGTCGCCGACCCTGTCGGCACCGTGGAGGGAATCTACGCCCACTTCGGGCTGGAGATGAGCAGGCGGGCCCGCGAGGCGATGCTGCGGATGCAGCGGGAGAGCACCTCGGGCGCGCGCAGACCCGCACACCGCTACGCGCTCGCCGATTTCGGGCTGACGGAGGAGGAGGTCGACGCGCGCTTCGCCGACACAGCGGGCCTCGGCTGAGCCGGGTAGGCCGTCCGGCGTCCGGGCGGGCGCGGCCGTGTCAGGTTCCGTAGCCCTCTTCCAGGACGACGTCTCCCTCGTCGGTGCGGAAGTAGACGCGCCACCGGTGATAGGCGTCCGCGTAGTGGTCCGCGAGCCGCATGGCCTCGGCGTGCGCCAGGATCGCCGCCACGTAGTGCTCGCTGCGGTTGTACGCGAACAGGGCCTGTCGGAGGTTGTCCGGGGCGCCGCTGGCTGCCAGGTAGCGTCCGGCGCCCATGATCGCGTCCCGCGGGTCGTGTACGTCGCCGTCACCGTATGCCTGCCACGTCTCTGGCAGGAACTGCATCGGCCCCTGGGCGCCGGCGTTGCTGTCGCCGTGAATGCGGCCGAACCGGGTTTCGACGAGGTGGATGGCCGCCAGCACGGACCAGGGAACGCCGTAGGCCTGTTCGGCCTCCTCGTAGTAGCCGCGCAGCTCGTCCAGCGGCGGCGGGGGATGGATCTCCCAGCCGGACGGCACGTCGGACTCCGGGGTGTGCAGCTGCCGTAGCTGCCGCACGGCTCGGAACGTGGCGTCGAACGTCTCCCGGAAGGCCTCCGGGAGGGCGTTCCGGACCGGCTCGCGCCACTGCGGGTTGGCAGCAAGGTCGCGGTAGGCCTGTTGGTGTGCGTGTGCCCACCGGGTGCGCTCGGCTTCGGCAGTGCCCGGATCGGCCAGGGCCTGCTCGGCGTCGGCGAGGACATCGGCGAGATCGCCGGGGCTTTCGAACGGCGCGATCCGCCGCGGGGGCTCCGGCGAGGGGTCCGACTCGGTCGGCGAGGTCGCGGTCTGCTGCTGCGGCGCGGTCGGGGACGGCGTCGGGTCGCTGCCAGGGGTGGGATCGCACCCGGACAGCACCGCCGCGAGCGCGAGCGGCAGTATCGGGTTGATCGTACGTCGAGCCACTGCGGGCAGCATAGCCACTGTGCAGGAGTGCGGGACAGCTCGAAGGCGGGGCGCGTGGTCGAGCGAGCCTACCGCGCGTCGGGATCCCCGGGAGCGGATCCGGGCGGCGGCTCGGAGCTCTCGGCCGGAGGGCTCGTGGTGTGGTGGTCGCCGTCGCCGGGGTCATCCGTGTCCTCGCTCGCGTCGCCGGTCTCGGGGGCGTCGGTGTCGAGCCCGCGTTCGTAGCGGCCGATGTAGAGGGTGACGGTGCGGTCGGCGCGCACGGACCGGTCTGCCGACGGGATGCTGGAGGTGACCTTGCCGTGCTCGGCTTCATCGCCGACCGCCCGCCTGCGGGTCTTGACCGTGCCGGTGTGCCCGGCGTCGTCGAGGGTGGAGCGGGCCGTGCCCTCGGTCAGGCCGACGACATCGGGCATGTCGAAGCGCTCGTTGCCACCCCGGGAGACGCGCAGGGTGACCTCGGATCCCTCGACGGCCTCGCCGCGGCGCGGTGACTGCCCCACCACGGTGTCCTCGGGCTCGTCCGAGTCCACATCCTCGCGAACGACCTCGAACCCCGCGTCTTCCAGCCCGGTGCGGGCGACCCGGTAGCTCTCGCCGACGTAGTCGGTGACCTCGACCATCTCGGGTTCGTCGTAGATCGAGAGCGTCACGACCTGGCCTTGCTCGGTGACCGAATCCGGTTCGGGCGTGTGCTCGGCCACCTTCCCTGTGCGGTCGGGGTCGGTGTTGTCCACCTTCTCCTCGGCAGGGTCCAGCAGCAGGTCGCTGTCCTCGATCTCCTGCTCCGCCTCCTCAACGGTCATCCCGGTGAGGTCGGGCATGACGAACACCTCGGGCGGGGCACCCACGTGGACGACGATCCGGGTGTTGAGCGGGTGCGATGTGCCGTGCTCGGGGTCGGTGCCGATCACCCTGCCGACGGAGTCGCCGTCGCAGGGCGGTTCGGCCCCGTAGGTTTCCGGCCAGCACGGTACGGCCTGACGGTCCAGGTCATGGAAGCCGGCGTCGCGCAGGCTACGCTCGGCCGAGCTGTACTGCTGGCCGACCACGACCGGGACCTCGGCGTGGTGCTCTCCCGAGTCGAACAGGCCTGCCAGCCACATCGCGAAGGCGACCGCCGCGATCGCCACGGCCGCGAGTACCGGGACCAGCCGGCTGCGCCGCTCGGGCTCGTCCTCCCCGGCCTCGGCCGCGGCGGACGAGCCGGCGGTGGCTGCGGGCCCGTGCCCCGACAGCGCGCGCACGAGGTCCGCGCGCAGCGCCAGGGCGGACTGGTACCGCCTGTCGGGGTGCTCGGCGAGCGCGGTCAGGATCACCGCGTCGAGGGTGTGCGGCACAGCGGTATCGACCGAGGACGGTCGCCTGCGATCCCGCTGGACGTGCCCCTCGGCCGGACCGTTCGGCGGGGCGAGCACGCTGGGGTCCGTGCCGGTGAGGAGCTGGAAGAGCAGCGCGCCTGCGGCGTGGACGTCGCTGCGTTCGTCGGCAGGCCGTCCCTGCAGCTGCTCGGGAGAGGTGTACGCGGTCGGGCCGCTCGCCTCACCGGTCGACCGGGTCCGCGTGTGATCGCCTGGCACGGTGTCTGTCAGGCCGAAATCCGTCACCATGACCGTGCCACCCCTGCCGAGGATCACGGACCGGTCGTCGACGGCGCCGTGTACGACGCCGTGCCGGTGTGCGTGGTCCAGCGCGACGCAGACGTCCGCGATGATCTTCAGGGCCTGCCCCTGGGCGACGGGACCGTTGGCAGCGATCACCTCGCGCACCGTCTTGCCGTCGATGTCGTCGGTCACGAGGTAGGGCCGGGGCCCTTCCGGGGTGTCGCGTTCGCCGGTCTCGCGCACCGGAACGATCGCGGGGTGGTCGAGGGTCGCGGCGATACGCGCCTGCTGCCGGAACCACTCGCGCTTGTCCGGGTCGCTTGCCAGATCCGAGCGCAGCGCCTTGACCACGACATCGCGTTCGAGCTGCGTGTCGTGGCCGCGGTAGGCCTCGGTTACGCTACCGGTGCCGAGGTGCTGGCTCAGCTCGTAGCGCTCGAAGAATCGGTCCATGACGCTCACGCGGACTCACTGGGCCCAATCCAGCGACGGCACTGTCATGGGCACGTACCTCCTGTTCCCGACATCCTTACCAGGTAAACGAGCGCGCCCCCGGGATCATCACTCTTCCGCGCCGATCGGATCGTGTCGTGCCACCCGATGGTGCGGGACGGTCATCGGCGTTGATCTGTGCGCGCTTCCCGCCGCGCTCGGCCGGGTGCGGGGAACGTAGCTCCTGGTATGCTCAGGGCTTCATGGATGCCCCTGCCCTTTGCCAGCTCTGCGCACGCGCCGAGAGCGCGCGGCAGCACCGTGCACCCGGCCCGTCGGGACCGATCTGCGCGAGCTGCATCGAGGCCGGCCTCCACGCCGTCTCGTCCGGTGCGCACGATCCCGCGGCCGACGACGCGTTGCCCGTGCGCCTCGGCAGGAACGACACCACGGCATGCGACTCGTGCGAGCGCAACTCGCGCGACTCGTTTCTCGGCTTCCGCCGGCGCTCGCTGGCGAGGGTGACCTTTCCGCATAGCGGAACGGTGCTGTGCGCGGAGTGCCTGGACAGCAGCGGCGACCTGATCAACCGCGCGATTCGCGGTTGAGGCCGCGCTGCGCTGGCCCGTCGCCGTGACCGGCGTGCCGTGCGGGCGTCCTGCGGCTAGCGTGGGTACCAGCCGCGAAGGAAGTGCGGAGGCCGCCGACCGAGGAGCGCATCATGCCGCAACCCGCAGGTGCCGAGCTGGACGCCGTTCGCGCGCGCAGGGAGGAGCTGCGCGCACAGTACCTTCACCCGCAGGGCAGGCGTGCGGCGAGCCCGGTGGGTGGGTTCCACCATGTCGCGCTGATCTGCCGCGACGTGGCGACCACGATCGAGTTCTACCAGGAGTTCCTGGGGTTCCCGCTGGTCGAGCTGGTCGAGAATCGGGATTACGCGGGCTCGAGCCACTTCTTCTTCGACGTCGGTAACGGCAACCTGCTCGGGTTCTTCGACTTCCCCGGACATGATCATCCCGAGTTCCGGGAGACGATCGGCGCGGTACAGCACATCGCGCTGTCGACATCCGCGGAGAACTTCGCGGCCATGAAGGCGAAGCTCGACGAAGCAGGCGTCGACTACGTCGGTCCCGACCGGGGCGTCGAAGACAGCCTCTACATCCGTGACCCCAACGGCGTCGGCCTCGAGTTCTATCGCGAAGACCTCGGCGTCTTCGACGGCAACCCGCTTACCTGACCCACCCGCGTTCCCGGACCGCTGACCTCGCGTCGTTCCATACCGCAGGCGGTCGGGTTCACGAGCCTCGTCAACGCGTGCCCCGCCGCAATCGGTGACCGGCGACCGATGAAGCCGGGAAGCTAGCCGAGCCTGACTGTCGCCGTGCTCGCCGTCTGCTCGCCGCCTGCTTGGCGCAGGCGGCAGCGCCGTCACGCAGCCGCGCGGCGCCTGCGGGGTCGTCGGCCGATGGCCGTGCCTGGTCGAGGACGGCTCTGGCGGTGGCCTCGTCGGTGACGAGGACGTCGATGGCGCCGCTGCGTAGGGCGGCGGCTACCGCCGTGGCTTTGGCTGTCCCCGTCACGACGCCGACGGTGTTCCCGCCGGAGCTGAGGTCGTCGAGGGACAGCCCCAACGTCCGTGCGTCCAGCGCAGGGTCGGCGAGCCGGCCGTCCGCGGTGATGAAGCGGCTGTTGACGTCATCGACGGCACCGGCATCCCGTAGCCGCTCGATCTCCTCCTCACCGAGGTAGCCGACCTGGGCCAGTGAACACTGGCGCTGGAGTGCGCCGATGGTCACGAGCTTGACGTCGGCGCGGCGCCCCGCGGCAAGCGTCGCAGCGACCGGGCGCAGCCGCTCGAGGGAGTCCCGGACCGCCTCCTGGTCGACGATCGCCGGGACCGAGAGCTCGTGGACCGTGCCGTGTGTGGACTGGGCCGTGCGGAGCAGGATCTCGTGCGACCAGGTGAGCGTCATGCTGCGGCTGGCTCCTCCCTTGATCTGGACCACGTCGACCCCGCGGCACCAGTCGGCGGGAAGCGCACGCGCGAAGGCCGCGATCGCGGTTCCCCAGGAGAGACCGAGACGCCGAGGTGGCGGCCGGAGCGAGCTGACGAACTCGGCGGCGGTCCTGCCGACCTGGCAGCGGGTCGCTGCCGGGTCGGACTCGGTGTGCACGACATGCGCGGCACGCAACCCGAACCATGTGAGCAGGTCGTTCTCCACATCGATGACCCGGGCCGCCGGGTGGCTGATCTCGATGCGGACCAACCCGGTCTCGCGTGCCCGCCGGAGGAGCCTGCCGACCTTGAACCTCCTGACCTCCAGCCGCTCGGCGATCTGGCCCTGCGTCAGATGACTGCCGTAGTAGAGCTCGGCTGCCCGTATGGTCAGCGATTCGTCGTAAGCAGTGCCCGGCATCACAACAGTGTCACCGATAGCCATCGCTACGACAATCGACGCTGCTCACATGAGCAACACCGGCGCGGAAGGCCGGTCGCACGCTTAGGGTTGCGGCCATGAGCAGCAGCCTGTGTCCGGGGCGAGCCGACCTCGGCGATGGCGCCGTGCCCGGGTCGAGCCCGCGCGGGCTCGCGCGCCGCGCCGAGGATGGGATGGGCGAACCTGCGAACTCCGGGCCCTGCCTGATCACCGACGTCGTTTGTGGACATACAGGGGAACGGGTTGCGGGCCGCGTACCGGGGGCACCCCCAGGGCCGTTGCCACCTCGCCGGGGACGGATACCGAGCTACACGTACAGGAGAAGGTGAGTTCGATGGCTATTGATCGTCGCGATTTCATGAGGCGCGCGGCTGTGGTCGGCGCAGGCAGCCTCCTCGTCGGTGGTCCGTTTCACGGCTTCATCGCTCACGCGAGCCAGGGTTCGCGAGCGCGGAACGGCAACCACCCGCTCGGTTACGGCCCGCTCGAGTCCACACCCGACGAGCGGGACGGTGTGGAGCGGCTGTTGCTACCGCGCGGGTTCCGTTACCGCTCGTTTCATCCCAGCGGCGACAGCCTCGGTGACGGCGTGACGATTCCCGGCTTCCACGACGGGATGGCGGCCTTCCGCGGGTCGCGGGGACTGACCGCTCTCGTCCGCAACCACGAGGTCAACGGTCCGGTCGGCGCGTTCGGGGACACCGGAGACGCGTACGACGCGATGGCAGGAGGCGGCACGACGACCATCCTCGTGGACGGCTTCGGCAACGTCGCGGACAGTTTCGTGAGCATCAGCGGAACGCAGATGAACTGTTCGGGCGGACCCATGCCGTGGGGAAGCTGGATCACCTGCGAGGAGACCGTCAACGGTCCCGATGTGGGGCCGGACTTCACCGGCGGGGACAACACCAAGCTGGAGGAGAAGCACGGCTACGTCTTCGACGTTCCCTCCGGCGGCCGGTCGGCCGCGGAGCCGGTCCGTGCGGCGGGCCGGTTCGCCCACGAGGCCGCCGCCTACTGCCCGCACGACGGCGCCGTCTATCTCACCGAGGACAATTTCGGCTTCCCGTCGGGTTTCTACCGCTACCTTCCACCGGTCAACCCGAGAAGCGCGGGAAGGCTGGTCGACGGTGGCCGGCTGGAGATGCTTGCTGTCACCGGGTGGGCGAACGCCGATCTCGGGGGCGTGGACGAGCCGGCACCCGGGGTCGGCGCGGTCTTCGACTGCGAGTGGGTGACCATCGACGACCCGGATCCCACGTTCACGGGCACCCCGAGTAATGACCAGGCCGTCGTCGCGGTCGGCGAGCAGGGTCGCGCGAGCGGGGCGGCGCTGTTCGCCCGGCTCGAAGGCGCGGTCGAGGACCGGAACACGATCTACTTCTGCTCCACGCAAGGCGGCAACCAGCCGTCGGACGCACCGGCTCCACCCGGTTACGGCAACGGTCGCGGCCAGATCTGGGCATACCACGCACCGACGTCCACCCTCCAGCTCGTCTACGAGTCACCGTCGCAGGAGGTCCTGGACATGCCCGACAACGTCACCACCAGCCGCAGGAACACGCTGGTGCTGTGCGAGGACGGGGTGAACGACACGCAGTACCTGCGCGGCCTGACCACCGACGGAGAGATCTTCGACTTCGCGAAGAACAACATGGAGGGCCAGACCGGCGACGAGTTCGCGGGTACCACGTTCAGTCCGGATAAGCAGACGCTGTACGTCAACATCCAGTCCTCCAACGGGCTGACCTGCGCGATCTGGGGCCCGTGGGGCTCCGGCGGCTTGTAGGCACGCACACCGGCCGGGCGGGCTCGCGGCAGATGTCGGTGAAGCCGTCATCGATCTTCTGCTTCAGTCCAGTGAACCGGGCGACTGTCTGCTCCCTGAGCGCGCCCACGAGTGATCACCCGTAGGCGCCGGTGGCGACCATCGAGGTGTGGCAAGTGTGGGTTCAGCGCCAATGGTGATCATGACTGCTCCAGGAATGTCGCCTCGCGTTGGTGTAGGCGGCGCACGATCTGGGTAAACCGGCGTATGGGCGCACGTAAGAACGTGTTCGTGATCGGGCTCGACGAGCACAACCGGCAGATTCTCGAGGGCGTGAACGACGCCGCACAGTACCGCTTCCACCCTGTGCTGACCTACGAGGAAATCTACGGGCCGCAGATCTCGTTCAACGGCGCGCTGCAAGCCGCCCAACGGGTGCTCGACTCTTTCGACGGCCCGATCGACGCGATCATCGGGTTCTGGGACTTCCCGGTCAGTGCGATGGTGCCGCTGCTGCGCCGACGCTACGGCCTGCCTGCGGCGAGCCTGGAGGAACTGATCAAGTGCGAGCACAAGTACTGGAGCCGCCTGATCCAACGGGAAATCCTCGACGAGTACCCGCCCTTCGGCCTGGTCGATCCCGCGCACGACCAGAATCCACCGCAACACCTGCGCTACCCGCTGTGGATCAAACCGGTGAAGTCGTTCTCCTCGGTGCTCGCCTTCGGCGTCGCTGACCAGGATGCGTTTCGCCAGGCGCTGGGCACGATTCGCGAGGGCATCGGCCGCATCGGCGAACCGTTCGACGCCCTCCTCGAACACCTCGAGCTACCGCCTGAGATCGCCGCGGTCGGTGGCCAGATGTGTCTGGCCGAGGAAGCGATCGCCGGTCGCCAGCTCACCGTGGAAGGATACCGCTATCAGGGCGAGGTCGTGCTCTACGGAGTGATCGACTCGGTGCGTTACGACAACAGCCCCAGCTTCCTTCGGTTTCAGTACCCCTCTACGCTGCCCGAACAGGTCACCGCCCGGCTGGACGACATCTCCACCAGGCTGGTCACCGCCATTGGGCTCGACGGCATGACCTTCAACATCGAATACTTCTGGGATCCCGGCACCGACGCGATCACCCTCCTCGAGATCAACCCCCGGCACTCCCAGTCCCACGCGGAACTGTTCGCCGACGTCGACGGCATGTCCAATCACGAAGTGATGCTGCGCCTGGCCCTCGGCCGCGACCCCGATTTCCCGCACCGCAAAGGTCGGTATCCGATGGCAGCGAAATGCTTCGTGCGCCGCTTCACCGACGGCTATGTCCGTCGCCACCCCACGGGCGAGGAAATCCAGGCGATCGAGCGGATCGTGCCCGGCATCACCATCGACCTCATCGCGCACACCGGCGACGTGCTCTCCGAGAAGCCACATCGCGACAGCTACAGCTACCACGTGGCCAGCGTCTATATCGGCGCGGCCGACGAGACCGACCTGACCGCCAAGTTCGATCAGGTCGCCGCGGCATTGGTGTACGAAATCGACGACGTGGCGCCCGAGATGTGATGTTCACGGAGGTTGGTTCGCGTTGCGCCCGGCTCGGCTGACTGCCGACCGGGGTTGGACCTATGCGGCCGCGGCCACGATCTTCATGATCTCGGCACGCACCGCCACGAAGTGCGCCGAGCGGTACCGTGCCGTGCCGACGGCGTTGCCGGGATGACCGACCGCAGTTTACGTCCGCACGGCAGTTCGACTCGGACGCCGCCGAAGGTGGTGCGCACGATCGTGCGGCTGCGGTGGCGGCACCGGCTCGGGCCGGTGCAGATCGCGGGCCGGCTCGGCATGCCCGCATCGACGGTAGTTGAGTCCCGCATAGTGGTGTAGTGCGGTGGCTGGTGTGGTCGTCTCGGACGAGGGAGCGGCCATCGTGTGATCCTTCGAGTCAACCTTCCACAGAATCCTCGAACGGAGTCATCACGATGGCCGCTGCTCATATTGTCGACCCTCATGGTCTGCTCGGTGAAGCCTTGGCCGAAGCGTCCCCGGATCTGATGCGCAGCATGCTGCAGACGATCATCAACGAGCTGCTGTCTGCGGACGCTGACGCGGTCGCCGGCGCCGAGTACGGTCGGCCCAGTCCCGAGCGGGTCGCCCAGCGCAACGGTTACCGCCACCGCGACCTCGACACCCGCGTGGGCGGGTCTGTCGGTTGAACGGTGTAAGTGGTCCTGACACGCCGAGTGTTCTTGGCGGGAAGGATCGCTGATGACCGAGATGATCGAGTCGATGGACTCGTTAACGACTGAGCAGCAGGAGCTTGCGGCTGAGCTGGTGGCGAAGGCACGCGAGGAGGGTGTCGAGCTGACCGGGCCGAATGGGCTGCTGAGTGGGCTGACCAAGCAGGTGCTGGAGACCGCGCTGGAGACGGAGCTGGCCGAGCATATCGGCTACGACAAGCACGATCCGGCCGGGCGCAACGGTGGCAACTCGCGGAACGGGACCCGCACGAAGACGGTAACCACCGATATCGGCCCGGTCGAGATCGAGGTGCCGCGGGATCGGGACGGCTCGTTTGACCCGCAGATCGTGCGCAAGCGCCAACGCCGGCTGCAGGGAGTCAACGAGATGGTGCTCTCACTGACCGCCCGCGGGTTGACCACCGGGGAGGTCTCGGCGCACTTCGCCGAGACCTACGGCGCCCAGATCAGCAAGGACACGGTCTCCAGCATCACCGACACTGTGGTCGAGGAGATGACCGAATGGTGTAACCGTCCGCTGGATCGGGTGTATCCGGTTATTTTCGTGGACGCTATTATGGTGAAAATCCGTGACGGGCAGGTCACCAACCAGCCGGTGTATGTGGCGATCGGCGTCACCGTCGATGGGGAACGCGACATTCTCGGCCTCTGGGTTGGTGACGGTTCCGAGGGCGCGAAGTTTTGGATGGCGATATTCGCGGAACTGAAAAACCGCGGTGTCGAAGACTGCTGCATCCTGGTCTGCGACGGGCTGAAGGGCATGGCCGAGTCGGTGGTCAACGTGTGGCCGCTGTGCACCGTCCAGACCTGCGTCATTCACCTGGTACGCAACACGTTCCGTTACGCCTCCAAGGCCGATCGGGACGCGATCGCCAAGGACATCCGCCCGGTCTACACCGCGCCCACGGGGTCCGCCGCGGCCGCGCGGTTCGACGAGTTCACCGCCAAATGGGGAGTCAAGTATCCGGCCATTATCACCCTGTGGCGCAACTCATGGCAAGAATTTATTCCGTTCTTGGACTATGATGCCGAAATCAGGAAGGTGATTTGCTCGACCAATGCGATCGAATCGTTGAACTCGCGATATCGCCGCGCGACCCGGGCCCGGGGTCATTTCCCGAACCAGCAGGCCGCACTGAAATGCCTGTACCTGGTGACCCGCTCGCTTGACCCCACCGGGCGCGGCCGCGCACGCTGGGCTATGCGCTGGAAGGCACCCTTGAACGCGTTCGCCACCACCTTCGAGGGCCGCATCGTCCCCAGCAACACCAACTAGAAACGATCACTTACACCGTTCACCGGACAGTCCCCACTAAGGTCGCGGTTGTGGCGACCTGGCTCTTGAGGGTTTTGTACTCGATGGGGTCAATCGGCCGAGTGAACCGCCCCGGGGTGTCCGGAGACTCATCGGTGTGGCAGCTCAGCAGTGGGCTGGGCTTGCTGGTTGAGCGTAGTACGCGGTTTCGAGTTCGG
>NZ_FZNW01000024.1 GCF_900188115.1 Haloechinothrix alba | reverse complement strand
CCGCGATATGCGACCGCTTCCAACCCGCTCGGGCGCGCTCGACGATCAATCGCCTGCCGTGAACAGTCAAGCGGGCATTACCGTGGGCCATGAGGACCTCCTGGTGCTTCGTGAAGACGTCAGACATCTCCACTAAGCCCGGAGGTCCTCCTCGACTACAAACCCAACACCCAAACCAACCCCATGGCCGGGTACAACTAGCCGGGCGGTGGGGCGAGCCGAGGGACTCCGTCGATACGTATTCGGTACCCGGGGGTCCTTCGGCTCGCCCCCTGCGGCTACTCGCCGCGGAACTGCGGTGTGCGCTTCTCGGCGAACGCGCGGGGGCCTTCCTTGGCGTCGGCGCTGGTGAACACGTTCAGACCCAGCTTGGCGTCGATGCCGAACGCCTCCTCCTCGTGCATGCCCTCCGTGTCGCGCATCGTCCGCAGGATCGCCTGCACGGCGAGCGGGCCGTTGGCATTGACCAGCTCGGCCATCTCCAGGGCTTTGTCCAGGGCCGTACCGTCGTCGACGACGTGCCCGATGAGGCCGATGTCCTTGGCTTCGTCCGCCGTGACATGCCGCCCGGTGAGCAGGATGTCGGCGGCGACCGTGTACGGGATCTGGCGTGGCAGCCGCACGGCGGAGCCACCCATCGGGAACAGGCTCCACCGCGCCTCGCTCACCCCGAACCTCGCGCTGCGTCCGGCAACACGGATGTCCGTGCCCTGCAGGATCTCCGTCCCGCCCGCGATGGCCGGACCTTCGACGGCGGCGATCAGCGGCTTGGTCAGGCGCCGTCCCTTGAGCAGCCCCTCGATCCGCGACGGGTCCCAGCCCCCGCTGGACATCGCGGTTCCCGGGTTGTTCTTGCTCATCGACTTGAGGTCGGCACCCGCGCAGAACGAGCCACCGGCTCCGGTGAGGATGCAGCTGCGGATGGACGGGTCGTTGTCGACCGTGTTCCACGCATCGACCATGATCTCGAGCATCTCGCCGCTGAGCGCGTTGCGCGCCTCCGGGCGGTTCATGGTCACGATCAGCGTGTGCCCACGCTGCTCCACGAGCGCGTGTGCCTCGCTGTCACGCTCGGTCTCCGGTGGTGTCGTGGTCATGGAAGATCCCTTCCCGGTCGCTGGTGAGGTATCGGCCCGGTGGCCGAGAGGCCGTGCGGGTTCCGCGCCGCGAGCGCGGAACCAAGTTGACCATTGCCATGAACGATAACATGTTCTAGTTTGTGGTGTATGGCTCTGAACATCGCCGATCTCCTCGAGCACGCCGTAGACGCCGTGCCGGAACGTACTGCCGTCATCTGTGGCGGCCGGCAGATCACCTACGGTGAGCTCGACAAGCGCGCCAACCAGCTCGCACACCACCTCGCCTCGGTCGGTGTCGGCAAGGACGACCATGTGGGCATCTACTCCCGCAACTCGATCGAGTCCATGGAAGCGATGTTCGCGGCGTACAAGCTGCGGGCGCGCGCGGTCAACGTCAACTTCCGCTACGTCGCGGAGGAGCTGCGCTACCTCTTCGACAACGCCGACCTCGTCGCGCTGATCCACGAGCGCCAGTTCACCGACCGCGTCGCCGAGGTGCTCCCGGACGCGCCGGAGTTGAAGCACGTCTTGGTCGTCGAGGACGGCTCGGACGCGGATTACTCCGGCTACAACGGGGTCGCCTACGAGGAAGCGCTCGCGCGCCAGTCGGCAGAGCGCGACTTCGGTGAACGAAGCGCCGACGACCTCTACATCCTCTACACCGGAGGGACCACCGGGTACCCGAAGGGCGTGATGTGGCGGCAGGAGGACGTCTGGCGCACGCTCGGCGGCGGCATCGACTTCCTGACCGGCGAGTACGTCCCCGACGAGTGGACGCTGGCCAACCAGGCGAAGGAAGGTCCCGGCCTGGTCCGGATGCCGGTCTCGCCGCTGATCCACGGCGCGGCGCAGTGGGCCGCCTTCGGCGCGCTGTTCGCCGGTAGCTCGGTCGTGTTCGTGCCGCAGTTCGACGCGCACCAGGTGTGGCGCGAGATCCAGGAGCACAAGGTCAACGTGCTCACGATGGTCGGGGACGCGATGGGCAAGCCGCTGCTGGCCGCCTACCGTGAAGGCAACTACGACGCATCCTCCCTGGTGGCAATCACCAGCCATGCCGCGCTGTTCTCGCAGTCGCTCAAGCACGAGTACCTCGAGGAGTTCCCGAACGCGGTGCTGACCGACGCCGTCGGCGCATCGGAGAGCGGGTTCACCGGGATCAGCATGATCAGTAAGGACAGTGACCACTCCGCGGGCCCGCGGGTGAACTTCAGCAAGCAGGCCGTGCTCGTGGACGAGGACAACAACCTCATCGAGCCGAAGCCAGGCGCGGTGGGCAAGATGGCGCGCGGTGGGCACGTGCCCATCGGCTACTACAAGGACCCCGAGAAGACCAAGAGCATCTTCGTGGAGATCGACGGGAAGCGGTACGTCGTTCCCGGCGACTACGCGCGCTACGAGGAGGACGGCACGGTCACGCTGCTCGGCCGTGGCTCGCAGACGATCAATACCGGCGGCGAGAAGGTCTACCCCGAGGAGGTCGAGGGTGCCCTGAAGTCCTACCCGGATGTCTTCGACGCCCTGGTCGTCGGCGTCCCGGACGAGCGGTGGGGCAACCGGGTCGGTGCCGTCATCCAGCCGTCCGAGGGAACCTCGATCGACGCGGGTGCGCTGAGCGACCACGTGCGCACCAAGATCGCCGGGTACAAGGTGCCGCGCAGCCTGTGGTTCGTATCCGAGGTGCGCAGGCAACCGAGCGGGAAGCCCGACTACACGTGGGCCAAGTCTTATGCAGAGGAGCACGATGCGGACATCACTGTGTGACACCCTGGGGACCACCTACCCGATTGTGGCGTTCACTCCCTCCGAACACGTCGCGGCGGCGGTCTCCCGGGCGGGAGGCCTGGGCGTGTTGGGCTGCGTGCGGTTCAACGACGCCGAGGAGCTCGACCGCGTCCTCGAGTGGATGGACGCCAACACCGACGGCAAGCCGTACGGCGTCGACATCGTCATGCCCTCCAAGGTGCCCACCGAGGGCAGCATGACCGACCTGGAGCAGTACATCCCGGACGAGCACCGCGCGTTCGTGGAGCGGACCCTGAACGAGCTCGGCGTGCCGGACCTGCCGTCGACCACCGACGACGCGGGCGTGCTCGGATGGCTGCACTCGGTGGCGCGGGCGCACGTCGAGGTCGCGTTGAAGCACCCGATCAGCCTGATCGCCAACGCGCTGGGGTCGCCGCCGAACGACGTCATCGAGCAGGCCCACGACAGGGGTGTCAAGGTGGCCGCGCTCGCAGGCAAGGCCGAGCACGCGGTCAGCCACGTCGACAACGGCGTGGACATCGTGGTCGCGCAGGGCTACGAGGCAGGCGGGCACACCGGCGAGATCGCCTCCATGGTGCTGCTGCCCGAGGTCGCCGAGCGCGTCGGCGACCGTGCCCCCGTGCTGGCCGCGGGCGGGATCGGTTCCGGCAAGCAGATCGCGGCGGCGCTCGCGCTCGGCGCGTCCGGGGTGTGGATGGGCTCGTACTGGCTGACCACATCCGAGTACCTGGAGACGATGAGTACCTCGGCGACGATGCAGCAGGCGCTGCTCGGGGCGAGCTCCGCGGACACCGTGCGTACCCGCATCTTCAGCGGGAAGCCGGCGCGCTTGCTCAAGACGCGCTGGACGGAGGCCTGGAGCGCGCCCGGCGCGCCGGACCCGCTGCCGATGCCGCTGCAGAACCTGCTGGTGAGCGAGGCCCATCAACGCATCGCGGCCGCGGATGACCCGTCGGTCGTCGCGATGCCGGTCGGCCAGATCGTCGGCAAGATGAACGAGGTCCGCCCGGTTTCGGACGTGATGGCCGACCTCGTCCGCGAGTTCAACGAAGCGCTGTCGAGACTGGACAAGACCCGCTGAGGCGTCACCGGCTGGTGTGACCTCGGATAGTGGGAGCCCAAGGTGACATCGGTTCCATCGATGGAGCCGGATGTCACCTTGGGCTCCCGCACCGGCGGGCTTGTGCGTCACGCTGCGGTCGCGGTAGCCGCGGGCGGGCCGTCCAGTGCCAACCGGACGCCGGAGCTCAGCCTTATCGCACAGTCTGCACGGGCCGCGCGAAGCGCCGGGTGCTCGGCATGCGCGGTCAGCACGCGGTGTAGCGCGGGGCGTTCCGCGGCCAGCTGCGTTCGCACCATGTAGGCGGCACGCTCGGAGTCCTCGCACCCGTGCCGCACGGTCTCGTCGACCCGTTGCACGAACTCGTTGAACCACCGGTAGAGCAGCGTGACGAGGAACGTGCCCTCACTGCCGAAGATGCACGTGATAGGTTCTCGCCAGTTGGCCGGGATCCGCGAGCTCCCGCTGCGATGCACGTCGTCCAGCACCCGCCCGATCGTCCGCGTGCGTTGGCGTTGTGCCTCCCATGACATCGTCGGCCTCCTCTCGCCAGTGCCCCACCTCGTGAGGTCCGTCGCCGACGACGCTACGAAGCCGATGTTGACGAATCGTACGAGTCGCGTTACGCACGTGCTAAATCAGTGCCGCTCGGAACGAAGGTCAACGTGACTCCATAGAGGGCGCCGAAAGTCGCATTCGGCATCTGCCTCTCACCGGGCCGCGTAGCTCGGTGGCTCGCGGGACGTGCGTACGTATACCGGGTCGGGGCAGTCCAGCTGTTGCGCGGCGAGCTCACGCTTGAGCACCTTGTGCGTCGGGGTGCGCGGCAGCTCGGCCAGTACCCGCACGTAGCGCGGGTACTGGGTCGGCCCGAGATCGCCCTGCCCGGTGAGGAACGCTCCGAACGCCTCCGCGTCGAAGGAGGCCCCCGAAGCGAGCACGAGCGCGGCCGTTACGGCGTCACCCACCCGCTCGTCCGGGATGCCGTACACGGCGGCCTCGACGATGTCCGGGTGGCGCAGCAACGCGCGCTCGATGGGGGCCGCACCGAGGTTCTCCCCGCCAACGCGGAGCCACTCCCCGGTGCGCCCCGCGAAGTAGCAGAAGCCCTCGCCGTCGCGGTAAGCGAGATCCCCCGTGAAGTACATGCCGTCCCGCACGCGGTCGGACTCGGCGTCCGCGGCGTTGTAGTACCCGGCGAACATCCCGGTTCCCGCGGTGTTGACCAGCTCGCCGATCGCCTCGTCCGGGTTGCGCAGCTGCCCTGCCGCGTCGAACCGCGCAGGCGGGCACGGTTGTCCCGTGTCGGGATGCAGGATGTCCACGCCGTCCGGCAGCAGGCCGAGTGCGCCTGCCGGTGTGTCCGGTGTGCGCGAGATCGCCACCCCGCCTTCTGTGGAGCCGTACCCGTCGACGACGGCGCAGTCGAAGCGCTCGGCGAACGCGGCGAGGTCGGCAGGCGCGCCCTCGTTGCCGTAGACGACGCGCAGCGGGTTGTCCGCGTCGTCGGCGCCTTCGGCGACGTCGAGGACGTAGGACAGCGGCGTTCCCACGTAGTTGGCGTAGGTCGCCCCGTAGGCGCGCACGTCGGGCAGGAAACCCGATGCGGAGAACCGCCTGCGTAGCGCGAGGGTGGCACCGCCGGCCACGGCCACCGACCACCCGGCCATGACCGCGTTGGAATGGAAGAGCGGCATGGCGACGTACGCCGTGTCCGCGGCGGAGAGCTCGAACCGCGACGCCAGCATCTCGCCCGGGTAGGCGATCTTGGCGTGCGTGCACCGGACCGGTTTCGGCTCCCCGCTCGTGCCCGAGGTGAAGATCAGCATCAGCAGGTCGTCCGGTTCGCTCGGGACGGGACGCAGCCGGGCTCCGCGGTGCGCCGCCAGCGCCTCGCCCCACGCCGCGGTGTCCACATCGAACACCTTCCCGTTCGCGGCGCCGAGGTCGAGGCCGTCGAGCAGCGGGCGGTAGGCGCTCTCCGTGATCACCATCCGGCAGTCCGCGACGCGCACGTCGCGCGCGAGAGCGTCGCCCCTGCGCGTGGGGTTGAGCCCGACGAGGACGGCCCCGGACAGGGCGGCTGCCCCGAGCAGGAACGAGAAGGACGGGATGTTGTCCGCGAGCACGCCGACGTGGAACGGGGCGTCCTCGCCGTGTAGCTCCCGCAGCAGCGCGGCGTGCTCTGCACATTCCTGGACGTGCTCCCGCCAGGTCCAGGTGGCCGCACCGAAGGCGAGCCCGGCATGCTCCTCGGCGGCACGGGCCAGCAGGTGGCCGGTGACGGTGGGTGGTCCGTCCGCGGTCGCCGTCATGCCGGGGTGTCCGCCAGCAGCGAGCCGAGCGCGCGGAGCTGGGCCGTGGCACCCCCGAGCGCGAACTCCGCGCGTTTGGCCGCGACGAAGTAGCGGTGCAGCGGGTAGTCCGTGTCGATTCCCACTCCCCCGTGCACGTGTACTGCGGAGTGCGCCACGCGGTGCCCGGCCTGCGCGGCCCAGAACTTGGCCGTGGCGACCTCCTCGGCGGCCGGCTTGCCCTCGGACAGTGCCCACGCCGCCTGCCACAGGGTCAGCCGGACGGCTTCCACATCGAGGTAGGCCTCGGCCAGGCGCTGCCGCACCGCCTGGAACGACCCGATGACCTCGCCGAACTGCTCGCGCTTCTGCGCGTACTCGCTGGTCATCTCCAGGGCGCGGGAGGTGATGCCCAGCTGCAACGCGCACAGCCCCACGGTGACGCGCTGCCGCAGCCACGTCGCCGCCCCGGAGCCCGGCGCACCGAGCAGCGCGCCCTCGTCGACGGCGGCGTCGTCCAGCTCGACAAGGGCGGCGTCGGTGCCGTCGACCACGTGCTGCTCGCTGACGCTCAGCCCGTCGTGCGCGCGGTCCACTACGGCGAGTGCCGCACCGTCCGGGGTGGCCAGCTCGCACACGTAGCCGTCCGCGTGCGCGCCGTGCAGCACCGCGGTCTGCGTCCCGGAGACCCGCAGGGAGCCGTCGACGTAGCGGCCGGTGAAACCGGGTGGGCTGCCCTCGTCGGCGAGTGCTGAGGCCAGCGTGCGTTGCCCGCGGGTCACGGGCAGCACCCAGCGTTCGGTGTGCATCCCGGAGCCGAACTCGGCCATCGCGGCCGCGCCGCCGGTGATGCTGGACAGGTAGGGGACGGGGGCGGCGACGGTGCCGATCTCGATCAGCACGCTGCACTGCTCGAGCAAGCCGAACCCGCCACCGCCGACCGACTCCGCGAGTGCGGCGTCGAGCAGGCCTGCCCTGGCCAGCTGTGCCCAGAGATCGGGGTCGTATGCTTCGACGGGGCTACTGCCGGAACGTTCGTTCCAGTCGCCGAGGATGCGCGCGGCGAGACCACCGAGGTCCTGCTGAGCTTCGGTGAGCGAGAAGTCCATGGTGCTCCTTGTGCGGGTCGTGGTCCGGACGGGGACGCCCCGGTCGCGGGGTCCGGCGTCAGCGGGAGACGGGCAGCCCGAGGGCGGCCGCTGCGATGATGTCGCGCTGTACCTCGTTGGTCCCGCCGCCGAAGGTGAGGATGAGCGAGGAGCGGTGCAGGCGCTCGACCTTGCCGTGCAGCAGCGCCCCGGGCGAGCCCTCGCGGACGACCGCACCCGCGCCGAGTACCTCCATCAGCAGCCGGTATCCCTCTGTGGCGAACTCGGTGCCGAACACCTTGGTCGCGGAGGCCTCGGCCGGGCCGAGCTCGGAGTTGCTCGCCGCCCAGGCGGTCTTCCAGTTGCGCAGCTTGAGGTACTCGGCGTGCGCGTGCACGCGGGCCAGGTGAAGCTGTACCCACTCGGCGTCGATCACCCTGTTGCCGTCGGGTGTCGTGGTCTGCTGAGCCCACTCACGCACCTCGCGCAGCGCGTTCTGCATGGGTGCCGCCGAGGTCAGCGCGACCCGCTCGTGGTTGAGCTGGTTGGTGATCAGCCGCCACCCCTTGTGCTCCTCGCCGACAAGGGCCGAGGTAGGTACGCGCACGTCGGAGTAGTAGGTCGCGCTCGTGCCCGGCCCGGCGACGGTGTGCACCTTGGTCCAGGAGAAGCCGCTCGCCGAGGTCGGCACGATCAGGATGCTCAGGCCCCTGTGCCGCTCGGCGTCCGGGTCGGTGCGCGCGGCCAACCAGACGTAGTCGGCGTACTCGATCAGGCTCGTCCACATCTTCTGCCCGTTGACGACGTACTCGCCGTCCGCGCCCTCCCCGTGCCGGACGGCGCGGGTGCGCAGGGAGGCCAGATCGGTCCCGGCGTCGGGTTCGGAATAGCCGATGGAGAAGTGGAGCTCGCCCGCGGCGATCTTGGGGAGGAAGTACGCGCGCTGCTCGTCGGTGCCGTAGCGCATGATGGTCGGGCCGATCGTGTTGATCGTCAGGAACGGCACCGGCACGCCTGCCACCGCCGCCTCGTCGGTGAAGATGAGCTGGTCCAGCATCGGCCGCGCCTGGCCGCCGTATTCCTCCGGCCAGCCGAGTGCCAGCCACCCGTCGCGGCCCAGCTCGCGCACGATCTCCTTGTAGGCTGTGCCGTCTCCGTACTCGCCGCCTTCGCCTGCGAGCTCGGCGCGGCGTTCGGGTGTCATGAGATCGGCGAAGTAGTCGCGCAGATGGTGGCGCAGCTTCGTCTGCTCATCCGTGTAGCCGATGCGCATCGCCTGCCTCCGCTTCTCCTGGGATCGGTGTTGGTGGACAGCATGCCTCCTACCCCGATCCTAGAACAAGTTCTAGAATAGCATGGGACACCCGTGTACCGGACAACGTTTGGCTGGAGGTCGATACCGTGCCCGACGGACAGCAGTCGCATCGGCATGCGCCGGATGTGCTCGGCCCGGCCAGGCTCGGCCCCGTCTCCCTGCGCAACCGCGTCATCAAGGCGGCGACCTACGAGGGGCGTAGCCGGGAAGGGCTGGTCACCGACGGGCTCATCGACTTCCACCGGCGGCCCGCGGCAGGCGGGGTCGGCATGACGACCGTGGCGTTCTGCGCGGTATCCCCGGAGGGCAGGACCGATCGCCACCAGATCCACGTGCGGCGCGATGCCGTGCCCGGCCTACGGAGGTTGACGGAGGCGGTGCACGCCGAGGGCGCGGCCGTCTCCGCGCAGCTCGGCCACGCGGGACCGGTGGCCAACCCGCTCAGTACCGGCATGCGCGCGCTCGCGCCCGGCAAGCTGCTGCAGCCGATGAGCATGCGCCGCACGCGCGCGGTGAGCGAGCACGATATCCGCCGTATCGTGCGGGACCATGCCGACGCCGCCGTGCTCGCCGCCGAGTCCGGTTTCGACGCGGTCGAGCTCCATTGTGGGCACAACTACCTCGTCAGCTCCTTCCTCAGTCCGAGGCTCAACCGGCGCGACGACGCCTACGGCGGTTCGCTGGAGAACAGGGCGCGCTTCCTGCGCGAGGTCGCCCGAGCCGTCCGGGATGCGGTCGGTGACCGCCTGGCGATCATCGTCAAGCTCAACATGGACGACGGCACCACCGGCGGTTTCTGGCTCGACGAGGCGATCCCGGTCGCCCGCTGGTTGGAGGCCGATGGCTCGGTCGACGCGCTCGAGCTCACCGCGGGCAGCTCGCTGAGTAACCCCATGTATCTCTTCCGTGGTGACGTGCCGCTCGGCGAGTTCGCCGACGCGATGCCCAGGCCGGTCCGGCTCGGTGTGCGGATGTTCGGGCGGTTCCTGCTGCGCAGCTACCCGTACCAGGACGCCTACCTCCTGGACGGTGCCAGGCAGATCCGGCACGCGACGAGCCTGCCGATGGTGCTGCTCGGCGGGATCGCGCGCAAACCGGTGATGGACCAGGCGATGCGGGAGGGCTTCCAGTTCGTGGCCATGGCGCGTGCGCTGCTGCGCGAGCCCGCGCTGGTCGAGACCATCGCCGCCGGTGAGCGGGAGGACTCGCTGTGCATTCACTGCAACAAGTGCATGCCGACGATCTACAGCGGTACTCGCTGCGTGCTGGCCGAACCGGCGCGGGACGATCGCGCTTCCGGCGCGCCGGGCTGACCCTTGTGCAAATCGAGAACACGTTCTAGTCTCTGCTAGTAACAAGTTCTAGTTCGTGGTGGTGCACCGGGAGGGCTGTTCACGGGTTGGCGGGCGAGAGCCGCCCCGAGACGGCGGAGTCGACGCGCATCCGTCGCCGCGGGCCGGTGGCCCGGCGCCGGAGAATGCGGGTGCCCGTGCCGGGCCAGGTGGCCGGACTGAGGTGAGCCGCCCGAGTTACGAGAAGGCCGACGCGGCGACCTCGATGAGGAGGAGTTCACGTGAAAGCTGCTGTGCTGACCGAGATCGGCGCGGACGAGTTGGACCTGTGCGACGACGTCACGACCGTGTCGCCCGGCCAGGGAGAGGTCAGGATCAAGGTGCGCGCCTCGGGCATCTGCCACAGCGACCTCTCCGCCATGGACGGAACTCTGCCCGCGCTTGCGCCCGGTGTGATCGGGCACGAGGGAGCAGGCGAGGTCGTCGAGGTCGGCTCCGGCGTGGAGCATCTGGCCCCGGGTGACCACGTGACCGTCTCCTTCGTCCCGCCGTGTGGCGCCTGCGCGGACTGCCTGCGTGGCCAGCCGAACCTCTGCGCCGTGCACGCGGTGGCCGCCTTCACCTCGCCGCGCTTCCAGCAAGGCGACGCCCCGCTGTTCGGCTACGCGGGCCTCGGCACGTTCGCCGAGGAGCTCGTCGTCCCCGCGGCCGGTGCGATCAAGGTGGACAGTGATGTCCCGTTCGAGATCGCCGCCCTCGTCGCCTGTGGAGTGCTCACCGGCGTGGGTGCGGTGCTCAACACCGCGGCGGTCGAACCGGGCTCGAGCGTGGTCGTCATCGGGTGCGGCGGTGTGGGGATCTCCGTCCTGCAGGGAGCCAGGATCGCGGGTGCTACCACGATCGTCGCGGTGGATCCCGTTGAGGCCAAACGCGACCTCGCCCGCAAGTTCGGGGCCACCCACGCGGTCGCCCCCGAGGAGCTGGACGGGCTCAACCAGGAACTCGCGGGCGGGGCCGGGTTCGACTACGCCTTCGACGTGGTGGGCCAGTCCGCGACCATCCGCTCGGCCTGGGACCAGACGCGCCGTGGCGGTTCCGTCGTCATCGTCGGCGCGGGCAAGGCCGACAGCATGGTCGAGTTCAGCGCGCAAGAGCTCTTCCTGCACGACAAGAAGATCCTGGGGTCGTTCTACGGGTCGTGCCACGTGCACAGGGACACGGCGAGGATGATCGAGTTCTGGCGAGCGGGCATGCTCGACCTGGACGGCATGATCAGCAAGCGTTTGACCCTCGAGGAGATCAACGACGGGTTGAACGTCTTGCGTGCGGGCAACCACGATCTGATCCGGCAGGTGGTGAACATCGCGTGAGTGGCAGTCTCGAAGGCACCGTCGCCATCGTGACCGGTGCCGGCAGCGGACTGGGCCGGGCCGAGGCGCTCGCGCTCGCCGGGGCCGGCGCCTCGGTCGTCGTCGGCGACCTCGACGAGTCGGCGAAGGGCGTCGTCGACGAGATCGCGGAAGCGGGTGGTTCGGCACGTTTCGTACCGGGCGACGTCGGCGATCGCGACACGGCCGACGCGCTGACCGCCGCGGCCGTCGAGGGTTTCGGCGGCCTGCACATCCTGGTGAACAACGCCGGCATTACCAGGGACAGGATGCTGTTCAACGCCACGGACGCGGAGTGGGACGAGGTCATCAGGGTGCACCTGCGCGGACACTTCCTGCTCTCCCGTAACGCGGCGTCCTACTGGCGTGGCAAGTCCAAATCGGATGGCGCGCCCGTGTACGGCAGCGTCATCAACACGACATCGGAGGCGTTCCTGCTCGGTTCCGAGGGGCAGCCGAACTACGCGGCGGCCAAGGGCGGGATCGCGGCGCTCACCACGGCCACCGCGCGCGGCATGGCGCGGTACGGCGTGCGCGCCAACGCCATCTGCCCCCGCGCGAGGAGCGCGATGACCTCCGACGTTTTCGGCCCGGCACCGGAGAGCGGCATCGACCCGCTCTCCGTCGACCACGTCACGCCGCTGGTCACCTACCTCGCCTCCGCCGAAGCCGAGCGGATCTCCGGGCAGGTGTTCGTGGTGCACGGGGGGATGGTGGCGCTGATGGCGCCACCCACGGTCGAGGCGCGCTTCGACGCCGCCGACGGGCAGTGGAACCCGGCTGAGCTGGCCGAGCAGCTGGGTGGCTACTTCGACGGCCGGGCAACCGACCGGATGTTCGCGGCTACCGAGGTGAGCGACCTCCCGTGACCGCGGCGAGCAGGCAGGGTCCAACGCAGGTGAGGAGATACGAAACATGACGCTTAGCGTGCTATCGCACCGGGACGAGCTCGGTGTGCGGACCGGGCAGCTCCTTGTGGACGGTCACTGGGGCGCCGCGGACGGCGGTGCCACGTGGACGCACCGTCACCCGGCAACGGGCGAGGTGATCGGCGAGTTCGCCAGAGCGAGCGCCACGGACGTGGACGCGGCCGTCGCCGCTGCACGTCGCTCCTTCGAGGCGGGGACATGGTCCCGGGCACGCGCGGGCGAGCGTATCGCCGTGCTGCAGCGGTACGGGCGGCTGCTGCGCGAGCACGCGGACGAGCTGCGCGGGTTGCAGGCACTGGACAACAGCGTGCCGCTGTCCTTCGGGTCGATCTACGCGACGTCGGTGGGCGCCGCTGCCGACGTCTTCGACCATCACGCCGGCTGGGTGGACAAGATCGGCGGGCAGACACTGCCGCCCTACCAGGGCGGCGACCACCTGACGATGACCTTCCGCGAGCCACTCGGCGTGGTCGCCGCGATCCTGCCGTGGAACGCGCCGTTCCTGCTGTTCGCGCAGAAGGTCGCGCCCGCGCTCGCCGCGGGCTGCAGCGTCGTGCTCAAGCCGTCCGAGTACGCGACGTACTCCGTGCTGCGCATGGTCGAGCTGCTGGCGGAGGCGGGGCTTCCCGCAGGTGTGCTCAACATGGTCACCGGTACCGGCGAGGAGTGCGGGGAAGCGCTGATCACGCACAGCGACGTGGACAAGGTGAGCTTCACCGGCAGCAGGGGCGTCGGCAAGCGCATCGTCGAGGCCTCCGCGGGCACCCTCAAGCGGGTCTCCCTCGAGCTGGGCGGCAAGAGTCCCGCCGTGGTCTTCGACGACGCCCCCGATGTCACGATCGCGGCATCCACGGTGGTCGGCGCGGTCACCATGGGGCTGTCCGGGCAGGCCTGTGTGGCCAACACCCGGGCACTGGTGCACAGGGACATCTACGACGAGTTCCTCGAGGCTGCCAAGGGTATGGCCTCGGCTATCACCTTCGGGGACCCGTTCGACCCCGGCGTGCTGGCCAGCCCGCTGATCAACGAGCAGCAGCTCGAGCGGGTGCTCGGCTACATCGCCAAGGGGAAGGAAGAAGGTGCCACGCTGGTCATGGGCGGGGAGCGCCTCGAGGGTGAGTACTCGGCAGGCAACTTCGTCTCGCCTACGATCTTCGCGGATGTGGACAACTCCTCGACGATCGCGCAGGAGGAGATCTTCGGCCCGGTACTGTCTGTGGTCCCGTTCGGTGACGAGGAGGAAGCCATCCGGCTGGCCAACGACACCGAGTACGGGCTCGGCGCCGGTGTGTTCACCAGCGACGTGCAGCGTGCGTTCCGTGTGTCGCGCGGTGTGCGGGCGGGCACGGTCGGGATCAACGGGTTCCAGCTCGAGCCGCACGCCCCGTTCGGCGGGTTCAAGCAGTCCGGCCTCGGCCGGGAGGGAGGCCAGTCGGCCTTCGAGGCATATACCGAGCTCAAGACGGTGATGATGCCGCTCGGCGACGAGTTGATGTGAGCACGGTAGCGAGCGACGAGCAGGTAAGGGAGTGAACATGGGTCGGCTGTCCGGCAAGGTAGGGCTGATCACCGGGGCTGCCAGGGGGCAGGGTGCGGCGGCGGCACGCCGGTTCGTCGCAGAGGGAGCGCGCGTCGTCGTCGCCGATGTGAACGACGAGGACGGCAAGGCGCTGGCGGAGGAGCTCGGTGATGCGGCGCTGTTCTGCCACCTGGACGTCACCGAGGAGGCGGAGTGGGCCGAGGCCGTCGAGCGGTCGGTCGCCAGCTTCGGCACGCTCAACGTGCTGGTCAACAACGCGGGCGTGCTGCACTTCGCCGAGCTGGCCGACACCACCCTCAGTGATTACGAACGCGTTATCCGTGTTAACCAAACCGGTACGTTCCTCGGCATGCGTTCGGTCGTTGAACCCATGCGAGAGGCCGGTGGCGGATCGATCGTGAACCTTTCCTCGATTGACGGGCTGGCAGGCGTGCCGATGCTGATGTCGTATACCGCCAGCAAGTTCGCCATCCGGGGGATGACCAAGGTCGCCGCCCTTGAACTCGGCAAAGACGGCATTCGCGCCAACTCGGTACATCCTGGCATGATCGACACACAGATGGTGCAGGATGCTATGGGCGGGATCGAGCTCGACACCAGCTGGCTGTCCAAGCGGATCGCCCTGGGTCGCCTGGGTGAGGCCGACGAGATCGCCGACCTCGTGGTCTTCCTCGCCAGCGACGAGAGCTCGTACTGCACGGGGGCGGAGTTCGTCGCCGACGGAGGGGTGACGACGACCCACTCGTTGAAGGTCTAGTTCGCCGGACCTGCCCGGCGCGGGCGCGCAGGCCCGGTGCTGAAGGGCAGCACGACAGGAGCGTGGAGGAAGCCGATGGCCGTCAGGGGTACCGGAGTCTCGGTGCCTGGCTCTGCTGCGCTCGCGCAGGTCGGCAGGATGACCACGCTGGCGTGGGAGGTGCTGCGTGGCACGTTCCGCCGTCCGTTCCAGTTCAGGGAGTTCATCCAGCAGTGCTGGTTCTTCGCCAGCGTGACGATCCTGCCGACGGCGCTGGTCGCCATCCCGTTCGGGGCCGTCATCGCGCTGCAGCTGGGCTCGCTGACCGAGCAGATCGGGGCGCAGTCCTTCACGGGCGCCGCTGCCGCGCTCGGGATCGTCCAGCAGGCGGCCCCGCTGATCACGGCGCTGCTCGTGGCCGGAGCGGGCGGCTCGGCCGTCTGTGCCGATATCGGCGCCCGCAAGATCCGCGAAGAGATCGACGCCATGGAGGTGCTCGGTGTCAACCCGGTGCAGCGCCTCATCGTCCCGCGAGTACTCGCCGCGACCGTGGTCGCTGTGCTGCTCAACGGGCTGGTCAGCGTGGTCGGCGTGCTCGGCGGCTACTTCTTCAACGTCATCATGCAGGGCGGCACGCCCGGCGCGTACCTGGCCAGCTTCAACGCGCTCGCGCAGCTGCCGGACCTGTGGGTGAGCGAGTTCAAGGCGGTGCTGTACGGGTTCGTCGCGGGTGTCGTCGCCGCGTACCGGGGGCTCAACCCCGCAGGCGGGCCCAAGGGCGTCGGGGACGCTGTGAACCAGGCAGTGGTGATCTCGTTCCTCGCGCTCTTCCTGATCAACGTCGTGCTGACGGCCATCTACCTGCAAGTCGTTCCACCGAAGGCGTTGTGATCGTATGACGACATCGGCGGAGCGCGAGCAGGAAGAGCGCGAGCATGAGGAGCGGGAGGAGCTCTCCGACAGGACGCTGGAGATCATCGCGCGTCCCGGTGCAGGCCTGGAGGGGCTGGGCCAACAGCTGTCCTTCTACGCGCGGGCACTGGCCTGGTCGCCCCGCACGATCGCGCGGTACTCGCGCGAGATGGCGCGCCTGCTGACCGAGGTCTGCTTCGGGACGGGCGCGCTGGCCATCATCGGCGGCACGCTCGGCGTGATGATCGGGATGACGATGTTCACCGGTCTGGTCGTCGGCCTGCAGGGGTACTCCTCGCTGGAGCAGCTGGGCACCGCAGCGCTGACGGGGTTCATCTCCGCGTACTTCAACACCCGCGAGGTGGCACCGCTTTCGGCAGGGCTGGCGCTGTCGGCGACGGTGGGGTGCGGGTTCACCGCCCAGCTCGGCGCGATGCGCATCTCCGAGGAGATCGACGCCCTCGAGGTGATGGGTGTGCCCAGCGTCCCGTACCTCGTCACCACCCGCGTACTCGCAGGCGTGGCCGCGGTGATCCCGCTCTACGCGGTGGGGTTGCTGTCGGCCTACGTGGCATCGCGACAGATCACCATCTGGGTGTACGGGCAGTCGGCGGGGACCTATGACCACTACTTCGCCCTCTTCCTGCCCCCGGAAGACGTCGTGTGGTCGTTCGGCAAGGTGCTGATCTTCAGCGTGGTGGTGATCCTGACGCATTGCTACTACGGATACACCGCACGGGGTGGGCCTGCCGGGGTCGGCGTGGCCGTCGGTAAGGCCGTTCGGACCTCCATCGTGATGATCGCGGTGCTGGACTTCTTTCTGAGCCTGGCCATCTGGGGCTCGACGACGACGGTGAGGATCGCGGGATGAGCGGGACGAGACGGAGGGTGCTGCTCGCCAGGTTGCGCTACCAGGCGCTCGGGGTCGCGTTGCTCGTCGTCATCGCGATGTTCTTCGGCGTGACCGTCGGCATGTACAACAAGGCGTTCAGCACGGCAGCCACGGTCTCGCTCGAGACGGGCCATGTTGGCAACCAGATGCGCCCCGGCGCGGACGTCAAGGTCCGCGGCGTCGTCGTCGGAGAGGTCAGAGAGATCTCCTCCCGCGCGGACGGCGCGACTCTCGAGCTGGCGCTGCGGCCGGAGCAACTCGAGCTCGTCCCGGCGAACGTGCAGGCCCGGCTGCTGCCGAAGACGCTGTTCGGCGAGCGCTACGTCGCACTGCAGCTGCCGGAAGGCAGGCCGCTGGCAGGCGACGGCGTCGAGCACATCACCGATGGCGCGACGATCGGCCAGGACCGCAGCGAGAACGCGATCGAGCTGGAGCAGGTACTCGACAACGTGATGCCGCTACTGCAGGCCGTCGAGCCCCAGAAGCTGTCGAGCGCGCTGAACTCGGTCGCCACGGCGCTGGACGGCCGGGGCGAGGACCTCGGGGAGACGCTCGTGCTGCTGTCCGAGTACCTCGGCGAGTTCAACCACTCGCTTCCCGACCTCGAGGAGAACCTGAAGGGGCTCGCCGACGTGTCCGAGATCTACTCCGAGGCCGCTCCGGACTTCCTGCAGGCGCTGTCCACCGCGACCACCACCACGCAGACCATCGCCGAGAAGAGCGGGGACCTCACTGACCTGTACCGGACCGTGGTCACCAGCTCGAACGACATGCGCAGCTTCATCGAGGTCAACAGGGACAACCTGATCGACCTCACCGCCACGGCGCAGCCGACCCTGGACGTGCTGGAGAAGTACGCCCCGCAGTACCCGTGCATGCTGCGCCAGTTCGCCAACCAGATGGACGCGGCCGCGGAGGCCTTCAGGGACGGGAAGAACTGGATCACGATCGAGTTCATCTCCAGCCGGGGCAAGTACGAACCGGGTAAGGACGAGCCGCGGTACGAGGACAAGCGGGGGCCGAGGTGCTACCCGCAGGTCGACCGTCCCGAGCATTTCCCGCAGTACCCGCCGGACGGCCCGATCGCCGACGGTTCGACCAAACCGCCGCCGCCGCACGAGCCCGACGGCAGCGAGGCGGCCGACTACGAGGACTTCGAGGACTCCGAGGACTCCGGGGACGCCGGGGACTCCGGGGACACGTCCTCTTCCGGTGGTGCGGCGCCTGCCGGCCGCTCCATCGCCAACTCACCGATGGAGCAGCGGCTGCTGTCGCTGCTCGCCGCCCCGGCGGTCGAGGGGAGTCCCGCGGACGTACCCGACTGGGCGAGCCTGCTCATCGGTCCGTTGTATCGCGGGGCGAAGGTGGAGGTGCGATGAGCGGATTCGTATCGTCCTTCGTCAAGATCGTCGTGTTCGCGCTGGTCACAGGGCTGCTCACCGGAATTCTCGCGGCGACGATCGCGAACGCGAACTTCGGGGAGATGTCCAGCTACACTGCCCGGTTCGAGAATGCCTCCGGGTTGCGCGAGGGTGATGACGTCCGTATCCGGGGTGTGCGCGTCGGCCAGGTCGAGTCGATCGAGGTCGCAGGCGACAACATCGCCGACGTGCGGTTCGGGGTCGAGACCGACCACGAGCTTCCCGGCGAGACCACGGCCAGCGTGAAGTACCGGAACGTGATCGGGCAGCGCTACCTCTCGCTCGGCACCGATGTCGACTCGGCGGAGTCGCTGGAGCGTGGCGACGTGATCCCGGTGGATCGCACCCAACCCGCGCTGGACCTGACGGAGCTGTTCAACGGGTTCCAGCCGCTGTTCCGGGCCCTGGATCCCGATGAGATCAACAAGCTCTCCGCCGAGATCATCAGTGTCTTCCAGGGCGAGGGCGCCACGATCGACAGCCTGCTCGCCCACACGGCGTCGGTCACCTCCACGATCGCCGACCGGGACGAGGTGATCGGTGAGGTGGTGACCAACCTGAACCACGTGCTCGACACGATCAACCAGCGCGGGCCACAGACGGAGCGGTTGATCGACACGACGCAGGCACTGGTGACGGGGCTGGCCGAACGCCGTGAGCCGATCGGTGAGGCCACCGAGTCGCTCGGCGAGCTCACACACAGCGTCTCCGGGCTCGTGTCCGAGGCACGGCCCCCGCTGCGGGAGGACATCGACGCCCTCGGCGAGCTCGCCGACACGGTGCACGAGTCGAAGGGCACGCTCGGCGAGCTCCTCGAGCGGCTGCCGGTGAACATGCGGAAGTTCACGCGGGTGCTCAGCTACGGCGGTTGGTACAACTACTTCATGTGCGGGATCTCCGGCACGATCGGTATCGAGTCGCTCAACGTCGAGGTCCCGTTGGTCCCGCTGCCCGGTGCGCAGACCGCGGAGAGGTGCGACGGATGAAACCGCTGAAGTCGCGCGACCAGACCACCGTCGGTGCCGTGACGGTGGTGCTACTGCTGCTGTCGCTGTTCGCGGCGTACAACGCGAAGGACCTGCCGATCATCGGCGGGGGAACGACCTACTCCGCGCACTTCGCGGAGTCCGCGGGTCTGAAGGACGGCGACGAGGTCCAGCTCGCCGGGGTCAAGGTCGGCGAGGTCACCGGCGTGGAGCTGGACGGCACCCAGGTGCTGGCCACCTTCCGGGTCGACAGGCAGGGGCGGGAGTCGGCCTCGCGGCTCGGGGCCGGCTCGACTGCGGCGATCGAGATCAAGAGCTTGCTCGGCGAGAAGATGCTGACGCTGACCCCGCGCGGCGACGGGCGCCTCGATCCGAACGAACCGATCCCCGCCGAGCGGACCACCACCCCGTTCGATATCCAGGACGCCTTCGATCAGCTGGAGGAAACGTCCTCCGAAGTGGACACCGAGCAGCTCGCCGAGAGCTTCGACACCATATCGGAGACGTTCAGCGACACACCGGAGCACACGCAGGAGGCGTTGAACGGCCTGTCCGCGCTGTCCGAGACGGTGGCCTCCCGCGACGAGGAGCTGAAGCGGCTGCTGTCCAACACCGAGCAGATTTCCGAGCTGCTGTCCAGCCGCACCGAGCGGGTGCAGAAGGTGATCGAGGACGCGAACCTGCTGCTGTCCGAGCTGCAGAGCCGTAAGGAAGCCATCGACCGGCTGCTTTCCGGTACGCAGGAGGTCTCGCAGCAGCTGTCCGGTCTGGTCGCCGACAACCGCGCGCAGCTGCGGCCGACACTGCAGACGCTGGACGAGGTCACCGACGTCCTGAAGGAGAACCAGGACAACCTCTCCCGCAGCCTCGAGCTGCTGGCCCCCTTCACCCGCCTCGGCGGCAACGCGCTGGGCAACGGCAGGTGGTTCGAGGGCTACTTCTGCGGCTTCCTGCCGCCGAGCTTCCGGATCGGCGACTACGAGAACAACCCGGAAGGCTGCGAGAGGCCGGTGGCCGCGCCCGACCAGGGGATTGAGAGGGAGTGATGGTGAGCCTGCTGCACAAGGCCGGTGGCCCGGCCCGCGCCATCGCCCTCGGTTGCGTGCTCGTGCTGATGATCAGCGCCGTGGCGTGGCTGGCGCTGCGCGACGACGAGGGCACCGAGCTGACCGCGTACTTCGACAGGGCGGTGGGGTTGTACGCGGACTCGTCCGTGCGCGTGCTCGGCATCGAGGTGGGAAGCGTGACCAACGTCGAACCGGAGGGGGAGCACGTGCGTGTCGACCTCGCCGTGCAGGACGACGTGGATGTACCTGCCGATGCCAACGCCGTCGTCGTCGCCCCGAGCCTGGTGAGTGACCGCTACGTGCAGCTGACACCGGTCTACGAGTCGGGCGAGGTCATGGAGTCCGGTGCGGTGATCCCCTCGGAGCGGACGGCGACGCCGGTCGAGCTGGACGAGCTCTTCGAGAGCCTGGACACGCTGGCGAAGGACCTGGGTCCCGAGGGGGCGAACTCCGACGGGTCGCTGTCCGGGGCCCTCGACACGATGGCGGAGAACCTGGACGGCACCGGCAAGAACCTCAACAACACGGTGACGCGGCTCGCCGAGCTGTCGAGGACCTTCGACCAGTCCGGCAACGACCTCTTCGACACTGTCGAGCATCTCGGCGAGTTCACCACGATGCTCGCCAGGAGTGACAAGCAGCTCGACGAGTTGTTCGACACGATGGCCGACGTCACCGGCTTCCTCTCCGGGGAGTCCGGCGACGTCGACGCGGCGCTGAGCTCGCTGGCGGTCGCGCTCGACGACGTGAACGGCTTCGTCGACGAGAACGAGGAACTACTGTCCTCCAATGTGGAGAAGCTCTCCGCGCTGACCAAGGAGCTGGTCGATCACCGGGACTCGGTGGCCGAGGTGCTCGACATCGGGCCGAACGCCATGAACAACTTCATCAACACCTACGACGCCGCGTCGGGCACGATCGCGGTGCGCGGCAACCTCAACGAGCTCACCTTCCCGCCGGTGATGACGTTGTGCCGCCTGCTCAACGCGAGCCAGCCCGAGGAGGTGCCCGTGGATGTCGCCGGTGCCTGCGAGAAGATCCAGCCCGTGCTCGACGGCGCGGTGCAGCTGCCGCCCGTCTCGGAGATCGTCGCCTCGCTCAACGACGGTGAGTTGCCTGACCTGCCGCTGCCGCTCGCGGACGTACTCGTCGACGCGGAGGGAGGTGGCTGATGAGCGTGCTCGCCAGGCGACTGGTCCTCGTGCCCGTGGCGCTCGTGTGCGCTGTCGTGCTGGCGGCGTGCGGTGAGGCGGGCTTTTCCGGCCTGTACAACGCGCCGCTGCCCGGTGGGGCCGATGTCGGTGAGGATCCGTACCGCGTGACGGCGGAGTTCGACGACGTGCTCGACCTCGTTCCGCACGCCAGCGTACGGGTGAACGACGTCTCGATCGGGCGGGTGGACCACATCGCGCTCGCGGAGGACACCAAATCGGCCGAGGTGACGATGACCGTCAACGGCGACATCGAGCTACCGGCCAACGCCGAAGCCGACCTGCGTCAGTCCAGCCTGCTCGGGGAGAAGTTCGTCGAGCTGCGCGAGCCGGAGGACGGTCAGGCCAAGGGCACGCTCGCCGACGGCGCGACGATCCCGCTCGCCCGGACCAGCCGGGGCGTCGAACTGGAGGAGGTGCTCGGGGCGCTGTCGCTGCTGCTGTCCGGCGGCGGTATCGACCAGCTGCGGGACATCGCCGAGGAGCTCAACGCCGCGATGTCCGGTAACGAGCCGGAGATCAAGGCCCTGCTGTCGCATGCCGAGGAGCTCACCCGGTCTCTCGACGGCCAGAAGGACGAGATCGTGCGTGCCATCGACGGCCTCGACGAGCTGTCCGGAACCCTGCGCGCGGAGAACGACCATCTCGCCACGGCTCTCGACGAGCTCGAGCCGGGGTTGCGAGTGGTCTCCGAGCAGCGGGACGAGCTCGTCAACGCGCTCGGCGCGCTCGACGAGCTCTCCGACGTCACGGTGGACACGATCGAGCAGAGCAGGGACCAGGTGGTGGAGAACCTGCGCGCGCTGGAACCGGTCCTACGCAAGCTCGCCGAAGCCGACGCCGACCTCATCGAGGCACTCAAGATCCTGCCGACGTACCCGCTGCCGTGGAACGCAGGCGACGTGGTGAAGGGCGACTACGCCAACGTCGATGTGGAGTTCGAGTTGAAGCTGGACAAGCTCATCGACAACATCCGCAACTCGAGCCAGCCACCGCTCGGGTTGTTCGAGACCCCGGGCAGCGAGCCACAAGGCGGCACCGAGCAGGCCGAGCCCGGCGGAGGCAGCAGGGGCGCCCCGAACCTTCCCGAGCTGCCGCTCCCGCAGTCCGGCAGCGGCACCGACGGCTCGACCGGCGGTGACGGTGGTCTGCTCGGCGTGCCAGGCGCACTACTCGGAGGTCGCTGATGCTGACCAGGAACACCCGTATCAAGCTGGCGGCCTTCGTCGTGATCGCCACACTCTCGGTGGCCTATGTCGGGCTCAACTACGCGGGACTGGACCGGCTGTTCGGCCCCCGCGGGTACGTGGTCACGGCGCAGTTCGCCGACTCGGGAGGGATCTTCGAGGGCGCGCAGGTGGCCTACCGCGGCGTCGAGGTGGGTGAGGTGGCCTCCTTGCGGCTGAGCGAGGGGGGTATCGATGTCGATCTCGACATCAGCGAGGACGCCCCGCCGATACCGGCGGACACCACGGCGACCGTGACGAACCGGTCGGCTGTCGGGGAGCAGTATGTCGACCTGCGACCACAGAGCGGCGGTGAGCCGTACCTCGAGGACGGGTCGGTGATCTCCCAGGACGACACCGGGATCCCCGTTCCCTCGTACGATGTGCTCACCAGCCTCGACGAGCTGGTCAGCAGCGTCGACACGGAGTCGCTGCGCACCGTGGTCACCGAGGCCGACCTGGCGTTCTCCGGGGCGGGCCAGGACCTGCAGGTGTTGCTGGATACCGCGCACTCCTTCACCGAGCGGGCACAGGAGAGCCTTCCCGAGACGCGGCAGCTGCTCTCGTCCGGCCGGACCGTGCTCGACAACCAGCGGCGCAACGCGGACAACATCACGGAGTTCTCCAGCGGCCTCAAGGACATCGCCGAGCAGTTCGCCGAGTCCGACTCCGACATCCGGAAGGTCATCGACCGCACTCCCCAGGTCGGTCAGCAGGTGAGCGAGTTCCTCAGGACCTCGGGCAACGACATGGGTTTGCTACTGGCCAACCTGCTGACGACGGCGGATATCATGGAGGTGCGTACCGACTCGACCGAGCAGTTGATGGTGAACTTCAGCATGCTCTCCGCGTTCCCGAACACCGTCAGCGAGGACGGCAAGGGCAAGCTGGGGCTCGTGTTCAACTTCTTCGACCCACCATCGTGCATGCGCGGTTACGAGGGAACCGAACAGCGCCCCGCGAACGACTTCGAGGAGGTCGAGCCGAACACGGAAGCGTACTGCGCCGAGCCGCCGGGAAGCCCCATCGCGGTGCGAGGGTCGCAGAACGCCCCGTACAAGGGTGAGCCCGTCGAGGTGGCCGAGCCGGGCGGCGGCCAGGGCGACGGTCAGGACGCGGGGCAACAACCGGACGGGAACCTGCCCGGCCTGCTCGACCTGCCGACGCAGCAGGATGCTCCCGGGGACTTCGCGGACTTGCTGGGAGTCACGGATTGAGGCTTCTCGGTAGTCGGCGGATCGCGACCTCCGGCGACCCGGTACGCGACAGCTTGCTCGTGCTGACCGTGCTCGCGGTGCTCGCCGCAGGCTGGTTCGGCTGGTCGTGGGCATCGGCGGCGCAGGACTCCGAGCTGTCGGTGGCGAACGAGCGCGACGCCGCGCTGGAGGCGGCGACCGAGGGTCTCGTCGCGCTGCACACGATCGACCACCGCTCAATCGAGGACGATCTCGACGAGTGGCTCGCGGTGACGGCAGGCGATCTGCACGAGGACCTCCGCGGGGGCAGGGAGAGCCAGCGGGATCGGGCGGAACGCGACGAGACGGTCTCCACCGCCCGGATGCTGCGGGCGGCCGTGACCGACATAGACCCGTACCAGGACTCGGCACGGGTCATCGCCGTGCTCGAGGTGGACCTGGCGGGGGGCGGTGAGGAGGCGGTCTCCGAGACGCGGCGCATGAACGCCTCCCTTGCCGATACGGACGACGGGTGGAAGATCACCGGAGTCGAGGTCGCCTCATGACCCGGCGTGCGAGGACTGTTCTCGACAGGCGGACCGTCGTGGTACTACTGAGCGCCGTGCTCGCCGTCGCGGTCGCGTGCTCGGTGTGGTTCGGGCTGCGCGCGCACGAGCTGCGCGGCGGCTCGGGGGACAACCTCGCGCTTGCCGATACCGAGGCCACCAGCGAGGTCCTCGAGAGCGTCGGCGCTACGCTGCGCGCCGTATTCTCCTACGACCACACCAACCTGGAACGTACCGAACGCGCCGTCGAGATGGGGCTGACGGGCGAGGCCGCGGCCGAGCACCGCGAGCGGTTCGACGCCGTGGCGCGGCGAGCGGCAGAGGAGGACCTCGTCCGGACGAGCACGATCCGCTCGATCGGGGTCCGGGAGCTCGATGGCGAGACGGCGACGCTGCTCGTCTTCCTCGACCAGCAGACGCGGAGCGCGGAGGGCGGCGCCCCCGAGTCCCGGACGGCGACCCTTGACGTGACCGCGGAGAAGGTCGACGGGGAGTGGCGGGTCTCCGCGATCGACGTGATCTGACCACGCGAGGAGCGTGGCGTCAGGCGGCACGCCCGGCCGATCCGGACATGCCTGCCGCGGCCACGGCCCCCGGTTGTGCCTCGCCGAGCCCGGTTCGCCTGCCGGTGCGGCCTGCCCGGACGCCGTTGGCGATGACGACGACTTCCGCGAGCTCGTGTACCAGTACCACCGCGGCCAGACCGAGCACGCCGGTGAGCGCGAGCGGCACGAGGCAGACGATGATCGCCACCGACAGGCCGAGGTTCTGCCGCATGATGCCGCGCGCGCGGCGGGCGTGCCGCAGCGCGCGCGGGAGGTGCCGCAGGTCCTCGCCCATGAGCGCGACGTCGGCGGTCTCGATGGCCACGTCCGTGCCCATCGCGCCCATCGCGATGCCGGGATCCGCCGATGCCAGGGCGGGAGCGTCGTTCACGCCGTCACCGACCATCGCCGTGGCGCCGTGGCGCCTCAGGGTGCGGATGACGTCGGCCTTGTCCTCCGGACGTAGCTGTGCGTGTACCTCGGTGGCGTCGATGCCGGCCTCCGCGGCGAGCGAGCGTGCGGTGGCCGTGTTGTCGCCGGTGAGCATGCTGACCCGGTAGCCCCGCGCGCGCAGGCCGCCGACGACCTCAGGGGCTTCCCGGCGCAGCTCGTCACGGACGGCGATCACCCCGATGGTTCCGCCGTCGGATTCCACGCAGACCACGGTGGCCCCGCGTTCCTGGAGCTCCGAGACGTCCGCGGCGAGCTCGCCGGGGTCGATCCAGCCCGGCCTGCCCAGCCGCACAGGCCGCCCGTCGAGCCACCCCGTCAGCCCGGCCCCTGTGACCGACTCGACGTCGCGTGCCGGGGTGACGTCTGCCCCGTCACGGGACCCGGCGGCCGCGGTGCCGATCGCGAGGGCGAGCGGGTGCTCGCTGCGCGCCTCCAGCGCCGCAGCCACGGACAGTACCCGCGTGCGATGCACCCCGTGCGCAGGTCGTACCGCGATGGCAGCAGGCTCGTTGCGGGTGAGGGTGCCGGTCTTGTCCAGGGCGATGCCGCGTACCGAGCCGAGCGACTCGAGCGCCGCGCCTCCCTTGATCAGTACGCCGAGCCTGCTGGCCGCGCCGACGGCGGAGATCACGGTCACCGGGACGGAGATCGCCAGCGCGCACGGGGAGGCGGCCACGAGCACGACGAGGGCGCGTTCGATCCACACGGACGGGTCCCCCGCGAGGGAGCCGACGGCGGCGATCACCGTTGCAGCCACCATGACCCCGGGTACGAGGGGCCTGGCGACGGCGTCGGCGAGCCGCTGTCCGGCGCCCTTGCGCTCCTGCTCGGCCTGCACGATGGAGACGATCCTGGCCAGCGAGTTGTCCTGGACCGTGCGCGTGACGCGGACCTCGACGGCGCCGGTGCCGTTGATCGACCCGGCGAGCACCTCGTCGCCGGTGGCTGCCTCGACAGGGACCGACTCCCCGGTGATGGCGGAGACATCCAGGGACGTGCGCCCGTGGATGATCCGCCCGTCGGTGGCGACGCGCTCACCGGGACGCACCACGAGGATGTCCCCCGGAACGAGGTCGCCGGTGGCCACGGTCACCTCGACCCCGTCGCGCCGCGCGGTGGCTTGCTGGGGCACCAGGTCAAGCAGGGCGCGCAGGCCGCGCCGGGTGCGGCTGATCGAGTACTGTTCGAGGCTCTCGGCGAGCGAGTACAGGAACGCCAGCGTCGCGGCCTCGCCGACCTGGCCGAGCAGCACCGCCCCGATCGCCGCGATGGTCATCAACGTGCCGACACCGACCGAGCCGCGCGCGAGCGCGCGCAGCGCGCCCGGCACGAACATCGACCCGCCTGCCGCGAGCGCGCAGGCGTGTACCGCGAGCACGCTCCAGCTGGGGGCGCCCGACCAGGCCGCGACGTAGCCTGCCAGCAGCAGCACCCCGGCTGCGGCCGCGAACCGGACCTCGCGGAGCCGCCAGAACGTTCCCGGCTGCGCCTCCTCGGGCTCGGGGTGCTCGCACCCGCACGCGTCGCTCATGACTCACCTCCGTGCGTGCCGTAGGTCGGGCACAGCGTCACCGCGTTTCCCGTCGCGTCGAGTACGGACTCCGCCGCGGTGAGCACATCCAGCAGCTCGGGCCGGACCAGGGCGTAGAAGGTCTGCCTGCCCTCCGGCTCGCCGTCGACGAGGCCGCAGCCGCGCAGGCACGCGATGTGCTTGGACACGGTGGATTGGGCCAGCCCGAGCTCGCCGACCAGGTCGGTGACCCGTGCCCGCCCCATGGCGAGCCGGTGAACGATCGCCAGGCGCGTGCTGTCCGAGAGGCTGTGGAACAGCGAGACCGCGGCATCCAGATCGGTGTGCCGCGCGGGCTCGCTCGCAATACGCATCGCCATGCGGCGATTATATTCCATTCGGGCGATGAATCAACCCGGTCCGGTCCGGCGTCCCGATGGCCGCGTTCGGCCTTACCCGGCAGGGGCGTCGCTGCGACCCCGGACGAGCTGGCTGATCAGCGCGAGTACCGGGAGCTCGATCAGGGGGGCGACGGCGAGGCTCACCGCGATCAGCGGGCGGCCGGGGAACGCGGCGACCGCGAGCGCGAGCGCGATCGGCGAGTTGCGGGCCACCGTGCTCATCGTCAGCGTGACCCGCTGGCTGCGCGGCAGCCGCAGTGCCCGCCCGGTAGCCGTGGACACGGCAGGCATGACGACGAAGAAGACGGCGAGCGGGCCGAGCAGGGTGACGACGGCGAGCGCGTGCTCGACGACGGTGCGCGCCTGCCAGGCGAACATCGCGAACACCGCCACGAGCAGCAGCGGAACCGCCGATGCCGACGCCACGGGGTCCAGCACCCGCTCCCGCAGGCCCGCCCCCGCCCAGCGCGAGCTCGCCGAGCGCAGTAGCACCGCAGCCGCGAGAGGCACAAGCAGGACCAGCAACACGGCCTGGACGATCGTGCCGAGCGCTATCGACGTGACCGGCCCGCCGAGCAGCATGACGTACAGCGGCAGCAGCATCAGCTGCAGCACGAGGTTGATCGGCAGCAGCGCGGCGGCCACACCCATGTGGCCCCGCGCGAGCCCGGTGAACACGAGGTACCAGTCGGTGCACGGTGTTACCAGCAACAGCAGCAGCCCGATCCGCAGGTCCGGGTTGTGGCCGAGCAGGACCGTCCCCAAGGCCCACGCCAGCAGTGGCGTCCAGACGAAGTTGAGGACGAGGCTGGCGGCCACGACGGTGTGCGCGCGACGTGCCTCGCCGAGCGACGTCGCGTCGACCTGGACGAACACCCCGGTCAGCATCAGCAGCAGCGCAGGCAGCACCACGTGCCCCGCGGCCTCGCCGATCGGCAGCGCCAGGCCGGCGAGCGTGCCTGCCACCGCGCTCGCCGCGACGAGCACGCTCTGCAGCCGTTCCCAGAGGGACATACCGGGACCGTAGCCCGCGGGCGCTCGCCCCGCGCGGCGCGGGGAACCGCGTGACGACCCGGTGACCGCCGAACCGGCCCGGCAGGGGCGACGGTGGCCGGTCCCGGTCAGCGCAGCGTGACCGTGCGGGACAGCGTGAGCGCCGCGGTGCGTACGGCAGGCGCGATCCGGTCGGTGCGCATCCGGTTGCTCCAGCCGGAGATGGAGATCGCCGCGACCGCCCGCCCGGCACCGTCCAGAAGCGGGCCCGCCGCGCAGACCACGCCGACACCGGACTCCTCGCGGTCGTAGGCGATCCCCGAGTCGCGGATCCGCGCGAGCTGGTTGCGAAGCACGGCAGGTGAGGTGATGGTCTTCTTGCTGACCGGCCTCAGCCCTGCCGCCAGCACGGTGTCGAGCACGTTCGCGGCGGAGTAGGCCAGGATCGCCTTGCCGACCCCGGTGGCGTGCGCGGGAAAGCGCCCCCCGATCCGGGACGGCAGCCGCGGGGCGTCCGGCCCGCGCAGCACGTCGAGGTAGACGACCTCGGTGCCTTCCAGGACGGCCAGATGCACCGTGTTGTGCGTGGCTTCCCGCAGGTCGGCCAGGTGCGGCCGGGCCGCGTCGACCAGCCCGCGCTGCCGGGTGGCCAGCTGCCCGATCTCGAACAGCCGCAGCCCGAGCCGCACGGCCTCGCCGTCGCGCTCGAGCAGGCCGTTGGCGAGCATGTGCCGGACGAGGCGGTGGGTGCTGGTCTTGGGCAGGCCGGTGCGCCTGGCGAGCTCGGACACCCCGAGCGCGTCGTCCCCAGGGCGGAAGGCGGTGAGCAGCGCGGTGATGCGCGCCGTCGTCGACGGGCTGCTCTCCTGCGGGTCGTTCCGCTCAGCGGCACGCATGTGTTGAGTGTGCCGGGTGGCCCGGGGAAGTGTGAAGGGTGTCGAGTCAAACTCCGTGACGTGAGGTGTCCTATGCATGACGGCAAGGCCGTCGCCGCGATCGTCGGCTCCGGCAACATCGGCACCGACCTGCTCGCCAAGCTGCGCCGCAGCGGCAACGTCGAGGTGCGCTACATGGTCGGTGTCGACCCCGAGTCCGACGGTCTCGCGCGCGCCGCCGAGCTGGGCGTGCGGACCTCGGCCGAGGGGGTCGACTGGCTGCTGTCCCAGCCGGAGGTGCCGGACCTGGTGTTCGAGGCGACGTCGGCGAAGGCGCACGCTGCGAACGCGCCGCGCTACGCCGACGCCGGTATCCAGGCCGTGGATCTCACGCCCGCCGCGTTGGGACCGTTCACCTGCCCGGTGGTCAACATCTCGGACCAGCTGGACGCTCCCAACGTCAACATGATCACCTGCGGTGGGCAGGCGACCATCCCGATCGTGCACGCGGTCTCGCGGGTGACCCCGGTTCCGTACGCGGAGATCGTGGCCTCGGTGTCCTCCCGCTCGGCCGGGCCGGGGACGCGGGCCAACATCGACGAGTTCACCGAGACCACCGCGCACGGCACCGAGACGGTCGGCGGCGCGGACAGCGGCAAGGCGATCATCATCATCAACCCGGTCGAGCCACCGATGATCATGCGCGACACGGTGTTCTGCGCGATCGACCCCGCCGCCGACCGGGACGCGATCACCGACTCGATCCGGCGGATGGTGCGGGACGTGCAGGAGTACGTTCCGGGCTACACCCTCAAGGCGGAACCGCAGTACGACGACCCGCGGCCCGGCTGGGGCGACCGCGCGCGGGTCGCCGTGTTCCTCGAGGTGGCGGGCAACGGCGACTACCTGCCGACCTACGCGGGCAACCTGGACATCATGACGGCGGCCGCCTCCCAGGTCGGGGAGCAGCTCGCCAGCAAGATCATCGACAAGGACACGGCGGTGCGGGTATGAGCATGTGGGACGACGTCGAGCGGGACGTGCGGATCGTGGACACCACGCTGCGCGACGGCAGCCACGCGATGGCGCACCAGTTCACCGAGCAGCACGTGCGCGACACGGTGCGCGCGCTGGACTCCTCAGGGGTGTCGTTGATCGAGGTGACGCACGGCGACGGGCTCGGCGGCTCCACGTTCAACTACGGGTTCTCGCTGGTCGACGAGAAGCAGCTGATCTCGGCAGCGGTGGAGGAGGCTTCCGGTGCCACGATCGCGGTGCTGCTACTTCCCGGCCTCGGCACGGTCACCGACCTGCGCGCCGCTGCCGATCTCGGTGCGGGCGCGGTGCGGATCGCCACGCACTGCACCGAGGCGGACGTGTCGATCCAGCACTTCCAGGCGGCGCGGGATCTGGGCCTGGAGACGGTCGGGTTCCTGATGCTGTCGCATATGTCCTCGCCGGAGGACCTGGCCAAGCAGGCCAGGATCATGGCCGACGCAGGCTGCCAGTGCGTCTACGTCGTCGACTCGGCGGGCGCGCTCGTGCTGGAGGACGCATCGGACCGGGTTGCCGCGCTTGTCGACGAGCTCGGTACGGACGCGCAGGTCGGTTACCACGGGCACCAGAACCTCAGCTTCGGGGTTGCGAACTCCGTGCTGTGCTACCGGGCGGGTGCGCGGCAGATCGACGGGTCGCTCGTCGCGCTCGGCGCGGGCGCGGGCAACTCGCCGACCGAGGTGCTCGCGGCGACGTTCGACCGGATCGGCGCGCGCACCGGGGTCGACAAGGACGGGCTGATGGACGCCGCGGAGAACGTGGTGAAACCGTTCATCACGCGCCTGCCTGTGATGGACCGCTCCTCGATCGTGCAGGGCTACGCGGGCGTGTACTCCTCGTTCCTGCTGCACGCCGAGCGTGCCGCCGAGCGGTACGGCGTCCCCGCGCACGAGATCCTCTACCGCTGCGGCGAGCGCCGCTACGTCGGCGGCCAGGAAGACATGATCATCGACATCGCCCTGGAGATCCTCGCCGAACGCGAGCCTGCCACCGCAGCAACCCCCTGAGGTGGTGGAGCCGAATGTCACGTTCGGCTCCCTCTATGGAACCGAGGTCACCTTCGGCGCTTTCCGGCTGGCGCGGGGTCGTAGGAGCCCAAGGTGACCTCGGTTCCATCTAGGGAGCCCGGTGTCACATTCGGCTCCTACCCGTTCGGGACTGTCGGCGGAACGAGAACATGTTCTATTATGGTTGGATGGTTAGCAGGTATCGCGATCTCGAGCGGGGTGAGCTCGCCACGCTCGTGCCGGAGCTGCTCCTCATGGGGCAGCTGATCGACCGGTCCGGGATGGCGTGGTGTATCTCCTCGCTCGGTCGTGAAGGGATGCTCCGGGTGGCGATCGAGGAGTGGATGGCCGCCAGCCCGATCTACACCGCACGGATGCAGCGGGCGTTGAACTTCCAGGGCACCGACGTCGTGACGATCTTCAAGGGCCTGCAGCTCGACATCGGCGCGCCACCGCAGTTCATGGACTTCCGCTATCACGTGACCGACCCGAACCACGGCACGTTCCACCTGGACCACTGCGGCGCGTTGATGGATGTCGAGCCGATGGGTGATGCGTACGTCAAGGGGATGTGCCATGACATCGAGGACCCCACGTTCGACGCCACGGCGGTCGCCACCAACCCGAAGGCACAGGTGCGGCCCGTGCACCGGCCGCCGCGCACGCCACCGGACCGGCAGCCGCATTGCATGTGGACGGTGACGATCGACGAATCGCACGAGCCTGTGGGCGAGTCGGTCGGGTGTACGCGGAACAGGGATACGCACGCGGCCTCGATCGTGCTCGACCCGATCGAGGAGGCCGAGGAGGGCATGTCCGACTACTCGGGCCCGCTGCTCAGCGACCTGGACTTCGCCGCGTTCTCGCGCTCCGCGCTGGCACGGATCGCCGACGAGGTATGCCTGCAGATGCACCTGCTCAATCTCGGTTTCGGCCGTGCGGTCTCGGCGCGGCTGGAGCCGGACGGTGCCGCGGAGGTGGGTGCGAAGCAGCTGCGCGGTATCGCCGGGATCGGGGCGGAGCGCATCCACCGCGCGCTGCGGCTTCCCGGAGGCGTCACCGGTGCGGTAGCCGTGCTCCGGCTGCACCCGTTGCTGAACCCTGCTGCCTACGTCGCCGCGGAGTTCACGGGCGACGGGTTCACCGTCCGGCGCTCACCGGCTCATGACGACGGCGCCTGGATCACGCGGTGCGGACCGCGGGCCGTCGAGCCGCTCCAGGCGATCGTGCGTGCCGTTGACCCCCACCTCGACGTGCTCGTCGAGGGAGACGAGTCGGAGTGGAGCTGCCGTGTCGTCGAGCGCGACGAACCCGCCGAGGAGTTCGGCGAGGTGGCTGTGACCCGGCTGAGCACGGGATCCTCGTTCGAGTTCGAGCCACGCCATTCCCTACCCATCACGCCGATTGGTTGATCATGGTTAACGTCAAACCGCGCCCGAAAGGGCTGGACTCGCCACTCGTGCCCAAGATCATCAAGAGAATGAGCAGGGCGCAGGTGTGGCTGTACCGGCGGACCAACGGGCGGTTGGGCGGCAAGTGGCGCATCGGAGCCGCCTTCCGCAAGCCCGTCGACACCCTGTTGCTCGACCACAGAGGACGCAAGTCCGGCACGGTGTTCACCATCCCGCTGCTGTACATGCCGGACGGGGACAACCTCGTCGTGGTCGCCTCGCAGGGTGGCCTGCCGAGCCATCCACAGTGGTATTTCAACCTGCGTGCCGACCCCGACACCCGGGTCCAGGTCAACGGCGAGGTCCGGGCGGTGCGCGCGCGTACCGCGTCAGGGCAGGAGCGGGAGAGTCTCTGGCGCCGGCTCGTGGAGATGTACGCGGACTTCGCCAGCTACCAGTCATGGACCGATCGTGAGATCCCCGTGGTGATCCTCGAACCACGGCCGTAGACCCGAGGATGGGCTCCGGGGCGGGGTCGCCCGTACCCGGCACCCGCTACCGGCTACCGGAACGCTCGGCATGACCGGTGGCGCTCGCCTCGGCTGCGGTCGCGGCGCCCTCGTCGGACGTCAGTCCCAGGCGCCGCGCGTGCCTGCCGAGGAAGGAGATCACCTCGTCCTCGGACTTGTCCGGCAGTCCCCAGATGATCTCGGTGACGCCGATACGCTCCCAGGTGGCGATGTCCTCGGCCGAGGGCTTCACGGCAGCGAGCACGACGATCTCCGGATGACCCGCGCGGCCCGCTGCCCGCCAGTTGTCGTGCAGCGCGTCGACCTTGCCGGTGATGTCCTGCTCGAGGGGTGTGGTGATCCACCCGTCGGCGTTGGCCGCGATCCACGCGAACGTCTTCGGCCCGCCGCCCGCGCCGATGAGCACGGGCGGCTGGGGCTGGACCGGCTTGGGCCAGGCCCACGACGGTCCGAAGGAGACGAACTCGCCGTCGTAGGAGGCCTCTTCCTGGTTCCAGAGCGCGCGCATCGCGTCGAGGTACTCGCGGAGCACGGTGCGCCGCCTGCCTGCCGGGACACGGTGGTCGCTGAGCTCGTCGGTGTTCCACCCGAACCCCGCGCCGACCGTCACGCGCCCGCCGGAGAGGTGATCGAGGGACGCGATGGTCTTGGCGAGCGTGATCGGGTCGGACTCGACGGGCAGCGCCACGGCCGTGGCCAGCCGGATGCGGGAGGTGACCGCTGCGGCCGTCGCGAGCGATACCCACGGGTCGAGAGTGCGCATGTACCGATCGTCCGGAAGGCTCTCGTCTCCCGTGCCAGGATGCGCGGCCGCCCGCCTGGTGGGGATGTGCGTGTGTTCCGGGACGTAGAAGGTGTCGAAGCCGTTGTCCTCCGCCGCCTTGGCGGCCACGGAGGGTGTGATCCCGCGGTCGCTGGTGAACAAGACGATTCCGTGCCGCATGGGAGCCATGCTAGAACGTGTTGCATCCATACGGAATGCCATCGGCGGTCCCTTCGAAGCCGCTTGTGATCTCGCGCCGGGTGGTGATCACGGGTTCGTGCGCACGACAGTTTACTGTACAGCTATCTGGGCAGTTGTCCAATAGCGGGTTCACCGGCACCTGGGCGAGTCCCGGTGGTTGTCCGGGTGACGTTGGGTCGTGGCGTGTGCGCGTTCCGTTGACGTGGGCCGCAACTCGGTGTCCCGGGGTGGGTGTTCGTGACCCGCCGGCCTCCGGCCTGCCTGGCGATGTAGAACAAGTTCTATTATGATGGAGCGATGGTGACAGAGATCCCGACGCCGACCAGCGCGGACGAGTTGCACACCTGGTCGGATGAGGTTGATGTGCTCGTGGTGGGCGCGGGCATGGGCGGTGCGAGTGCCGCGCTCGAAGCGGCCGCCGCGGGCTCACGAGTGCTGGTGATCGATCGAGGTGGCAGGCTCACCTGTACGACAGCCATGGCCGGTGGGCACTTCTATCTCGGCGGGGGAACCCCGCTGCAGGAGGCTGCGGGATTCGATGACACGCCAGAGGAGATGGCGAAGTACCTGCGGGCGATGTCGCCCGAGTGTGCCCCCGAGAAGATCGAGGCGTACTGCGAGGGCAGCGTCGAGCACTTCCACTGGCTGGAGTCGCTCGGGTTCTCCTTCGAACGCTCGTACTATCCCGGCAAGGCCGTGGTGCAACCCGGCACCGAAGGGTTGATGTATACGGGCAACGAGAAGTGCTGGCCGTTCAACGAGCACGCGGCACCGGCGCCACGCGGGCACAAACCGCCGATCGCCGGGGACACCGGTGGAGCGGCGTTCGTTCTCGACCTGGCCCTGGATCGACTCGACGACCTGGGCGTGGAGGTGCGCTTCGACACCGCTGCCACGGGGCTGGTCGTGGGGTCGGACGGTGACGTCACCGGCGTCACGTGGAAGCGGTTCGGTCAGACCGGTGCCATCCGGGCACGTGCGGTGGTGCTTGCCGCAGGCGGGTTCGTACTCAACTCCGAGATGGTTTCGGCCTACGCGCCTCGGCTCACCGCACTCATGAGCAAGGGGATGCCGCTGGGAAACTCCTACGACGACGGGCTCGGCATTCGTCTCGGGGAGTCGGTCGGCGGGGTCGCGGAGCACATGGACGGAGCGTTCTTCACGTCTCCCTTCTACCCGCCGGAGGAGCTTCTCAAGGGCATCGTCGTCAACAAACACGGAGAGCGTTTCGTCAACGAGGACTCGTACCACGGCAGAGTCGCCTCGTACGTGTTCGACCAGCCGGACCAGACCGCCTATCTGATCCTCGACTCCGCGACGATGGCCCGGCCGCACTACGGATTCCAGTCCTTGGTGGATGGTTGGGAGACCTTGGAGGAGATGGAAGAAGGTCTTGGCATCCCGGCAGGCGCCCTCGCCAGGACGATGGCTGACTACAACGCCTCTGCCCGATCCGGTGCGGATCCTGGTTTCGGCAAGGCCTCCGAGTACGTCGTCCCGCTCGACACACCTCCGTACGGCGCCTACGACTTCACGCCGGGCAAGGCCTTCTACAGCGGATTCACCATGGGTGGCCTGCGGGTAACGGTGGACGGGCAGCTTCTCAGGACGGACGGGTCGGCCATTCCCGGCGCGTACGCTGTCGGTGCGTGCGCATCCAATATCGCCTACGACGGCGCCGGCTACTCATCGGGTACCCAGCTCGGTGAGGCATCGTTCTTCGGGCGGCGCGCCGGACGGCATGCCGCGACGGCCACGGCCGCGACAGTGGTGTGAACCGGGCGGGAGTGGATCCGTACCCGGAACCTGTCATGCCGGTGCGGTCATCGTGCCTCGTGCTCGAGCGCGCCGCGCGGGACTCATGGCGTTTGTGAAACATGTTCTATACAATTGTCCAGACTTCGGTTCATGTCGGCTCGATCGGACGTAGGGCATGTCGTGTGACATCACGGAAGCTGACCGGCCCGGCGCGTACGCGCGGCCCGGTCCACCGAGGACCGTGAGATCGGGCGAGGGGCATGATGTCGGCTCCTGAGCCCGCGCAGCAGAGCGGCCGGTCGAGCTCCCGCCCGCGGGGTGGCCGCAAGCTGGTGATCGGCGCAAGCGGGTTCCTCGGCTCGCACGTGACCAGGGAGCTCGTGCAGCAGGGGTATCACGTCCGGGTCCTGTTGCGGCATACGAGCTCGACCACGGGCATCGACGATCTCGATGTGGAGCGTGTCTACGGCGACATTCTCGACGCCGCCGCTGTCCGGGCTGCCATGGCCGGCTGTGACGTGGTCTTCCACTGCGCCGTCGACACGCGTGCGTGGCTACGGGACCCCGCACCACTGTTCCGCACCAACGTCGAAGCCCTCCGTGTCGTGCTGGACGCGGCCGTCGAGGCGGATCTGGACCGCTTCGTGTTCACCAGCACGCTGGCAACCATCGGTCTGAGCTCGGACGGGCCCGCTACGGAGGACACCACACACGACTGGTTCGAGACAGCTGGGGCGTATGTCCGCTCGCGCGTACGTGCCGAGTCGCTCGTACTCGACTACGCCCGGCAGCGCGGGCTGCCTGCTGTGGCGATGTGCGTGGCCAACACCTACGGACCGGGGGACTGGGCGCCGACACCGCACGGCGGGCTGCTGGCGGCAGCGGCGCGTGGCCGGATGCCGGCGTATGTCGAGGGTGCGGCCGCGGAGGTGGTCGGTGTCGTCGACGCGGCCCGGGCGATGGTGCTTGCCGCGGAGCACGGCAGGGTGGGGCACCGGTACATCGTGGCCGAGCGGTTCATGAGCTCCCGGGAGATCTACCGGATCGCTGCCGAGGTCGGCGGGGTCGCGCCGCCCCGGTGGGCGGTCCCGCTGCCGGTGATGTCCGTACTCGGAGTGCTCGGCGAAGCGGTCGGGCGGGTGCTCGATCGCGACGTGCGGCTGACCCGTACGAGCGTGCGGCTGATGCACATCATGCCGCCGATGGATCACAGCAAGGCGGTGCGCGAACTGGGGTGGTGCCCGGGACCGGCCCCTGAGGCCATACACGAGGCGGCCCGGTTCTTCCTCGACGAACGGCCGGCCGGCCGCCGGTCCGCCGGGTAGAGGCAGGTGAGTTCCGGTGTCCGGTGTGTTCGCGGTGCGCGACCGTCGTCGTCACCGGTGACGCGAGTGTGAGGAGTCGATTCGATGCGTGTGCGGGTGGTGCACATCGGAACGGGCAATGTCGGGCGCCCGGCGCTGAGCGCGTTGATCAGCGCTACCGACTGCGAGCTGGCTGGTGTGTGGGTGTCCGCGAAAGAGAAGGTGGGCAGGGATGCCGGTGAGCTGGCCGGCATCGACGTCTCGACGGGTGTCGCGGCGACGAACGACCTCGATGCGGTCCTGGCCACGAGGCCCGACTGTGCCGTCTACTGCGCCATGGGAGACACCAGGATGGACGAGGCCGTGGAGGACTGCAGGCGGATTCTCGAGGCGGGGATCAACGTTGTCGGTTCCGCGCCGGTGCCGCTGCAGTATCCCTGGCAGCTGCTGCCCGAGGAGTCCATCGCGCAGCTGGAACGTGCCGCGCAGCGAGGCGGTTCGAGCGTTTTCATCACCGGGGTGGATCCGGGATTCGCGAACGACCTCGTCCCGCTGACGTTCACGGGGACGTGTCAGCGTGTCAGCCAGGTGCGCTGTATGGAGATCGCGGACTACGCGACCTACGACGGCGCCACCGTCATGTTCGACGTCATGGGCTTCGGCATGCCGCTGGACGAGGTGCCGATGTTGTTCAGGCCGGGCGTGCTGAGCATCGCCTGGGGCACCACGATCCGCCAGCTCGCGGCCGGGCTGGGCATCGAGGTCGACACGATTACCGAGTGGTACGAGCGTGAGCCCGCGCCCGAGGCGTTCGACGTCGCTGCGGGGCACATCCCCCATGGCGGTACGGCTGCGGTGCGATTCGAGGTTACCGGCCGGGTGGACGGGCGACCGGCCATCGTCGTCGAGCATGTCACGCGCCTTCGGGAGGACCTGCGGCCCGACTGGCCGCAACCGGCACAGGCGGGTGGATCGTACCGTGTGGACATTGCCGGTGAGCCGTCCTACACGGTCGACATCTGTCCCACCAGCCACCACGGGGATCACAACCACGCTGCCATCGTCGCTGCGGCAGGGCGGATCGTGAACTCGGTTCCCGCCGTGGTCGCGGCGGCGCCGGGCATCAGGACGACAATGGACCTGCCACTGGTTACCGGAAGAGGACGCTATACGGCCGCGTAGCATCCTGTCCCGCGCCACGGTGCGCCGCACTCGGGCCCGCCCGTGCCGAGCGACCCGAGGCGGTTCACGAGTCGCTTGCGCGGGTGCGCCGGTCGGCGATGTCCCGGCTGTGGGGCGCTGGGCTACTTGTGGGGTACGTCGGCGACAAGGCCGCCGTCCATGACGAACTCGGTGCCGGTGGCGTACCTCGACTCGTCGCTTGCCAGGAAGACCACGAAGGTGGACACCTCACTGGGGTCGGCGCTGCGCCCGAGCGGGATCTTCACCATGTCGTCAGGGATCCCCTCGGTCATGGGGGTACGGATCAGGCCGGGATGCAGGGAGTTGACGCGGATGTTGTGCTGCGCGAGTTCGAGCGCCACCGACTTGGCCAGCCCCCGGACGGCCCATTTCGTGGCGACGTAGCCGTGCGCCCACGGGCTTCCCCGCAGCCCCTCGACCGACGAGACGTTCATGATCGAGCCGCCTCCCGCGGCTATCATGGCGTCCGTGACGGCCTGGATTCCCAGGAACGTGCCGGTGAGGTTGACGTCGAGAATCTCGCGCCACTTGTCCGGGTCGAACTTCTGTATCGTGCTGCCGTTCACGATCCCGGCATTGTTGACAAGCACGTCGAGCTTGCCGAACTCCTCGACCGTGGTGGCGACGACATCCTGCCACTGATCGGGCTGCGTCACGTCGAGATGCATATAGCGAGCCCGTGGCCCCAGCTCGTCCGCCAGCGCCTTGCCATCGTCGTCGAGTATGTCGCAGATGATCGCGGCGGCGCCCTCGGCTACCAGATGCCGGGCGTGTGAGGCGCCCATGCCCCGGGCCCCGCCCGTGATGACGGCGACCTTCCCGTCGGTACGTCCCATGCGCTCCACGCTAGCGATTAGTAGAACGTGTTTCAATGCCGAGTTCCTTCGGGACGGTGTCGAACCGCCTCGCATGTGCTGTGCCGGCACGGGGCCGGTGCGGCCGGTGACGGGCCGGTGGCGCGGTGCGGGTCGCCTGGGCGGGGCGAGGTTACGATCGGGTCATGGAGCCGGTTCGCAGGATCGTCGACGGCCGCAGGGCGAGCACCGTTCAGCGGGTGCTCGACGCCGCTGTCGAAGAGATTCGCGCAGTGGAGTACGGGGACCTGTCGGTGCGGTCGGTCGCCAAGCGTGCCGATGTCTCACCCGCGACCGCGTACACCTACTTCTCCTCCAAGGAGCACCTGGTCAGCTCCGTGGTGTGGCGAACGATCCAGGAGGCCACCTCGTCGGTCGAGGAGGGCGCCGAGCTGCACGACATCGTGCGGAGCATTACCGGGGTGTTCGCCGGCGAGCCGGAGCTGAGCAGGGCATGCACGTCGGCCCTGCTGGCGGACGATCCCGAGGTGGCACGCCTGCGGGATGAGATCGGCGCGGAGTGCGCCCGGTCGCTGTCCAGCGCGTTGCGGCCGATGCCGTCGAACGCGGTGGACTCGGTCACCATGGCGTTCGTCGGGGGAATGGTGCTCGCGGGTATGGGCTACCTGCCCTTCGACGCGATCGCGGATCGTCTTGTCGACATGGTTGCGCAGCTGCACCCCGTGGAGGGCAGCCGGGCATCGAAGCCCTGATCGCGTCGACGTACGGTCGATGCCCGCCCCGCCCTGCCTGGTCAGCCGGCTGCGGCGACGTCGAGCGCGTCCTGCCAGGTGCCGTGTTTGGCGATCAAGGCGCGCAGCTTCATGACAGGTCTGCGCTGGTTCAGGCCGAGCGCGCCGCACACGTGCTCGCCGCGGCGGTAGAGCGCGAGGAAGCTGTCCGCGGAGACGTCCCCTGCCGCGACCCGTACCTCGTCGGCGGTGGGGACGCCGACGAACTGGATCCGGCTGCCGTACCAGTCCGACCAGAAGTACGGCACCGTGGCACAGGGCCGGGCCTGCTCGGGGTCGATCGCGTTGCGCGCGGCGAGGCCGCCCTGCTCGGCGGCGGTGGTCCAGTGTTCGAGCCGCATCGTCTCGCCGAACAGCGGGTTCGGCCAGCGGGCGATATCGCCTGCCGCGTACACACCGGGAAAGCCCGCATTGAGCGTCTCGTCGCAGACAACGCCGTCGTCCAGTGCCACACCGGAGCCTGCCAGCCAGCGCGTCTCCGGCACGGCACCGATGCCGACGATAACCACGTCGGCCGACAGCCGGGTTCCGTCGTCGAGTACGACGGACTCGACCGCGCCCGCACCCTCGATCGCCGCCACCGTCGCCCGGCACCGCACGTCCGTGCCGTTGCGCTGGTGCAGGCCGGCGCAGGCCGCGCCCATCCGTTCGCCGACAGCGCCTGCCAGCGGTACGGGCGCGGCCTCCAGTACGGTCACCTCGGCGCCGGTGGCGCGGGCCGAGCTGGCGATCTCGGAGCCGATGAACCCCGCCCCGACGATCACGGTGCGTACCCCGGGGCCCAGCGCGGCGCGGACGCGACGCGCGTCGTCCAGGCCGCGCAGCGTGTACACCCCGTCCAGGGCGGGCGTTCCGGGTAGCTCGCGGGCACGGGCGCCGGTCGCGATCACCAGGCCGGTGTAGGCCAGCTCGGCGCCGCCTGCCACGACGGTGCGCTCGGTCGGGCGCAGCTCGCTGGCGGCCGTGCCGAGCCGCAGGTCCACCTCCAGCTCGGTGCGCAGCGACTCCTCGTCCCGGAAGTAGTTCGGCTCGACCTCGCCGGTGAGGAACTCCTTGGACAGCGGCGGGCGGTCGTACGGCAGGTGCTCCTCGGCACCGACCAGGGTGATCTCACCCTCGTACCCGGCCCGGCGAGCGGCCTCGACCGCACGCAGCCCCGCCAGCGAGGCACCGACCACGACCAGGTGCTGCTCGGGCACGTGGTCAGCCCTCGAGCCGCAGTGCCTGGGTGGGGCACTGGTCGACCGCGTCCTCCAGATCCTGGCGGTCGTCCTCGGTGAACTCCTCGGTGAGCAGGTGCACGACGCCGTCGTCGCCGACCTCGAAGACGTCCGGGCGGATCCCCTCACACACTCCGTGGCCGGTGCATACGTCCGTGTCGATGTGCATCCTCATGTGCGCTCCTTCTGCACGTGGTGGGACAGTTCAGGGCCTCGGTTCAATTCTCCCGCTGTGCATGCGGGCCGGCCATGACAGCCGTGACGCTGCCGAGTCCGGCAACCGTTGCCACTACGGTATCGCCCGCCTGGACCGGCTCGGCGCGGGTGATCGATCCGGGTAGCACCACGTGACCCGCCTGCAGGGTGATGCCGAGCGGGCCGACCGTGTTCGCAAGCCACACCAGCGCGTTGATGGGGGAGCCCAGTACGGCACCACCGGTGCCGGTGCCCACGACGTGACCGTTGATGCCGAACGTGCAGCCCGCCATCGGCAGGTCGACGGCGTTCAGCGGGTGCGGTGTGCTGCCGAGCACGACACCGCCGGAGGAGGCGTTGTCCGCGATGGTGTCGACGATCGAGATGCGCCAGTCGGTGATGCGCGAGTCGACGATCTCCAGGGCGGGCACCACGTACTCGACGGCCCTGAAGGCGTCGGCGACCGTGACGCCGGGGCCGGTCAGGTCGCGGCCCAGCACGAACGCGATCTCCGGCTCGATACGTGGCTGCAGGTACGCCCCGGCGTCGATGGGCTGGTGCTCCAGGTGGAACATGCCGGCGAGCAGGTGCCCGTAGTCCGGCTGGTGGACCCCCATCTGGCGCTGCATGGCCGCCGACGACAGGCCGACCTTGTGCCCTTTGACCCGATCGCCGGCAGCGGTCCATGTCCGGACCTGTTGCTGCTGGATCCGGTAGGCATCGTCGACGGTCGCGGTGGGGAAGTCCTCGACGATCGGCGCGACGGGGCGGGCCTTGTCGTAGGCGCGCAGGAGCCTGCCTGCCGCGTCGTCGATGGCACTGGAATCCATGATCTCCTCCTGCCGCATCCGCGAACCTCTCGACACGATACTAGAACACGTTATAGTTGTTCGGGTAGGATCGACAGCGTCCAGAAAGGTCGGGTGCCCATGAAGTTCACGCTGTCCGTCGCGCTGAGCCCGCCTGATCAGCTCGCGGAGCTCGCCAGGTGCGGGGAGGAGAACGGGTTCTCGTCCGTGGCGCTGCCGGACTCGCTGTTCTACTCCGAGGAGACCTCCGCGCAGTACCCGTACACCGCGGACGGGAACCGCTTCTGGGGTGCCGAGACACCGTGGGTCGATCCGCTGCTGGCGACGACCTGGATGGCCGCCGCCACGAGCACGATCCGCTTCTACACCTCGGTGCTCAAGCTGGGCTCGCGGCATCCCGTCGTGCTCGCACGCCAGCTCGGCTCGGTGGCCGCGCTGACCGGGGACCGGTTCGGGCTCGGGCTGGGTGTCGGCTGGCTGCCGGAGGAGTTCGAGTGGTGCGGGGTGCCGTACGCGGGCAGGGGCAAGCGCACCGACGAGGCGATCGAGGTGCTTCGCCTGATCCTGGGTGGCGGGATGGTCGACTACCACGGGGAGCACTTCGACTTCGGCAAGCTCCGGATGAGCCCGGCACCCCGACAGCACATGCCGTTCTACATCGGCGGACACAGCCCCGCAGCGCTGCGCCGCGCCGCCCGATACGGCGACGGCTGGTCCTCGGCGATGATGCGCTTCGAGGAGCTGCGCGAGACCATCGACCGGTTGCGCGAGCTACTGGCCGAGCAGGGCCGGGCGGACGACCCCTTCGAGTTCCAGGCCGTGTGCATCGACCGGTTCGGTGCGGACGGCTACCGGGAGCAGGCGGAGATCGGCGTCACCGATGCCGTGGTGATGCCGTGGGTCTTCGACGGGCTGGGGTTCGACGCCGACGTGTCGTCCAAGAAGGACTCGATCAAGAAGTTCGCGGACGAGACCATCTCCGCGGTCTAGGAGGTTTCAGGTGACTGTCACGGTGTGCTGGGACGAGCAGGCGGACCAACCCCCGGCGCGGCTCGCCGCGTACCGGTCGATGCACGCCGCCGCGCGGCACGACAAGGAGACCTGGCTCGCGCTGTTCGCCGCGGACGCTGTCGTGGAGGACCCGGTCGGCCCGTCCGGGTTCGATCCGGAGGGAAAGGGGCACCACGGTCATGACGGGCTGTCGGCGTTCTGGGACATGACCATCGGCACGGTGGAGCACTTCGAGTTCACCATCCGGGACTCGCACGCGGCAGGCGACGAGGTCGCCAACGTCGGCACCATCACCTCGCACCTGCCGGGGAACTACCGGGTGGACACCGACCTCGTCGCGGTGTACCGGGTCAACTCGGACGGTTTGCTCGTGTCCATGCGTGCCTTCTGGGAGACCGAGCGCGCGTTCGCCACCGCACGTCAGGTGGACCCGGACTGACACCGGTCGTGCCCGGACCGGTCCGGACGGGCACCGGCCGACACCGGCCGACACCGGCCGGCCCGGCGCGGGGCCGGCCGGGGCTGGCCGGGGCGGGCTAGGTGTTCTGTCCCGTGAGGTTGGGGACGCGGTGGGCGGGTGGGCCGCCGATTGCGGTGTGGGGCCGGTGGACTCTTCTATGTCTGTCAAGCCGGGGCGGGCTGGGCGTGGAGGGCTTCGAGCTTTCGGTAGATCTGGCGTGCGAGGTAGCGCT
>NZ_FZNW01000009.1 GCF_900188115.1 Haloechinothrix alba | reverse complement strand
TACGGCCACCACAGCCCCACCGCCCTCATCGCCATGATCTACCTCTGCGCCGGAGGCATCACCATCACACTCCCCACACAAACCTGAGGAGTCCCCTGAATGACGCTTTCAGTCCCGTGTGTGGCGTGAAAGCGTCATTCAGCCGCACCGTGCACGTCCTGCCTGTGCAGCACACCGGCCGGACGGCCCTCGTCGTCGATGACCAGGAACTGCCACGCGGGAGTGTCGCGCACACGTTCGGCGATCTCGTCTCCCGGCTCGGAGGCCAGCACGATCATTTCGGGGCGCACCGGCTCCGCTGCCTGCACCGCGGGCGCCTGTGGCGACCTGGCAGCCAGTTCCCGTGCGGCGTGCGCATCGAGCAGGCCGGCGGCGATGCCGTCGACGCGTACCAGAACGACCCCTCGACCGGCACCAGCAGCCAGGGCATCGGCAACGGGGCTCTCCGCGGACAGCTGCAGCACCGGTCGCATCAGTCGAGCCACGTCCAGCTCGGTGCGATCCCGCCTGCGCCGCTCGGCTCCCAACGCCGCCCGCGCTCCTGCCAGCACGAACCAGCCGACCAGCAGGCCGAGCGCCAGCCGGAGCCAGCGATCCGGGCTGTCCACGGCGATGCCGTGCAACGCCCAGACGAACAACCCGGCCGCGATCACGCCGCCCCCGACGGCCGCGGCACGGGTTCCCGTCGAGCGGGCCCCCGTGACCGACCACACGCCCGCGCGGAGGATGCGTCCCCCGTCGAGCGGAAGTCCCGGCAACAGGTTGAACACGCCCACGAGCCCGTTGGCGACCGCGCACTGCGCGACGAGCAGCCACACGGCGCCGCCTGCCGGTACCGTCAGCAGGACTCCGGCGAACGCCGCGGCCAGCACAAGGGACACCACGGGGCCCGCCACCGCGACCAGCCCTTCCTGCCGGGGTTGCCGCGGCATGCGCGCGATCTCGGAGAGCCCGCCGAGCAGGAAGAGTCGCACACGGCGCACGGGGAGCCCCATGCGCAGCGCCACGAGGGTGTGTCCCAGCTCGTGCGCGAGCACCGACGCACCGAGCAGCAGGGCGAACGCCGTCGCGACGGCCCAGGACACCACCGCCCCTGCACCGGGCAGCACCCTGCTCACCAGCGGCGCGTACAGCACGACGAGCACGAACGCGCCGAGCCACCACGAGGGGGCGAGCAATACGGGCACCCCCCGGACCTTGCACAGCAGCACGCCGCCGCGCGTCAGGTTCACCGAACGTGGCCCGCTCGCCCTGTCCTCTCCGGTCGATGACACACCGAGCACGATAATCGGTGCGGTGTGTGTCAGCAGTGATGCGATGTTCGCAGCGGACGCACGCGACACGGCCACCCCGCTGCCGCCGCGCGGTCCACCCCCTTGTCGGTCATCTGGCATAGGGTGCTCGGTATGAGTCAGAGTGCCCCTGCCGACGCCGAACCGCGACGCCAACCAGCGCTGTCACCGTCAAGGGCCAGTGACTTCAAGCAGTGCCCCCTGCTGTACCGCTTGCGCGTGATCGACAAGCTCCCCGAGTCCCCCAGCCGCGCACAGGTTCGCGGCATCCTCGTACACACCGTCCTCGAGCGCCTCTACGCCCACCCGCCCGAGGAGCGGGACCCGGCCGCGGCGAGCGCGCTGCTCGAGCCCGCCTGGACCGAGCTCTACGCCGAGCACCCCGAGTGGCAGGAGGCGTTCGACGGCGACGACGCCCCGACGCGGCCCGAGTGGCTCGCGTCCGCACAGCGCCTGCTCGACGCCTACTTCCAGCTCGAGGACCCCAGCACGCTGCGTCCCGAGGCCTGCGAGCTCTACCTGGAGACGGAGCTGACCTCCGGGTTGCGGCTGCGCGGGTACGTTGACCGGCTCGATGTCGCCCCCGCGGGCGATATCCGGGTGGTCGACTACAAGACCGGCTCCGCGCCGCGCGAGGTCGGCGAGGCCAAGGCGCTGTTCCAGATGAAGTTCTACGCGGTCGTGCTGTGGCGGTTGCGGGGCGTGGTGCCTCGCCAGCTGAAATTGCTCTACCTCTCCGATGCGCAGCAGCTGACCTACACCCCGGACGAGGCCGAGCTACGCAAGTTCGAACGGACGCTGGACGCGATCTGGCAAGCGATCCTGCGCGCGGGCGAGTCCGGCGATTTCCGCCCCAACCCCAGCAAGCTGTGCGACTGGTGTGATCACAAGCCGATCTGCCCGGCCTACGGCGGGTCCCCACCGGAGTATCCGGGCTGGCCCAGCTCCCTCGGCGCGACCGAGACCGTGCTGGACCGATCCGATTAGGAGCGTGTTGTGGTGGACGCTTTCTACGAAGCCGCGGGAGACGGCGTTTTCACGTCGACGCCCCACACCGCGGGCCCGTGGTTCCCGGACGCCCAGCACCTCGGCCCGCCGTCGGCGCTGCTCGTGCGCGCGCTCGAGGCGCTACCCGGTGACAGGGAAAGCCTGATCGCCCGCGTCACAGTGGACATTCTCGGACCGGTCCCGGTGACGGAGGTGGCGGTCTCGGCGCGGGTCGAGCGGCCGGGACGCTCCGTCGAGCAGCTGCGCGGTGAGCTCTCGGCCGACGGGCGTCTGGTGGCGACCGCAACGGCCTGGCGTATCGCGAGCTCGGACACCGGCGACCGCGTCACCGGCAGCGCGGGCGCGTTACCCGCTGTCTCGCACGCTGCCCCTGCCACCCGCCCGCCGGAATGGCGGCCCGGCTACCTCGACGCCATGGACTGGTACCTCGTGCACGGGGCGTTCGGCGAGCCAGGACCGGCGTGCGCGTGGGTGCGTCAGCGCGTCGATCTCGTCTCCGGTGAACGGCCGAGCCCCTTGCAGCGCCTCATGACCGTCGCCGACTCCGGGAACGGGTTGTCCAGCCCTCTCGGCATCGAGGACTGGCTGTTCATCAACACCGAGCTGACCGTGCACGTGCAGCGGGAACCGGTGGACGAGTGGGTCGGCATCGACGCCAACACCGTCATCGGCCCCCGTGGTGTCGGCACGGCCACCAGCGTCCTGCACGACCGGCTCGGGCAGGTGGCGACCGGTGCGCAGGCGCTGCTCGTGCGGCGCAGGAAGCCGGGGTAGCGCGTCGCGGTCGCGAACACCGGCGTGACCGATTACCGTGCGGGAGTCCGCTCCGCTCGGGCAGGCCCTCCTCGGGCCGTGATGGGACACAGGAGCTACGACATTGGCCATGCAGATCACCTCCGTGATCAATCAGAAGGGTGGGGTCGGTAAGACGGCCCTGAGTGTCGGCGTCTCCGCCGCGCTCGCCGAGCAGGGCAAGCGAACCCTGCTGGTCGACCTCGATCCGCAGGGTCACGCCACCACCGAGTTCCTGGGCCTGCCGGAGGCACAGCCGGGGCAGCCGAGCCTGCCGCTGGCGCTGAGCAAGATGTGGAAGGGCTCCGTCGAGGAGCTGGCCGTGCGTCATCCGCGGTGCTCCGTCGCCCCGGGTGGTTGCCTGGATGTCGTGCCGACCGCCCCAGGCATGTTCGATCTGGTGCGCAGGCTCGACCAGTTCCGGGTGCCGGGATGGCAGCTGGCTCGGGTGATCCAGTTCGGCAACTACGATCACGTGATCATCGACTGCCCGCCGGCGCTCGACCTGCTGACCAACAACGCGCTCGCCGCGACGCACGGCGTGCTCGTTCCCGTCCAGCCGGACCGGACGAGTATCCGCGCACTGCGGTTGCTCCACGAGCAGGTGAACTATCTCGAGCAGCTGATCAACCGCGATCCCATCACCTACTACGGGCTCGTACCAGGGCTGTACCGCAGGCCGATGTCGGCCTACGCCGACGCCGCGTTGCGTGAGTTACATGCCACGGGTCTCCCGGTGCTGCCGCACATCCCGATGGGAGTGGTGATCAACGAGGCAGCCCAGCGCGGGATACCGATCACCACGTTCGCGCCGCACTGCGTCCAGACATCCGCGTTTCACCAGATCGCCCAGGTTCTCGAAGGGCGTCGTGCCCAGCAGACGTCCGCGCAGGGGTCGAAGCCGGCCGCGGATGGTACCGAGGAGTTCGTCTTCGAGGACTTCATCAGCGATATCTCCGGAACCCGCAGCCGCAGGGACACCGGTGCGCGCAGCGGGCTGTACGACCTCATGCCGCGGCGCCGGTCGCGCTGAGCGCCACTCCGGCGGATCGCCCCGAGCCGACGGCGACGTCTCTCCCCCGCGCCGCCCGCTACAGCCGGCAGGAACGGATGTCGGAGGCCAGTACGGCCTTGGCTCCCAGCTCGGCGAGGGCGTCCATGGTGTGGTTGACCTCCTTGCGCGCGACCATCGCGCGCACCGCCACCCAGCCGTCTTCGGCGAGCGGGGCCACGGTCGGCGACTCGAGGCCCGGTGTGAGGTCGACGGCCGCGTCCAGCAGCGAGCGAGGGCAGTCGTAGTCGATCATCATGTACTGCTGGGCGAACACCACGCCTTGCAGGCGGGCCGTCAGCTGAGCCTTCCACTTCTCGTTGTCCGATCCCGTGCTGGCTGCGCGCTGGATGAGCACGGCCTCGGACTGGCAGATCGGCTCGCCGAAGGCGACGAGGTTGTTCTGTCGCAGGGTACGGCCGGAACCGACCACATCCCCGATCGCGTCGGCCACGCCGAGCTGGATGGAGATCTCCACAGCGCCGTCCAACCGGATCACCTCGGCCTCGACGCCGTGGCCTGCGAGATCGTCCTGCACAAGGCGCGGGTACGAGGTGGCCACCCGCTTGCCCTCGAGGTCACCGATGGTCCATTCGCGGTCGGCAGGGGCCGCGTACCGGAAGGTCGACCCGCCGAACCCGAGACCGAGCCGGTCCTCGACCGGAGCACCCGAGTCCAGGGCGAGGTCCCTGCCCGTGATCCCCAGGTCGAGCTCGCCGGACCCCACGTAGATCGGGATGTCCTTGGGGCGCAGGAAGAAGAACTCCACCTCATTGACCGGATCGATCAGGATGAGGTCGCGCGCTTCATGGCGTTGCCGGTACCCCGCCTCGGCGAGCATCTCGGATGCGGGCCCGGACAGCGTGCCCTTGTTCGGCACGGCTACACGAAGCATGGTGCTACCTTTCCTTGTCTGCCGCTACACGAAGCATGGACTGCGGACCCCTCTGGCACACCCGGCGCGCCGCGCACGCGATCGCGGTCACAGGTACCGGTAGACGTCCTCGGCGCGCAGACCCCTGCCGAGCATGAGCACCTGTACCCGGTACAGCAGCTGCGAGATCTCCTCGGCGAGCCGCTCGTCGGGTTCGTGCTCGGCCGCGAGCCACACCTCGCCCGCCTCTTCGAGTACCTTCTTGCCCTGCGCGTGCACGCCCGCGTCGAGCGCGACCACCGTCCCGGAGTCCGCGGGGCGCGTGGTCGCCTTGTGGCTCAGCTCGGCGAACAGTTCGTCGAAGGTCTTCACGTGACGATCCTCGCACCCGGACGCCGTATCCGCCGATCCGCCCCGCTCTGCTGCTGTCCGGATCACACCGCGGTACCGTCCGGTCCGCGCCGTCACCGCGGGAACGTACCGGTCAGCGCCGCCTCGTCCAGCGCGGCCAGCGAACCGAGCACCCTGCGGCGCGGCCCCTCAGCAACCTCGAGATCGCTGGGCACGACCAGGACCACGCATCCGGCACCCTCGGCCGAGGAGACCCCGGTCGGCGAGTCCTCGACGGCGAGGCACTCCCCCGGGTCGACGCCGAGCAGGCGAGCCGCCCGCCGGTACGGCTCGGGGTCGGGTTTGTTCCGCTCGTCCACCTCGTCCCCGCAGACGATCGCGTCGAACCAGTCCCTGCCGACAGTCTCGAGCGCGAGCTCGGTGAGCTCGCGTGCCGTGGACGTGACGAGGGCCGTGGGCACACCGGTGCCGCGCACCAGCCGCAGCGCCTGCGCCGCGCCGTCGCGCCACCGCAGGTCCGTACGGAACAGCTCCGACATGCGCTTGGTCAGCCAGCTGTCCGCATCGGCGAGCGTCTCGGTGTCCCGCGGTAGCCCGACTTCGTCGAGCAGCAGGTCGAGCGTGACATCGGCGTTCTTGCCGACCATGCGCGCACGCGTCCGCGGGCTCAACCGGCCACCGAGTCGCTCGGCGCTCTCGTACAGCGCCCTGTCCCAGAGGGGTTCCGAGTCGATCAGCGTTCCGTCCATGTCCCACAACACCGCGGCGGGAAGCCTGCTGCCGGCGGCGGGTACTGGGGGGCTTCCAGACATGCCGTCCAGCCTACGGTCTCCTCGATTGGCCGTTGGGTCTTAGGCTGGGGAAGTGACCGAACAAGAGCGGAGCGAGCACACGCGGCTCGACAGCGACACGAACACGGCGCCGATCATGATCGTGGCGTTCGAGGGCTGGAACGACGCCGGCGACGCGGCCAGCACGGCTGTGGAGCACCTGCAGCTGTCCTGGGACGCGACCTCCGTCGGCGAGCTCAACCCGGACGACTACTACGACTTCCAGGTGACTCGCCCGACGGTCAACGTCGTCGACGGCGTGAGCCGCAGCCTCGAATGGGCGACCACGACCCTGTCCACGAGCAGCCCGGAAGGGCTCGACCAGCAGGTCGTCTTCGTCAAGGGGCCGGAGCCCAACTTCCGGTGGCGCGCCTTCTGTACGGACCTGCTCGAGCGCGCCGAGCAGTTCGGCGTCGCGAAGGTGGTGACGCTCGGAGCACTGCTCGCCGACACGGCCCACACCCGGCCCATTCCGGTCACCGGTTCGGCGCACGAGACCGCTGCCCTGGACCGCAGCAACATCGACCGCAGCAAGTACCAGGGCCCGACCGGCATCACCGGGGTGTTCCACGACGCCTGTGTGCAAGCCGGGATACCCGCCGTGTCGTTGTGGGCGGCTGTGCCGCACTACGTGTCGCATCCACCGTGCCCGAAGGCCACACTGGCGCTGCTGCGCACGCTGGAGGACGTGGTCGACGTCGAGATCCCCATGGGCACGCTGCCCGAGCAGGCCGAGGAGTGGCAGCGCACCGTCTCCGAGCTCGCAGAGGACGATGAGGAGGTCAGCGAGTACGTCCGCTCCCTTGAGGAACGTGGCGACGAGCAGCGCGGCCTCGAGGAGACCAGCGGCGAGCAGCTCGCTGCCGACTTTCAGCGATACCTGCGCAGGAGGCGTCCCGGCCCGGGCCAGAACACCTGATGCGGAATGCTGAATGACGCTTCAGTCCGCCGGGTGGACTGAAAGCGTCATTCAGCTTCGCACGTCGATGCCGAGCAGGGCGTCGATCGCGTCGGCCATCACGCCGGGGGCCTCCCGGTCGTCGCCCCGTCCGGTACTCGCCTCTCGCGCCCAGGAGTCGACCGCGGCGAGCGCGCGCGGCGTGTCCAGGTCGTCGGCGAGATGATCGCGCATCCGGGCGATGGTGTCCTCGGCGGCGGGAGCGCTGGACCGCGTGGCCGCGTCCCGCCACGCGCCGAGCCGTTGCCCCGCTTCCTCCAGCAGCTCGCCCGACCACTGGCGGTCTGCGTGGTAATGACCGGACAGCAGGGCAAGCCGGAGCGCGGCCGGGTCGGCGCCGTCCGCCCGCAGCCGGGAGACGAACTCCAGGTTGCCACGCGATTTGGACATCTTCTGCCCGTTGAGCCCGATCATGCCCGCGTGCGCGTACAGCCGGGCGAACGGCTCGTCCCCGGCGAGGGCCTCGGCGTGCGCGGCGCTGTACTCGTGGTGCGGGAACGCCAGGTCCGATCCCCCGCCCTGGACGTCGAAGCCCAGCCCGAGCCGGTTCAGCGCGATGGCGCTGCACTCGACGTGCCAGCCGGGACGGCCGGCCCCCAGCTCGGACTCCCAGGACGGTTCACCGGGCCGGGCCATCCGCCACAACAGCGCGTCCAGCGGGTGTCGTTTGCCTGCTCGTTCGGGGTCGCCCCCGCGCTCGGCGAACAGCGCGTTCATGGTCTCGACGTCGTAGTTGGACTCGTAGCCGAACCGGCCGGTGGCGTTGTGCGGGAAGTACACGTCCGGGTAGTCGGGGTCGTCGGCACGGTAGGCGGCGCCGCAGGCGAGCAGCTTGCGCACCATCTCGATGATCTCCGGGATGGTCTCCACCGCACCGATGAACTCGGTGGGCGGCAGCACCCGCAGGAACTCCATGTCCTCCCGGAACAGGGCGGTCTCCCGCATCGCCAGCACCACCCAGTCGTCCTGGTCGCGCTCGGCCCGTTCGAGCAGAGGGTCGTCGATGTCGGTGACGTTCTGTACATACCGCACGTCATGACCGGCGTCCAGCCACAGCCGGTACACCAGGTCGAATGCCAGGTAGGTCGCGGCGTGCCCCAGGTGGGTCGCATCGTAGGGCGTGATGCCGCAGACGTACATGCGCGCGGTCTGTCCCGGCGCTACCGGCTTCAGCGACTGCGTCGCGGTGTCGTACAGGCGCAGCGGCCGGGGTGTGCCAGGCACCCGGGGAACCGCGAGCGGCGACCAAGACTCCATGGCCTCCAGGGTATGTCCGAGCAGCGCGGGCCCGATCGCCGGTACGCCTCACGCCCCCGGCTCGGGGTGTGAGTAACAGCGGTACAGGATCTAGATGACGACAGCTATCAGCGGGCCCTGGACGCCCAGCTCAACACCACCGAATCCCGCCACCGGTCGGCCCGCGAGTTCTGATTCGACTCGCATGGGGAATTGCGCCAGATCTATCGGGAAGGCGTGGACGACCAACCCCGCGCTCGGCCTGGTGCTCAACGCCGTGAAGTTAACGACTACCGCGGCGCCCCAAGGTCGAGGGCGCCGCGGTCGACCGTTATGCGGCCGCCGCCCAGTGCGTCACGTACCGTGCAGCCTCAGCCTGGAGGTAGGCGTCGAGCAGACGCAGCACCACCTCGGCAGCATCGTTGGTGAGCTCCGTGTCCTTGACACAGGGCAGCACCATCAGCGTTGAGCCATCCCGACACCGCAAACCGAACACGGTATTCAGGTTGACCCTCAGACCCCCTTCGACCCACGCACCCGACGAGACCGGAACACCGGTCGCACCCGTCGGCCGCCACCGGAGCTACCCGTCGGCGATCGCCCGATAGGCCGGGCCTTGCCGGCCCCTGGCTTTGGCCACGACCCGCTCCAGCTCCACGGACGGATCCGGCGCATTCCCCGCACGCCGCGTTGCCGAGTTCGCCACCCGTCAGGGTGGCCAGGGTGCTTTACCGGATGAGCTGCACGTGCACGTCCAGCGCGAGCTTGCCCCAGGCCTGATCGGCGGTGAGGGCGACCCCGTCGGGAACGTCGGCGGCAGTGGCCAGGCAGGCTCGGTCGCCGAGCGACAGTCCAGCGCTGCGCGTCGTTGGCCAGAGACCGGCAGCCGTCGCTGCGGCGTTGGTGGTGAACGGGTGCACGTCCACACCGAGATCGCAGAGCCCGTCGACCGCGGCTCGTGGCGAGGGGTGGTCGAACGCGATCAGCTTGGTCAGCACTTCGCTGTAGTTGACGGCACTGATCACTGCGTTGCCCAGGTGGTCGGCGACGGTGTCATGGCCGGGTTCGCGGTAGATCAGGGCCAGTACCGCGCTGGCGTCGAGTACTGCGGTCACGCCGTCTCCGTCCGGTGGGCGTCGCCGGGCGCGGGGGCCTCGGTCACGGTGGCGTTGGAGCTGAAGTCCTCGCGGGCGGCCTCGGCGTGGCGTTCGGCGATGAGTTCGTCGACGGCGCTGCCGGTGTGGCCGGCCGCGTGCTTGGCGGCGATCGCCTCGTCCTGGAGGCGCGTGAGCAGATGCGCCCGGTCTTCAAGCACTACGCGCCCGCGGTCGACGTAACACACCAGCGAAGTGCCGGGCCCGATCCCGGCGGCACGGCGAACCTGCGCCGGCAGTGTCACGCGGCCGTCCCGTGCGACAGACACGTCCCCCCGTGCCGAATGATCCTCAGTGCTCGTCATATCATCATCCTACCCGGCGATACATGACCTTCATGCCAGATCGTCGAGAAGTTCGGCGCATTTCAATGGCGACCGCTAGGTGTGCCGATCGGTCCGGCGACAGGGTGAAAGTCGCCTGTGTCACTCAGTGATAAGTGTCGGTGGCCCGCTACCGTTCTGACATGAGTGATCAGGTAGGTGGCCTCGACGACGGCCGCGACCCGAAACGTGTACTGCCGCAACGCGGGTTACGTGGCGACCGGATGGCGCATTATCCGACTGCGGCACTGCTCCCGCCGCGAAACGGAGCTGCACCAATGATCGGCCGCGCAGGCCGCCCATGACGGCCCGCGCGACGACCCGCACACCCTCGTTCGGCTCCTTGCTGCACGGGACCCGCGACGACACCGGAAGCCGGATGGTCTGACACGACGGCATCGCTACAGGGCATCCCCAGCTTCGTCATCGACGGCAAGCACGGTGATCTGGTGGTCGCTCATGCTGCAACGGTGGCAGGGGCCACCGACGGAGTGTCGAGAAGCGGTCGTCTGCCGACACCCGACGCCCCAAACTCACCGCCCATCAGGCCGAACGCGCATAGCCGAGGATCCTGAACCGCTGCTATTCGGAGCCCGGCTCGGCCTGCTCGCCCGGACCCCGGCCGTAGCCGCCGGACATCGACCACACGAGGTCCAGGCCGGAGCGAAGCTGCTCGGCGGACGGGACCTCACCGGGGTCGAGCAACCACTGCAGGGCTAGGCCGTCACAGGTGGCGATGACGAAGCTGGCGATCGCCGCGGCCCGGGGGTCGTCCGCGCTCAGCCGCTCTGCCATCGAGGTGGCCACCAGCTCGGCAACGCGGCCACGCACGTGCTGGTACCGCTTGGCGAACTGCTCCCGCAGCTCGGGGGACCTGTCGGCCTGGGCAACGGCCTCCATGAACGACACGAACAGTGCGCGCTTGCTGTCCAGGTTCTCCAGCAAGGCCACCCAGGTGATGTGCGCGCGCTCCACGGGCGTGGCATCCGTCGCGCTCATCGCGATGTCGGCGAGCTGCTCGGTCCACTCGTCGAGCGCCTCCTCGATCGCTGCGTTGAGCAGACCCGCCTTGGAGCCGAAGTGATACCCGATGGAGGCCAGGTTCGTGTCGGATGCCGCCACCAGATCACGTGCCGTGATATGTGCGTATCCCTTGTCCTCGAGCAGCCTCCGCGCGGCCGCGAGCAGGTCTTCGCGATGTCCCACCCCGCCAGCGTATCCCGCACATCCGCACCTTCCGGGGTATCCGGCGCCGGTGCGGCGTCACGACCGCACCGGCGCCCACGGGCCGATCCGATGACCCGGCTCGACAACGGATTTATACGGGTGTATAAGTCGAGGGTATATGACGGCAGTCACGATCCAGTAGCGAGGAGGGCCGCGATGACCGCAGCAGTCCAGGACAGCACGCCCCGCGCACTGCCCGCACCGCCAGGGCCGCGTGCCCCGATGCCGGTCCAGACCGTGCTGTTCGGCACCCAGCGTCACCGGCTGCTCCCCGCACTGCACCGGCACTACGGCCCCGTCGTGCGGATCAAACTCTTCCTCGAACGCACCGCGGTCAGCCTGGCCGACCCGGAGGACATCCGCGCGGTGTTCAGCGGCCCCGCCACGACGTTCCACGCGGGCGAGGGCAACCACATCCTCAAGCCCGTCATGGGTGAGCATTCCGTCCTGACCACGGACGAGGACGAGCACCGGCGCATCCGCAAGCTGCTCATGCCCCCGTTCCACGGCGCCGCGCTCCGGAGCTACCGCAGCATGACAGCCGAGCTCGCCGCCGAGGAGATCGCGCGGTGGCCGCGGGGTACGCCTTTCCCGGCACACGAGAGCATGCAGCGCCTCACACTCGAGGTGATCCTGCGGGTGGTCTTCGGGTTCGGCGACGGCACCCGCCTCAGCGCGCTGCGCGGGGCGCTCCGCGGCGTCATCGACATCGGCGCGCTCGATGTGTTCGGCTGGCACAGCCCCACGCTGCAACGGTTCGGCAGGTGGCGGCGCGGCCGGCAAGCGCTCGACCAGGTCGATGAGCTGCTGCATGCCGAGATCACCGAACGCCGCTCGGCCGCGGACCTCGCATCCCGCCAGGACGTGCTGTCCCGGCTGCTCGCTGTGGAGGTCGACGGTGACGCCCTCACCGACGCCGAGCTGCGCGACCAGCTCGTCACCCTGTTGCTCGCCGGCCACGAGACCACGGCCACCGCACTCGCCTGGGCGTTCCACGAACTCGCGCGCGGACCGAGCGCACACGCAGCGGCGACCAGGGCAGCGGACGAGGGCGACGACGGTTACCTGGAAGCCGTGACCAAGGAGTCGATGCGCCTGCACCCGGTGATCTCCGAGGTCGCGCGGACGACGACCGAGCCCGTCGAGGTCGGCGGCTACCACATTCCCGCGCGCACCACGATCATGCCGTCGATCGGTGTCGTACACGGCGACGCGGGCAACCACGACCTTCCGGACGTGTTCCGGCCGGAGCGGTTCGTCGGTCAGAACCCAACCACAAGCACCTGGTTGCCGTTCGGCGGTGGGGTGCGGCGCTGCCTGGGCGCAGGGTTCGCGCTGATGGAGGCCGTCGAGATACTCCGCGCCGTGCTCACCAGCTATCACATCACCCCGGCACGCGCCCGTCCCGAGCGCGTCCGCCCCCGGCACATCACACTCGTCCCGGCCGGCGGAGCGCGCATCGTCGCCACCCCGCGCTGACATCGCGTGACAACGCGATCGCGTTGCGCGAGCATGGAGGTCCATGATCGGCGACACGGGTGGTGATGGTCATGACACGGCACACGAGCGCCAGGCACACCGGCCGGTACCTCGTGCTCCTCGCCGAGGGTGCTGCCGATGCCGGGGCGCGCGTGCTGCGCGAGTCGGCCGGGATCCGCACGGTCAACACGGCCGACAGCGGCACAGCGGGCATGGCTCGCCTGCTGGCCGGGGCCGACGGTCTGCTGCTCAACGACCTCGACCTCTGTGTCGTTCGCGCCGACCCCGACCAGGTTCGCGCGTTGTACGACGCCATCGGCCGGCCCGGGCCGATCGCCTCCTGCGAGCCCGAACGCATCGTCCACGCGATCGACTCGCCGGCGCCCGCGCAGCCGGTACCGCCCACCGAGGAGACCCTCACCTGGGGACTGCGCGCGGTGCGGGCGCCCGGCAGCACGGCTACCGGCGCAGGCGTGCGGGTGGCGATCCTGGACACCGGGTTCGACGCCGAACATCCCGACTACTCCGGCCGCACGGTCGAACGAAACTCCTTCGTCGAGGAGGAGGACGCCGGTGACGCGCACGGTCACGGCACGCACGTGATCGGCTCGGCCTGCGGGCCCCGCGAGCCTGCCGAAGGTCCCGGTTACGGCGTCGCCCACGGGTCCGAGATCTACTCCGGCAAGGTGCTCGACAGCCAGGGGGCGGGCACGGACGGTTCGATCCTCACGGGGATCTCGTGGGCCGTGCAGCACGGATGCGCGGTCGTGTCGATGTCGCTCGGCTCCCCTGCCGAGCCGGGCGAACCGTACTCCCGTGCCTTCGAGGAGGCCGCGGTTCGCGCGATGAACCGGGGAACGCTCGTCATCGCGGCCGCGGGCAACGAGAGCCGCCGCGACAGTGGCGTGGTCGCGCCGGTCGGCCATCCGGCCAACAGCCCCACCATCATGGCCATCGGCGCGGTCGACCGGGAGCTCGACATCGCCGACTTCTCCTCCGGCACGGTCGGCGATGTCGGCCAGGTCGACGCCGTCGCGCCCGGTGTGGACATCCACTCCAGCTGGCCGATGCCCGAACGCGTCAACACCATCAGCGGCACGAGCATGGCCACGCCACACGTCGCCGGGGTGGCCGCGCTGATCGCCGAGGACACCGGCGCGCGGGACTGGGAGCTCCGGGCCCGGTTGAGCCAGTCGGCACGCCGGTTGCCACTGCCGTCGACCGATGTGGGGTCCGGGATCGTGCAGGCACCCTGAGCCCGCCCCGGGCAGGTGCCGGGGCAGGGTCCACGCGGGCCCGGCACGGTACACCGGCGCGCGGCCTGTCCCGTATCCTTGACGGTCGTGTGCTGTCCCTCTGCAACACTCGCCGTCTGGTCGTCGGCGTGGCTCACCCAGCGCGCCGCCTCCGACGATGTGCTCGACGCGCTGCTGTACTGGACGCAGCGGCACAGGGTGCTGGCCGCCGACGACGGAGCCGCCGAAACGTTCGACCTCGCCGTAGTGCCGGTGGCAGACCCGGCGGCCGATCCGGCCGCGGGTGTCGCGCCCGCGCACCTGCTCGCCGCCCTACGCAGGCACGGACTCACCCGCGCCGCACTCCTGCTTCCGGAGGCAGGCGATGTTCGTGGACTGGGCGGTCCGGGCCCGTTCTCGCGGGCAGCACTGGCTCGCGGCGAGGCCGTGGTCTTCGACGAGATCGGCATCGGCCTCGTGCCGGAGCAGGCCGACGACGGTTCGCTCAGGTGGACGGCGTACACCGCAGCAGGCAGTGGTGACAGCGTCACGTCCGGGATCTCCGAGGCCGAGCGCGAGCTGCGTGACGCGGTTCGCTCGAGCGCCGACGAACTCGACGCCCTCGACGTCGCCCGCGCACACCCCGGCGCGCACGACTCCGTACGTCGGCGCCTCGTGGCCTCGCCGCAACCGCCGTGGCCGGACGACATGCCCGCGCAGGCGCTCCGTGTCCTGCAGCGCGCGGATGAGGTGGACACGATCCTCGCGGCCGCGACGGACGACGAGCCCGGCGGCGCGCAGTCGGCGAGCGCGGCACGCAGCCGCTCCGAAGCCCTGCGCCCGCTCGCGGCAGCCGTGCGCGAGGCCCGGTGCGCCGCGGTGTCCGAGGCGGTGCGGCTGTTCGCGGGCTACGCCGACCGCAGGCGATAGCCGCCCGGCGCTGGCGACCGGGCAGGCGCGCGCCGTGCGCCGGTCACCGGGATGGCACGGACGGCACGGCCGCCGGCTCGCGCAGCAGGCCGAAACCCACGGTCAGCAGGCCCGCCGTCAGCACGACGGCCCCGAGGTAGGCCAGGTTGATCAACGCGTTCGGCTCGGTCGCCTCCGGGGAGAGCACGGACAGGAAGAACCCGGCTGGCAGCAGGATCGCAGAGAGGGGCGTGGCATGCTTGGCGAACCAGCGGGCACGGCGTCCCAGCGCGGTCTCGTCCACGTACCGCAGCACGACAAGCGACAGCAGGAGCAGGATGCCGGCGTGCGCGTGGCCCGCGCGCCACAGGTCCTGCCGCAAGGGGTTGGCCGCGTAGGCCGGGTCGTCGATCAGCAACCGGAGGATGCTGGCGCCGCCGAACACCACTGTCGGCAGGACGATCAGCAGGATCGCCGCGAGCCTGCGTGACGATGTGGACATGATGGTTCTCCTGACTCGCTCGGGCGGTGCCCCCGTGCACCGCGACTCCGATCTACAGTAACATCGTTACTGTTATAGAACAGCGTTACAGCAAAGCGGAGCGAGCTTCCATGGACTCCGAACCGGCACCCGGCTCCACCCCCTACGACACGGCCAGGGCGCACGGGCGCGCGGCCCGGCGCACCGCCGCGCTCGACACCGCGAGCGAACTTCTGGAGCGGCACGGGCCCGGTGCCCTGACCATGCGGCGTATCGCGACCGAGCTGGGGTGCTCGACCACGGTGCTGTACACCATCTTCGGCGGCAAGTCCGGCATCGCCGAGCAGCTGTGGCTGGAAGGTTTCGACCGGCTCGACCGCGCCGTGCGGAGTGTGCACGAGCCCGACCCGCTCGCCAGGCTCACCGGCATGGGGCAGGCCTACCGCGCCAACGCGTTGAGCAACCGCGCGTACTACGCCGTCATGTTCCAGCGGGCGATCCCCGGCTTCGAGCCATCGGCACAGGCCTATGCCGCGAGCCTCCGGCCGCTACACGCGCTGGCCGGCGCGGTCGAGGAGTGCATCGGTGCCGGGGTGTTCGCCCCGGCCGATCCCATGCACATCGCCAGGGTGCTGTGGGCGGCCTCGCACGGCGCGGTGAGCCTCGAGATCGTCGGGTACGAAGGGGCCATCGATGCCGAGGAGCGCTACGAGTGCCTCATGAGGGCCGCCGCGGCCTGGTTCATGGCCGGAGGTGGAGGCTGACTACGGCGCGCCTGCCGGCTCGCAGCACCCGGCCGCGCAGGGCGCGCCGTTGAGCGTGCAGCCTGCCCGCGGGAAGTCGGAGAGCTTCCGCGCGGGGGCGCCACCGAGATGCTCCCGCACCAGCTCGACCACCATCCGCGCGAACCGCGCGTCCCCGCTCGGAGTCAGCGCCCGCGCGAACGCCATACCGAGCTCCCCCGCGTGCTCGGCGGCCTCGTTGTCCAGGTCCCACTCCACCTCGAGGTGGTCGGACACGAACCCGACCGGGCAGACCACGACCGCCGTGGCGCCGGCGCCGTGCAGGGTGTCGATGTGGTCGACGATGTCCGGTTCCAGCCACGGCACGTGTGCCGGTCCCGAGCGGGACTGCCATACCACGTCGTAGTCGGCCACACCGCACTGCCGCGCGACCAACCGGGCTGCCTCGGCGACCTGCCGCGAGTACAGGCGACCACCGTCCTGCGGTGGCCCGGCAGCCCGGTCGGCCGAGTCCGGGATCGAGTGCGCGGTGAACACCAGGCGCGCCGCGCCGCGCTCGTGCTCGGGCAGCCGCATCCACGCCACCCGCACTGCATCGGCGAAGCACTCCACGAACAGGGGGTGGTCGAAGAAGTGCCGGAGCTTGACGAGATCGGGAGCCCCATCCCCCATAACCTCACGCGCACGAGCGATGTCCTCGTCGTACTGCCGGCACGCCGAGTAACCGCCGTAGGCGCTCGTGGGGAAGACCAGCGCCCGGCCGACCCCGTCGGCCGCCATCCGGCGCACCGCGTCCTCGACGTACGGTGTCCAGTTGCGATTGCCGAAGTAGACGGGCATGTCGACGCCTTGCGCGCGGAGCTCGGCCTCCACCGCGGCGATGGCCTTGCGGTTGAGCTCGTTGATCGGCGACACCCCGCCGAAATGGTGGTAGTGCTCGGCGACCTCGGCCAGGCGCTCGCGCGGCACGCCCCTGCCGCGGGTGACGTTCTCCAGGAACGGCATGACGTCCTGCGGCCCCTCCGGGCCACCGAACGACAGCCACAGCATCGCGTCGTAGCTCACCGCGCTCGTGTCCCTCGTCCTCTCCGGCTGCGTGGCGCGGGCTCACTGCCCGGTCGCGTGCACCCCACCATCGGCCATGATCATCGAGCCGGTCGTGACGGGAAGCCAGTCGGACAGCACCGCACAGACCGACTTGGCCACCGGTGTGGGGTCGGTCGTGTCCCACCCCAGCGGAGCGCGACCGTCCCAGCCGTTCTCCAGCTCCTCGAACCCGGGGATGGAGCGGGCGGCCATGGTCTTGACCGGCCCCGCCGATACCAGGTTCACGCGGATGCCGTGCGCGCCGAGGTCGCGCGCAAGGTACCGGTTCACCGCCTCCAGCGTGGCCTTGGACACCCCCATCCAGTTGTACGCGGGCCAGGCGACGCGCGCGTCGAAGTCCATTCCCACGACCGAGGCCCCCTCGGACAGCAGCGGCCGGGTCGCCACGGCCAGTGAGGCGAAGGAGTACGCCGAGACTTCCATCGCGGTGGCCACATCCGACCACGGCGCCTCGGTGAACGGGGCTCCCAGACAGGACGGCGGGGCGAACCCGATCGAGTGCAACACCCCGTCCAGACCGTCGACGTGCTCGCCCACCCGTTCGGCGAGACTGTCCAGGTGCTCCTGGTTCTGCACGTCCAGCTCGACCACCGGCGCCGGCTCCGGAAGCCGCTTGGCCACCCGCTCCACCAGGGACAGTCGACCGAACCCGGTCAGCACGACCTGTGCACCCTGCTCCTGCGCCACCTGGGCCACGTGGTACGCGATCGATGCGTTGGTGATCACACCGGTGATCAGCAGTCGCTTGCCGTCGAGAAGTCCTGGCACGCTTCCTCCAGTTCGGACGATCGGTGGAATGGTCGGTGTGTCGGTTCGCGCGGTCAGTGACCCATTCCGAGGCCACCATCGACGGGAAGCACGGCCCCGTTGATGTAAGCGGCCTCGTCGGATGCGAGGAAGTTCACCGCGCTCGCCACCTCGCCCGGCTGCGCGTAACGACCCGCAGGGATCCGGTCGAGCGCGGCGGCACGTTGCTCCTCACTCAGCGCGTCAGTCATGTCGGTGACCACGAACCCTGGCGCGACCACGTTCGCCGTAATGTTACGCGATCCCAGCTCGCGGGTGATCGAGCGCGCCATCCCGACGAGCCCGGCCTTGCTCGCCGCGTAGTTGACCTGGCCCGCGCCGCCGCCAAGGCCGACGACCGAGGAGATGAACACCATCCGTCCCCATTTGGCGCGCAGCATTCCGCGGGCGGCCCGCTTGGCCACCCGGTATGCCCCAGCCAGGTTCGCATCGACGACCTGGGTGAACTGCTCCTCCGCCATCCGCATCAGCAGCGTGTCATCGGTGATGCCGGCATTGGACACGAGGACCTCGACAGGTCCCTGGTGCTTCTCGACCTCGGAGAACGCGGCGTCGACCTGTTCGGCATCGGTGATATCGGCCTGCACCCCGAGCAGGTCGTCGGGTGCGCCCGAGCCACGGTGCGTCACGGCGACCCTGTCCCCCCGGGCCGCCAGGTCGCGTGCGATCGCCAGCCCGATGCCCCGATTGCCACCGGTAACGAGAACCGAACGTGCCACGTGCTTGTCTCCTCATCCGTTGACGGAACCATCGTCGCGCACGAGGCTATCGAGTTACCGCTCAGTCGGTCGCCCCGAGTGGCATGCGCCATGCCGTTCCGGGCCGGTGGATGCGAGGATCAGCCCATCAGGGCAGCCCAGCACCACCACGCGACCGTGGAGCCAGCCATCGTGTTCCGACTCGTGTTCTACCACCCGGAGATCCCACCCAACACGGGCAACGCCATCCGGCTCGCCGCCAATACGGGTGCGGAGTTACACCTGATCGAGCCACTCGGGTTCTCGCTGGAGGCCAGCCACCTCAGGCGTGCCGGCCTGGACTACCACGAGCTCGCGAACGTGCACGTCCATCCGGATATCGACGCGGCCCGCGAGGCGCTCGCGCCCGGCAACGTCTATGCCTTCACCACCGCGGCCTCCCGCGACTACACCGATGTCACGTACCGCACCGACGACATGCTGCTGTTCGGGCCGGAGTCGGTCGGGCTGCCCGAGGAGGTCGCGCACGCACCGTGGGTGACCGACCGGCTGCGACTGCCGATGATGCCGCGGAGCCGCTCACTCAACCTCGCCAACTCCGCGGCCGTCACGGTCTACGAGGCCTGGCGCCAGCACGCGTTCGCAGGCGCGGCACGGCCGTGACCGCCTGACGCTCGCCGCCGCGGTTCTCCGGGCTCAGCCGGAACGGCTCGCGAAGTACGCGTTGGCAGGAGCGCGGAACATCAGCACGGTAGCCGCGACCATCAGCCCGGCCGAGCACAGCCGGAGCAGCCCCATCACCATGCCCAGCCCACCGACAGCCAGCGCGTCGTCCAGGCTCAACAGGGCGCCGACGACCCACAGGGCCCCCACGGTGGCCAGCGCGACCCGTACCCGGTTCGCTCCCCCGCGCATCACGAACGCCAGCACGGCCAGTGCGCAGGCCAGCCCGAGTCGTAGTGCGATGCCGAACACCGTCGCCGTCCGCGCGATCGACTCGGCACCGGCCGGAGTCGACGCCCCTACCTGCCCGGCGCCCCGTGCCGTCAGCTCGTCCAGCAGCACCAGCGCGAGCAGCACGCTCACCAGTGCGAGACCTGCCGCGACCGCCCACAACATGACGCTGGTGTCCACGGACCGGGGCGGCAGGCGCGCGGGCAGGGCCTGCTCTCCCGTAGTCCGCCGGCGCTCGTCGTCTCCGGCCGTCATGACCCTCAAGAGTAAGGCACGCTACCGACGCCGCCACACGTCGAGCCGGTAACCCCCGCGCGACCGGTACCCGACCGCGTAGCCGCATCCACCACGACGGCGCCCGTCATGCCTGCCCGTCATGCCTGCCGGTCAGGGCAGCCGCTGGCCGAGGAACAGGGACGAGCCCGCAGCCACGACCAGCATGATCGCGCCGAGCGCCATCCACGGGCGGCTGGCATCGGACTCCTCGATCTCGTAACCGATCTGCTCGCCGAGGTCCGCGTAGACGTCCTTGATCTGCTCGGCCGTGGCGGCCTTGTGGAAGTCCCCGCCCGTGATGCGGGCGATCTCGTCCATGGCGACGTCGTCGACAGGAACGGGGATATCTCGCTCCTCGATCTCCACGGTGCCACGCTGGGTCCCGAACGAGATCGTCGAGATCGGCACGTCCGCGTCGTCCGCCGCGCGTGCGGCCGTGTATGCCCCACGCGGATCGGTCGGGTCCTGGGTCGGCACCGTCTGCTTGCCGTCGGCCATCAGCACGATCTTGGCGGGGGGCGGCCCCTCGGCGCCGCCCACGACCGCGGAGAACCCCTCGATGGCTTGCAGCGAGGCGAAGATTCCCTCCCCGGTGGCGGTCGAGCGGGCCAACGACAGGTTCTCGATGGCGTTGCGCGCGCTCTCCCGCTGCGTGGTCGGCGAGACCAGGACGCTCGCCGTACCCGCGAACGACACGATCCCCAGGTTCACCCCGTCGGGGATCTCCTCGAGGAACGTCAGCGCCGCATCCTTGGCCGCGTCCAGCCTCGTCGGATCGATGTCGGTTGCCTCCATCGACAGCGACACGTCGATCGCCAGGATCACGGTCGCGCGATCGCGCGGCACCCTCTGCTCCGCGGTTGGCCCTGCCAGGCCGAACGTCAGCAGCATCAACGACACCAGCAGCAGCACAGCCGGTACGTGGCGGACCCAGCCGGGCGAGCTCGGCGCGATCCTGTTGAGCAGCTCGAGATTGGCGAACCGCAACGTCCGCCTGCGCCGCGAGCGTTGCACGAGGACGTACCCCGCAGCGACCGCCGCGAGCACGATCAGCAGCAGGAACCACCACGGCGCGGCGAACCCGGAGACGCTCATCCCGTTCCCCCAGACCACAGGCGTTTGCGTGCCACCACGAACCGCACCATGTCCGCGATCCAGTCCGAGTCGGTCCGTAGCACGAGGTGGCCCGCTCCCGCACGACGCAGTGCCCTCGCGACCTCGTCGCGATGAGCCTGCGCGGCGGCCGCGAACTCCTTGCGTAGCCGAGCCGAGGCATGCACGTCGCGTTGCTTGCCCGTCTCGGGGTCGGACAGCACCACCGTCCCGACGTCCGGCAACTCGACGTCCCGCGGGTCCAGCACCTCGATCGCGATGAGGTCGTGGCGCGCAGACAGCGCCCTCAGCGGGCGCTCCCAGTCCGTCGCACCGAGGAAGTCCGACACGACAACGACCAGTCCCCTGCGTCGCGGCGGTCGCCGGAGTCGCTCGACCATGGCGGCCAGATCACCCCGGGTTCCCACGTCGGCGCGCGGCATCTCGGCCACCGAACGCACCAGCGCGCGCGCGTGCGCGCGACCACCACGGGCCGGCATCCGCTTCGTCGTGGCACCGTTGGACAGCAACGCGCCGATCCTGTTGCCGCCCCCCTGCGTCAAGTGGCCGATGGCGGCGGTCGCGCACACCACGAGGTCGCGCTTCTCGCAGACGGCTGTGCCGAAGTCGAGGCTCGGAGACAGATCGGCAGCGACCCACGTCTCCAGCTCCCGGTCCGCGATGGTCTCCCTGATGTGCGGGTGTGCGGTGCGCGCCGTCACCGCCCAATCCATCCGCCGGACATCATCGCCGGGCTGGTACGGCCGTGCCTCACCCGGTTCCGACCCCGGACCCGGTACCAGCCCCAGGTGGTTGCCCTGCAGCAAACCGTCCAGGCGTCGCCGGACCTCCAGTTCCAGGGTACGCAGGCCCGACTCGAGCCGTTCCCCGCGCAGCACCGGCGGAGCCCACGAGGTGCGCTCGCCTCCTGCGCCGTCCTGAGTGGATGCCATCGACTATCCGGCCTATCCGGACACACCAGCCGACATCGGCTGCCCACTACCGGCGTGTGGCCGCGCGGAGACCTGCGGCAGCGGCACGGTCTGCAGCACCCTGTTCACGATGTGGTCCACAGGAACGCCATCGGCTAGCGCGTCGTAGGACAGCACCAGTCGGTGGCGCAGCACGTCCGGCGCGACGTCCACCACGTCTTGCGGGAGCACGTAGTCACGCCCGCGCACCAGGGCGAGCGCACGGGCCGAGGCGATGATCCCCAGGCTCGCGCGCGGCGATGCCCCGTAGGAGACCCAGCCGGACACATCGGACAGGCCGTGTTCGCGGGGAGTCCGCGTCGCGAGAACCAGCCGGATGACGTAGTCCACAAGGGCGTGATGGACGAACACGTGCGATGCGACCCCCTGCAACCGCTTGAGCTCGTCTGGGGTGAGTACCTGATGCGGTTCGGGTGGTTCCACGCCCATCCGGTAGACGATCTCGCGCTCTTCCTCGGCCGAGGGGTAGTCGACGACGATCTTGAACAGGAAGCGGTCCCGCTGGGCCTCGGGCAGCGGGTACACGCCCTCGTTCTCGATGGGGTTCTGCGTGGCAAGCACAAGGAACGGCTCGGGCATCGGGTACGTCGCCCCGCCGATCGAGACGTGCTGCTCGGCCATCGTCTCGAGCATGGCCGACTGCACCTTCGCGGGCGCGCGGTTGACCTCGTCGGCGAGCACGAAGTTGGCGACCACCGGGCCGAGCTCGACGTCGAACTGCTCCTGACCCTGCCGGTAGATGCGGGTCCCGATGATGTCCGCAGGAACCAGGTCGGGGGTGAACTGCACGCGGGAGAACGACCCGCCGACCACCCGCGCGAACGTCTCCACGGCCAGCGTCTTGGCCACACCGGGAACGCCCTCGAGCAGCAGGTGCCCCTTGGCGAGCAGACCGACCAGCATCCGCTCCACGAGCCTGTCCTGACCCACGATGACCCGTTTGACCTCGAACACCGTCTGCTCGAGTAGCTGGGCATCGCGGGCGGGCGTCGACTCCACCGCGTTCGCGGTACCGGGAGAAGGCTCCGTGCGGTCGACACGAGCGTCGTCGTGCCGAACCTCGCCGTCTCCCTGGTTGCCGGCGTCGCCGGGCTCGCTCACAGTTCCTCCCTCGGTACGTACCTGTGCAGGCGGCTCATGGCGCGGCGCACCGGCCTCGCTCGCACGAGACCCGCGCGCCACCACATACCCTGCTACACGCGCGGTATGACCGTTGTGAAGGGGGCAGGGAGGACCGTTTCGGGCCGCGGACGGTTACTCGATGACGCGGGTGGCATACGGCAGGATGTCGCCGTAGCGCACCGGAACGATCCGCACGTGCCCTCCCGACTGGGGCGCCTCGATCATCTGACCGTTGCCCAGGTACATCGCCACGTGATGGATTCCCTGTGTCCCCCAGAACAGCAGGTCACCGCGTCGTTTCTGGGACAGCGGCACCTTCCGGCCCTCGTCGTACTGGTACCCGCTGTACTTCGCGAGCGTGCGGTGCGGCGCGAAGGCGTACACCATCAGGCCCGAGCAGTCGAAACCGATCTTCTTGTAGTCACCGTGCGCGTCGGCGACCCCGCCGTCCCGGACGCCGCGTGTCGGCCCCTGGGTGTTCCCTCCACCCCAGGCGTAGGGCACGCCGAGCTGTGACTTGGCGCGCTGGACCACGGTCTCGACCGAGACGTTGGACGACTGTGCCTGCTGCGCCTGGCCGCCACTCGAGCCGGAACTCTCGGCCGCGGCCAGTGCGGCCTGCTGGGCCTGCTTCTCCTCCTCGCGGCGCTTCTCCTCGCGCCAGTCCTCGTAGCGCTGCCGCTGCCCTTCCAGATCCGACACGCGGGACTGCGCCTCGTAGAGTCTCTCGGCGACCTCGTCCCGCTCGGCCTCCAGCCGCTCGGTCCGCTCCGCCTGCGAGCTCCGTGCCTCGACCGCATCCTCGTAGGCGGCTTCAGCCGCGTGCGCGGCTTCCTCGGCCTCCCGCTGCCGCTGCTCCGCGATCTCGGCGGCCTCCCTGGCCGCGGCATCGGCATTGGACTTGTCCACCCGAGCGGCACGCACGCCCTCGAGGGCCTCACCCTCGCTGTCCCCCATGGCGCCGAGCAGCTGTTCCCTGGCAAGCAGCTCCTCGCGGCTGCTCGAGCCGACATAGGCTGTCACCGACCCCACCGTGCTGCCTTGCTGGTAGCTGCCGGAGATGAACTCGTCCGCACGCTGCCGTGCGGCTTCGAGGTCCTCGGCCGCACGCTCGGAGTCCCGCTGCGCCCGTTCGGCCGCACGCTCGGCCTCCGCGGCGGCCTCCTCCGCCGAGGCCAGGTCGACCTGCGCCTTGTTGACCAGCTCTTCCTTCCTGGCCACCTCGGCACGGGCCTGCGAGAGGCGATCCTCGGCCTCGGCCAGCTCGTTGGTCAGCTCGCCGACCTCGCCCGCGTGCTCCCGCTCCCGTTCCCTGCTCTGCTCGAGCTCGCTGTCGCTGGGATTCGGCGGTGGGGGCGGAACGGCACCCGCCGTCGCCGGCATCCCGACAGCCACGACAAGCGCGGTCGCTGCGGCGGCGACCAGCCCTCGCACGGACCGGCCGCGCTCTCCCCTGGACCGTTTCGCCACCAGCACGAACTCCACCTCCTGAAGCGGGCCCGCCCGCGCGCCGGACGCGGTTTCACCTGCGCGAATCCGACGGTTCCGCAGAGCTGTCAACCTCAGCAACAAAACTTTGCCACAGGCGACAATCCGATACCACCTATCACTCATATACATTCGCACAACACGAATGCACACACACCTCACATGTCACTTCAACCACAGGTCAGCAGCCCAATTTCCTGCCAAGCCACTGCGGGTAAGGGATATGAATCTCACCCGATCGGGTTGGGTGCAGTTCGCCATTCCTGCACTTGGCCAGGGCAGGCGCTCCGGAAGTCGAATGGGCGCGGAAAGGCCGGGGAAAGCCCCGAAAGGTCACGCCGGTAGCCGAACCAGACAAACGGGAAACGTTTCTGCGCTCCGGATGGCCTGCCCCCTCGCCCCGTCCCGGCGCCACGCCGGACACGGGACGGGGTACGCTTGATCTATAAAAAGGACAGGCGTACGGTTTACTGTCGCGGGCCGACTGCTGTGCCTTCCCGTGGCCACCACACGGCCGTTACCCGGCCGCTGCCCGGGCTCCCGGCAACGGACACCTCCCCGCACCGCTGTACCGACAAGCCCGATACAAGCCCGAACTGTGTCGACCTCGATGGAGACAGACGTGACTGCACCCGCAAGTAAGGACAGCTTTGGCTCCCGCTCCACGCTCCGGGTAGGAGACGAATCCTACGAGGTGTTCCGCCTCGACTCCGTCGCCGGCTCCGAGCGCCTCCCCTACAGCCTGAAGATCCTCCTGGAGAACCTGCTCCGTACCGAGGACGGGAAGAACATCACCGCCGACCAGATCTCCGCGCTGGCCGGCTGGGACCCGAAAGCGGAACCGTCGACGGAGATCCAGTTCACCCCCGGCCGGGTCATCATGCAGGACTTCACCGGTGTGCCCTGCGTCGTCGACCTCGCCACCATGCGTGAAGCCGTCACCGAACTCGGCGGTGACCCCGACAAGGTCAATCCGCTCGCGCCCGCAGAGTTGGTCATCGACCACTCCGTGATCATCGACGTGTTCGGCAGCTCCGATGCGTTCGAACGCAACGTCGAGTTCGAGTACGAGCGGAACAAGGAGCGCTACCAGTTCCTGCGCTGGGGCCAGAACGCGTTCGACGAGTTCAAGGTCGTCCCGCCGGGCACCGGGATCGTGCACCAGGTCAACATCGAGTACCTGGCCCGCTCGGTGATGGCGCGCAACGGTCAGGCCTACCCGGACACCTGCGTCGGCACCGACTCGCACACCACCATGGTCAACGGTCTCGGCGTCCTCGGCTGGGGCGTCGGAGGTATCGAGGCCGAGGCGGCCATGCTCGGCCAGCCGGTGTCCATGCTCATCCCCCGCGTGGTCGGCTTCAAGCTCTCCGGCGACCTCCAGCCGGGCGTCACCGCAACGGACGTGGTGCTGACCATCACCGAGATGCTGCGTGAGCACGGCGTCGTCGGTAAGTTCGTCGAGTTCTACGGCGAGAGTGTCGGTGCGGTGCCGCTGGCCAACCGCGCGACCATCGGCAACATGAGCCCCGAGTTCGGCTCCACAGCCGCGATCTTCCCGATCGACGAGGAGACGCTGCGCTACCTCACCCTGACCGGGCGCCCGCAGGAGCAGCTCGACCTGGTCGAGGCATACGCCAAGGAGCAAGGCCTGTGGCACGACCCTGCCAGGGAGCCGGTCTACTCCGAGTACCTCGAGCTCGACCTGTCCACCGTCGTACCGTCGATCGCAGGCCCGAAGCGGCCGCAGGACCGCGTCGCGCTGTCCGCCGCGCGGCCCTCGTTCCGGCAGTCGCTGCGCGACTACGTCACCCACGACGAACAGGTGCCGCACACCAACCTGGACGAGGTCGACGAGGAGTCCTTCCCCGCCAGCGACGCACCGTCGCTGTCCTTCGGCACCGAGGACCGCAGTCCCGCGCGGTCCGCGGCGGCAGGCTCGAACGGCAGGCCGTCCAAACCGGTGACGGTGAACTCGAGCGAGCGCGGCCAGTTCGAGCTCGACCACGGGGCCGTGGTGATCGCCTCCATCACCTCGTGCACCAACACCTCCAACCCGTCGGTGATGCTCGGCGCGGCCCTGCTGGCCCGTAACGCCGTGGAGAAGGGTCTGGAGTCCAAGCCGTGGGTCAAGACGTCGATGGCGCCCGGCTCGCAGGTGGTCACCGACTACTACGAGCGCGCGGGCCTGTGGCCGTACCTGGAGAAGCTGGGCTTCCACCTGGTCGGATACGGCTGCACGACCTGTATCGGCAACTCGGGACCGCTGTCACAGGAGATCTCCGAGGCGATCGCGGACAACGACCTGGCGGCGGTGTCGGTACTGTCCGGTAACCGCAACTTCGAGGGCCGCATCAACCCTGACGTGAAGATGAACTACCTCGCGTCGCCTCCGCTGGTCATCGCATACGCGCTCGCGGGGACGATGGACTTCGACTTCGACAACCAGCCGCTCGGCACCGACCGCGACGGACAACCCGTATACCTGGCCGACATCTGGCCGACCCCCGCCGAGATCCAGCGGACGATCGACTCGTCGATCACCAAGGACATGTTCACCCAGGACTACGCCGACGTGTTCGACGGTGGGCAGCGGTGGAAGTCCTTGCCCACGCCGACCGGCAAGACCTTCGAGTGGGATGCCGACTCCACCTACGTGCGCAAGCCCCCGTACTTCGACGGCATGCGGCTCGAGCCCGCACCGGTGACCGACATCAGCGGGGCGCGGGTACTCGCCAAGCTCGGTGACTCGGTGACCACCGACCACATCTCGCCCGCAGGCGCGATCAAGCTCGACTCCCCCGCAGGCCAGTACCTGGCGGCGCAGGGCATCGAGCGCAAGGACTTCAACTCCTACGGTTCCCGCAGGGGCAACCACGAGGTGATGATCCGCGGCACCTTCGCCAACATCCGCCTGCGCAACCTGCTGCTCGACGACGTGCAGGGTGGCTACACCCGCGACTTCACCCAGCCGGGCGGTCCGCAGTCGTTCATCTTCGACGCCGCGCAGAACTACGCCCAGCAGGACATCCCTCTGGTCGTGCTCGGCGGCAAGGAGTACGGCTCGGGCTCGTCGCGGGACTGGGCAGCCAAGGGCACCCGCCTGCTCGGGGTCCGGGCGGTCATCGCCGAGTCCTTCGAACGGATCCACCGCTCCAACCTGATCGGCATGGGCGTCATCCCGCTGCAGTTCCCGAGCGGGGAGTCGGCGGACTCGCTGGGCATCGACGGCACGGAGACCTTCGACATCAGCGGGATCACCGCGCTGAACGACGGGAGCACCCCGGAGACGGTGCGGGTCACAGCCACCCGCCAGGACGGCTCCACGGTGCGGTTCGACGCCGACGTCCGCATCGACACCCCGGGCGAGGCCGACTACTACCGCAACGGCGGCATCCTGCAGTACGTGCTGCGCAACATGCTGCAGTCGTGACACAGGCCCTGCTCGTCGCAGGGCTGGCGCTGTTCGTCGGCGCTGTCGTACAGGGCGCGGCCGGCTACGGGATGAACCTGCTGGCCGCGCCCGTACTGGCGCTGGTCGATGCCAGCCTGGTGCCGGTGCCGTTGCTGCTGGTCAGCGCCGTGCACGCGATGCTGGCCGTCGCACGCGAGCACCGGCACACCGACTGGTCCGGCGTCGGCTGGGCCATCGCTGGGCGGGTTCCCGGAGTGGCACTCGGCGTGCTCATCGTCGCCTCCCTGGCTCCCCGCCCGTTCTCCGTCGTCGTAGGCCTGTCCGTACTGGTCTGCGTGCTGCTGTCGGTCACGACCTGGCACCCGCAGCCGACGCCGCGCGCACTCGTACTCGGTGGCGTGGCAGGAGGCACGTTCGGAACCGCCGCCACCATCGGCGGACCCCCCATCGCGCTGCTGTACCAGCACCAGAACGGAGCCACGATCCGCTCGACGATGGCGGTCTACTTCGTGTGCGGATCACTGCTCTCGCTCGGTGGGTTGGCGCTCGGCGGCCAGATTCACTCCGACCCCCTCGTCCAGGCTGGCACGCTGCTGCCGTTCATGCTCACCGGGTTCGTGCTGTCCAACCCGCTCCGCCGGTTCCTCGACGCGGGCTGGATGCGGCCCGCCGTCCTGCTGATCGCCACCGCCAGCGCGCTCGCGCTGCTCGTGCGCAGCCTCGTCGGCTGACGCCGGTCCGGCTCCCGCTTCGCCACGTCACAACCGGCTCGACGGTGCCCGGGGTTTCGAGTCGCTAACGAAGCGCCGACGACAGCAGCAGACCCGTCACCCGGTTTCCGCTGTAACGTTAATCCGATCAGGGTAGATATAACTCGTAATTCGAGCGATCGTGATCGCTCCCCTTCATCCTGACCTCGTACAGCAAGGCCGCCACGTGACTGGACGACACACCTCCGCCACCGCGGGCGCGCGCACGTGGCCGACAGCCGTGCTCTCGGCTGCCGCCGGCGTGCTCGCCGTGCTGGTCGTGCTCGTCGGGTTGATGTGGATGATCGGGTCGCCCGACGGCGCCGAGTACCCCGGGCGCGCCGAGCAAGGCGAGCAGACCGGCGAGACCAGCCGGCCCGGGCAGGGCGGACAGGCCGGACAGGCGGAGAGCGGAACCGGCGCCGTCGAGCTGGTCGACTCCACCACGCACACCACCGTCGAGGGCGCTCCGGTGGACCCGGCTCCCCAGCAGGGCACCGACGGGGTCATCGTGCACCCCCTGCGACCGACCCCGGTGCACGCCGAACCGGGCGGCGAGGCAATCGCCAGGATGACGCCCACACAGATCAGCGACACGTGGCTGCCGGTCATCGACGAGCGCGACGGCTGGGTACGCGTGCTGCTTCCGTCCAGGCCGAACGGGTCCACCGGATGGCTCCGCGGCGAGGACCTCGAGCGCGCCTTCACCCCGTACACGATCCATGTGCATCTGGGGTCCATGACGCTGCGCCTGCTCTCCCGCGGCGACGAGATCGGCTCCTGGCCCATCGGTATCGGCAAGCCGGATACACCGACGCCTGCAGGCCGCACCTTCCTGCTCGGTTCGTTCACCGACGCCGCGCAGCAGTTCTCCCCGGTCATCCTGCCGCTGGGGTCGCACAGCGACACGCTGGACGACTTCGGCGGCGGGTCGGGCACCGTGGCCATCCACACCTGGCCGACAGAGGACGTCCTCGGCACCGCAACCAGCCACGGCTGCATCCGCGTTCCGCGGGACGCGCTCGACCGACTCACGGAGGTACCACTGGGGACGCTCGTCCTCGTGGATCAGCAATAACGAAGAAAGGCACGCGATACATGAAACGACGAGCACTCGCCGGAGTGGGAGCCACGGTCGGTTCCCTCACCGCCGCAACCGCACTGTTGATCGGGGCGGTGTCCGGGCACGCCTCGCCGGCCCCCTCCGAGGCCTACGGCGCCTTCATCACCGGCGTGATCGACCCACCGCAGCCGCACGTGCAATCCACCGACGGGACCGAGCAGTCCGACTCACTCGCGGAGCTGCCGGACAACCCGCTGCTGGATCTACGAGCCGCGACGGTCACCGCAGGCGACAGCCACGCCTCGGTGGAGCTCGCCAACGTGGAGATCGTGCCTTCGGGCGGGCTGCCACCCGAGCTCGAGGAAGCGCTGCAGCCGCTACTGGATCCCGTCGAGAGCGGATTCACCCAGCTCTGCGCGGAGGACCCGACGCAAGATCTCAGCGAGCAACTTCCCGCAGAGCTCGATCCGCTGACCGAGCAGCTCAGCCCGCAGCAGATGTGTGACATTGCCGAGGACGGTACTCCAGCCCTGCTGTCGGCCGACCTGATCACGGTGGCCTGCGAGGGCGACTCCGGCACCTTCGAGATCGCCAACCTGCGGCTGCTCGGACAGGAGATCGAGGTCCCCGGCCCGGACGCCAATACGGAGATCCCGCTCGACCCGCTGGTGAACATCACATTCAACAAGCAGTTCAGCGACGACGACGGCTTCACCACACAGGCAATGGCCGTCGAGATCGCCGAAGGCGAGTTCGAGGTCGTGCTGGCCTCCGCCACGTGTGGCACGGCGCAGGATGAGCCCGAGGAGCCCATGGCTCCGAAGCCGACTCCTGTCGAGACCCAGCTGCCCGTGACGGGCTGACCTCCGTACATCGCAGTGGCCCGGCCGGTGAACCGGCCGGGCCACTGCGTCATGCCCGCCCGCGGATGCCCGCGCGTTCGGGCGTGCTCCGAACCGCGCGCCGTTCGGGAGCGCTTGCACTGCCCGGGCCGACCCGGCAGGCGGGTCGCGTTCGGAGACGTCGCCACGAGCCGGATCCGTGGCGGTACGCGCCGCGCGACGGTCCCGATTACCGCACAGTAGCCCGCGAATTCACTGTCACCTCATCACACTGTCGAGTGAAGTTCGCCGGTCAGGCATCATCCGACAAACCGCCTCGAAGGAGCCAGAAGGCGCCCGCGACACGCCGCACGGCGCTGTACCGGGTTCACGCTGCGTCGCCACCAGGTCCCGCCATGACAGCGTTTTCGCAGCTCATGATCACCAATAGGCGACGCCGTTGCGGATACGCGACCATCACGGTGCGTACAAGGTGGATCCCTCGCAGTTGTCCACTCACGAACATGCTAAGTTCATCGGCAGTTCGGGGATGTAAGTAGGTAAACCAGACAGGCACCGGAATTTCCGCGTGCGTCCACATCATTGGGAAGTCAACTGTGTCGGATGAGGGTGTTTCAGGTTCTTCAGGCCGGTCACGCCTGCCCATGCTGCTGGCCTCGGTAGTCGCCGGGGTACTGGCGGTGGCACTGGTGCTGGCCGGAGTCATGTGGCTGACGGGGTCCGACGAGGTCGGTCAGCCACAGGCGGCGAACGAACCGGTGGAGGTGGATCCGACCTCGTTGGAGAATCTGCCGGTCGCCGATACACACGCCACGATCGAGGGCGCTCCCGAGGACCCGGACCCGCAAGGCAAGACGGATGGCACGATCGTCCACCCGACGGTTACCACCCCGGTGCACGACGCCCCGGACGGTGAGCCGATCGCGCGGATGGAGCCCGAGCAACTCGGGGACACTTGGTTGACCGTCATCGATGAGCAGGACGGGTGGGTTCAGGTACTGATGCCGTCACGGCCCAACCTGTCCACCGGCTGGCTGCCCACGGATGACCTCGAGGAGGCGTACACGCCGTACGTCATCGAGGTCCACCTGGAGTCCATGGAAATGAACCTGCGCTTCGAGGGTGAGCAGGTCGAATCCTGGGAGATCGGCATCGGCAAGGAGGACACCCCCACTCCGACGGGGCGTACCTACCTGATGGGATCGTTCACAGACAGCAACCAGCCCTTCTCGGAAGTGATACTTCCGCTGGGGTCGCACAGCGACACGCTGGACGACTTCGGCGGGGGGCCGGGCACCGTGGCCATCCACACCTGGCCGACAGAGGACGTCCTCGGCACCGCGACCAGCCACGGCTGCATCCGCGTACCGCAGCACGCGCTGGAGCGGCTGACCGAGGTACCACTAGGGACTCCGGTCCTCGTGGATCAGCAATAGTACAGAAAGGGACCCAACGAGATATGAAAAGACGAGCAATGGCCGCCGGTGCCGGCGCCAGCGCCGTGGGCGCCGCGACCGCCGTCACCGCACTCGTGCTTGGTTCGGTCACCGGGCACGCCCAGACGGGCACCTCGGAAGCGTTCGGCATTTCGGCGAGTGGCCTCATCCCCATCGAGCCCACACCGCACGTGGTGTCGGAGGACGGCAGCGAGGTGACAGACAGCTCCTTCAGCGTGCCTGAAGATGCGTCAGACCTCATCGAGCTCCACATTCAGCCCGTTCGCGCCGCGGACAACGAGGCCCAGGTCAAGCAGATTGACGCCACTGTCCTGCCTGAGCAGCTCGACCTCGTGGCGACGGTCGAAGACCTCAAGTGCGAGGGCGACTCCAGCTCGCTGAACCACGTGTACGTGGGCCTCGGCGGGGATGAGGTCGTCAACATCCCCGGCCCTGAGGGCACAGAAGAGCACGGGATTCCGGGTGTCCTTGACGTCACGATCCATCAGCAGGGCACGACCGAGGACGGCGACTACACCGCCCAGGGCGTTGTCATCGACGTCCTCGGTGGAGCCGAGGGTGCCGTTGAGGATGGCGTTCTGCCGCCGGAGCTGATCGACCCGCTGAACGAGCTCGCCGGCCAGACGATCACCATCGGTTCCGTCACCTGCGGCGGTCCCGCCGATGACGGTGACAACGGTGACAATGGCGACAACGGCGACGACGGTGACAACGGCGACGACGGTGACGACGGCGACGACGGCGACGACGGCGACGGTGACGACGGCAAGCCGACGGCCCCGAAGCCGACTCCGACCGAGACCGAGCTCCCGGTCACGGGCTGAGCCCCGCCTCACCCCGACCCGCGTGGGCCCTGCCGAGATCTTCTCGGCAGGGCCCACGTTCTTGTGCTCTCCCCGCCCGCTCGACGGATGCATTACCGCCCGACCGCCGACAGCCCGATCTCGGCAGCCGTGGAGCGCACCACGTCGATGATCAGGTTCAGCGCAGGCCTCCGCAGCGCGGTGCTGCGATACACGATCGACACCGTGCGAGTGATCGGCGCGGTCAGCGCGAGGGCATCCATTCCGGGCGGCCGCAACTGCAACCCCAGATCGGACACCAGCGTGACGCCGAGCCCGGCAGCCACCATGGACATCGCCGTCGACTGCTCCTCCACCTCGTGGGTGATCCGCAGATCGAACCCGTTGCGCAAGCACGCGGCGCGCACGGCGGTACCGAAGTGGCTCTTCGGCCCGGAGAGAATCCACGGCTGGTCGGCCAGATCCGCGAGGTCCACAGGGCCCGAGCCCAACGTCCCCGCCGGGGCGGCGACGTGCAGCCGCTCAACGGCGATCTGCGAGCCGAGCAGGCTGGAGTCCCACGGCATCGGCGCATCGGCGTAGTCGATCACGAAGGCGAGGTCGAGCTCACCGTCCCGAACCGCGACCGCGGTCGCTTCCGGTGCCAGCTGCTTGGTTCTCAGCTGGATCCCCGGATGCCGACCGGCCAATGTGTCCATCGCCTTCGGTAACAGTCCTGCCGCGACTGTCGCGAATACACCCGTGGTCAACCGGACCGTTATCGCTTCCTGTGCCTCCTCCAGCGCCATGCTGGCCCGTTCGACAGCTCCGAGGATCTCCTCGGCGTGCTCGGCAAGCAACGTACCGAGCTCGGTGAGCTGTACCCGCCTGCCGATCCGCTCGAACAACCGCGCGCCGACATCGCGCTCCAGCTGCGCCAGCTGCTGCGACACGGCCGAGGCCGTGTAGTGCAGCGACGACGCCGCGGCCGTCACGGTCCCCCTGCGGTGTAGCTCCCGCAGCATCCTCAACCGGTGTAGCGACAGGTCCATGAATGAACCATAAACAGACCAGTCCACGATCCGTAACTAGACGCGCAGGCAGTGGCGCAACCATGCTGGAAGGAGCAACGGGGCCCATGCTCGTCGCACGGATCGAACCGCCTCAGTCACCACGACGTCCTCGCCGGCCGGCCAACTACCTCATGGGCACGCGGCTGGTCTCGAGATCGCCGAGTGAGACGATCCGACCACGACAGGCCCGACCCGTGATCTGTGCGTATGTCTGGAGGTGGTGGACCGATGACGACACGCGACCCCATGGTGCAAGTCACCTGGACCGACCCGGTCACGGGAAAGCGTGGCTACCTGGTCGTGCACAGCTTGGTCTCCGGTCTGACCACCGGAGGCACCCGGATGCGGGCGGGCTGCACCGCCTCCGAGGTGGCCGATCTGGCGAGGGGGATGGACGCCAAGACCGCGGCGTTCAACCTGCCGATCGGCGGCGCCAAGGGCGGCATCGACTGCGACCCCAAGGACCCTGAGGCGCGTGGGGTGCTCGAGCGGTTCTGCACGGCCATGCGGCCCTGGCTGGACGACCACTGGGTCACCGCGGAGGACCTCGGAGTGCCGCAGGACCTCATCGACGACGTGTTCGCCTCCCTCGGACTGGACCAGACCTACCACGCCGCGATCAGGCGCGCACCCGACCCGCAACGCACCCTCCAGCGGGTGCGTGCGGGCCTGCACACGCCCGTTCCCGGGGGCCACGTCCTCGGCGACGTGATCGGCGGGTACGGCGTCGCACAGGCCTGCCTCGGCATCGCGAGCGCCTGGGGCTGGACCGAGGACGCCACGACGGTCGCCGTGCAGGGGGTGGGCACCATGGGCGGCGGCGCCGCCTGGTACCTGCACGAGGCAGGCGTGCCGATCGTGGCCGTCGCCGACGCGCGGGGCACGCTGTACGACCCGCAGGGCCTGGACATCCCGATGCTCCTCGAGCTCCGGGACGGCTACGGCGAGATCGACCGCGACCGGCTCCCTGCCGACGTGCGGCAGCTGCCCAGGGACGCGATCACCTCCGTCGAGGCCGACATCCTCGTGCCCGCCGCGATCTCGTACGCGATCACCGAGGCCAACGTCGGTGCTGTCCGGGCGAAGGTGGTCGTGGAGGCGGCGAACGCGGCGACCACGCCGGAGGCGGAGGCGGTGCTGACCGCCCGGGGCGTACCGGTGATCGCGGACTTCATCGCCAACGCGGGTGCCGCGGCATGGGCATGGTGGCTGCTGCTCGGCGAGGTCGGCGCGGAGCCCGCGGACTCGTTCCTGCGGCTGCGCTCGGAGATGCAGTCCAAGGTCGCGTTGCTCCTCGCGGACTGGGACTCGGCACGGATTCCGCCGCGTGAATCCGGAATCGCGCTCGCCGACCGCAACCGCGCCCAGAGCGTCGAGGCCGAATCCCGCGGCTCCGGCGCCCTCGCGATCCCGTAGGTTGAATGACGCTTTCAGTCCGCGTGGCGGACTGAAAGCGTCATTCAACCACCCTTGTGGAGTGAAAGCGTCATTCAGCGTGTCCTCCTGGCGGGTGGGAGGGATATCGCAGTACGTACGTACGGATTGCACGAACGGCCGCACCGGTGACAGGATCACAGGGTGCCACGGGTGAGTCAGGATCATCTGGACGCGCGCCGTCGACAGATACTCGACGGCGCGCGGGTGTGTTTCGCGCGCTACGGCTACGAGGCCGCCACCGTGCGCAGGCTCGAGGACACCATCGGCCTCTCGCGCGGGGCCATCTTTCATCACTTCAAGGACAAGGAGTCGTTGTTCCTCGCCCTCGCCGAGGACGACGCGGCACGCATGGCCGATGTGGTCGCCCGCCAAGGGCTCGTCCAGGTCATGCGCGACCTGCTCGCCGGGGACAGCGCCCACCCGCCCGACTGGCTCGGCACGCGCCTCGAGGTCTCCCGGCGGCTACGTACCGATCCCGAGTTCCGTGCGCGTTGGGCCGAGCGGTCCCGGAAGATCACCGTCGCGACCCGGGACCGGCTGCTGCGCCAGCGCGAGGCGGGGAAGCTGCGCGACGACGTGGATGTGGACGTGCTCACCTCGTTCCTCGAACTGGTACTCGAGGGACTTGTCTCACACCTGGCCATGGGCTTCCCCGCCGATGACGTGGAACCTGTGCTGGACCTCGTCGAGGAGACGGCCCGCCGGCACCGGGCCGGCGGGTAACGCACGACACGCACACTCGGCGGGCCCGGAACACGCGAGCTATTCTGAGCGACCGGTAACGGGCTATCATCGGAACTGCCGAGTGTTCACTGGCCCGTCGTATTGACACCTCCCATACAACGCCGACATCGCTGCAAGGAGTGACCACCCCTCGTGCGCATTGCGCCGTCACCCGATGACAGTGTCTTGTGCCGCCCGCGTCGCGGTCACCACCGTGTTCGATACCGCGCGCGCCATCGTCACCACGCTGTGTGCTCCCCCGGCTCGGCGGCTGAGCACGCGTCGAGCCGCCCGGTCCGAAGCAGGCGCACCGGATCCACCGAGCGGGGCGGCCGCTGATGGACTCGTTGCTCGCCGCCGGCGGTGTGCTGTTCTTCCTGCTGCTGACCGTGGGTACCGGGCTCGCTGTCGCCGCTGAGTTCTCGCTGACCGCGCTGGAACGCAGCACCGTCGAGACCAACATCCGGCAGCGCGGTGACCGCCGCGCGCGCACCGTGCTGAAAGCCCACCGCACCCTGTCGTTCCAGCTGTCCGGGGCGCAGGTCGCGATCACCATCACCACTCTGGTCAGCGGTTTCCTCGCCGAACCGATCGTCGGCGAGCTCGTCCGGCCGCTCTTCACGGCGCTGGGTGCAGGCGAGCGAGCGGCAGGCGTCATCTCGCTGGCGACCGCGTTGTTCCTGGCGACCTCCCTGTCGATGGTCCTCGGTGAGATGGTGCCCAAGAACCTCGCCATCGCACACCCGCTGGGCACCGCGCGCTTCGTCGCCGGTTACCACTCCACGTTCTCGGACCTGTTCGCCTGGCTGATCCGGTTGCTCAACAACAGCGCCAACCGAATCGTCCGCCTGTTCGGTATCGAGCCTCAGGAAGAGCTGCGCTCGGCGCGTTCACCCCAGGAGCTCGGGTCGATCGTGCGCTCCAGTGCCGAGCGAGGCACGCTCAACGCCGCCACGGCGGAGCTGCTCGGCCGCTCGCTGCGCTTCGGCAACCGCACAGCCGGTGAGCTGATGACCCCGCGCGTGCGCATCCAGTACCTGCTCCGGCACAGCTCGATCAACGACCTGCTCGCGCTGGCGCGCAGCACGGGGCTGTCCCGTTTCCCGGTCTGCAGTGAGGACCTCGACGGCGTCATCGGCGCCGTACACATCAAGCAGGCGTTCACCGTTCCCGCGGCCGAGCGCGATGCCGTCGAGGTCGTGTCGCTGACCCGCCCCATCCCCACCGTGCCCGAGTCGCTACAGGGCGATGCGCTGCTCAACCGGCTTCGCGACTCCGGCCTGCAGCTGGCGATCATCGTCGACGAGTACGGCGGCACCGCGGGCCTGGTCACCCTCGAAGACGTCGTCGAGGAGATCATCGGGGACGTGCGCGATGAGCACGACTACGGCGAGGAGGCCCCCGCCAAGCAGACCGGCGAACACAGCTGGCTGGTCTCCGGGCAGCTGCGCGGTGACGAGCTCGCCGAGGTCACCGGATTCGTCATGCCCGAAGGCGACTACGAGACCGTCGCCGGGCTCGTGCTGGCGACCCTCGGCGCGATCCCGAGCCCGGGCGAGTCGGTCACCGTCGGCGATTGGCAGCTCACCGTCACCCGGCTCGACCGGCACCGTATCGCGGAGCTCAGCGTACGGAAACTGGACGCGGAGGAGATGCCGGAGCACGGGACGGTGCGGTCATGAACGACTGGTTCGCCTTCCTGACGATCGTGCTCCTACTGCTGGCCAACGCCTTCTTCGTCGGCGCGGAGTTCGCACTGATCTCCTCACGCCGGGACCGGCTGGAGGCCCTGCTCGAGCAAGGCAAGACGCGGGCACGGATCGTCATCAGCGCGAGCAAGAACGTCTCCCTGATGCTGGCAGGCGCCCAGCTGGGCATCACGATCTGCTCCCTGCTGCTCGGGCGCCTCGGTGAGCCCGCTGTGGCCCACCAGCTGGCACTACTGTTCGACCTGACCGACGTGCCGGCGTACATCACACACGCGATCTCGTTCGCGATCGCCCTGGCATTGGTCACCGTCGCGCACGTGCTTCTCGGCGAGATGGTCCCGAAGAACCTCGCCATCGCCGAGCCGGAACGCCTCGCGCTGTGGCTGGTTCCCGTGCACGTGGTGTGGGTGAAGGTAGCCAGCCCCTTCATCTGGACGCTCAACATCACAGCCAACCTCATCCTGCGCATGTTCCGCGTGACGCCGAAGGACGAGATGGAGACCGCGTACACCTCGCGCGAGCTCGCAGAGCTGCTGAGCCAGTCCCGGAAGGAGGGGCTCATCGAGCACTCCGAGCACCGCAGGCTCAGCCAGACGCTGTCCTCGGTGGAGAAGTCGGTCGCGGACGTTCTCGTGCCCTCGGGCGAGCTCACCACCCTGGGGCAGGAAGCCACCGTCGGTGACGTCGAACGGGCGGTGTCGGCGACCGGGTTCTCCCGCTTCCCGGTACGCACCGACTCCGATGAGCTCGTCGGCTACGTCCACCTCAAGGACGTGCTCGACCAGATCAACGAGCGGACCGACTCCCCCGTACCGGCGAGCAGGTTGCGCCGCCTCACGCGGCTACCGGTCACCGCGCGGCTCGACGACGCGCTGTCGGCCATGCGGCAGGACGGCAGCCACCTGGCGTGCGCGGTCGCCGACGACGGCGCGACCATGGGCGTGGTCGCACTCGAAGACCTCGTCGAGGAGTACGTCGGAACGGTTCGTGACGGCACCCATGTGGCACTCTGAGTACACGTATGACGCGCAGCAACGCTACTCTCGCCTTCCCGCACGCCGTACTCGCCGAGGAGGACTGGCGTGCCCGTGAGCGCGCCCACGCCGAACGGGTGTGCCACTGGACCGAGCCGCACAGGCAGCGCAAGGCACGTGGTGCCAAGCACCCCGTCTGGGACTTCCTGTTCACCTACTACTCCTACCGACCCTCCCGGCTGGAGCGCTGGCAACCCGGCCCGGGTGTCGTCCTGGCCGGTACGGGCGCGGGCCGGTTCCTCGACCGTGCCGGCTATCGCGCGGTCTCCGAGGGGGTCACCCTCGACATGGCACGGTTCCACCGGACAAGGAGCGACTCGACCCGGTTCATCCTGTCCCTCCTTGAAGCCACGGCCGAGCGCCCGGCCAGGCTGAACTGTTTCGGGCTCCACGAGTGGGCCATGGTCTACCGCGAGCGCGGCGACGCCATCCGGCACTCCGAGGTACCCCTGCGGTTGGGGGCGGACGGCACCGACGACGTCGTCGACGCACTCGACGTACGCTGCAGCCACTACGACGCGTACCGGTTCTTCAGCGAAGCGGCCAAACCGCTCAACTCCACCACGCCGACCCGCTCCGACCAGCGCGCGCACGAGCAACCGGGATGCCTCCACGCGAACATGGACCTGTTCAAATGGGCCTACAAGCTCGACCCGTTCGTCCCCTCCGAGCTGCTGGCCGACACCTTCGAGCTGGCCGCGCGGGTTCGCGAGCTGGACATGCGCGCGAGCCCCTACGACCTGAGTGACTACGGCTTCTCCCCGGTCCGCATCGAGACCAGCCAGGGGCGAGCCGAGTACGCGCGCGCCCAGGCGGGGTTCTCGCGGCGCGCAGCGTCCCTGCGCGCGAGGCTGATCGACCACTGCCGGGCGCTGCTCGACCACGGCGGTGAACCGGATGCCGCGGGAGCTGTTCACACCGGGCCGGCAGCGGTGGAAGGCTGACCGACACAGCCAGTGAGCCTCGCTACGCCAGGTGAGCGACTGGCCGGAGCGAACGCAGACTGACCATCACATTTCGTTGACCCCACTCGCCTACCAGAGTGATAGCATCAACGACGGTGCACGTGCACATACCGATCTGATTGCGAAAGGGTCTCGACACGGATGGGGCGACACAGCAAGGCAACGCCTCGCGCGGGTTCCCTGGTCAGGCGTCCTCGGCAGTCCGGAAGCCACCGGGCGGACGACGACGCCGCACAGCGCCGCGGCATCGCCGGCTGGGCGATCGCCAGCATGGTCGCAGCGGGGCTGCTCGCGGTCGGTGGTGTCGGCTGGGTATGGGGCACCAACGCGATGAACACCCGGGCAGAGGCGAAGTCGCAGGAGTGCGAGGAACACAGCACCCTGCACGTCCTGGCCGACGAGGGCATCGTCGAGCCGGTCGAGGCCGTCGCCGAGGAGTGGAACTCGGGTGACGAGGTGGTGCGCGCACACTGCGTGACGGTCCAGGTGACCGGTGCCGACTCGGAGAGCGCAGGCGAGACGCTCGCCGGGTCCGACACGGACAGGGATATCCCGGCGGTCTGGATCCCCGCCTCCACCGGCCAGGTCGACGCCCTGGCCGATGCCCGCTCCGACCGCGTCGCCGCGGAACCCGAGTCGGTCACCGGCGACGGGGACGGCGACTACCCGCTTGTCCGGATCCAGGGCCCCGGCGTGGACGACGTGCAGGAACGAGCCGCCCAGAAGTTCCACACGTTCGTGTTCGAGCCGGAGCGGCAAGCGGTGTTCGACACGGTCGACGAGCCGTGACCCCCGTGCGGTAGCCGCCGCTACACGCGGTTGAACGTGTCGGGGTCCGGGCCCGTGCGGGTCCCGTCGTCGAGCTCACCGAGCGTCGCCATGTCTTCGGCGTCGAGCTCGAAGTCGAAGACATCGTAGTTCTGCACGATCCGCTGCTGAGTGACGGACTTCGGACCACGTTGCCGAGTTGAATGTGCCAGCGCAGCACGATCTGGGCGGGGGTCTTGCCGTACTTGCCCGCCAGTCCTGTCACCCTGCCGTCCTCGAGAACCTCGCCCTTGGCCAGCGGGCTCCACGCCTCGGTGACGATGCCGTTGGCCTCGTGGAAGCGGCGCAGCTCGTGCTGTTGCAGCCTCGGGTGCAGCTCGATCTGGTTGATGGCAGGCGGCACGTCCGCCTCGCCGAGAAGTTTCCGCAGGTGCGGGATGTGGAAGTTCGACACCCCGATCGCCCGCGCGCGTCCTTCGGAACGGATCCGTTCCAGCGCCCGCCAGGACTGCGTGTACAGGTCACGCTCGGGAACGGGCCAGTGGATCAGGTAGAGGTCGACGTAGTCCATGCCCAGCGCCGTCAGGCTCGCGTCGAAAGCCGCGAGCGTCGCGTCGTAGCCGTGGTCGGAGTTCCACAACTTGGTGGTGACGAACAGCTCGTCCCTGCCGATCCCGCAGTGCTGCACGGCCTTTCCGACGGCTTCCTCGTTGCCGTACGCGGCGGCCGTATCGATGCTGCGGTACCCGGCGTCGAGCGCCATCTCCACGCTCCGGGCGGTCTTCTCCTGCGGGATCTGGAACACTCCGTAGCCGAGCTGAGGTATCCGCACACCGTCGTCGAGCGTGATCTGCGGGGTCATAGCTGTCTCCTCCCGTACGGCACACACGTGACGCGCCGCACCCGACGTACCCGTCACGCAGAACGTTCGCTTGTCTCACGAGATGATCGCACAGTGACATGCCAATGAGTAACGAGACCGGCCGGGACTCGCGGGCCGCAAGGGTCACTCCCCTGCCCTTGGCGTTCCTGCTGCTGGGCACGCTGGCGGTACATGTGGCCATGTTCCTCAACCGCCCCGCGGCGTCCTACCGCGTGCTGGCGCTGGACGGTGACGCCCAGGCCGTCGGGCTCGTCGCGGCCTCCAGCGCGGTGCTGCCTGTCGTGCTCGCCATCCCGATGGGCCGGTGGTCGGATCGCGGCAAGGCGCCCGCCCTGCTCCTCGGCGGCGGGGCCGTCATGGTGCTCGGGTCGCTCCTGCTCGCCCACGCGGGATCGCTGCCGAGCATGGCCGCGTCCAACGCGATCCTCGGGGTCGGGCAGCTCGCGCTCATGGTCGCCGCACAGTCGGTCATCGCCGACCTGTCCACTCCGGCGCAGCAGGACAGGAACTTCGGCCTGTTCACCGCCGCGGCCTCGCTCGGGCAGCTGCTCGGACCGCTGCTCGGCGGCTGGGTGATCTCCGGCCGGGACTCCGCGGAGCTGCTCGAGGCCACCACACGGGCCTTCTGGGTGGGCGCGGGGGCCGCCGTGCTGATCGTGCTGTTCTACGGGCTGATGGTGTTCGTCCTGCGCGGCAGCACGTTCGGCACCTCCGCCCCCGCGGGCGAGACCCATCAGCCCGGCCGTGGCTCCGCGCTGGCCATGCTGCGCAACCGCCAGCTGTCCGTGGCGGTCTTCGTGAGCTTCAGTGTCATGGCCACTGTCGACCTGCTCGTCGCCTACATGCCTGTACTCGGGGAACACCACGGCTTGTCACCCACCGTCGTCGGCGTCCTGCTCGCCGTCCGCGCCGGGTTCTCCTTCCTGTCCCGGCTGCTCATCCCGGTACTGCTTCGCCACGTCGAGCGCCTGCTGCTACTCGCCATCAACGCGACGCTCGCCGCGGGAACCGTGTTCGGCGTCGTGGTCATCGACGACCCGATCACACTGGCCGTGCTGCTGATGGTGCTCGGCATGAGCCTGGGACTCGGCCAGCCGCTCACGATGACCTGGGTCGTGCGCGAGGCGCCGACCCAGCTGCGTTCCACGGCTCTCGCGCTGCGTATCACGGCCAACCGGGTGGCGCAGGCCGCAGGCCCGGCGGTGGCAGGTGGGCTGTCCACGCTCGTGGGCGTCACGGGCCCGTTCTGGCTGATGGCGGTGCTACTCACCGCGAGCACCGGCGCGATCCTGCCGTTGCGCCGCCGGCCCCGCGCGTGACGGGTGGCACGACCCGCATGCGCGGGGCCGGCAACGGATCAGCTCGAGTACGCGTCGATGGGCGGGCAGGAGCACACCAGGTTGCGGTCCCCGCCTGCCTGGTCGATCCGCCGGACCGGGGGCCACACCTTGTGCGCCGGATCCCCCGTCGGGAACACCGCGACCTCACGGCTGTACGGCCGGTCCCACTGCCCGGCGATGCACCGCGCGGTGTGCGGAGCATGACGCAGCGGGCTCTCCTCCAGCGGCCACTCGCCGGAGGCGACCCGGTCGATCTCACCACGAATGGCGATCATGGCGTCGCAGAACCTGTCGAGCTCGGCCAGGTCCTCGCTCTCCGTCGGCTCCACCATCAACGTGCCTGCGACCGGGAACGACATGGTTGGCGCGTGCAGCCCGTAGTCGGCGAGACGCTTGGCAACGTCGTCCACGGTCACGCCGGTGGACTTGGTGATACCCCGCAGGTCGAGGATGCACTCGTGAGCGACGAGCCCGTCCTGCCCCGCGTACAGCACGGGGTAGTACTCGTCGAGGCGGCGCGCCACGTAGTTCGCCGTGGCCATGGCCGTCAGGGTCGCCTTGGTGAGCCCTTCCGAGCCCATCATGCGCACGTACGCCCAGGATATGGGCAGGATCGACGCACTCCCCCAGGGCGCGGCACTGATCGGGCCGACGCCCGTCTCGGGGCCTGCCGCGTCCTGCAGCGGATGGTTCGGCAGGAACGGCGCCAGGTGCTCGCGCACGCCGATCGGTCCGACCCCGGGACCGCCGCCACCGTGCGGGATGCAGAAGGTCTTGTGCAGGTTCAGATGGGACACATCGGATCCGAACTTGCCGTACCGTGCCAGTCCGATCAGCGCGTTCAGGTTCGCACCGTCCACGTAGACCTGACCACCCGCGTCGTGCACGACACCACACACCTCCTGCACGGTGTCCTCGTACACGCCGTGCGTGGAGGGATACGTGATCATGATCGCCGCGAGGTCGTCCTTGTGCTGCTCGGTCACGTCACGCAGGTGCGCGAGGTCGATGTTGCCCTCGCTGTCACACTTGACCACGATCACCCGCATGCCTGCCATCACCGCGCTCGCGGCGTTCGTGCCGTGCGCGCTCGACGGAATCAGGCACACGTCGCGGTCCGGCTCACCGCGTTCCCTGTGGTACGCGCGGATCGCGAGCAGGCCGGCGAACTCGCCCTGGCTGCCTGCGTTCGGCTGCAGCGATACCGCGTCGTAGCCGGTGATCTGCGCGAGCCACCGCTCCAGGTCGGCGATCACGCGAAGGATGCCCGGCGCGTCCTCGGCAGGGGCGAACGGGTGCAGCTCGGCGAACTCCGGCCAGGTGATCGGCTCCATCTCGGCGGTGGCGTTGAGCTTCATGGTGCAGGAGCCCAGCGGGATCATGCTGCGGTCCAAGGCGACGTCCGCGTCGGCGAGCCTGCGCAGGTACCGCAGCAGCGCGGTCTCGGAACGGTAGGTGTGAAAGACCGGGTGGGAGAGGTACTCGCTGTTGCGAGTGAGCTCCTCCGGCAACGCGCCGGGAGTCTCGGCGTCCAGGCTGTCCACATCCGACACCGAGATTCCGAATACCTTCCACACCAAGGCAAGGTGCTCGCGCGTGGTCGACTCGTCACAGGTGATACCGACATGGTCGTCATCGACCTGCAACACGTTGACTCCGAGGCCGCGCGCCGACTCCACCACCGCCGCGGCGCGGCCGGGAACCCGGGCGCGCACGGTGTCGAAGAAGTCGTCGTGTACCACCTCGACACCGTTGCGGGTCAGTCCCGCGGACAGCACCGTAGCCATCCGGTGTGCGCGCATCGCGATGGCGCGCAGCCCCTCCGGCCCGTGGTACACCGCGTACGCCGAGGCGATCACAGCCAGCAGTACCTGGGCCGTACAGATGTTGGATGTGGCCTTCTCGCGCCGGATGTGTTGTTCCCGGGTCTGCAGGGCGAGCCGGTAGGCCCGCGTGCCGTCCGCGTCCACGCTGACACCGACCAGGCGGCCGGGAAGGTGCCGCTCGAGGCCCTCGCGCACGGCCATGTAGCCGGCGTGCGGACCGCCGAAACCCATCGGCACGCCGAACCGCTGCGCCGAGCCGACCACGACGTCGGCACCCATCTCACCGGGTGCGCGGACCAGCGTGAGCGCCAGCGGGTCGGCGGCGACGACCGTCGCGGCGCCGATGTCGGCTGCCTCGGCGATGATCCCCTCGATGTTACGCAGCCTGCCCGAGGCGCCCGGGTAGGACAGCAACACGCCGAAGGCCTCCCCTTCGACGCCTGCTGCGGCCAACCCGCCGGAGAGGTCCGCCCGCACGATCTCGATGCCCAGCGGCTCGGCTCGCGTCTCCAACACCGCGATGGTCTGCGGCAGGGTGTCGGAGTCGACGACGAAACGGCTGGACTTCGACTTGCTGGAACGCCGGAGCAGCGTCATCGCCTCGGCGGCGGCCGTCGACTCGTCCAGCATCGAGGCGTTCGCGATCGCCAGGCCGGTGAGGTCGGAGATCATGGTCTGGAAGTTCAGTAACGCCTCCAGCCTGCCCTGCGAGATCTCCGGCTGGTACGGGGTGTAGGCGGTATACCAGGCAGGGTTCTCGAGGATGTTGCGGCGAATCACCGGCGGCGTGATCGTGCTGTGATAGCCCAGCCCGATCATCTGGGTGTTCGTCCGGTTCTCCGCGGCCAGCGAGCGCAGCTCGGCGAGCGCCTGCGCCTCGGTGGCAGCGGCAGGCAGGTCGAGCGACCCGGCAACCGAGTCGTTCTCGAGGATCGACGAGGGCACGGCGCGGCGCGCCAGCTCCTCGAGGGAGTCCACGCCGATGACCTTCAACATCTGCGCGAGCTCGTCACGGCCTGGGCCGATGTGTCGCTCTGCGAACGGCGTACCGTGCTCGAGCGCGGACAGCGAAGTCGGCTCATGGGGGTGACGCTCTGTAGCCATCTGGTGCCTCCGGGGTCGGGTTCGCGGCGCGGGTCACTACCTTGCTGCGGCCCTCCCCACTGTCTATGCCCGTACTACGGGCGCCTGAGAGGTTCACCCGGCTCCCGGCCGAGCTTGCACCTTCGGCGGGGTCGTCGCGGGGCAGGCCCGCACGACCCTCTTTCCAGAGGCAACTCGCACTCGCGGTCCTTGGTGCCTGAGAGGTTCCGGGGAGGAGTTGCTCCTTCGGCGCCGGTCGGCGTCTCACCGACCGGACTCTCCCGCGAGGCTACAAGCGTCTGCACCTACACTCTATCGTGTCTGAAACGCGCGAGCTGCATCAACCGGTGCGGCGCGCGTCGCGTCGCTGGGACAGCTCGTCCGGTACCACCGTCTCCACCTCGCCACTGTCGGCACGTTCCGCGGGGAACTCGTGGATCGTTCCGGAAATCTCCTGCATTGCCCCGCTCACGGCGATACCGAAGACGCCTTGACCCCCTTGAAGCAGGTCCACGATCTCCTCGGGAGATGTGCACTCATAGACCGTCGTACCGTCCGAGAACAACGTCACGCGTGCGAGATCGCGCACACCGCGCTCGCGGAGATGCTCGACGGCGACCCGGATGTTCTGCAGCGATACACCGGTGTCCAGCAACCTTTTGATCACTTTCAGGACGAGGATGTCCTTGAACGAGTAGAGCCGCTGCGATCCCGAGCCGTGTGCGGTGCGGATACTCGGCCCGACGAGCTTGGTGCGCGCCCAGTAGTCGAGCTGGCGGTAGGTGATGCCAGCGATCTGGCAGGCCGCGGCGCCCCGGTAGCCGACAAGCTCGTCCGGCAGCGACGAGTCCGGGAACAGCTCGCCCTGCTGGCTCTGCGCCACGTAGACGGGCTTCTCCTCGACCACGCATACCTCCCCTCGCCCGGCCCTGAGCAGCCGACGAACATGACCGCCACCCCGAGGTAGAGGCGAGCGGCGCCGAATCACACCCACGCGATCCGCCATGCGGGAGGGCGAATCACACCCACGCGTCACCTGATCATCGACTGAATCACATCGACGCGATTCGTCTACTAAGACACTAAGCGTGCCGAGGGAGCGGGTCAACGCGACGCGCGGTTAACCTCAAGTTCACGTTGAGGCTTGACGTGTGAGTACCGGCGGCGGCCAGGGAACTCACCGGGAAGCGGCGAGGTGTGACGCTCGATACCTCCCGGCAGGCCGGGAGGGGCATCCGGAACGTGCCTCAGGTGTCCGCCCCGCGGAAGTCCTCCGGGGAGACCGAGTCGAGGAACTCCCGGAACTTCTCGACCTCGTCCTCCTGCTCGTCCGGGATGAGCAGGCCCGCCTCATCGAGCACCGTCTCCGCGGCGTGAATGGGTGCGCCTGCGCGGAGCGCGAGCGCGACCGAGTCGCTCGGCCGTGCCGAGACCCGGACATCACCGTGGAACACCAGTTCGGCGAAGAACGTGCCTTCCTTCAGGTCGGTGATCACGACCTGCTCCAGTTCCTTGCCGAGAGCGCCGATGACTTCCTTGAGAAGATCGTGCGTCAGCGGCCGTGCGGGACGCACTCCCTGCTGCTCGAGCGCGATCGCCGTGGCTTCCACTGATCCGATCCAGATCGGCAGGTAGCGCTCGCCCTCGCTCTCCCGCAGCAACAAGATCGGTTGGTTATTGGGCAGTTCGACCCGAACACCCACGACGTGCATCTCGCTCATCGGGCCTCGCCTCCCTGTACAGTGCGCCGGCTGACGCTTCTACCCGGCACTTCCCATATCGCTGCCATCGACGCTACTCGCCATACCGTCACTAGGCACAGCGTAAGCTCCATTTTCTCTCACTTGAAGGGTTCCACGCCGTACGGGGCCGTCCGTGTCCCGTTCGATGCAGAACCGCACGCCCGGCGACGGCGCGACCGCCACCGCCCCCGGCGGGACGTCCGCACGACACGACCCGTCCCCGTCCAGCTAGGTGCCCGTTACGCTCCGGATCCCGGACTTGACCAACAGCGTGTGCAACGTGACAGACAGCGCGGCGAGCTCGCGGACCACCTCGTCCGCCCTCGCCCGCGAGTCGGCGTCCCGCTGACGTGACACCGGCGTCACGATCTGCTCCAGCAGCCCCACCTCGCGATCGGCCGACGCCCGGAAGGCACGCAAGTGTCTCGGCTCGATGCCGTAGGTGGTCATCGACTTGACCGTCCTGGCCACATGCACCGCATCGGCATCGTAGAAACCTGCCGCGCCCGGCGTGATCAACCCGTACCGTTCCAGCTCCGCCAGCATCGCGTCGTCGATCCCTGCCTCGCTGAGCAGCTCCTCCTTGGTCAGCCGGATCTCCCGAGACGCCGCGAAGTCCCCGGCGGTCGGGGCTGCGTAGGAGTCACCGTCCAGCGACGCCAGCTGGCGGGGCAGCCGCGGCATCGGAGTCGACGGCTCCAGCCCCCTGTCGACGGCGTCGAGCTGTTCCCTGATGACCTTCAACGGCAGGTAGTGATCGCGCTGGGCGGAGAGCACGAAGCGCAGGCGCTCCACGTCGGCGCCCGTGAACTGCCGGTACCCGGAGGACGTCCGAGCCGGCTGCACGAGCCCTTCGGATTCGAGGAACCGGATCTTCGAGATCGTGACGTCGGGGAACTCGGGGCGCAGCTGCGCCAGTACGGAACCGATACTCAGACCGTCTCTGGGCCCGTCCCGGGACTGGCCCTCGGCAGCCGTCACTGCTCCCTCCTCCCACTGCTCGAACCGATCACGGATGCACGAGTGTGTCACGTCCGGAGAGCGCTTCTCGCCCCCGTCACCGACCACGCCACAGCGCGAGCACGGCTGTGCTCATGCGCAGGCAGGAGACGCCGAGGTCACGGGGTCCCCTGGCTTCCCTCCGCTGCCGCAGCGGTCAGGAACACCAACCGGAACTTGCCGATCTGAACCTCGTCGCCGCCTGCGAGCACCGCCTGGTCGACCGGCTCCCGGTTGACGTAGGTGCCGTTGAGGCTTCCCACGTCGATCACCACGAACTCGCCGCCCTCGCGGCGGAACTCCGCGTGCCGCCGCGACACGGTCACGTCGTCGAGGAAGATGTCGCTGTCCGGATGGCGTCCCGCGCTCGTGGTGTCCCTGTCGAGCAGGAAGCGGGAGCCCGCGTTCGGGCCGCGCTTGACGACCAGCAGGGCCGAGCCCGCCGGCAGAGCCTCCACTCCCGCGGCAGACGCCTCGTCCTGGGCGGGTTGTTCCTGCCCCTCGGCTTCGGAAAGAAAGTCAGCCCGGAAGACCGAGGTCCTCTCCGGAGACTGCTCCGGGGGAACGCCGGGCTCGTCGTTCGTGCTCACCTGAGGTCTCCTTACGCGCTGTGGGCTTGATCGACTATCGGGCTACGCGTCACCGCGAGGGGCCGTCAACCGGCTGTTCGCCCTGCTCCACCAGCTCCCGGGCATCGTGCCGGCTGCTCGTGTTCGCTGGATGGTGATCAGCCCTCCCACTGAACCGCTGCCTGGATGATTGTGTTCCTGCCAACGTACCGTGTCGGTACCGGCCTCGTGACCGAGACTCCCGGATCTCCTGGGTCCGGGCCGGCACCGCACGCGGCGGCGCGACGAGAGTTAATCGGAGATCAACCTCGTGTACGCCTCGGCGTTGAGCAGGCCCGCCGTGCTCGAGGCGTCCGCAGGGGTGATCTCGATGAGCCAGCCCGAGCCGTAGGGGTCGTCATTGATCAGATCGGGTGACTCCGAGACCGCTTCATTGATCGCGGCGACCTGACCTGCCATAGGCGCGAACAGTTCCGAGACGCTCTTGGTCGACTCGACCTCACCGAAGACCTCGCCCACGCTCAGTTCCTTGCCGACCTCGGGCAGGTCCACGAAGACGACGTCACCGAGCTGGTCCTGGGCGTACTCGGTGATCCCGATGCGCACGTTGCCTGTATCCCGCGCGTCGACCCACTCGTGCTCTTCGGTGTAGTGCAGTTCCTCAGGAACGGACACGTCACGTTCCCCTTTCTCCTCGTTCGTTCGGCCTGTGCAGCGGCGCTAGTTTCCCACCTACGCCGATCGCGCCGCACGGCGACTCCCCTGCACCGCGCGGAATGTCTGGAGCACGTACAACACACCGGACCAGACGTACAGCACTCCGCCCCAGATCATGAGCGCATAAGCTACCGGGCGGGCGAGCTCGACGATCGCCGATTCCCCCTGGATGAGCAAGAGTAGCGGGAAGGCGTACATCAGCACGAAGGTCGCGCCTTTGCCAATGTAGCTCACCTCCGGCAGCCGGAACCCACGGCTCCGGATGATCAGCAACGAGCCCGCGAGCAAGACCTCACGGCTGACCAGGACCACGATGACCCACCAGGGAAGGATGTCCCGATACAGGAAGGCGAACAGCGTCATCAGGATGTAGAGACGGTCGGCGGCCGGGTCGAGAATCTCGCCGAGCTTGCTCATCTGGTTGAGCCATCGGGCGAGCTTGCCGTCCAGCCAGTCGCTGAACCCCGCGAAGACCAGGACCACGATCGCGAGCTCGTCGTAGCGTGGGCCGAGCAGCAACCACAGGAACACCGGCACCAACGCCAGGCGCACGACCGACAACGCATTGGGGACGGTGAACATCTGCCGGACCAGGGTCAACTCCTGCCGACCCGAACTGAAAGGCGTGCTCACCTGATCACAATACGATCGCCCGCCGACGCGGGAGAATAGCCACCGGTGTGACTTCGCCCGCTTACTCGTGCCTGCCCCCTCGCACCGGGCGGCTGCTCATCCCCCATCATCTCTGACCTCCCACAATGCGCCTCTGCCCCGTTGTACTCATCACTCGCCGGTGAACTCGGGTTCGCGCCGCTCCATGAACGCCTGCACGGCCTCGCTGAGATCCTTGCTCGGCAGGAACGCCGCATTCCACGTCGACACGTAGCGCTGGCCCGCCTCGACCTGATCCTGCGTGTTGACCCCGAGCACCTCCTTGGCTCCCTGCACGGCCAGGGGCGGGTTGGCAGCGATCTCGGCGGCCAGCTCCCGTGCCGCGGCCTGCATCGACTCGGGGTCCGGATAGACATCGTTGACAAGCCCGATCCGCTCGGCCCGCGCGGCATCGATGTCGCGGCCGGTGAAGGCGAGCTCGCGCGCGTGCCCCTCTCCCACGATCGTGCCCAATCGTTGCAGGGTGCCCAGGTCTGCCACGATGGCCATCTTCACCTCGCGCACGCTGAACTTCGCGTCGGCACTGGCCAGACGGATGTCGGCCGCGGTGATCACGTCGATGCCTCCCCCGATGCACCAGCCGGCCACCGCGGCGACGACCGGCTTGCGGGTCCGTGCGATCGAGTTGACCGCATCCTGCAGCCGCCTGATCTCGTCCAGGAAGGCCGTACGGGGCGCGGCCAGCGCATCCCCACCGAGGTACTCGGACCATTGCGGCAGCATCGCCTGCAGGTCGAGTCCATAGGAGAAGTGCTCGCCGCCTCCGGTCAGTACGATCGCCCTGACCTCGGGGTCGGCGTCGGCGGCGCGGAAGACCCGCGGTAGCTCGTTCCAGAAGTCCGGCCCCATCGCGTTGCCCTTACCGGGCCCCAGCAGGGTGACCTCGGCCACATGCCCCGTACGCTCCACCCGCAGAGACGCGAGCTCGTCCAGATTGTCGATCATGCGGACCATCCTCGCGCATCGGGCACCGCCCTGACCAATCGTCAACACGTGTATGCCCCGGAGGGCCATGCGCAGGTCGGTGTACGGGGCCTGCCGAAGGGAGTTCGCGGGCGCCGGCTGGAGGTGACGGGCGACGCTCGGCGACACGTGCGTGGAGCACCGGCCCGACACGTGAATGAGGGGCGCGGAAAGCCCGTACCATGCGGTAGTACCGCTACCACCATCGTGTTCGAGCGCGGGCTCGCGCACGGCCCCGCCGCGGGAGTGACCCGGCGGTTCCTGCAGGCCGGCCCCGTGCCGGACCCGTCCCGTTAGCCGAGTGGAGCCGCGATCATGAATCTACCGGTGGACGAACTCACCGCGGGGCCGTCGCTGGGCGCCGCCCGCCCGCAGCCTCCGGCGCCGCCTCGTTTCGAGCTGGCAGGCTCGTTCCACCATGACGGTTTCCGGCTGGCCTACACGGAGTACGGCGACGGTGACGCTCTCGTCGTGCTGACGCACGGCCTGCTGATGACCCGCAGGATGCACCGGCCGCTCGCACGCAGTCTCGCGGACCGGGGTTTCCGGGTCGTCACGCTCGACCTTCTCGGGCACGGCGAGTCCGACCGCCCGTCGGAGTCGTGGCGCTACTCGATGACCGCGTGCGCCAGCCAGGTACTCGCCTTGCTCGACCACCTCGGCGCGGACAAGGCCGTTGTCGGTGGCACATCCCTCGGCGCGAACGTCGCTCTGGAGGTCGCCGTGCGCGCCCCGAACCGCCTGCACGGCCTGCTCGTGGAGATGCCCGTGCTGGACAACGCGGTGTTCGCGGGCTTGCTCGCCTTCCCACCCCTGCTGTTCGCCGCGCGGTTCACTCCACCGGTGATCAGCGGTGTCGCCACGCTGACGAGGTTGATACCGCAACGCAACCAATGGATGGCCGTGCTCGCCGAGACCCTGCGGCAGGAGCCTGCCCCCATGGCGGCCGTGCTGCACGGGATCCTGTTCGGGCGGATCGCTCCGCCACGCTCACTGCGCCAGGAGATCACCACCCCGGCACTGGTCATCGGGCACTCCAACGACCCGGTCCACCCGTTCGGCGACGCGGACACGCTCGCGAACGACATGCCGGAGGCCGAGTTCGTCCGCGCGCGTAGCCCCGTGGAGCTCCGCTTCGACCCCGCTCGGCTGACCGAGGCGATCGGGGACTTCCTCGCCGACCGCTACTCGGCCGCCGGGTTCCGCATCCCCGCGTAGAGGCCCGCGACCGGACCGATCACGATCACGGCAGGCGGGCGTATGCCTTCCGAGGCCACGTCGTCGGCGACGGTCTCGAGAGTGCTGTGCAGCACCCGTTCCCGGCGCGTGCTGCCCTCCTGGATCACCGCGACCGGGGTATCGCCCGGGCGACCGCCGCCGCGCAGCGTATCGGCGAACTGCCGGATGCGTTCCACGCCCATCATCAGCACGATCGTGCCGCGTAGCTTGGCGAGCGCGTCCCAGTCGGTGAGCGACTGTTCGTCTCCCGGCGGTACGTGACCGGAGACGACCACGACCTCGTGCGCGACGCCCCGGTGGGTCACGGGCACGTCGCCGAGCGCGGGTGCGGAGAAGGCGCTGGTGATGCCCGGAACCACCGACACGGGGACACCGGCCTCGGCACACGCGAGCGCCTCCTCGAACCCGCGCCCGAACACGTACGGGTCGCCGCCTTTGAGCCGCACGACCGACTTGCCCTCCTTGGCGCGCTCGATCAGCGTGGAGTTGATCACCTCCTGGCTCGCCGCCCGGCCATAGGGGATCTTGGCGGCGTCCACCACCTCGACGTGCGCGGGCAGCTCGTCGAGCAGCTCGCGCGGGGCGAGCCGGTCGGCGACGACCACGTCCGCTCGTGCGAGCAGCTTGCGGCCTGCCACCGTGATCAGCTCCGGGTCCCCCGGTCCGCCTCCGACCAGCGTGACCGAGCCGTACCCACCCGCGCCTGCGGGTGTGGCCCCGTCTGCGACCCTGCCGTCGCGCAGCGCCTCGATCAGACCGTCGCGTACCGCTGCCGAGCGCAGCGGGTCACCGCCGGAGAGCACCCCGACAAGTACGCCACCGTGCACCCCGCTTGCGGGGGTGACAGCGCTACCCTCCTCCCCCGCGTCGGCGCGAACACAGAACACCCGTGCCCGCTCGGCATCGGCGCACACCGCGGCGTTCACATCGGGATCGTCCGTGCACGCCAGCGCGTACCAGGCGTCATCGAGGTCACCGCGCGTATAGGCGCGGCGGTGCCAGACGAGCTCGCTCTCGTCGGCCAGCGCGCTCACGGCGGGTGTCGTGTGGGGTGAGATCAGTTCCACGTGGGCGCCGGCACCGATCAAGCGGGGAAGGCGCCGCTGCGCGACCGTACCGCCGCCCACCACGACCACGCGACGTCCGGCCAGGTCCAGGCCAACCAGGTAGTGCTGCTCTGCCATGCGTACAAGCATGCAGGGTGATCCAGTGCACCGCGCCGCCAGGGTGTTCGGCGGGCCCGCTGACCCGGCCCTCCGCCAAAACCGGCATCTCGGACGATCCGCCGTCGTCCGTGGCCGCGGTCCGTTGCCGCGGTCTTTGGTCGCGCTCGCCGGGATCCCCGCATCGGTGTGGTAGCCGAATGTGACATTTGGTTCTTCTATGGAACGCAATGTCACATTCTGCTCCCACACCAGGGACAGGTGACTAACCCTTCCGGGCTGCCGGGTACGGCAGCAGCGCCATCTCCCTGGCGTTCTTGATCGCCGCAGCTACCTGCTTCTGCTGCTGTGGCGTCAACCCGGTGACCCTGCGTGCCCGGATCTTGCCGCGATCGGAGATGAACGTCCGCAGCAGCTCGGTGTCCTTCCAGTCGACACGCGTTACCCCTCGCTCGTTCAGTACGTTGCGCTTGCGCCTGTCCGGCTTGCGTTCCCGCATCGATGTCACCTTTCTCACCAGCTCGACCCGCTCACGCCGGGCCGCTCCCCGCGGTGGGCCATCTCACGCACGCGGATGCGGGAGAGACCGAACGCCCGGAGATGTCCCAGCGGCCGGCCGTCCATCACATCGCGGTCGCGCAACCGCGTCGGGCCGGCATCCCGCGACATCCGCTGTAGCGCCGCCGAGGCTTCGGCTTTCTCCTCCGGGGTGGACCGGGGCGAGACGACCACGGCCTTGAGCCCGGCGTGGCGCGCCGCGTGCCGCGCCACGATCAGTCTGCGCTCGGCGTCCTTGGCGATCGTCGACTTCTTGGTCATCAGCGCTCCTCCCGGAGCTCCACGTGCCGGCGCACCACCGGGTCGTACTTGCGCAACACCAGGCGGTTCGGGTCGTTGCGGCGGTTCTTCCTCGTGACATAGGTGACCCCGGTACCGGCGACGGAGCGCATCCTGACCAGTGGGCGTACGACATCCCGTGCCACTACACCTTCATCCCCCGCGCGACCTTCATCCCCCGCGCGCGAAGCCCGTTCACGACAGCCTCGATACCGCGTTTGTCGATGGTTCGCATGCCCTTGACAGAGACCCGAAGGCGCACCCACCTGCCTTCGCTCGGCAGCCAGAACCTGCGCGACTGGATATTCGGTTCCCAGCGCCGCGATGTGCGCCTGTGCGAGTGCGACACCCGCTTTCCGTACCCGGGACGGCGCCCGGTGACCTGACACACGGCCGACACGACCCCTCCTTTATTGCAATCGACATTCGTTTTCAATTATTCTACATGCCATGCCGGTTGCGGACGAGGGCCGGCATGTCCGTTCGCCGAGCAACGCGTCCCACCATCAACCGGAGTGCGATCAGTGCCTGAACAGCCCCGTACGCCCGTCGTCCTCATCACCGGAATCTCCCCCGCGGCCTCCGTCGACCTAGGCGCCGAGCTGCGCACCGTACCGGGCACCGTGGTGATCCACCACGACCTGCGCAGCATCACCGAAGGCGTGGTGCGGCGCAGGGTCCAGTGCGGTGCGCGCGACGAGCTCACCGCACTGGAGCTCGCGCACGGCTGCGTGTCCTGCACCATGCGCGAGGACCTGCTCCCGCTGCTGTGCACGCTCGCGGGCGACCCCGGGGTCGCCCGGATCGTCGTACGGCTGGACGAGGCGATGGAACCGGAACCGGTCTGCTACGCGATCGCGAACGTACTGGTGAACGGCCGGGCCGCGGGCGATCTCGTCGAGGTGGAAGGCGTACTCGCCACCGTCGACCTGGCATCCTGGTTCGACGACGTCACGGGCGAGGACCTGCTCTGTGACCGGGGCATGCAGGCGAGCCCGGAGGACGAGCGCACTGTCGCGCAGCTCGCTGCCACGCAGGTGGAGTTCGCCGACGTTCTGGTGTGCGCGGGCCAGGCACCGGACACCTGGACGGCTGCCCGGACCGACGCCGTGCTGGACCGGCTCGCACCCGGCGTGCCGCGGCTCCCGCTGGGCGAGGTGCGCGGAACGTCCGCGGTATCCACGGTCCCCGGCGACGCGCGCCGTGGCAGGCTCACCGACATGCACGGCCCCGTACTGCGCGGACAGCCGCCGCTGGAGGTGGACTCCGGGGTCGCTACGGTGCTGTTCACCGACCCGCGGCCGTTCCATCCCGAGCGGTTGCACGAGGCGATCGACGTGCTGCTCGACGGGGTGGTGCGGACAACGGGACGCGCCTGGGTGGCCAGCCGGCCGGACGCGGCGCTGTGGATGGAGTCTGCCGGTGGTGGCATGGGAGTCGGACACGCGGGCGGCTGGATCGCGGGCGAGGACGGCCCCGACTGGGACGACGTCTCGGACGAACGGCGGGCCATGGCCTGGCTGCGCTGGCACCCGCGTTTCGGAGACCGCGCCCAGGAACTCGTGATCACCACGCACCGCACACCCCCGGACGAGATCACCTCCGCACTGACCCGAGCGCTGCTGACAGATGAGGAGATCGCGGCAGGCCCCGCGGTGTGGGCCACATACCCGGACCCGTTCGGCGACTGGCACGAAGACCCCTGCGAGGAGGTCGAGGTACCCGACGGGCACTCGGAGGCAGGCACCGCCAGGAACCAAGAGGAAACCGGGCCGAACCAGTAAGGAGACCAACCGTGAAACCCGGAATACACCCCGACTACCACCCCGTCGTCTTTCAGGACACCTCGACCGGCGACATGTTCGTGACCCGCTCGACGGCGACATCGGAACGCACCATCGAGTGGAGCGACGGCAATACCTACCCGCTCATCGCGGTCGACATCAGTTCCGCGTCGCACCCGTTCTGGACCGGTGCGGGCCGCATCCTCGACACCGCCGGCCAGGTCGAGAAGTTCCGCCGCAGGTACGGCGCGCGCGGCGCCGGGAGGATGTGAGCGATCATGGCGGTTCCCAAGCGCAAGAAGTCCGGATCGAACACCCGCAACCGGCGTTCGACCTGGAGATCGAGCACTCCCGAGCTGGTTCCCATCACAGTGGACGGTGAGCGTAAGCTCGTGCCACGCAGGCTCGTCAGATACTTTCGCACGATTGGCCGGTGACCATGCCCGAAGCCGGTGAGATCTTCCACGCGGCCCACGCCGAGTTCGCCACGTGGTCGCCGCGGCTGTGGCGACCGCTCGGCGAGATCACGGCCGCCATGTCGCGCCCGCAGCCGGGTGAGCGGGTCCTCGACGCCTGCTGCGGATCGGGCGCCTCAGCGCTCCCGGCCGCCCGCGCAGTGGGCCCGGACGGTTCGGTGGACGCGCTCGACCTCGCGGAGAACCTGCTGCGCCAGGGACGGCGGGAAGCCGAGTGGCACGAGCTGGCGCACCTGCGCTTCGTCAACGGCGACGTGACCACCTGGCAACCTTCCGAGCCCTACGACCTGGTCCAGTGCTGCTACGGGGTGTTCTTCTTCCCGGATATGGACGCCGGGTCCCGGCACCTGACATCCCTGCTGCGACCCGGTGGACGGTTCGCGGTGACCACGTGGCTGGAAGGCGGCATGGAGCGGATCGTCCCGCTCGCCAACAACGCGATCGGCGAGGTGCGACCGGACCTCACCGAGTCGTTCACCCGCCCGAACTTCAGCGAGCGGGTCAACACCGTGGGCAAGATCCGGGACTGGATGGGATCCCTCGGTCTCGAGCGGATCACCGTCGAGACGGCGACCTACCGGCAGCCCCTGCACCCGGACGACGCGTGGACGCTGCTGCTCGGCGCTGCCCTGCGCGGCCTGCTCGACCAGCTCTCCCCCGCCGAGCTGTCCGACGCCCGCCGCCACTTCGAGCGCGGGATGCACGGCGCCGGGATGCGCGAGCTCGATGCCAGCTCACTCATCGCCGTCGGCCACACCCCAGGATGATCGCTCCCGCCTCGCTCGCGCAGACGGTCACTCGGCCCAGGCGCGATCGGTCGTGAACGACACCGTGAGCCACAGCTCGTAGTCGAGGTCGCTGAGCTCGTCGGTGATCTCCCGCCGGATCGCGTCGAGCACCTCGACACTGCGGTCCGGGGTGTGCTCACCGACGATGTAGTCCACCTCGACCACCAGCTGGCCATCCACCTTCGTGCTGCGCAGGTAGCTGTCGTCGAAGCCGTGCCGGCGCTGGACCTGCCGGATGCACCGCCGGACCCGCTCGCCCAGCTCTCGCGGTGGGGCCATGAACAGGACCTCGCGGAAGCCGTGCACCAGCAAGCGCAGCGGCATCGCCAGGAACAGCAGGCAGACCAGTGCGACCATCGCCGGGTCGACGTAGGCCGCGAGCCGCTCGTAGCCGGTCCGTTCGAGCACCGCGGCCGCGATGAACCCGGCGAGCACGCCCGCGCTCAACACCGTGTCCATCAGCCACTGGGTGGTCTCCGCGCGGACCAGGTCGGAACGCACCGCGCGCTGCTCGCGGCCGAGGTAGGCGGCCACAACGGCACAGCCCCCGGTCGCGACAGCGGCATAGGCCACGGCCCAGCCCGTGTTGACCTCCCGTCCACCGGTGAGCAGCTCCATCACCGCGACGCTCAGCGCGTAGACGCACAGTGTCCCGATGGCGATGGCCTTGACGATGATCGTCAGCGGCTCCAGCGCGTCACGGCCGAACGGGAAGCGCTTGCTCTGCCCCTTGCGGATGATCCGGAAACTCAGCAGCGACAGCAGGGACAGCAACACACTGATCAGCGAGTAGAGACCGTCGAAGACGATCATCTGGGACCGTACGGCCAGGCCCCACCCGATCGCCAGAACGGCCCAGAACAGCCCTGCCCACACCGACAGCAGGATCAACCGGCCTGCCGAGCTACCCGTGCGACTCATCGTCGATCACTCTAGCCGCGCCCGGGAGGAGCCGAAGGGCGCCTCGGGTGCAGTAGAGGTATCGAAGTAGTCCTTCGGCTCCGCGTCCCCGCCTCGCCGTCAGGAGACGATCTCGGCGGCCTTGCGCAGGAGCGAGGCGTCGCCGCGCAGCAGCAGGGAGGTCACCACCGTCTCGCGCCAGGCTTGCAGCTCGTCGCGGATCTTAGCCGGTGGGCCGATCAGCGCGATGTCCTCGACGAGCTTGGTCGGGATCGCCGCGGCGGCGTCCTTCTTGTGGCCTGCGAGGTACAGCTCCTGCACCTTGGTCGCGGTTTCCTCGTACCCCAGCCGCGCGAAGACGTCCCGGTGGAAGTTCATCTGCTTGGCGCCCATACCGCCGATGTAGAGGGCGAGCGAGGGGCGGATGAGGTCCGCGCACTGTTCGACGTCGTCGTCCACGATCAGCGGGACCGAGGCGGGGACCTCGAAGTCCTCCCAGCCACGCCGCGCACCCGGCCTGGCGAAGCCCTCCGCGAGCGCATCGCGGTAGAACTCGTTGCTGCGCGGCGAGAAGAACATGGGCAGCCACCCGTCGGCGATCTCGGCGGACAGCGCGACGTTCTTCGGCCCCTCGGCAGCCAGGTAGATCGGCAGCTCGGCACGCAACGGGTGCACGGTCGGCTTCAGGGGTTTACCGAGCCCTGCCCCACCCCGGTACGGAAGCTGGAAGAAGTCGCCGTCGTAGGTGACCGGAGCCTCCCTGGCGAACACCTGCCGCACGATGTCGATGTACTCGCGCGTGCGAGCCAGCGGGCGCGGGTACGGCCGGCCGTACCAGCCCTCCACGACCTGCGGCCCGGAGGCGCCGAGGCCGAGCACGAACCGCCCTCCGGACAGGTGGTCCAGGCTCAGCGCGCTCATCGCCGTCGCCGTCGGTGTGCGCGCCGACATCTGCACGATGTTGGTTCCGAGCCGCACCGTCGAGGTCGACGACCCCCACCATGCCAGCGGCGTGAACGCGTCCGAGCCGTACGCCTCGGCGGTCCACACCGAGTCGAAGCCGAGCCTCTCGGCTTCCAGGATCGTCTCCAATGCCCCGTGCGGCGGACCTGAGGACCAGTACCCGATGTGGTAGCCGAGTTTCATCGCACCTCGCTCACGTGACGTCTCCGGCGGATACGGGCCATCATCGCCCGTCGTGGGCCGAGACGCACCCCCACACAACGTGAAACACGTTACAAAAGGCGCCGGACGAGCCGCGACGGCCCGCGTGAGGCAGGCTCCACAGGCGGGGAGTAGTGCTTCGGGCTGTCCCGCTCGGCACGGGGCGGCAGGTTGCGGTAAGGAGTCTCCACCGTCCCGGTACCCGTCTGTGCGCGCCGTGCCCGTCGCCACGCCGCCCTCGCGCGCGGGTGGTACCGCCACTCGAACGGGACCAGCTTCCAGCAGGCGCTGGTCACCGCGCCGACAATCCGGAAAGCCACCTCGTCACCGCGACCCCACCGGTAACCCAGCCGCTCACGCACCGCGGGGTGGTACAGGCCCACCGTGAGCCAGGTGAACCCGCGTGCCACCGGCAGGCGCAGCACCCGCCACAACCGTTCGGGCAACCACCACAACGCGGGCGGCCTGCTCAGCTCACCGAGGTCCAGCACGTCGCGGGTGGCGTTGTTGACCTCGAGCACGCTCGTGCACATGTGCTCCCAGTAGCGCCGGAACTCGTCCCAGTCGGCAGGCACGGGACGCATGCTCATGCCGTACAGCCCGTACCACCGCACGCTCTCCTCGTACAGCGTGCGCTTGGCCTCCTCCGACAGCCCCTCCCCCAGCCGGTCCTGGAACACGATCATGCCCATGAAAAAGGTGGCGTGTGCCCAGTAGTACGTCTCCGGGGTGAGCGCATGGTACTGCCGGCCGTGCCGATCGACGCCGCTCACCTCCGTGTGATAACCGCGGACCTCCCGGGCGGTGGTCGCGGCCCGATCGCCGTCGTAGACCACGCCGTAGATCGGATACAGCGAGCGGAACAACCGCGCGAACCGTTCGGTGAAGAACTGCGAGTGCTCCTCGACGCCCGCGCCGAGCTGCGGATGCATGTTCTGCATCGAGCCCGCCCACAGCGCGAGCAGGATGCCGCGCCAGTCGCCGAAGTAGCGCCAGGTCAGCGACTCGGGACCGAGTGGCTCGGGTGCTGCGCGTTGCGCACCCCCGTCCTCGCGCCCGTGTGCACCGGCGGGGGCGTCGTGCTGCGCCATCGTGACCTCATCCCTACTACACAGAAACTGACTACGGTCGTTGTCAGGTTAGGATCGGCACCGCACGCGGTCAAGAGAGGAGACCTCACATGCCAACGGCCGGCGACGCCGCGCAACGGACATGGGCAGGCACCACGCTCGCCGACCGCCGTGCCGCCCGCAGGCAGCAACTGCTCGACGCCGGCCTCGAGCTGCTCGGCACGGACGGCACGGGCGCGGTGTCCGTACGCGCGGTGTGCCGCACGGCTCGCCTGACCGAGCGTTACTTCTACGAGAACTTCACCGACAGGGACGCACTGCTGGTCGCGGTGTACGAACACGTCGCGCGGCAGGCGCACCACGCACTCGTCGACGCGGTGCACGGCGCGCGGCCCGACGTGGACGCGCGGGCTCGCGCCGCGGTCTCGGCCTTCGTCGAGCTGATCCTGGATGACCCGCGCAAGGGAACCGTCCTCCTGCTGGCGCCGCAGACCGATCCCGTGCTCGGCAAGCGCGGTAACGAGCTCCTGCCGACCTTCGCCGACCTCGTCCGCGAGCACCTGCCCTCCGGAACCGATCCCGCCGAACGCAAGATGACCGCGCTCGGTCTCGTGGGCGCGCTGGCGAACCTGTTCATCGCGTATCTCGCAGGATCCCTCGACGTGGCCCGCGACCACCTCGTCGAGCACTGCGTGCGCCTCGTCCTGAACGCGGCATCCCGCTACCCGACCGCCCCGGAGCGTTGACACCGGGCCCACCGGCGGCGTCGGTGATCAACGCACCGCGCGTCCTCCCCGGCGGGCTCACAGGTCCACGACGACCCGCCCGGTCGCGCGGGAGACGCAGATCATCATGGTGTTCTCCCGCTCGGGCTCCGGCAGCACCCTGTCGCGGTGCTCGACCGTGCCGGAGATCAGGCCGACGGCGCAGGTCCCGCAGTGCCCCTGGCGGCAGGAGTACGCCACGTCCGGCACGGCCTCCCGCACCACGTCCAGGGCGCTGTGGTCTGCGGGCACCGGCAGGACCCGGCCGCTGCGGGCGAGCTCGATCTCGAACGGCGCGCCGTCGGAAATGGGCGGCGGGCCGAACCGCTCGAAATGCAGCGAACGGACCCGGCTGGCAGGACGGTCCACGCGCAGGCTCGTGATCATCGGCGTAGGGCCGCAGCAGTAGGCCGCGGCACCCTCCGGCGCGCGCTCCAGCAGCTCCGCTCCGGATGCCGGGATGCCGTACTCGGTGTCCGGCCTGATCCACACCCGCCGAGGATCGATCCGGGTCAGCTCGTCGATGAACGGCATCGAGGCGGTGGTGCGGCCGGTGTAGACGAGCTGCCAGTCGGCTCCCCGCGCTGCCGCGGCACGCACCATCGGCAGGATCGGGGTGATCCCGATACCGCCCGCGACGAACAGGTAGGAACGCGCGGGCGCCAGGGGGAACGCGTTACGCGGCCCCCGCACGGTGACCCGGGAGCCGGGCCGCAACTCCTCGTGCACCTCCCCGGACCCGGTACCGCCCGGCAGGCGACGCACGGCGATCCGGTACGCCCGCGTGTCGGCCGTGTCGCCGCACAGGGAGTACTGCCGCACGCACCCGGAGGGCAGCACCACATCCAGGTGTGCGCCGGGCCGCCAGGCGGGCAGCGTGGCGCCGTCCGGTGCCGTCAGGCGCAGGCTCACCACGTCTTCGGCCTCGGTACGCATCCGGTCCACGACCAGCTCACGGTCCCGCGAGACGGGGGTCACCGGCCTGCGGCGCCTCCCGCTGTACGCGCTGATCCGCTGGTACACGGACACGACCGCCTCGAGCGAGGACATCAGGCGATCGCGCCTCGGCCGTCCCCGCAGGTCACTCGGGTACTTCGGAACTCCGGTAGCCATCGGTCCGCCGGTGAGGGTCACTGCTGCGCCTCGGCCGCCTGCGCGGCAGGCGAGCTCGCCAGGTACGCGATCGCGCGCTCCGTCGAGCCGTACTGCGAGGGGTGGAACGAGCGGGTGAAGTACGGGCGCACCTCGCCGAGCATCCCGCGCAGGGTGGGCAGCGTGCCCCGTGCGGAAGCTGCCCGCAGCTGCCGCAGCCGCGCCTTGTCCCGGCCACCCAGCTGCGGGTCGTTGCACATCAGGAAGCGCGTACCGCGCACGAACAGCCACAGCATCACCGGTGCCACGATCGACATGGCGCGTGTCCGGCGGGTGTACCGGCCATCGAGGTGGCAAAAGAGGTCGTAGGCCACGCTACGATGCTCGACCTCCTCGGCGCCGTGCCAGCGGAGCAGGTCGAGCATCGTGGGATCGGCGCCCGCGGCGTCCAGGCCGGAGGCGTCGAGTATCCACTGCCCGAGGAACGCGGTGAAGTGCTCGATCGCCGCGATGATCGCCAGGCGCTCGACCAGCCACTCCTCGGCCGCCTTGCCGTGCAGGTCGCGGTCACCGAGCAGGCGCCGGAACATCCATTCGACCTGCCGGGTGAACGGGCTCGCATCGAGCCCGTGCGCGGCGAGGTGGTCGGCCACCCCGCTGTGTGCCTCGGCGTGCAAGGCTTCCTGCCCGATGAACCCCAGGACATCGGTGCGGAGGCGCTCATCGGCGATCAGCGGGAGGGCTTGCTTGAACACCCTGACGAACCACCGCTCCCCTTCCGGGAGCAGCAGGTGCAGGACATTGATGGTGTGCGTGGTCTGGGGATCGCCTGGCACCCAGTGCAGCGGCAGGTTCGACCAGTCGAAACGCACCGCCCTGGGATGCAGCACGAGCTGCTCCTCGCCGGGCTCGACCTCGTTGTCCGCAGCCATACTCGCCTCCCGTCGGCATCCCGCCGTCGGCATCCCGGTACGGATACCGTGCGTGTCACCGGCCGTTCGTGGCCCTCACCGATCCCGCCGTCGATCCTGCCGCCGATGCTGCCGCTGGGCCCACGCTGCCACCTCGCCCGATCACCTGGTACTCGCTGGGATCCACCTTGCGCGTCTTCAGCCAGTACCGCCAGGTGAAACCGGGCCAGATCGTACGGTTCACGCCCTGCGAGTCCAGGTACCAGCTGGTGCAGCCGCCGGTGGTCCACACCCCGTTGCTCAGCTTCCGCTGGATGTCGTTCTGGAACCGCTCCTGGACATCCTTGCGCACGTCCAGCGCAGCCGCATCGTGCGCGTCGGCCAGCCGCACCGCGTCGACCACGTACTTGGCCTGCTGCTCGATCATGAACACGACCGAGTTGTGCCCCAGTGCCGTGTTCGGGCCGAGGAGGAAGAACAGGTTCGGGAAGCCCGCGACGGTGATGCCGTTGTGCGTCTGCATGCCTTCCTCCTGCCACACCTTGGCGAGGTTGCGCCCCTCGGCTCCGGTGATGTCCAGGTAGTCGAACGCATCGGTGACGTGGAAGCCGGTCCCGTAGATCAGCACGTCGGCCGGGTGCTCGACGCCTGCGGTGTCCACCACACTGTGCTCGCGGACCTCGCGCACGCCCTCGGTCACCACGTCGACGTTGTCCCTTGTCAGAGCGGGATAGTAGTCATTGGAGATCAACACCCGCTTGCACCCCATCGTGTAGTCGGGAGTGAGCTTGGCGCGCAGCTGCGGATCGCCGACGTGTTTGCGGATGTGGCGCTTCGCGAGCAGCTCCCCGGCCTTCATCAGCGCCGGGTGCCCGTTGAATCCGACCGCGCGTACCTCGAGCATCCAGTACAGCAGGTAGCGATAGGCCCGCTGCACCGCCGGGACGGACCGGAACAGCGACCTCGTCCATTCCGGCATCGCGTGATCAGGCTTGGGCATGATCCACGGTGGGGTGCGCTGGAAGACGGCCAGCCCGGCGACCTCCGGTGCGATCCGCGGGACGAACTGGATCGCACTGGCACCCGTGCCCACCACGGCGACCCTCTTGCCTTCGAGGTCGACGTCGTGATCCCACCGCGCGGAGTGGAACGTCGGGCCGCGGAACCGCTCGATGCCGGGAAGCTCCGGGATCTGCGGGATGTGCAGTCCCCCGACGCCGGAGACGAGGAACTGCCCGACGTACTCGTCGCCGGTCGTGGAGTACGCGTACCAGCGACCCTCGTCCTCGTCCCAGCGGGCTCCCGCCATCTCGACGCCGAAGTGGATCTTCTCGTAGAGGCCGTGCTTGGCGGCGACGCCGCGGAGGTACTCGAAGATCTCCGGCTGCCCGGAGAACGCCCGGGACCACTCCGGGTTCTGCTCGTAGGAGAACGAGTACATGTGCGACTGGATATCGCACGCGCAGCCGGGATACGAGTTGTCCCTCCAGGTGCCGCCGACCTCGTGCGCCTTCTCCAGGATGATGAAGTCCGTGATTCCCGCTCGGGTGAGCTGGATCGCTTGGCCGAGGCCACCGAAACCCGTCCCCACGATCACGACCTTGGCCTGGGCACGCTGCGCCATGCTCTTCCTCCACGCCATGCTGGGATGCACCCGCCGTCCGGTGTGCTGCCGAAACCGTCCTGACGTTACCATCAGTAACAGTTACCTTTGAGTAGGATGAGCGAGCGGAGGGTCCGTGTCAAGCAGCGACCCGGATCCACACGTCAGGTGATCGTCGCCTGCGAAGTCACCGCGACCGGGCGGGCGATCGGGCGGTAGTCCGCCCGCGGGGTGAATGTCCACGAACGGGCGATACGCACTCGATACCTCGAAATGAGTACCGTCCCACTGGGGTACGATGACGGCGGTGTGTCCAGCGAATGGTCAACCTGACGTGGTATTTCCCACGCAATGGCCGCTCGGGTATGCCAATAATCCACTGTTCACATTAAAGTAGGAGGACCCGGCGACCCCGGGCACTGCGATACGCACTTGAGGCGCGCAGCCTGGCCTGCGCCAATCCGGGGCCGGGTCCAGCGCCATCCGCACGACGACGTGCGCATGCGGCTGCACAGCGAGGTGCGGCCACTCGCCCGCACAGGGTCGGCCCGGGCAACGTGGGCAATCGTCCCGCGGGCCTCACCGACCGACCGGCGAGATCTGGGCATCTCGCGTCTGAAGAGCAGACCACCGCGATTCCCGGCAGAGGCAGCGCCCGCCCACCACGTGGGGCGGGCGCGATAGCGCTGCCTGGACGCACCGACACCATGGGAGGGCGGCTAGACGTGACCCGCCACAACGCAAGCTCACTGAGCGCAGCGCAATCCTCGACGCTGCCCTCTGTCGGGGGCCTGTACGACAAGCAGTACGAGCACGACGCCTGCGGCGTCGCCTTCGTCGCCGACCTCGCCGGTCGCCGCGACAACTCCGTTGTGCGCAAGGCACTGACAGCGCTGCGCAACCTGGAACACCGTGGCGCCCGCGGTGCCGAGGCCGAGACCGGTGACGGTGCCGGGCTGCTGATCCAGATCCCCGATGCGTTCTTCCGCGCGGTCGTCGACTTCGACCTTCCCGAGGCAGGTGGATACGCGGTCGGTACAGCCTTCCTGCCGAGTGCGGAGCGGGAGCGGGACAAGGCCAAGTCCACCATCGAGCGGGTCGCCGCCGAGGAGCACATGCGGGTGATCGGGTGGCGTGACGTGCCGGTCGACACCGACCATGTCGGGCCGACCGCCGCAGGCGTCATGCCCTACTTCGCTCAGGTGTTCCTGGCCCCGAAGGAGTCCGGCGCCGAGACCGCCACCGGGTTGGCGCTCGAGCGGATGGCGTACTGCGTGCGCAAGCGCGCCGAGCACGCCACCGACGTGTACTTCCCCAGCTTGTCCGCGCGCACCATCGTCTACAAGGGCATGCTGACCGAGCCGCAGCTGGACAGGTTCTTCCTCGACCTCGCAGACGAGCGGGTCACCAGCGCGATCGGTCTCGTGCACTCCCGGTTCTCCACCAACACGTTCCCGTCCTGGCCGCTGGCGCACCCGTACCGGTTCGTCGCGCACAACGGCGAGATCAACACTCTGCGCGGCAACAAGAACTGGATGAACGCGCGCGAGTCGATGCTTCGCTCCGAGCTCATTCCCGGTGACCTGGAGCGCATCTACCCGATCATCACACCGGATGCCAGCGACTCGGCCACCTTCGACGAGGTGCTCGAGCTGCTGCACCTCGGCGGCAGGAGCCTGCCGCACGCGGTGCTGATGATGATCCCCGAGGCGTGGGAGAACCACGACGAGATGGACCCGGACCGCCGGGCCTTCTACGAGTTCCACTCCACGCTGATGGAGCCGTGGGACGGGCCTGCCCTGGTCTCGTTCACCGACGGCACCCAGATCGGCGCCGTCCTCGACCGCAACGGGCTGCGCCCTGCGCGCTACTGGGTCACCGAGGACGGCCTCGTTGTCCTGGCCTCCGAGGTCGGCGTCCTCGACCTCGAACCGTCGAGCATCGTGCAGAAGGGCAGGCTCGAGCCCGGCAGGATGTTCCTCGTCGACACCGCCGAGGGGCGGATCATCGACGACGAGGAGATCAAGGGCGAGCTCGTCGCCGAACACCCCTACTCCGAGTGGATCGAGGCTGGTCGGGTACGGATCGACGAGCTGCCGGAGCGCGAGCGCGAGGTGCCGACGCACGGCTCGCTTGTCCGCCGCCAGCAGACCTTCGGCTACACCGAGGAGGAGCTGTCGGTACTGCTCGAGCCCGTTGCCCGTTCCGGGGCCGAGCCGATCGGGTCGATGGGCAACGACTCCCCGCTGGCCCCGTTCTCGGGCCGGTCGCGTCAGATGTTCGACTACTTCACCCAGCTGTTCGCCCAGGTCACCAACCCGCCATTGGACGCGATCCGGGAGGAGATGGTGACCTCGCTCGAGGCCCAGCTGGGCACCGAGCCCAACCTGCTCGAGGCGGGTCCGCAGTCCTGCAGGCGGATCGTGCTGCCGTTCCCCGTGCTGGACAACGACGAGCTGGCCAAGCTCGTGCACGTCAACGACGACGGGGACCTGCCGGAGTTCCAGTCGGCGACCATCGACGGTCGCTACCACGTGCACGGCGGCGGCGAAGCGCTGGTCAAGCGGCTCGAGGAGATCCGGGGTGAGGTCAGCGAAGCGATCGCGGACGGCGCGCGCCTGATCGTGCTGTCCGACCGCGGTGCGGACGCCGACCACGCCCCGATCCCGTCACTGCTGCTGACCGGCGCGGTGCACCACCACCTCGTACGGGAGAAGACCCGCACCCAGGTCGGGCTCGTCGTCGAGTCGGGCGACGCCCGGGAGGTGCACCACATCGCCCTGCTGATCGGTTACGGCGCCGCTGCGGTCAACCCGTACATGGCCATGGCCACCGTCGAGGAGATGGCCGAGCGCGGCCTGATCGAGGGCACCGATGCCAAGCAGGCCACCCGCAACCTCATCAAGGGCCTCGGCAAGGGTGTCCGCAAGACCATGTCCAAGATGGGCGTGTCCACGGTCGCCTCCTACACCGGCGCGCAGATCTTCGAGGCGATCGGCCTCGGCTCCGAGGTCGTCGACTCCTGCTTCACAGGGACCACCTCGCGGATCGGCGGTGTGGACTTCGACGTCATCGCCGAGGAGGTCGCCCAGCGGCACCGCACGGCCTTCCCGGCCGACGGTGTGCGCCCGCACCACCGCGAGCTCGAGTTCGGCGGTGACTACCAGTGGCGTCGCGAAGGTGAGCCGCACCTGTTCAACCCGCACACCGTGTTCAAGCTCCAGCACTCCACACGGTCCGGCCAGTACGACATCTTCCGCGAGTACACCCGCGGCGTGGACGACCAGGCCGAGGAGCTGATGACGCTGCGCGGCCTGTTCTCCTTCCGGGAGGGCGAGCGCGAGCCGGTTCCGATCGAGGAGGTGGAGCCGGTCTCGGAGATCGTCAAACGGTTCTCCACCGGCGCGATCTCCTACGGCTCGATCTCCCAGGAGATGCACGAGACCCTGGCGATCGCCATGAACCGCCTCGGCGGCAAGTCCAACACCGGCGAGGGCGGCGAGGACGCCGACCGGCTCTACGACCCGGAGCGCCGTTCGGCCATCAAGCAGGTCGCCAGCGGCCGGTTCGGGGTGACGAGCGAGTACCTGGTCAACTCCGACGACATCCAGATCAAGATGGCCCAGGGCGCCAAGCCGGGCGAGGGTGGCCAGCTGCCCGGCACCAAGGTCTACCCGTGGATCGCCAAGACCCGGCACTCCACGGCGGGCGTCGGCCTGATCTCGCCCCCGCCGCACCACGACATCTACTCGATCGAGGATCTCGCGCAGCTGATCCACGATCTGAAGAACTCCAACCCGGACGCGAGGATCCACGTCAAGCTGGTCTCCGAGGTCGGGGTCGGAACCGTCGCGGCCGGTGTCTCCAAGGCGCACGCCGACGTGGTGCTCATCTCCGGTCACGACGGCGGCACCGGTGCCTCTCCCCTGTCGTCGATCAAGCACGCGGGCGCGCCGTGGGAGCTGGGGCTGGCCGAGACACAGCAGACCCTGCTGGCCAACCGGCTGCGTGACCGCATCGTGGTGCAGACCGACGGCCAGCTGAAGACGGGTCGCGACGTCATGATCGCCGCCCTGCTCGGCGCCGAGGAGTTCGGTTTCGCGACGGCCCCGCTGATCGTGTCCGGCTGCATCATGATGCGCGTCTGCCACCTCGACACCTGCCCGGTCGGGGTCGCCACGCAGAACCCGACCCTTCGGGAGAAGTTCTCCGGCAAGGCGGACTACATCGTGAACTTCTTCCAGTTCATCGCGCAGGAGGTTCGCGAGTACCTGGCGGCACTCGGGTTCCGCTCGCTGGACGAGGCGATCGGGCACGCCGAGATGATCGACACCCGCAAGGCGATCGAGCACTGGAAGGCCGAGGGACTGGATCTCTCGCCGATCCTGCACGTGCCCGAGCTGGAGCCGCGTGCGGCCCGCCACCAGGTGGTCGAGCAGGACCACGGCCTGGACAAGGCACTGGACAACACGCTGATCCAGCTGGCGGAAGGCGCGCTGTCCTCCGGCGACAGGGTGCGGCTCGACCTGCCGGTGCGTAACGTCAATCGCACCGTCGGCACGATGCTCGGCTCCGAGCTCACCAAGCGCTGGGGCGGCGAGGGTCTGCCCGACGACACGATCGACGTCACCTTCACCGGTACGGCGGGCCAGTCCTTCGGTGCCTTCATCCCACGGGGCATCACCCTGCGGCTGGTCGGGGATGCCAACGACTACGTCGGCAAGGGCCTGTCCGGGGGCCGCATCGTCGTGCGACCGCATCCGGACGCGCCGTTCGCAGCCGAGCACAACCTCGTCGCCGGCAACGTCATCGGTTACGGCGCCACGGGCGGCGAGATCTACCTGCGTGGCAAGGTCGGCGAGCGGTTCTGCGTGCGCAACTCGGGCGCGACCGCCGTCGTGGAGCACGTCGGCGACCACGGGTGCGAGTACATGACCGGCGGCAGGGTCGTCGTTCTCGGCGGGATCGGCCGCAACTTCGCCGCCGGGATGTCCGGTGGCATCGCGTACGTGCTCGACCTGCCGCACCACCGGGTCAACACCGAGATGGTCGACCTCGACCCGTTGGACGAGGAGGACCTCGAGTTCCTCAAGGGCGCTGTCGAGCGCCACTACGCCGAGACGTCCTCGGAGGTGGCACGGTCGCTGCTCACCGACTGGGACGCCGCCGTCGAGCGGTTCGGCAAGGTAATGCCCAAGGACTTCAAGCGTGTCCTGCAGGCACGCGAAGCCGCGGTCCGCGAAGGCCGCAGTATCGACGAGGCAGTGATGGAGGCCGCACATGGCTGACCCGAAGGGCTTTCTCACCACCCGGCGCGAGGCCGCCAAGCCGCGTCCCGTCGACCTGCGGTTGATGGACTGGCGAGAGGTCTACGACGAGTTCGGCAACAACAAGCTCCAGGAGCAGGCCGGGCGCTGCATGGACTGCGGCATCCCGTTCTGTCACGAGGGCTGCCCGCTGGGCAACCTCATCCCGGACTGGAACACGCTGGTCTGGCGGCAGGACTGGGCCGATGCGATCGAGCGCCTGCACGCGACGAACAACTTCCCGGAGTTCACGGGGACGTTGTGCCCCGCACCGTGCGAGGCCGCCTGCGTGCTCGCCATCAACGACGACCCGGTGACGATCAAGCAGGTCGAGATCTCCATCATCGACAAGGCCTGGCAGGAAGGCTGGGTCAAGCCGCAGCCGCCGGTCACCAAGACCGGCAAGAAGGTCGCTGTGGTCGGTTCGGGCCCCGCGGGGCTCGCCGCCGCGCAGCAGCTCACCCGGGCCGGTCACGATGTCGTTGTCTACGAGCGCGCCGACGCTGCCGGAGGGCTCCTCCGGTACGGCATCCCCGCGTTCAAGATGGAGAAGTGGCGGCTGGATCGCCGGATCGAGCAGATGCGCGCGGAGGGCACCGAGTTCCGTACCGGGGTCGATGTCGGCGTCGACGTCACAGCCGAGCAGCTGCGTGCCGACTACGACTCCGTCGTGCTGACCGGCGGCGCGACCGCGTGGCGCGACCTGCCCGTTCCCGGCCGCGAGCTGGAGGGTGTCTACCAGGCGATGGAGTACCTTCCGCCCGCCAACCGGGTGGCCAGCGGCGAGCTGGACGCATCGCCCATCGACGCCAACGGCAAGGACGTGATCATCATCGGCGGTGGTGACACCGGCGCGGACTGCCTCGGTACAGCCCACCGTCAGGGGGCACGCTCGGTCACCCAGCTCGAGATCATGCCGGAGCCTCCGGAGTCACGTCCGGAGACCCAGCCGTGGCCGACCTACCCGATGGTCTACCGGACCTCGTCGGCGCACGCAGAGGGTGGCGAGCGCGTCTTCTCGGTGAACACGCAGGAGTTCCTGGGTGACGAGGACGGCAAGCTGCGTGCCCTCAAGATCGTGGAGGTCGAGCGTTCCGGCGGCGGGTTCGTCCCCGTCGAGGGAACCGAACGCGAACTGCCCGCACAGCTGGTCACCCTCGCGATGGGCTTCGTGGGTCCGGAGAAGGGCGCGCTGCTGTCCGACCTCGAGGTGGATCTCGACGAGCGTGGCAACGTCGCACGCGGGAACGACTACCAGACCAGCGTCGAGGGCGTGTTCAGCGCGGGCGACATGGGACGCGGCCAGTCGCTCATCGTCTGGGCGATCGCGGAAGGGCGCGCGGCAGCCGCGGGCGTGGACGCCTACCTCACCGGAAGGGACGTGCTGCCCGCTCCCGTCAAGCCGACCGACCGCCCCATCTCCTGACGCGGTCACGTACACGAAAGCTGCGGCCTACCGTCAGCGTCGCCGGTAGGCCGCTCCCACCCGGAAGTCACGGAGCCTGCGGGGCCGTCGCGCAGTGCCGGCGCACGACCATCACGGGGCACTCCGCGTGGTGCACGAGTGCCTGGCTCGTCGAACCGAGCAACATGCCCCGGAACCCGCCCCGTCCGCGGCACCCCACGACGATGAGGTCGGCGGCGGCGCTCCACTCGAGCAGGCGCTGTCGAGGCTTCGCGCGCACCAGGTCCCGTTCGACGGGCACGTCCGGGTAACGTTCGGACCATCCCGCCAGCCGTTCGGCGAGCACCCGGTGTTCCGCTTCGGCGAGCGGCTCCCATTCGAACGTCACACGTGACTCGCTGAACAGCTCCTCCGGATCGGAGTCGTTCCACGCGTGCACGGCCACGAGCCTGGCCTCCCGGAATGCGGCCTGCTCGAACGCGCAACCGAGAGCGTCATCGCTGAGGTCGCTGCCGTCGACCCCGACAACGACGACGCCGGTCGGCGAGCGTTCCGCCGGGCCACGCACCGTGACCACCGGGCAGTGCGCGTGCGCCGCGAGAGCGATCGTCGTCGAGCCGAGCAGCGCTCCGGTGAACGCTCCCCTTCCGGACTCGCCGAGTACGACACACCGGGCGTGCGTCGACTGGTCGATCAGCGTCACCACCGGCGAGTCCGTCAACGACTCGGCCTGGATGGGCACCTCCGGCGCGGTACTCGCGGCCAGCTCACGTGCCTCGGCGAGTACCGCATCGCCGTCGCGTTCGAGGAGGTGGAACAGCTCGGTGGACGGCGAGATCGCCCCTCCGGGAAAGAAGTCCGGAACGCCGATGGCGTGCACGATGTGCAAGGGCGCGTGATGGCTGCGCGCCTCGTGCGCGGCCCAGCGCACCGCACGCCCTGCCGCCTCGGAGCCGTCCACGCCCACCACGACCGGTCCCGGGCGGGCGTGCTCGGGGCCGTACTCGGACCTGTCCACCGGCCGCCTCCAGCGATCGCGACGAGCTGCTGCTCGGGAGGGATTCTTCCAGAGCCACCATGGACCGCAAAACGGCACGGACGTACCGTTTCGCCTGCTCACCGGCCCGCAACGGCGGCGCGCTCCGCTCGGCCCGACCCCTGGGCACGCCTCGTGCTCCGGTGCGGCCACGTCGAGTCGTCGTGCAGTCGACGGGAGATCTCCGGCCGCACCGGAGCGCGCGGCCGCGGACACGTGATACGTCCGGAATCGGGGTGCACTAGGCTGTATCGACGGCTCTCGACATCGTGTGGCGCGTGAGCACCGTGCCGTGACCGCGGGGGACGAGTGTTGGTGTGCCTCGCGCTGGGAGGGAGGACTCGTACGGATGCTGGGCGAGCCCGACGACGCGACCGCGGACTCGCGGCAGCCCCCGGTCCGGTGGCGCGCCAGGGTGTTGCCGGTGATCGCAGGTGCCGTGTGGATTCTCGGCGCCGTGTACCTCCTGGACGTGTTCACCTCATCCCAGCAGCTACGGCCTGCCGTGTCCGTCGCAGGGGTCGATGTGGGCGGGCTCGGCAAGGAGGCCGCTGCCGAGACGTTACGCGAGCGACTCCAGCCGAATCTCGAGGATCCGGCCCGCGTGCGGGCAGGCGGCTCGGACCTGACGATCGACGCCGAGCGGGTCGGCGTCACCGGCGACTGGGAGGCCACGGTCGACGAGGCCGCCGCGCGGCCGTCCTCCCCCGCAGCCTGGTTGACCTCCCTGTTCACGCGGCGAGACGTCGATCCCGTGGTGACCGGCGACGACTCGGCACTCGCCGACGTGCTGGCCACGCTGCGCGACGAGGTCGAGCGCGAGCGTGTCGAGGGCGACATCGAGTTCGACGGTGCCAAGCCGAAGGCAGTACTCCCCGTCTCCGGGCAGGAGCTGGACCTCGACGCGGCCGTGCGGACCGTGTTCGACGAGTGGGTGCACGGCGAGGTCATCGCGCTGCCTGTCGACGAGCAGCCGACGCTGGCCACGGCCGAAGGCGTGCGCACGGCCCTGACCGAGGTCGCGCGGCCGGCCGTGGCCGGGGCCGTGGACCTGGTGGGTGACGGCCACGCCGTCACCCTGGAGCCCGCCGAGATCGCGCTCCTGCTGTCGTTCGAGCCGGACGGTGACGGAGGTCTCGCCGCCGACGTCGCGGCGGAGGACCTCGACAGCGTGACCGGTACCGAGCTCGCCGAGACGGAACAGGAGAGCCGGAACGCGACCATGAGCTTCGACGACGACACGCCTACCGTCGAACCCTCCGTCGACGGGCAGCGCATCGACTGGCCGGAAACCGCGGACGCCCTGCTCGCCACACTGCCCACCGACGGGCGCGAGGTCGAGGTCGTCTACCGGGACGAACCGGCCGAGGTGACCACCAGTGAGGCCGCCGAGCTCGGCATCGAGGAAGTCGTCGGCGAGTTCTCCACGGGCGGTTTCGCCCCGGACTCGGGCGTCAACATCCGCACCGTCGCCGAGGAGGTGAACGGCGTGATCATCCCACCGGGTGAGTCGTTCAGCCTCAACGAGTTCACCGGGCCGCGCGGCACCGACGAGGGTTACGTCTCGGCCGGGATCATCGAGCAAGGTCAGCCGTCCAGGGCCGTCGGCGGCGGTATCTCCCAGTTCGCCACGACCCTGTACAACGCGGCCTACTTCGCCGCCATGACCGACGTGGAGCACACCGAGCACAGCTACTACATCAGCAGGTACCCCGTCGCCAGGGAAGCCACTGTGTACCAGAATCCCGACGGCACCAGCGTGATCGACCTCGAGTTCCGCAACGAGCACCCGACTGGCGTCGCGATCGAGACGGAGTGGACACCGCAAGAGATCACGGTCCGCATCTGGGGCACCGAGCACTACGAGGTGGAGTCGGTTACCGGCCCGAAAACGAACTTCACCAGCCCGACGGTCCGCACGATCCCGCACGGCGAGGAGTGCAGCCCGAGCAACGGCTCACGGGGATTCACCGCCACGGACACCCGCATCATCCGTGATCTCGACGGCAATGAGGTGGACCGGGAGGAACGCACGGTCGTCTACAACCCGCAGCCCACCGTGCGCTGCGCGCCGCCACCGGAGCCCTCGCCGACACCCACTCGCGAGCCGGATGACGACTCCGATGGCGGCAACGGTGGCGACGGCGACAGTGACGACGGTGACAGTGACGACGGCGACAGCGCCGACGGCGGTGACGGTGACGACGGTGACGGCGGCGGGAACGCCGACGACGGCGAAGACGGTGAGGCCGGTGCCGGTGGCGGTGACGGTGCCGGCGGTGGCGACGGAAGCGACTGACAGTTCCTCAGGGGCCGGCCGACACGCCCGTCACGGGGTACTCGGCAGCTGCACGGTCACCGACAGCCCGCCGCCGACGACGGGCTCGGCCACCACACTGCCGTGGTGAGCATCGACGGCGGCCCGCACGATCGACAGGCCCAGCCCGGAGCTGCCCCGGCCGGTGCGTGCCACTCCCCCACGCCGGAACGGCTCGAACAGCTCCGATACCGCCTGGGGGTCGATCAGCGGCCCGGACGAGCGCACCGTCAACGACGACATCCTCGACTCGGCCGTGGTCCGCACCGATATCCATCCACCGGCAACGTTGTGCCGGACCGCGTTCTCCATCAGGTTGCCTGCCACACGCTCGAGCAACGCCGGGTCCCCCACGGCCGGAGCGGCAGGCGTGTCGAAGTCGACACGCAGCCCACGATTCTCGCCCTCGTCCCGTACGGCGTCCCACGCGGTGCGCGCCACCGCGGCCAGGTCGACCGGTTCGCGCACAGCCAGCTCCGCGCCGTCCGTCCGGGCCAGCAGCAGCAATGCCCCGACAAGCTGTTCGGCACGCTGGCTCGCCGAGCGCACCACCTCAGCCATCCTGCGTAGCTCGGCGTTGTCGGCGTTCTCATCCGCCAGCGTCACATCCAGCTCCGTACGCATCACCGTCAGCGGCGTGCGGAGCTCGTGACTGGCGTTGGCGACGAACCGGCGCTGCGCGTCGAACGTCTCCTCGAGCCGGTCCAGCATCTGGTCGATCGTCTCGGCCAGCTCGGCCAGCTCGTCGCGGGGCCGAACAGGCCCGATACGTTCGTTCATCGACTCCGCGGACAACCGTTGCGCCGTGCTCGCGATCTCGCGCAGCGGCCGCAACACATGCGCCGTCAGCGCCCAGGCGAGGATCCCCGCCGCGAGTACCACGCACGAGAACGCGGCGGCACCGACCAGCAGCACCCGGGATCGCGCCTGGTCACGCAAATACTCGGCCAGCGCCGCGGCCTCGACATCGACCCCGTCGACGCGCACGATCGTGCCCGGCGGCATCTGCGGGACCGCGGCGACCGACTCGCTCACCAGCCGCCACGCGAGCACCAGCAGCACGGCGCTGATCGCGGCCGCCAGCAGCACCGACAGCACGGTGATACGAGCCCGTAGCCCTCGCACGGGAAGGAGCGTGCGCCCTCTGGTCACTGTGCGTCCCACGTCGGCGCCGGATGAGTCAGTTCCCTGTGACAGTAACGTCCTGGTCGGCTTCCGGAACGCGGTACCCGGATCCCACGACGGTCTCGATGATGCCGGGCTCACCCAGCTTCTTCCGCAGCGTCATCACCGTCACGCGAACCGTGGTCGTGAACGGGTCGGCATGCTCATCCCAGACGCGTTCGAGTAGTTCCTCGCTGCTGACAACCGATCCCGCCGCCGAAAGCAGCACCTCGAGGACGCCGAACTCCTTGCGAGTCAGCTCGATGGGGCCGCTGTCGCGTACGACGGTGCGCCTCGCCGGGTCGAGGCGCACGTCCCCCGCCTGCAGCACGGGAGGCGTCGCCGGGGTCGACCGGCGAGCCAGCGCCCGCACCCTGGCGATCAGCTCGGCGAAGGCGAACGGTTTCGCCAGGTAGTCATCCGCCCCGAGGGACAGCCCGTCCACGCGGTCCTCGACCGTTCCACTCGCCGTGAGCATCAGGATCCTGGTCAGCTCGCCTGAGCCGGCGATCTCCTCACACAGTGAGTCACCGGACATACCAGGCAGATCACGATCAAGCACCACGACGTCGTAGCGAGTGATCGTCGCCTTCTCGTGCGCGTCATCGCCGTTGAACGCGACGTCGACAGCCATCCCTTCGCGACGCAGTCCCCGAGCCACGGCCTCCGCCAGTGGCTCCTCGTCTTCGACTACCAGAACTCGCACGTCACCAGCGTGCCATACCTTCCTGAGAGGGAGGTGAGCTGTCCTGAGAGGGAGATGAGCTGTCGAGCTCGGCATCGACCGCAGTCTCCCGCGAGCCGAACCGGTCGACCACCCATTCGGTGACCCTGCGCGCGACGTGCTGGGCGGTGAGGCCGAACGACGCCAACAGTTCGGACCGCGACGCGTGCTCGTGGTACTCCTGCGGTATCCCGAGGTCGCGTACCGGCACATCGCATTCCGCATCCCGCAGCGCGCCGGCCAGCGCGGAGCCGAACCCACCGTGCCTGCCGCTGTCCTCGACGGTCACGACGAGGCGATGCGCGCGGGCAAGGTCCACGACATCGCCGGAGACCGGCAGGATCCATCGCGGGTCCACGACCGTCACCCCGATGCCCTGCGCGGAGAGCTTGTCCGCCGCCGCGAGACCCAGCTCGGCGAACGCCCCGACCGTCACAAGCAACACGTCGCCGGCTCCTGCGCCCTCGGGCTCGCGCAGCACGTCGGCCGTACCGGCGCGGCGGGCCGCAGGCACCTCGGCGGAAACGCTGCCCTTGCAGTAGCGCAGCGCGGTCGGTCCGTCCGACACGGCGACCGCCTCGCGCAGCTCCTCGCGCAGGGTTGCCGCGTCACGCGGCGCCGCGACGGCCATTCCGGGCACGGTGCCCAGCAACGACAGGTCCCACATCCCGTGGTGGCTCGGCCCGTCCGGGCCGGTGATCCCCGCCCTGTCCAGCACGAACGTCACCGGCTGGTGGTGCAGCCCGACATCGAGCAGCATCTGGTCGAACGCCCGGTTGAGGAACGTGGAGTAGACCGCCACGACCGGGTGCATACCTCCCATGGCGAGGCCGCTCGCGGAGGTCACCGCATGTTGTTCGGCGATTCCCACGTCGAAGACACGCTCCGGGTACCGGGCGGACATCTTGTGCAACCCGGTCGAGTGCAGCATGGCCGCGGTGATACCCACGACGTCCGGACGCTCGTCGGCGACCTCGACGAGCGCGTCACCGAACACCGATGTCCAGCTCGTGCCCTTGGCGGGGGGCGCGCCGGTGTTCGGGTCGATCGCATCCGTCTGATGCATCTGGTCGGTCTCGTCGTTCACCGCCGGCGGGTACCCGTAGCCCTTCTGCGTGACCGCGTGCACGACGACCGGCCCCCCGAACGCCTTGGCCTTGGCCATTGCCGCTTCCATCGCAGCGAGGTCGTGGCCGTCCACCGGGCCGATGTACTTCAACCCCAGGTCGGAGAACAGCGCCTGCGGGCTCAGTGCGTCCTTCAGACCGGCCTTGGCCGCGTGCGCGAACGCGTACAGCGGCCTACCCACCACCGGCGTGCGCTGCAACAGCTCCTTGCCGCTCTCCAGGAGGGTCTCGTAGCCGGGCCGCAGCCGCAGTGCGGCCAGCCGCTCGGCGATGCCTCCGATGGTCGGCAGGTACGAGCGCCCGTTGTCGTTGACGACGATCACCAGCGGCCGGTTGGACGCGGCGATGTTGTTCAGCGCTTCCCAGCACATGCCGCCGGTCAACGCCCCGTCCCCGACCACGGCGACGACGCTACGCCCGCCGCCGGTGAGCTCGAACGCCTTCGACAGCCCGTCCGCGTAGGACAGCGCGGTCGACGCGTGGCTGTTCTCGACGAGGTCGTGCTCGCTCTCGTCGCGTGCCGGGTACCCCGCGACGCCGCCCCGCTGCCTGAGGCCGTCGAACCCGTCCTGCCTGCCCGTTACGAGCTTGTGCACGTAGCTCTGGTGCCCCACGTCGAAGACGACGGCATCGCGCGGGGAGTCGAACACCCGGTGCAACGCCAACGTCAGTTCGACCACTCCGAGGTTGGGTCCGAGGTGACCGCCTGTCTTACGTACCTTCTCCACGAGAAACGCGCGGATCTCGGCCGCCAGCGCCACCAGCTCGTGCTGGTTCATCCGCTTCACGTCGTCCGGCCCTTGCACCGTACTCAGCAACGCCACGGCTCCACCTCGCTTCGTTCACCGATCTCGCCCCGCCCCGGAAGGCTTGTCTCAGAAGTCGGGTCATGCACGACCGAGCGCGAGCCGTGTTCAACCCACCCGAACAACGAACATCCCCCAGTCTAGTGGGAAGTGCTGCCGTCCCTGTCCATCGCGGCCTACCGGGTCGTCAGCAGCGCGACACACTCCACGTGATGCGTCATGGGGAACGCGTCGAACGCGCGGAGCTCACACAGGTGGTAGCCGGCATCGGCGAACGTGGCGAGGTCGCGGGCCAGCGCGGCGGGATCGCAGGAGACGTAGACCACACGACGTGCCCCGGCGCAGGCGATCGACCGCACCACGCGGCTGCCCGCGCCCTTGCGCGGCGGGTCGAGTACGACCACCTCGGGCGCGCGTGCGGGGTGCGCGGCGATGACCCGGTGTACGGCGCCGCGCCTCCAGCGCACCTGCGGCAGGTCGGCCAGGTTGCGCCGCCCGGCCTCAACCGCGCCGCGTGCGCTCTCCACCGCGAGCACACTGCCCGACGGGCCGACCTGCTCGGCGAGTACCGCGGCGAACAGGCCGACACCGGCGTAGAGGTCCCAGGTGTGCGCTCCCGCCGGTGCCCCGGCCCACTCCCCGACCACAGTGGCGAGCGCCTCGGCGGCATGGGGGTGGACCTGCCAGAACCCGTGCGCGTCGACGCGCCACTCCCGCCCGGCGGCACGCTCGTGCGCGGTGCCCCCGCGTACCTGCCGCGCCCGCGCACGCTCGCCGGCTCCCTCGTACGCGCTGATGTGTGTCTCGCCCGTGGAGTCCCTGGTCACCGCGACCTCGGTGCCCGGTCGCCAGCGCTGTCCGAGCACCTCGTCCACGGAGCCGGGCACGGCGATCCGGCATCCGTGCTCCTCGACCGGCACCACGCGGTGGCTGCGGTGTGCACGGAAACCGAGCCTGCCGTCGGAGCCCGCCACGAGCCGGAGCCTGCTGCGCCACCCGAGTGTCCCGCCCGGCAGCGCCTCGACTTCGACGTCGCGGTCGATCCCGGCGAGCCTGCCGAGCTGCTCGCGCACCACGTCGGCCTTGAGACGCCGTTGCGTCGGCGCGTCCGCATGCTGCCAGTCACACCCGCCGCACCCGGCGGGGACAGCCAGCGGGCACGGCGGCTGCACGCGCCCCTGTGCCGCGCGCACGACCTCGACCGCCTCGGCACGGCAGAACGACCCGCCGCGGTCCTCGGTGACCTCCGCGATCACCAGCTCGCCCGGAAGCGCGTGCCGTACGAACACGACCCGCCCCTCGAAGCGCCCCACGCAGTGGCCGCCGTGCGCCACGGCGTCCACCTCGAGCTCGAGGCGCTGCCCCGTCCAGTCGCCGCTCAACCGTTCACTCTCTCTCCGCCGTCCGACCGGGCCCCATACTCGTAGCGACACCCGTAGCGTGCACGGCAGGCAACTGTGCTGTTGCGGGAGGGCCGATACCCGCACCAGCCGCACCGTATCCGGCACGCGGGGCACCGGGACCGAACAGTAGCCTGAACGTGAGCGGCACCACCACGACAGGAGGCATCGGCGTGCACGTGGTCATCATGGGATGCGGACGGGTCGGCGCGTCGCTGGCGAACGCTCTCGAACGGCTCGAGCACAGCGTCTCCGTCATCGACAGGGACCTCGATGCGTTCCGCAGGCTGAGCACGGACTTTCACGGCGACCAGGTCCTCGGCAACGGTTTCAGCAAGGAGACGCTGCGCGAGGCAGGCATCGACAAGGCCGGGGCGTTCGCGGCCGTCTCCAGCGGGGACAACTCCAACATCATCTCGGCGCGGGTGGCCCGCGAGACGTTCCACGTGCCGCACGTGGTGGCCCGTATCTACGACCAGAAACGAGCAGCCGTGTACGAACGGCTGGGCATACCGACGGTGGCGACCGTGCCCTGGACGACGGATCGTTTCCTGCACACGCTCCTCGCGGACGGCGCGGCGCCCGCCTGGCGCGACCCGTCCGGCCAGGTGTCCTTGCTGCAGGTGTGGCCGCACGACTCGTGGGCGGGCCACACGGTCGGCAGGCTGCAGGAGGCCAGCGGCGCCCGGGTGGCGTTCCTGCACCGCTCCACCGCGCCGGTGCTGCCCGACCACGACGAGCGGCTACTCGAAGGCGACTCGGTATACGTCGTCACGGTTTCCGAGCGCTCGCACACGGTCTCGAAGGTCATCGAGCAGGGGCCGGACGCAGGCTCGCGCGGGGAGGTGCGCTGATGTATGTGGTCATCGCCGGGGCAGGTGCCGTCGGGCGGTCGATCGGCAAGGAGCTCGTGGAGGTCGGCCACCATGTCATGCTGCTGGAACGGAGCCCGAAGAACTTCGCCCCGGAGAGCGTGGAGGAGGCCGACTGGGTACTCGGCGACGCCTGCGAGGTCGCCACGCTGGAGGAGTCCGGCCTGCTCGGCTGCGACGTGGTCATCGCTGCGACCGGCGACGACAAGGTCAACCTGGTCATCTCGCTGCTCGCCAAGACCGAGTTCTCCGTCCGCCGCGTGGTGGCCAGGGTCAACGACCCGGACAACGAGTGGCTGTTCGACGACAGCTGGGGCGTCGACGTCGCGGTGTCCACCCCGCGCATGCTCGCGGCCATGGTGGAGGAGGCCGTCGGCGTCGAGGACCTCGTGCGGCTGATGACGTTCCGCCGCGGTCAGGCCAACCTCGTCGAGATCACCCTGCCGCCGGGAAGCGCCCTCGCCGGCCGTTCGGCAGGCGATCTCCCGCTACCGTCCAACACCGCCCTCGTGGCCGTGCTGCGCGGCGACACCGTGATCACACCTCGCGGCGACGAGACCCTCAGCCACGGCGACGAACTGCTCTTCCTGGCCAACGACGAGGCCGAGGACACCATCCGGCAGATGGTCAAGAACCCCGACGGCAAGTAGCGCCTGCCCCGCGACGACGCAGCGCCAGGAGAGGGCGGGCGCCGCGTATCGTCATCACCCCGACTGGGGTGCGAGTCGAAGGACCCCGCCGGTACATATGTGGTACCCACGGAGTCCTCGGGCTCGCCATACGCGGTACCTAGCCCGGGCCGCTGTACTTCTCGCGGAGGCGCTGCTCGATCTCGGCGTCGGTCTCCTCGGTTTCGGTCTCGGCCTCGATCACGCGCAGGCGCTTGGTCGAACGCCGGATGGCCCAGATGGTCACCAGCAGCGCCAGGGCGAACAGCGGGAAGCCCATCGCGATGCGCGCCACCGCGAGCATGCCCGTCTCGTCCTCGAGGTACAGCCAGTTCTGCACCACGAACCGCGCTGCGAAGACCACGGCGAACGACAGAGTGGCGATGTCGTAGGCGTGCAGCGAGGGCTTGTCCGCGCGCCAGGCCCGCCCCGTGCCGTTGAGGAAGTTCCAGATCACGCCGACCAGCGGCCACCGCACAGCGACCGAGACCACGAAGATCGCGCAGTACAGCAGGCTCATCCAGATGCCGTAGAGGAAGAAGCCCCTGGCCTCGCCCGTGCGGTAGGCGATGAAGGCCGCGATGCCGGTGCCGAACAGCCCGGCGACAGCAGGCTGCAGGGTTTCCTTCCGGATCGCGCGGGCCACCCCGATCACGGCGGCCGACCCGACCGCGCTCCAGATCGCGGGGATCAGCCCGAACGCGGAGTTGGCGACCACGAACACCACGATCGGCACCGCCGAGAACAGCATCCCGTACACGCCGCCGAGCTGTTCGAGAAGTGTCTGCTCGCTCAGTGCGCGCCCGGCCCCGCTCCGGTGCTCTTCCGGTTCCGAGGACATCTCGCCTTCGGACTCGTCGTGTGCTCGTTCGGTTGGATCGACCACGATCACCCTGTACTCGTCTGGACCTGTGCTCGTCCGCGCAGGTCGGGTCCGGCTGGTAACGGCGGCGACAGCGTCGTCGCGCCCCGCCGCCGGGTGTCCGGTGACCGCGAACCGCCCGTGCGGACGACCCGGTCACCACCCGGTGACGGACGTTCTCGTCGCGTGTCTCCAGAGTATCTGCCGCGGCCACGGCGGTCCCGCACCGACTCGTCGGTCCGCTAGAGTTCGTGCGAGCACGGCATGCACGCACGTTCGTCCCTGCCCGTCCAGGAGCACCTCATCACCGTCGAGCTCACCCTGCCGTCGAGCACCGCGGCGTTGCTGCCCGGTACCGGCTCGGACGACACCTTCGTCCGCGCCGCCTTCGAGCGGCCGCTGCGCCTGATGGGCATCCGGTTACTCGCCCCGTTCCCGGCACCGGGCGCCGGTATCGTCGAGAACGCCTTCGCAGCGCTGGACGACGCCGCCGAACGGTCGCCGGCTCCACTGATCGTCGGTGGCGTCTCCTTCGGAGCCCACATCGCCGCCGCGTGGTCGTTGCGCAACCCCCGACGCTGTGCCGGGCTGCTGATCGCGCTGCCCGCCTGGTCGGGACAGCCGGACGGTGCGCCCGCGGCCCGTGCCGCCCACCTGTGGGCCACCTGGGTCCGGGAGAACAGCCTGGACAACGCATTGACGCTGGCGACACGCGATGTCCGGCCGTGGCTGGCTCGCGAGCTGCACCGTACGTGGCGCAGGCACGGCGCCGGCCTGGCCGACGGCCTGGACGCGGCCGCGACGCACCCGGCGCCGGAACCGGCCGAGCTGCGCGCGCTCGACGTGCCGGCAGGGATAGCGACCTGCACCGACGACGCGGTGCATCCCACGACCGTCGCGGAGGACTGGGCACGCGCCCTACCCGCCGCCGAGGTACAACGCAGCACGCTCGGCGCGTTGGAACACGGGCGGGACCCGCTCGGGCGGGCGGCGCTGCTGGCACTCCTGCGGGCCGTCTCGCGACGGTGAACGACGTGCCGCGCGGCACGCTCAGCCGCCTTGCTGCCCTCGCCGCTCCGCGATGTGCTGGGCCACCTTCTCCGGCAGCTTGATCGGGAGCGGGTTGCGGACCGGCATCGGCCCCTCCCCGCGCACCACGATCGTGTCCCGCATGAGCTTGCGCAGCGTCTCCGGTGCCCGCTCGGCGAGCTGCCCCGACCCGGCGATCACGCCGCGCAGCATCCAACGCGGCCCGTCCACGCCGACGAAGTGCAGCGAGTTCTTGCCCATCTGCACCGCCAGCTCCGGCCCCCACGGACCCGTTGAGCGCACCACCGTGGCGCCGTCGGTGCGTAGCTGCTGGCCGAGCTCCTCGCTGACATCGGGCCACAGGGCATCGGTACGAGGAGCGGCATAGGCACTGATCGTCACCTGGCCGTGCGGCGTCACCACGTGCACGGCACGTACCTTGCCGCTGGACTGGTCCATCTCGACCTGTATCTGGGCGCCGTCCGGGACGGGAACACGAACGGAGCCGAGGTCCATCCGAGGAATCTCGTCCTCCGGAGCCTCGTCCACGTCGTACGGCCCCTCACGCGGGGCGTCCTGCGGCTCCTCACCACGGCCCTGCCCGGCCTCCGCCTCGACGTCCGCGCCCGCGGCGACCTCCTGGTCCGCGGGCAAGGCATGTCGCCCTCCGCGGGACTTCGCGCCACGACTCCTGCGTCCGAAAATCCCCACTAGCTCACGTCTCCGTTACTCGCGCGCTGCACCATCTCGTCCACCCACCAGTGTCGCTTACCGCGTGGCCGGATCATGCATCGCGACCCGCCTGCCATCCGCCGGTCGAACCGTAGCCCGCGGTTCCCCGAACCGAGTGCTCCAACGTCTCGACCTCGACGAACCGCACCTGCTCCACCCGCTGCACGATCAGCTGCGCGATCCGGTCACCGCGGTTGAGCACAATCGGTTCGACGGGATCGTGGTTGATCAGACAAACCTTGATCTCACCCCGGTAGCCCGCGTCGATCGTGCCCGGGCTGTTGACGATCGACAGTCCCGCCCGAGCCGCGAGGCCCGAACGCGGGTGCACGAAAGCCGCGTAACCGACCGGCAACGCGATCGCGATGCCGGTACCGAGTACCTCCCGCTGACCGGGCGCGAGCACCGCATCGCTCGTCGTCGCGAGATCAGCCCCCGCATCGCCCGGCTGGGCATAGTGCGGAACGGGCATTCCGGGATCGATTCGAGTCAGCGCTACCTGAACAGTGGACACGGCCGATCAGGCTACCCTTGGGACATGGACGAGAGCACAGCAGCTGGCGGAACGGAGCGCGGTGAACGCGGGTCGCCGCGTTACCAGGAACGCCTCTACCTCGCGTGGTGGGCCTGGCCGGTGCCCCTCGTGCTCGGCACCTCTCTGGCGGTGACGATCCATCTCGGCTACCCGGGGCTGCGTGCCTGGCTTCCCTACGTACTCGTCCTCGGCATCGTGACCGCGGCGCTCGTCCTGCTCAGCCGCACCAAGGTCGCCGTCCGGCCCACGGAGTCAGGTGCCGTCCTCCAGGTCGCCGACGCGACGTTGCCGGTGCGCTACATCTCCGGCGTGGACGTCATCGATCGCGCCCACAAGCGAAAGGCGCTCGGCCCCGAGCTCGACCCTGCGGCACACCTCGTCCACCGCGGATGGGTCGGCCCGGTCCTTCGCGTGCACCTGGATGATCCGAACGATCCCACCCCGTACTGGCTGTTCAGCACACGCAGGCCGCGACGGCTCGCCGAGCTGCTTCGCGCCGCCGCGCAGCCCGGCACGCACGCCGGCGATCCCCTGCAGACGGGGCCGGCCTGACGTCCGCTGCCGGTACCGCTACGGGCCGCCTGCCGCGCGCTCGACGCCGTCGTCGCCGCACGCCGCGCCGCGCGGGCGCACGGCCTGCCGTGCCGCACTGTCAGGCACAGTCCTGGCAGATGTTGCGCCCGCCTGCGTCTTCGGCCAGCCGAGTCCTGTGATGCACCAGGAAGCACACCGTACAAGTGAACTCGTCGGACTGTTTCGGAACCACCTTCACCGTGAGGTCCTCGCCGGAAAGGCCGGAGAGGTCCGCACCGGGAAGCTCGAAGTTGTCCGAAGCCGTGGCGTCGTCGTCGACGTCCACCACACCCGATTGAGTCTCGTTGCGACGCGCCTTCAGCTCCTCAAGCGAGTCCTCCGCCACCTCTTCGGCCTCGCTACGGCGCGGTGCGTCGTAGTCGGTCGCCATGTCCTTCACCCCTGCGCTCGACGTCGTGTTCTCGGTCAGGTGGATGCCCGGCGAAGCCGCACATCCACACGTACTCAGCTCGCGTGCGCGCCCGACTCAGCCGCACGCGCACATGTATATGTGCCTGTGTCGCTGGACAACGATCCAGCCCCCCAATTTGTGCCCGGAAACGCCATGAAATTGCCCGCGCCACACTCGGAATCGATCTCGATCAGCGCCCGGAGCGCGGAGAGCGTAGCTCATCCGGAGCCCGCGAGGACAACGACGCGCCCGGTAGTGCAATACAGATCACCCTACTTTTAACTCTGACGGGGCATCCCCCGAGATGGCGGTCGGGTAACGCCTCGATCGCGTGTCCTTGCCCTGTTCAACTCGGCCATGGTGCTATCAAGGACGTAGGTCCCCAGCAGGGAACCCCAGCAGGGAATCCCGGCAGGGCCCGTGACCGGCCTGGACCCCGTCCACCTTCTGGGGGATTTACGGGGCATTCGGGGCCGATCCCTGTAACACCGGGAGTCATCGGTAACGACCTATGATTTGAGAACCCGTGGATCGACAGTGTAAGCGGGGCCAATCCGGAAGGGACTCAGTGAGGTGGCGTCGGGGATCATGTCCAGAGTTCGGCGAGCACGCCCGTACCGCCGGTACCGTCCGGTACCGGCACTGGTCGTGCTCACGCTGCTCGGGCTCGCCTCCGGCTACATCTGGATCTCGGTCCTGACCGGCGACGCCGATATCGACGCGGCCGTCCGGTGCGAGCCACACGCTTCCGAGCTCTCCGGCGAGCAGCTCGAGTCCGTCGGTCACGACGCCCTCGACCACGTCACACCACTACCCCCGGACAAGATCTCGGTGCAGGTCCTCAACGCGGGCAGCGTGCGCGGACAGGCCATGCTCACGACCGACACCCTGCGCAAGCTCGGCTTCACCCAAGCAGAACAGCCCGATAACGATCCGATCTACGCGGACGAGTCCGCCAACTGCCGGGGGCAGCTGCGTTACGGCGGCAACGGCGAGCGCGCGGCTCGCACGCTGAGCCTGCTCGTGCCGTGCTTCGAGCTGGTGCGCGACAGCCGCGAGGACGCGAGCGTGGACCTCGTCATCGGGTCCGGTTTCGGCGACATCCTCGCGCGCCCGGAGGCGCACACTGCCCTCGAGCAGCTCGCGGAGTTCTCGGCTCGCCAGGCGGGTACCGGCGACAACGAGCTGTCCACCGGCCAGGCCGAGCCCGACATCGACGAGGAGCTGCTCAGCGAAGCACGCTCGTCCAGCTGCTGAGGCACCGCAGGCAGCCTCCTGCGGTGCTCATACCCGTCCGGCCCCGCAGGAGACGAGTAGCTCCCGCAGCCCGTTCGCGATCGAGGGGGAGGCGGCGAGGGTGGCGTCGGCGCCGAGTGCGGTGTCCGCGCCCGGCGGGCTGACGAGTGCACCCGCCTCCCTGGCGATCAGCGCGCCGGCAGCCCAGTCCCACGGCGAGAGCCCGTGCTCGTAGTAGGCATCCACCCAGCCGGCGGCCACCGCGCACAGGTCGAGCGCCGCGGATCCGGAACGCCGGATGTCCCGCACGCTGCCGAGCACGGCGTTGACCAGCTCGGCCTGCCGTGTACGGCGCCGCGCATCGTAGGCGAAGCCCGTCGCCAGCAACGTGAGCTCGATCCGCTTCGGCTCGGACACCCGCAGCGGAGTGTCCCCCAACCACGCACCGTGCCCCTTGCCCGCCTTCCAGCACCGCCCGCTGACGGGTTCGACCACGGCCCCGGCCACCGACTCCCCGCCGACCCGCGCGGCCACGGACACCGCGTACGCCGGGTAGCCGTAGAGAAAGTTGACCGTCCCGTCGATGGGGTCGACCACCCAAGTCACACCGTCCTCGGAGTCGGCAGCCGGGTCGGGTGCCCGCACGCCGGTGCCCGTGTCCTCCTCGCCGAGCATCGCCTCGCCAGGCCGCAACCGCGCGAGCCGGTCGCGGATGCACGCCTCCGACTCGCGGTCGACAGCGGTCACCACGTCGGTCTCGCTGGACTTGGTGCCCACCTCCACCGTCCGCCCGGCCGCCATGTCCAGGCGTGCCGCTCGCACGAGCTCCGCGGCCTCGGAGGCGACACGCACGGCCACTTCGGTCAACGCGAGGTAGTCGGTCGTCACCTCGTCATGGGATCACAGCGGCACGGGCTCGCGCTCACGTGCCCTCGGCCCGGCCACCCGTGGCTGTGGCGGCGACCACGCGTGTGGCCTCTAGAGTGAGCTATATCCACCACCGAGGGCGAACGCACGTCGAAGGGACATACCGCATGACCGAACTCACATTCGGAATCGACATCGGTGGCAGTGGTGTCAAGGGGGCACTCGTCGACCTCGGCGCCGGTACACTGCACGGCGACAAGTTACGGATGCCGACGCCGCAGCCCTCCACTCCGGAAGCGGTCGCCGAGGTCGTCACCGACGTCGTGCAGGCACTGGACTGGGACGGACCCGTCGGGGTCACCTTCCCCGGGGTCGTGATCGATGGTGTGGTGCACACTGCGCCGAACGTCGACGACTCCTGGATCGGCACGGATGCGCGCGAGCTGTTCGCCAAACACCTCGGCAAGGAAACCGCGGACGTCACGGTGCTCAATGACGCCGATGCGGCGGGTATCGCGGAGGTGCGGTTCGGCGACCGGCGCGGGCGCAAGGGCTGCGTGCTGGTGCTGACCTTCGGCACGGGGATCGGCAGCGCCCTGTTCGTCGACGGCAGGCTGGTACCCAATACGGAGTTCGGGCACATCGAGGTCGACGGCCAGATCGGCGAGCACGGCGCGGCCGCATCCGTTCGCGAGTCCGCTCAGCTGAGCTACCCGGAATGGGCCGGGCGCGTGTCGCGTTACCTCAGTGTGCTGGAACGGTCGATCTGGCCGGAACTGATCATACTGGGCGGCGGCGTGAGCCAGGACGCCGAGGACTGGGTTCCGCTGCTCGAGACACGCACGCCGCTGTCGGTGGCCTCGCTGCAGAACACGGCGGGGATCGTGGGCGCGGCGACCGCGGCGGCCGAGGAACGCGGCGGGTAGCAGCCTCCTGCTCCGCGGCCTGCTCCGCGACTTGCTCCGTGACACTGCCGGCCGGACTACCGTGGCCGCCGCTCCATGACCTGGTGCGCGCGGTGGAGCGTACAGTGGAGGGCGGTGGGAACGCCCCCACGTGCCCGGTCTATCGGCTGCGCCACTGTCGGTGCGTACCGGCCGGGAGGTGATCGTGGGGTAGCATCCTCGCCTACGAACGCGCAGTAAGCCACGATCGCTTCGCCGGCTTGCTGAACATCGCCGTTACAATGGAACAAGTCCGCGCTTCCCAGTTACCACAGCTGAGGGCCGGAGGGTCATTCCCGAACTTGAGGCAGCCGGGATGCAGTCGTCTCGGCGTAAGTGATCAGGAACCTGCGAAAGGGCGTACGTGGCAGCCGCAAAGACCGCAACGCGACGCGGGACCAAGACTTCGAGCGTTGACGAGACCGCCGACCCCGCGTCGGATGTCACGGATGCAGAGTCCACCGACGTAGCCGAGCCCGCCACCACGGGTGAGACGACGGCATCGGCGGGGGATACGGCGGGTAACGCGAAGTCCCGCGCCAAGGACGATGACGAGCCCGTCCTCGAGGACGACGTGGACCTCGGCGAGATCGAGGACGAAGCGTCCGAGATCGCGGACCTGGACAGCGTCGAGGTCGATGTCGTCGACGCGACGGTGACCGAGGAGGACGAGGAGACCGAGGAGTCCGCCGAGGCCAAGGCGCAGGCGGCCAAGGCCAAGGGCGAGCCGGACTTCATCTGGGACGAGGAGGAGTCCGAGGCGCTCCGGCAGGCCCGCAAGGATGCCGAGCTGACGGCCTCTGCCGACTCGGTTCGGGCCTACCTCAAGCAGATCGGTAAGGTCGCCCTGCTCAACGCCGCCGAAGAGGTGGAGCTGGCCAAGCGCATCGAGGCGGGCCTCTACGCCGCCGAGCGGGTCCGCGCCGCCGAGGAGGACGGCGAGCAGCTCGCCACCCAGATGCGCCGCGACCTGAAGTGGATCGTGCGCGACGGTGAGCGCGCCAAGAGCCACCTCCTGGAGGCCAACCTCAGGCTGGTGGTGTCGCTGGCCAAGCGCTACACCGGTCGCGGCATGGCCTTCCTCGACCTGATCCAGGAGGGCAACCTGGGTCTGATCCGCGCGGTGGAGAAGTTCGACTACACCAAGGGCTACAAGTTCTCCACCTACGCCACCTGGTGGATCCGTCAGGCGATCACCAGGGCGATGGCCGACCAGGCTCGCACCATCCGTATCCCGGTGCACATGGTCGAGGTCATCAACAAGCTCGGCCGTATCCAGCGCGAGCTCCTGCAGGACCTCGGGCGCGAGCCCACTCCGGAGGAGCTTGCCAAGGAGATGGACATCTCCCCGGAGAAGGTCCTGGAGATCCAGCAGTACGCCCGGGAACCGATCTCGCTGGACCAGACCATCGGGGACGAGGGCGACTCCCAGCTCGGCGACTTCATCGAGGACTCCGAAGCCGTGGTCGCCGTGGACGCGGTGTCGTTCACGCTGCTGCAGGACCAGCTCCAGTCGGTGTTGCAGACCTTGTCCGAGCGTGAGGCAGGCGTGGTACGCCTGCGGTTCGGCCTCACCGACGGGCAGCCCCGCACCCTCGACGAGATCGGCCAGGTGTACGGCGTCACGCGCGAGCGCATCAGGCAGATCGAGTCCAAGACGATGTCCAAGCTCCGCCACCCGTCCCGGTCGCAGGTGCTGCGCGACTACCTGGACTGAGTTCGGTCGAAGCGCGGCGGTACCGGTCCCGGCCGGTACCGCCGCGCTCTGCCGTCCGGCTTACCAGTCCGGGCGAAGCGGCATCCCGGAGCGCGCGTCGTCCAGCCGCACGCCGATCACCTGGTGCAGCTGGATGTTGTTGCGCTCGAAGCCCAGCCGCGACGCGTTCAGGTACAGGCGCCAGGTTCGCGCCCGCTCGACACCGACCTCGGCGACCGCGTCGTCCCAGTGGGCGTCGAGGTTGCTCGCCCACGCGCTGAGCGTGCGCGCGTAGTGCTCCCGGAAGTTCTCCTCGTGCCGCACCTCGAAGCCGCGGTCGTGCATCGTCGAGATGATGTATCCGGGGCTGAGCAGCTCGCCGTCCGGGAAGATGTAGCGGTTGAAGAACCCTCGAACCCGGGACGGCCGCGAGTTGTCCGCGCGCGTGATGCAGTGGTTGAGCAGCCTGCCACCCGGCCGCAGCTTGGCGTAGAGCTCGTCGAAGTAATTTCCGAGCTGTGCCTTGCCGATGTGCTCGGTCAGGCCGATCGAGCTGATGGCGTCGAACTCGTCCTCGGTGACCGAACGGTAGTCGAGGTGGCGTACCTCGGCCAGGTCGCCGAGCCCTTCCGCGGCGATCTGCTTCTGCGCCCACTCCGCCTGCATCCGGGACAGCGTCACGCCCAGCGCCCGCACCCCGTAGCGCCTGGCGGCGTGTATCACCATGCCGCCCCAGCCACATCCCACGTCCAGAAGGCGCATCCCCGGGGTGAGGCCGAGCTTGCGGGCGACCAGGTCGTGCTTTTCGAACTGCGCGTCCTCCAGGCTCGCGTCCTCGGCCGGGTAGACCGCGCAGGTGTAGGTCATCGACGGCCCGAGAATCCACTCGTAGAAGCGATTCGACACGTCGTAGTGATGCGCGATCGCGGCCTGGTCCCGTGCCCGCGAGTGCCTGAAACCGTGCACACGCGCCTCGACCTGCGGGCGCTTGGCAGGCCACCGCGCGAGCGACCATGCCAGCTGCGCGGCGACACGGGCCCGCAGCGCCGGGGACAGCCGCCCGAAAGCGACGTTCTGCAGCCGCAGCAACGCCGTGTACAGGTCCCCGACCACGTCGAGACATCCGGTGATGTACGCACGACTGAGCCCGAGCTCGCCGGGCGCGGAAGCCAGGTACGACACCGCGAGTGGGGAGCGCACCTCGATCGCGACCGACGCCGACCGCGGTCCGGCGCGACTCCCGTCATAGGCGCGGAACTCCACGTCGGCGCCCTCCCCCACCATGCGCATGAACACATCGGCCAGACGCATCGGAACGCTCCCTTCGTCACCTCTGCCCTATTCGCGTATCGCACGACCCACCGACCGAGCACGCCGCCTGCGCGGCTCCCGTGCGGGACGGTCGCGCCGCATCGGGTCGTGAATAGTACTCCTAACGCTCCCGCACGCACTTCTCGTAGAGATCCGGCAGTCGCCGTTCGGGATCGTATGCGCGTTTGAGCTTCCCGTAGTCATACCCGTTGTACAGCTCCCAGAACTCGGATTCGTCGAAAAACGACGTCGAGTACAACGACTTGTGTCCGCCGAGCTCGACCACTGCCCGCTCGATCTTCCGGTTCGCCGTACCGTGCTGCGCTCCGTCCGGCGCGGGCACCGTCGACCAGAACCCGACGTTGACGTAGAGCGTCTCCGGATCGAGCGGGTACAGGGTCCACCGAACCGGATGGCGCTGCCGCAACGGGCAGACCCAGATCGGGCTGATACCGATCTCGCGATGGAAGAAGTCGAGGAACTCCGCGACCCTGTCGACAGGCACCTCGACGTCCTGGATGACCGGCTCCCGAGGCGGCGCGCCGCGCGCGGCCCTGACCCGGTCGCTGAGCCCGTGCCTGCGGTCGAAGGCGACGATCGAGCGGTAGACGTCCGACCGCAGGTAGCGGCGCGGCCACACGGCACGGATCAGCGGGTTCTGCGCGCCGAGCGCGCGGGAACACCAGAACCAGTCGGTGTCCCAGCGCCACAGGTAGTCGTGCACGCTGAGCGTGTCGGTGGCTCTCCCGCGCAGCGAGCGGTAGAAGACCCGTGCACCCGTATAGTCGCTGAGCTCTCCTGTCGCGTCGGTGAACGAACCGAGCGTGAGGTAGTGCTCGCCGCGGCTGAACACGGTGCCGTCCACGAAGTCGACGGGCAGCCCCTCGTAGCGCCCGTCCTCGCACGCCGTGCGCATCGCCGATACATAGCCGGGTGTGTCCGGGAAGTGCAGGTGCCGCAGCAGCACAGCCGGGCGCACCGGTTCAAGGGCCAGCCGGACCCGCAGCACGTATCCCAGCGTTCCGTACGAGTTCGGGAACCCGTGGAACAGCGCGCTGTGCTCGTTGTCCGGCCTCGCTCGCACCACCCGCCCGTCACCGGTGAGGATCTCCATCTCCTGCGCCGCCTCGTGTGGCAGGCCGTTGCGGAGCGAGGTCGACTCGATTCCCAACCCGGCGATGGCCCCACCCACGGTGATCGTCTTCAGCTGGGGAACGACCGACGGCATCAAGCCGTGCGGCAGTGTCGCGTCCACAAGGTCCTCGTAGGTGGTCATCCCCCCGACCTCGGCCGTTCGTCCCGCAGCATCGATCTCGAGGACGTTGCCGAAGCCGCGCACGTCGAGCGAGTCACCCGAGTGGTCCGGGCGGAACCGGAACAGGTTGGACGTCGGCTTGTCCAGCCGCACGGGAACACCCGGCGGCACCTCGGCGTACCGGGCCCGAAGCGCCGCCACCGCACGGTCGTAGGCCGCGTACCCGGTCGCGGGCGCCTCATCGCCGACAGGCCGATCCCGAAGCATGCTCATACCTACCGATGGTAAGCGGAATTACCGTGTCTGTCCGGCTACGGCGGCTCTTCCGGCGACCGCGCACCGCGCCGGGGTCCCTCCCCGGACCGTAGAGCCACGCCGAAGACCACCGCGAGGATGCCGATCATCTCGGCGGTCGTGGGCACCTGCCCGAGCGCCAAGAACCCCACGATCGCCGCCGTCGCCGGCAGCAGCGCCAGCAGTAGCGCGAACCGGGCGCGGCCGACCTTGCCGAGGACGATCTGGTCCAGCGTGTAGGGAACCACGGTGGACAGCACCCCTACGCCCACGCCGAGCAGCAGCAGCCACGCCGAGCCCCATACCGGGCCGGTGCCGATCGCGAGCGGGGACAGCAGAACGCTGGCCACGACGAACCCGACTGCCAGGCTGTCGAAGCCCGACACGCCGGTGTCGGCGAGGGCGACGCGCTTGCCGAGCAGGATGTAGCCCGCCCAGGCCATCGCGGCCAGCAGCGCGAACAGCACGCCGAGCGGGCTGCCCGCCAGCTGCACGTCGGCGATGAGCAGGACCCCGAAGGCCACGGACAGCAGCGCGAGCAGGTCGCGTTTACCCCGCGAGCCGATGGCGGCCACGGCCACGGGGCCCACGAACTCCAGCGCGACCGCCGTTCCGAGCGGCAGGCGCGCGATGGCCTCGTAGAACACCACGTTCATGCCCGCTGTGACGACCCCGAACGTCCCTGCGAGCAGCAGTGCCTTGCCGCGCCAGGCCCGCTTGGGCGGTCGCCGCCACGCCAGCAGGACCAGCGCCGCACCGAGGCAGCGCATCCACGCCACGCCCGAGGGGGTGGCGTGGTCGAACAACCCCACCGCCAGCGCCGCACCGAGGTACATGGAAATTCCGCTGAGAACGAACAGTGCGGGCGCCGGAAGGCCGGCCAGCCGCGTTCGGGTACGTAGTTCAGGCACGTCATTCATCCTGCAGCAGCACCCGTTGCGGTCTCCTACTGGCCTGCCGACCTGCAAGAACGATGATCTCGTCCCACGAAGTGGGAGCGTTGCCTGCCTGCGGGCGCCGCGAGGCGTGATACAACTCGCACATGGGCGGGAACATTTGCGCCAGGCAGATCGTCTGCAACAGTAGAGGCAGCGGCCATGCACGGTCGGCGGGCAGCGGGCCCGTCGGAAGCCGTGGTGGACGCCGCACGATCGAAGGCATCGACACTCCAGGATGCCGGGACGGAGGGAGACTCCCATGACGACCACGCTCACCCGCCCCGAACTCACAGCCGCTGACCGCTGCGACCGGTGCAGTGCGGCTGCCAAGATCCGAGCAGTACTCCCGGCCGGTGGAGAGCTTCTCTTCTGCGGTCACCATGCCCGCGAGCACAAGGCCAAGCTCGCCGAACTCGATGCCGAGATCCAGCAGGACGACGACTCCCTGCTGACCTGACGCACTCGCGAACGAGCCGAGGGGTCCCTTCGGTGCCTGTGGTGCCCTGAAGGGGCCCCTCGGCTCGTCAGGATCACCTCACCAGGAGCGCAGGGTCGCGATCCGCTCCTCCAGCTGCTCGACGGTCGCCATCGCGGTCGGCGGGCCACCGCAGGTCTTGCGCAACTCGTTGTGGATCGCCGCGTGCGGCTTGCGCGTGCGGTGGTGGTACATCCCCACCAGCGCGTTCAGTTCCTTGCGTAACGCGGTACGCCGCTCCGTCACGCTGGCGTTGCCACTCGCACGGTGCGCCGCGCCCTGGGACTCGGACCCGCCCGCCGAGCCGTCCCGAGCCGCAGCGTCCCGCGACCTGTTCTCCAGCTGCTCCTCTTGCCGTTTACGCAGCAGGGCACGGACCTGGTCCGGTTCGAGGAGACCGGGCAGCCCCAGGTAGTCCTGCTCCTCCTCGGTCTGCGCCAGCGCGGCGGTGCCGAACGAGTCACCGTCATAGATGACCTGATCCAGTTCCGCGGAGGCACGCAACGACGTGAACGGCTTCTCTTCCTCGGTCTGCTCGTCCTTGGTCCTGTTGGCGTCGGCGAGCAGCTCGTCGTCGAGCCCGTCCTTCTCGCGGTCCGGCTTGCCGAGCACGTGGTCTCGCTGAGCCTCCAGCTCGCTGGCCAGCTCGAGCAGGACAGGAACGCTCGGCAGGAACACGCTCGCGGTCTCGCCTTCCTGACGCGACCGCACGAACCGGCCGATCACCTGCGCGAAGAACAGGGGCGTCGAGGCGCTCGTCGCGTACACACCGACAGCGAGCCGCGGCACGTCCACGCCTTCGGACACCATGCGCACCGCCACCATCCAGCGGTCGGTGGACTCGGCGAACTCCCCGATCCGCTTGCTCGAGCCCGGATCGTCGGACAGCACCACGGTGGGTTGCTCACCGGTGATGCCGTGCAGGATCTTGGCGTACGCGCGGGCGGACTCCTGGTCCGAGGCGACCACGAGGCCACCGGCGTCGGGTACCCCGCCGTCGCGCAGCTGCTGCAGTCGCACGTCCGCGGAGTGCAGCACCGAGGGAATCCACTCGCCTGCCGGGTCCAGCGCGGTGCGCCAGGCACGCGCGGTCTGCTCCGCGGTCAGCGGCTCGCCGAGCCGCGCGGTGAACTCGTCACCCGCGCTGGTACGCCACGAGGCCTCCCCCGAGTAGGCCAGGAACACCACCGGCCGCACCACCCCGTCGGCCAGCGCGTCCGAGTAGCCGTAGGAGTAGTCGGCCGCGCTGCGCCAGCTACCGTCGGGGTCCTCGGCATAGGTCACGAACGGGATGGGCGAGTCATCGCTGCGAAACGGCGTACCGGTCAGCCCGAGCCTGCGGGTCGCGGGCGTGAACGCCTCCTGCACGGCATCGCCCCACGACTTGGCGTCCCCTGCGTGGTGGATCTCGTCAAGGACGACCAGTGTCTTGCGGCGCTCGGTGCGCACCCTGTGCAAGGTGGGATGCGCCGCGACCTGCGCGTAGGTCATCGCGACCCCGCGATAGTCCGCCGAGGTCGTGCCTGCCGCGTTGCTGAAGTTCGAGTCGATCGGAATCCCGGCCAGGTTCGCGGCCTCGGCCCACTGGTGCTTGAGGTGTTCGGTCGGCGTTACCACCGTGATCTGGTCGACAGTGCGATCGGACAGCAGCTCGGCAGCCACCCGCAGGGCGAACACCGTCTTACCGGCACCGGGCGTTGCCACCGCGAGGAAGTCGCGTGGCCTGCTCCTCAGGTACTGCGTCAACGCCCTGCGCTGCCAGGTCCGCAGCGGCTTGGCGGTAGCGTCGTCCATGCGTTCGGGCGCCGTCACGGTATCGTCCGACACGGTAAGAGCCAGCTCCTCTCCCCGGCTGCACACGAAAGCCCTCACCGAACTCCGTGCCTGCCCCTCTCGACTCGGCACTGGTGTCGGTCCGTTGGTCACGCCTACGACCGGCCGGACGCGGTGAGGGCCGGTACAAAGCGTACCTGTTCGTGACCGGTTCCCCGGACGGCGACGTGGTGTGCGATGTACCGCATGCGGTGCGTCGCACCATCCGGCGGCGACACATCGCAGAACCACGAGCGAGATCGGCGCTGATGCAGCATGCTGAGAAGTAGCATGAGCAGCGCTACAGACAGGCCGACCACGCAAGAGGCGCCGGGACCGCCACAGGCCCGGGGGTGGCTCCGGCGCGGCTCGCTGGTCGTCAGCCGTATGCGGCAGCGCGTCCACAGGCCCCTGGCCGTCAGCCGCGCGTCCTTCGTCAAGCTACCCCGCAGGACCCTCGTCCGCGCGTGGCAGGGCAACGTGTTCTCGGAAGCCGCGAAGACGGCCTTCTGGCAGACCCTGTCGCTGCCGCCGCTGCTCCTCGCTGTGCTCGGCAGCCTCGGGTACATGGGTGACTGGTTCAGCCCCCGGGTGGTGGACGACGCGCTCGTCGAGATCATCCGGCTCAGCCGCACCATCTTCAGCGAGCGAGTGGTCACCGACTTCATCGAGCCGACCGTCGCCGACATCCTGACCGTCGGTCAGGCGCAGATCGTCTCCACAGGATTCCTCATCGCCCTGTTCGCCGGATCCGCGGCGACCTCGGCGTTCGTCGACGCGATCACCGCGGCGCACGGCCAGCAGGGATTCCGCAACGAGGCGTGGCAACGGCTGCTGTCCCTGCTGCTCTACATCGCCAGTCTCGCCCTGCTGATCGTCGTGCTTCCCGTCATCGCCGTCGGGCCGGACATGCTGTCCAGGGTCATGCCGGGCGACTGGCGCCCGTTGCTCGCCGACTGGGTCGGCCAGCTCTACTTCCCCACGCTCGGCACAGTGCTCGTCCTCGGCCTGGCGACGCTGTACAAGCTCGCGCTACCGCGAAAGCTGCCCTGGCACCGCGGTCTGCCCGGCGCGGTCCTCGCGATGCTGATCTTCCTGCTTTCCAGCTCGTTCCTGCGGCAGTACCTCTCCGATGCCACCGCGACCGGCTACACCTACGGTGCGGTCGCCACCCCGATCGCGTTCCTGCTGTTCGTGTTCTTCATCGGGCTCGCCGTGATCGGGGGAGCTCACTTCAACAGTGCCATCGAGGAACTGTGGCCATCCCAGCCCAGGCGCAGGCAGCGTGGCAGGTGGCACCGGCTCGAACGGGTACGGGAGACAAGCCGGACGCGAGCAGGCACACAGCAAGACGGCGGTGGTGCTTCCGCCGAAGCGGCGACACCACCGCGGGACCACCGCACCCGAGCGGATCCGCGCTGAGAGCCGTCTACTCCTCCCCGCCGGAGGGGAGGTTCTCGAAGATGCGCTTGCAGTCCGGGCACACCGGGGAACCGGGCTTGGCCTGCTTGGTGACGGGGAAGACCTCCCCGCACAGCGCGACCACGTACGCACCGGTGACCGCGCTTTCCGCGATCTTGTTCTTGCGCACGTAGTGGAATACTTCCGGCGCGTCGTCGTCGGAAGCCTCAGTGCCCTCCGGGCGCGTGTCCTGCTCGGGTAAGACCTGGGTACTCACACCCCCATGATGCCTGACCGCGCTCGAACCGCGCGCACGAGGTGAGCATCGGCACCGCTCGGGTCAGCCGTCGATCACCCGGTACTCCCGCTCCTCGAGCAGGTGACGCTCGCGCTGGAAGGTACTCGCCTTCTCGGGCTTACGCGCGGGCCGATCGTTGGCGATCAGCACCGCGACCCACGGCAGCGGGACCGACAGCGCGATGAACGCAAAGGCCAGCCACGGGACCTGATAGGACAGCCCCGCCGCGATCAGGCACGGGAAGCGCAGGGCCATCATCCAGAGGTACTTGCGCTTGCGGGCCGCGAACTCGTCGTCGTACGACGGTGCGGCCTCCGTGATCAACACAGCTGATTCCGAGGCATGGGTGCCGTGTTCCGACCTCGTCACTGCCGAACACCTCCGACTCCCATGCTCCCACCCCTGGCAATGCTGGCGAGCACCACGTTCACCACGACGCGTTCGTACCCGTCACCGGCGCACCGCGCGGTGCGGGCCGTGCGAGGATATCCGTCGTGACCGACCCACTCCCCCGGTTCTCGACGGACCTGTGCGAGCGGCTGCGCGAGGCGTTCGCCGCCGCGCGTTACGACGCCGACGGCGTGGTCGAGCTGCTCGGCACGGCCGCGCACGCCGCGCTCGGCAGAGACGAGCCGGAGCCTGCCTACCAGGCGGCGGCCGATGCCGGCGCGCTCGGCACCCTGATCCGGCTGTTCCTGCTCGGCTCGGCCGAGTCCGGCACGGCGGTCTCGCGCGCGCTGGCGCCTGCCACCGTCGACCAGGCCCTCGACGCCGGGCTGCTGCGTCCGGACGGGGAGCAGCTGCGCGCCGCGCTGGATATCCGGCCACACGCCGATGAGCACGGTTCCTGGTGGGTGGTCAGCGATATCGACACCGTCAGGGACTCCCCGGCAGGCCGGGAGTACGTGGGCGGCGTGGGGCACGCGGCCATGAGCCTCGTCCGGGCGACGAGCCGCAGCCCGGTGGGGTCCCTCTGCGACATCGGGACCGGCAGCGGCGTGCAAGCCCTGCACGCCAGCAGGCACGCGCGTTCCATAACGGCCACCGACGTCTCCCCGCGTGCGCTCGCGCTGGCCGAGGGCACCTTCCTGCTCAACCAGGTGGACGTGGAGCTGCTGCGGGGCGCCTGGTTCTCCCCGGTAGCGCGCAGGCGTTTTGACCGGATCGTGTGCAACCCCCCCTTCGTCGTCGGGCCCGCTCGCGTCGACTACACCTACCGCGACTCCGGCCTCGCCGGGGACGAGGCGAGCGCGCTCGTGGTCCGGCAACTCCCCTCGTTCCTGGCCGAGGGCGGTACCGGGCACGTACTCGGCGCCTGGCTGCACACCGCGGAGCACGACTGGGAGGAGCGTGTGCGCGGCTGGCTCCCGCCCGGCACGGATGCCTGGTTCGTGCAGCGCGACGTGGCGGACCCGCCCCTCTACGTCGGAACCTGGATACGCGACGCAGGCATCGACCCGGCCTCGCCGGAGGGCCGGCGCATCGCACGAGACTGGCTCGACTGGTTCGCCTCGGCGGGCGTGGAAGGGATCGGGTTCGGGTTCGTCACCCTGCGCCGGATCGACGAGGCGGACCGGCCGACCGTGGTCTGCGAGGATCTCCGGCACGCCTACGACGACCCGCTGGGTGCCGAGGCCCAGGACTGGCTGCGGCGGGTCGACTGGTTGCGCACGCAGCCGGATCTGTGCGCGGCCACCTACACGGTGCCGCCCACCGTGGTTCTCGAGCAGATCAACACCCAGGGCGAGAGCGGCTGGGAGCCGCGGATCCGCAGGCTGCACCGTACAGACGGGCCGGGGTGGCAGCACGAGCTCGACGAGCTCGCCAGCGCGCTGCTCGCCGGGTGCCAGGGCCACCTCCCCCTCGCCGACCTGCTCGACCTGCTCGCGGCGGCGCACGGTGAGCCGACCGACGCCCTCGTCGAGACCGCGCTACCGATCGTCAGGGAGCTGGTGCTGCACGGGATGCTGCTGCCCGCGGAGCTCGCCCGCACGGACGGGGTGGCCTCATGAAGGCGGTCGTATCGCGCGTCATCGAGGCGAGCGTGACCGTGCACGGCGAGACGGTCGGCGCCATCGACGAACCGGGGGTGCTCGCGCTGGTCGGGGTCCATGCCGATGACGGGGACACTGCGGCGGCGACGATGGCGCGCAAGCTGCACGAGATTCGAGTGCTACGTGACGAGCACTCGTGTGCCACGGCCGACGCTCCGCTGCTGGTGATCAGCCAGTTCACCCTGTACGGCGACACCAGGAAGGGCAGGCGGCCGTCCTGGACGGCCGCGGCGCGCCCCGAGGTGGCGGAGCCACTGATCGACAAGCTCGTCGCCGAGCTGCGCGCGCGGGGTGCGCGGGTGGCCACCGGCCGGTTCGGCGCGCAGATGCAGGTGCACAGTGTCAATGACGGGCCGTTCACGGTCCTGCTCGAAGTGTGATCGCCCCGGGCGGGTCCCACCCGGCCCGGTCGCGCCCGCGTCCGCACCCGACGGCCCGCGGGTTGGCGCGGGCGTATCGTACTCGTGGGGCAGCTCACTCGCGGATTCTCGGCGCTACTGGGAACGATTTGCGGCGAGTAGGCGTTGACCTGGGTGCCCGACCATGAAACGGGTTGGACGTGTGCGGCGGGTCACCCCGGCGCATGCAACGTAGCTCCGGCACACCCACCGTGCCGGACTGCCCCAGGGGAGGCGGAGCATGTCCGTACAAACACTCGACCGAGACCTCCACACGGCATCCGACGATGGCACAGCCGGCACCGTTGACACCGAAGCCGGCACCGTTGACACCGAAGCCGGCGCCGTGGACACCGCGGTGCCAGAGCTTCCCGCGCAGCCGGCGCCGAGCACCGAGGGCGACCTCGATATGCAGGGCCCCGCGGCCGACCTGGTTCGTGTCTACCTCAACGGGATCGGCAAGACCGCACTACTCAGCGCGGCCGAGGAGGTCGACCTCGCCAAGAGGATCGAGGCCGGAGTGTTCGCCCAGCACATCTTGGACACCGAGGAGGGCCTCTCACCGCAGCGCCGGTCCGACCTAGCCACCGTGGTACGCGACGGCGAGCGCGCCAAGCAACACCTGCTCAGGGCCAACCTGCGCCTCGTGGTGTCGCTGGCCAAGCGTTACACCGGCAGGGGGATGCCGCTCCTCGACCTGATCCAGGAGGGCAACCTGGGGCTGATCCGCGCGGTGGAGAAGTTCGACTACGCCAAGGGCTTCAAGTTCTCCACCTACGCCACCTGGTGGATCCGCCAGGCGATCACGCGGGGCATGGCCGATCAAGGCCGCACCATCCGGCTGCCCGTGCATCTCGTCGAGCAGGTCAACAAGCTGAGCAGGGTCAAGCGTGACCTTCATCAGCGACTCGGCCGGGAAGCCACGCACGGGGAGATGGCCGAGGAGTCGGGCATCCCCGAGGCGAAGGTCGCCCAGCTGCTCGGCCACGCGCGCGACCCGGTCAGCCTGGACATGCCGGTGGGTACCGAGGAGGACGCCCCCCTCGGTGACTTCATCGAGGACGGCGAGGCCGCCGACGCCGAAGGCACGGTCATCTCCGGGATGCTGCACGACGACCTGCGTCGTGTGCTGTCGACCCTGGACGACCGGGAGCAGCACGTGATCAGGCTCCGTTACGGCATCGACGACGGGCAGCCCCGCACGCTCGACCAGATCGGCAGGGCCTTCGGCCTGTCCCGGGAGCGGGTCCGGCAGATCGAGCGCGAGGTCATGGTCAAGCTGCGGCAAGGCGACCGCGCCGACAGGCTGCGCGCGTACGCGAGCTGACCCGCACCGCGGCGGCGCGGCATCCGGGTCCCGACCGGCATAGCCCACGGGCCTGCCCTGCCTGCCGGAGCCGGCTGGTCATCCCGGCCGGCGAGGGCACCCTGGGTTGAGCACCGTCACTGTGTCCAGGGTGGCCACACGGCACCCGCGGATCGACCAGGTACGGTCGTGTTCCTGGTCGAGTCCGCACGAGCACACAAGGGAGCCCGCTCAGCCGTGTCCGCGATGTCCGAGTCGTTCGACTACACCGACGTCCTTCCGCTCGCCGCCGACAGCACCGAGTACCGGTTGGTCACCGAGCACGGGGTCCGCACCGTGGAGGCAGCCGGGCGCACGTTCCTCGAGGTCGAGCCCGAGGCGCTGACCGAGCTCGCCCGCACGGCCGTCACCGATATCCAGCACCTGCTGCGCACGTCGCATCTCGAACAGCTGCGCTCGATCGTCGACGACCCGGAGGCCAGCGGCAACGACCGGTTCGTCGCGATGGACCTGCTGCGCAACGCGGCGATCTCCGCGGGCGGTGTGCTACCGATGTGCCAGGACACCGGAACCGCCATCGCCATCGGCAAGCGCACCGAAGGCGTCCTCACCGGAGGCGAGGACGAGCGAGCGCTGGCACGCGGCATCCACGACGCCTACCAGGAGCTCAACCTCCGCTACTCCCAGATGGCACCGCTGACTTTCTGGGACGAGCGCAACACCGGCACCAACCTGCCCGCCCAGATCGAGCTCTACCACAAGCCGGGCGAGGACCCGAGCTACGAGTTCCTCTTCCTGGCCAAGGGGGGCGGCAGCGCCAACAAGACGTTCCTGTACCAGGAGACGAAGGCGCTGCTCAACCCCAAGCGCCTGGCGAGCTTCCTCGACGAGAAGCTGCGCGCGCTGGGCACGGCGGCCTGCCCGCCCTACCACCTCGCCATCGTCGTCGGCGGCATGTCGGCCGAGTACAACCTCAAGGTCGCCAAGCTCGCCTCCGCCCGCTACCTGGACAGCCTGCCCACGGAAGGGTCCGCCCTCGGGCACGGGTTCCGGGATGTCGACCTCGAGCAGCAGGTACTGGAGCTGACCCGGCAGTTCGGCATCGGCGCCCAGTTCGGCGGCAAGTACTTCTGCCACGACGTGCGAGTGATCCGCCTTCCCCGGCACGGGGCGTCGTGCCCGGTCGGTATCGCCGTGTCCTGCTCGGCCGACCGGCAGGCCAAGGCGAAGATCACCGCCGAGGGTGTGTTCATCGAACAGCTCGAACGCGACCCCGCCCGGTTCCTGCCGGACGTCACCGAGCAAGACCTCTCCGACGAGGTCGTGCCCATCGACCTGACCCGGCCGATGGACGAGATCCGGCAGACCCTGAGCACCCTTCCTGTCAAGACGCGGCTCTCGCTGACCGGCCCGCTCGTGGTCGCCAGGGACATGGCGCACGCCAAGATCGCCGAGCGGCTGGACGCGGGCGAGGAGATGCCGCAGTACCTGCGTGACCACCCGGTGTACTACGCGGGTCCGGCCAAGACCCCCGACGGGTACCCGTCGGGCTCGTTCGGCCCCACGACGGCGGGCAGGATGGACTCCTACGTCGAGCAGTTCCAGGCGGCGGGCGGCTCCCACGTCATGCTTGCCAAGGGAAACCGCTCCAAGCAGGTCACCGCCTCTTGCCAGCAACACGGCGGTTTCTACCTGGGGTCGATCGGTGGCCCGGCCGCGCGGCTGGCGCAGGACTGCATCAAGTCCGTCGAGGTCCTCGAGTACGCCGAGCTCGGCATGGAAGCCGTGTGGAAGATCGAGGTGGAGGACTTCCCCGCCTTCGTCGTCATCGACGACAAGGGCAACGACTTCTTCGACACCTCGTCCGAGCCCGTCCTGCAGATCTCGTTCCGCAGCTGAGGCAGGGCCGCACGCCGGGTGTTCCGGCGTGCGGCCCGTTGCCGGCACCGGTCAGCGCACCGAGACACCGCGTTCGGCAAGCCACCCGACCGGGTCGATGGGCGTCTGCCCGCCCTGCCAGACCTCGAAATGCAGGTGCGGACCGGTGGAGTGGCCACGGTTGCCGATCGTGGCGATCTGTTCCCCTGCACCGACGCGCTGGCCCGCACCGACCAGGATCCGGTCCATGTGCCCGTACACGGTGACCGTGCCGTCGTCGTGCCGGACCTTGACCCACAGGCCGAACCCGCTTGCCGGCCCGGCTTCGACAACCGTGCCGCCGGTCACCGACACGATCGGTGTACCGATGGAGTTGGCGATATCGATGCCGCTGTGGTGCGATCCCCAACGCGCTCCGAATCCGGAGGTGAACCGCCCATCGGCAGGCCGGACGAAACTCGGCCCGGAATCGGCCTGCTCAGCCCGCTCGGCCTCCTTCTCGGCGGCTTCGACCTGCTCGGCCTCCTCTGCGGCACGCTCCGCCTCGCGCTTCTCCTCAGCGGCGCGCTCGGCCTCCTCCTTCTCGCGTTCCCGACGCGTCTCCTGCGCGGCGAGAAGCTTGCGTACCTCCGCGCGCGCATCGGTGCTGGTGCCGTCCTGCTCGAGCACCTCGGGAACGGCGTCGCTCGCCGACCCGTACGCGGCCAGCTCCACCTCCTCCCGGGTTTGAGCCCCGCTCGCCGCCGGCAGGCTCAACGGTACGAGCAGCGCGACAGCGACACACGCGACAAGCACCTCGCGGCGCGGGCCTGCGGTCCGCCGGTGAGAGATACCCCCGGCGACCGGAGCGCGACGCAGCGCGCTTCCGACCGCCGGGGGGCGTCTATGGCCGTCCGGCATGTCCTGGGTCATCGTTGGGCCTTCCGTCTCGGGGAGGCTCGGCCCGACTCCGGGCGGGGGATCCCGGCGGGCGCGATCATCACCTGATCGTGCCCATGTCGTTACCGAGCTGTGACACGCCGACGGAAGGTAATCGCGGCGATCGCGGACTGCAATCCGGCTACATGACGGCGGTCACGCGCATAGTGCCAGCGTTGTGATCTCGATAACCCCATGATCTCGGGCGGCATCGGCCCAGGTCGCGCCGGGCCAGCAGCAGAGCGGGCCCGGCGCCACGGCATACGCCGAGAAGATTCTGGGCGCCAGTTTCCTTGGCAGCAAAGGAATTCTAACCGGCCCGTTCGGACTGATCACGCCAACGCCCCAGCTCGTCGGCGGATAATTGATCCATTATGGCCAGAACGGCCGGAATGGAGTTGATCTCCCGTACGGTGGCCGGCTGCGGGCGCGCGCCGTGACGAAGGTCATGCGCGCTGCCCGCCGGACAGAGGCCGCGCGGGAGGTTCGCGGTGCCCCGCGCCTGTTACAGCTGGACCATCTCGGCAAGGCGCACGAGGCTGCGCTCCATGCCGCGCTTGTTCTTCCGGGGGAAGAAGCTGAGCCCGATCAGTACGGGCATCTTCGCTGTCGACCAGTCGAAGGTCTCTGTCACGCGCGTGGTGCCGTCCTCCAGCGGTTCCAGCTGCCAGCGCCAGCGATGCCCGTTGAAGTGCCGCCACGCGATCAGGCGGTTCTCCTCGAACTCCACCACCGTGTTCAGGATCTTGTACGGCGCGCCCATCTTCATGTCCATCCCGAACTTCGCGCCGAGCTCCAACCGGCGGGCGGTGTCCGGATGTGCTTCGCGGACGGTACCGGACCCGTCCAGCAGCGGATGCTGTGTCGGATCGACCAGCACTTCGAAGATCTTCTCGGGCGGTGCTGCCACGACGCGGCTGACGGAGACCTCACGTTTACCCATCCGGTCACTCTAACGACCGCCGAGGAGTCCGCGCCCGACGCGGTGACGTTCAGCCCTGCCGGTCCTCGGTCCTCAGCACGACGGTGCGCTCCTCGAGAGCCCCGTCCAGCTGCACGGCCACCTGCGGGTAGGTCACCTGCTGGGTACACATCACGTCGCCGCCGGGTGTGTGGTGTACCAGCACGACCGTCACGTCCTGCTCGGTCTCCGCGCCGTGCTCGGCTTCTGCCGTCACGCAGCCGTTGGACTCCATCGCCGTGATGACCAGCGTACGTCCACCCCCGGTCGTGGAGACCTCTCTCGGGTACTCCGTCGGCAGGGCGGAGTCGTCGATCTGCTCGGACGGCACCGGGTCCCCGTGCTGCGGATCGGACTCGCTGCCCGGGTCGGGTGACACCGACTCGGTGGGCCCGCTCGCCGGCGCATCGTTACCCTCGGCGTTCTCGCCGGATGAGTCCTGCCCGCAGCCGACACCGAGGGCGAGCAGCAGTGTCGCGGCCCCGGTGAGTACCTGTCTGGCGTTCATGCCCGTGATGACGCGTGAGCTATCCGAAGGGTTGTCCGTGCCGAGGTGATCATTCTGCGGGCACGTCGATCGGGCGGAGCTGACGCGGGCCGCTGTCCGGGCGGGACGGGGGCTCACCGATCTTCATCCGGGCGCCGACCACGGTGGCGCCCTCGCTCGTCGCGATCACCGGGTCCAGCTCGAGGACGCGGATCTCCGGGACATCCTCCGCCAGCGCGGACACCCGCAGGACCAGCCCGGAAAGCGCATCGAGGTCGGCGGACGGGCCACCGCGGTACCCGGTGAGCAACGCCGACGTACGCGGCTCCCGCACCAGATCCGAGGCATCGACATCGCTCAGCGGGACGGCACGGTAGGCACGGTCGCCGATCAGTTCTCCCAGGCTGCCGGACAGACCGAACGACACGAGCGTGCCGAACGACGGGTCGTCCTGCAGCCCGACGGCGCACGAGCTCCCGCGTGGCGCCATCCGCTGCACGTAGACCTCCGGCTCGTCGGCGAGCTCCCAGACGTCGCGGTAGGCCGTCCGTACCGCGTCCGCGGTGTAGAGATCGAGCCGGGCGCCGGAGAAGTCCGGGCTCCTGCGCAGCCGGTCCACCACCGACTTCAGCGCGACCGGGAAACCCAGCGACTCGGCGGCCCGCACAGCCGCCTCCGCCGACGACACGCGTTCGTAGTCGACGAGCTCGATGCCGTAGCAGGCCAGCAGCTCGATGCACACCGCGTCCGGCAACCAGCCGCCGCGCCCCGGCGCGCCCTCCGGACCCTCGTCCAGCGCATCGCGCACGAGCTGCTGGGCCCGCTGGGGGTGCAGCTCCGCCGGTCGAGTGAACGACCCGGTCGGTCTGGCTCGCCAGGCGGCGTACCGCACCACGCGCGCCAGGGCGGTCACCGCGCGTTCCGGGCTCGGGTAGGACGGGACCGAGCCCCGCGCCGGGGCGCCGTCCGCCCCGTACACCGCCAGCTCCGCGGGGATGCCTTCCACGGCGAGGAACGTCGAGACGATGGGTTTCTGGTCGTGCGGAGCCACCTCGGCCGCAGCTTCCCGGACCGCGCGGGCGTAGTGCGTGCCGGGGATCGCCAGCGGCGGAACGAACACCACCACGAGCGCATCGGTTTCCGGGCTGTGTAGCGCCTCCCGCACCGCGCGGGCGAACTCGTCCGGCCCGGCTTGCGGGCCGACATCGACCGGCTCCCCCACCAGGGTCAGGCCGTACTCGAACGCCGTGTCCGCCGCCAGCGCACCGATCGCCGCGGAGTTGCCGACGATGGCCACCCGCGAGCCTTCCGGCAGCGGCTGGTGCGCGAGCACGAGCGCGGTGTCGAACAGCTGGTCCAGCGACTCCACTCGGATGACACCGGCCTGCTCGAACAGCGCCTGCACGCTCGCGTCGTCGACATCCGCCGACGTGGCGGCGAGCTCGGGACGCACGACACGCCGCCCGGACCGCACCGCCACGATCGGCTTCCGCCGCGCGAGGCGCCGCGCCAGACGCGCGAACTTGCGCGGGTTGCCGAAGGACTCGAGGTAGAGCAGCACCGTCTCGGTGTCCGGGTCCGTCTCCCAGTACTGCAGCAGATCGTTACCGGAGACGTCCGCGCGGTTGCCCGCCGAGACGAACGTGGAGATGCCCAGCCCTCGCTTCTCCGCGTCGTCGAGGATCGCGATCCCCAGAGCCCCGGACTGGCAGAAGAAGCCGGTGTGCCCTCTCGGCGGCAGGCGCGGTGCCAGCGTCGCGTTCAGTCGCACGTCCGGGTGCGTGTTGAGCACACCCAACGCGTTGGGCCCCACCACGCGCATCCCGTGCGCGCGTGCCTCCCCGACCACGCACAGCTCCGCGTGCATCCCGTGCGGGCCGGCCTCCGCGAATCCGGACGAGACGATCACCAGTGTCTTGACGCCCTTCTCGAGGGCTCCGTCCAACACGTCATCGACCTTGTCGGCCGGCACGGCGACCACGGCCAGATCGACGTCGTCGGGAATGTCCACGACGGATGGGTAGGTCAGCACCCCTCGGACCGAGTTGTGCTCCGGGTTCACCGGGTAGACCGTGCCGGAGAAGTCGGCGCCCAGCAGGTTGCTCAACACCGCGTAACCGATCTTCGAACGGTCCGAAGAGGCTCCGATCAGCGCGACCGAGCGTGGGTGCAGGATGTTCTGCACGCTCCGTGCCTCGGCCGCCTGCTCGCGGGACCTCGCCACCGCCAGGGACTCCTCGGTGGGGTCGATGTCGAACTCGAGGTGGATGCTGCCCTCGGCCAGCTCCCTGGTGATCTCGTACCCGGCGTCCCGGAACACCCGCACCATGGCGGCGTTCTCGCTGAGCACCTCGGCGGCGAACCGCTCGATACCGCATTCGGCCGCCGCCGCGGCGAGATGCTCGAGCAGGATCGATCCCAGTCCCCTGCCCTGGTGGGCGTCATCGACGACGAACGCGACCTCGGCCAGCGGCCCTCCTTCCAGGCGCTCGTACCGGCCGACCGCGACGATCTCGGCCCCGAGCACGGCCACGAACGCCACCCGGTCGTGGTGATCGACGACAGTGAACCGGTTCAGGTCACGAGGCGGGATGCGCGGGTAGGCACCGAAGTAGCGGAAGTACCGGGTCCGCTCGGAGAGCCTGCTGTGCAGCGCGACGATGCGATCGGCGTCATCGGGCACGATGGGACGCAGCCGTACGGTCCCCCCGTCGGAGAGCACGACATCGGCCTCCCAGCGGCGGGGGTAGTCGAAGGCCTCCCGTCGCGCATCCTCGGCCGAGCCGTTGCCGGCCGAGTCGTCCTGCGCCGTCATCTCAACCACCCCTCTCGCCGCAGAGCTTGTTCCGGGTCTCAGTCACGAGGGTCGTTGGGATCCAGCCCGTACAGCGGGTAGACCGCCTTGCGCGTCTCCCGGATAGCCGTATCGACGGGTTCCTCGCTCACGCCGTCCCATGGAGTGAATTCGACCGAAGCCCCGTCTCCCATAGTGACCGGAAGGTCGGTGTTCGGGGCTGCCTCGCCGACCGATGCCATCCAGATCGGTGGGACCGGCGTGTGCGGGTCGATGTCCCTGTCGAGCACGGTGGCCATCAGGTGCGTCCACGACCGGGGGACGACCCGCACCAGCTGGTACCCGCCACCGCCGACAGCCAGCCACATCCCGTCGGCGTACTGCTCGGCCAGGCTGCGCAGCTCCTGGTAGATCCGGCGGTGCCCGTCCACCGTCAGCGCCAGCTCCGCCAGCGGGTCCTCGTCGTGCGAGTCCACCCCGCACTGGGTGAGCAGCACCTGCGGGCGGAACTCCTCGAGCAGCCCGGGGACGGTCGCGTGAAAGGCACGCAGCCAGCCGGAGTCCGGCGTGCGTGGGGGCAGGGCGACGTTCACCGCGCGGCCCTCGGCTCCGCTGCCGCCGACATCGCCGGGAAAGCCTGTTCCGGGGAACAACGTCATCGGATGTTGATGCAGCGAGATCGTCAGCACCCGGGGGTCGTCGTAGAAGGCGGCCTGTACCCCGTCGCCGTGATGCACGTCGGTGTCGATGTAGGCGATGCGGTCGAAACCGTTGTCGAGCAACCACGAGATCGCGACCGAGCAGTCGTTGTAGACGCAGAACCCTGATGCGTGGTCGTGCATCGCATGGTGCAGGCCACCCGCGATGTTCACGGCACGTTTGGCACGGCCTTCGGCCAGCTGCCGCGCGGCGAGCAGCGTCGACCCGACGACCAGCGAGGCCGCCGAGTGCATGTTCGCGAACACAGGCGTGTCCCCGGTTCCCAGACCGTGGCCCACATCGAACCCGACCTCGGGGGCACGCTTGACCGCGTCCACATAGCTCGCGGTGTGCGCGCGCACGAGGTCACGCTCTTCGGCTTCCTGCGGGACCAGCAGCGAGACCCCGTCGAGCACGCCCAGCTCGCGCGCGAGGCGGACAGCCAGATCGAGCCGCACCGGGTTGAACGGGTGACCTGCCCCGAAGTCGTAGGACAGCAGCGAGGAATGCCACACGACCGCTGGTGAGTGCATCGCCCCACCCTATCCACTCGCACGAGATCATCAACCTGGCCGCTCGCCGGTGGCGGCCGGTCGTCGCGGGTCACGGCTCCAGTGCGACCAGGACCCGGTATACAGCCCGGCTTGCTGCTCGAAACCCGCCACTTCCAGTGCGAGCACGGCCGCGCTCGCGGTGATTCCCGAGCCACAGTAGGCACCGACCGGCGCGCCCGCCCGCACGCCGAGCTCGGCGAAATACCTCGCGAGATCATCCGGCTCTCGCCAGCGCCGCCGCGCGTCGGTGTGCGCGGTGAACGGGGCGTTGATCGCTCCCGGTATGTGCCCGGCTCGCGGGTCCACCGGCTCGGTGTCCCCGCTGTAGCGTTCCGGGACGCGGGCATCGAGGAGGGTGCCTGCACGCGCGCACCGGGCTGCTTCGTCGGCGTCGAGCACCGGCATCCCACCCGGTCGCACCTCGACGTCGCCCTCCGGCGGGTCCGGCACCGTGGTCGTCACCGGGCGTCCCTCGGCCACCCATGCCGCGTAGCCACCGTCCAGCACCGCCACATCGGTGTGCCCGGCCCAGCGCAGCAGCCACCACGCCCTGGCGGCCACCGAACCGTCCGCGTCGTCATAGGCGACCACCGCTCGGTGGCCGGTCACCCCGGCCGCACGCAGCGTCCGCTCCAGCCGGGCCGGCTCCGGCAGCGGGTGCCTGCCCGCCTCCCCCGGCGCGCCCGCCAGCTCGGTGTCGACGTCGATGAACACGGCTCCGGGCAGGTGTCCGTCGGCATACGACTCCGCGCCCGGCGGGCCCGCCAGCCGCCAGCGCACGTCCAGTACCACCGGCGGGGCAGGCCCCTCGAGCATCGCCGCGAGCTTCTCGGTGCCGATCAGTGGGCCCATACGCACATTCTGCCCGAGGAGGTCCCGTCGCCGGCTACCCACGCGCGCGTGCCACGACGCGCGCCGGCCGCACATCACCCACGCGCGCACGTGCCGCCCGCGCACGGTAGCTACGATGAGGTCGTTGGCGAATGATAGGGATTCATACGCGCCGATCGCGCGCCCGACCCCTTCCCACCCGACTAAGGACAAACAGTGAACGATCTCATCGACACCACGGAGATGTACCTGCGCACCATCTTCGAGCTGGAGGAAGAGGGTGTCGTGCCATTGAGGGCGCGGATCGCGGAGCGCCTCGACCAGAGCGGCCCCACGGTGAGCCAGACGGTCGCGCGGATGGAACGCGACAACCTCGTGGTGGTGGCCGGAGATCGTCATCTCGAGCTGACCGACCACGGACGCGAGCTCGCCATCGCCGTGATGCGCAAGCACCGGCTGGCCGAGCTGCTGCTCGTGGACGTGATCGGGTTGGAATGGGAGCACGTGCACAACGAGGCGTGCCGGTGGGAGCACGTGATGAGCGAGGCCGTCGAGCACAAGCTGGTGCGGCTACTCGACAACCCCACGACCTCGCCGTACGGCAACCCGATCCCCGGCTTGGACAAGCTCGGTGCGGGAGAACCGGCTCCACCGGCCGAGCCCAACCTGGTGCGCCTCGACGACCTGGCCCGTGCCGGCGGCGGCACGGTCACCATCAAGCGGATCGCCGAGCACGTGCAGATGGATGAGGACCTGATGACGACCCTGCGGTCGGTCGGGCTGTCGCCGGAAGGCACGGTGCAGATCGCGCGGGCAACCGGCGCCGATTCCAAGATCACGATCAGCGGCGGCGGCGAGTCGGTCGACGTGCCCGCCGACGTGCTCCACGCGATCCTCGCGACTGTGCAGTAGTCGGCCAGGCACAGCGGTATGGCGACCGGCAACCACTCCCCTGCAGGCAAGTTCCTGGTGACCGGCGGTGCGGGCTACGTCGGCAGCGTGTGCGCCGCACGCCTGCTGGAGGAGGGGCACGACGTCACCGTCGTCGACGACCTGTCCACCGGACACCGGGACGCCGTTCCCGCAGGCGCGCGTTTCGTGCACGGGGACGCGGCCGAGGTCGCCTGCTCCCTGCTCGCGGAGGGGTTCGACGGGGTACTGCACTTCGCGGCCAAGTCCCTGGTCGCCGAGTCCGTGGCCGAGCCCGCTTCGTACTGGCACGGCAACGTCACGACGTCGTTACGACTGCTCGACGCAATGTGCAGGCACGGCATCCCGCGGCTGGTGTTCTCCTCGACGGCGGCCACCTACGGGAACCCGGATCGCACGCCCATCCCCGAGTCGGCACCGACGGAGCCGACCAACACCTACGGGTTCACCAAGCTCGCCATCGACCACGCCATCACCACGTATGCACAGGCGTACGGGCTGGCCGCGGTGAGCCTGCGCTACTTCAACGTAGCGGGCGCCCATCTGTACTGGGGGGAACGTCACAGCGTCGAAACCCACCTCATCCCGATCGTTCTTCAGGTGGCTGCGGGAGAGCGCGACCGGGTACAGATCTACGGCGACGACTACCCGACGGAGGACGGCACCGCGGTACGCGACTACATCCACGTCGCCGACCTTGCCGACGCGCACCTGCGGGCACTGCACCGCGTGGCCGCCGGGGAACACCGCATCTACAACCTCGGCAACGGAGCCGGGTTCTCCGTGCGCGAGGTGATCGATACCTGCCGCGAGGTGACCGGGCAGCACATCCCGAGTGTGACCGCCGCGCGCCGGGAGGGCGACCCGGCTGTGCTGGTCGCCGCCGGTGAGCGCGCGCGCACGGAGCTCGGGTGGAAGCCGGAACGGCCCGACCTCAGCGACATCGTCAACGACGCGTGGGCCTTCGCCCGCGACGGCCACGCCGCATACGGGCGTTCCCCCTCGCCGTGACCGTCCGCGCGTACTCGTGGTGCTACGGAGGCTCCTGCTGATCCGGCTCCACGTGCGGGAGCAGCCGGTCGAGCTCATCCCGGCCGCGGGCGATCCGGCGGATGGTGCGTGGCTCGATGCCCCCACCGAGCGCCCGCATCAGCAGTGCGGCCAGCACATGCGAGGGGTCCGTATCGAGCGCCACCTCCAGGGCCATCCTGGCAAGGGCACCCTCCCCGCTCGCGTAGGCCGCGTAACCCGCGAGAGCGGCAGCCTGCGCCCGTTCCGGAGCCGGTAGTGTCCTGCACAGCAGCTGCCACAACCGCGCGGCAGCACGCGCGAGTTCCCGGCGTTCCGGCGCGGCGGCGGCCAGGAACGAGTCCCGCACGTCGCGGTCGGACAGCGCGAGGGCGAGCTCGGCCAGCTCGTCGTCGGTGAACGCGAGGTCCCCGCCGAGCGACCTGCCCAGCGCGTCCGCCACTACCGCTCGGGCGTTCTCGGGTGAGCACGGTCCGGTACGCGCGGCCCTTCGTGCGCGGATGCGTTCGGCGACCACTTCGGCCCGAGCGCGCCCCTGCGAGCTGCTGTCCGGCTCGACGAGCTCCCGGAGATCCTCCCTGCTCCGGAAGGTCACCAGGCCGGACTCGACAGCGCGAGCAGCAGCCACGGTGCTCTCCGGCTCCGGAAGGACGCCACCGAGTCGCGCGTCTTGGTAGCTGCGCCAGCCGACGCCGCCCGCGATACATGGCGCCCACACCGCGGCGGCATGGTCGATCCCGCGCTCCCGCAGCTCACGACCGATCGCCTCGACCAGAGCCCGCCACGGCAGGTCGTGCCGCTCGGCGTCGCCGCCACCGGTGAGCTCACCGAGGACGGCAGTAGTCACCGATATGGCGCGGGAACGCGAGACCGCCGCGGCCAACTGGCAGGCCAGCGCTCGTTCGTCACCTGCGGCCGGCAGGTCGGCGCGGATGACGGGACCGTACTTGCGGCTGCCCGGATGAATGTCGGCGAGCAGGATCACCGACTCCGCGGGCCGGAATCCCAGGATCTGGGGCAGCGAAGCGAGCAGCTCCGCGATGCCTCGCACGCGGACGACGGGCCGCTTGGCGGAGGTGTCCGCCGATTCCGATTCGTTGGTCATACCCCCACGGTGCGCGGTGAAGCCCGCGCCGTGCGGCGGTCAGCCGAATCGGTGGACGGATGTGGCCGGTGTGCACAACCTCCGGGGACCAGCACCCGCTACGTTCGCCTTGCGAACCATCAACCCTGCACGATGTAGGCCTCGAGCTGCTCCTTGGTGTGTTGAAGCTCGTCCATCCTGCTCTTGACCACGTCACCGATGCTGACGATGCCGCTGAGCTCACCGTTGCTGATGACCGGGACGTGCCTGATCCGGCGAGTCGTCATGACTTGCGTGAGATCGTCGACGGTGTCGTCGGGGGTGCAGGTGGCGACCATGGCCGTCATGATCTCCGAGACCGGGGCGTCGAGCAGTGCGGCGCCGCGCTCGTGCATACGGCGGACGACATCTCGCTCCGACACGATGCCGACCACAGCCTCCTCACCGAGCACGACCATGGCGCCGATGTTGCGCTGGGCGAGCACGGAGAGCAACTCGGACACCGTGGTGTCCGGGCTGATGGTGGCGACTTCGTGCCCCTTGGCGCGGAGCACATCGGCGATACGCATCGAGTTCCTTCCCTCGCATGACGGGCCTCACAGCAGCACCCTGTAGAGTAACCCGCTCATCGACGTCCGCGGAAGACACCGGAGGGTCAACCTACCCGCCGGTAGCCCGTACGGAGCAGATCTACCGGCCAGTAACCCGTGCGACGCGTGCCGTACGCGGGGGCGAGCGGACCGGCTCGCCCCCGCGGCACGTCCGCGCTACGCGCCGGTCAGCTGCAACCGGAGGTCGCTCCGCAGCCCTCGCAGGCGTAGCACGATCCGGCAGGGCGCATCTTGGTCCCGCAGGTCATGCAGAGCGGTGCGTCCGCTGCCTTACCGAGCCGGGCCTCCAGCAGCTCGGTCGTGGTGTGCGCCTCCGGAGTCTGCTGGTCGTCGTCCATGGACGAAGCAGGCGCCGCGGGTTCGTCGTCCGTGTCGCGCGCCCCACTGTCGATCGTGTTGGCGTCGACGCTGCTGCGCAGGGCGTCCATATCGACGTCGTCCTCGGAGGAGCCCGACTCGCCGTACTGCTCGGCCACAGCGGCGGTTCGCTCGGCCGCGGTGAAGATGCCGAGCTGTTCCCGCTTCTCGTACGGGAGGTAGTCCAGCGCCAGCCTGCGGAACAGGTAGTCGAGCACGCTGGTCGCGATCCGGATATCCGGATCGTCGGTCATCCCCGCCGGCTCGAAACGCAGGTTCTGGAACTTGCTCACGTAGAACTCCAGCGGGATGCCGTACTGCAGCCCGACCGAGATCGACATCGAGAAGGCGTCCATCACACCGGCCAGCGTGGATCCCTGCTTGCCGAGCTTGACGAAGATCTCGCCGAGACCGTCGTCCGGGTACTCGCCGGCGTGCAGGTAGCCCTCCGCACCGCCGACCGTGAAAGACACCGTCTGGCTCGGACGCTTCTTCGGTAGTCGCTTGCGGACCGGCCGGTACTCCACCACCGGCTCCTGCTGCGCGCCGCCCACGGCGGCATCCTCCCGGTTCTTCGCCTCGTCCTTGGCGGCGTCGCTGTTGCCCGTGGACAGCGGCTGGCCGACCTTGCAGTTGTCCCGGTAGATCGCCAGCGCCTTCAAGCCGAGCTGCCAGCCCTGGTAGTAGATCTCCTCGACGTCCTCGACCGTCGCTTCCTCGGGCATGTTCACCGTCTTGGAGATCGCACCGGACAGGAACGGCTGGACGGCGGCCATCATCCGCACGTGACCCATCGGGGAGATCGCCCGCTCACCGATAGCGCAGTCGAACACCGGGTAGTGCTCCGCCCGCAGCCCGGGTGCGTCGATCACGTGGCCGTGCTCGGCGATGTACTCCACGATCGCCTCGGCCTGCTCCTCCTGGTATCCCAGCGAGTGCAGGGCACGCGGGATCGACCGGTTGACGATCTGCATGGACCCGCCACCGACCAGCTTCTTGAACTTCACCAGCGAGAAGTCGGGCTCCACGCCGGTGGTGTCGCAGTCCATCATGAAGCCGATCGTTCCGGTCGGCGCGAGCACGCTGGCCTGCGAGTTGCGCCAGCCGTGCTGCACACCCAGCTCGATGCCGCGCTGCCACTCGGCCGTGGCCACGCGCCGCACGGCGACGTCGTTGCTGTCCCTGGCACGGATGGCGTCGTTGGCGGCGGCGTGCTTACGCATCACCCGCTGGTGCGCCTCACTGTTGCGCGCGTAGCCCTCGTACGGGCCGACGACTCCGGCCAGCTCAGCCGAACGGCGGTAGGACACCGCGGTCATCAGCGAGGTGATCCCCGCGGCCAATGCCCGGCCGTCCTCCGAGTCGTAGGCGTGCCCCGTCGCCATCAGCAACGCACCGAGGTTTGCGTAGCCGATCCCGAGCTGCCGGTACTTGCGCGTCGTGTCGCCGATGGCCTCGGTGGGAAAGTCCGCGAAGCAGATCGAGATGTCCATGGCGGTGATGACCAGCTCCACCGCCTTGACGAACAGCTCCGAGTTGAACGTGCCGTCCTCGGAAAGGAACTTCATCAGGTTGAGCGAGGCCAGGTTGCAGCTCGAGTTGTCCAGATGCATGTACTCCGAACACGGGTTGGACGCCGTGATCCGTCCCGACTCCGGGCAGGTGTGCCAGTCGTTGATGGTGTCGTCGTACTGCAACCCCGGGTCGGCGCACTCCCACGCCGCCTGCGCCATCGAGCGGAACAGCGAGCCGGCATCGGTCTCGTCGATCACCTCACCGGTGGTGCGGGCGCGCAGCCCGAACTTCGTACGCGACGACACAGCCTGCATGAACTCGTCCGAGACCCGAACGGAGTTGTTCGCGTTCTGGTACTGGACCGAGCTGATGTCGGTGCCACCCAAGTCCATGTCGAAGCCCGCGTCGCGCAACGCACGGATCTTGTGCTCCTCCCTCGACTTGGTGTGCACGAACTCCTCGATATCCGGATGGTCGACATCGAGCACGACCATCTTCGCGGCGCGGCGAGTGGCGCCACCGGACTTGATCGTCCCCGCCGAGGCGTCCGCGCCCCGCATGAACGACACCGGACCGGATGCGGTTCCGCCGGAGTGCAGCAGCTCCTGGGACGAACGGATGCGCGACAGGTTCAGGCCGGCCCCCGAGCCACCCTTGAAGATCAGGCCTTCCTCGCGGTACCAGTTCAGGATCGACTCCATCGTGTCGTCGACCGACAGGATGAAGCAATTGTGTACGCGGAGGTTGCTCGAGAGGTACTCGCCGGATTCCGTTTGAATATCGTAGACATCCATGGCGCCCCGCGACTCGATGCGTTCGATCTCCAAGCGCTTCAGATCCCGGGCAGCCCGCCCCGGTTGCTCGAAGGACCGCTCGAGCTTGTCCGCCTTGATCGGGTCGATGAAGCCGATTTCGTCGGCGAACGTGCGCCGATCACCGGCGTTCTGGATCTGAATACCCCAGGTATCGTGCCGATCGGAGCGCTTCTCTGTCTTGCGACGAACTCGAGCAAAAATGCCGAACCGTGCGAGTAGTTGCTGAACGTCTCTGATCAGGGGCTCGCTGATCATGTAGAGGCCGACCATGGTGGAACGTTGCCGTGCCGAGACATACCCCTCGGCCTGGAAGAGACTCCGTAGGTAGGCGGCGACTACCGGGAGCGGTGCCGTGAACATGGCAGCGGGCGCGGCGATGTCGATACCCCGCGCCCGCAGATTCCACTTCTCCACGAACTCCTCGAGCTCATTGCCGTATAGCCGGATACGGCGGCAGTCGAGGCTCGCGTCCCTTGTGTCGACCTTCCGCTCCTTGCGATGAACGCTGGGAAAGACGCCGTCGAGGGCCGCCGTTACCCAATCGCGCTCGGCATCGTTGACGGTCATGGCTTCGATGGTCAACGAGCTGTTGGTCCCGTCGTACTGACCGACGAAGCCATCGGACTGCAGCCAACCGGCGAGCGCAGCCTCCGCGATCGCCCGCGACGTGATCTCAGCTTCCCCGAAGGACGTCCGCCGGCGCCACTCGAGCTTGTCGCCCTCGCGGAGCTCTCCGGCCGGCACGAAACGCCCAGACCCTGCAGTCGAGTTCGCTCGCCACACCAGGTGGTCGGCCGTCACGTCCAGCGCATGTCCCGCCTTGGTGTGCAGACGTAGAACGTCCTTCCTGCCATTGAACTTGGTCGCCAGGATCCTGGTCACGCCGTGCGCGTCGAACACCTTCTCGCCGACGGCGTCCTGCGTCACCAGGTCACCGATGGGCACCATCCCAGCGGGGGTACTCACCAAAGCATCATAAGGCTGGCACGCCGAAACCTGCTGGCTGGAGGCCGTTCCGACGTTGAACCACACGGGCGAGTTGAAGCTGAAGTACTGGTGCAGCAACATCCAGGTGAGCTCGTGCGCGAAGACCTCGGCGTCGGCGTCGGTCGTGAAGTAACCGTGCTCGACGCCCGCGTCGGTGTAGGCCTTGACCACCCTGTCGATGAGCTGACGGAGACTGTTCTCCCGTTCCGCGGTGCCCTGCGCGCCCCGGAAGTACTTGCTCACCACGATGTTGGTGGCGTTCATCGACCAGAAGTCGGGGAACTCGACACCGCGCTGTTCGAAGTTCACCGTGCCGTCCCGCCAGTTCGTCATCACGACATCGCGGCGTTCCCAGGTGACCTCGTCATACGGATGCACGCCCTCGGTGGTGAATACGCGCTCCACCCGGAGTCCGCGGCCTTCCCCCTTCGTTGAGCCCTTGCCCTTGCCGGACCGGCCCGACTTCGCTGCGACTCCCACGGTCTCCGTCATCACTTCTCCCTCACTCCGGCGTCCGGACGCTCGGTCCCGACACCTCTCACGAACTTTGCGAACTGTCTCGTCCTGGTTTGCTGCGATACCGGTCAGTCGGCACGCCCGCCCGCGTCGGCCGCATCCGCGGCATCGGCGGTATCAGTGGTCTCGGCAGCACCGCCGGTGCCCCCGATGGCCTCCCGCAACCCCGCGATCTCCTTCTCGAAGTCCTCGATCGAAGAGAAGGCGCGGTAGACACTGGCGAACCGGAGGTACGCCACGCTGTCGAGGTCCCGGAGCGGCCCAAGGATCGCCAGACCGACCTCATGGCTCGGTATCTCCGCGGCGCCCGCCGAACGGATCGATTCCTCGACCCGGTGCGCCAGCTGTTGGATGTCGTCCTCGTCGACCGGACGCCCCTGGCACGCGCGCCGCACGCCGGTCACGACCTTGTCCCTGCTGAACTGCTCGGTGACCCCCGACTTCTTGACCACGGCGAGCACCATGGTCTCGGAGGTCGTGAACCGCCGCCCGCACGCCGAGCACGACCGGCGGCGTCTGATCGCCTGTCCCTCGTCCACCTCACGCGAGTCGACCACTCTGGAGTCGGCGTTCCTGCAGAACGGGCACCGCACTGCGCAACACCTGCCTCTCACCGCATGGTCGCCGACCACCGACGCTGCCACCCGACCCGGGCGGCACCCACCGCATGGACCCGACACGAACGCTCGGTGGACATACCCCACCGCGCTTGTGAACACCTACTCTTCCAGTGTACCCCAACCTGTGGAGCAACTACACCAGTGTAACTACTACATGTTGGGGTCGACGATAGATCGGTTCCGCATGGCCCGCAACCGACCCGACAGGGTGATACTTCCCGGGCCTTCCGGCCGTCGCCGTGGACCGCACCGCCCAGAGAACCCTACTCCGGCACCTGCACCGGCACGGTCAACACCGCCCCCGCCGCGACGCCCGACCCGTCCTCGAGCTCGTTCAGCCGGTGAATGCGTTCCACGACCGCGCGCGGGTCGCTGTCCGGAGCGTGCTGGCGGGCGAGATCCCACAGCGACTCGCCGTCGGACACGGTAACCACTCCGGTCCGCTCCGGCACCTCGTGCGACACGGCCCCGGCCAAGCCACCGAGCGCGAGACCGAGCACGATCACGACCGCACACACCGCTACGCCGACGGTCCCCAGGAGAACCCACGACTCCCGTGAACTCTTACCCTCTCGCGGGACCAGACACGCCGTCGGCCGTAGTCCCGGCCGTGCCGGCCCTGCCGGCCCTGCGGGCCGACGCCGCGAGCCCGTCACGGATCGCCGCACATCGATCACCCGGTCACGCCGTGAGCCACCCCGGGGCGACCCGGCCGGAACTGCCGTTCCGGCGTCACACCCGGCGTCACACCCGGCGTCACACCCGGCGTCACACCCGGCGACATCCGCGCTGACGTCCGGGCCGGGCGATCGCCCGACACCCTCACTGCCCGCCAGTACCGGCATCGCGGACCCTCCTCGTCGCCTCGTTCGCGGCATTCGCCATCGGCTCGCCGAGAGCTCGCCCGCGGACCCCGTCTGCAGGGTGCTCCGGCGATACACCTCAGGTCGAACACCCGTTCTATCGAACGTCTGAGCGACTTTGTACCACGCCCTACCGACAAAATCGAGAGCTCCGAACATTCCGAGATCGTCGAACCCGCGTCGAACAGGCGGGCGAGCAGAACCGACGGATGCTACTCACCTGCGACCCGGCACGCGGCGACGGTGAGCGAGCCGCACAGCCCACCGGCGTGTCGCACCCGCAGGGGAACCCGGACGCCAGGCATCCTGATGCGCAGTGCCGCCCGGGAAGGCGGCGCACGACCGGACCGGCCCGCTCGGCGGGCGGTCGGCGGCCGGCGGCGACGGGCCCGGCGCGGCGCACGGATCACACCCGGGTCGGACCCGGTGACCTGCCCGATATCCGTACCATTCGACCGGCGTGTCGCTCGAACAGTTGTTTGAAGTCACCCGCTGTACGCGCTAGATTTGACACAGCGGCCAACCGGTCGTCACAGCCAGCAGTCGTAACACGGACAACGCATTGGTCCGCCATTGACGTACTCGGGCCCGTTCGGACGGCACGAGTGGGCGGCGGCAGGACCCTGATGGAGGCAACGCGGTGGCACGGGACATCACGAACGAACCCGCAGCGAGCCGGCCGGACCCGGACACGAGCCGGTCCGCGGCAAGCGACGGGGCGGATACCGAGGACAATGTGCGCCCGTTCCCGCCTGCGGACAAGCGGGGCGATCTCACCATCCGGCAGGGTCAGATCCTGGAGGTCATCCGCTCCTGGGTGAAGCGGCTCGGCTACCCGCCCAGCGTGCGCGAGATCGGGGACGCCGTCGGGCTGACGTCCACGTCATCGGTCGCTCACCAGCTCCAGGCATTGCAACGCAAGGGCTACCTCCGCAGGGACCCCAACCGCCCGCGCGCCGTCGGTGTGTTTCCGGCCGATGTGGACCCGAGTGAGCTCGATGCGCCCCCGGACGCCGACGAGTCCGGCCTCGCGGGTGAGTCATCTCCCAAACCCGCCTACGTCCCACTCGTCGGCCGGATCGCTGCCGGTGGCCCGGTGCTCGCCGAGGAGTCGGTCGAGGACGTCTTCCCGCTGCCCCGCGAGATCGTCGGCGAAGGCGAGCTGTTCCTGCTCAGCGTCAAGGGTGACTCGATGGTCGACGCTGCCATCACCGACGGCGACTGGGTCGTCGTCCGCAAGCAGCCCAGCGCCGAGAACGGCGACATCGTCGCCGCCATGATCGAAGGGGAGGCGACCGTCAAGACGTTCAAGATGTCCGACGGTCACGTCTGGCTGTTGCCGCACAACGAGGCTTATGACCCCATCCTCGGCGATGAGTCCACTGTGCTCGGCAAGGTCGTGGCGGTACTCCGCCGGCTCTGATCCGCGGCCCGGACGCCGCGCGCGTGGCTCAGCCGCACTGCACACGCCACACTCGTGAGCCCACCGGCAGCGGGCTCACGAGCGAGTCGACCGATGCCGACGGCGTACCAAGGCCACCCCCACGGCCAGGACCATCGCGGCCACCGTGGCTGACACAGCAGATACGACTGCTCCCCAGCTCCGGTTCTGGCTCTCGTCCTCCACCGCCGTGTCGCTCCCGGATCCCGGCTCGGCAGGATCCTCCCGTCCGCTCGGCGGTGGACTCGAGCGCTCGGACGCCCGTTGCTGCGGCGCCAGCGCGGCTGCACCCTCCACGGCACGGACCGGCTGACCCACTCCCTCACTCGTGGACAGCATCGTGCCGTCCGGCTCGACGGCCACGGCCTCACCCTGCGGTTCGTCGGGCAGCGGGACCCGCACCGGTTCCCGCTGCAGCGCGGCGACCACGTCGCGGTCCGGCGCGGCGTACAGGTACGCGTCGGTATACGTACGCAGTACCACCACCGTGCCGTCCGCGCCCGTCGCGCCTCCGGTCACGGTCAGGGTTCCGAGCGTGCCGACAGGGCCGCCCTGGGTGTCCGTCGATCCGATCGCCACCGTGGCGACCTTCTCCAGGGGTGTCGGACCCGGACTGCTCAGCACGTCGCCAGGCCGGTACACCCCGGCGTTGCCGGTGACCGACTTGGTGACGATATGCGGCACGCCCTCGTGGTCGAGCACGAGCGCCTCGGCATCATGCGGCCCGTCCGGGTAGGTGAGCCGGTACAGGGTGGCGTCTCCGTCCGGGCGGAGCTCGTGCAGGGCCACCGTGTCTCGCTGCCGCCGGTTGTCCCCGGTATCGGACAGCCACAACGTCCCGTCCGGGGCGCGAGCGAGGTCTTCCACGTCGAAGGGATCGGTCCCGGCGGTGATGACATCGCGGACCCGGCAGTCCCGCCCCAGCACGTAGACCTCGAGCCGCGTCCCGCCGTCGTTGACCGCGTACCAGTGCCGGCCGTCCGCGGCCAGCCCCGATAGGGAGTGCAGGCGTTCGTCGTCGACGACGCACAACGGCTCGGCGCGGGGTTCGGCGGCTGCCGGGCCATGCGGTGCCAGGGTCAGCGCGAGACATGCCACGAGACAGGGTGCCGTTCGTGCACTCGTCGACCGCGACGGCCCGGTCATCCTCGAACCGCCCCGTGGTCCTCGCAGCGGCTGGACCAGCGGCTGGACCAGCGACTAGACCACTGCCCCATTGGTGCAGAACTCGCGAAGCGCGTTCGCCAACCCGGGATGCACTCGTGCGCTGAGCCGTGTTCCGGCCGCCACGTGCTCCTCGACGAGCACCTCCCCTTCGGTGTGCGCCCGAGCCACCAGCTCACCACGTGTGTACGGCACGAGTGCCTCGATCAGGACCTCCGGATGCGGGAGCTTCTCGGCGACGGCGGAGATCACGGCGTCGACACCCTCACCGGTCTGGGCCGAGACCACCACGGCATCGGGCAGCAGGTGCCCCAGCCGGGCCAGCGCCACCTCCCCCGCGACGTCCGCCTTGTTGATCACGAGTAGCTCGGGAGGCAGCGGCTCGTCCCGTTCCTCGGCGATGCCACGCAGCACGTCCCGGACAGCCTGCACCTGCTCTTCCGGGGCCGCGTCCGCCCCGTCGACGACGTGCAGCAACAGGTCGGCGTCGGCAGCCTCCTCCAGGGTCGAGCGGAAGGCGTCGACCAGCTGATGCGGGAGGTGGCGCACGAATCCCACCGTGTCGGTCAGCGTGTACTCCCTGCGGTCCGGAGTCACGGCACGCCGCGTGGTCGGGTCCAGTGTGGCGAACAGCTCGTCCTGCACGAGCACTCCGGCTCCGGTGATCGCGTTGAGCACGCTGGACTTGCCGGCATTGGTGTAACCGACGATCGCGACGCTGGGCACGGCGTTGGCGACACGCCTGCCACGCTTGGTCTGCCGGATCGTGTTCATCCCGGCGATCTCGCGGCGCAGCTTCGCCACGCGCTTGCTGATCCGCCTGCGATCGGTCTCCAGCTTCGTCTCACCGGGACCACGCAGTCCCACGCCACCGGAGCCGCCGCCGGCACGCCCGCCTGTCTGCCGGGACAGCGCCTCACCCCAGCCCCGCAGCCGGGGGATCAGGTACTGCAGCTGGGCGAGCTCGACCTGCGCCTTGCCCTCCTTCGACCGGGCATGCTGGGCGAAGATGTCCAGGATCAGTGCCGTCCGGTCGATCACCTTGACCTTGAGCTTCTCCTCCAGCTGTCGCAGCTGCCCGGGTGCCAGCTCACCATCGGCGATGACGGTATCGGCGCCCGTGGCGCGTACGGTCTCGGCGAGCTCGCGCACCTTGCCCGAACCGACGTAGGTGGCAGAGTCGGGGCGGTCACGCCGCTGGATGAACCCTTCGAGCACCGTGGAACCGGCCGTCTGGGCCAGCCGGGCCAGCTCGTTCAGGGACTCCTCGGCCTGCGCGGACGTTCCTTCCGTCCAGACCCCGACGAGTACGACGTTCTCCAGCCGCAACCGCCGGTACTCGACCTCGGTGATGTCCGACAGCTCGGTCGACAACCCGACGACTCGGCGCAGAGCCGCTCGGTCCTCCAGCTCCCACTCACCTGCGGACAGGTTTCCTCCTCGTTGCTGCGTACTCGGTTCATCGGATGCGCCACCGGCGCGGTTGTTGCCTGTCGTACGGTCTGTCGCTTCTGCCATGCTGACACCATCGTCCCACGGATCGGCTACGCTCCGCGAGTGAATACCCTCCGCCGCAGGACAGGCCCACGGCTCGAACGCAGGGCAGGGCGATGGTGCCGGTCCTCGACGGGCCCGAGCACCTATTCGGGTGTGCTCGCGCTCGCGATCGACTCGTTCGGCACAGTCACGACCTCGCTGTAGACGTCTTCGAACTGGTCGAGAGTCGTGGCGAGCGCGTGCTCACCGGCCAGCAGGCGGCTAGCGGCGCCGAGCCGCGCACTACCACCGGGCGCGCGCAGCACCCGCCGTAGCCGGTCGGCGAGTCCATGCACGTCACCGGGCCGGTACAGCCAGCCGTTGACCCCCTCTCGCACGAGGTGCGGGAGGGCCACCGCATCGGCCGCGACCACCGGCTTGCCCGCGGACATCGCTTCGAGCGTGGCGATGCTCTGCAGTTCGGCCACGCCGGGCATGCAGAAGACCTCGGCCCTGGCATACGCGGCGAGCAGGTCCTGCTCCGGTATGAATCCGTGGAACCGCACCGAACCGGCGATGCCGAGTTGCTCGGCAAGCTCGGTCAGTTGCGCGCGACAGGCGCCGTCACCGACGATTTCCACCCGGATATCCGGATCGGCGAGGAGCCCGACCGCGCGCAGCAATTCGCAGACTCGCTTCTCCTTGTCCAGCCTGCCGACGAACAGGATCGTCCCGGCAATGGTGTTGCCGTTGTTCTGGTAGCGCTCGGCATCGATGCCACAGGAGACCGCGCGAGCCTCGTGCACGAAACCGTGGGACCGCAGCAACGCCACGGCGCGTGGTGTCGGAGCCGTAACCGCGTCCACTCTGCCGTAGACCCTGCCGAGATCGCGCCAGGCCCACCGGGCCGCGCGCGCACCGAGCGCGTGCGGAAGAGGCAGGTAGCCGAGCAGGTTCTCCGGCATGAAGTGGTTCGTCGCCACCGCGGGAATCCCGCGCGCCGTAGCGCCGTTGACCAGTGCCCTGCCGATAACGAAGTGTGATTGCGCATGTACCACGTCGGGGTTTACCTCCGACATGATCCGGTCGAGATCGCGGCCCGCACGCCAGGGTGGACAGACCCGGAAACTGGGATGAAACGGCGTTCGGCGCGACCCGAGCCGATGCACGATGACGCCGTGGAAGAGCTCCGTCCGGGACCTGGTATCGGTGCTCGGGCAGATCACGTGCACATCGTGCCCGCGCCCGGCGAGCCCCGTGGCCAGCCGTTCGGCGAACCGCGCCGCGCCGTTGACATCAGGCTGGAAGGTATCCGCGCCGATCAGGATCCGCCGTTGTCGGCGGATCGCGACCTGCTGGGGCAAGGTGACGTTCATCGGGATCTCCTGTCTATTGTGGCCGGAGCCAGGCCCCGGTCCGGTGATCGTCTTCGAGTAAGGTGTCTGTCGAACGGTGCGCGGCGAGCACGGCGACTCCGGTGACGGCCACTGCGGCGCAGACCGCCTGCGCAGCAGCCGGAATCGCACCGGCAGGTACCGCCTCACCGAGCACAGTCATGCCGACCCCGACCGCCACGACCGGATCGCCGACGGTCAGGCAGGCGAGCACCAAGTCCGGCGAACCGCCCGCGTAGGCGTGCTGGATCAGCCAACCCCCCAGCGCGGCGGCGAGCACGACCCCCGCGGCTGACCCGAGTAGGTCCCAGGACCAGCCGCCGGTACGCAGCTGCACCGTCGCGATCCTGGTCAGCACCGAGACCAGCGCGTAGCAGGCCGCGGCCGCGGTCGCGAACGCGAGACAGCGGCCGATACGCCGGCCCGACCTACCGAGCGGAACCAGGGCGGTCACCAGTACAGCGATCACCACGCATGCCCGTAGCACGGTGCCGCCGTCCACGTCCGGCATCGTGCCCGCAGCCGGCATCGCAAGCAGCACAAACCCGGTGACCCCTGCGACGGTCAGCGCCAGCGCGCTCAGCTCACCGCCACGTATCGTGCGGCGCTGCCGGCACGCCGCGAGCAGCACCGACGCGACGAGCGCCAGCACCCCGATCGGCTGCGCAACCGCGAGCGGCGCGAAGGCGAGCGCGAGTGTGTGCAGCCCGGCCCCCGCGGCCAGTGCCAGCAAACCGGACAGCCAAGTTGGGTCGCGTGCCAGCAGGCCCGCCCGGCGCAACTGCAGCCCGCCTGCGCCGACGGTGCGAACCGCATTGTGCTGCATCTCGGCGGCGGTAGCGAAGCACAAAGCGCCCAGCACGGCGAGCGCGATTCCGACCGCGATCATCACGGCTCACTCGCCTCGCGCGCGCTCGGCGCATCGTGCCGGAAGGTAGATCAGCTGCCCGAGCACGAGCAGCACGAGTACCAGCAGCAACCGCTGGGTCGGGCCGCGCAAGTCCTGCATGAACTCGGGCAACGTACCGAAATGGCTGATCAGGAACACCACGAGAGCACCCGCAGTCACGCCCGCGCCACGAAGCAGCCAGAGCCGGTAGCGCGCCAGCTCTGGCCGGGCGAGGCGGCGGGCCACCAGATATGCAGCGACTGGCGGGCCGGTGAACCCCACACCGGCCGCGTAGCGGTGGATCTCCGCGGACAGTGACAGCGGACCCGCACTGTTGGTGGGAAACAGCGCGACGAGGACGAATCCGGTTGGGACAAGCCACAGCCCGAGCCGAAGCAGGCCGGTCCCCCGCGCTGGCCTGCTACTCGGCTCGGGCTGTGACCAGGCCGCGGATCGTGACCCGTTCCCGGACAGCAGCCCCGTGTCGGAGAGCCCGATGAGCGCGCCCAGCGCGCCGATGGCCATGCATACCGCACTGGCGCCGAACATCCAGCCGACACCATCGACGAAGATGTACTCCGACATCGTGGAGCGGAGGCCGCCGCCCGCCGCGACATGCAGGTAAACCATGAACGCCACGGACAGGGCCAGCCCGCCGAATCCGATGACGATGCCCGCCGCGATGCGGGTGTTGTCCGAGCCCACCGCTTCGCGTGCCACGCGGTGCGGTGTCCTCCCCATATCGGTCACGCCATCGACGATCTCGCGACAGAATGGAAGAGACCATCAGGTATGCACCCCATTCCGATGGGGGATATCCCTACGCAGGGAACCGGGTCATCCCTGATCGATCACACCGCTTCCGCCCGCGCGACGAGGGTCGCCACGGGTGCGTCCGTGTGTCTACCTGCGAAGGCAGGTATCGCCGTGCACGAACAGCGAGTGTGCCGCCGACTCGCCGGGGCGCGACAGACGTGTTTCCGCCGGCGTGCCCGCGACCAAGGGCGTGTCTCTTGATCCCCTACGTCGCGAGCGGGGATCAGCGGAGTGCCTCACCAGGCCGAGGAGTCGCCGGTAGTGGTCTTCACCCGGTAGGGACGAGCACGGACGAGAACGCCGCGAGGCGCTTCGCTGGCCCCGCGCAGCAGGTACGCGGGATTGAGAAGAGACACGACCTACGCCGGTGCCTGCCACCAGTGGGTGTCCAGTTCGCCGCGGGCCAGCAGCACCGCGGGCCCGGTCAGGCTCGACGAGTTCGGCCCGACCGTGACCGTGACGGCACCGCCGGGTACCCGTACCGTGCGGGTGCCCTCCTGCTGCCCGGCCCCGTACACGGCCATCGCGGCCGCGGCGACGGTGCCGGTCCCGCAGGCGCGGGTCTCCCCGACCCCGCGTTCGTAGACGCGCATGCTCAGCTCGTCCGGCCCGAGCTCGGTGACGAACTCGATGTTGACTCCTCCCGGGAACCGCCGCGCGTCGTAGGCCGGTTCGGAGCGCAGGTCCAGCGCCGTCAGGTCGGTGTCCACCCGGCACACCAGGTGGGGGTTGCCGACATCGACGGCGATGCCGGTCAGCGCCAGCCCGTCGACCGATGCCATCGACTCCCCCGTCACCCTCGCGTGGCCCATCTGCACGGTGACGGTGCCGTCGGCGTTGACCCGCACCGGGCGGTCCCCTGCGCGGCTCCCGATGACGAAGTCGGCCCCGCCGTCGGTCCCGCGCGCCACCAAGCCGTCCTCGACCAGGTAACGGGCGAACACCCGCACACCGTTGCCACACATCTCCGCGATCGAGCCGTCGGCGTTGCGGTAGTCCATGAACCACTGCGCCTCCGAGCGCGCCGACTCCGGCACCTCGTCGGCAAGCGCTTCCCCGCGCACGACGCGCAGTACCCCGTCGGCGCCGAGCCCGCGTTGCCGGTCGCACAGCGCCCGCACCCGCTCGGTGGTCAGCTCCAGCTCGCCGTCGGGGTCGGGTAACAGCACGAAGTCGTTCTGCGTGCCGTGCCCCTTGAGGAATGCGATACCCACGGCTATGAGGTTACGTGTTCGAGCGCTCGCCCGGTCAGGTCGGTCCCACGGCCGTCCAGCCAGGTGATCCGGTTGTCCCTGCGGAACCACGAGCGCTGCTTGCGCACGAACCTGCGGGTCGCTCGCGCGGTGGCGTCCGCGGCCGCTCGCATGTCCCCCGCACCGTCGAGCTCGGCGAGTACCTGCCGGTAGCCGAGCGCCCTTGACGCCGTCCTTCCCTCTCGCAGACCGCGGTCGAGCAGTTGCCGGACCTCATCGACCAGCCCCGCGCTGAACATGCCTTCCACCCTGCTGTCGACACGCCTGTCCAGCTCGTCCACGTCGCGGTCCACCCCGATAAGGATCGTGCCGTGCCTCGGCTCCGCCGGCTCGGGCAGGTTCGCCGAAAACGGGCGGCCGGTGATCTCGATGACCTCCAGCGCGCGGATGATCCGGCGCGCGTTCGACGGCAGGATCGACCCCGCCGCGGCCGGGTCGCTCTCGGCGAGGCGGCGGTGCATGGCCTGCGCACCGACCTCCTCGGCCTCCCGCTCCAGCCGCATCCGCACATCGGGGTCGGTTCCCGGGAACCGGAGATCGTCGAGTACCGCCTGGATGTAGAGCCCGGAGCCGCCGCACAGCACCGGTACGGTCCCCGCGGCGAGCAGCTCGTCCATCCTGGCCCGGGCGTCGCGCTGGTACGCGGCCACCGAGGCCGTCTCGGTGACCTCGAGAACGTCCAGCAGGTGATGGTCGACGCCACGCCGCTCGCTCACCGGCATCTTGGCCGTGCCGATGTCCATTCCGCGGTACAGCTGCATCGCGTCCGCGTTGATCACCGCACCGCCGAGGGCGACGGCGAGCTCGACCGCGAGCTCGGACTTGCCGGTCGCGGTCGGGCCGACGACGGCGACGGGACGCATGCCGGTCACACTCGCTCCCAGATCGCCACATGGTAGCCGACGCCGAACGGGGCGCCCGAGTACAGCATCTCGCCCCGCCACTTGCGGTCGTCCTCGGCATCACCGACGGCCCGCGACCGCGCCATCCCGACGGCGACCTGCCAGGTTGCGCGCCCGCTCGCGCCCAGCTCCGCGGCCTCGGCAGCGTCCAGTGACCCCAACGCCTCGAGGTCCACCTCGCCGAGCGCGGCAGCCACCGTCTCGTCGAAGCCCGCGGCACGGTCGTCGGGTCCGCCAGGGGCACGCTGCCCGTGCCGCGTCGAGCCGTCGCCGAGCACGAGCAGGCCGGCGCGCTCGTCGCGGCGCCCCAACCGCCGTCCCAGACGCGCGCACTCCTCCGGTGCGCAGCCGGCGTCGACGACCTCGACCGCCGCTCGGGCGACGCCGGCCCTTGCGCGCAGCCAGCCTGTCATCAGGACCGGCAACGGGAGATCAGCCGTGACCTCACCGGGCGCGGTGTCGTCCGGGTCGGCCAACGACACCCGCACGTCGGCGCCGAACCCGACGAACGAACCATGTCGCCACGGCTCGTAGTGCCCGCAGGACTCCCCGTCACCGGGGCCGACCGCCAACCACCTGTCGGCCTCGCCACGCAGCCACCGGACGGCTTCCTCGGCGGCCTCGCGCACCGCACCGGTCTCCCGAAGTACGCCGGGCACCAGCTCGGGAACGAGCAACGGGGGCTGCGGTACCAGGGCGACACGATCGATCACGACCACCGAGAGTACCCACCCACCCTCCGGTGGGAAGCGTCCCCGCCCGGGGTGGCGCTGCGTACGGGCGTCGGCGCGTCTCGAGTACCACATATGGCGCAGAACTGTTTGAATGCAGGTAGGACCCGATGAGGCAGTCGACACAGCACACGGCCCCGCCCAGGCGGGGCGCCCGTGGCACACGGGCGAGCAGCCACGAAGGAGCCGGCCATGGCTGAGGAGATGGCGCACGACAAGCCCACCGAGCAGCAGGACGCCCACGCGCCCGCGCCGAACGAGGTACTGCACGGGCGGATGAGCCTCGCACACGCTGCTCCACCCGTGCCGAATGCCGAAGCGGACCCGTCCCGGTGGGGTCGTATCGACGACGAGGGAACCGTGTTCGTGTTCGTCGCCGGTGGCGAGCGCCCGGTAGGCGTCTGGCAGGCGGGCTCGTCCGAGGAAGGGTTGGAGCATTACGCCCGCCGGTTCGACGACCTGCGTACCGAGGCCGAGCTGCTGGAGACGCGCCTCAACTCCGGGGCCGGTGACCCGAAGCAGGCGCTGAGCTCGGCGACCCAGCTGCGTAACGGGCTCGACGAGGCCGCCGTCGTCGGTGACATCGAAGCACTCCGGGCACGCCTGTCACACATCATCGCGCACGCGGAGCAGGCGATCGAGCAGGCCAAGCGCCAGCGGGAGGCGACCCGCGCCGCTGCCGTCGAACGCAAGACCGCGCTTGTCGAGGAAGCCGAGGAGATCGCGGAGCATTCCACACAGTGGAAGGCCGCAGGCGACCGGTTGCGCTCGATCGTCGAGGAATGGAAGACGATCAAAGGCGTGGACCGCAAGACCGATGACGCGCTGTGGAAACGGTTCGGCAAGGCACGGGACGCGTTCAGCAGGCGTCGCGGCGCGCACTTCGCCGAGCTGGACAAGCAGCGTGCCGCGGCCAAGGAACGGAAGCAGGAGCTGGTCGACGAGGCGGAGTCGCTGACGCAGTCGCAGGACTGGGGCCCGACCGCGGCCCGCTACAAGCAGCTCATGGCCGAGTGGAAAGCAGCAGGCAAGGCGCCGAAGGACTCCGACGAGGCACTCTGGCAGCGCTTCAAGGCGGCGCAGGACACGTTCTTCGCGCGCCGTTCGGCGGCTTTCTCCGAGCGCGACGCCGAGTACGCGGAGAACGCTCGCCGCAAGGAGGAGCTGCTCGCCGAGGCCGAGCAGCTCGATCCGTCGCGGAACCTGGACTCGGCGAAGGCCCAGCTGCGCAAGCTGCAGGAGCGCTGGGACGAGATCGGCAAGGTGCCCCGGGAACGGATGCGGGAGCTGGACGGCAGGCTCAAGGCGGTGCAGGACAAGGTCCGGCAGGCCGAGGACAGCAAGTGGCGCGCGAGCGACCCGGAAGCCCAGGCACGCGCCGCGCAGTTCCGGGAGCGCGTGCAGCAGTTCGAGGACCAGGCTGCCAAGGCCCGCGCGGACGGCGACGAGCGCCGGGCGCGCGATGCCCAGCAACAGGCCGACCAGTGGCGCGAGTGGATGAACGCCGCGGAGCGCGCCGTCGCCGACCGCTGATACGCCTCAGCTCGTCCCCGGCGAGCGTTCGCGGCCTCACTGGCGTGAGCCGGCCACCCGCATCCAGTTGATCGCCAGGATGACGGCGGTGATCAGCGCCAGCACCATGCCAACGCCCGGGCCGCCGCCCGCGACGCCGGGTGCTGCCGTGGACTGCTGACTCCAGACGGCGAGCAGGCCGTCCACGAACATGACCCAGCCGCCGATGGCACACACCCACGCCATCCACCAGCGGCGCGCGAGCAGCGTCAGTGCCGAAATCACGATGCCGAAAGCGACCGTCGTCGTCGCGAACAGCCCGGGCACGATGCCCGACTCACCCGTGAGCGCCCGCCAGCCGGGGTCGCCGTCGACCCAGGGCAGCAGCACGGCGACGATCAGGATGAACACCAGTACCGCGATACCGAAGCCCCGCCTGCCGAGCTCGACCGTTCGCGCGGCCCTGCGCTCGACCTGCTCGATCTCCTCGCGCAGCTCCGCGACCTCCTCGGGGTCGCCGTCGCGGGAATCGTTCAGCATGTCGAGCACCCGCCCGCTGCTACCGCGCTCTGCTCGGTCTGCGGGGCACCGATCGTCGGGAAGCCGAGGCTGACGCCGCCGCTGGCGATCCCCGCGGTCCGGGGGCGCTGGCCGGCCTCGGAGTTGTCACCGGCGCGGGTGCGCCGGTGCGCCAGTACCGTCCCGTCCGCGACGAGATGATGGGGCGCGGCGTAGCTGATCTCGGTCTCGACGAAGTCGCCCGGGCGCACCTCGCCGTCGATCGCCTCCCCGGCCGGGGTGAAGTGGACCAGCCTGCCGTCCCGTGCGCGCCCGCTCATCCGGCGGGTCTCGGTGTCCTTGCGCCCCTCACCGCGCGCGACGAGCAGCTCGACCCGCTGCCCGACCAGCTTGGTGTTCTCCTCCCAGGCGACCTCGTCCTGCAACGCGACGAGCCGCTCGTACCGCTCCTGCACCACGTCCTTGGGGACCTGCCCGTCCATCTCGGCGGCGGGTGTGCCCTCTCGCTTGGAGTACTGGAACGTGAAGGCGCTGGAGAACCGCGCCTGCCGCACCACATCCAGCGTCTCCTGGAAGTCCTCCTCGGTCTCGCCGGGGAAGCCCACGATGATGTCGGTGGTGATGGCGGCGTTCGGGATCGCCGCGCGCACCTTGTCGAGGATCGACAGGAACCGCTTCGCCCGGTACGAGCGACGCATCGCCTTCAGCACCCGGTCCGAGCCCGCTTGCAGGGGCATGTGCAGCTGGGGGCAGACGTTCGGGGTCTCGGCCATCGCGTCGATGACGTCGTCCGTGAACGCCGCAGGGTGGGGCGAGGTGAACCGCACGCGCTCGAGCCCCTCGATCTCGCCGCACGCCCTGAGCAGCTTGCCGAACGCGTACTTGTCGCCGAACTCGACGCCGTAGGAGTTGACGTTCTGACCGAGCAGGGTGACCTCGACGACGCCCTCGGCGACGAGCGCTTCGACCTCGGCGAGTATCTCGCCGGGCCTGCGATCCCGTTCCTTGCCACGCAGCGAGGGCACGATGCAGAAGGTGCAGGTGTTGTTGCACCCGACCGAGATCGACACCCACCCGGAGTAGGCGGAGTCACGGCGGGCCGGCAGGGTCGACGGGAACGTCTCCAACGACTCCAGGATCTCCACCTCGGCCTCGCGGTTGTGCCGGGCGCGTTCGAGCAGGGTGGGAAGCGAGCCGATGTTGTGCGTGCCGAAGACGACGTCGACCCACGGAGCGCGCCGGACGATCTCGCCCCGATCCTTCTGGGCAAGGCAGCCGCCCACGGCGATCTGCATGTCCGGGTTCGCCTTCTTGTCGCTGCGCAGGCGCCCCAGGTTGCCGTACAGCTTGTTGTCCGCGTTCTCCCGCACGGCGCAGGTGTTGAACACGACCACGTCGGCCTGCGTGCCTTCTGCCGGTACGTAACCGGCGTCCTCGAGCTGTCCTGCCAGCCGCTCGGTGTCGTGCACGTTCATCTGGCAGCCGAACGTGCGGATCTGGTATGTCCGTGGCACATCTACCAGGGTAGACCCGCCGGAAGCACCTCCGTTTCCCGGTCGCACGGTCCGTGGCCGCACGCTCCGCCACCCTGGAGCTCGACGAGCGGGTACGCGCACGACGCGCTGCCGGGCACCACGTCGTGCACCTCGGGTTCGGCGAGGCGGGACTGCCTGTCCTCCCGGAGGTCCGCGAGGTACTCGCCGGGGCGACCGGGCTCAACTCCTACGGTTCTGTGGTCGGCTCTGCCGAGGCCCGCGGGTCGGCGGCGGGCTACTTCGTGCGTCGCGGCCTGCCTACCGAGCCCGAGCAGGTCATCTACGCGGCCCAGGCCGGCCTGACCGGTCGCGGGGTCATCGACGCACCGATTTCCGAGGCCGCTGGTGGCGTGCCGGACCCGAACGGCCTCGACCGGGTACTGGAGCGAGCTCGCGCGGACGGTCGCAAGCCCGCGGCGGTGATCCTCACGCTGCCGTGGGTCGCCGACGCAATCGGCCGGCTGCGCCGGGCCCTCGCCGAGTTCGGCAAGCGGTAACCGGCCCGCATGCGCGAACCCCGCGCGCGTTAGCAGTAGTCCCGGCCGCCGATCAGTGGATTGACCCACGAGAGTGGTCTTTGCGAAATGGGTGTGCCCCGGGACGATGAACGAGTCACGAATCCGCATCAATACGAGCTCGCGCCCCGGGTGGCTGGATAGACGATCTCGTGTCTAGAGTTACCGTCGCTATTGGCCACTGGGGCGCCTCTTCCAGTGGTACCGCTTTCCCAGACTACCGACTCTCGAGAACACCGGTCGTCCAGCGCGAAGGAGTGTCGAGTCCGTTGGCTCATCCATGGGCGCAATCCACGCGCTTCACCGGCGGCGTGGAGGCCCGATGAACGAAGCAACGTCGTCCACCGCTCCGATGATCCGGACGCAGGACGTCAACAAGCACTTCGGCGAGTTGCATGTCTTGAAGGACATCACCATCGAGGTGCCACGTGGTCAGGTTGTCGTGGTCGCCGGCCCGTCCGGCTCGGGCAAGTCCACGCTCTGCCGGACGATCAACCGTCTCGAGCCGATCGACTCGGGAACGATCGAGGTCGACGGCGAGCCACTGCCGAAAGAAGGCAAGGCTCTTGCGAAGCTCCGCGCGGACGTGGGCATGGTGTTCCAGCAGTTCAACCTGTTCGCCCACAAGTCGATCGTGGACAACGTGACGCTCGGGCCCATCAAGGTACGCGGGAAGAGCAAGTCCGCCGCCCGGGAGGAGGCGATGGAGCTGCTGACCCGGGTCGGTATCGCCGACCAGGCGGAGAAGTTCCCGGCACAGCTTTCCGGCGGGCAGCAGCAGCGTGCGGCGATCGCCCGCGCACTAGCCATGAATCCCAAGGTCATGATGTTCGACGAGCCGACATCGGCGCTCGACCCCGAGATGGTGCAGGAGGTTCTGGACGTCATGGCCTCGCTCGCGAGCGAGGGCATGACCATGTTCGTCATCACCCACGAGATGGGCTTCGCGCGCCGCGCCGCGCATCGGGTGATCTTCATGGACTACGGGTCGGTCATCGAGGACACCAGCCCGGAGGAGTTCTTCACCAACCCACGCACAGAGAGGGCCCAAGATTTCCTCAGCAAGATCCTGACCCATTGAGGAAGCGCCATCATCACCAGTACCCCCGGTGAGTAGAAAGGAATCAGTTATGCGGATGCGATACACGGCATTCACGGCCCTCATGGCCTCTGCCGCTCTCGTCCTGGCGGCGTGTGGTGGGGACGACGACGCCGGCGAGCAGGACGCCGACGTCGAGGCCAGTGAGTTCGAAGAAGGCACGACGATGGCGCAGCTCGCCGAGGCCGGCGAGATCACCATCGGCACGAAGTTCGACCAGCCGCTGTTCGGCCTGCAGGCCCCCAGCGGCGAGCCGGTCGGTTTCGACGTCGAGATCGCGAAGATCATCGCCTCCGAGCTCGGCATCGGCAGCGACGGGATCGAGTGGCGCGAGACGACATCGGCCAACCGCGAGGAGTTCCTCAAGGGTGGGCAGGTGGACATGGTCGTGGCCACCTACACCATCAACGACGAGCGCAAGCAGGAAGTCGACTTCGCGGGCCCGTACTACAACGCGGGGCAGTCCATCCTCGTCCTCGAGGAGAACGACGAGATCAGCGGACCGGAGGACCTCGCGGGCAAGGATGTCTGCACGGTCGAGGGCTCGACGCCCGCGCAGAACATGCGGGACAACTACCCCGAGGCGAACCTCGATCTGACCGACACCTACTCGAACTGTCTCGAACCGCTGCGCCAGGGCCAGGTCGACGCGCTGACCACGGACAACGTCATCCTCTCCGGGTTCATCGACCAGAACCCCGACGAGTTCAAGCTGGTCGGCGAGCCGTTCACCGAGGAGCCCTACGGGGTGGGCGTGCCGAAGGGCGACGACGAGTTCCGCTCCTTCATCAACGACGTCCTCGAGGAGTCCTTCGACGACGGCCGTTGGCTGGAAGCCTGGGAAAACACCGCGGGTGAGGTGCTCGAGACCCCGGAGACCCCGGAAGTCGACCGCTACTGAGGATGCCCTGCATCGGGGAGGTGGGCGTTGTGCCCACCTCCCCGACTGCATGACCTGGAGGTGACGCGGCATGGAAGCGGTCGTGGACAACCTGCCGCTGTACTGGCAGGGATTCCGGACGACGCTGATCCTCGCCCTTGTCTCGGGCGCGATCGCGCTCGTATGGGGAACCATCCTCGGGGCGTTCCGGGTGTCGCCGGTACCGCCGCTGCGCGCGTTCGGTGGCGCCTACGTCGAGATCGTACGGAACACGCCCCTGACGCTGGTGTTCTTCTTCTTCGTGTTCGTCTGGCCCCAGATCGGACCGTCCGTGCCGTTCTTCATCTCGGCGATCGCGGCACTGTCGATCTACACCGCCTCGTTCGTCTGTGAGGCGGTGCGTTCCGGCATCAACAGCGTCGGAGTCGGTCAGGCAGAGGCCGCTCGCGCGGTCGGTCTGACGTTCACGCAGACCCTGAGCATCATCATCGTCCCGCAAGCCCTGCGGACGGTGGTCCCACCGTTGATCAACGTGTTCATCGCGCTTGCGAAGAACACCTCGGTCGCCGGCGGGTTCTTCGTCGCCGAGCTGTTCGGTGTGGCGCGCAGGCTGGCCAACGCGCATCCACCGGACGTGATCGCCGTGCTAATCGGAGTGGGCGTCGCCTATCTCGTGATCACGGTTCCGGCCGGAGTGCTGGCCGGCTACGTGGAGCGGAAGGTGGTGTTCGCCCGGTGAGCTCCGTTCTCTACGACACGCCAGGCCCCCGCGCGCGGCGGCGCTCGCTGATCGGGTCCGTCGCCACCGGTATCGCCATCGCCGCGCTGCTCGTTTTCATCGTTTTCCGCGTCGCCGAGACCGGCAGGATCGACGCCGAGCTCTGGCAGGTCTACACCGACCCGCCGAGGGGCAGCTCGGCAGTCGACGTCTGGACCTCGCTGCTCATCAACGGGCTCGGCGCCACGCTGCGCGCCGCCGCCGTCGGTGGGGTGCTCGCGCTGGCAGTGGGACTCGTACTCGTCGTACTGCGCATGGCGAAACCGTGGTGGGTTCGCTACCCGGCGACAGCGATCATCGAGGTCTTCCGGGGACTACCGGTCATCCTGCTCATGTTCTTCGGGGTGCTCGGGCTCGGGATGCCCATCTTCCAGGGCGTCGTCTTCGGACTCGTCATCTACAACGCGGCAGTCATCGGGGAGATCCTGCGTGCCGGGATCGTGTCTCTCCCCAGTGGACAGGCGGAGGCCGGTTCGGCGATCGGGCTGACACAACCGCAGATCCTCTTCTCCATCTTGCTGCCTCAGGCGATCCGACGGATGCTGCCGAGCCTGATCAGCCAGTTTGTCGTGCTGCTGAAGGACACCTCGCTCGGGTTCATCATCGGCTACACCGAACTGCTGCGGATCCTGCGCATCAACACGGAGTTCTTCGGGGAGAGCTACCTGTTCGTGCTCTTCTTCGTCGGCGCGGCGATCTACATCGCGGTCAACTTCCTGCTCTCGCGCCTGGCGATCTGGCTGGAACGGCGCGGTTCCATGAAGGCGGCAGGTGGTGCGGTGCACGCCGACACCGAGCACGCCGAGACCCACCCGGAAGCGGGACAGAAACCGTAGGCGCCTTCCCCGCCCTGCCGCGGGCAGTCGGTTCGCGGCAGGGCGGGGCCGGTACTCATGCCGTCCCGTCCGCGCCGGTGTCGCCGCCTGCATCCCGCGTGCCGCCGGGATGCCGCAGCCGGATGCTCACGAGGTGGGTGCGTTCCGCACCCACCACCCGGTACACGCTGACCAGCCAGGTACCCGCACGTGCGCGGACCCTGCCGAGGTAGTCGTCCGCACAGCATCGTGTGTACGTGACGAGCCAGTCCTGCCTGCGCTCCGGTCTGTGCTCGAAACAGAACCCCTGGTCGTTCACCCTCTCCGTGTAGACGTGTTCCCGCTGCCCTGCTGTGCGTTCGTAGCGATACTCGAGTTCGTGCCGGTGATTCCATCCCCACATGCCACGGAGCGTGCGGGTGCAGAACCGCGGCCGGGTTCCGCGCGCGCGTGACGGCGGGAACTGAAAATCTCGACTGACGGACCTTCGGCTTACACTTCGTGCGCACACGGTCGCGAGGAGTGATACTGGTGGGTAATGCGAAGCAGCCGAACTTCCGCATGCGGCAGTTGGCGCGCACGCTGCGCGCGCTACGCGAGGAGGTCGGCTACACGCAGGAAGAGTCGGCCCGAAAGCTGAGGTTCTCCGACTCGAAGATCTGCCGGATCGAGCAAGGGCAGCTGCCCGGATATCACGAGTTCCTGGCCATGCTCGACATTTACGGAATCGTCGTCAACGACTACGACGAGTACATCCGAATGTACGAGCGCGCGGAGGAGAAAGGGTGGTGGCACGCCTACGGGCTCAACGACCGGGGATTCGTCAGTGCCGAGGCCGAGGCGTCCACGGTGCGCACCTTCCAGCTGGCGCACATTCCCGGCTTGTTGCAGACCGAGGCATACATGCGCGAACTGTTCACCGCTACCTACCTTCCTCGCCGGCTTCACGAGCTGGAGAACCAGGTAGCCGTGCGCATGCGCCGCCAGCGCAGGCTGACCGAGGAACCGCTACTACACCTGCACGCCGTTGTCGATGAGAGCGCGCTACACCGGCCGATCGGCACCATGGACCAGCATCACGCACAGCTACGGCAGGTCGCGGATCGCGCCAGGCTCGGCAACGTGACAATCCAGGTGATACCGACGGAACTCGGCGCCCACTCCGGGCAGCAGGGTAGCTTCACGGTACTGAGCTTTCCCGATCCGGCCGAAGCCGCTCTGGTCTACGTCGAGCAGGCCTTCACATCGTTCTGTGTGGAGAAGGAACCTGAGGTCAGCGCTGCTACGATGGTGTTCGACCACCTCGCCGAGCTTGCCCTGGACGAGGACGACTCCCAGGCGCTGGTCGAGCGAGTTGCTACGAGTAGACGATGTGCACAGCCGAGAGAGGCGAGAGCCGATGCCTTCGGTGGACTCCACCACCTGGCGGAAGAGCAGCTACAGCGGCGGCGACGGTAACAACGGCGACTGTGTCGAGGTCGCCGTCGCCGGGTCGGCCGTCGCCATCCGCGACTCCAAGGACCGCGACTCCGGCAGGCTGCGGCTGTCGGCCACCTCCTGGCACGCGTTCCTCACCGGGCTCGGCTCCCCGGCGGTCACGACCCGCGCTTGAACAGCTTGTTGCCGAGCCACACCACCGGGTCGTAGCGGCGCCCGGCCACCCGCTCCTTCATCGGGATCAGCGCGTTGTCGGTGATCTTGATGCCCTCCGGGCACACCTCGGTGCAGCACTTCGTGATGTTGCACATGCCGAGGCCGTGCTCGTCCTGAACGGCGTCCCGCCGGTCGGCCTCGTCCAGCGGGTGCATCTCCAGCTCGGCCGCGCGCATCAGGAAGCGGGGACCGGCGAACGCGGACTTGTTCTCCTCGTGGTCACGAACCACGTGGCAGGTGTCCTGGCACAGGAAGCACTCGATGCACTTGCGGAACTCCTGGGAGCGTTCGACGTCCTCCTGCTGCATGCGGTACTCGCCGGGTCCGAGCCCCTCCGGCGGGGTGAAGGACGTGACCTCCCTGGCCTTGGTGTAGTTGTACGACACGTCCGGGACCAGGTCCTTGATCACGGAGAACGCCCGCATCGGCGTCACGGTGATGGTCTCGCCCTCACTGAAGATGGACATCCGCGTCATGCACAGCAGGCGCGGACGCCCGTTGACCTCCGCGGAGCACGAACCACACTTGCCTGCCTTGCAGTTCCACCGCACGGCCAGGTCCGGAGCCTGGGTCGCCTGCAACCGGTGGATGATGTCGAGGACGACCTCGCCCTCGTTCACCTCCACCTCGAAGTCCTCGAGGGAACCACCTTCCTCGTCGCCGCGCCAAATCCGGAAGTGGCCCTTGTAGGTCATGGTGCTCCTTCCTCGCGCTGCGCGCCGGAGCGCGCGGGGTGCTCGACCAGCTCGGGCTCGGTGTAGTACTTCTCCAGCTCGGTCAGCTCGAACAACTCGAGCAGGTCGGCACGCATCGGCACCTGCTCGCCCGGTGTCACCGTCACCGACTCCCCGTCGAGCGTGCACTCCAGCAGGGTGTGGCGCCATTCCGCGTCCATCTTCGGGAAGTCGTCCCTGGTGTGCCCGCCCCGGCTCTCCGTGCGCCGTAATGCCGCACGCGCCACGCACTCGCTGACGAGCAGCATGTTGCTCAGGTCGAGTGCGAGGTGCCAACCGGGGTTGTACTGCCGGTTTCCCTCGATACCCACGTGCCGGGCCCGCTCCGCCAGGTCCCGCAGCTTGGTCAGCGCCTCGCTCATCTCACCCTCGGTGCGGATGATGCCGACCAGGTCATTCATCAGCCGCTGCAGGTCGCTCTGCAGCGTGTAGGGGTTCTCGTAGGTCTCCCCGGCCCCGAACGGCTCGACAGCGGCCCGCGCCGCCTCATCCACCTGGGTCTGGTTCGCGGTGGGGCGCTCGGTCAGCGACGAGAGGTACTCGGCGGCGCCCGCCCCTGCGCGGCGGCCGAACACCAGCAGGTCGGACAGCGAGTTGCCACCGAGCCGGTTGGAACCGTGCATCCCGCCGGCGCACTCCCCCGCGGCGAACAGGCCGGGAACGCCGTCGGCGGCCCCGGTGTCCGGGTCCACCGCGACCCCGCCCATCACGTAGTGGCAGGTCGGGCCCACCTCCATGGCCTCGGAGGTGATGTCCACATCGGCCAGCTCCTTGAACTGGTGGTGCATCGACGGCAGGCGCCGCTCGATCTCCTCATCGGACAGTCGGGATGCGATGTCGAGGTAGACGCCACCGTGCGGCGAACCGCGCCCCTCCTTGACCTCGGTGTTGATCGCCCGCGCGACCTCATCACGGGGCAGCAGGTCGGGGGTGCGCCGGTTGTTGTTCGGGTCGGAGTACCACCGGTCGGCTTCCTCCGGGTTGTCGGCGTAGTAGCCCTTGAACACGTCGGGGATGTAGTTGAACATGAAGCGCTCGCCGTTGGCGTTCTTGAGCACTCCCCCGTCACCCCGCACACCTTCGGTGACCAGGATGCCCTTCACGCTGGGCGGCCACACCATGCCGGTGGGGTGGAACTGCACGAACTCCATGTTGATCAGCTTGGCGCCCGCGCGCATCGCCAGTGCGTGCCCGTCCCCTGTGTACTCCCAGGAGTTCGAGGTCACCGAGAACGACTTGCCGATCCCGCCGGTGGCGAGCACCACGGCGGGCGCGTCGAACTGGACGAACCTGCCGGACTCGCGCCAGTAGGCGAACGCACCGGAGATCGCGCCGGAGTCATCGTTGAGCAGCTGGGTCACCGTGCACTCGCTGAAGACCTTCAACCTGGCGTCGTAGTCACCGAGATCCCGGTAGTCCTCCTGCTGCAGGGACACGACCTTCTGCTGCATGGTGCGGATCAGCTCGAGCCCGGTCCGGTCACCGACGTGGGCCAGCCGGGGGTACTCGTGACCACCGAAGTTGCGCTGGCTGATCCGCCCGTCGCCGGTGCGGTCGAAGAGCGCACCGTAGGTCTCCAGCTCCCAGACGCGGTCGGGAGCTTCCTTGGCGTGCAGCTCGGCCATCCGCCAGTTGTTCAGGAACTTGCCGCCGCGCATCGTGTCGCGGAAGTGCACCTGCCAGTTGTCCCCGGAGTTGACGTTGCCCATCGCCGCGGCGCAGCCGCCCTCGGCCATGACGGTATGCGCCTTACCGAACAGGGACTTGCAGATCACCGCCGTGCGCAGCCCCTGCTCCCTGGCCTCGATGGCCGCACGCAGCCCGGCGCCTCCGGCACCGATCACCAGCACGTCATAACTGTGCCGCTCTACCTCGGTCACTCATTCACCTCAAGTCTCGCGGGTAACGCACTCACCCGATGAATCGCAGGTCCGTGATGGTCCCGCTCGCCACAAGCATGACGTACAGGTCGACCAGCATCAGCGTGCCGAGCGAGATCCACGCGAACTCCATGTGACGGGTGTTCAGCGCGGAGATTCTGGTCCACATCCGGTACCGCACGGGGTGCTTGGAGAAGTTCTTCAGCCGGCCGCCCATCACGTGCCGGCACGAGTGGCATGACAGCGTGTACAGCCACAACATGACCACGTTGACCACCAGGATCACGTTGCCGAGCCCGAGCCCGAACCCGCCGTCGGCGGTCTGGAAGGCCAGCAGCATGTCGTAGGTATTGATGATCGTGATGGCGAAGGCCAGGTAGAAGAAGTACCGGTGGATGTTCTGCAAGATCAGCGGGAACCGCGTCTCGCCGGTGTACCGCGCGTGCGGCTCGGGCACGGCGCAGGCGGGCGGAGCCAGCCAGAAGGACCGGTAGTAGGCCTTGCGGTAGTAGTAGCAGGTCAGCCGGAACAGCAGCAGGAACGGCAGACTGAGCGCCGCGTACGGGATCAGCGCATGATCAGGGATGAACCTGCCGAAGTGCGCCGCCCCGTCGACACACCCCGTCGAGATGCAGGGCGAGTAGAACGGCGTGAGGTAGTGGTACTCCTCCACCCAGTAGTTCTGCTGCAGGAAGACCCGGACCGTCGCGTAGATCACGAAGATCGACAGTCCGGCGATGGTGAGGACCTGCGGTACCCACCATCGGTCGTTCCGCAGCGTGGAGACCGGTAAACGTGCTCGCGGGGGTGCGTGAACTCCTGTGTCTGTACTCACAAGCGCTTTCCGTGGTAGCCGCCGACACCTTCGTCGTCCGCATCCTCCCACAAGGACGGGTCGTACGGTGTGTCGGGCACCACTACCACTTCAGAGCGGTCAGCGGGCGTCCTCGGCGGCGCCACCCGATCGCTTCCGGAGCCCTCGAACTCCTCGACGTCGATGTTGAGCCGTTCCACGTCGTTGACCAGCCGCCGTACCGCCGGTGCGTCCCCGTACCGGCTACGGAGCGCACCAACGCACTGGCGCAGCTCACTGAGGGTTCGCCGGAACTCCGCGATCTCGCCTCGTGTCATCTCGACACCTCCCTGCCCGCTCGTGACACCTACGGCGCTCCCTGCGCCGACGGTGCTTCAAGGTCAACTTTGCCTTGATCGCATCTCTGTGACAAGAGCCACATCGTGCGGGCTCAATGAGACCACAGTCACATTCCGCGTTCGCCGAGCACCCCGAGTTCCTCGCTTGCCACGGTGTACGAGAGCCCTTCCGGGTAGCCCTTGCGAGCGAGCATGGTGACGACACGCCGCAGTGCGGTAGTGGAGTCGACTCGTTGCAACGACGGCAGCTTCTTGCGCACGAGCGCCCGCGCGCGTTCCTCCTCGTCGCCCTCTTCGACCCCGCTGACGGCCTCGTCGGCGATCTCCTTGGGCACGCCCTTGCGCAGCAGTTCGGCGCGGAGCGCGCGACGTCCCAGACCCTGGTGGGTCTGCCGGGAACGCACCCAGGTCGCGGCGAAGTCGGCATCGTCGATCAGGCGGGCGGCTTCGAGCTTGTCGAGCACCTGCTCGATCACGTCACCGTCGAACCCCTTACGTGCCACCGCGTCGCGCAGCTCCGCCCTGGTACGGGGTCGTGCGGCGAGCCGCCGGAGGCAGATGTCCTTGACTTGCCGGAAACTGTCCCCGGCAGCCGCCGCACCGTCATCAGGACCGGACATGACCCGTGTCAGAACTCCACTGGGGCGGGAGCGGAGTCATCGCCGTCCTCCGCCGACGCTCCGATGCCCATCTTCTCCTTGATCCGCTTCTCGACCTCGTTGGCGATGTCCGGGTTGTCGGACAGGAAACGGCGCGCGTTCTCCTTACCCTGCCCGAGCTGATCGCCCTCGTAGGTGTACCAGGCACCGGACTTGCGCAGGATCCCGTGCTCAACACCCATGTCGATCAAGGAACCCTCACGGGAGATTCCCTTGCCGTAAAGTATGTCGAACTCACTTTGCTTGAAGGGGGGTGCGCAGTTGTGCACCACGATGTCCTCGGCGACAAAGGTGTGCAGCTCCTCGACCTCGATGTCGAAGGTGCGAGCCCGCTTCACTGGAAGTACCTCGCGAATCACCGCGTAGCGCACGTCTTCGGCGAGTATGTCGTGGAGGAACTCGTCGTCCAGGGCATCGGCGAGAGCTTCGAGCCTGTCCCTACGGATGCGGTACTGGCCCAACACCTGCCTCATCCCGCCCCGTGGGTTACCAGCACAGGAACCGATCATCTGCGCTGCTTCATCAGCGGTCAGCCCACGCTGATCCAGGTACTCGAGCACGGGCGTCATCGCCTCGGTCGACAGGTATCCTGCCTGCGAACCGCGCCGTCGCCTTCCTTCCAGGCTGTCCGGTATCGCCTGCGCCAGGGCCGTGCCACGGGGCCCCCACAGCGGAATGGAGTCGGCAAAGAGCGTGACGTTGTCCATACCGGCGACACGCACCTCGAATGTCGGCCGCTTGCCCTTGACACGGCGCCCATCGATAACACTGGGGCGCTTCTGTGTCGGGTCGTACTCCCGAACGGCGCTGACGATGCCGAACCGTAGCAGCAACCAGTGAATCTGGTGGGCCAACTGTTCCGAGGTCGTCGTGAACCCCACCCGGAGCGCTCCGGTCTGCTCTCGACTCACCCATCCATCGGATTCGAACAACCCGAAGAGAAGGTTCCCCACCACCTCGGCGGAGACATCGGTCTCGAAGCACCACTCCGGAACGCTCTTCTCCCACGCAAGCTTGCCGTGAATGCCCGCCTGGCGGCACAGTTCGAGGACACCATTTCGCTCGCCTGGCCGGTGACTGATCGCGAGCGAGATCCGCCCTTGCGGGTGAGCGTCACACCCGAGCCCCGCCGCGATCTGCTTGACATCGTCGATGAGTGTCTCTTCGACATTGATGAAGTTGATCGGGGTCTTGCCCCCCACGTAGCCGTCACCGATCAGATAGCCGAGTAGACGGGCATGATCCGGTGCAACGGGCTCACCGTCGCCGAACCCGTCGAACCGGCGCGGCTGGGCCACGCGATCGCCGCGCTGCAGCTCGCCCGCCAGGCACCATCCGCGCTCTGTCAGCACCTTGTGGTCAGGCGTTGCCCAGATGGTGCTCCCCCCGGCGACACGGAGGCCGACCACCTCCTGCTCACCTTGATCGAACCACGAGACGACAGGCCGCGTATGCAGCGTGCCGTCCTTCGCAGCCGCGACCACGTGGATCGGTTTGCGCTCGTCCACCACATCCTCGATGCGATGTGTCAATCCGGTCACCGGATCGAACACACGCGTTCCCTCAGCCAAGCACTTGTTCTTCACGACCTTGACCCGGGTGCGGTTACCGACCGGTTCCCCGCCGTCCTTCAACGTCTCGATACGCCGGACATCCAGCCGCACTGAGGCGTAGAACTTCAACGCCTTACCACCGGTCGTCGTCTCAGGTGAGTTGTGCACCATCACGCCGTCGGCGAAGTAGTTGTGCGATCCCTCGATCTCGATGTCATAGCGACTCATGATCGGGTAGTCCGTCTTACAAGTGATCTCGGTCACCCGAGCCGGCATGAGCTGCAACGTCGAGTCGACAAACTTGTGCGTTACATCAAACTGGCCACGGAGCCGAGGGAGGAGCTTGTATTCCATGGACGGGTGAACATAGGGCGCGATGAGCTCTTGGAACTGTGCTGTGGCTGCTGTGGTGAACTGCAGCACGGGCACCTGTCGCGCACCTCGACGGGTGAGCTTCACATCCAGATCGTAGGTATCGCGAAGGTAGTCGACTAGACGCTCCTGTGAGCCTTCGCCAAATGCTGCAACGCAGATCTCCGCGCGCCCGCTACCACCGGCGGTACGCTGCTGGGCGCCCTTCGAGCGGACGGTAAAGCAGCCGTCGTCCATATACCAGATAGCGAGCGAGAGTGGTGTGAGCGCTTTGAGGTAGTCCCAGGACAGGTGCTTCTTCCCGTCACCGAAGTAGACGGCCTCCCTCAACTCCGACAGCTCGGCGAGCGGTGTGAAATCAGCGAACACCGCGTCCTTGCTGTTCGTTGTCCAGCTATGTGGAATGTTCTCCATCAACGAGAGCTTCCAGCGCAAGTACTCTGACTGTTCAGCACCATGGCCCATACGGAACCTGGCGCTCTCCGAGTCTTGGCGCACTGGACGAGACAAGTTCCCGTCTCCCATAAGAGAGCCAAGTATGACCTGCCACTGCTGGTCACTGAGGAAGCATGGCTGAGCGAGCATCACCCGTTCTCCCACTCGGATGTCCTCTGCTTCGCGCCAGCCCCCAGGAGTACGGATGAGGTGATTACGAGTCATCGCCAGACTTGCGTGGCCGCGTCCTGTTCCACCACCGGGACGGTCGACCTTGAAGTGGAGAAATTCATCGGCTCTACCGTTATTGAACCAGTTCACGACGCGACGGGGGACGACATTCCCACTGTCAGGGTCATACGACATGACCTCGACATCCATCTTCTGGTTGACGATCTTGCCGAGCTTCTCTTGCGTACCATCAGCCAGTGTGACGTTTGTGTACCAAGATCCACACCCGAACATCACACCGACTTTCTCCCGGAGCTGGTTGATGAACAGCGCCATGGTGCCCGAGTTGTGCAGTGCCGATGTCAGCTTCCGCAGCGCCTGACTCATCAGCCGCGCCTGCAGCCCCACGTGCGAGTCCCCCATCTCGCCCTCGATCTCGGCGCGCGGCACGAGCGCGGCGACCGAGTCGATGACCACGATGTCCAGCGCGCCCGAGCGGATCAGCATGTCCGCGATCTCCAGCGCCTGCTCCCCGGTGTCCGGCTGAGAGACAAGCAGTGCGTCGGTGTCCACGCCGAGCGCCTTGGCGTACTCCGGGTCCAGGGCGTGCTCGGCGTCGATGAACGCCGCGATCCCTCCTGCCGCCTGCGCGTTGGCGACCGCGTGCAGCGCGACCGTGGTCTTACCGCTGCTCTCCGGGCCGAACACCTCGACGACCCGGCCACGCGGCAAGCCGCCGAGGCCCAGGGCCACATCCAGCCCGATGGCTCCGGTCGGAATCGCCCCGACGGACGCGCGCTGGTCCTCGCCGAGACGCATCACCGAGCCCTTGCCGTACTGCTTGTCGATCTGCGCAATGGCCAGCTCGAGTGCCTTGTCCCGATCCGGTGCTGCCATGGAAACCCACCTCGCTGATGTGAAGCCGTTTACTGGGGGCGCGTCGAGGCCAACGCTACGGTGCGGGACCGACAGTTCCCGACCTCGTGCGGCGCTCCGTGGCCGGTAGCCCTGCTCGCGAACCCATCATAGGCGAACATTCGTTCGACACCATACGACACGCCGATGTACCGGCCTATTCGCCGGGTCCCCGACTACCGGTGACGCATCCCGTTCGCGCATCATCCCGCCGGCCGTCAGATCTCTTGACGGTCCAGCGGCACCTCGAACTCCGCGCACACCGCCCGCCATACCTGCTTGGCAGGCACCCCATCGGCCAGCGCCTGATCCACCGTCCGCCCGTCCAGGCGGCCGAGCACATAGTCGGCGGCGAGCGTCTCCGCCCGTACCTCTCCGAACTCGGCGGCCATCAGGCGCCGGAACACCGTGCGTCGCATCGCCAACTACCTTAATGATCCCGCACGACCGTGCCGCACCGACCACGGTCCGAGCCGCGCACCCCGGCCTGCGGGTACCAGCACGCGCCTGTGCCCCCGCCTCGCCGGTACGGTCGGGGCGTGCTACCCGATCAGATGGACGTACCCGACTGGGGCCCGCTCGCCCTCGAGCTCGCCAGTCTCGCCGCCATCCTGGCCACGCTGACCCTTGTGGTCATCGCGTGGCGGAACATGCGGGACCGCGACAAGTAGCCCCGCCAGTCCGCCTGGACCTGCTCCTGGCCACCGGCCGAGCCGACCAGGTCCCCGGCGAAAAGCTCGGCGTCCTCCTGCGAGTCCGCGTGCACGCAGGTCACCTGCGCGCCGGCCGGACCCGGAGTCGCGCATGTGACGGCGGGACCGTACTCCTCCCCCGCCGCGGCGACGACCCTCCGGACTCGGGCGGTCCCGGGTACGCCGGGAACGCGGCGGCGTCCGGTGGTCCCGATAGACCTGCAGTGGGGTGCTGCGGCGTCACGGGAACCGGACCGCTCTGCGCGGGTGAGGCCTGTCCCGGCGGTGCGGGTTGGGTTCGAACCGGGTGGGATCCGGCCGCAAGGCGCGGGAGACGGATGCCCCGAGGTCCTCCCGTCTCCCGTCGCGAACGTCCCTGCGGAAGGCTTCCGCCAGCCGACTCGTGAGTAACCGTCCCGGCCTGCGACGGACAGATACAACGCAGTCGACGCCCCGATCCCGGAGGCAGCCCGCGCGATGCATAGATCGTGTGCGCTGCGTGGTTCCACACACGCAACGCACCTGACCAGGAGTGATCAAGTTTCGCTCGATACACGAATCTATGACATTATCACCCGATAGAATGACCATTGAGCACGCGCTGTAGCGGAAATTGTGTTACGCTCACATTCGCGCAAATCCGCACCGGCTCGCCCAGGTCAGGGCGCTATGTCAGGCGAATGCCGAGAAGGTCGCCGCATCACTCAGTGTCACATTGATGAACACTTACAGTCCCTATTGCGCGAATTCCTCCTGCTATACCCTCGTTAACTTCGGGTGAAGTCGATCACCCTGGTTGCTATGTGTATTATTCCGATACCCAACTACCCCGGACGTGGGTGATAAGCACGCAAAGGAGGTAGATCCGGTCTTGTCCTCCTCGAATGTCACTGAACACCGCACTTCTCAGCACGAAACCCGCCGAACATTGCAGAAGCTACCGGGGACCGCCGGGCTGCCCCTCGCGTTCGGCGGCACTGTCTCCGCAGGTTCCGAGCTGCACATGAGCGAGTTGGTGGGGACGACAACCGACTCGCTGTACGGCCTGACGGTCAAGTCGGGTCAGGGGCTCGGCGGCCGCGCCATCGAGCTTCGCCGGCCGGTCACGGTCACCGATTACGAGGTGGCAAGGGTGATCACGCACCATTTCGACGGCCCGGTCCGAGAGGAAGGGATACGCTCGATACTCGCCGTACCCGTGATTGTCCGGCGGAACGTGCGCGCCGTCCTCTACGGGGCGATCCGGCAGCCGGTTCCGCTCGGCGACCGTACGATCAATGCGGTCGTCGAGTCGGCCCGCGAGCTCGAACAGGACATCGCCGTGCGCGAGGAAGTCGACCGCCGGATCGCGGCGCTGACCGAGCACACGACTCCCGGAAATCAGGTTCCTACCCCGGACTCGAGGGACCGCGAGTACGTGCGGCAGGCACACGCCGAGCTCCGGGCACTGGTGCACGACCTGGACGACGCGAACCTGAGCACCCGTATCGACGCGGCGTGCGACGCCCTGCGGGCGAATCTCGACAACGCGTCGCCTTCCGAGACGGTCCAGCTGTCCCGCAGGGAGCTCGATGTGCTGTCCATGGTGGCAATCGGCAAGACGAACGCCGAAGCCGGAAACGCACTCGGGCTGCGGTTGGAGACGGTCAAGAGCTACATGCGCAGTGTCCTGCACAAGCTCGACTGCCACACGCGAATGCAGGCTGTGCATACCGCGCGGCGGATAGGACTCCTGCCGTGACGAGAGCTGGTCCAGGCCGCACGCGCCGCACGCCGTGACGCGACGCCTCGACGTGCACCCCGAGCGCCCGTGCTGACGCGCGCACCGTCGGTGTCGTACGTGAGGATGGGCGCATGGGCGAGAAGGCAACCGGCGATCCCCTCGCGGGCTTCTCCGCAGCCACCCGTGCCTGGTTCACGAGCACCTTCACGGCGCCGACGGCCGCTCAGGACGGTGCGTGGCGCGCAGCGGCCGAGCACCAGCACTCCCTGGTGATCGCCCCGACCGGCTCGGGCAAGACACTGGCCGCCTTCCTGTGGGCCCTCGACCACCTGCTGACCACGGCACGCCCGAGCGATCCGGCCTACAGGTGCCGCGTGCTGTACGTCTCCCCGATCAAAGCCCTGGCCGTCGACGTGCAGCGCAACCTACGAGCCCCGCTCGACGGCATCGCCGAACACGCCGAGCTGCTGGGGACTCCCTCGCGCGAGATCGGCGTCGGCATCCGCACCGGGGACACACCCGCGTCCCAGCGGCGCGCCTTCCGCACCAACCCACCCGACATCCTGGTCACCACGCCCGAGTCACTGTTCCTGCTACTCACCTCGAACGCGCGGGAGAACCTCCGCGGCGTGGACACGGTCATCGTCGACGAGGTCCACGCCGTCGCAGGCACCAAACGGGGCGCCCATCTCGCATTGTCGCTGGAGCGCCTCGAACACCTCCGCCATTCCGGAGCCAACGACCAGGCGCCCGCGCGCCGCATCGGGCTGTCCGCGACGGTGCGCCCCGTCGACGAGGTCAGCACGTTCCTCACGGGAGGGCGGCCCGTACGGGTCGTCGACCCGCCCGCGGGCAAGTCCGTGGACCTCACCGTCGAGGTACCTGTAACGGACATGACGACGCTCGACGAGCACACCCGGTCCATCTGGCCCGCCGTCGAACGGCGCATATTCGACCTGATCACGCAGCACCGGTCGACGATCGTGTTCGCCAACTCCCGCAGGGTCGCCGAGCGCCTCACCGCCCGGCTCAACGAGCTCCACCAGGAGCGCACCGGCTGGCCGGAAGGGCAGCGCATCCCCGCGGAGGCGATCGGCCAGTCCGGCCTCACAGCGGGCACAGCCGAGCAGACCATCGCGCGCTCCCACCACGGTTCCATGGCACGCGAGCAGCGCACCGCCGTCGAGACGCAGCTCAAGTCCGGCGAGCTGCCGTGCGTCGTGGCCACGTCCTCGCTGGAGCTCGGCATCGACATGGGCGCCGTCGACCTGGTGGTCCAGGTGGAGGCCCCGCCCACGGTGGCTTCCGGGCTGCAGCGCGTGGGGCGGGCCGGACACCACGTCGGGGCCGCGTCCTCCGGCGTGGTCTTCCCCCGTTTCCGGGGCGACCTCGTGCCGTGCGCTGTGGTGGCAGAACGGATGGCCGCGGGCGCCATCGAGTCCCTGCACTACCCCCGCAACCCCCTGGACGTGCTCGCGCAGCAGATCGTGGCGATGGTGGCCGAGCGCGAATGGACCGTCGAGGAGCTCGCGCGAGTGGTGCGCGCGGCCGCGCCCTTCCACGAACTGCCGGACGACGCGCTGCACGCCGTGCTCGACATGCTGGCGGGCCGGTATCCCAGCACCGAGTTCGCCGACCTGCGACCAAGGATCACCTGGGACCGGGCGCGCGGAACGCTGCTCGGCAGGCCCGGTGCCCAGCGGCTCGCGGTCACCTCTGGGGGCACCATCCCGGATCGAGGCCTGTACTCGGTACGCACGCCCGACCCCGCGAGCGGCCGGGGTAACAAGGTCGGCGAGCTCGACGAGGAGATGGTCTACGAGTCGCGGGTGGGTGACAGGATCCTGCTCGGTACGACCTCCTGGCGCATCACCGACATCACCCATGACCGTGTGGAGGTGGTCCCGGCCCCTGGAGAGTCCGCTCGTATGCCGTTCTGGAAGGGTGACGCGCCTGCCCGGCCCCGCGAGCTCGGCGTCGCGCTCGGCGCCTTCGTACGCGAGCTGACCGCGCTCGGCGGTGACGACGCGCGCGGGCGCCTGACCCGCGCGGGCATGGACCACTGGGCGAGCGAGAACCTGCTGGCCTACCTCGCCGAGCAACGCGCGGCCACCGGTCACGTGCCGGACGACCACACCGTCGTGATCGAACGGTTCAGGGACGAGCTCGGTGACTGGCGTGTGGTCGTGCACTCGCCGTTCGGGGCGCGGGTGAACGCCCCGTGGGCGCTGGTTATCGCCGCAGGACTGCGGGACAGCCGTGGGCTCGACGCGCAGGTCGCGCACTCCGACGACGGGATCGTGCTGCGCCTGCCCGACACCGAGTCGTACAGCCCGGACGGCACTGCCACCGCGACCGGGTTACCCGCATCGGCGCAGGAGGTGTTGCTCGACCCGGACACCGTGGAGCACACGGTAACGGAGGAGGTCTCCTCCAGCGCACTGTTCGCGGCCCGGTTCCGGGAGTGCGCGACACGCTCGCTGCTGTTCCCGCGCCGCGACCCCGCCAAGCGCATGCCGCTGTGGCAGCAGCGCCAGCGTTCCTCGCAACTGCTCGACGTGGCCTCCGGCTATCCCCGCTTCCCCGTGGTGCTCGAGGCCATGCGGGAATGCTTGCAGGACGTCTACGACCTGCCCGGCCTGCGCGAGCTGATGCGCGACATCGCCGCGCGACGCACCCGTGTGATCGAAGTGGACACTGCAGGCCCCTCCCCCTTCGCGCGCAGCCTGCTGTTCGACTACGTGGCGACCTTCCTCTACAACACCGACACCCCCATCGCCGAACGAAAGGCGGCCGCGCTGGCGCTGGACACGTCCCTGCTCGGTGAGCTCGTCGGCGGCGAGTCGCTACGCGATCTGCTCGACCCCGACATCATCGACGAGATCGAGGAGTCCCTGCAGTCGCTGCATCCCGACCGGCACGCCCGCGATGCCGAGGGTGCCGCCGACCTGCTGCGCGTGCTCGGGGACCTCACCGAAGGGGAGGCGGCCGCGCGTGGTGTCGAGCCGGTCTGGTTGGCCGAGCTGGAGCGCGCGCATCGCGCGATCCGGGTCCGGATCGCCGGGCAGGAGCGCTACCTCGCGGTCGAGGATGCCGGCAGGGTCCACCAGGCGCTGGGCGCCGTGCTGCCCTCCGATGTGCCCGAGGTGTTCCTGGATGCCGGCCAGCAGCCATTGCACGAGCTGCTTGCCAGGCACGCGCGACGCCGGGGACCGTTCACCGCTGCCGAGGTCGCGGCCCGCTTCGGCCTCGAACAGGGCACCGCTCGGGCGGCACTCGACGAGCTGGCGCACACGGCGCAGCTGGTGCGCGGTGAGCTGCGCCCCACCCGGACCGGCGAGGCCGGCCCCGCAACCGGCGAGCCCGACTACTGCGACGCGGCCATCCTGCGCCGCATCCGCCGCGCGTGCCTCGCACGCGCGCGGGCCGAGGTCGAGCCGGTGGACACCACCGCGCTCGCGAGGTTCCTGCCCGCGTGGCACGGGGTGACGAGCACCGCGCGGGCACCGCACACCACGCCGGGCAGCGACGACGTGCTGGCCTGCGTCGAGCAACTGGCCGGTGCCCCCATCCCGGCCAGTGCGCTGGAGACGCTGGTACTGCCCGCTCGCCTGCCCGGATACTCCGAGCGCACCCTCGATGAGCTCACCGCGTCCGGCGAGGTCGTCTGGACCGGTTGCGGATCACTCCCCGGGTCCGACGGCTGGGTCGCGCTCGCCCCTGCCGACCTCGCCGACCTCCTGCTTCCCGACGCCGCGGACGCAGCACCGGACAGCCCCGTGCACGCGGCCGTTGTGTCCACTCTCGACGGCGGGGCCCAGTTCTTCAGGCAGCTCGTCGACGGCGTCCGCGGCCGCGGTTGCGCAACCGCATCGGAGGACGAGATCGCCGCGGCACTCTGGGACCTGACCTGGGCCGGTCAGGTGACGTCCGACAGCGTGGCCCCGCTGCGTGCGCGGCTGGAGGGGCGCGGCACCACGCACAAGGCACGCTCCGCACGGCCACGCGGGCGTTACGCGCGGCTGCGGGCCGGTCGCGTCGCCCCGGGGCACGCCTCGCAACCCGCGACCTCCGGCAGGTGGGCACTCGTGCCGAGCCGGTCCGCCGACACCACCCGGCGTGCACACGCGCGAACCGAGGCGTTTCTGGAACGGCACGGCGTACTCACCCGGGGAGCGCTGGAGGCAGAGGGAACGGTCGGCGGGTTGGCGGCGATCTATCCGGTGCTGCGGGAGATGGAAGATGCCGGGCATGTGATTCGCGGGTATATCGTGGACGGGCTCGGCGCAGCCCAGTTCGCCGCGCGAGGTGCCGCGGATCGGCTGCGCGGGTTCGCGGGCCCTCGATCCCCCGGCCGGCCTGCCGAGGCGATCGTGCTGGCAGCCGCCGATCCCGCGCAGCCGTACGGAGCTGCGCTGCCCTGGCCCGAGCCTGCGGGCGTGACCGGCCACCGCCCGGCGCGCAAGGCCGGGAGCCTCACCGTGCAGGTCGACGGCGAGCTGGTGCTCTACATCGAGCGCGGCGGGCGGTCCGTACTGACCTTCACCACGAGCGAGCACGCGGTGCGCACCGCGGCGAGCGCGCTCGCCGATGCGGTCCGTTCCGGGATGCTCGGCACCCTGTCCGTGCGCCAGGTCGACGGAGCCTACGCGCTGACATCGCCCCTGGCCGCGGCGTTCCACGAGGCTGGTTTCCGCACCACCCCGCAGGGACTGCGGCTGCGAAGGCCATAGGGCGCCGTCGCGGGTCCGGCGACCGTGCCGAGGGCGGGTCGCGAAGCTAGTACAGTATGCGCGACCGGTGGCGGTGAGGCCCATCAGGCGGACGGTGCGGCACGGCATGCGAACCGGTCGAACGGTGCGAGGTCCTCGGGAGGCGACGGGATGGCGGTACGGAACCTGCGGTATTTCGGCGATCCGGTGCTGAAGACCGTGTCCGATCCGGTCACGAGGTTCGACGCAGCCACCGAGTCCCTCGTCGACGACCTGCTCGACACGGTCCGCCTTCCGGGCAGGGCGGGCCTGGCCGCACCGCAGATCGGGGTGAACCTGCGCGCGTTCAGCTACCACGATCACGACACCGTCGGCTATGTCCTCAACCCGGAGCTGGTGGAGGTATCCGAGGAGATCCGGGAGATGGACGAGGCGTGCCTGTCGGTACCCGAGCTGTCCTTCGCCGTACCCCGCGCCACGCGAGCGGTCGTGCGAGGCGTGGACCTGCGCAACGAGCCGGTCACGGTCGAGGGCACCGGAGTACTGGCGCAATGCCTGCAGCACGAGGTCGACCATCTCGACGGCCTGCTCTACCTCGACCGGCTGAACACCGAAAGCCGCAAGCAAGCACTCGGACTCACCCGGAAGACGACGTGGTTCTGGCAGCGCCACTGAGCGAGCACAGTCCCCTTCCCGAGCGCTCTCCGAGCCGTCAGCGGGTGGCCAGCCGTAGCAGCGCCCAGAGCTGTGCGACCGCGTCGACGTCACCTTCCGTTGTCACCTCGGTGGTCGGCGTCCTGCCCCACAACCACAGGTAGACCCGCTCCGCCGAACCATGGACACGCGCGTCGACGTTCCCCGCGTCCCGGGCGTCCACGCGCCGGACCGTGCTCTGTGTCGGGTCCGCACGCACCCACCATGCCCGGTCGCCCGCATGCAGCCCGACCGTGCCCTCTCGTGTCCCGGTGACCCCCAGCTGTCCCAGCCGGTGCCCGAACCACACGTGCAGCACCTCGTCGATGCCGTCCAGAGCGACATCCTCCGGGATCTCGCGTACCGGCACGCCGGCAGCCGACTGCACGTCTACCCGGTGGATCGTGGTCTCGTGCGCCATGCGCCGCTGCCAGAACCCGACGGTGCGGTCCGCAGGCCACCAGGTGTCCACCGGGGCCTCGGGATCGGCGACGTCGAGCTCCGGGAGCAGCTCCGACAGGCCGGCTCGCAGGTAGTCCTCGACGGACTCCCCGTCACGCGGGTCACGCTGCCACTGCTCGGGGCGCGTGCCTTCGGCGAGCCACGCGCGCACCACGCGGTACACGCTGCCGACGTGGCGCACCGTCTCCCCGAGCGCCATCCCGGGGCACGACGGTACGCGCGCCTCGTGCCGGGCACCGGCGGCCGTGTCCGCGAGCAGCTCCGCCTCGACACGCAACGTCTCGAGGTAGCGGCGGTGCTCGATGGTCGCCTGAGCCGACATCAACCGCTCCTGCCGAGCTGCCGCTCGACCACCCCGAGAAACCGGCCCGCGTGCTGCAGCAGATCGTCCGCAGCCGCCGCCGTGACCCGGTGACCGATCCCTGCCTGCGCGGCGGCATACGTGCCGGACTGCGCGGCGAAGTATCCTGCCCAGTCGGACAGCTCCGGAGCCACGCTGCTCAGCAGGGTCCACACGCTGGTCGGCCGCGCGCGACCGCGATGCGGCCTGCCGCGCGCGGCCAACACCGCAGCGGCAGCACGCAGACCCGCGATGTAGGCCCCTGTGAACCGCTCAACGGGATCGGCCTGCCAGGCAGCGCTGGTCAGGCGCCGATCGGCCTGCGAGCTAAGAGTCAGCGCCATCGGCGCGACCCGCGGAGCCGCCCCGCCCCCGGTGACGCCACTCGCCTCGGGTGATGCGCCCACACGTGACATGCGAATTCCTTCCGCCGACACGACCACCGCCGCCTGCCGGAACGATTACCCCACCGGCAGTCGAACTGCTGTTCGATCTCCCGTTCAGCATAACCCCGCGCGTCATCGCGCTCAAGTCGCACGTGCGTTCGATTTACGGTTACCTCGCCCCCGGCAGCGGCGCGCTGCATCGCCTCCGGCCACTCGGTCGCCTACGCTGGGAACACGACGGCCCTGTTGCCAGCACACCGACGAGGAGGGCGGGCATGACAGCGATGTCATCGAGGTCAGCTCGATTGGTCCAGCTCTCCCCCGAGGAGTTCCGCGCCCGGCTGACGGAGGCACTCGGCGTCTACACCGCGGCCATGGGCTACTCGGTCGGCACGGCCGAGCTGCGTGCGCCGATGTGGCTGGCCCACATGCTGCGGGACGGCTGGCGCAACGTCGTGGCTCTGGACAGCGATGACGGGCTCGTCGGCCTAGCCTACGGCTACCGCGGCCAGCGCGGCCAGTGGTGGCACGAGCAGGTACACAAGGGGTTCGCCGAGGCTGCCGTTCCCGACGACGTCCGGGCGTACTGGCTCGGTGACTACTTCGAGCTCACCGAGCTGCACGTGCTGCCGGGCAACCAGGCGGGCGGGATCGGCGAGAATCTGCTGCGCTCGCTGCTCGCAGGTGTCGCCGAGCCGGCAGTACTGCTGTCCACCCCGGAGGGCACCACAAGGGCCTGGCGCCTCTACCGCAGGCTCGGCTTCCAGGAGCTACTGCGGCATCACCACTTCGCGGGCGACCCGCGCCCGTTCGCGATCCTCGGTCGTGAACTGCCCCTGTAGGGCCGCGCACCGTACCGTCCGACAGCTGGTCACCGCCCCGGGACACGGACGGGCAACCCGTGGGTCGGCAACCCGGACCACGGAATTCACGTCGCGTTCGCCCACGGACGGGTGAAACTTCCTACGTTCGGGGGCGGCGGATCGAATCCGCCCCGAACTGCCCATCACCCACCCAGATGCTGGACACGAACACGGGAGTCGATACACGTGACTGAACACGATGCGGTACCCGGAACGCCCTCACGCAGGACGCTGCTACGCGGCGCCGCCGCCACGGGAGCGATGGCGCTCGGATTCGGAGCGCTGGACGGCTTTGTCCGCGCGGCAAACGCCGCCCCTCCGGCCGATGCCACGGCCCGGCCCGGCAAGGGCGGCTACGGGCGGCTACGCCCGGTCACGCGCCGGGATCCTGTCACCGGCTACAGCCAGGAACTCCACCTACCGGACGGCTTCGACTTCGCCCTGCTCGGCCTCGCGGGCACGGCGATGGACGACGGTCACACCACGCCGCTCGGCCACGACGGCATGGCCGCCTTCCGCGGCCCGCGCGGCAGCTACCGGCTCGTACGCAATCACGAGGAACGAACCGGATCGTCGGAGGTGACCCCGTCCGGCGACGAGGCTGATCGTTACGACTCGCTGGGCGGCGGTGGTACCACCACGCTCCAGGTGGGCTTCCGGCACGGCGCGCCGGAGCTGGAGGGGGTGTGGACCTCGCTGGCAGGCACGATCGTCAACTGCGCGGGCGGCCCGACCCCGTGGGGAAGCTGGTTGAGCTGCGAGGAGACGACAGCCGGCACGCACGGCGGCTGGGAGCGCGAGCACGGGTACGTGTTCGAAGTGGACGCGAGCGCCGACAGCGCGGTCGCGGCGACGCCGCTGCCCGCGCTCGGGCGGTTCGTGCACGAGGCAGTAGCCGTGGACCACCGCACCGGCATCGTCTATCTCACCGAGGACCAGAACACCGCGGGCTTCTACCGGTTCGTCCCCCACCGTCGGAACGACCTGTCCGCGGGCACCCTCCAGATGCTCGCGATCTCCGATGCGCCGGGATACGACACCAGGACGGGCCAGGAGCAGGGCGAGAGCCTGGCTGTCGAGTGGGTGGACATCGCCGAGCCCGACCCGGCCACCGCGGAGATCGACCCGTTGGCCGTGTACCGGCAGGGCCTGGCGTCCGGCGCCGCGACCTTCGCCCGCCTGGAGGGGTGCTGGTGGGGCAACCAGGCCGTCTACCTGGTCTCGACCAACGGTGGCGATATCGGCGAAGGCCAGATCTGGGAGTACCGCCCGCACCCCGGAAGGGACGGCGGCACGCTGAGCCTGGTGTACGAGTCGTTCGACCGTGCCGTACTGTCCTTTCCGGACAACATCACGGTCTCACCCAAGGGAACGCTGCTGGTGTGCGAGGACACCGGGCGCTCGAACCCCCAGCTTCTCGGCGTCACGACCGACGGCGAGACGTTCCCGTTCTGTGTGGACCCCTCGAACGACGAGTGGTGCGGGGCGACGTTCAGCCACGACGGCAAGGTGCTGTTCGCCAACCTGCAGGGATCAACGAGCGGTGACCCGCGCGACCCGGACGTCCCCGGCCGCACGGTGGCGATCTGGGGTCCGTGGCAACACGGCGCGCTGTGAGGTGACCGGCGGTCGATGGTCCCCGCTGTGCCGGTCAGGCGGGGACCATCGACCAGTCGGCTACCCTCCCGGCGAAGCCGTCCCCTGCCGACGGGGCGGACTGCACGATCCCTCACGCGTGAGCTGTACTCCTCCCCCTTCGTGCCGCCCTCGACGGCCGTGCGTTCCGTGCTCTCAGGCACCGGGCCCACCACGCGGATCGTCCGGCTGCTCGTCCTCGTGCTCACCCGGCGGTACGCCGTCCGGCCACACACACGGCGAGGACGCACCGAGCCTCATACGACCGTCGCCGCTTCGGGCTCGCAATGACATACGAAAAGCGTCCTCCTCGTGCTCGACCGAAATGGAGACACGGTCGGGTCGCCGGTCGGTGAACACCCGGTAATTGTCACTCGTCCAATACGAGTGCAGCGCTTCGGCGTACTCGTCGTTGCGTTCGACGGGGAGATCGTCGAGAGCATACGCCTTGCTCACCTGATAACGCCCTCGTGGGCCATCGTCCGTCGGATCGGTGCATTCGGCCGTGTGCTCACGAACCACGGTCAGTGTGGGGTCGTCGGGAAGCGCCGCGATCGCCGACTGGAGATGATCTTCGACCCGGTCGGCCGCCTGTTGCTGTGTCATCGTTCGCATGTCCTCGCCACCTCCCTGGCTACACGCCACGAGCGCCACAATCGCGGCGACCGGAATCAATCCGGTTCTCACTACCCGCACACCCTTCGCGATCCACGCCATACCTCCTCACACTCCCGGCGAATCAGCCACGTCTCCGGAATCAGCACCGGGAGCCAGGATCGTGTCCGTCCTGTCCGGAGTACCGCCCACCGCGATGGTCACTATGTTCTCCAACGAGTCCGAATCGTCGTGCCAGTACGCCGAGTGGGCGTCTCCCGAGTACCCGAGCGTGTACCAGTCACCGTCCGGACCGGGATCCGATGGGAACTCGTGCGCACCGAAGTCCGCGGAGATCGGCTGCTTGTCGTGAACGAATCGCGGCGTTCCTCGGATCACGTCGTTCTCCGCCGTTGTGGCATAGACGTTCTCGGTGTCGATACCCAGCTCGGAGGCGTGTCCCACGCCGACTCCCGGGCTGCCGACGAAGACCATGTTGTCCACGTCGAGATTGGGTTCGCCGTCGTCGTCCGTACCCGCCGCGTGCCCGATCACGGTCGAACCGTAGCTGTGCCCGAGTACCGTATTGTGCCCTCCGCCGCCTTCGTGGGTCGCACGAAGCCCGTCCTGGAAACTCCGCAGGTCCGCGGCGGCGTCCTCGGCGTAGTGCGCGTTGGTGGCCGGGCCGAGATCCTGCGGGGCGTCGTACCCGATCCACGTGACGACCGCCGCGTCGCCGCCCGACTCGAATCCGGCTTCCGCGATCAGCTGGTCCGCTTTCTCCAGCTCCGACGCCATGCTGTGCAACCCCGACTCGGTCCCGGGAACCTGGGTCACCGTGTTCTCCGCGGTGTCGGGATTCCCGGTCGCGAGGATGCCGCGACCGTGGCCTTCGGTGTCGAAGTCGAGCGGGTACGCCTGCGGGTAGGCCTCACTCGGCTCGCGCCCGAGCTGGTCGTTGATGGCCTCCAAACCCTGCCGGGTTCCCGCAAGCTGGTCGAACTCGCGTTGCTGCTCGCTCGTGCGCTCCTCGCCCAACTCGTCCAGGGCCTCGTAGCGGGCCTTGACGTCCGCGTAGGACTCCTCGAACAAGATGCGGTTGGCGCGGTCTCGAGCCTCGACCGGGATCCCGTCCAGCGAGCCGACGCGATCGGGGTGGGTGTAGATCGCCGACTCCCGTTCCAACGGGCTCAGCTCGTCCCACCACTCCTTGACCTCCGCCGCCGAGTCACCGGCATCCGGAAAGTCACTCGGGCGCACGACGCGATCCGCACCGGTCGCCTGTAGCTCCAGCCCGGCGTCGGCCGGCATCAGATCGTTGAGCTGTCGCGAAGCGGCCTGGTCGGCCTCCGTCGCATCATCCACGGCTGCCTGGATCTCTTCGCCAAGCTCCTCAGCCAGCCTACGGTTCTCCGCCTTCTCCTCGTCGGTGCGCGTGTCGCCCGGTCCTCCGGCATTCGCGCGAACGGTCCCGGTATCCGGGTCGACGCTGAGCAGGTACGTGCTGTCGACGATTTCCATGACCCGACCGATCCGCTGCTGCGCGTCGCTGACACTGTCCGCGAGAGTCCGGAGCACGGCAGAAACCCGCTCGGCGTACTCGACCGTCGTTCTGTACTCGCGGCGGACGTCGGAGAGATGGTCCCGTGCCACATCGGCCGCGTCTCCCCACCACCCGCCCAACCCCGCGACCTCGCGCTTGATGTCGTCCGACGTCGCCTCCAGCGCGCTCGCCGGCCGGGCCCACCCGGCGGCGATGTCCTCGTACACCGCCGGATCCGCCTCCCGGAGGTGCCGGAACGTGACCATTCAGTCCCCCTCGCGCCCACCGAGACCGTCCAGAGTCTCAGTGATCTCCGACTCGAACTCCTCGTACGAGCCGTCCGCCTCCTGCAGCAGCCCACCGGCCACCGCCGTCCGCTTGCACAGGTCGTCGATCTGGAACTGCCACATCGACGCCAGCGAGCTCATCGTGCTCGTCGTCGCGAACCCCTCGTTCGCCCCGTCATGCCGCTCGATACTGCCCGTGAACTCGGACATGGCATGCCGCGCCTCATCCGCCAGATCGACGATCGCGCCGCCCGCCTCGGTGAGCCGGCCCAGCTCCACCCCGTGACCGTCCGCCATAGGCTCGCCCCTCCCGCGTCACTACGTCGCCGGAAACCTATCGTGCAGGCGCGGCGCGTGCAGGGGGTTCAGCTGACCCCTGTGACGAGCACGAAGACGGCGAGCAGCCACACATACACCGCGAAGACCCGGAACTTGGCGGCCTCCAGCAACCGCAGGACCACCCACAGCGCCCCGGACCCGACCACGGCCGCGACCACGAACCCGGTCGCCATCGCGGCCCAGCTCACCTCTGTCAGGCCGCCGTCACCGAGCGCACCGAGAAGCTCCACACCGGTGGCGGCCAGGATCGTGGGGATCGCCACGTAGAAGGAGTACCGCGCGGCCATCGTGCGACCCATCCCGATCAGCAGCGCCACGAAGATCGTCGTACCGCTGCGGGAGATGCCCGGTGCCAGCGCGGCAGCCTGCGCCACACCGATCGCGATCGCCATCATCAGGGTGATGTCGCGCGGCCCTGCCCAGCCGAATCGCAGCCACCGGCCGCCGCGGTCGGGCGTCATGGCGTCGGTCCACCACAGCATCGCCCCCGTCAGCACCAGCGCGACCGCCACCACGGTTGTGGAGGCGAACACCCGCTCGGTCAGGGTGTCCTTCAGCAGCAACCCCAGGACCCCGGTCACGGCGGTCGTGACCAGTCCGAGGAACACCAGCCGCGTGGCCAGCGCGCCCTGGAATCCGGAACGCCAGTTGGCGGCCACCCTGCCGGTGACCACCTCGCGGTGCACGCCCTTACCCAGCTGGCGCAGGCCCGCGCCCATCACCACGACGACCGAGACCATCGTGCCGACGTGCACCACGAGGTCGAACAGCACCATCTCCGGCGACTCGGGAGGGGGGACATCGACGCCGAACTCCGTCAGCCAGCTCTGCGTGAGCACCAGATGGCTGGTCGAGCTGACCGGGACGAACATGAACACGCCTTGCACGACACCCAGCAGGGCTGCCACAAGCAGGTCCACCGACACCTCCGCGACTCGGGATCGGGCACGCTCCACCGCATCGGTGTTCCGACGCCGGTGGCAGTGCCGTCGCGCTCGCTAGACGGATGCGAGCTGCTCGCGGAGCGTATCCAATCCCATTCCACCGAGGCGCAGGGCCCGCATGTGGAAGTCCTTGATGTCGAACGCGGCTCCGTCCCTACGTTCGGCCTCGGCGCGTGCGGACAGCCACAGGCGCTCCCCGAGCTTGTACGACGGGGCCTGCCCCGGCCACCCGAGGTAGCGGTCGATCTCGTCGCGCACCAGGTCCGGATCGGTGATCGTCCTGGTCAGCATGAACTCCAGCCCCAGCTCCGCGGTCCAGCGCTCGCCCTCGTGGAAGCCGGTACCCGCCGGGATCTCCAGCTCGAGGTGCATGCCGATGTCCACGATCACCCGCGCGGCACGGAACAGGTGCGCGTCGAGCATGCCCAGCAGGTTGCCGTCGTCGGAGAGATACCCCAGCTCCTCCATGAGCCGTTCCGCGTACAGCGCCCAGCCCTCGGCGTGCCCCGAGGTGAACGCCATCAGGCGCTGGAACCGGTTGAGCGACTGCCCCTGGTGCACGGCGGTGGCGATCTGCAGGTGGTGGCCCGGCGCACCCTCGTGGTAGACCGTGGTGACCTCACGCCAGGTCGGGAACTCCGACTTGTCCGAGGGCACCGACCACCACATGCGGCCGGGCCGCGAGAAATCCTCGCTCGGGCCCGTGTAGTACGCCCCGATCTTCCCTCCCGGCGGCGCCAGCAGGCATTCCAGCCCCATGACCTCGTCCGGGATGTCGAAGTGCGTGCCCCGCAACGAGTGCAACGCCTGATCGGAGAGCTGCTGCATCCAGTCGCGCAACGCTTCCTGCCCGGACACCAGGTACCGGGGGTCGGCATCGAGTGTGGCGGCGGCCTCGGCGAGCGTGGCACCGGACTTGATGCGTTCGGCGACCTCGAGCGCCTGCGCCTCGATGCGATGGAACTCCTCCCAGCCCCACTCGTAGGCCTCGCGCAGATCGAGGTCGGCCCCGGTGAAGAAGCGCGACCACATCCGGTAGACGTCCTCCCCGACGGCATCCTTCGACGGGGCGTGCGGTGCCAGCTCGGCGCGCAGGAAGCCCGCGAACTCGGCCATCGCCTCCTGCGCGGCGTGCGCGTGGTGGGTCAGCTCGTCGCGCAGCTTCGACGGCAGTCCCTCGACCGAGTCCGCGCCGGAGACGAGGGTGTCGAAGAAGCCGGGGTCGCCGTGCAGGCCCGCCCATGTGTCGCACTGCTCGGCGACCCTGGACACCTGCCGCAAGGCCGCGACACGGCCTGCGTCGGACGAGACCAGCAGCGAGGACCGCACCTGGTCCATCGCCCGGGGCACCTTGCTCAGCCGCTCGGCGATGGTTTCCCAGTCGCGCACCGTCCCCTGCGGCATGAGGTCGAAGGCCATCCGCACCTCGTGCACCGGGCTCTCGATCACGTTCAGCGCGGCCATGTCGAGCCCGGCCTCGTGGAGTTCGGCATCGACGGCAGCACGCTCGGTGAACACCGCCTTGGCCGCTCGCTCGGACGGGTCGGCAGGCTCGCGCTCGGCAAGCGCGTCGCTCGCCCGGCGGGTCAGCTCGGCACGGGCGGCGTGCCCCTCCGGGGAGTAGTCCGTCATCTCGGTGTCGTGCCCGGCGACTCCCATGAAGGTCGCGGCCACGGGGTGTGCGGCGGCGTAGTCCTCCACGAACTGGTCACAGATCTGGTGGATATCTGATGTGCTGGAAACCATAGCGGCACGTTACCTGGCCCTGTTGCCGCGAAGCACGCACCGTGCGTGGCCGGCACGCCGTCACACCGGCGCCCCGCGAGCAGGCGGGTGTCGCGCGGAGCACGCCTCGACGACCCCGGCCCCGCCGCCGTTTCGTGCACACCGGACCATGGACCCCGTGAACGATCTCGACACCGAGCTGCCCAGCCACGTGGAGCGGGCGCTCGCCGACTACCTGGAACGCGCAGGCGAGGGCATCGGCCACGTGGAGCAGTTCGCCGAGCCGCGGCGAGCGCTGGTCTCGTTCGTCCTCGGCGGGGGCAAACGCATGCGCCCCACATTCGCCTGGTGGGGCTGGCGCGGCGCGGGCGGCGCGCCGGGTGGCGACAGGGCCGAGGCGGCGCTGTACGCGATCTCGGCGCTGGAGCTGATCCAGGCATGTGCGCTCATCCACGACGACGTCATGGACGACTCGCACTCGAGGCGGGGTGCCCCCACCGTGCACGTCTCGTTCGCTGCCAGGCACACCGAGCGCGGCTGGCACGGTTCCGCGGACCGCTTCGGGCTCGCCTCGGCGGTGCTGATCGGTGATATCGCGCTCGCCTGGGCCGACGACATGTTCAACTCCGCGGGCCTGCCCGCGACGGCTTTGTCCGCCGCGCAGCCCGCCTGGCACGCCATGCGCACCGAGATGCTCGCAGGCCAGTACCTCGACATGGTCAACCAGGTCACGGCCGACCCCTCGCCCGAGGCAGCGATGCGCGTCGACGAGCTCAAGACCGCTGCCTACACCGTGCAGCGACCGCTGCACCTTGGTGCGGCCCTCGGCGGGGCCGGTCCCGAGCTCATCGAGGCGCTGCAGGCGTTCGGCAGGGACGTCGGCATCGCCTACCAGCTGCGCGACGACCTGCTCGGGCTGTACGGCGACCCGGCCGTGACCGGCAAACCCGCAGGCGACGACCTCCGCGAAGGCAAGCGGACGCTGCTCGTCGCGCTCGGCCTCGAACACGCCACGCAGCAGGGCAAGGACCCGCTCGCCTCGGCGATATCCGACGCGGTGACCGACCCGGAGCCCACGGACACGCAGATCGAGCGCGCGGTCTCCGCGCTCGACGAGGTGGGCGCCGTGGACTCGGTGGAACGCCGGATCGGTGAGCTGACCGGCTCGGCGCTGGCCGCCCTGGAGCGCGCGGACGTCGCCGAGCCCGCGGCGACCAAACTCGCCGAGCTGGCGCACACCGCGACGTCGAGGACGTTCTGAGGTCATGCGCAGGAGGTCGTCGCGCAGCGACGCGCACACGATGGATGGCCGGGCCGAGCACGTCGTCGTGGTCGGCGCCGGGCTGTCCGGCCTGTCGGCGGCACTGCACCTGCTGGGTGCGGGCAGGCAGGTCACGCTGGTCGAGCGGGAGGCCGCGCCCGGCGGCCGTGCAGGGTCGAACAGGCTCGGCGAGTTCACCGTCGACGCGGGCGCGAGCGTGCTCACCATGCCCGCGTTGCTCGACGAGGCCTTCGCCGCTGTCGGAGAGTCACTGGCCGGGCGCGTGCGGCTGGCGCGACTGGACCCCGCGTACCGCGCGCACTTCGCCGACGGCCGGTCGATCACGGTGCATTCCGATGCCGAGGCCATGGAGTCCGAGATCCGCAGGGTTTCCGGGCCCGCGGACGCGCAGGGGTACCGCGAGCTGCGCGACTGGCTGACCCGCCTCTACCGCGTGCAGTCCGAACGCTTCATCGGAGCCAACTTCGACTCACCCCTCGACCTGCTGGGTGCCGACCTGGTCAAGCTCACCCTCCTCGGCGGGTTCGGGCGGCTCGGTCCACGTATCGGCAGGTTCTTCCGGGACGAGCGGGTACGCAGGTTGTTCTCCTTCCAGTCGCTGTACGCGGGGGTCTCCCCCGCGACGGCGCTCGCCGCCTACGGGGTGATCGCCTACATGGACACCGTCGCCGGGGTGTACTACCCGCACGGCGGTATGGGAGCGGTCGCCTCCGCGATGCGCGGGGCGGCCGAACGCGCGGGCGCCGACGTACGCATGCGCACGGACGTGACCGCACTGGAGTCCGGTTCCGGTCACGTGCGCGCGGTGCGCACGCACACCGGCGAGCGGATCCCCTGCGACGCCGTCGTGCTGGCTGTCGAGCTGGACAGTGCCTACCGGTTGCTCGGCACGCGGCCACGACGGCCGGTGGCCCTGCGCCCCTCCCCTTCGGCGGTCGTGCTCGACGCGGGTTGCGACGCGGCGCCCGCAGGCAGCACCGACCACCACACGATCTACTTCGGCGAGCAGTGGAACCGCACCTTCGACGAGATCATCGACGAGGGAGCCCTGATGAGCGACCCGTCCCTGCTGGTGTCGCGCCCCACAGCGACCGAGCCCGCGCTCGCCCCGCACGGCAGGGAAGTGATCTCCGTGCTGGCCCCGGCTCCCAACCTGTCCGTGGGTCGCATCGACTGGCAGGCCACCGGACCCGCCTACGCGGAGAAGATCCTGGCGACGCTCGAGGAACGAGGCATGCGTGGCGTCCGCGACGTGATCGAGGTGAGCAGGCTGCGCACGCCGCACGACTGGGCAGCGCAGGGGTTCACAGCAGGCACCCCGTTCTCCCTGGCGCACACGCTGCCGCAGACCGGTCCGTTCCGGCCCCGCAACGTGGTGCGCGGATTCGGAAATGCCGTGCTCGCCGGGTGCGGGACCACCCCCGGCGTCGGGATCCCGCCGGTGGTGACCTCCGGAAAGCTCGCCGCTGAACGCATCACAGGGAGCGGGAACCGACAGCCATGACACACGCCCAGCGAGACATCCCGCAGCACGGGAGCGCGGCCCCGGTCGGGCCGCCGCCCGCCAGGGAACTGCGCGCCGCCTACACGTGGTGCAGGCGCATCAACGCGCATCACGGGCGCACGTTCTACCTGGCGACGAAGTTGCTCCCGGCGCACGCTCGTCCCGCGGCGCACGCGCTGTACGGCTTCGCGCGCGCCGCTGACGAGATCGTCGACAACCCGGCGCCGCACAGCGACCCGGCAGCCGAGCTCGCCGCGCTGGAGACCGCCCTGTTCCGCGCGTTGGACGGGCAGCACACGCGCGACCCGGTCCTGACGGCCGTCGCCGACACCGCGAGCCGGTACCGCATCGAGCGCGTGCACTTCGAGGCGTTCCTCCGTTCCATGCGGATGGATCTGCGTGTCGCGGAGTACCCGACCCGCGCGGCCCTGTCCGAGTACACGCACGGCTCAGCCGCGGCGATCGGGCTGCAGATGCTTCCGGTGCTCGGCACCGTCGTGCCGCGCGAGGAGGCGGCGCGGGAGGCCGCGGCGCTGGGTGAGGCGTTCCAGCTGACCAACTTCATCCGCGACGTCGGTGAGGACCTCGGCCGTGGCCGGCTGTACCTGCCCTCCGGCGAGCTCGCCGCGCACGGGGTTGACCGGCAGCGGCTCCTGTGGGCATTGCGCACCGGCGAGCGTGACGCACGCATCCGCAGCGCCATCGCCGAACAGGTCGGCCACGCCCGCGCGATGTACCGGCGCGCCGAACCCGGCGTCGCGAAGCTGCGCCCCGAGTCCCGGCCGTGCATCCGCACCGCGCTCCGGCTGTACGAGGCGATCCTCGACGAGATCGTCGCCGCCGACTTCGACGTGTTGCGCGTGCGCGCCGTCGTACCCCGCGTGCGCCGCCTCGCGCTCGCCGGGCGGGCGGTGCTTCGCGAGTACACCGCATCGCGGCGAACGTGACCGCGACGGCCCACGCGCACCCTCGGGGCGCGCTAGGGTGGCGACCATGAGCACGAGTACGAATCGACCGGTCCGAATAGGCCTGCAACTACAACCACAGCATGCCGACTACGAAGCGATCCGGCGTACCGCCAGCGCCGCCGAGGAACTCGGCGCCGACGTGGTGTTCAACTGGGACCACTTCTACCCGCTCTACGGCGACCCGGAGGGTAAGCACTTCGAGTGCTGGACCATGCTGGGCGCGTGGGCGGAAAGCACCTCGCGCGCCGAGATCGGGGCGCTGGTGACCTGCAACAGCTACCGCAATCCCGACCTGCTCGCCGACATGGCGCGCACCGTCGACCACATCAGCGGCGGCAGGCTCGTCCTCGGGATCGGCTCAGGCTGGTTCGAGAAGGACTACGAGGAGTACGGCTACCCCTTCGGCACCAAGGGGAGCAGGCTCGACGACCTCGCCGAGGCGCTGCCGCGGATCGAGGCCAGGCTCGCCAAGCTCAACCCGCAGCCGACCCGCCGGATCCCCATCCTCATCGGTGGCGGTGGGGAGAAGAAGACCCTGCGGCTCGTGGCGAAGCACGCGCACATCTGGCACGGCTTCGGCGACCCTGAGGTGGTCGAGCGCAAGGTCGACATCCTCGACCGGCACTGTGCCGACGTCGGTCGCGACCCGGCAGAGATCGAGCGTGCCGTCGGGGTGAGCGGCGCGCCGGAAGAGCTCGGGCCACAGCTGCTCGAGCTGGGGGTCACGCAGTTCACCGTCGGCGTCGGCGGGCCCGACTACGATCTCGGCCTGCTCGCCGACTGGATCAACTGGCGGGACAAGCAGAACTCCTGACCGCACCGGCGGGCAGCACGCACGGGCAAGGGCGGAGCGAGTGCTGACGGCGAGGCCGCACGCGTCACTCGCTCCGCCGCCGTGGTGCCCGCGAGCCGCGGTCCCGGTGTTACAGGGCCGAGGCTTGCGCGCGCCGCTTGACTTCGGTTCCTTGGTTGCTGCGCAGGGCGTTGATCGGTGTCCGCCCCGGCAGGCTCTCATCGGACGTGAACAGCCAGGTCAACATCTCCGTCGGTTCGAATCCGGCGTCGGCGAGCACCGTCAGGGTTCCCGCCAGTCCTTTGACCAGCGCGTCCTCCGCGATGAACTCCTCGGGCACACACAACGTGCCCGATCGCCGCAGGGCAATGAGATGCCCGTCTCGTACTGTCTGCCGTACTTTGTTGACCGATACGCCGAGCCGGCTCGCCGCCTCTTCCAAGGTGATCACGGCGACGTCCGTACCCAGTACGTCATCGGCGACAGGGATCGCACTCACAGGTATCAGCCTGCCATAACGACCAGCCGCACAACATTCCGTCCCGCTGCTCCGTTCGGGGAAGCCCGCGCCACGCTCGGTTCCCGCACGGGCAGGCCGGAAGCCGGGGAGCGGCCCGCTGCCGCCCGCGAGCGCCCGGTCCGGTGCCGATAGCATCCCGTGGTGTGACGCAAGCGGACGCAACCCTGGTCGGGTCGCTGCTCGACAACCGGTATCGCGTGACAGGACTCCTCGCCCGTGGCGGTATGTCCACGGTGTTCCGGGGCATCGACACGCGCCTCGACCGGCCGGTCGCGATCAAGGTGATGCATCCGCAGTACGCGGCCGACAGCAACTTCGCCGAACGCTTCGAGCGGGAGGCCCGGGCCGCGGCGCGGCTGCACCATCCGCACGTGGTCGCCGTGTTCGACCAGGGCGTCGACCGGACCACCGACCAGGCGTACGCGTTCCTTGTCATGGAGCTCGTCGACGGCGGCACGCTGCGCGAGCTGCTCGACCAGCGAGGCGGGCTGGACGTCCCGCTGGTGTGCGGGATCGCCCTGCCCGCGCTGCGCGCGCTGTCCACGGCGCACCAGGCCGCGCTCGTGCACCGCGACATCAAGCCGGAGAACGTGCTGCTCGGCAGGACACCGCGGGCCGCGACCACACCGTCGGCCACCGTCAAGGTCGCCGACTTCGGGCTGGTGCGCGCCATGGCGAGCGCGAGCACGACCAGCTCCAGCGTGATCCTGGGCACCGTCGCCTACCTCTCCCCCGAGCAGGTCACCACCGGTGATGCGACCACGCGCAGCGACGTCTACTCGTTCGGCATCCTGCTGTTCGAGATGCTCACCGGGCAGGTTCCCTACACCGGGGACTCACCGCTGTCGGTGGCCTACCGGCACGTCAACGACGACGTGCCGCCGCCGAGCTCGGTCAACCCGCGGGTACCGGCTGCCCTGGACGAGCTGGTGGTGCGCGCCACGCGACGCGACCCGCAGTCCAGGCAGGCCGATGCGGGCGTGCTGTTCGACGAGCTGGACCGGCTGAGCGCCGAGCTCGGCATCACGCAGGCCGACGTTCCCACGCTGCCCCCACCGGATCACGACGTGGACACCACGACGGGAGACACCGTGCCGGTGCGGGCCGGTGCCGGGCACAGCAGGAACGGCACCCGAGTGTACTCGCAGGCCGAGCTGGCCGGGGAACTCGCGGGCGCGACGGACGAGCACGACGCCGTCCGGCCACGACGCCGCAGGACGCGGCGAATCGCCCTGCTGTCGGTACTCGGGCTGTTGCTCGCGGCGTTGCTGGGGGCCGGGGCGTGGTGGTTCGCCGCCGGAGATACCACGACCGTCCCCGAGGTCGCGGGGATGGACCAGGCGAGTGCCGAGGAGACGCTGGAGCGGGCCGACCTCGACGTCGACGTCACCCGGCGTCACCACGACTCGGTCGAGGCAGGCACCGCCATCGGTACCGAACCGGCTGCGGGCACCGAAGTCGATCAGGGCGGGACCGTCGAGCTGTCCGTGTCGATGGGCAGGCCGGTCGTTCCCGACATCGCCCCCGGCACCCCGCTCGCCGACGCCGAGGCGGCTATCGCCGATGTCGAGCTGGTGCCGGTTCGCGACTCGGACGCCGACGACTATCACGAGTCGGCCCCCGAGGGCGCTGTGCTCGCGGTCACTCCGGAGCCCGGCACGGCCCTCGATGTGGGCGAGGAGGTCGCCATCGCGCTGTCCCTCGGCCCGCCGCCCGACCCGGTTCCCGATGTCGCGGGCCTCAGCGCGGAGGACGCGCACGACGAGCTACGCGATGCGGGGTTCGAGCCCTACGACGCGGGTGAGGAGTTCTCCGAAGGCGTGCCCCAGGGTGCCGTCGTGCGCACCGACCCCGAGGCAGGCGCGCAACCGGAGGGCGACACACCCCGGGTCGGGGTGTACGTCTCCAACGCGGTGGAGGTTCCCTCCGTCACCGGCAGGACCGTCGGCCAGGCCGAGAGCATCCTCTCCGAACACGGTCTGGAAGCCGAGGTCGACTCGGCTGCCGGCCGGTTCTCCGTGGTGGTCGGCCAGGATCCCGAAGCCGGCGAGCTGGTCGAGCCCGGCAGCACGGTCACCATCGACGGGTTCCCGTAAGTCCCGTCCGGCGAGTCGTGCGAACGTGGTCGCACCGAGTGATGGTTCGCTGGCGACGTGTTCGCATACCCTCGAAATGGTTAGGCCATTCGTGTGGACATTGTTCGCATTCAGTTTTTCACGGTAACTGGCTGCCTGGAACGTCCGACAATTCATGTAGAAACATGAATACCCATGATCGGTGGAATCTACCCTCGGTCGATTTCGCGAGGGCCACGCGGTCCGTCGAGCGGCGAAGGGGCCAGGGTTGTGATACCTGATGAGACGCCTCGCGCGGAAAGCCCACAGAAGCCGGCAGTAGCCGTCCTCGAACTCGGCTACGTCGGCCTGTCCACGGCGCCGGCTCTCGCCGATGCCGGATACCGGGTGATCGGTTGCGACACCAGCCACGGTGACCGGTGCCCGCGTGCTCGTCGCAGGGATCACCGACCCGCACAACGCCGGCTGGAATCTGATCGGGCCGCACACCCTCCACTCCCGTGCGGAGCACCGCTGGCTGGAGCTGTACCCACCGTCTTCAATACCACCTACCGGGCCGGCCACCTACCCGGCAGGGCATTCCTGTAGCGGGTCTCGCGAAGATCGGAGAACGACATATGAAAGCACTGGTTACAGGCGGTGCCGGGTTCATCGGGAGCCACCTCGTCGAGCGGCTGACCCACGAGGGACACCACGTGATCGCCCTCGACGACGCCTCGACCGGCGACTGGCGCAACCTCGACACAGTCGCAGGCAGAAGCGGTGTTGAGTTCGTCTCGGGGTCAATTATGGACGCCGACTTGATGAACCGTCTCGTCGATTCCGTGGATCAGGTGTTCCATCTGGCGGCGGCCGTCGGTGTGCGGCGCATCCTGGACGACCCGATCGCCGGGTTGCGGACCAACCTGCGCGGCACCGAAACGGTGCTCGACAGCGCGTTGCGCACCGGGACACGCGTGCTCGTGATGTCCACCAGCGAGGTCTATGGGCACAACACCGCCGACTCGCTGCACGAAGATGCCTCACGTGTGCTCGGATCACCGCTGGTCACGCGCTGGTCCTACGCGGCCGCCAAGGCACTCGACGAGACCATCGCCTACGCCTACTGGCGCTACCAGGGCCTGCCTACCGTGATAGTCCGGCCGTTCAACATCGTCGGACCACGGCAGACCGGACACTACGGGATGGTGATCCCCCGCTTCGTCGACCAGGCGCTGCGCGGGGAGCAACTGACGGTGCACGGCGACGGCAGCCAGACGCGGTGCTTCTGCCACGTCAGCGAAGCCGTCGATGCCGTCATGGCGCTCGCCGCGCACCCCGAGGCTGCCGGCAAGGCGTTCAATATCGGCCACCCGGAGGAAGTGTCGATTCTCGAGCTCGCACAGCAGGTCATCGCACTGACGGGCTCGTCGAGCACGATCCGGTTCGTGCCGTACACCGAGGCATACGCGGAAGGGTTCGAGGACATGCACCGCCGGGTACCGGACATCACGCGCGCCCGGGAGCTGGTGGGCTTCGCGCCGACACTGACCCTCGAGCCCATCCTCCGCGGTGTCATCGAGCACCGTACGAGTGCGCTGGCGGCGGGCGACGCCGCGGCCGTACGCGGGGAGGTCCGCCGTGCAGCCGTTCAGTGACGACTTCCTCGCCGCGCAGCGGGTGCTGGTGATCGCACCGCACGCCGATGACGAGACGTACGGCTGCGCGGGCACCATGGCGCGGGTCAAGGCACTCGGTGGTGAGGTCTACGTGGTGCTGGCCAGCGTGGCCGACCTCGACCACTACGGCACGGACGGCAGTGACGCGCGCACCAAGCTGGTGACCGGGAGCACCCGGCTCGCCGAGTTCGACGCGGTGATGACAGCGCTGAAGGTCGACGACTGGGACGTGCTGTTCACCGACGAGCACACGCACATGGCCCTGGACACCGTCCCGCGCAAGCGTCTGGTGACGCTCCTGGAGTCAGCGGGACGGTTGGCGATCGACACGGTCGAGCCGACGATGCTGATGATCCCCGCGCCCAGCTACAACCAGGATCACGAGGCGCTGTACCAGGCGTGCATCACGGCCACGCGCCCCGGCGCGCCGGGACAGAAGTACACCGTCCCGTTCGTGTTGAGTTATGACCACTTCTCGCTGTGCTGGCCCGTGACGGAGACACGTTTCCAGCCGAACATCTACATCGACGTGTCCGAGTACCTGGACGTCAAGATCGCCGCGCTGCGGATGCACGCCTCGCAGGTTCGTGACGAGCTCTACTTCGGCAGCCCGGAAAGCGTCGACCTGCAGACCCGGGTACGGGGCAGGGAGGTCAGCGTGGCGGCCGCGGAGGCGTTCTGCCTGCTGCGGGGCGTGGTGTAGGAGGGGTGACGCAGCAGTGACCATCGTGTCCGTTCACCAGCCGAACTTCATGCCGTGGCTGAAGCTGCTGGACAAGATCCTGGCAAGCGACGTCTACATCGCCTATGACACGGCCCAGTACACCCGATCGGAGTTCCATTCCCGTCAGAAGATCAAGATGAGCTCCGGGCCCGACTGGCTGACCGTGCCGCTGCGCAGCCCCGGCACCTCGGCCATCAAGGACGTGCGGATCGCCACCGACCAGCCGTTGCGCGAGCGGCACCTGCACCGGATCACGCTCGCGTACCGGCGATGCCCGTACTTCGATGAGGTGTTCCCGGTGCTGGAGCGGGTCTACCGGCGCGATCACGAGTGGCTCGTCGAGCTCAACCTGGACCTGATCAGCAGCATATGTGACTACCTGGGCAGCGAGGTACGGATCGTGCGCGCGAGCGAGCTGGCGCACACCGGCGACCGGATGCAGCGACTGGTCCAGCTCCTCGAGGGGGCGGGCAGCAGCGTCCACCTCACCAGCACCATCGGGACCGAGCACGACTACATGGATCCGGAGGTGTTCCACGCTGCCGGGATCGAGCTGCGCGCGCAACGGTTCGACCATCCCGTCTACGGGCAGCCGTACGGGTCGTTCGTACCCGACCTGGCCGCGATCGACATGCTGTTCTGCTGCGGCCGCGAGACCGCGCGGATCCTCGCCTCGCGCAGGGAGTTCGTCACCGTAGCAACGCAGAGCCGGGACACCGATCGCGTGCGCTCCGGGAGCGGGTGATCGGCGGATGGAGTGGTGGCTCGCGCTGTTCGTCTTCGGTGTCAGCATCACCCTGTGGATCGGGGTGGGCCTGCTCCGGCTGCTCACCCAGGATGCCGTTGAGCGGCGACGGAGGGTGGCCGACAGCACCGGGGCGCGCAGGCTCACCCCGGCGGATGTGGCGGTGCTCATCCCCGCACACAACGAGGAAGCCAGCATCGCGGCGACGATCACATCTGTGCTGCGGCTGGTCCCGGGAGCGAACGTGCACGTTGTCGCCGACGGGTGTACCGACCGCACCACCGAGATCGCCGGGTCGTTCGGCGTGAACGTGCTGGAGCTGCAGCCCTCGCGCGGCAAGGCAGGCGGGATCGAGGCCGCGGTCGAGCATTTCGAGCTGGCCCGGCGCTTCGAGCTGATGCTGATCACCGACGCCGACACCCGGCTGGATCGTCACTACCTGGATCGGGGCCTGCGGCTGATGGAGGACCCGGCGATGGCTGCGCTGGCGGGATACGCGCATGTGGACTGGCAGCCCGCCGCCGTCAACGGGCTCGGCAGGTTGCTGCTGTCCTACCGCACCCGGCTGTACGCGGTGATGCAGGGAATGAAGTACGGCCAGACCTGGCGGCACACCAACGTCACACCCATCGTGCCGGGATTCGCCAGCATGTACCGCACGAGGTTGTTGCCGCGGATGGAGCTCAACCCGCCGGGCCTGGTCATCGAGGACTTCAACATGACCTTCGAGCTGCACCGCAAGAAGCTCGGCAAGATCGCGTTCGAGCCCTCGGTGTACGGCATCTGCCAGGACCCGGAGAACCTGCGGGACTACTACCGGCAGATCTGCCGGTGGTGGCTGGGCTTCTGGCAGACCCTCCGCAGGCACGGCCTGTGGTTCAGCGTGTTCTCGGCCGCACTGGTGCTCTTCCTGTTCGAGGTCTTCGTGGTGAGCCTGGTGCTGCTGCTGGTGGTGGCGAGCCTGGTGTTCCTCGCGGCCGAGCCCGCGACGGGCGGGCTGGCGTTGCAGTGGGACTGGTACGCGCCGGTCCACGCGTGGCTGGATCCGCTGATCACCCCGCTCAACCTGGTGGTGTTCCTGTGGCTGCCCGACTACCTGCTGACCTGCCTGGTGGCGCTGTGGCTGCGGCGGCCCAGCCTGCTGGTCTACGGTGTGGGGTTCATCTTCCTGCGGGTGCTGGATGCCGTCGTCACGGTGCGCACGCTGATCCAGTTGTGCCGCGAGAAGTCGACGGGCCGGTGGACGAGCCCGGCCCGCCGCAGCGTGCAGGTGCTCAGCGCGGACGGGCATGCTCCGGGTGCCGCGGGCGGGGACGTCGCGGGAGGTGTGGCCGTGGCCGCCCCTGCCGATGACCGCCCGGCAGCGGCCCTGAACTGGCGGGACGCGGCGCCCGTACTGTTCGACGGCGCCCTGGTGCTGGCGTTGTTGCTGCTCGCAGCCGCGCTGCTGGTGCTCGGTGTGGCGGCCTCGGTCATACTCGGGATGACGGTGGCTACCGTGGTGGTGTGCGCTCTCCTGGCGTTGATCGTCCCCTGGTACCGCGCACGACGTGAGGACCGGTGAAGTTATGGCGCGCATCGATCGCCCGACCGGCAGGCTACCGACGCGGCTGACCCGCAGGACGTTGCTCGTCGGCGCGGCGGGGGCACTCATGCTGGTCGGCTACCGCAAGACGGTTGAGGCGCTGTACGGCCCGTCGTCGCCGACGGTGGGCCGCGAACGCCGCGTCGCGGGATACGTCCCGTACTACGACCAGCAGGCCGCGTTCGACACGGCCGACGCTCAGGCCGACGTGTTCGACCTGATCCATCCGGTCTGGTACTCGCTGGAGGCCTCCGGGGAGGTCGTCCTGGCCGACGACGAGCACGTGCGCGTGGACCGCGCGCGGGTGCGGCGCCTGAAGTCCGCCGGCGTGCGGATCCTGCCGACGTGCACCAACCTGCGGAACGGGTCGTGGGAGCCGGAGCTGGTCAAGGCGATGCTGGCCGACCCTGGTGCGCGCAGGCGCCACGTCGAGGCCCTCGTCGAGCTGGCCGTCGAGTTCGGCTACGACGGCATCGACATCGACTACGAGGACCTGACCGCCGCGGAGCGCGACCCGTACTCCCGATTCCTCGAGTCCCTGGGCGACGCGCTGCGTGCCGAGGGAAAGTCGCTGATCTCGTCGGTGTATGCCAAGCACACCGAACCCGGGCCGGATCCGCACAGCCAGGCGCAGGACTACGCGGCCATCGGCGCGGCCTGCGACCAGGTCGGGGTGATGGCCTACGACTTCCACTGGGCCGACTCGCAAGCCGGGCCCACCGCGCCACGCGACTGGGTGGAGGAGACGGTGAGCTGGGCCGTTACCCAGATCCCGCCGGAGAAGGTGCGGCTCGGGATCGTGCTGCTCGGCTACGACTGGCCCCGCGGTGGGCGTGGCGAGACAGTGACCTACGAGGACGCGATGCGGCTGGCGGAACAGCACGATGTCGAGGTGCTCGACGAGCGCAGCGCCGACGGGCCGCACTTCGTCTACACCGACGGGAGTGGCCGCGAGCGGGAGGTGTGGTTCGAGAACGCCTACAGCGCGGCAGCCAAGCTCGAGCTGGTCGACGACTACGACCTGGGCGGCGCGTTCTTCTGGCGGCTCGGCTACGAGGACACGCGGACCTGGGATCTGATCGAGCCGCGCGGCTCGTGACCCGCGCCGGTCAGTTACGCAGCATCTCCGCGACGAGGAAGGCGAGCTCGAGGGACTGCTGGGTGTTCAGCCGCGGGTCGCAGGCCGTCTCGTAGCGTCCCGCCAGGTCGGTGTCGGTGATGTCCTGCGCACCGCCGAGGCACTCGGTGACGTTCTCGCCGGTGAGCTCGATGTGGATGCCGCCGGGGTAGGTGCCCAGCGAGCGGTGCACCTCGAAGAAGCCCTGCACCTCGTCGACGACCCGGTCGAAGTGGCGGGTCTTGTAACCGGTGGAGGACTCGTGGGTGTTGCCGTGCATCGGGTCGCACTGCCAGATCACCTGGTGCCCGGAGGCCTCGACCTTCTGCACGATCTGCGGCAGCACCTCGCGCACCTTCCCGTTGCCCATCCGCGCGATCAGCGTCAGCCGCCCCGGCTGGTTGTGCGGGTCCAGCCGCTGCACGTACTCCACGGCCTGCTCGGGCGTGGTGGTCGGACCGATCTTGACGCCGATGGGGTTGGACATCAGCTCCGCGAACGCGATGTGCGCCCCGTCGAGCTGGCGGGTGCGCTCACCGATCCACAGGTAGTGCCCCGAGAGGTTGTACAGCTGCGCATCCGGCGAGTCCGGCTCGTCCAGCCGCAGCATCGCCCGCTCGTAGTCCAGCAGCAGCGCCTCGTGACTGGCGAAGATCTCGGTACTGTGCAGCGACGAGTCCGTCACCCCGCAGGCCGACATGAACCGCAGACCACGATCGATCTCACCGGCCAGCGCCTCGTACCGCTCCCCCGCCGGGGACGTGCGCACGAAGTCCTTGTTCCAGTCGTGCACCTGCGCGAGATCGGCCATGCCCGCGCCGGTCAGCGCCCGCACCAGGTTCATCGTCGCCCCGGAGTTGGCGTAGGCGCGGATCATCCGGCCCGGGTCCGGCACCCGCATCTCCTCGGCGGCGGCCAGCGAGTTGACCACATCGCCCCGGTACACCGGCAGGCCCAGCGCGTCGGTGCTCTTCGACCGCGGCTTGGCGTACTGTCCCGCGATGCGGCCCACCTTGACCACCGGCAGGCTCGCGCCGTAGGTCAGCACCACGGCCATCTGCAGCAGCGTGCGCAGGTTCGCCTGGATGTGCGGCTCGGTGTTCGACTCGAACGTCTCCGCGCAGTCGCCGCCCTGCAGCAGGAACGCCTCGCCGCGGGCGACCATCGCCAGGCGCTCGCGCAGCCGGTCCACCTCGGCGGGCACCGTGATCGGCGGTACCGACTCCAGCACACCGCGCACGTGCCGCATCATGTGCTCGTCCGGCCATTCCGGCTGCTGAGCCGCAGGCTTGGCCAGGGCCTCGTCCAGCTTCCGGCGCAGGTCGCCCGGCAGGGGCGGCAACGGCGGCAGGGTTTCCATCGGGGCGTCGACAGTCCAGTTCACGCACCCCAGAATACGGGTCCGGCCGATCGCAGCTGCGCGGGACCGCGCCCGATCCTGCTGGCGGCCGCTCGATCGAGGCCGACATGTCGGTGGTCGGCGGTACTGTGCGCCGCACATAGCGGGGGTGGTGCCGGCTTTCGGAGCACCAAGCACTGACGTTCGTTTTGTTCGATTATTCGCAGCACAAAGGTTGTGGGCGCACACATGGTTGAACGCTTCGTCTTACCACCGGACCAGCCCGAGTCGCTTTCCGCACTGGTCACAGCTCTACGACAGGATGCGCCTGGTCAGGAACCGGTGCTTGTCGCCGGGGACGGGTCCCGGATCGAGCTACCGGACGAACTGTTCGCAGTTCTCAGAGATGTAGCCACCACACTTTCCCAGGGGTTCGCGGTCAACGTCGGCCCGCAACTCACGACACTGACCACCAGTCAAGCAGCGGAAGTACTGGGGATCTCCCGGCCGACACTCGTACGGCTACTCGAGCAGGGGGAGATCCCGTTCGACAAGCCGGGCCGCCATCGCCAGGTGCGCTTGGTCGACGTACTTGCCTACCAGGAAAGCGCCCGTCGTGTGCGCTCCGCCGGTCTCGACGAGATGGTTCGCAACTCCGAGGAATCCGGCGTCTACGACATCGACGAGGGTGCGACGACCATCCGGTCCGCGCCCGAACAAGGCCACGAGTGAGCGCGCTGGATGTCCCGGGCCTTCCTCAGCGCCACCAGTGTCGCGCTCAATGCCAGATTGTCGGGCCTCGCCGGTACGGTACGCGCCATCCCGCACCTGGTTACCCGCGCATGATGAGGCCCGATTGCGAAGGGACGCCCGATGGACGCAGCCAATTCGAAGTTCGTGACGTATCCGGTGACGTCGCAGCGCTGGCCGGACCTGGCGGCGCTGTTCGAGACGCCGGGCCCGCGCGGTGGCCGGCAGGACACGGCGAACTGCTGGTGCGCGGTCTGGCGCTGGCCCATGCGCTCACCCGAGTCGAACAAGGAGGCGCTACGCTCGCTGGTCCACGGTGGCGAGCACACCGGGCTGCTGGCCTACCGGGACGACCAGCCGGTCGAATGGGTGTCGGTGGCGCCACGCGAGCAGTTCGCCAGACTGCTGCGCACCAGCCAGTTCAAGCCGAAAGACGAGGACACTGGCGGCTTCGTCATCAGCTGCTTCGCCGTCGACCGCACGACACATGGCCACGGGATCGGCCGCGCACTGGTGGACGCGACCGTGCGATACGCGCTGGATGCGGGCGCGACCGCCGTGGAGGCCTATCCCGGTGAGCCGACCGACTACAAGGGCAAGCTGGACTGGTTCCTGGACTACGGCTTCGAGGCCACCCGCACGGTCGGCAAACGCACCATCGTGCGGTTCACGCCGTGAAGGCCCCGTTCGCCCGCGTACGGATTCGTGCCTCCGGCCCTGTTCGGTCCGGAGGCACGAATCCGCAGCTGGTGCTACTGCTCGGGAACGCTCGCGACGAAGGCGCGCCAGGCGTCGAACGAAACGGTCAGCGTGCCGCCCTCGCGGTCCTTGGTGTCCCGGATGCGAGCACGGGTCGGTTCAACCGCCAGCTCGACACAGTCACCATGCGTCCCCGAGCGGGACGACTTGCGCCACTCTACGTGTTCCATTGCTCCGCCACTTCCACGATCCGTTCTTGAGACTGCCGCTGTGGTAGCGCCTCGCCTCTGAGGTGGTCCCATCGTCTCACGAGCTGTGTGACGACTTCTGGATCGTCCAGCACGAAGCCGCGCGCCGGTGTATCGACGTAACTGATCTCTCGATTATCGACCGTTACCAGGCTGAACCCGCCATCGACTCCGAGATATGTGTCAGCACCGAAAGGCATGACCTGCACACTCGCTGATACTTCTGTGAGGTGCTTCAGTTGCCGGTACATGACGTCCCGACTGCCGATCTGACGGTGCAATACAGCCTCGTCCAGCACAGCGACGATGTCTGGAGGCTTGTCCTGGACGAAAATGTGCTGTCGTGCCATCCGCGCAGCGACCTGATCCTCGTCGCCGAGCAGCGCGCGAGCGTAATCCTCAATCTGTAGTTGGCCGGGCACGACCAACGGCGCAAACAGCCGGATCACGCTGGCCTGCTCTTCGATGTCCGGCCATGCGCGGAACCACTCGGGCACAACGTCCTGTTTCAGCGTGTGCAGCCGGATTCGCGACAGGAAGCCATCGGTGCTCAACGCCTTATCGGCTTCCGTGGCGAACGCTTCGCTGGGAAACTTGTTACCGACCTCCACCTTCTCGACGAGGCTGGCCGAGAACTTGACCTCTTCCGCGAGCTGCTCTCGGGACCAGCCGAGACCCTCCCGGGCGCGCCGCAGCTCGCTGCCGAACAAACTCACCACATTCACTCACCCCATTCGCACGGCTTCCGCACTACGGCATCTGGGTGCCCCACTGATGTCGTGATGCGTACACGTTCCGTTTCGTAGCGTAATCGACGGGTACGACACTCAGTACATGTCCACGCTCTGGGTCTCGCTTCTGGTCGTCACGTGCCTGTTGATGATCGGCTACGTCCTCAGCCATGTCGTGCGCGACGCATTGCTGCGTCGGCGCCGCTGGCAACACGATCCCCGGCCACACATGGTCATCACCGACGAAGAGTGCTATCTGGACGGTGGAGAGTCACACCGGACGACTCCCGATCGCCGTCATCACCTGTGATACTCCCGGCCGGTGCGCGTTGTTCCGCCCGCGCGCCGGCCGGTTCCCATCCCGAACCGGCAGAAAAGGACAACGCATGAGCTGGTGGCACCGCCTTGATGGCCGCATCATCGTCGACGACGGCGACAACGTGTACGTCATCCACCCCGACGATCCCGACCACCCGGACAACATCCGCGACGACGACGCGCACTCCCCTTGCGAAGGCGGTTGACTGTTTCGTCAGTCAGCTTCGACGTAGCCAGCCGACAACCGGGAGAGCGGCGAGTGCAGTACCGCCGCCCCACACCACCACACGCATCCCTTCCCACCTGCGCACCGCTGCCGATACGTGGCACCCCGTAACGGCACGCCTCCCCTGAACGACACGGCACGCAGAGCCGATCGTGACGTTATGCGGCTTGTATGCCGGATCGTTTGATGTGCCGAGGGAGTTCACGTGTCACGAATGGGGCGTCGGTTGGCGGCGACGGTCGCGGTGGCTGCGCTGGTCACCGCGTCATGTACGGATGACGATAATTCCACCGAGCCCGAAACCGGTGGTCAAAACACCGCTGAGGACCAGGCGTCGCCGGACGAGGAAACCGTCGAACTGCCCGACGAGCCAGCGGCCTCCTCGTTCCTCTACGCCGAAGGTGTCGAGCCGGCTGTCGGGGAAGCTGACGATGACGTGACCGTAACCTGGGGCGACCCAGTGGACGCGAAGGTGCCCTTCCTCGCAGTCAATGGCACAGAGGAACCGGTCTCGCGCGTCGAGGTCTCCGGAACCGTGGTCGACGGCCAGGGCGAGACGATCACCAGCGGCGCGTCGCAGAGCGTCCAGCCGAACGTGGTGGAGCCGGGCGAGGTCGCGTTCGGCTTCGTCTACGCCGGGGCCGGAAAGCAGCTGCCCGATGATGCTGCCGTCGACTCCCCCAACGTCGACTACCGGACCGGTCTCGGCGATTTCGAGAACATCATCGCCCTAGAGATCGAGAAGCTCGAACGCGTCTCCGACGGGTTCACGGGCAGCCTGACGAACCCGCACGAGCTCGACGTCGACGGGCCGATCGACGTGACGCTGGCGTGCCTGAACGGCGATGGGGAGTTGCTCGACGTGCTCGGCACTTTCGCCGACCGCGACAGCGTAGAGGCAGGTGGCACGGCCACCTTCACGGTCGATCTGTTCGGCGACGAGCCGGATTGCGACGGCCTGCTCGCGGGCAGTTCCGGATACGATCCCAACGTGTGAGCGACACGACGTGCACCGCGATCACACGATCAAGGCAGTGCCTTACCGCGCCGCCCGGCGGTGCGCATCAACGCGTCCGACACCTCTGGCTACGCCGACTGAACAGCTGGCCAGCGGCCCGTCGGTGGGACCGGCACCGGCCAACCTCACAACCACGTTGCGATTCCACGTGACCGCGACCGCGAGCGTCGACGTCGATCGCGCACCCCGGCACGGGACCAACTGGCGCGGGTAGCCGGGTACAGCAACGCACCTCGGAGCACGCAACGTACGAGGCTCGATCCGCTGCCGCAAGGCCAAAGGACTGGTGGATTACCGCACCGCACGTGCACCCGAGTACGATTCCCAATGCAAGCCGCGTGTATACCGTCCGCTGACCAGCGATACGATCCGCCAGCTGCCTGCACAACGGCCGGGACGCAGGCGCCACTTCCGATATCCGCTCACTCCACCTCAGCGACTCGGGACAGCGCCTGTGACAGGCTTCGCGTGGCGCGCTGTACCGCAGTGGCGATGCCCTCGCTGCGGCCGCCCAGGACCCGCTGCGTTGGCCCAGCGATTGAAATGGCGGCCACAGCCTGAGTCCGCCCGTTCCTGGCCAGAAGGACTGGCGCAGCGATTGAGGACAGGCCCACCTCGAACTCCTCCTCGGAGCACGCCCACCCGCGTTCGTGGATAGTAGCGAGTACCTGGCGGTACCGCTCGCTGTCTACAATGGTGTAAGGCGTTTGCCGGGCGAGCCCGGCGCTCAGTACAGCCCTTGCCACGAACGGGTTGAACGCGGCGATGGCCTTCCCGGAGCTGGAGGAATGGCCGGGAACCTTGCGGAACGCCTCTGTGTGGAACCGCAGACCGTGTGTGCCCTCCAACCGGTCGACGTAGAGTACGTCCGCACCGAGCGGGATGCCAAGCTGAACCGTCTCGGAGATCTGATCCCTCAGCTCGGCCAGCACGGGCAGGCCCATCTCCTTCAGCAACAAGCGGTCCGCGGCCAGCTGTCCGTATTCGAACAGCCGCAGCCCCAGCCGGTACCGGCCGCTCCCCCGGCGTTCGAGAAGGCCGCGGGAGGCGAGCACGCTGAGCATCCGCGAGGCGGTGCTCTTCGCGATGCCCAGTTCCCGTGCGATCTGCGTGGCACCGACCTCGTGGTTCCGGGTGAAGCACTCGAGTACGTCCATGGCGATCGATACCGACCGCAAGCCCGAATCGTCGGAGTGGTTCCGTGATTCCGTGGCAGGCTTTCCGGCGGGAGAGTCGATCGGCGGGGTGTCGGTCACCTGTGTCACACCTCCAGAACCAGCCGCTCCCGCGCGGCGCGGGACACGCACACCATCATGGTGCCGCCGGATCGACGTTCCTTCTCAGTGAGTACATGATCGCGGTGTTCCACGGAACCGTCCAGTACCTTCGTCTCGCAGCTGCCGCAGATCCCTTCCCTGCAGTCGTTGGGAACGTCGCACCCCTCGTCGAGCAGCACGTCCAGTACCGAACGCTCGGCGGGCACCGTTACGGTCCGCCCGGTGGTGGCTAGTCGCACCTCGAACGCACCTGAGGGGAAATCCACCTGCTCCGGCGCAGCGAAACGCTCCACCCGCAGGTACTCGGCCGGGCAGCACGCGGCGGCCTCATCGAGCAACGGCGCCGGGCCACAGCAGTACACCAGGCCGCCGGTGCCGAGCCCAGTGACCAGCTCAGTGACCAGCCCAGACACGTCGGGGCGGTCCGACTCGTCGCCGGGCAGCAGCGACACACGCTTACCGTATCGTCCCAGCTCGCCGGCAAACGGCATGCTGGCACGGTCCCGTCCCCGGTACACCAGCCGCCACGGTCTACCAGCAGCCTCGGCGGCAGCGACCATCGGCAAGATCGGAGTGATACCGATACCACCTGCCAGGAACAGGTACCCGTTCGCTTTCTCCAACCGGAAATGGTTACGCGGACCCCGCACATCGACGAAGTCGCCCGGCCTCAGTTGCTCGTGCACCCGACGCGAACCGCCACGACCGGCTTCCTCCCGCCGCACGGCCACCCGGAACCGCGTCCGGTCCCCCGGGTCGCCGCACAGCGAGTATTGCCTGCGCATGCCATCGCCCAGCCCGACGTCCAGGTGTGCTCCCGGCTCCCACTCCGGCAGTGCCCCGCCCGCAGGATCGACCAGCTCGAGCGACAGCACGTCGCGGGCCTCCCACGTCATGCGGTGCACCAACAGCTGCTGGTGCGACTCGGTCATTTCTTGCCCCCGAAGGCGTACTTGCCTGCGAAAGCCGCGGAATTCCAGCCGGTCGGAGCGTCCTCGGGCTCCTGCGCGGCCACGGTGACCGGCCGCGACTGCACGATGCACGCCGGGTCACCCGGCTGATGACCCTGGTGGATGACCCACTCGACGTCGACCGGATGCCCGTAGTGTTCCTCGATGGAACGCACCGCCGCGGTAATGGCGTGCAGCTGATCGTCGTCCACCGCCCGCGCCTCACGCAGCTCTTCCGGCATGGCGGACTCGGTCACGCGGCCCGCGGCATTATCGAACTCCGAGATGGTCTCCTTGCGTGCCGTGTCGTACCGCAGCACGCGGGCGTCACTCTTGCCGATCTCGGCGTGGTCCGGTGTGACAAGGCCCTGCACCACGGCCTCGCCCCATCCCCAAGATCCCTCAACGACCATGCGGTCGCGCTTGCCGGTGATCGGATGCACCGAGAACGCCACACCGGAGGCGCGTGCCTGGATCAGCTCCAGCACGCCTACCGCCATCGGCATGGCATGGTGGGAGATGCCCCGTTGCAGGCGGTACGACAACGCTCTCGGGGTGAACAGGCTCGTCCAGCAGGCGCGGACCGATTCGAGTACCGCGTCGGGCCCAGAGACGCCCAGGTAGGTCTCGAAGATCCCCGCGAAGCTTGCGTCGCTGCTGTCCTCCCCGGTCGCCGAGCTACGCACCGCGACGGGCAGGTCGGACTGCTGGCACCGGTCGGTCAGCTCCTGGTACGCCTTGCCGATCTCGCCTGCCAGTTCGCTGTCCAACGCGGTCGCCTCGAACGCGGCGCGGATCTCGTCGGCAGCGGCGGCCACCCGGTCCTCACCCGCGTCCGGCGGCAGCGGCGCCAGAGCGGCGTCGATCCGCTCGTCCAAACCGGTTACCTGGCAATGCGCACGGTAGGCATCCACCCCGACGACGAACCCGCGCGGCACGTGTACACCGGCGGCCATCATCTCGACCAGCCTGCCGATCTTGGCGCCGCCGAGACCCACGGCCTCGCCGGGCTGCATGTCGTCGAGCCAGTGCACAGGCTTCACGTGCTCACCTCCACGGGCTCGGCGGCGTTCGCGGCCCGGCGGTACACCGTCACGGTCCCGTTCGTGCCGTCGACCTCGATCTCGTCGCCGTCCTGGATCGCCAGCGTCGCAAGGCCCACCGCGGTCACGGTCGGCACGCCGTACTCGCGGCCGACGATCGCCGCGTGCGACAGGGTGCCACCACCGTCGCACACGCAGGCGGCGATCTTGGCGAAGGCGGGAGTCCAGTTCGGCGACGTGGACTCGCACACCAGGATCTCACCCGGCTGCACCCGGTGCAGCTCGTCGGCATTTGTCAGCACCCGAGCGATACCCCGAGCCGACCCTTTCGACGCCGCCACACCGGTGAGCGACTTGACGTCCTCCGTGCTACCTGTCGCCTGCACAGCGCGCAGGAAATGGTCGTTAAGTCCGAAAATTTCGATCAGGATGGGGTCGGTGACCGCGTCCGGCACGGTGCCGAGCACCTTGGGCATCGAGGCGCGCCGCTCGGCCCAGTAGTCGAAGTACTGCCTGCGGTCCTCAACAAGGCTACGGAACGAGTTGTACGACTTCTCGCCGTTGACCACCTGCATCAGTTCAGGCCAGAACAGGTAGATCGTGTCGTCCGGGCGATCTGCGCCGACCGCCTCGGAGATCTGCAAGCAGGCCCACCTCATCGGCAGGGACACCCGCAGGTCGATGTAGTAGTTGTGGTCGTCCTGCCACCACGGGAAGTTCGCGGCCGTGCAGGAGGCGAGCCCCGCGTCGAAGACTTCCTGTTCCTCGGAGGTGAGCTTGGCCCGCGCGGAATCGATGGCAGCGTCCCGTTCGGCGATCGTCTCCTGCAGCGCGGCGTCGAAGTCGTGGTTGTCGTCCTTCTGCAGGAACGTCTTGACCATACCGAGCGCCGGGGTCGGGTCCTCGATCCACGACGGCAGGGCGATGTCGCAGGAGCCCTCCGTGCGGTATCCGTACACCTCGAGGAAGTCGTCGAAGGAACTCAACCACTCGTCAGCAGGACCTCCCCGCTCGGCGAGCGCTCCCCGCAGCTGGGTGGCGTCGTGCTGCAGGAACACCGAATCCAGACCGGACTGGCGGGCCTGGCGGGTCAGATCCCATAGCGCTCGGTCGGTCTCCATGATCTTGGTGTCGTAGCCCTGCAGGAACTTGGCGATCTCGTTCGGGTCGATCCCCATGTCCACGCAGGCGCCATAGAAGCCGACGTAGTTGGCCAGAAGCGGGTACATGATCTCGAAGTGGATCTCGAAGGAGCGGCGGTGGAAGCGACGCGCTTTGACAAGGTAGTCACCGAGCCCGCGCAGCGACTGCGAGCGCAGGTCGAAACCCTTCAGGTGCTGCCACCACGCCTCGACCTCGTTGCGCCGCTCTGCCCAGATGTCGTCGAAGTTCTCGAGGAACCTCGGCAGGTTGCGTTGCATCAGTTCGTGGCGGTGGCCGATCTCCCACTCGTCGGTGACATCGATCGAGGAGGCATACGTGTGCGTGCCGGCGATACGCTGGGTGATCCCGCGCCCCGGTGGCAGCGGCAGGGCTTCGGCGGCCAGCTGCGTGCCCCAGGAGTACCCGTCCTCGTTCCAGATCAGCCCCATCGGGGTGAGGCCGCGCGGCCAATGGAAGTCCAGGAACCAGAAGCGTTCCTCATCCTCCTTGCGGAAGGTGCGGAACGGCTCTACCGACCACGGCGTGTAGCCGTACTCGGGTTTGAATCCGGGGTACCACTCATCGGTGACGAACTCGTCGACCGGGACGACATTGCTCATGTGACCTCCTCGCATCGGGGCACTGCGGTGGCTGTGATGAATGTTGCAGCGCGACTTCGCTCACTCAACCCTCCCGTTCCTCCCTCGCGAACGTTCGCCAGCGAGGAACATGCGCCTTCCCGCTGTCGCCAGGCGTTCCTACTGTGCAGACCGACGGAGTCAGCGGTAGCAAGGAAGGGAGCGCGATGGGTGGCGTCTCCGAGCGCATCGAGCCGCCGTCGCTGGTGGGGCGGTGGCCGGCGAGCGAGCTGGCGACGGTCCGGCTGGTACGACACGGGCAGACCCGCACTTACCAGTCAGACAGTGGTCTGACGGAGGTTGGGCGCCAGCAGGCCTACGCCAAGGGAGCCGCGTTGGCAGGCACGCTGGCACCGGGCGCTCACGTGTGGCTGCCGCACGCACCGACGGCTCGGGCTGCCGAGACGGCCACCGCCGTGCGCGACGGTATCGCAGACAACCTCGGCAGCACCGCTCCGGAACGGGTGCGCCTGGACGAGCCGTACATCGACACCTGGTTCGACAACCTCCGGGTGTGGTGCGACGGTCGCGCGCTGGACCCGACGCAGGCCTACGCGACGTACCGCGCCCGCCGTGCCGACACGTCGCCGGACAGGTTACCCGGTTGGTTCGCCGAGATGGACCGGTTCTTCTCGCTGCAGACGTGCGGCGAGGACCCCATCACCTTCTGGTTGACGCAGCCGCTGCAGCACTTCGAACCCGCATCGGTTGCGGTGCGCCGATTCTGGACCGGCATCCAGCAGGCCGTGCGCACCGGGCCAGAAGGACTGCACCTCCTGGTCAGTACCCATTCGGGGTGCATACGTGCGGTCGCAGCCGCCGCGTTCGGCTACGACCCCGGTGAGCCGCGCAACACCGAGGACGTCACGATCCAGATCCCGCGCGCGGCGGACCGGGCGGTGCTCGCCTATCGCGGCCGCGCGGTCGAGCTGGCTGTGCCCGCCGAGACCCGACCGCCCTGGTGCGCGACGACGCAGTCCATCGTACGAGAGGGGTGAGACACAGCCATGCTGTCCGCGGAGAAGAACGAGCGCCTCACACGGGTGGGGCCGGACACGCCGATGGGGGAGTTGTTACGCCGTTACTGGTGGCCGATCGCCACGCACGACATGGTGGGCAGGCAGCCTGTGCGGCGCAGGCTGCTCGGTGAGGACCTGGTGCTGTTCCGGGACGCGGGCGGTAACCTCGGCCTGCTCGAGGAACACTGCCCGCACCGCAGGGCCTCGCTGTCGCTGGGATGTACCGAGCAGGATGGCATCCGCTGCGGGTACCACGGCTGGCTGTTCGACACCAGCGGGCAGTGCCTCGAGCAGCCCGGCGAGCCTGCCGACACCACGTTCGCGCAGCGTATCCGCGCGCGGGCCTACCCCGTGCAGGAGCTCGGCGGGCTCATCTTCGCTTACCTGGGACCGGAACCAGCACCGCTGCTGCCGCGGTACGACCTGTTCGTCTGGGACAACGTCTGGCGCGACATCGGGCACGCCGAGCTGAACTGCAACTTCCTGCAGATCATGGAGAACTCGGTAGACCCATATCACGTCGAGTGGCTGCACGGCCGGTACGGCTCGTTCCAGAAGGAGCTGGCGGGCGAAAAGCCCTTGGAGGTGCTGTCCAAGAAGCACGTGAAAGTGGCCTTCGAGGTCTTCGAGCACGGCATCCTGAAGCGCCGCATCCTTCAAGGGCAGTCCGAGCAGGACGAGGACTGGAAGATCGGGCACCCGCTGGTGTTTCCCGGGATGCTTCGTATCGGCGGCGGGGGCCTGCACTTCTTCCAGATCCGGGTTCCGGTTGACGACACGCACACCTGGCACGTCTGGTACCAGACATACCGGCCGACCGAGCACGGAACGATCCCGGAACAGGAGGCGATACCGGTTTACGAGGTTCCCGTGTATCAGGAGAACGGTGAATTCATCCATGACTATGTGGATGGTCAGGACATCATGGCTTGGGTGACTCAGGGGGAGATCGCCGACCGCAGCAAGGAACATCTCGGCAAGTCCGACCTGGGTGTGATCACACTACGCAGGCTCTACCAGGAGCAGATGGATCGCGTGGAGGACGGCGAGGACCCGATCTGCGTCTACCGCGATCCGGATCGCAACACAGTCATCGAGCTACCTCAGGAGAAGGACAAGTTCGGCGGGGGCGAGGCGTTCCGCAAGGAGTTCCTCAACGGCGGCCAGACTCGGTACAGCCCGCTGAAGGAGCGGATCGAGCCATTGTTCCAGCGCTACGGTGACGCTGACCTGGTGACGAGGTGATGCCATGACGGGTTCGCTAAACAGCGCTTCGGGCGGTACGACAGCCGCCGCGGCCCGTGCGGTCTTCGGCACCCCGGTTCGGTACTGCCCGTCCTGCGGGGCATCGCTCGACGGGCCCGCGGGGTTCGTGCATGAGTACTGGGTGGGCGGGGACCGCCAGTTCCATTGCTGGTGCCCCGAGTGCTACCTGTTGTGCACCGTGGTGCTGAGCCAGCTTGTCACCAGCCACGAACCGGAGCACTGACATGGCCGCGCTGCTACTGGATTTCGGTGGCGTCGTCCACCGATCCTACCTAGAGCTGGTTCCGGAGTGGGCACGAAGGGAAGGGATCCCTGCCGAGGGCGCCAACCGCAGCGGCCCGTTCGGCACCAGCTTGGATCCGCTGTGGGAAGCCCTGCAGCGCGGCGAGGTCACAGAGCGAGACTTCTGGCGCCGGCGCGCGGCCGAGTTCGGGGAGATCTTCGGGCAGCGATGGTCGACGCGGGACCTGATGCAGCGGGTGAGCGACGTGGCCGAGGAAGTACTCGTACGACCCGAGGTGTACCGGCTGCTGGATGCCGCCGCGAGTGCAGGTGCGCCGACCGGGGTGCTGACCAACGACCTCGAGCACTTTCACGGAGCGGACTGGGTGGCGCGGCAGGGCGTACTGCACCGGTTCGACCGCGTCCTGGACGGGTCGGTGACGGGTGTGCTCAAGCCCGACCCGCAGGCCTACCGCAGCGCCGCGGCGGAGCTCGACGTGGCGGTCAGCGACCTGGTGTTCCTCGACGACCAGCCGTGGAACGTCGCGGGTGCGGCGAGGCTCGGCGCGCGGGCCATCCAGGTGGATGTCACCGATCCGCAACCGGCGTTCGATGCCGCGGCCGTGGCGATCAACGGTTCGCGAGCGCGGCGCGGCGAAGCCGGTTGATACCGCACACCAACGTCAGACGGCAAGTAGACGAAAGGAACGGACTTGAAACGCAGCACCGACCGGATCCTCACCACACACGTCGGTAGTCTTGCCCGGCCACACGGGCTGCTCGAGACGATGCGGGAGAAGGAGCATGGCAGGCCGTACGACCCCGAACTGTTCGCGGGCCAGACCCGCGAGGCCGTCGCCGATGTTGTGGCCGAACAGGCACGCGCGGGAATCGACGTGGTCACCGATGGTGAACAGGGCAAGGTCACGTTCGCGACCTATGTGGAGGAACGGCTCGGCGGTTTCGACACCGTGAACGGCGAGACACTGATGCCGTACTCGTGGCAGCAGGAGATCGATGCGTTCCCGGACTACTACCAGGGCTACTTCGGCAAGTACTCCTCCACGGTCAGCCCGATGCGGGTGATGGTGTGTACCGGCCCGGTTAGCTACCAGGGACACGACGCGGTCCGCACCGACATCGACAACCTGAAGGCCGCCGCAGCGCAGCACGACATAGTCGAAACATTCCTGCCTGCCACAAGCCCGCGAGGGTTCGGGCGTAACGAGTACTACACCTCGGAGACGGAGTACCTCTACGCGGTCGCAGAGGCCATGCGCGAGGAGTACCTCGCGATCACCGAGGCCGGGCTGCTGCTGCAGATCGACGACCCGTGGCTCATCGAGATCCTCAGCGACCCCCGTACACCACCCGAGAAACGGCGCGAAACGGCACACACGCACATCGACGCGCTCAACCACGCATTGCGCGGCATCCCCGAGGAGAAAATCCGGCTGCACACCTGCTACGGGCTCAACCACGGTCCGCGGGTGCACGACCTGCCGCTGAGCGACGTCGTCGACTACATGCTGCGGGTCAACGCCGGAGCGTACTCTTTCGAAGTGGCCAACCCCAGGCACCAGCACGAGTGGCGGATCTGGGAGACGACGCCGCTGCCCGACGGCAAGATCCTCATCCCAGGCCTGCTCAGCCACGCCACGAACTTCGTGGAGCACCCGCAACTTATCGCGGACAGCATCGCCACGTACGCCTCGATGGTCGGTCCGGAGAACGTCATCGCGGGTGCCGACTGCGGGTTCTCCTCCCGCGCCACATTCGCGCCGGAGGTGGACCCAGCCGTGGTGTGGGCCAAGTTCCGGGCGCTGGCTGAGGGTGCGGAGATCGCCACCAAACAGCTAGCACTGTAACAGCACGGCGGGGTCACTACACTCGACTGTCGAACCTCCGTGCGCGGTGGGCGAATCTTCGTAGCCACTCAGGAAGATGAGGCCATGCTGCGTACGGAGGTCTCGCAGTAACCGCAGCAGGTGTCGGTCCGTCTTGGCTGCCGGAGGCCGCACCGACCGCAGGCCGAGCCCGGACTGGCCGGCGAATGGCATCAAGGCGACAATCCTCCGCAGCTGCAACAACGTACGCAAGATCGGCTTGAGCACGCAGGAGCATCAGTCGGTGCTGATCTGTTACCGCTACGCGCCTACGGCACGCCTACCTGTTTGCCTGACGGCCCGCCGGGGCACCGTCCACCCAGGTTGCCTAGCGTTGTCGGAGCCCGGGCGCTGGCCGGGCTCGGTGTCGCGTTCGCACGGAAGACCGTCCTGCGGGCGCTGTTGAAGCTGCCGGCACCGGACCGGCCAGTGCCGACCGTGATCGGGGTGGCTGAGCTAACGCTAGCGCTACGCGACCGTGCGCAGCGATACAGAAGCCGATGAGCGCACGGATGTTTCTGCCCACCACACGTACGACACGCTCGCGGCCTCGTTGTGCGAGCATCCCGGTGTGCGGGTGGTGTTGCGGATGGTGCGCGGCTTCGCAATACGGCTCAGGTTGCCGAGCCGTTCCGTGGCTATGGGCGTCAGCTGGTTCAGCACTCCGTCCGGGCGTTTCGGTCATGATCCATCCTTCCTGCAAAGCAACGCTCGCACGTAGGAACAAGACCACATCCACCGTTAGTCAGACAGACCCGCGCGGAACCCGAGGCGCGAGACCCTATGTTGCCTTCGGCGCAGCCTTGATCCATTCTGGGTCGTTGGCGACCTTGCCGACTTCTGAGGCACCGCGCGGTGATCCCAGACCGTCAAAGAACGTGTGACTGGCTTCGATAAAGTCTGCCCATTCTGGCGGCACGGCGCTTTCGTGCCGGATGGCTTCCATCGGGCACGCTGGTTCACAGGCGCCGCAGTCGATGCACTCGTCGGGATGAATGTAGAGCATCCGTTCGCCTTCGTAGATGCAGTCGACCGGACATTGCTCGACGCAGCTCTTGTCGAGCACGTCGAGGCAAGGCTCGGAGATAACGTATGGCATGACTGCTCCCGCGTCAGTGGGCCGTGTGGTCGTATTGGACGAATAGCGTCACGCCGCCGTCCGCGAAGTTTTCAATGTCGGCGGCCGCGGCTTGCCCCTCCGGCGACGCGAGTCCGTCAAACAGGTGCTCCGCCGATGGGAATGCCAGTTCGGCAATCAGGTAGTAGGGCGGTGGCGAATCGTCGAGCGACGCGCAGTAGCGGGCCACGAAGGACACGACGCCGGGAACTTCCTTGACAAGTTCTCGGTGGGTTGTCTGGTAGTAGCTGTCGAAGGCGCGTGGACTGTTAGGGTGCCCGTACGCCACGGTCAGGATATGCATAGCGGTGCTCCGTTGTCGTTCGATCTGGTCAATGGTGGCCGGGCGATGCCGAGAATGCGTTGCCGCTCGGCGATCTTGACGCGATCCGCGCCGCGACAGCTGCCGAGGCGCTGCTCCTCAACATTGAGTCGTAGCCATCCGTTCCAGTCGGTGTAGCGCACCCCGTTGCATTCGAGCCGGTACAGCAGGGCATCGGTGTCCGGCTGTGGTGGTGCGGGCAGTCGCGGCAGGTCCGCCAGTACCTCGGAAGCGGTCCGCGCGCCATCGGCCTTGTTGGTGCCGATGACGCCGGTAGGGCCGCGTTTGAGCCAGCCCGCGACGTAAAGACCTGGCTCAGGGGCGCCGTCCCGCAACACCCTGCCCGCTTCGTTGGGCACCGTTCCTGTGATGTGGTCGAACGGGAGCCCTTCGATGGGGTCGGCCTGATAGCCAATGGCACGGACCGCGAGTCCCGCGCTGATCGTCTCCCCTCGTCCAGCTGGGACGACTCGATCCAGCTCCAGTCTGGTGCGTTCCGTGACCACCTGTCTCAGCCGCTGGTGGCCGCGCAGCTCGACGGGACTGCGGAAGAACCGTAGGTGGATGCGACGCCGCGTGGCGCGCGGTGCGCGGGCGGTCCATTCGCGCATGATCTGCAGGTTCTGACGCTGCCGAAGGTCCAGGTCTGACACATCCGTGTACGCGAGTACTCCGTCGTCATGCACGGTGACGTCGGCGTTGCCCAACTCACCAAGCTGGCGCAGCTCGGCCGGTGTGAACTTGGCCTCGTGAGGGCCACGCCGGATCAGCACGTGAATATCCTGCACTCGGCTGGCCGCCAAGGACTTCAGCACCGCGTCGGGAACGTCGGTACCTTGCAACTCGCCCGATGATCTGGCGAGCATCCGGGCGACGTCGAGCGCGACGTTGCCCGCGCCGATAACCACCGCTCCGTCGTGATCGAGCGGTGGCGCATGACCAACGTTGTCGGGGTGCCCGCAGTACCAGCCGACGAGCCGGCCAGCTCCTATGCTGCCGGCTACGCCCTCGCCCGGTATGCGAAGAGCGCGGTCACGAGGACATCCCGTCGCGTAGACGACGGCGTGATAGGACCGTCGCAGTTGGTCTAGAGTGACGTCGCTGCCTACTTCTACGTTGCCGATGTACGTTGCGGCACCCGTTGCGCACGGCGATTGCAGCACGGTGGCGACGGTCTTCATCCGAGGATGGTCAGGTGCGACGCCGTAGCGAACCAGTCCGAACGGTGCGGGCAGGCGGTCAAAGACGTCAACCGTGGCGCCGCCGTCCACGAGTGCTCGCGTCGTGTACAGACCCGCTGGCCCTGCCCCGATCACCGCGACGCGCCCCACACGATCCGTTCCAGTGCCGTGCGCGTGGTGATTCGTGGCCATCATTCACCACCGCACCTGGAGTGACTCGAGTCCACGGAAGAAATAGCTGGCGATGTAGGTCGGTTCATACCCGTCGGCGAGTCGAAGCTCGGGCATGCGGTTGAACAACGTCTCCAGCGCGATCCTGATCTCGGCTCGGGCCAACGGAGCGCCAGGGCAGCTGTGCAGCCCCTTCCCGAAGGCCAAATGGTCGCGCACGTTCGGCCGGTCCAGATGGACCGCGTCCGGGTCGGAAAACACCGACTCGTCACGATTCGCCGAGCCGAACAGCAGCAACAGTGGCGAACCCTGTGGCAATGCGGTACCACCGAGCTCGACGTCTCGCGTCGTGATGCGGAACAGCCCGCGATGCGGGGCGTCACGGCGCAACGCTTCCTCTGTCACCTTCATGATCGTTTGAGTGGGTTCCGCGGTGACACGTTCGAGAATGTCCGGGTTCTGCAGCGCAACGAGCACGGTCGCGGTGATGGCATCGCGAGTGGTATCGAATCCGGCTACCCTGACGGCGCCACGGATTATGTTGTGCACGTAGTCGTCCGCCAGCCCGTCGAACTGGTCCGTGCCGTGCACCAGCACCGAGATCATGTCGTCGCGAGGGTGCGCCCTGCGGTCATCGATCTGGGATTGCAGGTACCGAGTGTACTCACCAAGCCTGCGCGCGGCCGCGACGCGGTCCGAAACCGGTGCCAGCTGATTCCACAGTGTGTTGACGTCGTCGGTCCATGTCTGGATCTGTTCGGCGTCCTCTGGAGGGAAACCGATGACGGCGTTGATTACCGTCTGCACGAACGGGATTGCATACTCGCTTACAAGCTCGGCGCTACCACCGGTGAAGCGGTCGATGAGCTCGTTCGCGCGGTCGCGCATCACAGGCAGCAGGGAACGGACTCGCGCGCCGCTGACGCCCGCGTCGAACAGGGCACGCATCTGCCGGTGTCGTGGCTCATCCTCGTTGACGACCATGGTCGTCTCCGGCACGTTGGCAGCCCTCAGCTCGGCGACGACCTCCGGCGGATTGTCGTAGATCCACGGCAGCGCCGCGGCGGAGGAGAACGACTCCGGATCGTCGAGCACCGCCTTGATATCGTCATAGCGGGTGACCATGTAGGCACCGATCGACGGGCTCAGCGTTACCGGCCGTTGCCTGGCGTCCCGGTAGAACAGGTGTGGATTCTCTCGATGTGGGCTGACCATCGGGTTGAAGTCGAATTCAGCCTGAGCGCTGTCCTGCTGTTTGGTGACCGCCATCGATCTCTCCTTGCTGTCTGGCGAACTTGCCAAGGACGTTAGGAGTGCTTGCGGTCACCTTCGATCCGTTTCGCGCGGCGCGCCTGGCCGGTTCGTGCGGCTCAGTCCGCGCGGCGCAGGGTCTCCGAGGGAGCGGCGCCATAGCGAGAGCGGTAGGCCGCCGCGAACCGTCCCAGGTGAACGAATCCCCAGCGGCAGGCGATCTCGGCCACGGTGTACTGGTCCGGATCGGCTGCTCGAAGGTCCGCGTGAGCATGGAGTAGCCTGACGCGTCGGAGGTACGTCTTCGGTGGCACGCCGACATGCTGAGCGAATCCTTCGTGCAACGCCCGGACGCTGAGCCCGCACTGTCTCGCCAGATCGAGCACCGTCCATGGCCGTTGCGGCTCATCCTCGATGAGGTCGACGGCGCGGCGAATCGCCGCCGGCCGAACAGAGCGTGCCGGTGTGCCCAATGGTTCCCGGTATGGATGGTCAACCGTGTGAAGCAATGCCGTGATGATGCTTTGTATCAGTGGGCGGGCCACAAGCGGCTGAGAGAGCGGACCGTCCGGTTCGCGCGCCAGTTCGATTAACGATCTTGCCAGCATCCACCACTGCCGTCCGGGCCCCTTTCGAAGGTCGATGCTTCCGCCGAACGGAACCACCGTGCGCACCGGCGCTCCGACCAACTCGGCGAGCTGCGACTCCAGCGCCATTCGCTCGATCTTCAGCCCGAGCAGGCTGCCGCCACCGGCCCAGCCCTGGAGCGTGGCAACGCTGTCCGGGCGGTAAACGGCTGCTACCGAGGGCGACGCGTGCACCTCACCAGCCGCGGTCGAGGTGCGCAGTGTCCCGGCGAGCGGAATGTTGATCTCATAGCCGGTTTCAAGCTCACCGGTGGTGAGACGTACCTCGTCAGAGTAGGACAGCAGTCCGGCCGACACCGGTCCAATCCTGGTCGCATTCAGACTCATGCGGAAGCGGGCTGGATCGTGCAGAACTGTGAGGTGGTGTGGGAAGTACACCTCGCCGCACCGGCTGCTTGCCTCATCCGGGTCGGCTGTACTGATCCGGACCGCCAGCATGACACCTCCTCCTGTGACCTTTCCCCTGTTGGCCGGACACGTGGTTATGCGGCCTTGAGTAGTTCCTGCTGTTCCCACTGCTCGGGGCTGGCATAGCCCAGGGCGGAG
>NZ_FZNW01000049.1 GCF_900188115.1 Haloechinothrix alba | reverse complement strand
CGACAGCTCCACTCCACACCGGGAGGCCTTCACCCATCCACGACCCCAGACCGTGTCGTCACAACACCTCAACCAACCTGCCTGGACATCACAGCGTACAGCGCAAAGATCAGTGCAGGGATCACGGCAGGTACCAACGACTTCGTCATACTCTACCACATCATCACCGGCGTCCACTTCTTCCAAGTCGGGGTGGGCACAGGGGTCCTGGTCGGGCTGATCGTGAGCTCCCGACGAGACGCGTAAGCACGTATGGCGTTCGTTGACGGCGGCGCGTGCTTCTGGCACATGATCAACCTGATGTGAATCTCTCATTGGCGCACGCGCATACTGAGTGGGATCATCGCCATGTGAGCGTGCCACCGAAGGGCAACTTGCCCGTCGAGTTGACCACTTTCGTTGGGCGAAAAGACGACCTTCGTCGCGCACGAACCTTGCTCTCCTCGGCACGGTTGCTCACGCTGACCGGGCCCGGTGGGGTCGGCAAGACACGGCTCGCCCGACAGCTGGCGGGTGACGTCCACCGCGCCTTCGCCCATGGTGTATGGTTCGTCGAGCTGGCGGACTTGCGGCAGGGCAAGCTTGTCGTATCGAGCGTGGCCAATGCGCTGGGAATACGGGACGAGTCAGCTGATCCCTTGGTTCGGCTTATCGACTACCTTCAGGACAAGCAGCTCCTCCTGGTCATCGACAACTGCGAACACCTGGCAGACGCCTGCGCGATGCTCATGGGAAAGCTACTCGCAGCAGCACCGCAGTTACGGATCGTCGCTACGAGCAGGCACACTCTCGGCCTCGAAGGTGAGCAAATCTTCACCGTGCCTTCTTTGACCCACGAGTCACTCAGCGGAGAGCCAACGGAAGCCATGGAGCTATTCGCGGAGCGCGCCACCTCCTCGGATCCCGATTTCATTATCACGCCCGACAATCAGCAGGTCGTCGCCGCGATCTGCCGCCGCCTGGAAGGAGTGCCTCTGGCGCTCGAGCTCGCGGCGGCACGGATCCGGTTCCTCACGCCCGACGAGATACTTGAACGGCTCGATGATACGTCCTTGCTCACGTCGGATCAGCACACGAGGCCGACGCGGCATCGCGCACTTGAGGCCGCCATCGAATGGAGCTACCGACTGTGCTCCCGCGCAGAGCACCAGGTCTGGGAACAGGCCTCTGTGTTTTCCGGCGGCTTCACCCTGGAAGCGATGGAAGCAGTCATCTGCACCGATACCGAGGACAGCGGCACATTAGCGTGGGCAATGTCCGGACTTGTTGACAAATCGATCGTGAGCCGCATGCACGGCACGCACGGCAAACGTGCTCGATATCAGATGCTGGAGATCGTCCGGCAGTTCGCTGCGGTTCGCCTCGCCGCCTCACCCGATGCTTACGCTGTACGCCGTCGCCATCGTGCTCATTTCGCCAAGCTCGCCGAGCGAGGATCCACGGACTACTGCTCTCCGCGAGAGAAGGCATGGGTCAGTGAGGTCCGGGCCGAGCACGCAAACCTTCGGGCGGCGCTGGAGTTCAGTGTTTCCGAACCCGGTGAAGCCGCAGCGGCGCTCGAGATGGCGAGCGCGCTGCGTCCCTACTGGGAACACTACGGGTTCATGCTCGAAGGGTTCCGATGGTTGTCGACCGCTTTGGAGAAGGCGACCTCGGTCACCCGGAGCCGCGCACGCGCGCTGGCGAACGCAGGCCAACTTGCCCTGCTGATGGACGAAAAAGATACCGCGAGGCGATTCATCGCTGAGTATCGATATACCGCTGACCAGATCGACGTTGACGAGTTCGAGGGGCTGGCGCTACTGACTCGCGCATTGCTGTCCTTCTCGGACGGAGAGCGCGAGGCCGCGCTCGCGCTGGCGGAAGATAGCGCGGCATGCAGCTTCCAGTTGAACGACATTGGCACGGCGACCGAAGCGCTGTTCGCAGCGGCCTTCATTGCATTCCTCACCAAAGATGAACGCGCCGACGAGCTGGCACATCGGTTGCTCAACACCGCAGAAGAGCTTGGCGCCCAGCTCTTCCGGGCGGTCGCCCTCTGGATGGTGGGGCTGAACCACTGGCGGCGCACCAATTACGATAGGGCGACCGAGACGATCAGGGAAGGCGTCATTCAGTTCGAACATTTTGGTCATCCTGGTCCGATCGCGCTCTGCATTGAGGGGATCGCGTGGACGGCGGCGAGCACCGGCGAGACCGAACGCGCCACGAAGCTGGTCGGCGCCGCCAAGACGATCTGGAAGTACAGTCAAATGCGGCTGCCGGAAGCGATGACCGCCCATATCGGAGTAGCGGTCGAGGAACAGCTACGACGTTCACTCGGCCAGGACGCCTTCGCCGAGCAGCTCGCTACCGGCAAGGCGCTGTCGTTCGATGAGGCGGTGTCGTATGCGCTGGGCGACACGATGTCGGCGCACGCGCCGCATGAGCAGCCACCCTCGGCGACCGTGCTGACCAGACGCGAGCACGAGATCGCCGCACTCGTGGCACAGGGACTGACGAACAAGGAAATTGCCGACAAACTGGTCATTTCACGCCGGACGGCTGACTCACATGTCGAACACATCTTGCGGAAGCTGGGATTTCGTACCCGTACCCGAATCGCGACCTGGCTAAGTCAGATGGAAAGCCCGGACACGAACTCACGCTGATACCGCATTGACTACGTACGCTACGCCCCTTCGAGCACCTCCACCGTACCGGCTGATCCGTCCACCCGGCACACGTCGCCGGTGCGCACTGTCCGGGTGCCCTCCCTGACGTTCATGACGCAGGGAATGCTGAGCTCCCTGGCCATCACCACGGCGTGGCTGAGCAGGCAGCCGATGTCGACGACGAGCGCATCGGCCAGGAACATCATCGATGCCCAACTCGGATCCGTCGTGTGTGCCACAAGGATGCCGCCCACCTAGACTTCGGCAGTCGCCGGATCGTCGACGACGACCGTACGGCCTTGCACCGCCCCGGCTAAGCGCCGATGCCTGTCAGCTTGACCGACTCCTCAACGGGCTCGGTATCGAGGACGGACTCGGGCACCCCGCGGAAGTGCGGCGGGATGCGCAGGGTGCGGTAAAGCTTGTGACGGCGACGGCGCTCAGTGATTACCGCCAAGCAGGGAAATGGCACATCCCCGGTCAGTTCCGCGGCGGCCAGGAAAGACACGGACTCCCGGTTGAGCTTCCGACTTGTATGGGTGATACCGGTTGGACGGGCTGGGTGATCGCTGGCCGTAGTCTGCCGGAGGTGCCGGGTCGGGCTCGCTCGTGAGCTTCCTGCCGCCCTGCTTGGGCTGGCTTGCTGGGGGTGTGTGGCTCGGCTCGGCACCGGCCGCGGTCTGACTCAACAGAGGTGTGCCTCGGCAGGGCCGAAAGTCGGAATGTCGACCGTGGTTTCCGTAGCACGTAAGCGAAGGGAGCATGGTCAATGGTCGTGATCGGAGTGGATCCGCACAAGGCCAGTCACACGGCGACAGCACTGGATGCGATCACTCAGCACACGCAGGAGACGGTGCGGGTGGAACCGTCGTTGCGGGAGTATCGACGGTTGCTGAGGTGGGGGACGCGCTTCGCCGAGCGGCAGTGGGCAGTGGAGAATGCCCACGGACTCGGCAAGCATCTGGCGCAGTGGCTGCTCGCCCGCGGCGAGACGGTGGTCGATGTGCCCTCGACCGCGACGGCCCGCGTGCGGGAACTCTCACGTGGCGGACGCCGCAAGAACGACGCTCTCGATGCTGCTGCCGCGGCCAGCGTGGCCGCGCTGCACGGCGACGCGGCACCCGTGGCGGTCGACGGGCCGGCCACGGTGCTGGCGATGCTCGATGAGCGCCGCACCAACCTGACCCAGCAGCGCACCCGCACGGTCAACCAGCTGCACGCCGTGCTGCGGGAGCTGCTCCCCGGAGGCGTGGCCACGGACTTGACCGCCGAGCAGGCAGCCACAGCCGTGGGCAGGATCCGACCGGCTTCGCCGGTGGAACGGGCCCGCAGGGGCCTCGCCCGCGAGCTGATCGCCGACATCCGCGCCCTGGATGCCCGCCTGCACGCCAACAAGCAGCGCATGCAGAACATGGTGGCCGAATCCGACAGCAGCCTGCCCGAGATCACAGGCGTTGGCCCGGTCGTGGCAGCACGCTTGCTGGGGCGCACCGCGCGTGCTGCTCGGTTCCCGACCGCGGCCGCGTTCGCGGCCTACTGCGGGGTCGCGCCGATCGAGATCGCCAGCGGCGACAAGGCCCGACACCGCCTCTCCCGCCACGGCGATCGCAAGCTCAACAATGCCCTGCACACCATCGCCCTGACCCAGGTGCGCATCCGCACCAGCCGCGGACGTAGCTACTACGACAGTAAAATCACACAGGGCAAGACCCACAGCGAAGCCATGCGCTGCCTGAAACGCCGCCTCGCCGACCACGTCTGGCGCACCATGATCACCGACGAACAACGAGTGGCGGCGGGCCCAGGAGGACACTTGGGGGCGTCTCTATCATCCAGCGCGGCCGGCTCAACCCCGAACACCGACTCTTCGGACCAGTCACTTCCCGGGCCCACCAGAGCTCACCATACCGAACCAGTTCTCACCGGTTGACAAACACAGAGGAACCCCCGGTTGTCCGGAGACTTTGGTGTGTCTCGGGTTCCGCGGCGTCTGGATTTCTGGATTCTGGTGCCTGACACCAGGAGGTCAGCGTGGGAAGACGGGGTTACCCGCCGGAGTTTCGTCGTAAGGTCCTCGACGTGCTCGAGGAGGGTCGTGGCGTCGCGCAGGTCGCACATGATCTCGACATCAGCAAGCAGTCGATCTACACGTGGCGGCGACAGGACCGCATCGACCGGGGCCTAGTCCCGGGGCTGACGAGTAAGGAGAAGGCCGAACTGTCGACGGCCCGGAAGCGGATCGCCGAGCTCGAAACAGAGTTGAAGGTCGCCCAGCGAGCTGTGGACCTGTTGAAGGAGGAGATCAGCCCAAAAGGCGGTACTCGGCGGTCGCGGTGATGGCCGCCGAGAAGTTCCCTGTCCAGGTCGCCTGCCGGGTCGTCGGAGTCTCGGAGTCGGGCTACTACGAGCGGCTCAAGCGGCCCCCATCAGAGCGGGCGGTGCGGCACGCCTGGCTGACCGACCTGATCACCCAGGTCCATGCCGAGTCCCGCGGCACCTACGGGTCCCGGCGAGTCCACGCCGAGCTCACCCTCGGCCGCGGCGTCGCTGTCGGGCACAACCAGGTCGAGCTGGTGATGCACCGAGCCGGGCTGCAGGGCGCTACCGGCCGACCGAAGTGGAAGCGGATCAAGCCGGACAACATCGCGACCGACCTGGTCGAACGCGACTTCGCCCGAGGTGGCCCGAACCAGCTGTGGGTCACCGACATCACCGAGCACTCCACCAGGGAAGGCAAGGTGTACTGCTGCGTCGTCCTGGACACCTACTCCCGCCGCGTGGTGGGCTGGTCGATCGACGCTTCACCCACCGCGGCTCTGGTCACCAACGCGCTCGGCATGGCCATCGACACCCCGCTCGGAAGGACCACCGCTGGCGGGACGGTGATCCATTCCGACCAGGGAGTTCAGTTCGCGTCCTGGGCCTTCACCGACCGTGCCAAGGCCTCCGGGCTGGTGCCCTCGATGGGAAGCGTCGGGGACTGCTACGACAACTCGATGATCGAGTCGTTCTGGTCCCGCATGCAGGTCGAACTCTTGGACCGGAAGAAGTGGAAGACTCGCGTCGAGCTGGCCAATGCGATTTTCGACTACCTCGAGATCTGGCACAACCGGAAGCGTCGACACAGCCAACTCGGGTGGCTCTCACCGATAGAGTACGAGCGCAACAGGATCATCACCGTGGCATGAGAGTCCAAGAATCTCGACTCCACGGAACCCGGGGCGAACCGAGTGACTCGCTACCGCTGCGTTGACTCCGGCAAGGCCGACGACTTCACGGTAGCGGCCGCCTGCCGAGCCGCCGGGGTGTCGACCTCGGCC
>NZ_FZNW01000026.1 GCF_900188115.1 Haloechinothrix alba | reverse complement strand
AATATAGGTGACCTCGTGACCCGCCTCCAACAAAGCACGAATCTGCCGATACCGAATCCGCGCATCCCGCGGGTTGTGAACCACCGTCACGACCAGTACACGCACGACTCGGACCTCCTAGCCTTCCTCGGCCTCCGCGGTCTCGGCACAACCCCGACAACTCGATAAAACATGACAGAGGTCGCACTCCTGTTACGACGGCACATCGGGAAGGATCACAGGCGCAGGCGACAGCCGAGCGCACTGCGGATTGCGCGCGGGAAAACAGGGCGGCAATAAAGCGGTAATGGGCGCGTGAAGCATTCGCCCGATGCGCGGGCTCCGGCACCCCGGTGCACCCAACCTGCGGATCGCGGGGCCGGTCCGGCCCCACCTGTCCTCGTGCTTTTCTCGCTAGGATGACGCTATGACACGGACGGACACAGCGTCTCGAGTGATCGCGGCCCCACCGGACCGTGTCTACTCCGCCCTGGTGGATCCGGACTCGCTCGCCGCATGGCTGCCACCTGCCGGGATGAGCGGCCGGTTCGAGCGATTCGATGCCCGGCCGGGTGGGTCGTACCGGATGGTATTGACCTACGCGGACACGTCGACCGCATCCGGCAAGGCCACGGCGGACTCCGACATCGTCGAGGCTCGCTTCGTCGACATCGTCCCCGGCGTCCGTGTGGTGCAGGCCGTCGACTTCGTCTCCGACGACCCGGCCTACGCGGGAACCATGATCATGACCTGGGAGGTCACCGCTACCGGTACCGGGACGCGCGTGGACATCCGGGCCGAGGACGTCCCCGCAGGAATCTCCGCGGAGGCTCACGCGGCCGGGCTCGCCTCCTCGCTGGCAAACCTCGCCGCCCACCTGGAGCGGTAACAGACCCACGAGCCGCGCTGAGACTCACCGAGATTCCGCTCTGCACCGCGAGGCGCACTTGCCGATGGCTACATCCGAACGATCCGGATATCGATCGATAAACACCGGGCCTCGCGCGCATGAGACGAGAGCGCCCAACCAAGCGCGATGGGGCCCTGACCCGTTCTTTCAGGTCAGGGCCCCATCGTGCGGCCGGTCGGGCTGGCGGGATTCGAACCCACGACCCCTTGACCCCCAGGCACCTAACGGGGGCGCTCACCCAGCAGAGCCGTTGCCAGGTAGCTCGCTGACCACTCCCCTAGCGTCCACCTGTGTCCGCGCGTATCCGCACCGGTTGTCACTCAGTTAGTCACGCAATCCGAGCTGGCGCCGCCGCGATGAGGAGGCATCTACGCGGTCAGGCCGCGACAATGCTCCGTGGAGCTGATTTACCGTCGGATTAGATCAGGGCTGTGACCTGCGCACACGGACGCAGTGCGTGCTATTCGGGGGGCGCATCGGGGGCATATTCATGCAGCTGGGCTTACTCAGCTAGCGAGACGCACGCTCACATCCTTCGAGTAGAGAAGATCTGGCGCTCCCCGGCCCGCAGCATTCACCAACCGCTAACACCGACACCAAGTCTAGTGAGCAGCCAGGCGCTCCCACTTCTCCGAAGGCTGCGGAGTTGGGGGCACTACCTGGTACCCAAGCTCCACCAGCGCGTCGGCGGCTTCAGCTGGCGAGTCACGCACAGCTGAGCGAAGCTGTAGGCGGCGAAACTCCGCCCTTCCCTCCTCTACTGCTCGCTTCCAGTCCTCATTGACATCAATTCCAAATTCTTCAATCAATGACTGAAGAATATCCTCAACGCACGGTCTAAATCTGTGCCCCCCAGTCGGCATATGAAATTCGGAGAGACGCGCTACTTTGTCACGTTTCGCTCGTTTACCTGGGCGCCCACGATCGCCAAACATCATCAGATGCACCCACTCATCGCGATGACCATGAACCTGAACATGCGAGGCAGGGACACCATCGGGGCGCCTCAGATACTCGACGCGGAACAGCGGTTCGCTGGAACCCGAAGCATAAACTTTCACATACGACTGGTCAACGGCCAAGAAGTCTTGGCCCGAGTCCCAGCAACAGTCGAGCCGCACGAACAAGGTCATGCGAGTTTGGCGCGATATTTTCAAGGGAAACTCGCGAACCTCCATGGGCTCGTGGGACGACAACGGGGCTACCACAACCCGACCACTTGAAAAATCAGACGATGTGGGGTGTATCACCGCTTCGAATGTTGGAGCATCTAAAAGGATGCGCTGCAACCGGCTACTAAACGTATCAGCGAACTCATCGGCGAGCCTCTTGAGTTCATTAACCGGATCGACTTCTTCACTCATTGCCAAGCAGATAGTCGATACTTTGGATAGATTCCCATACGGCACGCTCGCGGGACCGAAGGTCGTAACGCTCGGCCCGCTCTTTGAGCTCCTCGTAGTCTGCGCCGACCGAGCGCAACAGTTCGGATCGTTGCTCGCGCAACTCGTCGGAGGTCATCACTATTGTGTTCCCACTCATTATTGTAAACCTCCGCTACTTCAAATTTCGAAACTCAACAACTTTTCACGTAGTCATTCAACCTGAGGACTCCATACCATCATGCTCCACCGACAGTCTCACGTACACACCATGCGCATCACTGTAACCAATTCGCTACGTAGAGTCATCGAGTTTTCTTGCGTGCTCATCGTCCGACTCTGTTAGTGCCTGTTGGGGCACTACGCGATCGACCGCATCAACGAGCTTTGGCCACAAGAACCTGACCTTGTCTTGCTCCCGACGAACCAAGACTTCAGCCTGGTCAACGGCGTTCACCCCACATTCAGAAAGCAACCGGCAGCTACGGAGGTAGGCGGGATGACTTCCCAGTACGGCCTTCACGCAGGGTGCGGCGACGATGGGGACCCCCTCGCCCATCAGCTCGTTGAGCAGCCCGAGCGCGAGTGTGTCATTGTGTCCGCCTGCCCACTTGTTGATGGTGTTGAACGTCAGCGGCGCGGCGAGCACGGCATCGGCCTTCGGCCAGGGATCTGGTTCGGTGGGGCGGCGCAGGTCGACGCGGACGTCGACACCAGCGGCGGTGGAGAGTTCGTCGAGGTCGCACCAGGTGGCCGCGACCGGCGAGAGCACCGGATGGGGCTTCCAGCCCCGTTCGCGGAGTAGCCGAAACAGGGTGGGCCAGTCGAATATGGGCGGCGCGGCTGTGCCGATGACGTAGACGACCGGGCTCGCGCTCAATGCAGCACCCCAGCCCGTTTGGCGAGTTGCCGCAAGCCTGGCGTGGCTGATCGCCGCTCGCGCTTGAGCAGCTCACGAAGCATCTCGCGCACGATCACGTTGTAGCGCAGCGCCTGCGGGGCGACCCTTTCGGCTTCCATCAGGTTGATGACCACTGCCGCATCCTCGCGGTGCTGGGAGTAGGCCCACGCGGTGTCGATGTGGACTTGCGCCCGGCGACTCTTGAGCCCGTCCGGTAGCCCGTCGGTGTCGAGTGCTTCGGCCTTGCTGATGGCCTGCTGCGCGTCTCCTAGCTCGGCGGCCGCTGATACTTGATGGATCGCGACGTTGGTGGGCCCGAACGCCGTCCAGCCGTAGTTGCCATCGGTGCCGAGCGCATCGGCCAGGTACTCGGCTCTACGTAGCCGTTCGGTGGCTTCGGCGCGGTCGCTGCGGCGGCCGGCGATGACCGAGCCGATCAGGAATAGCGCGCCTTGCACGGAGATGCCTGCCGGGGAGTCGTCGAGGATGTTCTCTGCGGTGGTCGCTGCGACGTGCTCGGCTTGCTCGATGCGGTCCATTTTCAGGAACGCGCACGCCACCTGGTACGCGGCCATCGCCTTGAGCACGGGTGACTCCGCCCGCATCGCGGCATTGGCCGCCCGGTCGGCAGCGATCCAGGCCAGCTGGCCGTCACCGACCTTTGTGACCAGCTTGGCCGCTGCCACATACGCTTGGGCTTGCACCCCGAGCGCCGCCGGTAAGTCCCGTGAGGCGCTGTCCTCGACAACGGCTTCCGTCGAGGTGATTAGGCGCGGCAGGATGCTGGCCGCCGCGCCGTAGTCGGCTGCCTGGTATCGGCGGTGGACCTCGGTGGTGAGCTGCTCGATCTCCGGTAGCGGGCTGGTACGCACCTCGCTCAACCCCAACCCGGGGTAGGCGCTGAGCGCGTCGCGAATCTCATCGAGGCTTTCCACCTCGGGCTGCCCGTTGGGGGCGTAGGCCATCTTGTGCCCCGACAGCGTCTCCACGTCGGTCTTGAGCACGCGCGCGATATCGATCAGCACTGACAGCCGGTCCACGCTACGGATGCCCCGCTCGACCTGGGACAGCCACGACTCCGAGCGGCCCACCATGTGCGCGAGTTCCTTCTGGCCAAGTCCGCGGCGACGCCGGTAGATGCGAACGCGCTCGCCAATCGGTCCCTCAGTAACCATGACCCCACTTCACCCCAAGCGGCTGACGGTGGCCCGCACTTTTGTGCGGGTGGTGCCCGTACTTCTGAGCGGCCGTACGTGAGTGCGCGTGGTTCGCCGCCTGCGCCGTGACAGTGGTTGGCGACCGAGCAGAAACGGCGAGCTGAAAGGGCACATCAGCCATGAGCAGCCAACCAGCTTGTACCACAGCGGCACTGCGGGCGCACATCTGTGCCCTGCGGTTACGTGTCGAGTACATCAGGATCGCCCGTCGCCGTCAGCTAGCTGACGCTCGATGGCGTCAAGGCGGGCGGTGATGTGCGTGAGCGTCTCATTGATGCGGTCCAGCTCGCTCAGCACTGGATCGCCGGCGTCGGGATCGTCCGGGCTCTGGCCATCGGCGATGGCCGCAAGGTGGCTCGACGGCCACCCCAGTGCTTCGGAGACGGCCCCAAGCGTGCGGGGACTGCGTCGCCGCGGCCGCAAATTGTGCTGCAGTTCGCGCACGGTTTCCAGGGCCACACCCGCCCGATGGGACAGCTCGGCTTGGGTCATGTCGAGTTCATCGAGCCGAGACTTGATCGCCGCCGAGACCGCCTGCCAGTCCTTGCTCACCACACCTCCACTGCTCCCGGTATCAGGTCTAACACTAGCCCTGATCTGCGAAAACTTCGAGCCCGACCAGCCGGGCTTGACACTCCCAATATATGACCTAATATTAGGTCCTGCGTTGGGACTTACGTCCTGCATCACCAACGAATTGGAGCCGCATGGAGTTCACGCGGATCGCGGACCGGGAGGCGCGGCTGCGCCTGGGCACGGTTCTGGACCCGGACGTTGTAGCTGTTCAGCAGGAGGAGGACATGGCAAGAGAGCGCGCGGAGATTGACGCACTGATTGAGGAGGCCGATCGGGAGTTCGCGGCGGAGGCGCGCGTGGAGACCGAGCGGGTGCATCGCGAGGTGCGGGGGCAGGTGCGGGCGCGGCGTGCTCGCCGGCGTGCCGATCGCGAGGTGTTGCGGTCGTTGCCGGTGCGGCTGGAGCGCGCCCCGGTCGGCGAGGTCGATGGGGAGGCGGCGTGATGAGTCTGTATCTGGTCGTGTGCCTGGCGATCGCTGCCGTCGTGGTCATCGCTGCGCTGAAGAAGGGCGCGATCGCCTGGGTGATCGCGGGTGCGGTGGCGTTGTCGATGTTGGCCGGTGTGCCGGCGGTCTCCGGTCCGTTCACCCAGCTCACGCAGGGTGTGGCGCGGGTGATCACCGAGACCATTTCCGGGCTCGGGTGAGGCGATGACGACCGCTGTTGTGGTGGCCGCGCTGCTGCTGTGGGCCGTGGTGCTGGCCGCCGTCGAAGCCGAGACCTGACGCCGCTGTGTCGCGGCGCTGGATTGACCACACGAGCACGCACACACCGAGGACAAGGAGAGCAATCGATGGGTAAGGCCAAGGACGCCGCAGCCGCGGCTAAAGAGTATGCGCGCAATGCCCAGCGGGACTGGCGCGAAACGTCGGGCTCGACCCGGAGCCTGCGCAAGCTCGAAGGCACCGACCAGCGCAACCGCAAGAAGTAGCAGGGAGCGCCGCATGCGCCGATGTATTGACCGTTGCGGTGCCCCGGCCGGCGAGTGGTCCCGCCAAGAACGTCCGCCGGCCGGGCTCCCCAACCATTCAGCTGACGATTCGAGGAGGACACCCATGGTAGACGACCACGAGGAGGTTCGGCACGAGCTGGAGGCCGTGCGCGACGAGCTGGACCAGGTGCGCCGCCTGGCCGGTGCCGAGCCCGACCGGGACGCTGCGGTGGCCGGGGCGCGTGGACGGCATTCCGCGGCCATCACCGCCGATCTGTTGGCCGTGCGGGCCAGGTGGGAGCGGTACTGGCTGTGGGAGATCGCCAAGAAGCAGGTGCGGGCACACCGGGAGCGGCAACGGCAGCTCCTCGAGCAGGCCAGCACCGGGCCCCGGGTGCGCAGCGAGCGGGCGCAACGTCAGCGTGCCGAGGCCTTGCACGTCGAGACGGCTGCGGTGCTCTCGGCGGTACGTGAAGCGCTCGGGTTCGCCGAGCATGCCGACGACGAACGGGTCATCGCCGAGGCACGGCGCTTCCATCGCGAGCATGCGGCGGTATGCGACTGGCTCGGGCTCGACGACGAGGCCGACGTCGTCGCCCACCTCGACGAGCTGCGGCGTGCTGGGGGTGAGGGGTGATGGCTCGCCGGTTGCCGTGGGATTTGCGTCCGGTGCCGTGGTCGGATGTTGCCGAGTTCACGCGCGGCACCTTCGAGGGGTTGCCGCTGCTGTCGTGGGGGCTCGCTCCCCACGACCGGTTGGCCACGCGGCGCCAGCTGCGGGCGATGGGGCTGCGCCCGGGCGGGCAGGATCCGGTGGCGCTGCTGATGTTTCGGCACCGAGCAGCGTACACGCGGGTGGTTGCCGAGCTGTTCCTGATCAGCCAGGCGCGGCCGGTGCGGGCCATGACTCCGGCCCGGTGGCGGGCGGTGCACACCGCGTTGGCGGCCCGGCGCACATGCGGCCAGTGCGGCACCGACACCGAGACGTATCTGCCGCGGCAGCGGCCGGTGTGCGAACCGTGCCGCTACCGGCTGGGTGAGCTGGACGCGGATGACTACCTGCACGACTACCTGGCCGGCGAGCCGATCGCGGCGCCGCAGGTGGGGGTGGCGGCATGACCGCGCTGTCCGAGCTGACCTGCCTGGGGCTGCGCCGGCCCCGCCCACAGGCCGACGCGGACGAGGTGGCCGACTACCTCGAGGCGATGGCCCACGCGCACGAACGCCTGGCCACCGAAACCCACGAATCCGGGGAAGCCGTGACCGAGCGGGCGCTGGCGGCGGCCGCCCACGCCCGCGCCACATCCCTACGCACCCGAGAGGTGATCTGACATGTCTGGCTTCGACGTGCTGGAGCGCTACGGCACCGCCGCGCTGTTGCGGTTTCTGGGCCTGGCGCTGGCCTTCGCGCTGCTGCACCTGGCCCGGATGCCGGTCGTGCTGACCGCCCGGGCGCTGGAGGTGGCGATGCAGCGCATCGACACCCACCTCACCGCCGGAGTGTCGGCCGCATCGACCGGCCGGCGGCATCCCCACCAACCCAGTACGCGCCCGCCGCGGCGGGCGCGTGAACCCGGAAGGAGCCCGTGATGAGTAAGCACACCAACACCAGCGACACGCACGACGAGACACAGGACAAGACGCAGGGTGTGCCCGCGGCCGCTGGGCGGGCGGCGACGCCGGCCGGCATCCCTGCCCCGCGGCGGGGTGAGGCGGTGCCGTGGCAGGACCTGCTCGCCGGTGAGCAGCGGGCACTGACGGGGGAGGCGACGCGGATGGATCGCGCGGTGACGTGGCTGGGCTGGCACGTCCCTGAGTTGGCGGTACTGGCCGTGCCGACGGCGCTGGCTGTGCTGGTTTCGCCGTGGTGGGTCGTGGTCAGTGTGCTGGGTGTGGCGCTGTGGGTGGCCCGCTCGGCACGCCTGCGTGCCCGCGCCCGCCCCACCACTGCGACCACCGAGACCGGAGAGGCCAGCGAGCCCGAGGCCGACGCGGACGCCGGTGCGGCTGCGGATGGGGCTGGTGAGGGGTGTGGGGAGTGGTCGGCGTGACCGAGCGGAGCAGGACGCGCGGGTGGTATCACGTCTGGCTGCGAGTAGGTATTGCGGTGATCGCGCTGTCGGCGATCGCGGCCAGTGCCGAAGCGCTGTACAGCTTGGCGTTGCGTACCGGCTATGGGACGTGGACGGCGGCGAGCCTGCCGGTGGCGCTGGATGTGATGGCCGCGGTGGCCGCCCTGGCCTGGCTCGCCCCGGTTGCCGCGCGCCGGTGCCGCGGCTACGCCCGCGGACTGTGCCTGGTCGCGGTCGCCCTGGCGATCGCGGGTAATGCCGGGCACAAGTCGATGGCCCTGTACGCGGTCGACACCCCCTGGCCGGTGGTGGTCTCCGTGGCGGCGATCCCGCCGGCCGCCCTGGCCGCCGCCGTGCATCTGGCGGTGCTGTTGGCCGCCGACGCCGACCACCGCGAGGCACAGGACTCGACAGCTAAGGCGGCAGCGTCGATCGAGTCGGACCCGATCGAGGGCTCCTCGATCGCACCGACGCCGGTGGGTACGTCGGCCTCGACTGACCCCGTCGAGGGGCCGCCGATCGCCACCGCCGATTCGCCCCCGACACCGCCCGCTGCGGCTGGGGTCGATCGCGGTGGTGACCGGCGGGAATCGAGCCCGACCGAGGCGGAGCCGGCCCCCGCGTCGGCTGGGCCGGCGCACCGCTCGATCGAGGACCTGCGGGCCGAGCTGGCGGCGGCGATCGCCTCGCCGGCGGTCGAGGTCGATCCGACCTCGGCGGAGTCGATCCGGCGGGCGCTGCGGTGCGGCCCGCAGCGGGCCCGCCAGCTGCGCGACGAACACACCACCACCACCGCGATCGAGCCCAACCAATCGAGCCCGATCGAGGCCCGACCGCTGGCCCCGATCGGCACCGGCCACTAACCCACACCAGCAACCAGGAGGGGCAGCGACCAGTGGAGCACGACAGGGACCGTCGAGACGACGGAGAGCAGCGCGAGCACGGCAATGTGCGCTACCTGCCCAACACCGCTCCCGGCCGCGCGGTGGAGCCGCGCGAGGCGGGGGAGGTGATCGAGGGCGAGATCGTCGACGAGGACAACTATCCGCGGTTGCCGGAGCGGCACAAGGCCGCCCTGCGGTGGCGCGGCTACCGCCACGACGTCGTGGCCACCGGCCGGGTGTTGCGTACCGCGGCGACGCATCCGCGCACCCGCACCACGGGCCGCGCGGTGGCCCGGCACAGCGCCTACGTCGCCACGGGGGCGGGGGTGGCCGCCCGCCGACTGTGGGAGGCCCACACCAGTTCGCGGTATGAGCGGATGATGCGCGCCGCTGAGGCCGCCGGCGACTACGACCGGGTCGCCGACTGGGAGGAACGCGAGCGCGTCGCCAAGCGGGAGCGCCACCAGCGGGCGATGGGCTGGCTGCAGGCTCCGATCCAGCTGGTCAAGGCCGTCGCCATCGGCACCGCCGCCTTCGTCGGCCTCCTACTCGGGTTGGGGGTGATCCTCGCCGTCGCCGATGGGCAGGCCGGCCGGGTGATCGACCCGATCGCCGGCGTGGTCGAGTTCGTGCGCTGGGCGGTGTGGTTCATCTCCGCCTTCGGCCTCCTGCTGTCGCTGGGCTCAGGCGCGCTGGTGGTGGCGATCCTGTGGCATTTGGGGCGGCAGGAGGGGCACACACCCCGCTGGGCCCAGCCCCCGGCGGATGAGGGGGAGCAGCGGGAGGTGGTGCCGGATGAGGGCGCGATCCTCTCGGCGCTGGGCAACCTCAACATTGATGCGCTCAATCGGGCGCTCAAGGAGGGGTGGCGGCCCCGCTGGATCACCGGTGCCACCCGCATGGGCAAGGGCTGGCACGCGCAACTGCTGCTGCCGCAGGGCGTCCCGGTCGAGGAGATCGCCAAACGTAAAGCGGTGCTGGCGCACAACCTGATGCGCAAACCCATCGAGGTGTGGCCCACCGAGCCGAAGAACCAGCCCGGGGTGCTGGATCTGTGGGTGGCCGACCAGGGCATCCTCTCGGGCCCCATCGAGGCGTGGCCGCTGCTGACCGAGGGCAGTAGCGACTATTGGAAGGGCGTGCCCGTGGGGGTGAACGTGCGTGGCGAGCGCATCACCGCCCGGCTGATGGCGGCGAACTACCTCATCGCCGGGATCATGGGCTCGGGCAAATCCTCCCTGGTCATCTGCCTGGTGTTGGGGGCGATGCTCGACCCGCTGGTCGAAATCGACGTCTACGTCCTGGCCTACAACGTCGACTACGACCCCATGCGGCCCCGCCTGCGCACCCTGGTCAAAGGCGACGAGGACGAGCACATCGAGCAGGCCATCACCGCGCTGCGTGAGCTGGCCGGCGAGGTCACCCGCCGCGGCCAGATCCTCGACGAGCTCGGCGGCGATGACCCGAAAAACACCCGCGATATCGCCGCCCGCGACCCGCGCATGCGCCCGAGGGTGGTCGTGTTCGACGAGGTGCACGAGCTGTTCACGCACAAGACCTACGGCACCGAGGCCAAGGAACTCGCGCTGAAGGTCACCAAGAAGGCCCGCAAGACCGGCATCACCCTGCTGTGGGTCACGCCCGACGCCGATGCCACCTCGCTGCCCCGCGGCATCAGCAAAACCGCCTCCCACCGGGTGGCGTTTGCCATCAACGACCACCAGGGCAACGACGCCATCCTCGGCACCGGCATGCACAAGCGCGGCTACAGCGCCACCACGCTGGTGGCCGGTGACGACGTGGGCACCGCCATGGCCGCCGGCTTCGCCCCACAGCCCGGGCTGATCCGCTGCAACTACGTGCGCAAAGAAAAAGGCATCGACGAGATCACCCCCGTCGTCGACCGCGCCCTCGCCCTGCGGGAGGAGGCCGGCATCACCAGCACCGACACCGCCACCCCCGAGTCCGAGCGGGCCGACCCGCTGGCCGATATCGCCGACATCCTCACCGGCCACAAACGCATGCGCACCATGGAAGTCCTGCACCGGCTGGCCGAGCGCGACCGCGCCACCTACCGCGACTGGACCTTCCAACACCTGACCGACTACCTCGCCAGCTACGACGCCGCACCCTACAAAACCGGCGGTGCCATGCAGGTCTCCGCCGAACGAGTACGCGCCGCCCTCACCCACCGCGACGAGCACACCAACACCGACGAGGACGAGGACGACGAGGAGGAGGAGGGCGACAGCCAGGGAACCAGCTAACCCGCAGCCCGGGAGTTAGGGAGTCTTCCCCACCCACATCCCCACACCCGACTCCCCACCAGTGACCAGCAACAACACCCCACCAGGGAGGCCAGAGACCCCACCAGCCACCCAGCGCTGACCCGGCCACAGCCGCCGGCACCACGCCCCGGCCCGCGCCTCCCTCCCCACACCCCACACCCAGCCGCGTGGACACACGCGTACCCAACACCGACGGAAGGAACCCACGATGGACGCCACCACCACCGCCCTGCGGGAATGGGCGCTCTACCTCGCCGCGATGGGCTGGCCCGTGTTCCCGCTACGCCCCAACAGCAAGACGCCGGCCCTGCACGGCCAGGCCACCTGCCCCGGAACCGGAGTATGCGCCAGCGAGCACCAGGGCTGGGAGCAGCGCGCCACCACCGACCCCGACCGGATCCGGGCCGCCTGGTCGACCGCGCCCTTCAACATCGGCCTGGCCACCGGACCCGCCCACCTGGTGGTGGTCGATCTCGACACCCCAGCCAAGACCGGCCGCCCGGACCCGGACGGGGCCACCGTGCTGGCACACCTGTGCCACCAGCGGGGCGTGGAGCTGCCCGACACCTACACCGTCACCACCCCCAACGGCGGCACGCACCACTACTACACCGCCCCGCCCGGTGTGCAACTCCGTAACACCAGCGACGCCCTCGGCGCGCACATCGACACCCGCGCCGCCGGCGGCTACGTCGTCGCGCCCGGCTCCCTACTGCCCGAGGGCGGCTACGAGCTTCACGACGATCGCGACCCCGTCGAGCTGCCCGCCTGGTTGGTCCAAGCCCTGCTCGAAAAGCCGGCACAGACCACCTCAGCCAGGGCTGAGATCCCGCCCGAGCGGCGCGACTCGTACACCACCGCCGCCCTACGCAACGAACTCGCCCGGGTACAGCGCGCCGCTCGCGGGCAGCACAACGCCACCCTGTCCCGCGCCGCCTACGCCCTCGGGCAACTCGTGGGCGCCGGCCTGCTCGACCGGGACGCCGCCGCCCGCGACCTCACCGCCGCGGCCAGCCACATGGCCACCGGTGACTGCGACTGCACCACCCGCGAGATCACCCGCGTCATCCACGCCGGCCTCGACGCCGGTACCCGCCGGCCCCGCACCGCCCGGCCCGGTACGGAGGCCGCCTAAGTGGACACGGTGCCCGTGCCCCGTTCCGAGACTATCCGCGTGTTGTGGGAGGAGACCCCGCGATGACCGATGCTGCCCGCCCGCTGCGGGCCGTGCCCGAGGAGGCCGCAGCCGAGGACCAGGCCGCGGCCGAAGTCGCCCGGGCTCGGGCGGCGCTGCCCGCGCTGGATCCGGCCGTGTTCGACTGCTACCTCGGCAGTCTGGCCCGCGAGCTGGAACCGACCACCGAGGCCGACCCGGTGGCCGTGCTCGCGTCCCTGCTGTGCGCGGCCGGGGTGCACCTCGGGCAAGGCCCCCATGTGCAGGCCGGCGACGATGTCCACCCGCTGCTCGTGTGGCCGCTGCTGGTTGGCCGCACCAGCGCGGGCCGCAAGGGCACGTCGTGGAGCACAGCCAAGCGGCTCCTGGACACGGTCGACACGGACTTCTGCCACGACAACGTCCGCTCCGGGCTGACCTCCGGGGAAGGGCTGGCTGCCATGTTCACCACCAGCGACACCACCGACAGCAGCGACACCAGCACTCCGGACCCGGACCCGGACGCACCACCGGCCCGGCACGACGGGCCGCGCGACCTGCGGCTACTGGTGATGGAACCCGAATGGGCCGGGGTGATGGCCAAGATGAAGCGCGAGGGCAACAGCCTCTCCGCGATCCTGCGGGCTGCGTGGGAAGGCGGAGATCTGTCCACCCTGACCGTCACCGCCCGCATCGCTCCGAGCAGCCACGTGGGCATCCTCGCCCACATCACCCCCGGCGAGTTCCGCAGCAAAGTCTCTGCCAGCGACATGGCCGGCGGCACCTACAACAGGTTCCTGCCCCTGGCAGTGGCCCGCTCCAAGTTCCTGCCCTTCACCCAGGGCGCGCCCAGCGAGCTGATCAGCAGCCTCGCCTTCTCCTTCTCCCAGCGGCTCGCCGCCGGCGCACGGCTACGCAGCATGGTCATGACCGGTCCGGCCGCCGACCTCTGGCGCAAGCTCTACGTCGAGTTCGGCAGCGACCACGGCGACACCGGCCCCGTCGAACAGTTCATCTCCCGCGCCGCCCCCACCTGCCTGCGCATCGCCGCCATCCACGCCGCCCTCGACACCACCAGCACCATCGAGCCCAACCACCTGCACGCTGCGGCCGCGCTCGTGCGCTACAGCATCGCCAGCGCCCGCGCGGTATTCACCGACACCCACACACCGGCCCGGCTGGCCGCATGGATCGCCGAAGCCGGCGAGACCGGCCGCACCCGCAAAGACATCACCACCGGATTCTTCAAGGGCAAGACCCCCGCTGAAGACATCACCGCGATGCTCCACCAGCTCATCGAAGCCGGCCACATCACCCGCACCACCCGCCCCCGCGCCGATGGCAAACCCGGTCGCGGCGCCGAGATCTACACCGCCCGCGAGCCGACCACGCGAACATAGCGAACTTTCGAACCTAGGTCGTGACCAGGGAAAACGCGAAACCCTAAGTTCGCGGCCGCGAACTTAGGTCACACCGAAACCCCAGGTCAGCCCCAAAGTTCGAAAGTTCGCCACCTTCGCAGCCCCAACCATCCGACCAGGAGGACAGAGCCGTGCCACACCCAGCGAACCGTGACATCGCAAGCAAGGGAGCCCAATGCCTGGCAGCACGGAACCACTGGAAACGGCCAAACAACTCTACCGAGTGCCCGAAGCCATGCGCCTGCTCTCCATGAGTCGGTCGTACCTGTACGAGCAGCTGCGCGCGGGACGACTGCGCTCGGTGAAGCAGGGAAGCACACGCCTTATTCCGGCATCGGCCATTCAGGACTACATCGGCTTGCTCGAACGCGAATCGGAGGGAAACTATGGCCAAGCGGCGTAGTCGCGGTGAGGGCGGCTTGTACTGGAGCGAGCGCCGACAGCGCTACATCGCGGAAGTATCACTGGGCTTCGACGGCCGCGGCAAGCGCATTGTCAAGAAGGCCAGTGGGAAGACTAAAACCGCCGCGCGAGACAAGCTCAAGGAGATCATGCGTGATCTCGACGATGGCGTACCGATGGAGGCCGAGCACTACACCGTGGGCGACGCCGTAGAAAGCTGGCTCTCATACGGACTGAATGGCCGCGATGAGAGCACGATACAGAACTACCGCAATCTCGCTGAGATTCACCTCATTCCCAAACTCGGTGCGGCGAAGCTACGACGGTTGTCGGCTGAAGCCGTCGACAAGTGGCTTGCCGACGTGGCTGCCACTGTCAGCACTAGAACGGTGCGCCTGCTGCATTCGATACTGAATCGCTCGGTTAAGCACGCTCAAGCACGGGACAAGGTCAAGCGAAATGTCGTCGCACTCTGCGACGTCCCCACCGGCCTAGAAGGGAGGCCATCGAAGTCGCTGACGTTCGAACAGACTGAAGCCGTTCTCAAGGCCTCAGAGTCTTCACCGCTACATGCCTACATTGTCCTGTCACTGCTGATCGGGGCCCGTACCGAGGAGCTACGGGCACTAACTTGGGATCACGTTGATCTTTATGGTGACAAGGACGCGGCGGACCCGGTGTCGCCGTCGGTGAGTGTGTGGCACTCGGTGCGCGAAGGCGGTGACACGAAGAGCAGAAAGTCTCGCCGTACGCTCGCCATGCCACATCGCTGCGTGGTCGCTCTCAGGCTGCACCGCCTCCGGCAGCGGGAGATCAAGAGGCAGGCAGGCGGCCGGTGGCGAGAGCACGGGCTGGTGTTCGCGTCACAAGTCGGTACTCCCCTTGACTCGCACAACGTCCGACGTGAGTTCCGGAAGGTCGTCAAGGCGGCTGGACTGACACCAGAGGACTGGACGCCGCGCGAGATGCGGCACAGTTTCGTCTCCCTGCTGTCCAACTCCGGGGTGTCGTTGGAGGACATCGCTCGCCTCGTCGGCCACAGCGGAACGACAGTCACTGAATCCGTGTATCGCCACGAGATCCGCCCCGTCATGGTCGAAGGAGCAACCGCAATGGATCAGCTCTTCCCACGGAACAAGCGCAAGCGATAGTCACTCAGTTAGTCACGCAGCCGGACTGCTGCCAGGGCTCATACCGGCTGGCGAGAGTGCCCAACCAAGCACAATGGGGCTCTGACCTGCGGTTTCAGGTCAGAGCCCCATTGTGCGGCCGGTCGGGCTGGCGGGATTCGAACCCACGACCCCTTGACCCCCAGTCAAGTGCGCTACCAAGCTGCGCTACAGCCCGGACCTACCCACTTACCGTGGACTGAGTGAAGCCTACCGTGCCCGATCCGGCCACCGACAGGCGGCTCCCCTTCTTGCGCGCCTGTCCCGGCGACCTCGGCCGACAGTGATCATGGACATGCCGGTCACTCGCGGAGTAGCTTGCGGCAGCACTACATCGCGGGAGGCAGGATGACTCAGGTCACCGGGCACGGAGGCCGGCTCGCCACCGATGTGGCGCGCACACACGGGATCCGGACCATGTTCACGCTGTCGGGCGGGCACGTGTTCCCGCTGTACGACGGCGCCCTGCAAGGCGAGCCGCCGCTTCGGCTGGTGGATGTGCGCCACGAGCAGACAGCCGTGTTCGCCGCCGAGGGAACCGCCCGCCTGACCCGCACACCGGGCCTGGCCGTGCTGACCGCCGGGCCCGGCATCACCAACGGCGTCAGCGGGGTCACCACGGCGCATTTCAACGGCTCACCGCTGCTGACCATCGGTGGCCGCGCGCCACAGGCGCGGTGGGGCTCGGGCAGCCTGCAAGAGCTGGACCACCCTCCCCTGCTCGCGCCGGTGACGAAGCTGTCCGCCACGATCGAGCGCACCGAGAAGGTCCCGTACGCGGTACACGACGCGCTCCAGGTGGCGTGCACCCCGCACCGCGGACCGGTCTTTCTCGACATCCCCATCGAGCAGGTCTTCGGCGAGGCCACCTCCACGGCCGCGCCACCGGCCGAACGGCAACCGGTCCCACCCGACCAGGGCAGGCTCGACGAGATAGCGCGGTTGATGGCGACCGCGCAGCGCCCCGTTCTGGTGCTGGGCTCCGACGTGTGGACCGACGGGGCCGAGGACGCCGCGCGCCGCGCTGCCGAGACCATCGGCCTGCCGACGATCACGAACGGGACCGCCCGCGGTGTCCTACCGGCAGGCCATCCCCTCCTGGTCACCCGTGCGCGCTCCCGTGCCTTCGGTGCCGCCGACCTCGTGGTCGTGGTCGGTACCCCGCTGGACTTCCGGCTCGGCTACGGTTCCTTCGGCGGCAAGGACGGCTCCCCTGCCGCGCAGGTGTGTCACATCGCCGACTCCCCCGAGCAACTCGCAGGCCATGTCGATCTCGCGGGATCCGCGTCCGGCGACCTCACGCTCGCGCTGGACGGGCTGACTTCGGCATGGCAGCGGCAGTCGGCGCACACCACACACGCCGACTGGGCCGCCGAGCTGCGCCGGACCGCCGATGCCGCGATCGCGTCCGACGCCGCGGACCTGGACAGCGACGCCGTGCCGATCCACCCCGCACGCATCTACCGGGAGCTGCTGCGCCACACCGACGACGACACCGTCGTGATCGGTGACGGCGGGGACTTCGTCTCCTATGCCGGGCGCTACGTCGAACCCCGCAGGCCAGGCTGCTGGCTCGACCCGGGCCCGTACGGGTGCCTGGGAACCGGGCTCGGTTACGCGATGGCGGCGCGCCTCGCCCGGCCGTCCTCCCCCGTCGTGCTGTTACTCGGCGACGGCGCGGCCGGGTTCTCCCTGATGGACGTCGACACCCTCGTACGCCACCGGCTGCCCGTCGTGATGATCATGGGCAACAACAGCGGCTGGGGGCTGGAGAAGCACCCGATGCAGTTCCTGTACGGCTACCATGCCGCCGCGGAGCTCGGGTCCGGCACCCGGTACGACGAGGTGGTCCGCGCGCTCGGGGGCGGGGGCGAGATGGTGACCGAGCCCGGCGAGATCGGGCCGGCACTCCGTCGCGCGCTCGACGCCGACGTGCCCTACCTGGTCAATGTGATCACGGACCCGGACAACGCCTACCCCCGCTCCACGATGGGCATCTGACTGCTCGCGGGCTCGACGGCGATGAGTTCGTGTCGCTTCGGTGGTCTCCACATTGACACCACCGAACGAACACGGAGGCAGACATGCGCAAACTGGTCGTGGGGACGTTCCTGTCGCTGGACGGGGTGATGCAGGCTCCCGGAGGTCCCGATGAGGACCGCGACGGCGGGTTCGAGCACGGTGGCTGGCTCGTTCCCCATTTCGACGATCAGCTGGGTCAGCTCATGGACGAGTGGATCGCGCGCTGTGGCGTCCTGCTGCTCGGCAGGAAGACCTACGAGATCTTCGCAGCGCACTGGCCCCGCGTCAGCGGCGATACCGATCCGGTCGCCGCGACGCTGAACAGCGTCCCCAAGTACGTCGCCACGCGCACGCTGGACACAGCCACCTGGCACAACACCACCCTGCTCTCCGGCGACGTCGCCGAACAGGTCGGCAAACTCAAGCAGCAACCGGGCGGCGAGATCCAGGTGCACGGTAGCGGCAACCTGACCCAGACCCTGATGGCCAACGACCTCGTGGACGAGCACCGGCTCACGACCTTCCCTGTCGTGCTCGGCTCCGGTAAGCGGCTGTTCGCCGACGGAGCCGTGCCGCGCGCGTTCACGCTGGCGGAGACGACCACCACCAGCACCGGCGTGACGGTCACGCGATACGAGCGCGCCGGCCGGCTCGAGCACGGCTCGTTCGCCCTCGACTAGGCCACGCGACCCGATGCCCGCACGCGAGCGGTCACTCGTCCCTGTCCGGTCCGGTACTGCCTCGATCCACTGCTGAGCTACCCGTCACAGTTCTGTTGACTTTATGCCAACAGCCCCTCAGAGTGCCCGGGCAGGCAAGCGGCGCGACAGGGAAGGACGTGCACCGATGTTGACCACACGCTTCACCGAGCTGTTCGGTGTCGACCACCCCATCGCCCAGGGCGGCATGCAGTGGGTCGGGCGGGCCGAGCTCGTCGCAGGCGTCGCCAACGCCGGCGCACTCGGCTTCCTCACCGCGCTGACCCAGCCGACCCCGGAGGCGCTGGCCAAGGAGATCGCGCGCACCAGGGAGATGACCGACAGGCCGTTCGGTGTGAACCTGACCATCCTGCCCGCGATCGACCCGCCGCCCTACGAGGAGTACCGCGACGCCATCATCGAGTCCGGTGTGACCATCGTGGAGACGGCAGGGTTCAACCCGCAGGAACACATGCCCACCTTCACCGAAGCCGGCATCAAGGTCATACACAAGTGCACCAGCGTCCGGCACGCCGTCAAGGCACAGGCACTCGGTGTGGACGCGGTCAGTATCGACGGCTTCGAGTGCGCAGGTCACCCGGGCGAGGACGACATCCCCGGGCTCGTGCTGATCCCCGCAGCGGCGGACGCGATCAGCATCCCGATGCTCGCCTCCGGCGGCTTCGGTGACGCCCGAGGGCTGGTGGCAGCGCTCGCCCTCGGCGCGGACGGGATCAACATGGGCACCCGCTTCCTGGCGACCCAGGAGTCACCGGTGCACCAGCGCGTCAAGGAGCAGATGGTCACCAACTCCGAGCGCGACACCGAGCTGATCTTCCGGCCGTTGCGCAACACGGCGCGCGTGGCCAGCAACTCGGTCAGCCGCAAGGTGGTGGAGATCCTCGACGGTGGCGGCGAGTTCGCCGATGTGCGGGACCTCGTCGCGGGCGCGCGCGGCCGACAGGTCTTCGACCACGGTGACCTCGAGGCCGGTATCTGGAGCGCGGGCATGGTGCAGGGCATCATCAACGACATCCCCACCGTCGCCGAGCTCGTCGACCGCATAGCCACCGAGGCGACCGCTCTGGTGCAACGCAGGCTGGCGGGGCTGACCACCGTCCGGTAGGCGGGGCGCGTGCTGTGACCGCGGAAGCCTCACACCGCCCGGAGACCCGGTAGTGCAGCCGTCCCGCCGCGTGAACGACGAGACGGTGCGCCGCGTCCGGAGCGCAGCCTGTCGAGCATCCGCGTATCGGGAACCGGACGCTCCCGGTCGTCACGGGTGCCCTGCCGGTAACCGTGCACCAGCGACTCCGACAGCTCCGGCACGATCGAGGAGATGACCGATGTGGATACCTTCCGCGAGCAGTTCGATGCGGCTATGTCGCGCCTGGACAGCGGCATTCCCGGCGCCTGCGTCAAGGTCGCGTCGATTCCGGACATCCACCAGCTCTGGGAGCTCTTCCGCGACAACGACGACGCGGCCAGTACCTGGGACAGCTACGACATCTGCCCATCCCTGCTGGAGAACCCCCGCTCGGACGCCCCCGAGGACGTCGAGCGTCGCGAGGCCTTCCGGCAACGCGTGATCGACTACAACACCGAGCTGGAAAGCGTCTGCTCCGGGTGCAGCCAGTGCGAGTTCGACGGTAATGCCGCGTTCGACACGACCTTCGAGGAGCGGCACGTCACGACACGCGAGTACTTCCACCCCGGCGCCGAGGGGCAGATCCTGCTCGCCGAGGTGGCCTGGCAGTCGATCGGATACCGACGCGCACCGACCTGCACGATGGACTCCGGCCACCCGCCCGGGACCCACCGGCGCTACCGCGCCGGCGGCCGGTCCGGAGGGCGACGGTGTATCAGCGGTCCCGGCACTCGGGCTGTCAGGCTCCACCCTCCGCCAGCGCCTCCTCCGCCTCGACGGTCACCGCGGCCGCATGCACCACCGACGCGATCCGCAGCGCCTCGTGCACCGTCTCCCGCGACGTTCCGTTCCTTCGCAGCACCTGCTCGTGCAGCTCCAGGCACCGCTGGCAACCGCTGATCGCGCTCACCGCGAGCGCCCACAGCTCGAACAGCTCCTTGTCCACGCCGGGACGGGCGGTGACCTGCATCCGCAGCTTCGCAGGCAGGGAGTCGTACTCCGGGTCCGCCAGCATGTCCTTGGCCCGGTAGAAGACGTTGTTCATCGCCATGATCGATCCGGCGGCCTTGGCGGCACTGACCGACTCCGCGCTCAGGCGTTGCCGCGCTTCAGCGTCGAAGGCCCGTAGTACGGTTCCGTTCCGTGCGGCATAGGCACACGCCAGCGCCGTTCCCCATACGATGCCATCGGGTAAGGTCGAGTTACCGATGACCTTGTCCAGGTTGACCTTGGTGTCCGTGGCGTAGTCCGGAAGCGTGTCCCGCAGCTCGGCCAGTGACATCCGAGACATCAGACTCCCGCCAGCGGCGTCGCCGGGTCCAGTGTGTTCTCCCTCCCGCTCCGGCCGCCCGGGCACGGCTCACCGGGCCGCCCGAAAGCATCACCTGCGGCTACGCGCTCCCGCCATATGGAAGTGACCTGCAACACAGTATAAGTGTTCTGCGACACAGCACCCATGAAGACGATCAGCGAGTTGCGTTTCAATGACGCATGGGTGGTCACCGGGCCGACTCACAGGAAAGGACACTGACGGTGTCTACGGAGGCCGACGAACTCAATCATCGAGAACGCGCGACGCTCCGCGCTGTCGCGCGCGGCCAGGCGGAGCTGACCTGCAGCTGCGAGCCCGACCTGTTCCTCGACGGACTTACCTTTTCCGACCAGCTCACCGCCCACTCGCTCGTCCGAAGGGGCCTCATCGCGCCCGACCGGCCGGGTCGCAGGGGCGAGGTCGTACCCGCCCGTGTCACCGAGGCCGGCCGAGCCGCGCTGGGTAGCGTCACCGCCGCAGCGCCGGCGGCCTGACGTCAACGCTTCTTCTTCTGCTGCTTCTTCTGCCGGACGCGCACGTTGATCCGTACCGGGCTGCCGGGGAAGCCGAACCGTTCACGCAGCCTGCGCTCCAGGAAGCGACGGTAGCCGGCTTCCAGGAAGCCGGTGCTGAACAGCACCACCGTCGGCGGGCGCACGCGGGCCTGCGTCGCGAACAGCACCTTCGGCTGCTTCCCGCCACGAACCGGCGGCGGGGTCGCCGCGATCACCTCCGACAACCAGCTGTTCAGCTGGCCGGTCGGGATGCGTTTGTCCCAGGACTCCAGCGCCGTCCGCATCGCGGGGGCGAGCTTGCGCACCGCCCTACCGGTGCGGGCCGACACGTTGACGCGCTCCGCCCAGCGGATACGGACCAGCCCCCTGTCGAGCTCGCGTTCGAGCTCGTACCGGCGCTCGTGGTCGACCAGGTCCCACTTGTTCAGCACCAGCACGCACGCCCGGCCCGACTCCACAACCATGGTCAGCACCCGCAGGTCCTGCTCGCTGAGCGGCTCGCTCGCGTCGACGAGCACGATGACCACCTCGGACGACTCGATCGCCGCCTTGGTACGCAACGAGGCGTAGTACTCGGTCCCGCTCGCCAGCTGCACGCGGCGTCGGATTCCCGCCGTGTCCACGAACCGCCAGGTCTGCCCGTCCAGCTCCACGAGCGAGTCCACCGGATCCACCGTGGTGCCTGCGGACTCGTGCACCACCGACCGGTCCTCTCCCGCGATCTTGTTGAGCAGGCTCGACTTGCCGACGTTCGGCTTGCCGATCAGTGCCACCCTGCGGGGCCCGGCCACGGTGCCCGCCTCGCCCGGGGAGTCCGGCAAGGTACGCACGACCGCGTCCAGCAGGTCCCCCGAGTTGCGGCCGTGCAACGCGCTGACCGGGTACGGCTCACCCAGACCGAGTGACCACAACGCGGCGGTGTCGGCGACGAGCCGCTCGTCGTCGACCTTGTTCGCGGCCAGCAGCACCGGGCGCTTCGAGCGCCGCAACACCCGCGCCGCGGCCTCATCCGTCTCCGTGGCACCGACGGTGGCATCCACCACGAGCAGCACTGCGTCCGCCGTCGACATCGCCATCTCGGCCTGCGCAGAGACCGCTGCGCGCAGCCCGGACGAGTTCGGCTCCCAACCACCGGTGTCCACGAGCGCGAAACGCCGCCCGGCCCACTCCGCGTCATAGGCCACGCGGTCCCTGGTGACGCCGGGCGTGTCCTGCACGACGGCAGCGCGCCTGCGCAGGATGCGGTTCACCAGCGTGGACTTGCCCACGTTCGGGCGCCCGACGACCGCGAGTACAGGTTGGCCGCCCGTGACGACCTCCGGGTCCTCCTCGCCCTCCACGTCGAGCTCGGTGAGCTCCGACTCGTCGGACCACGTGCCGTCGACCTCACCGGTCCACGTGTCGTCAACTTCGCTCATCGGCCTTCATTCCGTTCCATGCCTTGTGCGACGCGCCATTCGTCCAGGGCGCCCACGGTGTCAGCCAGGCGTACACGCAGCTGTTCGGTCGCCTCGACCAGTCCGGTTCTGCCACGCCCTACCGCAGGCGAGAACGGCTCCCCGACCAGGATGTCCACCCGGGGCAGCAGCCGCCGCCTGCCGTCGTCCGGCGGCCTGGTGCCACGCACCGCGACGGGCACGACCGTGGCCGAGCAGGTACGCACCAGCCACGCGGCACCCAGCTCGGCGTTCTGCACGTCACCGTCGCCCCGCGAACCCTCAGGGAACACCCCGAGCACTCCGCCTGTGCGCAGCACGTTCCGGGCCTCGAGCAGCGGCCCGCTGTCGGGCTCGCCCCTACGCACCGGGAGCTGCCCGATCCGGTGCAACGACCACCCCAACAGCCCGTGATAGAGCTGCTGCTTGACGAGGAAGACCGACCTGCGGGGCAGCAACCCGAAGATCAGCTGAGGCTCGATCATGGAGCTGTGGTTGGCGATCACCACGACCGGACCGGTCCGGGGCACACGCGACATCCCGTGGACCCTGATCCGGAACGCCGGACGGTAAACCCACCGTGCCAGGAACCGCGCCAGATCGTGCAAGCGTGGCCACGCGTAGCTCGGCAGCCCCGTGCTCATGGCGCCGCTCCGCTCTCCGAGTTCGCGTCAACCTCGGACTCCACCAGCATATCTCGTGCCGCTGCCAGCTCCACCAGCGCCGCGATCACCTGCTCGAGCTCGAGGTCACTGGTGTCCAGTTCCTCGGCGTCGGCCGCGGGGCGCATCGGGTCCGCTGCCCTGCCGGCATCCAGGCTGTCCCGGCGCTCCACGGCGGCCTGCACGTCCTCGACATCGGCCTGCCTGCCCGATGCGGTGTCCTGCGCGCTCCGCCGCCCGGCGCGTACCTCGGCCGAGGCGGTCAGGTACACCTTCAGCGCGGCATCCGGCGCGACGACCGTGCCGATATCGCGTCCCTCCACCACGATGCCGCCCAGCTCGTCGACCACGTCGTCGATGATCGCGCGCTGGACCTCCACCAGCATCTCGCGAACGTGCGGAACGGCGGCGACAGCCGAGACCGCCGAGGTCACCTCCGCGCCGCGGATCTGCTCACCGACATCCTCCTCGTCGAGTACCACGACGGGCTGGTCCGGATCCGTGCCGACGCCCAGGTCGGCACTCTCCGCCACCGCGATGACCGCATCGGGGTCGCCGACGTCCACCCCCGCCCGCAGCGCGGCCAGCGTGACAGCGCGGTACATCGCACCCGTGTCGAGATAGCCGGCGTCGAGCCGTTCGGCGAGCTTACGCGCGACGGTCGTCTTACCCGTACCCGACGGCCCGTCCAGGGCGACGACCCCACGCAGCACTCCCAGCACCAGTCTCTCCTCGCTGTCGGTTCGTGTTCCCTGCTCCGCGCACGTGCCCGGTGACACGCGACCCGACGAACCATTGTGCCCGGCAGGCTGCGTCACCGGCCGGGCGGCGTCGCGGGACGGCGACATCACTCGGCGGGACCGCACGACCACCGGGTCCGCGACGGCACCCTGCGTTACGGTAGCCACGTGAACGTAGACGTGACCCCGTTACCCGGCATCGGTGTACGCAAGGACTTCGCGATCCGTGGCGGTCGGCGCGTGGGCGTCATCAGCCACCGGGACGGCAACCTGGAGCTGATCGTATCCGAGGCCGATGATCCCGACACCACAGTGGCCAGCCTGGCTCTGACCGCCGACGAGGCAGCCACCCTCGGAAACCTCCTCGGCACCCCACAGCTCGTCGCCCAGCTCAGCGAGGAGCACAAGGACCTCCCCGGCATCAACACCCGGCAGCTGCCGGTCACCGAGGGGTCGCCGTTCGACGGTCGCACGCTCGGCGAGACCGAGCTGCGCAGCCGGTCGAGAGTGTCGGTCGTGGCGGTGATGCGCGCCGGGCAGATCCAACCCGCGCCCGAGCCCGGCTTCACGCTCACCGGGGGAGACATGCTCGTCGCGGTCGGCACCAAGGACGGCCTGGACACGGCCGCCAGGATCCTCGCGAAGGGCTGAGCCACGTGAATGCCGAGCACACGGCTCTCGTGCTTGTCGAGCTGGGCGCGGTCTTCTTCGGACTGGGGCTCCTCGGGCGACTGGCCCAGAAGATCGGCATGTCACCCATCCCCTTTTACCTGCTCGGGGGACTCGCCTTCGGCGACGGCGGGCTCGTCCAGCTCGGCGGCATCGACGAGTTCACCGACATCGCCGCCGAGATCGGTGTCGTGCTGCTCCTGCTGATGCTCGGCCTGGAGTACACCGCCAACGAGCTGTTCACCGGCCTGCGCAGGAGCTGGGTCGCAGGCGTGCTGGACATCGTGCTCAACGCCACCCCTGGCGCCGCCGTCGCCCTGCTGATGGGCTGGGGCTGGGTCGGCGCACTCGCCATGGGCGGGGTCACCTACATCTCGTCCTCCGGCGTGATCGCCAAGATCCTGAACGACCTCGGCCGCATCGGTAACCGGGAGACACCGGTGATCCTGTCCCTGCTCGTCTTCGAGGACCTGGTCATGGCCGCGTACCTGCCGGTCCTGACCGCGGTACTCGGCGGCACCGCGCTACTCGCCGGGGCCACGACGATCGGGGTCTCGCTGCTGGTCGTGACGCTGGTCCTTGTGGTCGCCGCGCGGTACGGCCGGTACGTCTCGGCCGTGCTCTACAGCGAGAACAAGGAGATCTTCCTGCTCAAGCTGCTGGGCGCGGCTCTGCTCGTCGCCGGTGTCGCCGAGTCCATGCACATCTCGGCCGCCGTCGGCGCGTTCCTGCTCGGCATCGCGATAGCGGGTCCGGCGGCGCACAGCGCGGCGAGGCTCCTCGAACCACTGCGGGACCTGTTCGCCGCCGCCTTCTTCGTGCTGTTCGGGCTCACCACCGACCCCCGCGACATCCCACCGGTGCTGCTCTGGGCCCTGGCGCTGGCGGCAGTCACCACGCTGACCAAGGCCTACACCGGCTGGTGGGCAGCCAAGCGCAGCGGGATCGGCACGGTGGGACGCGCGCGTGCCGCTGCCGGGCTGATCGCGCGCGGCGAGTTCTCGATCATCATCGCCGGGCTCGCCGTCGCGGCAGGCGTCGGCGACAGCTCCCCCGGAGCCGGTGACAGCCAGCTCGCCGCGCTGGCGGCCACCTACGTACTCCTCATGGCCGGTTTCGGTCCGATCGCCGCGCGGCTCGTCGAACCCGTCGTGCGCAAGGCCCGGCGGTCCCCGGCGCCGCAGGCCACACCGTAGCGGGTCTCAGGAGGCGGTGCCCTCGGGCAGGTCGAAGACGCCGAGCTTGTGCCCCTCGGTGTGCGAGGCCCACTCGGCGAAGGTGAACGACAACGTGCCCGCCTCGGGACGGTTGGAGTTGCGGACCAGCACCTCGGTGTCGGTCAGCATGACCTCCACGCAACTGCTGCCGTTGTGAGAATGCTTGATCCACTGGTGGCGCTGCAGGGACATCGCGGGGCTCGCTTCACGTGCGGCTACAGGGAGTCGGCTAACTCCTCCATCATATCCACGCTCGTGAGCGGGTCGAGCGCCTTGGTGCGCACGTCGTCGAAGTTCGAGAGCGCCTCGGACACCGCAGCATCGCGCTCGAAGAACTGGTCGCCCAGCGTGGTGTCCACGCTGGCGATCTGGGGAATGCCCTCGTCCAGCCGGTAGATCGATACCGTCGCGCCGATGAGGTAGTGCTCCCTGGTACCGAGCGGCAGCACCTGCACGGTGACGTTGGGCAACTCCCGGCACAGCCGCACCACGTGGCGCAGCTGCCCGCGCATCACCTCGACGCCGCCGATGTTCTTGCGCAGCGCGGCCTCGCCGACCACCGCCCACAGCTGCAGCGGGTCCGGTTCGCGGGTGAGTACCTCGGCCTGGTCCAGCCGGAACCGCAGCCGGGTCTCCTGTACGCCGGTGAGGTGGCCGGTGGGCGCCAGGACGGCGCGAGCATACGGCTCGGACTGCAGCAGGCCGTGGAACAGCTCCGGGCTGTAGAAGCTGATGGCGTGGGAACCCCGGATGAGGTCGGCGGCCCGGCGCTGGTGGGGCTGGATCTCACCGCCGCCCCGCACGCGGGTGACAGCCCGGTGAGCCTCCCGGTTGACCTGGACCAGGTCATCCACCTGGTCCTCGGGAGCGCCGTACAGCTCGAGCAACGCGGTGAGGTCGCCGTGGCTGACCTTCGTGCGGCCCTGCTCGATGTTGCCGATGGTGGTCACCGTGCACCCCAGAGTCTCCGCCGCGTCCTCCCCGCTGACGTCGGCTTCGATGCGCATACGCTTCAATGTCGCGCCGACCTGGATGCGCTCGGCAGTGCGGCGCTGTCCGATCGCCATCACGGATTCACCCTTTCAGATGCGTGCAAAATTATTGTCCGCATCCTACACTGTCCGTGTGCGGTTGACCACATCGCGCACGAACCGTAGCAGCCTACGGCGACGCGTTACGCCGCCGTACGAGGTCGTGGGGAGGCTCCGATGAACGGCTCCGAGGCATCGGTAGGAGCGTGGGCAGCGATCGACGGCGACTGCCCGATCGAGTACGTGGTGTGCCGGGACGAGGTCGAGTTCCGGTTCGGCGGCAGGGACGGGTTCGAGCTGTTCGTGACCGAGCAGGGTCTGCGCAGGCTCGCGGACATCAGCGCGGAAGCGCTCACCGCGATGCGCGAGAAGACGTGGCACACCTGAGGTGAGCCCGGCGCCGTGCGCGCATACCGGCCCTACAGCTCGACCGTCCGGAACAGCGCGCCCTGCTCGTCCCGCGTCAGCTCGCGCAGCTCACCCGGTTTGGTGTCGCCGAGCTGCACCGAGCCGAACGCGGTGCGCACCAACCGCACCACGGGATGGCCCACCTCGGCGAACATCCTGCGCACGATGCGTTTGCGTCCCTCGTGCAACACGACCTCGACCAACGTGCGCCCCGGCAACGTGTCGACGACGCGGCAGCGGTCCGGCTTCACCGGCCCGTCCTCGAGCTGTACCCCCGCGAGCAGCTGGTTGCACAGCTTGCGCGGAACGGAGCCCTCGACCTCGACCAGATAGGTCTTGAACACCTCGTACGACGGGTGCATCAGCCGGTGGGCGAGCTCCCCGTCATTGGTCAGCAGCAGCAGACCCTCGGTGTCGGCGTCGAGCCTGCCTACGTGGAACAGCCGCTCGGCACGCCCGGCGACCAGGTCCCCCACGCACGGTCTGCCCCGCTCGTCGACCATCGTCGTGTGCATGCCTCTCGGCTTGTTGAGCGCGAGATAGACCATGTCGGCACGCACCACGACGCGCGTATCGTCCACGTGGATGACCGCGCTGTCCGGGTCGACACGGGTGCCCAGCTCGCGGACCACCGACCCGTCGACCCGCACCCTGCCCTGCACGATGAGATCCTCCGCGGCCCGCCGCGAAGCCACCCCCGCCCGGGACAGCACCTTCTGCAGGCGGATCGACCGCTCGTCCTCAGAAGTCATCGACCGTGTCCACCTCGGGAAGTAGCGGGGCGATCGGCGGAAGCTCGCCGAGGGAGGACAGGCCGAGGCGCTCGAGGAACAGCTCGGTCGTGACATACAGGGTGCCACCGGTCTCCTCGTCGGCACCCGACTCCTCGATCAGCCCCCTCGCCAGCAGCGACCTGATCACCCCGTCGACGTTGACACCCCGCACGGCAGCGACCCGCGCACGCGACACCGGCTGCCGGTAGGCGATCACGGCCAGGGTCTCCAAGGCCGCGCGGGTCAGCTTCGACCGCTGCCCGTCCAACAGCAGCTGCTCGACGAACGGGGCGTACAGGTCGCGTGTGTAGAACCGCCACCCCTCCGCGACCCGCCGCAGGTCGATGCCGCTGCTGCGGTCCCGCAGATCCTCGGCCATGGTGCGAAGCATCTCGGTGACCCGCTCCACCGGCTGATCGACCGAGTTGGCCAACGTCTCCTCGGTGACCGGCGAGTCCACCACAAGCAACATGGCCTCCAATGCCGCGATGAGTGCCTCGTCGGAGCTGACGTCCACCGTCGAGCGTTCCTCCGCCGTCGCAGCGGGGTCCGGCTCGCCGCTCTCCGGCGACGGCTCCGCCCCGGACTCCTCATCGCCTGCATCAGCAGCGGATCCGGGCACCGACGCGTCAGTGCCCTCGGCATCGGTGGAGCCTGCCGACGCCGCATCGGCGTTGTCAGCTGGGCCAGTCATCGCCGCTCCCCCATCATCAGCGGAGCCAGCCCACGCCCCTGCCACGTCATCAGCGGAGCCGGCCCACGCCGCGCGCGTGCCGTCCGACTCCGAGGTACTCTCCATCGTCGTCTCCGCGTCATCAGCTGGGCCAGTCATCGCCGCTCCCCCGTCATCAGCAGAGCCAGTCATCGCCGCTCCCCCGTCATCAGCCGTACTCGTCGTCCGGGCGCGAGCGATCCGACTCGGCCGCGGCCTGAGCCTCCTCGAGCGAACCGCCCGCCCATTGCACGGTCAGCTCACCCAATGGGGAGTCCTGTGTGAACTCCACGCTCGCCTCGCGATACAGGTCCAGCAGCGCGAGGAACCGGGCGACGACCTCAACGGTGTGCTGGCAGTCGGAGACGAGCTGACCGAAACTGGCCGAACCCGCCTCCGCCAACCGGATCCGCAGCGTCGCCGCGTGCTCGCGGACCGAGACCGTGATGGTATGGAGATGGTCCAGCGACACCGTCGGTGGCGGCTTCGGACGGAACGCACTCGCCGCGATCTCGGCGAACCGTTGCGGATCGACGCCGAGCATCACCTCGGGTAACAACCCTACATAGCGCTCCTCCATCGCCACCGAGCGCGGGTAGCGACGCAACGCCCCGGCCTCCAGCTCCCGGAACATCTCCGCGACCTGCTTGTACGCCCGATACTGCAGGACGCGCGCGAACAGCAGGTCGCGCACCTCGAGCAGGGCCAGGTCGTCCTCGTTCTCCACCTCCGCGGACGGCAGCAACCGAGCTGCCTTCAGATCCAGCAACGTCGCGGCGATGACCAGGAACTCGGTCGTCTCATCGAGCTTCGACTCGGCTTCGAGCGCGCGGGTGTAGGCGATGAAGTCGTCCGTCACCCGATGCAGCGCGACCTCGGTCAGATCCAGCTGATGCTGCGAGATCAACTGCAGCAGTAGGTCGAAAGGCCCCTCGAAGTTGTCCAGGCGTACCTGGAACCGGGTGGAGCTCGTCTCAGCCGGGTTCGCGTCGTCCGAGGTGGCCTCGGCTACCTCATCCATGACACAACCATGTCAGCGCGATCAGGACTGACCTTCGGACTCGTCCTCGGCACTGAGCCGTTGAACAAGCACAGACGAATCGCCCCGCTCCTCGAAGTCCGACAGGAGTACAGCGACCGCCTCACGTACCACCCTACCGCGGTCCACCGCGAGGTCGTACTTTCCGCGCAGCTCCAACCGGGCGTGCTCCAACGCCAGCAGCTCGTCCTGCGAGATGTAAACGGTGATCTTGGTGTCGTGCTTGGTGCGTGGGGAACCGCGCCGCGCACCGCCCGCGGAGACCCCCGCGCCACGCTTGCCGTTCTCCCCGGCACCCGTGGTGGAACCGGACTCGCCGGAGTCCCGGGCCCCAGAGGCGGACCCAGACGCGGTCCCGGAGGCGGCTCCAGTGCCGGACGACGCGGACGCGGCGTCACCCATCTCGGGCGCCGACTGCTCCGTGCCCGGCTCAGGCTGGGCCGCCGGGGCGGAGGTACTGCGGAAGAACAGCTCCGAGGCGCCCGGCAGTGATGCTCGTTTCGTCACCGACGGATCACCTCACGAGCGAGCTGCCGGTACGCGTGCGCACCGTTGGACTTCGGCGACCACTTCGTGATCGGCTCGCCTGCCACCGTCGTCTCCGCGAAACGCACCGTGCGATTGATAACGGTGTCGAACACGGTTTCACCGAACGCTTCCACCACGCGCGCCATAACCTCCTTGGAATGCAAGGTGCGGGGATCGAACATTGTGGCAAGGATGCCCGTGATGTCCAGATCCGGGTTCAACCGTTCCTTGACCTTCTCGATGGTGTCCATCAACAATGCCACACCACGCAGACTGAAGAACTCGCACTCCAACGGAATGATCACACCGTGCGACGCGGTCAGCGCGTTCACCGTCAGCAGCCCCAGCGAGGGCTGGCAATCGACGAGCACGAAATCGTAGTCGGCGATCATCGGCCGCACCACCCGCATCAGGGTGTGCTCCCGCCCGACCTCGGCGACCAGCTGGACCTCGGCCGCGGACAGGTCGATGTTGCTCGGCAGCAGGTCCATCCCGTCGATGACCGTGGAATGCACCAGATCACGGGTGTCCAGCGAGCGTTCCATGATCGCGTTGTAGACCGTCTGCTCGAGCTCGTGCGGCTGCACCCCGAGCCCGACGGACAGCGCGCCTTGCGGATCGAAGTCCACAAGCAGCACCTTCCGTCCGTACTCGGCAAGCGCCGCCCCGAGATTGATCGTCGACGTCGTCTTGCCGACGCCGCCCTTCTGGTTGCACATGGCCAGCACCCGAGCCGGACCGTGCTTGTCGAGCTCGGGAGGTGGCGGGATATCCCGCTTCGGCCTCCCTGTCGGACCCAGTGGCGTGCCGTTGTCCGCGGCCTGCTCCTGCCGCGAAACCGCCGTCTCGCCCGCGGGCTCCGTGGCAGGTGAGACCTGCTGCGAGTGGGAAGTCGACATGACGGGATAGCTCCTTGGTCAGCGTGTTCGACGGCAGCTTATGCGCGGAGGTTGACCGACAGCAATTGGGCTCGCCGAGCCGGCGCGAGATGATGCCACCTCACAGGCGTCCGTGCCGTGCCGTCATCGGCGGTCGGCCCGGTCATCTTGATCACGGTCCCCGGTGCGGCCCGTCACCGTCAGCCGGCGGTCGCGGGCCGCCCGTCGGCGACTCCCGTCCAGGGGCTTGTGAACGGGCCTCGCGGGCCCGCGGATGCGCGGTCGCGTACACCTCACGAAGTGTGTTCACCGTCACCAGGGTATAGACCTGGGTCGTCGCCACGGACGAGTGACCGAGCAGTTCCTGCACCACACGCACGTCCGCACCCCCTTCGAGCAGGTGGGTGGCGAAGGAGTGCCGGAGCGTGTGCGGTGACACCGCCCCGGACAACCCGGCGCGTTCCGCGTTCACCTTGAGCACCTGCCACGCTCCCTGCCTGGACAGGCGCCCGCCGCGGGCATTGAGGAACACCGCCGACGTGCCCCTGCCACGGGTCGCCAGTGCGGGCCGGGCACGCACGAGATAGGCCTCCAGCGCGTCGAGTGCCGGCCTGCCGATCGGTACGATCCGTTGCTTGCCGCCCTTGCCGTCCAGCACGATGGTGCGCTGCTGGTCGTCGATGTCGTCGAGGTCGAGCCCGATGGCCTCGGAGATGCGCGCGCCCGTCGAGTACAGCAGCTCCAGCAACGCGCGGTCCCGCAGCGCCCGATCTCCCTCGATGGGGGGCATGTCCAGCAGGCGCAGCACATCGGAGACCGGCAGGGCCTTGGGAAGACGTCTCGCGTTACGCGGGGGCCGCACGTCCCTGGCCACATCGTGTTCCACGAGGCCCTCGCGGACGGCGAAGCGGTGCAGCCCCCGCACTGCCACGAGCGTGCGCGCCACAGACGACTCCGCCAGGGCCGGATGCTCGGCCGTGCCCTCGCGCATCGCCAGGACGAACTCGCGCACATCACCGTCGGAGACGTCGGCGACATCGGTTCGCTGCCGAGCTTCCAGGAAGGCACGGTACCGCCGCAGGTCACGAGCGTAACTATCCAGCGTGTTGCGCGCGGTCCCCCGTTCGACGGCGAGGTGGTTCAGGTACACGTCGATGACGTGCCCGAGCTGCCTGCGTGCCACAGCCTTCAGCCTAGGCCACCGGCGGGCCCGTGTCGCTCAGCCACGATGCCGGCGCGCGAACCGCACCGGCCGATCCCGCCACTCGGCATCGGCAGGTCGCGCGTCCGCGGCGCCGGACAGTACCGCGTGCGCCGCCAGCACCCCGCTCACCGTCGCTCCGTTGATCAGCTCACCACCGAGCGCCATCCGCACGGCCTCGTCGAGCGGAACCCGACTCACCACGAGGTCCGCCTCCTCGCCGTCGAGCACGTCACGGTCGACAACGGACAGTTGCCTGGCGAGGAAAACGCGGACCACCTCGTCGGTGAAGCCCGCCGATGCCGCCGTGTCCACAAGCGTGTCCCAGCGCTGCGCGGTGAGCCCCGCCTCTTCCACCAGCTCCCGCCGAGCCGTGTCGACCGGGTCCTCGCCCGCCGTGTCGAGCAGGCCGGCAGGCAGCTCCCACAGGCGCCTGCCGAACGGGTGCCGGTACTGGTGGATGAGGGTGACCTGGTGGTCCTCGTCGACGGCAGCGATCGACACCGCGCCGAGGTGCTCGACGACCTCCCGGTGCGCCACCGCCCCACCGGGCATCACGACCTCGTCGATGCGCAGCCCCAGCACGTGACCCAGGTAGACGTCCTCACTGGACACCACACCGAACTCGTGCGAGCCGGGCTCGGCGCGCTCACTCATCGTCGACCACGTCGACCGGTGCCGGGAGCTCGACAGGAAGGCGGTCGGCCACGCTGTAGTCCACAACGGCCTTGATGAAGGCGTCGAACAGCGGGTGCGGCCGGGTCGGTCTGCTCTTGAGCTCCGGGTGCGCCTGCGTGCCCACGTAGAACGGGTGCACGTCGCTCGGCAGCTCCACGAACTCGACCAGCTTGCCCTCCGGGGACAGCCCGGAGAAGAGCAATCCTGCCTTGCCGAGCCGATCCCGGTAGTCGTTGTTGACCTCGTAGCGGTGCCGGTGCCGCTCCGAGATGTCCGTCCTGCCGTACGCCTTCGCGACCTGGGTTCCCTCGACCAGCCTCGCCGGGTAGGCACCAAGACGCATCGTCCCACCCATATCGCGTTCCCCGGCGACGACATCCTTCTGCTCGACCATGGTGGAGATGACCGGATCACGGGAATCGGCCTCGAACTCGGCCGAATGGGCCCCGGTCAGGCCGGCGAGGTTACGGGCGACGTCGATGACCATGCACTGCAGCCCGAGGCACAACCCGAGAACGGGGATGTTGCGCTGCCGCGCGAAGCGGACGGCACCGATCTTGCCCTCGATCCCGCGCACACCGAAGCCTCCCGGAACGAGGACGCCGTGCACGTCCGACAGGGTCGCCGCGGCACCCTCCTCGGTCGCGACGTCGTCCGAGGGCACCCATTTGATCTCCACTTTCGCGTGATTGGCGAAACCACCGGCACGCAGGGCCTCGGTCACGGACAGGTACGCGTCCGGCAGGTCCACGTACTTGCCGACCAGCGCCACCCGCACCGTCTCCCGGGGACGGTGCACCCGGTTGAGCAGGTCACCCCAGACCGTCCAGTCGACGTCCCGGAACGGCAGCCCCAGCCTGCGCACCACATACGCATCCAGCGCCTCGGCGTGCAGGACCTTCGGGATGTCGTAGATGGACGGCGCGTCCGGGCATGTGATGACGGCCTCGTCCTCCACGTCACACATCAGGCCGATCTTGTTCTTGAGGTCCTCGGCGAGCTCGCGGTCGGCACGGCACACCAGCGCGTCCGGCTGGATACCGATGTTGCGCAGTGCGGCGACGGAATGCTGGGTGGGCTTCGTCTTGAGCTCACCGGACGGGGCGAGATACGGCACGAGCGAGACGTGCAGGAAGAAGCAGTTGTCCCGTCCCACATCGTGCCGGGTCTGGCGGCACGCCTCGAGGAACGGCAACGACTCGATGTCCCCGACCGTCCCGCCGACCTCGGTGATGACCACATCCGGTCGCTGGCCGGTTCCGTCCGACTCGCCGAGCGCGAGGATGCGTGACTTGATCTCGTCGGTGATGTGCGGGATGACCTGGACCGTGTCCCCGAGGTACTCACCACGCCGTTCCTTGGCGATGACCTGCGAGTACACCTGACCGGTCGTCACGTTGGCCCGCCCGGTCAGGTCCCTGTCCAGGAACCGCTCGTAGTGCCCGATATCCAGATCGGTCTCCGCGCCGTCCTCGGTCACGAAGACCTCCCCGTGCTGGAACGGGTTCATCGTGCCAGGGTCGACGTTGAGGTAGGGATCGAGCTTCTGCATGGTGACGCGCAGACCACGTGCGGTCAGCAGCTGCCCCAAGCTCGACGCTGTGAGTCCCTTACCGAGGGACGAGGCGACCCCACCGGTGACGAATACGTACTTTACCGCGACCTGTCGGTTCGCCCGACGCTGACTTCCCACGGGCCTTTACGCTAACACTGCCTGTCCCCGCGCGCAGCGAGGAGGCCGACCGTGCCGCCCGCCGTACCCACCTGCGGCGGACCCGGCCGCGTGACCAGGGATTGTTCGTGGCAAACCGGGTCACGCGACACCGGGCCCACCCGTGCCACACGCGCCCGGCAGGCGGTCACGAACCGCCCAGCAGTGACCTCCGGGACGTGGCCGGGCGGGACGGTACGCACGGTTGTATCGTCGGCAGCGGTGGCGCCTGCCGGCCGGGCACGGTCCCGGCCGAGGCCCGGCCGGGACCCGGACACAACCCTGCCCGGACACCCGCCCGGCACGCGCCGCGACATCCGCGACGGCAGAAACGGCACAGCAGTGAGCAACTCGACGGTCGGATCCCACTCCCCGGCTCCCGGAGCCGACTGGGTCGTGCCCACTCCCGCACGGCCCGTCGACGCCACGGTCCGGGTGCCGGGGTCGAAGTCCATCACCAACCGTGCCTACGTACTCGCCGCGCTGGCCTCCACAGCGACCCTGGTCCGGCACCCGCTGGACTCGAGGGACGCGCGCCTCATGATCGACGCGCTCGGCGTGCTCGGCGCGCGCAGCGAGCACACCGACACGGCCGTGCGCATCCACCCCCTCGAGTCTCGGCGGTGCCCCGACCCCGCCGAGATCGCGCTCGGCAACTCCGGGACGGTGGCGCGGTTCACACCCCCGCTCGCCGCGCTCGGCCCGGCAACGGTCCGGTTCGACGGCGATCCCGCCCTGCGCAGGCGTCCGATGGCAGGTGTGCTTCGCGCGCTGCGCGACCTCGGCGTCGACATCGACGACGGGGGCGACCCGGCGCCGCCGTTCACCGTGCGGGGCACAGGAGGCGTGCGTGGCGGGGTCGTCGACGTGGACGCCTCGGCATCGAGCCAGTTCCTGTCCGCGCTCCTGCTTGCCGGCCCGGCGTTCAGGGAAGGCATCACCGCACGGTTGGTCGGGTCGGCCCCGCCGAGCGGGCCACACATCGCGATGACACTCGACCTCCTACGCACCTTCGGTGCCGCGCCCCTGCGGGACGGCACCGAGTTCCACGTACCGCCCGCCACGCTGGGTTGTCCGGACTACACGGTCGAGCCGGACCTGTCCAGCGCCGCACCGTTCCTCATGGCTGCCGCCCTCACCGGCGGCTCGGTGCGCGTGCTGGACTGGCCTGCCAGCACCACGCAGCCGGGCGACTGGGTGCGTAGCCTGCTCACCGAGCTGGGTGTGTCGGTGACCACCGACGAGCGCGGTGTCACGGCGACCGGCTCCGGAGTGCTCCCCGGAGCCGAGCTCGACCTGCACGATGTCAGCGAGCTCACGCCCGTCGTCGCGGCGATGCTGTGCTTCGCGACGGAACCCTCGACCATCCGCGGTGTCGCGCACCTGCGCGGGCACGAGACGGACAGGTTGGCGGCCCTGGCCACCGAGCTGAGCAGGCTGGGTGGACGCGTCACCGAGACCGGGGACGGGCTCCGCATCGTCCCGTCCCCGATGCGCTCCGGGACATTCCACACCTACGACGATCACCGCCTGGTGATGGCCGCCGCACTCATCGGCCTGCGGGTCCCCGGAGTCGCCGTCGAGAACCCGGCAACCGTCGGCAAGACGTTCCCCGGTTTCGTCGAGGCGTGGTCCGGAATGCTCGGCGCGTAGGGGTCTCTCGCGCCCTCAGGACCCGGAGGATCCGGCACCGGGTGCGGGTGCACCGGCGTTGCCCGCGATCCCGTACTGGCCGGCCTCCCCCTCGAGTTGCTCGCGTAGCGCCAGCACAGTCGTCACACGGCCGGCCGCGGTATGCGCGTTGTCCACCGTTGACAGCACGCCGGAGGCCGAGCTGTCCGCGCGGACGACCCCGACCGGGCCGTTACCACTCGCCGACCCCGCGGCGCCCGCGAGTACCGTGCCTGCACCGGACTTGTCCATCCCCACGGCGAACCGCGCGACGGTGGCCGCGCGGTCTCCCGCACCGTCGCCTTCGGACTCGCCTCCGGTGAGCACGACGGCCAGCTGCGCGGGCTCGACGTCCTCGTCCGCCTCGACGAACCCGCCCTCGGCGAGCCCCCGCAACACGGCCGCCTGCTCGTCGGAGCTCGCCTGCTCGTCAGCGGACTCGGCGTCCAGCAGCAGCGTCTGCCCCAGCAAGGAACCGGCCAGCCTGCCGGGGCCGCCCGAGGTGGGCAGCTCCGTGCCAGAGGGCTGCAGCCTGGTCACGATGTCGACGAGCCGGTCCGACTTGGCCGGGTCGGCGAACGCGTCGCTCAGCCGCACCTCGCCCGTCACGCGCGCCCCCGAGTCCTCGATGAGGTCGGCGATGGCGTCCCGATCCGTCGGGTCGGCCTCCTCGGTCGTGAACAGCACCACGGAACGCTCGTCGAGGCGGTCCGAGACGACCCGCGGCCCGACCGAGCTGGCGAACCCGTCCGCATCGGCCAGTCGTGCCTGCAACGCGTTGCGTTCGGTCTCCAGCTCCGAGACCCGGGAGGCCAGCTCGCTGTTGTCGTCGGCGAGCCCGGACAGCAGCGTGCCGCTCAACGTCGTCGAACCGAGCACGACCCCGACGGCCAGGGCAAGGAAGGCCGCCGCGATGGACACGATGTGGTAGCGCAAGGTGATCACTGGAACCACCCCCTACCCCACTCGAGGAGCCCTTGCCACTGGTTCCATGCCCAGTCCACATAGACCCCACCGACATCGGAGACGGCCAGCGCGGTGATCACCGCGATCAACGCGGCCGCCACGAGCAGCAGCACCGCCGCCAGCGAGACCCTGCTGTGATGCAGTGTCGCCACGGCCTTGGCGTCGACGAGCTTGGTGCCGACCTTGAGCCGGGTGAGGAACGTCGACGGGTTCGACCCCGACCGTCCCTGGTCGAGGAACTCCTGCAGGGTCGCCTGGAAGCCTACGGTCACCACGAGGCCCGCACCGTGCGAGTCGGCGAGCAGCAACGCGAGGTCCTCGGGGTTGGCCGACGAGGGGAACGTGACCGCGCCGATGCCCAGGTCCTGAATCCGCTCCACCCCTGGCGCGTAGCCGTCCGGCTGGGCGGGAACCACGACCTCGCCTGCGCCCTTGAGCGTATCCGAGGTGATCCCGGTGGGATCACCCACGATGACGTCCGGGGTGTAGCCCAGCTCGCGCAGCGTGTCCGCTCCCATGTCCACGCCGACCAGTACAGGGCGGTGCTCCCCGATGTACTTCTTGAGCCGTTTGAGGTCGCGCAGATGCCCGGTCCCCGCGGCCACGACGACAACATGCCGGTCCCGAATGGCGACACGGAGATCGGGAACCCCCACACCGTCGAGGATCAGCGTGCGCTCCCGGCGGAGGAACTCCATCGTGTTCGCCGAGAACGCCTCCAGCTGCGAGGTCATCCCCGCTTTCGCCTCGATCATCTGATCGGCGACGCTTTCCGGTGTCTGCACGGTGCCCCTGGCGATCTCCCGTTCGCCGCTGTAAAGCACTCCTTCGTGCAGCCGGACCTTGCTACCGTCCTTGATGCTGTGCAGCACCTCGGAACCGGCCCCGTCGACCAGCGGAATGCCGGCCCCGACCAGGATCTCGGGCCCCAGGTTGGGGAACCGGCCCGAAATGGACGGTGACGCGTTCACCACACCACCGACCTCGGCCTTGACCAGCGAGTTCGCCGTCGCCCTGTCCAGGTCGACGTGGTCCAGCACGACGATGTCGCCCCGGCCGACCCGGCGGAAGAGCTCCCTGGTGCGCCGGTTCACCCGTGCCACACCCGTCACCCCGGGAAGCGTCTCGGTATTCCTGGAGAGCACTCCGCTAAGCTTCATGACCCGCATACTGGCAAACGTCCGGAGCAACCTGGCTACGCCACGCCGTCGAGTCTCCCGGTTTCTTCTTGCCGCGTGCCGGGGTGCGTGGTAACGGCACCCCGGTCGTCAGCGGTGTTCCTTGTCGGCCTCGGCGGCGTTGAGCAGCTCCTCGGCGTGCGCGCGGCCGGTCTCGGTGCTGTCCTGACTTTTGCCACGTTCGGCAGGTCTTGACGAGTGCGACCTGTTGACCTGCTGGTTTGTTTCGGTTGCTGGGCTGATTTGCGCACTAAATGGGGTCGTAGAGTGGCCGGGTGGCGT
>NZ_FZNW01000002.1 GCF_900188115.1 Haloechinothrix alba | reverse complement strand
CCGCCACAGCGGCCAGACCCCGACCCGAGACCCGCACCCGGCGCAGCCACCCCCACAGCACACCGACCCGCACCCGCGGCAGACGAACACGGCGCGCCCACCGCCCCAGCGGACGCAATACGCGACCCACCGCCACTCCACCCTTCGGTCGCGCAAACGTCATACCGGAAGGTGCTCCCTTCACCGATTCTTGTGGGCGCGGCTGCATCGTCACCCGCGATTGTCAACCTCGTGCACGTTGGTAACCCGAAGATCACTGTGACCGGTGTCAACCCCCGGAGCCAACCCGTGCCCCGAGTCCACGTCGGGCGTGAACTCGGGCGGCTGCCGAGCCGCCACCGTCGAGTTGCCCGGCTCCACCGGTACGCAGTACGTGATCGCCCGGGCCGAGCACGTACGCTACGCCGACGACCAACCGTCCTGGTCGGTGGCGCTGCTACCCATGAGTGATACCTGTGTTTATGATACAATAAATTAAAAGACACGCCATGGCCCGCACTCGGTCGGTGTTCGGCGTGCCGAGTGCGGGCGGGTGACCTAAGTAGACCAGGGCAGCACGAACGGACCGCCAGGGAGCCGCAACGGCCTGACGGGGGCGGCGGCATCGGAACTGTCAGCGACGTGTGTCGTCCCGTGACGCTCCCGGCTCGGGCAGTTACTCGTGGTGGTCTTCGGTTTGCGCTTGCCGCGCGCCTCCGCCACGTGCCGAGTATTGTCGGAGGTCAACGCATCGCCGCCGAGCCGTCCACGAGTTGCACACTGACTTGATTCGACCTCGTGGAGTCGATTCCCCGCCAATATGATGGGTACGCCACCGTCAGGCCGCTAACGGATCGATTGCTGCGCCACGGTCGATCTCTCGAGTACGCCATTAACAGGTGGGAGATGACAGGATGAAGCTGGCACGCATACGAGCAACGCTGGGCCGGGGAGTGCGTAACCTCCAGCGCCGCTCGGCGCTGGTGCCGAACACGGCACGCGGGCGACTACTCAGCCTCGCGCTGAGTGTGCTGATACTGGCCGGCGCCGCGACCCAGGTCGCAGTCGCGTGGGCGACCGATCTCCCCGACAACGCCGTGCTCCGCGTCGGAGACACCGTCGTTACCGAGGACGAGTTCCGGAAACGGGTCGAGACGTTGGAAAAGCTCTACGGCGTGAAGAAACCAGACGAGCAGTCGAAACGACAGCAGTTCAAAAAAGACTCTGCGAAATCGGTGGCGGTGAGTCACATACTTGATGTCGCCGCCCAGCGCCGAGACATCGTCATCGCGGACAAGAAGGCGCGAGATACACTCGACAAGATGCTGAATGAGCAACCGTCCGGAGATCGCGATTCCTTGACCAAGTTTCTTGAAAACCAAGGAATCGCCGAGGCAGACGTCCTCGACGAACTCAAACGACAGCTCGCCACCAGTCAACTGTTCGAGCAGGTCACCGCCGACGTCAAGCCGGTTACCGACGAGGAGGTGCGGACGTCCTACCAGGAACGCAAGAGCGAGATGGTCTCTCCTGAACAGCGACATCTACGCAACATCGTCGTCGACTCCAAACAAGAAGCACAGGATGTTCTGTCCGAGGCGCAGGCAGGCGCCGACTTCGCCACACTGGCCGCCCAACGCTCCCTGGACCAAAGCACCAAGGACAACGGCGGTGACCTAGGCACAGTCACCGCCGAACAACTACAGGAAAAATTCGCCGAAGCAGCCTTCCAGGTCGAGAAAGGCTCGTACTTCGGCCCGGTCAAGACCCAACACGGCTGGAATATCGGACACGTCGTCGAGGTCAAATCCAGCGAGCAACTCTCCTTCGACGAGGTTAAGGATCAGCTCGAAAAGGACCTGAACAGAAAACGCAAGTTGGAGACATGGCGCGACTGGCTCGGCGAGCAGATTAAGAAAGCCGACGTGGAATACGCCGACGAGTACCGCCCGGACAATCCGGACGCCCCACCGGCGGAGGTTCGGCAGAAATGACTAGTATCGAATAGATCGGAACCGGCTAGACACTCGTGGTTCAGCGGGTGATGTAGTGCAGGTGGGGTTGTCGAAGAAAGCTCCGACGACTCGGGCGAGTTTCTGCAGTAGCCGCAGGGCGGATGTGATCTTGCCTTTTCGGGGCGTCTTGACTGGTGACGCCGGTTTTGCCGGAGCGGTCGTGTGTGACGTGCTGTGATGGTGGGCGACACGTCGAGCGTGATGTGGGGCGGGCGTGGCCCCTGCGTTGATCATGAAGGTTCCTAACGGGCGGATACACCGACAATGTCGTCGATCGGCATGTATCGCTCGACCCGCGTGTGGTTGACCATCCAGCCGTCCTGGCGCAGCTGGGTATGCACGCGTGGGCAGCCGTAGGTACCGCCGCAGGAGGCGTGCACCCTGCCGATCTCGGAGAGCAACTCCTCGCCGGCCTGCTGCGCCGCGCTCGGCTCGGCGTCCTGATTCCGTCGCCACTGCTCGTAGGCCGAGATCGACACCCCGGCGGCGCGGCAGGGTGCCGCTACCGCGACGCCGTCGGCCGTGCCGGAGTCACCGCAGCGGTCGCGGGGCACTCGGCCGAGGCCCTCACCCACAAGGCTCATGAGCCCGCCCCGCAGGTCACGCTCCATGCGCAGCGTGGCGCCAGCCAGCACCAGCTCCCGCAGCCGCGTGCGCTCGTCGGTACTCAGCCCCTCCTGCGGGCCGCGAGCGGTGCGCGCTTGCCTGATCCAACCCCCAACCTGGAGTCACAGATACCCAGGTCACGGGCCGATTCGCACACCAACTTGCCGCCGGCCAGCACCAACTCCACGCCATCCCGCTTGAGCTCGGCCGAGAACTTCCGGTTACTTCGTTGTTGCCCTTCGGTCACACGGAGACTCTCCAAGCGACTCGAGTGTCCGGTCCAGCAAGGGAAGACCACCGTCGGATCCTCAAACCAAGAAAGCTTCCGCACACTCCGAGGCGGTTCAAGGGCCCCGGCGAGGAGGGTTGGGGTGTTTACCAGTGGTCCAGGTGGATGTGCGGCAAGGCGGGGGAAGGAGCCACAGCGGGGCTGTGGCGACTGAATACGGCGCCGCGAATCACCGCCCGGGCCACCGGAAATCCGACTGAATCCTCCTTGACGGGACACAAGACACGAACGGGTGATTGTTCGACGTCACCCCATTTCAGGGGTAGTGGACACGTGCGCGACCTGGCAGCTTGTCGGCTGTTGAGCAGCTCACAACGCAACGAGGTATGACCAGGAACGCAGGTATGGATCGACTCTACGGCTGGTCGCTGTCCAGGCTCCCCGACCTCGACCCCGACCCCGACCTCGACAGGTGACACGCCGTGAGCGTCCGACCAGCCGCCGTCATCACCTCGCGGAGGAACAGTTCATCCGCTGGATTTCCAAGGCCTATCAGGGAGGTCTTCATTCATGGCCAAACACACCGCGCACGCACGTCACGCCCGTGACGGCAACCGTCCGAGCAAGCCCGGCGCAGGGGACACTGATTCCACGTCTGCCGGTTCCGAGGGATTTGCTGGGGGCCTCGTCGCATCCGTTGGCGAGCACCTCACCGGCCGGCGCCGGTTCCTCGGTTACCTGCTGGCCGCACCCACGGTGGTGGCGGCCGCCCAGCTCGGCGAGTCCCTGCTCGGCTCACAGACGGCGGGCGCGGCGCAGCCGGTGCCGTCGAACCCGCAGGTCGCCGACAACTACGACCTCAGCGACGCGATATACGACGCGGCGAAGCCCACGTCCGACCTGATCACGGTCCAGGTCCACTCGGACGGCACCGTCTCGCACGAGATGGTCCGCACCGAGGTCGGCCAGGGCGTCCAGACCGCGATCGCGATGCTCATCGCCGAGGAGATGGACATCCCGATCGAGAAGGTCAACGTCACGCATGCCCCCGCCCGTCCCGAGCTGGTGTGGAACCAGCTCACCGGCGGATCGACCGCCATCGGCTCGCAGTTCACCCCCGTGCGGGTGGCCGCCGCGATCGCCAAGGGCCGACTCCTGGATGCGGCGGCAGCCAAGTGGGACCTCGCGAAGTCGGAGCTGACCGCCCACGCCGGGAGGATCCTCCGCCCGAGCGGGCAGGCCCTGTCCTTCGGGGAGCTGGCGGAGGCGGCCGCCGTCACGGAGAACGAGAAGGTATCGGCCGAACTCAAGCCGGAGTCGGATTTCAAGGTCATCGGCAAGCCGCAACGGCGCGTCGATGCGATGGACATCGTCACGGGCCAAAAGGAGTTCGCCACGGACATGGACATGCCGGACGCCTTGCCCACCATGGTGTGCCGGCCGCCGACGATCAACGGCACCGTCAAGTCGGTCAACAACGCTGACGAGGTCCAGAACATGCCCGGCGTGACCGACGTGGCGACGATTACCACCGGGGTGGCCGTGCGCGCCAGGACGTTCGGTCAGTGCGTCGACGCGATCCACGCATTGGACGTGAGCTGGAACGGCGGGCCGGTGGAAGGCACCTCCGACACCTCGATCGAGAAGGAGCTGAAGGACGCTCACCCACCGTGGGTCATCCCCGGCACACCGGGGACAAAGGCCTTCGAGAGGGAGTACACCTTCGCCTTCACCAACAACGCCCCCTTGGAACCCGCCACGGCGATCGCCGACGTCAAGGAAGGGAGCGCGGAGATCTGGGCGGCCGCGAAACTTCCGATCACGGCTCAGGGCGAAATCGCGTCCCTGTTGGGGTTGCCGGTCACCGCGGTGACGTTCAACGTGATCGGCTCGGGCGGCTCCTTCGGCCGCAGGCTCTTCAATGATGGCCCACTCGACGCGGCCGAGGCGTCCCAGAAGATGGGCAAGCCGGTGCGGCTGATGTGGCACCGTGCCGATGAGTACCGGCAGGGACGCGGGCGCCCGATGCAAGTGTCGAAGATCCGCGCCTTCCACGACGGCGAAGTGGTGCACTCCCTCGAGAATCGCTACACCAGCGTGTTCACCGACTTCGGGCACGGGTTCGGTGATCTGATGGCCCAGTACTATACATCGGTGAACCCTGACACACCCCTGGCTACCAATCCAGGCTCAGGCCTGGCCGTCTCGCAAGCGATCTTCGAGTTGACCGCGGTCTGGCCGTACAGCATGGGCCCCACCAAGCAGCTGCTCATGGAGGTCAGGCAGCCGACGGAATCCCCAGGGACGGAGCACAACCTCACCACCTTCAACACCACCGCCATGCGCCAGGTGTACAACCCCAACGTGGTCGCCGCTCAGGAGCTGTTCGTTGACGAACTGGCCAATGAGATGGGCCGGGACCGCTACGAGTTCCGGCGAGAGTTCGCCAAGGACGACAAGTTCCGCGAGGTGATCGAGAAGGTCGCCGAAGCCGGCAACTGGGGCCGGTCGCTGCCGGACGGCGTTGCGCAGGGCATCGGAGTGCACGAAGAGTACAAGCAGCACGCGGCGTGCTTGGTCGAGGTCGACTGCCGGCCGGAGACGGTCAACCGGAAGATCCCGGGTGGGACCACCGGACCGCGGGTTTTGCGTGTGGTCTTCGTGAGCACGGTCGCCAGGCACCTGGTGAACCCGCTGGGCGCGGAGGCGCAGCTGCAGGGCGGAATCATGGACGGCATCTCCCTGGCGCAGACCAACAGCCTGCACCTGAAGGACGGGGCCTTCCTGGAGGGCAGCTACGACGACTTCCGCTACACCCGCCAGTGGAACGTCCCGACGGACGTGAAGGTGATCCTGCTTCCGGAAGATTCGGAGGCCGAGGTCGGCGGCTTCGGCGAGGTCGGCGTCGCGCCCACGTGCGCAGCGGTGGCGTGCGCCATCGGTGCGGCAAGGGGCAGCTACCCGCACTACCTCCCGATCAGCCACAACGCGGGCATCCCGTTCGAGGTGAAGCCCCACGACCCGCCGATCCCGCAGTCGCCCACCAACGGCCTGGAGCACTACCCCGCCCCGGCCAAGGCCTCCGAAGAAACATCGCTGAACCCCTGACCCGATTCGAAGCAAGGAGATCCAGTGCCTGAGCACAGTTTCACCGTCAACGGCCGTCAGGTGACGGTCGACATCGAGGACGACGTGCGGATGCTGTGGGTGCTCCGTGACGTGCTCGGTGTCACCGGTCCGAAGTACGGCTGCGGCATCAACGTCTGCAAGGCCTGCACCAGCCACTACAACGGCCGGGCGTTCAACCCCTGCTCCGTGCCCGTGTCCAAGATCGGGCCCGACGACGAGATCACGACGATCGAGGGCCTCCCCGACACCGTCGGCAGCGACCTGCACCCGATGCAGGAGGCCTGGCTCGAGCACGACGTCGCCCAGTGCGGCTACTGCCAGCCCGGCCAGATCATGGCCGCTGTCGACCTGGTGAAGAAGCTTCACGCGGAGGGCCGCGACGTCACCGACGCGGACATCGACACCAACATGCGCAACGTCTGCCGTTGCGGTACGTACTACCGTATCCGCCAAGCCATCAAGGACGGCGCCGAGCGGATGAAGGGGACGAAGAAGGGGGGCTAGTACCGGTTGTCGAACCTACGGCCGCGTCTCGCTGCGACTGTGCGGTCGCAGCGAGACGCGGCCGGGGTGCGTCCCACGTGCGGTCGCGAGTGTTGCCCTCGTGACCGCACGCACCGATCGATGTCGAGACACGGAGGGAATTCGGTCATGCCGGCCACCAGGCGACGCCTGACACCGGCGGTGATGCTCGCCGCCGCCCTGCTCGCGAGCGCGAGCCTGCTGGTGACCCACCCCGACGCGGACGCGAACGTGCCCGTCGTCCCCACCCCGGCGGACGGAGAGGTCCTTGTCAAGGACACCGATGCGTACGGGGAGGTTTTGGTTTCGACGAGCCGTGTGCAGGGTAACGGCCAGCTTACCGACCAAGCCTTCACTGTCACCAACCACGTGGTAAGCGAGTACGCCCAGCAGGGCACGGACGGCAAACCGCAGGAGTATCTGTTGGTGTGGGCCGGCGACGAGAACGCCGCCGACACCGCCGTGCACGACGCCGAGACGCTGCCCGATTCGCTGCTGGATCCGGTGAACAAGGTCAAGAACGCCTCGGTCGGACCGGACTTCCTCGCGGTCATCGACGTGACCGAGGGCTCGCCGTCCTACGGCAAGCTCGTCAACACGGCCACGGTCGGCCCGCTCGTGTCGAACGAACCACATCACATGCAGTACACGTGGAGTAAGGGCGACACCGTCTTCGCAGGCGGACTGTTCAACTCGATGACCTACGCCTTCGACGTGTCCGACCTGCCGGAGATCAAGCTCAAGGGCGTGAGCACGCCTGTCGACACGCCTGGCGGGTCTGTTCCGGATGCGTACTCGGTGCTCGAGGACGGCACCGCGTACGCCACCTATATGGGCGGCCCGGTGCTGCCCGGCCCGCACCGCTACTCCGACGGTTCGGTACGCACCGGGAACGGTTATGCCGGCAGCCCCGGCGAGGTCGTGCGCTTCGACGAGAACGGCAATGTGCTTTCGGAGTCCCCGGCGGCGACCTCGCAGGGCGGGGACCCGGAACAATGCAAGAATATCCCGCAGGTGGACAAGGCGACCTGCGCGAACCCGCACGGCATCCAGGTGCGTGAGGACCTGGACACGATGGTCACCGGTGACTTCGTGGAACCGAGGACTCTCATCCTCGATCCGATCGACCCGCCCTCGCCGTACCTGTTCCGGTCGACGGTGCGGATCTGGGACATCTCCGATCGTAACCACCCGAAGGTCACGTCCGTCCAGCGTCTTCCCGATGATCCGCAGGAGGACCCGGAGGACCCCCGGCACCGCGACAGCAGCGGGCTCATGGAGGTCACCGTCACCCAGCAGCCGGAGCACAAGGGCGCGTTCGCGCAGACCATGCAGGGCGGGGCGATCTACTACGCGCCTGACATCACCGCGCAGAAACTGCAGTGGCGGAAGGTATGGGACGACGGCGACGCGCTCAAGGCGTTCCACCCGAGCAGCGGCAGCGAGGCCGCGGATACCAACGGCGGCTGGATCCAGACGAGCGCCAATGATCAGTTCCTGTACCACACGATCATGGGCCGCGAGAAGGGCGCGCTGGGTAGCGACGACCCGGGCGCGCCCGGTGGCATGATCTCACTGGACATCTCGAAGCTGGTAAATGCGGAGAACCCGAGGTGCGACCTGCACTCCAAACCCAAGGGCAAGCCGAAGTCCGCCGACTGCCCGACGCTGGCCGGGGCCGCCGGGATCAACCGGGACCAGCCGGGAAAGGGGCCGCACTTCGGCACCGTCGACAACTTCGAGCTGGGCCCGGACGGGAAGTACCGGGAAACCGACCAGCCGGACCGGCTGGCGGGGACGGACTACTTTGTCGCCAGGGCCGGGCACCGCACTGACCACAAGCTCTGGGTGACCGATGTCGGCGAGAACGGCGAGCTGTCCGTCGACGACAACTTCCGCGACGAGGCCACGAACTCGCCGGGTTGGGACTTCAACCGGGATGCCTGGCCGCACGGTCCGTTCGGCAACGCCAAGCCACACAAAGGACTGTTCGTCGTGGCGGACCAGGACGTGGAATAGCCATCGGACCCGGGTACCGAACATCGCTTGATGATCGGGAAGCCCGGAGCCGGAATCTCGGGTCCCGGAGAATCCCGGCTGCAGCGATTCTCCCGCCATCCACGTTACCCACTTTCGGTGGTAGCGCTGGATGGCGCGGAACGTATTCTTGACGGCAGCAATGCCGGGCCACCGTTCGGCCGGAACGGACAGAGCATGGAACGAGGCGTTGCGACGGCTGAATTCCGGCCCTCCGTCTATCGTCACCCGGTTTCCTCCGAAGCCCTGAACCAGTCTAGGAGTTCTCGTTGAGCATTGCCGAGTTCCGGGCAGCACGCGATCTGCTGCTGACACACCGGGAGGACTACGACACCGCCTGTCGCGAGTTCCGCTGGCCGCGGCTGGGCGAGTTCAACTGGGCGCTGGATCATTTCGACGCCGTCGCAGCGGACCCGGATACCGCGGACCGGCCGGCGCTGTGGATCGTCGAGCAGGAGGGCGACGAGGGCCGCTGGACCTACGCAGAGCTCTCGCAGCGGTCCAACCGGGTGGCGAACTGGCTGCGTGACCAGGGAGTGGGTCGAGGTGATCGCCTGATCCTCATGCTGGCCAACCAGCTCGAGCTGTGGGAGACGATCTTGGCCGCGATGAAGCTCGGCGCGGTGATCATCCCGGCCAGCACGCTGTTGGCGGCGGCGGATCTGCGTGACCGGGTTGAGCGCGGCCAGGTGCGTCACGTCGTTGTCCGGTCGGACATCACCGGCCAGTTCGACGATGTTCCCGGCGACTACACCCGGATCAGTGTCGGCACACCCGTCGACGGTTGGCGCGACTATGCGCAGGCCTACGAGGCGTCGCCGGAATTCGAGCCGGACGGGCCGACTCGGGCATCGGACACGCTGCTGCTGTATTTCACCTCGGGGACGACATCGTTACCCAAACTGGTCGAGCACACGCACGCCTCGTATCCGGTCGGTCACCTGTCCACGATGTACTGGATCGGACTACGGCCCGGGGACGTCCATCTGAACATCTCCTCGCCGGGCTGGGCCAAGCACGCGTGGAGCAACGTCTTCGCGCCGTGGAACGCCGAGGCGACGATATTCATCTACAACTACAACCGTTTCGATCCGGACGGGCTGTTGGATACGTTGGTGCGCTGCGGGGTGGACACCCTGTGCGCTCCGCCGACGGTGTGGCGGATGCTCATTCAGGCCGACCTGGGTAGGGTGTTGATTCCGTTACGCGAGGCGGTCGGCGCCGGTGAGCCGCTCAACCCAGAGGTCATCGAGCAGGTGGAAAAGGCATGGGGGCTGCGGATTCGAGACGGGTTCGGTCAGACGGAAACTACGGTGCAGGTGGCCAACACGCCGGGCCAGCCGATCAAGCTGGGCTCGATGGGCCGCGCGGTGCCCGGCTACACCGTCGAGCTGATCGATCCTGTGACCGGCGAACCTTCCGATGAGGGCGAAATCTGCCTGGACCTCGCGGAACGGCCCCTTGGCCTGATGGCCGGCTACCGCGACGACGAGGAGCGCAATGCCGAGGTGATGGCCGGTGGCTACTACCACACCGGTGATGTCGGGGCCCGCGATGAGGAGGGCTACATCACCTACGTCGGGCGCTCGGACGACGTGTTCAAGGCCTCGGATTACCGGATCTCGCCGTTCGAACTGGAAAGCGTGCTCATCGGACACGAAGCCGTGGCCGAGGCCGCGGTGGTGCCTTCCCCCGATCCGGTGCGGGGGGCGGTTCCCAAGGCCTACGTATTGCTGGCCGGGGGGCATCAGCCCGACCGTGACACCGCACTGACCATCCTGCGGTTCGCACGAGAGAATCTCGCCCCCTACAAGCGGATACGGCGGCTCGAGTTCGCCGAACTGCCCAAGACGATCTCCGGAAAGATCCGGCGGGTCCAGCTGCGTGACCGTGAGGACGAGCAGTACTCCAACGGCGAGGTACGACCGGAGGGCGAGTACCGCGACACCGATATCCCCGAGCTGCGCAGCTGAGTCCAGCCCGTAACCAGCGAGCTGGTCCGTCGCGGAGAACGACCTCGACCACAGAGTGAGCTGCGCCCTCCCGGGGCTCACCGCGACGTGCACCGGTGGTCATCGCGAGCCGGATCAGGGTTGCCCGGTCCGGATCGTCTCCGGCCTCGGTAAGGATCCGTGCGGCTTCGCGGCCTCGGTCTCGGCGTTCGGCTCGGCAGGCACAGTCCGCGTGAGGAAGTGACGCTTCCCTGAGATCGGGTCGATGCCCGCATACACCTGGGCGCGAAGCGCGCTCGGAAGCACCTATCACTGCTGGTCAGAAGGGCGCCCTCGGCAGGATTCGAACCTGCGACCTACCGCTTAGGAGGCGGTTGCTCTATCCCCTGAGCTACGAGGGCCCGGAACTCCCGACAGCCTATCTTGTTCTACCCGTGAGCCGGTACGAGGGCTGGAGCGTGGCGAGCAAAGTACGTAGTGTTCCGCATTGCGAGTTGCCTACCAGTGGGTAACCTTCAGTGCACGACAGGCGGCGATCCCGCCCGGCATTTCGGAGGGCAACTGTGATCAAAGTGGTGTACGCCGATGACGAGGAGCTTGTACGTTCCGGGCTGCGCGCCATGCTGGCGGGCGCGAGCGATATCACCGTTGTGGGTGAGGCGATCGATGGGCAGACAGCCGTGGACGTCGTACGCCGGAGACGGCCGGATGTCGTGCTGCTGGATATCAAGATGGGGGCGGAGGACGACGGTATCGAGGCGCTGACGGAGATCCTCGGCGCTCCGGAGCCTCCCACGGTGGCGATGCTGACCACCTTCGATGTCGACGACTACGTGAGCAGGGCCCTCAACAGCGGTGCGAACGGATTCCTGCTCAAGGACATCAAGCCTGCCTCGCTCGCGCAGGCGATCCGTGACCTGGCGCACGGGGGAGCTGTCATCGACCCGGGCGTTGCCGCGCGGATGCTGCGCGCCCAGCGGGACGGGCAGCGTGCGGCCGAGCCCGCGCGGGAGCTGCTCGACTCGCTGTCCGAGCGTGAGCGTGAGGTCGTCACGCTGATAGCGCAGGGCCTGTCCAACTCCGAGATCGGCTCCACGCTCTTCCTGTCCGAGGCCACGGTGAAGGGTTACGTCTCGTCCGTCCTCGCCAAGATCGGCGCGGCCAACCGGGTGCAGGCGGCCCTGCTCGCCTACCGCAGCGGCATGGTCGTGTAACGCTGAATGACGCTTTCAGTCCACGAGGCGAGCTGAATGCGTCATTGAGCACGCGAGGTGGACTGAAAGCGTCATTCAGCCCACCTCTCAGGCGGAGCTCAGTCGTACGCGCAACACTGTGTGCATGCGCATTCTTGTTGTCGACGACGACAGGGCGGTCCGTGAGTCGCTGCGCCGGTCCCTCGAGTTCAACGGCTACACCGTGGAGCTCGCCGGGGACGGCACCACCGCGCTCGACGCGATCACCGCGAACCGGCCGGACGCGATGGTGCTGGACGTGATGATGCCCAGGCTCGACGGGCTGGAGGTCGCACGCAGGCTGCGCAGCAGCGGCGACGACCTGCCGATCCTGGTGCTGACCGCGCGGGACACCGTGTCCGACCGCGTCTCCGGGCTGGATGCCGGTGCCGACGACTACCTGCCGAAGCCGTTCGCGCTCGAGGAGCTGCTCGCCAGGCTCCGCGCGCTGCTGCGCAGGGCAAGCGCGGAGGAGGACACCACGAGCGAGAACTCCAAGCCGCTGAGCTTCGCCGATCTCTCGCTCGACCCGGCCACGAGGGAGGTGCAGCGGGCCGAGCGCGCGATCAGCCTGACCCGCACCGAGTTCGCGCTGCTGGAACTGCTGATGCTCAACCCGAAGCGGGTGCTCACGCGCACCCGCATCCTGGAGGAAGTCTGGGGCTACGACTTCCCGACCTCCGGCAACGCCCTCGAGGTCTACATCGGCTACCTGCGACGCAAGACCGAGGCCGGCGGTGAGCCGCGGCTGATCCACACCGTGCGCGGTGTCGGTTACGTGCTCAGGGAGACACCTCCATGACAGAGCCCGGCCAGGCCGCGAGTAGCGTCCCAGCCGAGCCGCAGAAGCGTCGCTGGTCACTGCGCGCGCGAGTGGCGACCCTCGCCGCACTCTGCGTGGCCGTCGCCGTCGCGCTGGTCTCGCTCGGGGCGTACATGACCGTGCGGGGCAGCCTCTACGACAAGGTCGACGAAACCCTCGTGGCGCGGGCGAGCAGCGTGCTCAACGACCGCAACGTGATCGAGACGGGCGGCGCCAAGATCCCCGGTTACCTGTTCCGCCTGGCGGACGTGCAGTTCGACCTTGTGGACGCTCGGGGTGAGTCGCTGCTGCGCCACCCGGTGGGTGGTCCCCCGGTGGGCAGCCCGGAGACGCGGGTGGCGGCGGGCACCGCGTCGCGCTCCATCCGCACCGACGACGACAGCGACATGCGCGTGCTGAGCGTGCCGTACGAGTACGCGGACGGCGTCGCCCTGGTGGTCGCGCAGTCGCTCGAGGACACCCGGCGCAGCCTCGGCGCGCTCGCCGTCGTGCTGTTCGTCGTCAGCGGCGCCGGGATCGTGGTGGCGGCGCTGGCCGGTACCGCCGTGGCGCGGGGTGGCCTGCGGCCGGTGGAGCGGCTGACCGCCGCGACCGAACGTGTCGCCAACACCGGTGACTTGCGGCCCATCCCGGTGTCCGGTGACGACGAGCTGGCACGCCTGACACACAGCTTCAACACCATGCTCGCTGCCGTCGCCGACGCGCAGCAGCGTCAGCGCAGGCTCGTCGCCGACGCCGGTCACGAGCTGCGCACGCCGTTGACCTCGTTGCGCACCAACCTGGAGCTGTTACTCGCCGCGGGCAAGGCCGATGCCCCTGACCTCTCGTCGGAGGACCAGCGCGAGGTCGAGAACGACATTCGTGCGCAGCTCGACGAGCTGACCCAGCTCATCGGGGACCTGTCGCTGCTGGCCGGGGCGGACAACCCGCACGCCCGGCAGGAGCGGGTCGACCTGGTCGAGGTGGTGGAGCGCGCCCTCGAACGGGCTCGCAGGCGGGCGGGCGACGTGCGGTTCGACGTCGCGCTGCAACCCTGGGTGCTCACCGGTGACCCCAACATGCTGGAGCGCGCCGTCCTCAACCTGCTGGACAACGCGGTCAAGTTCTCCCCTGAGCAAGGAACCGTCCGGGTGCGGTTGTTCGCGGGCTACGACGGCGGCGCGGTCCTCGAGGTGGCGGACGCCGGTCCCGGCATCGCCGTGTCCGACCTGCCGAAGGTGTTCGACCGGTTCTACCGGTCCTCGGAGGCGCGCACGCTGCCCGGTTCGGGTCTCGGGTTGGCGATCGTGCACCAGGCGGTCCAGCGGCACGGCGGTTCGGTGATCGCGGGGCGTGCGCCGGAAGGTGGAGCCCTGTTCACCGTGCGGTTGCCGGGGTCGCCGCAGTGAAGCCCTGTGCCGCGAGCAGGCGCGCGGTGTGCCACACACCGTTGCCCTGCGGACATGCGACACACCAGGGTGGCAAGGGACACTGGAGAGCGACTACGAGTTCGTTGTCCTGCCACAGGTCTGGCTCAGCTGGTTCTCAGGGCAGTGGCGCAGGGTGGTGACATGAGCGAGAGCGAGCGAGACGCGCGCGACGAACGGTACGGTCCCGATCACCCGTGGCCGACCAGCGAGCGTCCGTACGTCGGTGGGTATCGTCAGCCGGGCGCGCCGAACCCGTGGTCGCGCCAGGGGCAGGAGGCGAACGCGGCGGACTATCCGGGTGCGCCGTCCGGCTACGGCTACCCGCCGTACGGGGGAGCGCGGCCGATGCCTCCCACGCAGGGGGTCGTGGCCGAGGATGCGGAGGCCGGCCGCCGGTACAGCAAGGCGTTGCTGGTGGCGGTGACCGCGATCGCCCTCGTCGCGGGGGCGGCGGGCGGCGTGATCGGCGGGCACGTCACTGCGGAGGACGCCGTCCCCCGTGGGGGGACCAACGCGCTGAACGAGCCGCCGCCCGCCGAGCAGACGGGTGACGCGCCGGACGGCTCGGTGGAGGCCGTCGCCCAGGAGGTCACGCCGAGCGTGGTGCAGCTGCAGGTCGCGGGTTCGGGCAGGGCCGGGGAGGGCTCGGGATTCGTGATCAGCGACGACGGCTACATCATGACGAACAGCCACGTCGTGGCGCCCGGCGGTGAGGAAGGCCGGATCCGGGTGAACTTCCACGACGGTAGCCAGGCAGGCGCCACCGTGGTCGGGCACGACCCGACCACGGATGTCGCCGTGATCCGGGCGAAGGGGGTCGGCAAGCTCGCCCCGGTGGAGCTGGGGCGTTCCGATGACCTGCGCGTGGGGCAGGACGTGGTGGCCATCGGGTCCCCGTTCGCGCTGTCCGGGACCGTGACCGCGGGCATCATCAGCGCGATGGATCGCCCGGTGCGCGCGGGTGGCGGTGAGGGCGGTCAGGAGACGGTGCTGAACGCGATACAGACCGACGCCGCCATCAACCCGGGCAACTCTGGGGGACCGCTGACGGATATGTCGGGCAACGTCATCGGGATCAACTCGGCGATCTACAGCCCGCGGCAAGGGCCGGGTGGCGGTTCGCAGGCAGGCAATATCGGCATCGGGTTCTCCATCCCGATCGACCAGGCGCGGCGTATCGCCGAGGAGATCATCGATACCGGGCAGGCGAAGCAGACCTATATCGGGGCCGGAGTCGCCGACGCCCGCGACGGCGGTGCGCTCATCCGGGAGGTCTTCCCGGGCACGCCTGCCGAGGAGGCCGGTCTGAACGAGGGTGACGTGATCACCCGGGTCGACGACCGGCCGATCCCGGACGCGGACGCGCTGATCGCCGAGATCCGCACGCGAGCGGCGGGGGAGACGGTGACCTTGACCATCGGGGATGACACGAGCCTCGAGGTGACACTCGGGGCAGAGCCCGCTGAGGGTGAGTAGGGAGACGGGATGCTGACTCGACCCGCTACGGTGGACGCCATGGAACGAAGTGCGCAGCGGATCGGTCGTGCGCTTGTGGTCGTGGTGGACGACCGGGTCGCTCATGGTGAGCGGGACGACACCACTGGTCCACTTGTCGCGGAGCTTCTGGAGGAAGCCGGGTTCATCGTGGACGGCACGGTCACGGTGCATGCCGAGAACGTGGCGATCCGGAACGCGTTGAACACCGCCGTGATCGGGGGCGCGGACCTGGTGATCACCGTGGGCGGCACCGGCGTGTCGCCGCGAGATGTGACCCCGGACGCCACGCACGGTGTCCTCGACCGTCCGATCCCCGGTATCGAGGAGGCGCTGCGTTCCTCGGGACTGGCCGCAGGCGCTGTGGATGCCGGTATCTCCCGCGGTCTGGCAGGGGTGTCCGGCAGCACGCTCGTGGTCAACCTCGCGGGGTCCCGCGCCGCCGTGCGTGACGGCATGGCGACGCTGTCCGCGCTCGTTCCGCACGTGATCGAGGAGCTGGCCGGGCGCGTCCAGGAGAACTGACCTCACCCTGAGTGCGCTGAATGACGCTTTCGGTCCACGAGAGGGACTGAAAGCGTCATTCAGCGCAACGTCACGGTTACGGGGCTGTGCAGGGACACGGCGGCCACATCCGAGGCCGTCCCGGGGTCGAGGGCCAGGAGTACGAGCTTGCCGCTGCCGCCGAGGCCGTCCAGACGGTCCTTGGTGCCTGCCCGCACGGCGAGCACGGTGGCTTCCTCGGCGACGACCCGGCCGTCCAGCTCGGCGGTGGCCGGGGCGACGACGTCCACTGTGGTACCGGGACGGAGCAGCTCTCCGACGCCGGCGTCGGAGAGCCGGACGGGCACGGCCGTCTTGCCTGGGTGTCCGCTGAGCTCACCGCCGTACTCCTCGATGAGACGGGCATCGGTCAGCGGTTCCCCGGCCCGGGCAGCGCCGGAGATGACCTTGCCTGCCGCGTCCTCCGGCGAGTCCAGCGCCCCTGCGGGGACCAGCTCGGTGGGCATCGTGACCACACGCAGGTCACCGGGGTTCAGCTCGCTGCCGGACTCCAGGTCAGCGGTGGTGGTCAGCACCGGTTCCTCGGCGACGTCGGCCCCGGCGGGAGCCAGCGCGAGCGCGGCGGCGAGCACGAACAGGGACGCCGCGAGGGCGCGGCGCACCTGAACGGACCGGGGCGCCCTGCCACCCGGCCGGCGTCGCCGGAGGCGCCGGAACCGGCGCCGGAGGAGCGCGGGCAGCGGCGCGGCGCGTGTCGAGGTCGTCGCCCGGTCCGGGTGGTCAGCAGAGAAGTCGGAGTGGTCGGTGGTGAACATGGGCACCCCAGAGCGGTCGGCTCTCCCGGGGCGGTCGCCTCCGGTTCACCGCGAACCGTAGTTCGGACCGGCCCGTGTGGGGTGCGGTTGTTCGTCCGGTTGTGGAACGCAGCCCTGCTGTGGACAACGTTCCGAGCGCACGTGCGGCACACCGGCCGCGCGGTGCGCGTGGCCGCGTATCACGGCAGGCGAGTCAGGACGTCGACGCGGCTGTGGTCTTGCTCGACGACGAGGTCCCGGAGCTCTCGGAGGTGCTGCCGGAGCTCTCGGAGGTGCTTGAGGTGCCGGACGAGTCGGAGGAACCCGAGGATGACGACTCGGATCCGGACGCTGAACCGGACGAGTCGGACGAGCCGGATGCCGCGCTGTCGCCGTTCGAGGAGGCCGGGCTGCTCGTCGAGTTCGAGGACGAGCTCGAGCGGGAGTCGTTGCGGTAGAAGCCGCTCCCCTTGAAGATGACGCCCACCGACCCGAACAGCTTGCGCAGGGTACCGGAGCACTCCGGGCAGTCGGTCAGGCTGGGCTCGGAGAACGACTGAACGGTCTCGAACTGGTGATCGCATGCCTTACATGCGTACTGGTACGTGGGCACGTGCGCTCCTCCGTGCTGGGTTCGTTTAGCACTCGCACTAGTCGAGTGCTAAATACTATCATCCGTTATCCCGGCTCGCGGTGCAATCGGGGATTCGTCACATCACGACGGCGGCGCGGACCCGTCGTGCCCGTGTCGCCGGGGCAGGCGGACGAGTCCGTAGCCGGGTGTGAGCGCACCCGTCATCCGCACGTCGTGGGGCTCGGCGGGCAGGGAACGCACCAGTTCCGTGTCGCGTATCACCGCGACTAGCTCCGTTCCCTCCCTCACCCGCGGCAGCGAACGGTCGTAGTAGCCGCCACCCCTGCCGAGGCGAACACCGCCGTCGTCGACGGCGAGCGCGGGGACGAGGACCGCATCGGCGTGCTCGATCGCCTCCGGGCCCAGCGTGCTGCCCGCGGGCTCCTTCAAACCCCGCAGCGGACCGTCGCGCAGCGACGCGGGACCGGTGTACGCAGCCCAGTCCAGCGGGCCGACGGTGCTCGGGATCACCGGAAGCAGCACGCGGACATGGACGCTGAGAAGCGCGTCGAGCAGGTCACGCGAGCCGGGCTCGGTGCCGAACGGCATGTACGCGCAGACGGTGTGGGCCACCCCCGCTATGGGCGGCGAGCAGACGGCCGCGGCGAGCGCGTCGGCCTCCGCGGCATGGGCGGTCTCTGGCAGCGCCTTCCGTTCGGCGAGGACGTGGACGCGCCAATCCGCCTTACTCGGGCGTTCATTGTCGGCTGAACTCACGTGATCAGGTTAGGCTTTCGTGCTATGACGGGCCAACGCGGTGACAGTACGAGCGAACCGACCTTCCGAACTGCCATTGTCCCCGCCGCCGGGCTGGGAACCCGGTTCCTTCCGGTGACCAAGACCGTGGCCAAGGAGCTGTTACCGGTCATCGACACACCGGGTATCGAGCTGGTGGCCAGGGAAGCAGCCGAGGCCGGGGCGCAGCGACTCGTGGTCGTGACCTCGCCGGCCAAGAGCGCGGTCGTCGAGTACTTCCAGCCTGCCCCCGAGCTGGAGAGCAGCCTGGCGGAGAAGGGCAAGACCGCGCTGCTGGACAAGGTGCGCCGCGCACCCGAGCTGATGGAGGTGACCTCCGCGACGCAGCGCGAAGCGCTCGGGCTCGGGCACGCTGTCGGCTGCGCCGAGTCGCAGCTGCGTCCGGACGACGACGCGGTCGCCGTGTTGCTGCCCGACGACCTGGTCGTGCCGACGGGGGTGCTCCAGCGTATGGCCGAGGTCCGCGCCTCGTACGGCGGCACCGTGCTGTGCGCCTTCGATGTGCCACGGGATCGGATCTCGGCGTACGGCGCGTTCGACGTCTCCGACACAGGAGAGGACGACGTGAAGCGGGTGCACGGGATGGTGGAGAAACCCGCGCCGGAGGAAGCGCCGTCCACTTTGGCGGCTGTCGGGCGTTACGTTCTCGATCGCGCGATATTCGACGCGCTGAAGCGGATCGCACCTGGTGCGGGCGGGGAGTTGCAGCTCACCGATGCCGTCGCGCTGGCGATCGAGGAGGGGCACCCGGTGCACGTGGTGGTCCATCGTGGCGGAAGACACGATCTCGGTAACCCCGGCGGGTTCGTGAAAGCCGTGGTGGACCACATGCTGGATGATCCGGAGTACGGTCCGGAGCTACGGACGTGGTTGAGTGAACGAATCGAGAGTGCGACGCGATGAGCACATCTGATCCGCAAACCGAGGAGCACGGCGCAGTGCAGCGCACCGAAGCCGAGCAGGCGGTCGCCGTCGACGAGGCGAATCGGGTGCCGGACGCCTCGGCGGCCCGCGTCGTGCCCGCCGCGCCGGATGCCGCTGCCGACGGGGAGCTGCGTCCCGTGGACGAGCAGCTGCGCCGTGTGTTCGATGCCGCCGTACGCCCGAGTCCGGTACGGGTGGCCATCTCCGAGTCGCAAGGGCTGCTCTGCGCGGAGGAAGTCGTCGCGGAGACCGCCCTGCCCGCGTTCGACCAGGCCGAGGTGGACGGATTCGCGGTACGCAGCGTCGATGTGCGGTCGGCCACCGAGGAGGAGCCGGTCGAGCTGCCGGTGGTCGGGGAGATCCCCGCGGGCTCGCAGCAACCGCGACGGCTGCAGCCCGGTCAGGCGGTGTGGGTCGCTCCCGCCGCGCCCCTGCCGACGCTGGCCGACGCGGTGATCCCGAGAGGCTCCGCCGACGACAACCCGGCACGGGTCACGGTGACCCGGTCGTTCCCGTCCGCGGCCAACGTCCGCAGGGCAGGCGAGGACGTGCAGACCGGCGACATAGCGGTGCGCAAGGGCGACATCATCGGTTCGGCCCAGGTCGGGCTGCTCGCTGCCGTGGGCCGGGCGAAGGTGCTGGTCTACCCGCGCCCCAGGGTGTCGGTGATCTCGGTGGGCGACGAGCTGGTCGACGTCGACAGGGAACCCGCCGTCGGGCAGGTGTACGACGTGAACTCCTACGCGCTCGCGGCGGCGGGGCGCGACGCCGGTGCCGAGGTCAACCGGGTGGGGATCTCGTCGACGGACCCCGCGACGCTGCGCGAGGTCGTCGAGGGCAGGCTGCTGATGTCGGAGATCGTGGTGATCGCGGGAGGCGCGGGCGGTAGCGCGGGGCACGACGTGCGGGCGGCCCTTTCCGACATGGGCAAGGTCGATATGACCAGGGTGGCGATGCACCCGGGGGACACGCAGGGCTTCGGCCAGCTCGGCCCGGACTCGGTGCCCACGTTCCTGCTGCCCGGCGACCCGACGAGCGCGCTGGTGGTCTTCGAGGTCCTGGTGCGTCCCCTGATCAGGGTGGCGCGCGGCTCGCGCAAACCGCATCGCAGGGTGGTGCACGCGCGCCTGCTGTCCCCGATCAGCTCGACCCAGGGGTGGAAGGGTTACGTGCGCGGGCAGTTGATGCGCGACGAGAGCAACGGGGAGTACCTCGTGCAGCCCCTCGGCACGTCCGGTTCGCACCTGCTCGCCTCGCTCGCCGAGGCGAACTGCCTGATCACCGTGGGCGAGATGTTGACGGACGTACCTGCCGGTGACGAGGTGCAGGTGGCGTTCCTGGCCCAGAACGGGTAGCGACAGGTCGATGTATCCGGACGCGCGTGGGGGGTCGGTGATCGGCTCGGCCGAGTCCGGGCATCCGGGCTGGCCCGCGCGGCTGGGGCCGGTCCGGGCGCGTGCCGGCGTCGTGGCGCTGCGGCCGTTGTGGCTGCGCGACGGTGCGGCGTGGCGGCGGATCCGGCTCGACGACCGCGACCACCTGGAGCAATGGGAGCCGTCCACTCCCGGCAGCTGGAAGCAGCGTCACACGTTGACGTCCTGGTGGACGCAGTGGTGGAGCCTGCGTTCGCTCGCTCGGCGCGGCCAGTGCCTTCCGTTCGCGATCACCGTCGACGGTGCGTTCGGCGGGCAGCTGACCATCGGGAACGTGGTCAGGTCCGCGCTGTGCTCCGGGTGGGTGGGGTACTGGGTGGCGTCCGGGTACGCCTCGGGCGGGGTGGCCACCGCGGCGCTCGGTCTTGCCGCCGACCACGCGTTCACGGCGGCGGGGCTGCACCGGCTGGAGGCCACGGTGCGGCCGGAGAACGCGGCCAGCCTGCGGGTGCTGACCAAGGCGGGCTTCCGGCAGGAGGGGTTGTTCCTGCGGTACCTCCATGTCGCCGGGGCGTGGCGGGACCACTACTGCTACGCGACCACCACCGAGGACTCCGGCACGGGGGTGGTCGCAGGCATGGTTGCCGCGGGCCTGATCGACCGCGAGTGAAACATCCGTTACCGGCCGCGACGCGTGCTTCGCGGCGCATGCTCGCCCGATCGAGTGTCACTTTTCGGGGTTCGATCGGCGCGCCTGCGTGGTGCGCGTGACTGCTGTGGCTAGTGTGAATGGACGATCACAGTGCTGCAGTCGGGGAGGCGACGGGAGATGCCGAGCTCGTTGATGATCGTCGCGCTAGCCGCGGCGTGGCTCGTCGTTCTCGTTCCTATGGTCGCGCGGAAGCGTCAGGAGGTCTCGCGGACCGGCGAGGACGCCCTGGCGGCCCGAGTGGTGCGGAGCGGGAGCGTGCGCACCGGCATGCGGGAGGAGAGCATGATGTCCGAATCCGCGGAGCGAGCAGGTCGTAGCGAAGACCAGGTCGAAGAGTACACCGACGCGCCCGGCGACGCCGAGCCGCGCGAAGCCGTCGACCCGGACGGAGCCGCCAGGCAGCGATCCCGCGCGGAGCGCGACGGCGACGGTGACTCCGCGACGCCCGAACGTGACGAGCGGGACGAACGTGACGAGCGGGACGCCGACGCCGGTAGCCGGTACCGCAGGGGCCGGGGCGGGTTCGACCCGGAGGCCGCGGAGATGGCCGCGCGTGCCAAGTACGCGTTCCGCCAGCGCGTGGTACTCGCGTTGCTGGGTACGGTGCTGCTCACGGCGCTGCTGGCCGGCTTCGTGCACGCGGGCCTGTGGTGGGTCAACGCGCTGGCCGTCGCCGGCCTTGCCGGGTACCTGGGATACCTGCGCAGGCAGGTCCGCATCGAGAACGAGATCCGGCAGCGCAGGATGGCCCGGCTCGGCGGCTCCCGCAGGCACGAGCGCAACCGGGAGTTGGCCTTCGACGACCATGACGTCGCTGATGGCGAGGTCCCGGCCCCCGAGTACGACGAGAGGTCGAGCGCGGTCGGCGAGGTGCGCAGCCACCCCCGCACCACACGCAGGCAGGCCGAGGTCCTCGACATCGACGACGAGGATCCCGCCTTCCACGAGCTCGACGAGCCCGACTACCCGGCGTACCGTAAGGCCGCCGGGGAGTAGACCCCCGGGCGATCACCCGGCCCGGCGGCTTGCTATGCTTTCTGACGTTGCCAAGGGGCTGTAGCGCAGTTGGTAGCGCGTCTCGTTCGCATCGAGAAGGTCAGGGGTTCGATTCCCCTCAGCTCCACCGTTTGGCCGGGTTCTCGCGGAGCAGACCCGCAGCACGACGCGCCTCGACCCGCAGGGGCACGAAGCGGCGATCCCTGGGGAGCGTGGGCCGGATATGCGCGCGCTGCGACGGCGAGATGCGCACCGGCGAGACCTTGATGTGTGGGGCGATGACGTAGGCGATCTGGAACCACAGCGTCTGCATCCGCAGGTAGTCACGCACGAAGTCCCCGGCGACACTCAGCGTGACCAACTCATCCAGCCACGGCATCAACATGCCCGCCCGGTCCTCGCCAAGCCGGAGGATCTGCGCGGGCTCGGAGTAGATCATGTCCGCGAAACCTTGCGCGTCGAGCCGGTCTTCGAGGAACCCCGCGTACTGCCACCGCACCTGATCGAGCACGTAATCCGTATCGAGATACATCGTGCTCACAGTGATGTGGTCCTCGGGCTCCGAGCCACACAGCACGTTCGCACCGAGCAGGATCACATCGCCCGGTTTGACCGGTTGCTGCCCGAACTCGCTGAACAAGAACGCAGAACCGTCACGGACGACGATCACCTTCACGCAGTCATACGCCACCGGCCCCACCGGACGATGCACCGTCCGCGTCCGAGCCAAGAGCGGAGCAAAAGATTGCGCAGCTTCAGGGACAGAATCGGTTGCTCTAGAAGCCGTCTCTGTTACCCCGCCCTCGACCATGCCACCTGTCCATCCGGCTCTAGGCAGTTGAGTGTTTGGTCACGGATGGTGTCTCTGGTCGTGGCGACCGTGATGCGCTTCTCGGGCTCGGACCCGCACATGACGTTCGGGCCGAGGGCGATCACGTCACCGGGTGTTCTTTCTCTGTTGGCCGGCGAACTCGGAGTTTCTGGAGTGGCGCGGCGTTCATCGGATTCCCTTCCGGTCGTTGGCGGTCGCTCGGGAGGTTGAGATCAAGAAAATGGCCGCGAGGACGGCGATCACGGCTCCGGAGTAGAATATCCAGGTCGCGTTCCCTGATCCGGCGAGGCCACCGATGAAGGTGCCGAGGGCGATTCCGATGTATATGCCGGAGGAGTTCAGGGCGATCACCAGCGGTGCTTCGTCCGGTGCGGCGGCGATGAGACGATGCTGCTGGGGCGGTGTCTGGCACCAGCTGCTCGCGCCCCAGGTGAACGCCAAGATGCCGACCAGGCCCGGCAGCGCGATGCCTGCCAGGCTGAGCGATCCGAACGCGGCAAGCGTGCACGTCATGACTGCGTACCCTGTGATCAGCACTCGCGTTCCGCCGAACCGGTCGGTGAGTTTGCCGGACGACTGTGCGCCGGCGACGGCGCCGACGCCGTAGAGGAACAGCATCCACTGGGTCGCATCCGGCGACACGCCCACGGCGTCGAAGGCAGGGATCGCGTAGGCGTAGGCGGTGTAGGCGGCAGCCATCCCCAGAACGGTCACGGGCAGGATCGCCTGAACGTCCAGGTTGCGCAGGACGCCCAAACGCGTGGCCAGCGGTGTTCGGGTTCCGCTGGCGAGCCTCGGCAAGCGCACGGCCAGTCCGACCCCGACGAGCAGGCACAGCAGCGCGACCAAGCCCAGGGCGGTGCGCCATCCCATGATGCGGGAGGCGAGGTTGCCGAGCGGAACGCCGATGGCTGTCGCCACGGTGAGACCGCTGACCACCAGCGCGAGTGCGCGCCCGCGTCGTTCCACGGAAACCAGCGACGACGCGACGGCTCCGGCGTTCGGGGTGTAGGCGGCCGCGCCCAGCGCGGCCAGCACGCGCGTAGCCATGAGGATCGCGAACGTCGGGGCGAGCGCTGTTCCCACGTTGGCGAGGCCGAGCACGACGAGGGCGGCGACCAGCAGGCGTCGCCGCGGAACTGTGGCGGTGGCGGTTGCGAGGAGTGGTGAGAACACCGCGTAGCAGATCGCGAAGACCGTGACCGAGTAGCCCGCAGCCGCCTCAGAGACTCCGAGTTCGTCGGCCATCCGAGGCAGGAACCCGGCGACGACGAACGCGTCCGTACCGACAGCGAAGGTGCCCAGTGCCAGGAGCGAGACCCGACCCCCGGAGTGCCTCGGAGCGGCAGCTGATGTTCGGTCAGGTAACGAGATGTTCAATGTCCCGATTCTCCTTTCAAGAAGAGCCCGACAAGCCGACCAGGTCGTCTCGTGGCGCGGGTGGGTCAGGCGGTGCGCTCGATGAAGCGTCGGGTGCGGCGCTCGGCAGAAGCGGGGGTGTCCGCGATGAGGTCGGCGAGCGTTTGGCTCGCGAGCTCTCGCCGCCACGCCAGTTCGGCCTTGCGCATCGCCTTTGAGATGCCGCAGGGGTGCGCGAACTCTCCGGGTGCTGCGGCTCGGCCGGCTCCGCGCTGGCGGATCTCGGTGCACTGGAACGGGTCTGTGCCGCCCTCGATGGCTGTCACGACGTCCATGAGGCTGATGGCTTCGGGATCGCTGCCGAGACGGTAGCCGCCGCGCGCGCCCGCCTCGGAGCGGAGGATGCCCGCCTTCGCGAGAGGCTGGAGCTGCTTCTTCAGATACTCCGGAGGTAGATCGAAGACCTCGGCTAGCCGTCCGACCGGCAAGGGCGCCAGGTCGTCCAGCCACGCGAGCACGAGGCAGCAGTGCACGCCCCACTCCACACCCTCACTCATTCGCATAATGGGGATACTACACCTCCCGATTGGGTTAGCGTGGTCAGCAACGCTGGAACGTAAGCGATGGGAGGGGTGATCATGCGCCGGGGTGCGGTCCAGGGCTTCGTGTTCATGCTGCTTGCTGTCTACGTTCTTCTTCGCCGTCGCGTGTCCGGTCGCCAAAGCCCTCTACAGCATCGGTTGGACGCCCGGGTCGGTGGTGCTGATCCGGCTGGCCGGTGCCTCGGTGCTACTGCTGGTCCCGACCCTGATCGCCCTGCGCGGCCGCTGGGGCGAGGTGCGCCACCACTGGAGGACGATCGTCACGTACGGCGTCGTATCGATGGCCGGGGTGCAGGCGTTCTTCTTCCTCGCCCTCGAACACCTCAGCGTTGCCGTGGCGATCCTGCTGGAAATGATGGGTGCTCCGTTGATCATCGTGTTCTGGCTCTGGGCCAGGACCCGGCAGCGCCCGAGCACCATGACCGGCATCGGCGTGGTCGTCTCGTTGCTTGGTGTCGTGCTCGTCCTCTTCACCGTCGGCGCATACCTGTTCGGGATCCTCGGCCTACGTCACCTCGGAGCCACCGTCGGCTCGTTCGTGAACCTCACCGAGGTGCCCTTCTCCGCAATTGCAGCGTGGATTCTGCTCGCTGAAGCCCTCACCCCGCTTCAGCTAGCCGGCGGGGTCGTCATCCTGGCCGGTATCGTCCTCGTGAAATGGGGCGACCTCAAAACCAAGCCGGGACCGCCCGAACAGCGCACGCTCAGCGAACAGCGGCCGGTCACCGCGCCATGCCGTGACGCGCGCAGTGGAGTGTGAACCGCTCCCGCTTTGGCAAAGTCACGGGCCGCGGCCGATGACGATTAGGATTCCTCGGCCCTGCTGACTAGAGGCTACCCAGAAGGACGAACCCCGCTTGTGATGTAGCCCCCTACTCGGCAGGCAGGCCTCTACGGAGCCGGACATCCATCGCGCGGAGCGCTACGGCGCTGCCCGTTCCGGCTCAGTCTGAGGACCTCTGCTGGAGGCTGCTGAGTTTCCTCCACACGTCTGGCACCAGGGTGCCCCGCTCGGGCGCGGAGCGCTCACCTGACCCCTGAGACGGCCTCTCCTGAGCCCGTCTCGGGGAGGGGCCGTCGTGGTGATGACGATCCGGGTGATGTCGTCCGGCAAGGGTTACGAGTACCTGCTGCACTCGGTCGTCGTCGGTGACCGCGACCGGGAGATGAGCAGCCCGCTGACCCGGTATTACACCGAGTCGGGCTGCCCGCCCGGTACATGGGTCGGCGCCGGCCTGGCGAGCCTCACTGAGGGGCGTTCCCCAGCACTGGCCGAGGGCGACACGGTGACCGAGGAACACCTGGCCCGGCTGCTGGGCGACGGCATCCACCCCGTCACCGGCGAACGACTCGGCACCCGGTTCCCGAAGTTGCAGCCACCACGCGAGCGGATTGCAACACGGGTTGCACGGCTGAGCCCCAAGTTGCGGGGCGAGCAGCGGGAGCAAGCCGTGCAACGCATCCGCGAGGAAGAGCTTGCCAAGACCCCGCGCACGGCCGTCGCCGGGTTCGACCTGACGTTCTCTCCACCGAAGTCGGTCAGCGCGATCTGGGGCATCGCGGACGCAGGTACGCAAGCGCTGATTGCGCAGGCGCATCACGCCGCGATGCGAGACACCATCGAGATGCTGGAACAGCGCGTCGCCGCAACGAGGGTGGGCCGGGGCGGGGTCGCGCAGATGCCCATCGTCGGGGTGATCGCCACGGCGTTCGACCACTACGACTCCCGCGCCGCCGACCCGCAACTACACACGCACGTCGTCGTGTCGAACAAGGTGCAGGGCATCGACGGTCGCTGGCGGACGCTGGACTCGCGCCGTCTGCATAAGGCCGCCGTCGCCCTGTCGGAGACGTACAACGCGTTCCTGACCGATCACACCGCCCGGCTGCTCGGCGTAACATGGGTGCCCGTAGATCGCGGCAAGGATCGCAACACCGGCTGGGAGATCGCCGGCGTGCCCGCGACGCTGCTGGCGGAGTTCTCCCGACGCACCACCGGCACACGCGACGGAACCGAGGGGATCGAGACCGTCAAGAACCGGCTCATCGCCGAGTACGTGGCCGAGCACGGCAGGCAGCCCTCGGCACGGGTGGTGGCGCGGCTGCGGCAGCAGGCGACTTTGGAGACCCGCCCAAGGTCTTCGGCGACTACATCGCCGATGTGCTTCCCGAGCTGGGGGAGGAGAAGATCGCGGAGATCGACTTCGACCGGATCGCCGGTAAGTACCTCGCGAACGTCACAGGCTACGAGACGTTCAGCGAGCAGGTCGTCAAGCTGCTCGACCAGGCCGACGAAGCGGCGACCGAGCGTATGCGCTACAAGGCCACACCCGAGTTCGTCGCCGAGCTCGACACGTGGGTCACCTCGCGTGCGGACGAGGAGTTCGTGCCCGGGGAGATCGAGCGGAAGCACAAGCGGCTCTCCGCGCAGTGGGTCGCGGACATGTTCAACGAGTCACCGACCCTTCCGGTCTTCACGCGCCTCGACCGCGTGGCAAACAGCGCTGTTCACCGGCTCAAGAACGAGGTTCGGGACCGGGGTGGCAAGTGGGCTGCCGCCGACACCGCCGGCGTCCGCAAGCAGGTCCGGGCGATGTTTCCCTACAAGGACGCGTTCGCGATGTACAAGGCGTTCTTCTCCGACCCTGCCCGCCGCGGCATGTTCAAGCCACTCGGCAGGAAGAAGATCGAGTACGCGGACGTGTTCCCGCTGATCTACACCATGCTCAGAACGTCCCGGCAGGAGAGCTACAGCCATATCCGCCATCTCGTGGTCGACGAGATGCAGGACTACACGCCCGTCCAGTACGCGGTGCTGCGCGAGCTCTTCTCCTGCCAGATGACGATCCTCGGCGACTCCAACCAGTCGGTCAACCCGTTCAGCTCCTCGTCGCTGGCGACGATCCACAGCATCTTCCCGGAGGCCGACTGCCTGGAGCTGTGCAAGAGCTACCGCTCCACGGTCGAGATCACGGAGTTCGCCCAGAACATCTCCAGGAACGACAAGCTCGTCCCGATCGCACGCCACGGTATGCCCCCTCGGGTCATCGCCTGCGCGGACCGGCACGACCAGCAGGCGCGGATCCTGACCCTTATCGAGCAGTACTCCCGCAGCGATCACCGCTCCCTCGGCATCATCTGCAAGACCGTGGCCCAGGCGGAAACGCTCCACCGCGCCCTGTCCGAGGCCGGTGTCGAGCCGACCTTCCTCGACTACGACAGCACGGCATTCGCAGGCGGCATCGTCGTCACCTCGGCGCACATCTCCAAGGGGCTGGAGTTCGACACCGTGATCGTCCCGCACGTGGACGAGGTGAACTACGCCAACGAGATGGACAGGTGCATGCTCTACATCGCATGTACCAGGGCCATGCACGAGCTCCACCTCACCCACGACGGGCGTCTGTCACCCTTCTTGGAGTTCGCCGAGCAGACCACGAGCCGCCTCGGCGCCGGCGACGCCGGCACGGCGGAGAGCCGCGACCGCGCGACGGCGGCACGCGTGGGCTGACTCCGACACGAAGGGAAGCCGGGGCGCAGCGCCGGACCGTGCGCGGTTCGTTCGGCCTACACGGATACACCAGCAGTGCACCCGGTCGATGCGCGCCTCCCCGGCCGTGATCCGATTCGGTCCACTGTCCAATCTTCGGACAGTGATACGTAGTTTTCTGGATGTCAGGAAGCACGCCGGCCATCAGGCTTGAACGCCGAACCCGGAACAGAACCGATCTCCGGGGCCAAAGTGAGGTGAGCCCGGTGACGAGTCGGACGGCTACGACCGTGGCTGCGGCAGTCGCGCACTCCGATGCCGTGGCCGGTCCACGGCGTCGGGTTCGACCAGCCACGCGACCAGCAGATGTGCGCCGTCGGATCCATCCACTCGCGAGTATTCCTGTTCGTACTCTCGTGTGGCTGCGAGCTCAGGGAGTTGTACGGCACATCACGGTCCACATGGGCTGTCCGCTTCCGTCCATCCGGGATGTCGCCGGCCGTGCCGGCACGTCTGGCGCGGCTCGGCGGCCTCGCACATCAACGGTGAAAGGTAGCGTCGATGACAACGAGATCGCACACGCCCGTCCGGTATGTCACATCCTTGCTCGCGGTGCTCGCGGTGCTCGCGTTCCTGTTCGCAGGCAGCTCCGCGGTACTGACCCCGGGTGCGGACGCGGCGGAGAGCGGGCACGAGCGTGGTCCGGACCCGACCGAGGACAGCATCGAGGCCGAGCGGGGCCCGTTCGCCGTCGACAGTACGACGGTGGGTAGCGGGAACGGCTTCGGCGGCGGCACCATTCACTACCCGACGGACACGAGCCGGGGAACGTTCGGGGGCGTTGCGGTCGCTCCCGGCTTCATGGAGACCGAATCCCAGATCTCCTGGTACGGACCTCGGCTGGCGTCACACGGCTTCGTCGTCATCACGATCTCGACCAACGGGCTGTGGGACGCACCCGCGAGCAGGGCCGGCCAGTTGATGTCCGCACTGCGATACGTGACAGCCGACAGCGACGTGCGGGACCGGGTCGACGATGACCGCCTCGCCGTCATGGGGCACTCCATGGGTGGCGGCGGCGCGCTGATCGCTGCTCGCCGGAATCCCGCCCTGGAAGCCGTGATTCCGCTGACGGGCTGGAACCCCAACACCGACTTCTCCGACCTCGCGGTGCCGACCTTCGTCGTCAGCGCCGAGAACGACTGGATCGCCCCCGACGCGTCGCATTCCCGCCCCTTCTACGAGAGCATGCCGGAATCGTTGGACAAGGCGTACATGCTGCTTGACGGTGCGGGGCATTTCGCTCCGGTTTTCCCTGATGACACGATTGCGAAGTACAGTGTTTCCTGGCTGAAGCGGTTCGTGGACAATGACACGCGGTACGACCGGTTCCTGTGCCCGCCGCCGTCCGGAGAACGCGCGATCGCCGAGTACCAGGGAACCTGCCCGCTGGACTCCTGACACACCCAGCTGGACGGAACTCGGGTGACGCGACCGTTGCGGCGCCGTTCGCCGGCGCCGCAACGGTGCGGATCGGATTCGGGGCCGCTACCGCGCGCGCCCGTTCTTGCCTGCGAATCACAAGCCTGTGGAGGCGAGAGATGCCCTGAGGGCGCGGCCGGAGGTCGTGGTTGCCCGCAGGCATCGGCGGAGCTGTATAGGATGGTGCTCCGGCCGTGCCTGGGAGGTGAACGCGATGACGTCGGCCCGTCGGGAGGTGGGTGCTGGTGGGCCTGTCGAGCTGACGACCTTCGTCGGCAGGCACCGCGAGGTCGCCGAGATACAGCAGCTACTCGGGGAACGGCGGCTGATAACGCTCACCGGCCCGGGCGGTGTGGGCAAGACCCGGTTGGCCGGTCACGTTCTACGCGAGGTGAAGCCGGCGTTTCGCGACGGCGTGGTCTTCGTCGGGCTGGCGGAGGTACGTGGCGCCGACCTGCTCGCCAACACGGTCGCCGGCCGGCTCGGCCTGCACGACCGATCCGGCCGGCAGGCGACCGAAGCCGTGTTCGAGTACCTGCGCGGGCGCCGGTTGCTACTGGTGCTGGACAACTGCGAGCACCTGATCGGTCCGTGCGCCACGTTCGTGAGATCGTTGCTCGCCGGGTGTCCGCACGTCTCCGTACTGGTCACGGGCAGGCAGTCCCTGGGTATCGACGGTGAGCGGGTCGTACCGATTCCGCCGCTGTCGGTATCCGACGACGCGGTGAAGCTGTTCGTCGACCGCGCGACAGCCGTATCGCCGACGTTTCGGGCGGCCGAGGGCAACGAGGCCGACCTGAACCGGATCTGCCGCTACCTGGACGGATTGCCGCTGGCGATCGAGCTGGCGGCCGCGCGAATCCGTTCGCTGTCCCCGCGCCAGATCGCCGCCCGCCTGACGCACCAGCTTCCGCTGCTGACCACCGGAAAACGTACCGCGCCGCAGCGCCAGCAGACCCTGCGGGCCACGCTCGACTGGAGCTATCAGCTGTGCACCGTCGCCGAATGCGCCGTATGGGCACACGCGTCGGTGTTCGCCGGGACGTTCGACCTCGATGCCGCCGAGTACGTATGCAGCGGGCCGGAGGTCGAGGACGGCGTGCTCGACACCATCGACGCGTTACTCGACAAGTCGATCCTCCTACGTGAGGACGTGGATGGCCACGTCCGGTACCGCATGCTGGAACCGCTGCGCGAGTACGGGCACGAGCGTTTGGAGGCATGCGGTGACGTCGTCAGGATCGGGCGGCTGCACCGCGACTGGTTCGACCGGCTGACCGAGGCGGCCGACGCCGAATGGGCGAGCGGTCACCAGATCGCCTGGATACAGCGGTTGAATGCCGAGCATGCCAACGTGCGGGCGGCGTTGGGCTGGTCGCTGGCAGAGCCCGGCGAAGCCGCCGTCGCGATGCGCATGTCTTGCCGGCTGGAGGAGTACTGGGCGTCGATACGGGGCCTCAACGCCGAAATGCAGCTGTGGTTGGATCGTGCGCTCGCCGCCGTCCCTACCGACCACCCGGAGCGCCCGCAGGCCGTCACCGTTTCCGCGCTGTACTCACTGTGGCAGACGAAGCTCGACGATGCGGAACGCAGGCTTGCGCAGGCTGCGGAGCTGGCCGCCTGCGTCCGGGACGACGTCGTCGATGCGCGCATCGCCTATGTACGCAGCTTCGCGTGGATGGGACGAGTCCGGCCGGGCACGGCGGAGCTGGCGGCAGGCGCGGCAGCCACGTTCGCTGCGCGCGGCTTGATCCGGCGCGAACTGCATCCCCTGTTCATCAACGGGGTCGCTGCGGCGTACGAAGGTGACGCCGATGCCGGCAGGCGCGCCCTCGAACGCATGATCGCGCTCTGCGACGATTGCGGTGAGGTGTACTTCACGGGCATGGCGTACTTCGGCCTGGCGACGGTCGAGGTCGCGTTCGGAGACGTCGACGCCGCCGCCGAGGCCGCGGTCACGTCCCTGCGATGCGCCCTGGAGACGGGTGCCCGGCTCTCGACGGCCTACCGTCTCGACTGCCTCGCCTGGGTCGCCGATCGTCAGGGAGACCACGAGCGGGCTGCGCGGTTGTTCGGGGCGGCCGCCAATGTGTGGGAAGCTACGGGCTCGACTCCCGACGTCGCCGTTTCGCTGCCGCACCGCAAACATCTGAAGGCGACGCGGCGAGCCCTCGGCGATTCGCGGTTCGAAGCGGCATACAGCACGGGCCGAGCGATGACCGAAGAGGAGACGGCACGGTACGCGCTCGGCGAGGAAACCGGCGTACGAACGGTCGTGGCCGACACGACATGCCCGTTGACCCCGCGCCAGAAGGAGATCGCGGACCTGGTGGCCGACGGGCTGACCAATCGTGAGATCGCCACCAAACTGGTCATCACACCACGCACGGCGGACACGCACGTCCAGCACATCCTGGCCAAGCTCGACGCCGGCAACCGCGCCCAGATCGCCACCTGGGTAGCGGGCAGGCGGCGCCGGGACCGCGGGCATCAATGACCCGGCCGTCCGGCAATCTCGCCGCGAGAATTGTCATACGGTGATAAAAATTGCGGAAGAGCCCGCGCGTTGTGATGTGTCGCTAGCCGTTTGCGGTTCACGTATATGTGATTGACAAGTTTGGCACTGTTGTCCTCCACGCGGCCGGGATGCCTTGCAGGTGGCGCGTGACGGCGGTTACGTTGCTGGTCATCGGGGACAGACCGAGTTGCCGCAGAATGGTAACTGCGCTGCGAAACCCAGGTAGCGCAGGAAGTGCGGCTGAATTCCCGTACATTCTGTGAACGAGTGCGCGTGCGGTCGCGACAACCGTCCGGAAGGAACGGTTTGTGGTTGTCGGTAAGTGCGATTCGTCGTGCCAAGGGAAGGATTTTTCATTGAGTTCACGTAGTGGTTCGAGGAGATTTGCTGCGGGGTTGACCGCGGCGGGTAGTGCGGGTGTGATCGCGGCGGGGCTGATGGTCAGTTCCGGTGTGGGTAGCGCCGAGACGGCCACGCTGTCGTTGGATTACGAGTGCCCGTTCCCGTTGATCGGTGTGCAGCCGATGACGGTGGATATCACCACGGAGATCCCGTCGTCGATCGAGGTCGGTGAGTCCACGCCGGAGTTCGAGATCGATGCGGTCTCGACGGTGGATGAGCAGGCCACCGAGGGGCTGCAGATGGTCGGTGCGGAGACGGTCGAGGGCACCGCGGATGCGGACTCGCAGGTCAACGCGCCGGATATGGAGTTGCCGATCACGGTGCCGATGGACATCCCGCAGCAGCCGGTGCCCGATTCCGGGGAGCTGGTGGTGGATGCGCACGGGACGGCACCGTCGATCAGTTTCGAGGAGCCGGGCACGGCCAGCATCGAGGTGCATGACCTGCTGCTGACGATGACCCCGCGCGATGGTGACGGTAACGAGACCGGTCTGGGCACGTTCGAGTCCGAGTGCACCCAGCTCGACGGGCAGGACAACGTGCTGCACGAGTTCGAGATCACCGACGGTGGCGGCGGAGACGGCGGCACCGACGAGGGCGGCACCGAAGAGGGCGGCACCGAAGAGGGCGGCACCGACGACGGTGGCACCGAGGGTGGCACCGACGAGGGTGGCGCCGAGGACGGCGGCACTGATGGCGGCACCGACGAGGGTGGCACCGAGGGTGGCGCCGAGGACGGCGGCGCTGACGACGGCGGCGCCGATGGTGGCCAGCCGGGTGACCCCGTCGAGATCAGCTACGACCTCTCCGGTGAGTCCTACATCAACGCCGCCGACGGCACGGTCGCACTCAACGGCGGCATCGACGCCCGCATGGACCTGGCCACCGGTAGCTACACCGCGGACCTGATGCTGGACGACACCAGCGGCACGTTCAACATCATGGGCTTCTTGCAAGCCGATGCGGACGTCGCCTTCGAGCAGACCCGCGAGACCACCGGCACGCTCGACAACGACGGCAACCTCACCTCCAGCTCGGAGATGCACGTCTACCTCACCGAGGTCAGCACGTTCGGCTTCCCCATCGGGGGCGGCCCCGACTGCCGCACCGTCGAGCCCGCCCTGGTCGAACTGGCAGGCTCCGGCTTCGACCCCTTCGACGGCGGCACCCTCTCCGGTGAGTACGAGCTCCCACCGGTCGAGAACTGCGGCAGCTTCAACGACATGATCAGCATGTTCGTCGCGGGCCCCGGTAACACCATCGACCTGAACCTGGCCCACACCGACAACGGAGGCAGCGAGGACGGTGGCACCGAAGCCGGTGGCACCGAGGACGGTGGCACCGAGGACGGCGGCACCGAGGACGGCGGCTTTGGCTTCGGCGGCTTCGGCGGCTTCTTCTAAATCTCCACCAACGCAACAACACCACAACCACTCTGGCCCCGCCCACACCACAGGGCGGGGCCAGAGAAATCACCACAACCGGATCACCGGATCCCGGAGCGGGCCCGACGACGGACAGTGGATGCATGCTGCCGGCGCGACAAGGATGGCCCGCGCAAGCGCGGCCCGCGACGTGCCACCTGCTCGTGCATCGCGATCATCGGTTAGGTTGACTGTCCGCCCCACCAGGGATGCCCGTCCCAGTGGCAGTTCTTTGACCTGCGAAGAGAGGTGTAACGTGGACGAGCCCGGGTCCCCGGAGCGCGCGCATCGCGAGGGGTCGGTGCTGTCGAGGACATCGCGGGTCATCGTGGCCGCCGGTGCCGGTTTACTCGCGATCGTCCTGACGTTTCACCTGGCCATGATGTTCTTCCACGTGGCGCCGTCGAACGTGGTCAGCCGGGAGTTCAGCGGCACCGTCAACGGGTACGTATACCCCGAGTTCCGGCAGAACTGGAAGCTGTTCGCGCCGGAACCCGTACATGTCAACCGCGAAGTACACGCGCGAGTGGTGACCCGTGACGAAGACGGCGAGGCGGAGATCTCGCGGTGGTACGACGTCACCGCGGCCGAGATCGAGGCTACGCGCGGCAACCTGGCCCCCAGCCAGACACGGAACCAGTTGCGTAAGGCGTGGCGCACACTGACCAGCACACTCGATGAGGACGAGCGGCCGCGCAACGAGAAGGGTGAGATCACCGCGGGCTACGTCAAGCGTGTTGCCCTGTTGCGGATCAGCACAGCCGTCGATCTCGAGTCGGTCGAACAGTTGCAGGCCCGGGCAGTGACAACCTACGTGCCCGAGCCGGGGTGGAGCGAGCGGACGACCGACGACGAGCCGAGTACGCGGACGCTGCCGTGGTGGGACGTCGATGAGGCCGACTTCCCGGAGGGCAGCGCCCGATGAGTGCGGTTGCCGACGCCCACGCCCACCGGATGAGCCGCACGGCGCGCGTGACCCGCTACGCCCTCGGCCCCTACCAGACTGCCGTGGTGCGCATGGGCATCGCAGGCACGTTCCTGTCGATCCTGCTGCGCGAGTGGCCGAATCGCCGCGAACTGTACGGACCGGACGGCACGTTCGAGCACTCCCTTGCCGAGCGCAGAGTGGACCTCAACGGTGCGTTCACGGCACTTCTGTGGTCGGACGGTGTGCTGTGGTTCGAACTGCTGTACCTCCTCGCGATCCTCGCCAGCTTGGCGATGCTGCTCGGCTGGCGAACCCGTGCGGCGGCGGTGCTGTTCATGCTCGGTGTGCTTTCGGTGCAGAACCGTAATGCGTTCGTCGGCGACGGCGGCACGAACCTCATTCACTTGATGGCGATCTACCTGGTCGCGACCCGGTGCAGCCAGGTGTGGTCGCTGGACGCGCGTCGCGCTCGCCGCTCGGCGGGTGGGGACCGCACCGGCCCCGCTTTGTGGGGGCTGCTCGGCGCTGTGCTGGTAGCGGTGTCACTGCTCGGGCATCTGGGCGTGGTATGGGTAGTGATCCTGTGGTCGCTGTGGCTCGCCCAGGGGGTGTGGTGGTGCGTGAACAGGTTCGCTTCCGTGGAACCGCGCACCGTCCTGGATATGCTCGCCAACCTGCTGCACAACAGTGCTCTGCTCGTGATCATCGTGCAGATGTGTCTACTGTATTCTGCCGCCGGTTGGTACAAGATCCAGGGAACCCGCTGGCAGGACGGCACGGCGGTCTACTACCCACTGCAGGTCGAGGCGTTCAACCCGTGGCCGCTTCTGTCGGATCTGGTCTCCAGCCACGCCGTCCTGGTTCTGGCCCTGACGTACGGAACCGTGTTCATTCAGGTCGCGTTCCCGTTCACGCTGTTCAACAGGCGGGTCAAGAACGCCGCGCTGATCGTGCTGATCGCCGAGCACATCGGCATCGCTGTCATGCTGGGACTGCCGTTCTTCTCCCTTGCGGTGATCGCAGGGGACCTGGTCTTCGCTCCCACGGCCGCACTGCGCTGGGCGGAACGAAAGCTCCGCGGCTTCTGGCGGCGTGAAAGGAGGGTGGCCGCCGAGGTGCCGGAGCGGCCGAGGGAACCCGCAGAGGTCATGGCGCCCTGACGCAGGTCGTGCGGCCGAAATTTGTCATCAGAGCACAACTCTGGCAAGCGTGTTCCCGAGTCGTGTCTACCGATCGGACGAGACTCGGCAGGTCCTGGTCGTGCGGCGCGGTGGAGCGTTGACCGGCCTGGCGGTTGACTCTATCGTCGTGCTACTACCCCAGCAGCCCCGGTGCGGGGCTGGTCCCGTTCCATCGTCAGGCGGGGGTGACGCCGGTGGCCGCCGATCTCGGTCAGCCGCATTCGGGGACGGCTCAGCATCGCGGTGCCCCGGTCCATGCCACGAGCGCCCAGGACATTTTCGCGCTCATCGACCCCGAGGAGTTCGCGCAGCACCTCGCACCCATCACCAGACGGATGATCAAGGACGTGATCAACGAGATCCGGGTGGGGGTTTCGGCGTACGACAGGCCGCTCGAAGGGGAGTTCGGCAAGGTGATCGTGACCAGCGTCGAGAAGGCCATCCACCACGTCATCGACAATCTGGGCTCATCCGAAGTGGATCGGACCGGCTGGGAGGAGTGGTTCAGGGAACTGGGTCGTCGCCAGTTCCGGTCGGGGACGTCCATGGACGTCATGCACTCGGCGGTCGGTATCGGTACCCAGGTGGCGTGGCGCCACCTGCGGGTGTCCGGTGAGTCCTTGGGAGTGCCGACCGGCACGCTGTTCACCTTCGCCGACGGCCTGTTCAAGTACTCCGACGAGCTCGCGGCGACGGTGAGCGCGGGCTATGCCGAAGCCGCGGCGAACTCGCGCGACGGCATCGACCACAGACGGCGCCGGCTGCACCGGCTGCTGGTGTCGGGCGAGGCGGAGTCGCGGCAGGCGCTCGTGGAGCTGGCGAGCGCGACCGACTGGCCGCTGCCGGAGCATGTCGGTGTGGTCGCGATCGAACACGACCCCGCCCGGACCCGTAACGTTACGCCCGAACTCGGAAGCGACGTGCTTGTCGATCTGGACGGCACTGTCCCGAGTCTCGTCATGAGCGACCCTGAGCAGTACGTGGACGCCCTGCGGGAGGAACTCGCCTGCCGCAGGCTGGCCGTCGGGCCGGTCGTCGCGGTGGAGGAGGCGCACACCTCGTTCAACATGGCGCGACAGGCACTGGAGCTGGCCGAGCGCGGCCACATGCCCGACGAGGAAGTCATCATGTGCGCCGACCGGCTGGCGGACCTGGCGATCAGTTCTGACGAGTACCTGCTTCGGCGCATCAGCGAGACGGCACTGGCCCCGTTGTCCGGCCTCACGCCCAAGCAGCGTGCGCGAATGTCGGAGACACTGCTGGCATGGCTCGGTGTCAATGATGGTTGTGTGACCGATATCGCCGAGCGGCTCGGCGTGCATCCGCAAACCGTCCGTTACCGCCTCGGCAAGCTGCGGGAGCTGTTCGGCGAGAGCTTGGACGATCCGGAACAGCGTCTGCGGCTCGAGATGGCCCTGCGCGCGCCGGCTGAGCAGTAGCTGCGGGGGTCTGAGAAGAAGTCGCCGGAGCCGCCACGCCCGAGCGGTTCGCCGAACTCGCCGTCACGTGGGGTGGCCGACAACTCGTGACCGTTCCCCTCCGGCGCAGATCGCGGGAAGAATTCATTTCATTCGCGTCCGCCGTCACGTTTGAAGACGCATCATCCCCGGTATCACCAACTGGAAACCGGACCGCGTGCACAGTCCGAACGACACTCCACCATCCGGGCCGCTACGGACGCCGAAATATAGCCGGATGCGTGGAAATCTGCAACGTCGTGGTGAACCGAAATCGATGCCGTTCGTTGATTTTGTCACGATGCCACACCTGCCTGCCGCGCGGTTGTAGAGCGTGTATGACTGACATCTCCCCGGATTCCCGGCCGGCAGAAGGAGGTCCAATTGTGAGCCGGGGTTCCGGGAATTCCGGGGAGTCGGGCCCTGTGGTGTGTCCTGGTAGACCGGTGCGCGGCCGGGAGTTCGCTCCTGTCACCCGGCCGAGGTCGATCCCGCTGCTCAGGCATGCTTCTACTCAGCATGCGACAAGTCTGTGCGACGAATGCTGAAAACCCGGACGCATGTTGCCGAGCAGGCGTCGAGTACTGCTTGACGGTCGGCGTACGCACGGCCTAACGTCATCGAGCAGTCGCCGGAAATCGCTGATCGATCCGGGGCGGTGTCCTGTCCGGAAAGCGTCCGTAGAATTAACGCGTTCTCGGTGCTCTGCAGTTTTTCCGGTTCCGTACGAGGCACGCCGATCCCGATAGAAACGATTCGTCCGGGTGAGGTTCGGAATACTGGAGCGATGCCGAGTGGTGGATGCCCCGGTGCGGGCCCTGGTGTGAGGTGATCCGGCAGCGGGCCGAGAGGATTCCGTTATGAAATTGCACGGAACGACGATAGTCGTCACGGGCGCGGGGAGAGGGATCGGTGCCGCCCTCGCCCGCTCGTTCGCAGGCGAGTATCCGCGCGGCATCGTCGTCGCCGACGTCGATGCGGAAGGCGTCTCGAGCGTGGCCGACGAGATCCGCGATCGTGGCGTGGCGGCCCTCGGAGTGCACGTGGACGTCTCCGACAGCGGGCAGGTAGCGACTCTGGTGCGGGAGACGGAGCACGCATTCGGTCCCCCTGACGTTGTGTGTTCCAACGCCGGTATTGCCATGGGGCAGGGTCTGCACGCGGCCCAGCAGCACTGGGCCCGCTCATGGGCGGTCAATGTCATGGCTCACGTGCACCTCGCTCAGGCGGTGTTGCCACGCATGTCGGTCCGGGGGCAGGGGTACTTCCTGCTCACGGCGTCCGCCGCGGGCCTGCTCGGGTTACCGGGTGATGCGCCGTACTCGGTGACGAAGGGAGCCGCTGTCGGGCTGGCGGAATGGCTGGCCATGACGTACGGGGACAGTGGCGTGGGTGTCGGTGTGCTGTGCCCGCTCGGGGTGCGCACGGACCTGCTGATGCCGGCTGTGGACGCGGGCCATCCGGCGGCGCGGGCCGTTGCCGAGCACGCACCCATCATCACACCGGAGGAGGTCGCCGACGCGGCACTGCGCGGGATCGCCTGTGGCGAGTTCCTGATCCTGCCGCATCCCGAGGTGCGGGCGATGTACGCGACCAAGGCGACGGATCCGCAGGCGTGGCTGGCACGGCATACGGCGAGCTGATGACTGGCGATGCGCATCACACCGGCGCACGTACTGCAGTGGCGGTTGGCGCCTGCACGGCAGGCGACGAGTTGTGATCAGGGAGGAAGCCATGTCAGCAGCCGGGCCACGACCCGATGTACTGCTCGGGGTGAACCCGTGCGGTACACCGGACGCACGGATGTGTGCGGCGGTGAGCGCGGCGGGTGGCCTGGGCGTCATCGACCTCGGGTGCGGGGATGCCCGCTCCCGGAACGAGCTGGTCCGCGTTGTCGAAGGGGGGAACACGGACCGGTTCGGCGTACGGGTGGACGGCGAGTGCGCACTCACGTACGAGGAGGTCGCCGAGTTGCTCGGTGACAGCGCCGGCGCGTTGGAAGTGGTCGTGCTGGGCTGGGACGCACCGTGGGAGCCGTGGCAGATCGCCGACCGTGTCGTCGTGCTTGTCGAGGTCGCGAGCCGGCAGGAAGCTGTCGTGGCACGCGAGTCCGGAGCCGATGGTGTGGTCGCCAAGGGAAACGAAGCGGGCGGCAGGGTCGGCGAGCTCGGCTCGTTCGTGCTGTTGCAGCAGCTGCTGTCCGAACCGCGACACGGACTGCCGGTATGGGTGTGCGGCGGAATCGGACCGCAGACCGCAGCCGCCGCCGTGACCGGGGGTGCCGCGGGTGTGGTGCTGGACACCCAGCTCGCGCTCCTGCCGGAATCCGAACTGCCCGGGTACATCCGCGGCACCCTTGCCGCGAGCGACGGGACGGACAGTCGCGTGGTGGACGGCAGGCGGGTGATCCCGGCGCGGGTACCGGGTACCGGGCGTGGCGCAGGCAACGGTGGTGCCGGTGCCGAGGCGGTGCACATCGTCGCCGGCCAGGACGCGGGCCTCGCCACACGGTTCGTGGAGCACTACGGCGGTGTCGCCAGGGCGGTCCGGTCGGTGCTGGCCGCGATGCACGGCACTGCCGAGCCCGGCAACCATGCCGACCTGCGGGCAGGATCACCGCTGAGCGGGCGCCTCGGCGGCGACCTCCCTATCGCGCAGGGCCCGATGACGAGGGTGAGTGACCAGGCGGATTTCGCGGCAGCTGTCGCCGGGGCCGGCGCGACGCCGTACCTGGCGCTCGCGCTGTCCAGCGGAGAGCAGGTGTCGGACCTGCTGGAACGGACCGATGCCCGGCTCGGCGAGCGACCGTGGGGCGTGGGGATCCTCGGGTTCGCCCCGGACGATCTGCGTGCCGCACAGCTCAATGCGGTGCTGCGGTTCAGGCCGCGCACGGCGGTGATCGCAGGGGGCAGGCCGGACCAGGCACGTGACCTGGAGGACGCCGGCATCTCGACGTTCCTGCACGTGCCGTCGCCAGGCCTGCTCGAGCAGTTTCTGGACGCCGGGGCGCGCAAGTTCGTGTTCGAGGGATCCGAGTGCGGTGGACATGTGGGACCACGTAGCTGCTTCACACTGTGGCAGCAGCAGCTCGGCGTACTCCGTGACTTCATCGCGGCGGGAGGTGCCGGCGAGGAGCTGGAGGTGCTGTTCGCAGGCGGCATTCACGATGCTCGTTCCTCGGCGATGGTCTCGGCGATGGCCGGTCCGCTTGCCGGGGAGGGAGCCGCTGTCGGGATTCTCATGGGGACCGCGTACCTGTTCACCGAGGAAGCGGTCGCGTGCGGCGCCGTCGGACCGGTGTTCCAGCAGGTTGCCAGGGAAGCGCAACACACGGAGTTACTGGAGACCGCCCCCGGACACGCCACCCGGTGCGTGGAGAGCCCGTTCACCTCCGAATTCACGTCGATCGCAGCGAACCTGCGGGACCAGGGACTGGACAGGCGCGCGGTCTGGGAGCGGCTCGAGCAGCTCAACGTCGGCAGGCTGCGCATAGCCAGCAAGGGTGTGCGGCGGGACGGCGACTCGCTCGTGGCCGTCGACGATGCCGAGCAGCACCGGTCCGGGATGTTCATGGCAGGCCAGGTTGCCACGCTGCGCCACGGGCTCACCACACTGGCTGAGCTGCACGAGGAGGTCACCGGGGGCGCCGCCGCGTTCCGGGACGCGAGCATCGACCGGATCCGGCGCTGTATCGGCGATGCCGAGTCACCACCCGAACCGGAACCCCTCGACATCGCGATCGTCGGAATGTCCAGCATGTTCCCGCAGGCGGCCACGCTGGAGGAGTACTGGTCGAACGTCGTGTCCAATGTGGGCGCCATCACCGAGGTTCCCCCTGAACGGTGGGACGTCGACACGTACTTCGTCGCGCAGGATGCTCCGGCGACACCGACCGGCGGGGACTCGACACCGTCGAAATGGGGAGGGTTCCTCCCGGACATCCCGTTCGACCCGACGCGGTTCGGTATCCCGCCGGGATCACTCGCGTCGATCGAGCCGGTACAGCTACTCGCGCTGCACGCGGCGGACAGGGCGCTCGTCGATGCGGGTTACGCGCGAACCGGGTTCGACCGTTCGCGTACCGGAGTCGTCTTCGGTGCCGCCGCGGGTAGCGACCTGGCCAACGCGAAGACGTTGCGGATGGTGCTGCCGTCCTACTCGGGCGAGCTTCCCGAGGAACTCGACAACTGCCTGCCGCGCCTGACCGAGGACAGCTTGCCGGGACGGCTGTCCAACGTGATTGCCGGTCGGATCGCCAACCGGTTGGACCTGGGCGGCTCGAACTACACGATCGACGCGGCATGCGCCGCATCGCTGGCCGCGCTGGACACCGCGTGTAAGGAGCTGGCGACCAATTCGGCGGACATGATGCTCTGCGGCGGCGCGGACCTGCACAACGCGATCGAGGACTACCTGCTGTTCGCCTCGGTCGGGGCGCTGTCTCCGACCGGTAGCTGCAAGACGTTCGACTCCTCGGCCGACGGTATCGCGCTCGGCGAGGGCGTCGCGTGCCTCGCGCTGAAAAGGCTCAGCGACGCCGAACGCGACGGTGACCGGGTATACGCGGTGATCAAGGGAGTGGCCGGTGGTAGCGACGGTAAGGCTCTCGGCCTGACCGCTCCTCGCCCGGAAGGGCAACGCAGGGCGTTGGACCGGGCGTACGGTCTCGCCGGCGTATCGCCGCGCCAGGTCGGCCTGGTCGAGGCGCACGGCACGGGGACCGTCGTCGGGGACCGTACGGAACTGACGACACTGACCACGCTGTTCGACGAGGCGGGCACCGAGCCGGGTTCGTGCGTGCTCGGGTCGGTGAAGTCGCAGATCGGCCACACCATGTGCGCCGCGGGCCTCGCCGGGCTGATCAAGTCCGCCATGGCCATCTACACCGGGATTCTCCCGCCCACAAGGGCGATCGGCGAACCCAACCACGCGTGGTCGCCGGAGCACAGCCCGTTCGTGTTCCGGGAACAGGCGGTGCCCTGGGCGGCGGCTCCCAGGGACAGGATCGCGGGGGTGAGTGCCTTCGGGTTCGGCGGGACCAACTTCCACGCCGTTCTCGCCGGGCACTCCGCTGCTGATTCGAACAGGCACGGGCTGTGGAACTGGCCTGCGGAACTGTTCACCTTCCGGGGTGCCGACCGCGCGTCCGCGCACGGCGAGCTGGAGTGGTTGTCGGCTCTCGTCGAAACCAACGAGTCGCACGGCAGGCCGTGGAGGCTGCGTGATCTGGCCTGCACAGCATCGGCCCGATCGGATCGCGGAACCGAGCCGGTGCAGGTCGCGATCGTGGCGGCGGACCTCGACGAGCTCGCAGGCTCGTTGCGGGCAGCCCTCGACGGCCGCACCGACGTCGACGGAGTCGTGTTCCGCGCGACCGGTGAGGAGCCGGAAGGCAAGCTGGCCGTGCTGTTCCCCGGCCAGGGGAGCCAGTACCCCGGAATGATGGCGGAGCTGTTCGGCGCGTTCGACGAGCTCAGGCGCATCGCTGTGCGGGACCCGGACACCCATGCCGCCATGTTCCCACCGGCAGCGTTCGATGCCGGGACCGCGCGTGACCAGCGTGAGCGGCTGCGCGACACGAGGATGGCGCAACCCGCGCTCGGGGTGACCGGCCTCGGGGTGCACTACCTGCTCGGCAGGCTGGGGATCCGGCCGGACGCCTACGCCGGACACAGCTACGGTGAGCTGGTCGCGCTCGCCGCGGCCGGAGCGATCGACGAACACTCGCTGCCCGCGCTGTCGAAGGAACGGGCCGACGCCATGGTCACCGCGGCCGGCAGCGATCCCGGCGGTATGGCCGCGGTGCGGGCCGACCGGGAAACCGTCGACGGTGTCCTCGACGGCGCCCCCTCGCTCGGCTCGGTCGTCGTGGCCAACTACAACGCACCCGGCCAGGTGGTTGTGTCCGGGCCGGCAACCGGGCTGGACAGGGCGATCGAGCTGCTGAGCGCGATGGGACTTCCCGTGACCCGGTTGAACGTCGCTTGCGCGTTTCACAGCCCGGTCGTCGAGGATGCCGCGGGGCTGTTCGCGACTGCCCTGGAACCGTTGCCGGTCGGTGCTCCACGCACCCAGGTCTGGTCGAACCGCACGGCAAGCGCGTACCCGGGCGACGGGAAGGCCGTGCGTTCCGAGCTCGCCGCGCAGATCGCGGCGCCGGTCGACTTCTGCGGCCAGATCGAAGCGATGTATGCCGACGGGTTCCGGGTGTTCCTGGAAGCCGGCCCCGGTTCGGTGCTCGGCGGGCTCGTCGGCGCGGTGCTCGGGGACCGGCCGCATACCGTCGTCGGCTGCGACGAGGCCGGCGGCGGGCTGCGTGGCTTCCTGCGTGCCGCTGCCACCCTCGCGGTCTCCGGGAGCGACGTGCGGACCGGCTGGTTGTTCACCGGGCGGGACGCCCGGGACGTGTCCACGTCCCGGGCGCCCGGGCGGCCACGCTGGACCGTCAACGGCCACCTCGCCCGTACGGCGGACGGGAAGGTTGTGCCTGGTGGATTGTTCCCCGCCGACGAGGTGAAAGGCACCGTGATGTTCGGAGACGGCCCGGTGGGCGATACCGGCCCCACCGACGAGGTGATGAGCGAGTTCCTGCGCAACAGCAGGGAGATGGTGGCCGCGCAGCGCGACGTGATGCTGTCCTACCTCGGTGCCGATCCGGGTGTGCCGCTCGAGGTGCCGGGCAGGACCGACGGAGAACGGCGCGCGATGGATGCCGGGCGGGACGCGGACCGGCGGACCGGCCAGGACGACGGACAGCTGCAGGAGCCCCCGCCGGAGCGTCGCGTTCCGGACGACCGGGTCGGGGCGGATGCCGGCGGTCAGGCGAGTGCCGGCGACGAGCTGGCACGCGTCGTCGACGTGCTTGCACGCAGGACCGGATACCCGCCGGAGATGATCGAACCGGATCTCGACCTGGAAGCGGACCTGAGCGTGGATTCCATCAAGCGCACCGAGGTCGCCGGTGAGCTCATCGCAGGGTCACCCGGCGGGGCTCCGGTGAGCGCCGAGGACCTCGCGAGGACACGTACCGCGCGGGCGATGGCCGAAGCGCTGTCCGGGTCGGCCGCTACGGCGGGCACCGCGCCGGACACCGCGGGCCGGGACGGCGCAGCGGGGGAGAGTGCGACCCCGGCCGGCGAGAACGCGGACGCGCCCGCTACCCCGGTGGATGCCGGGCGGGTCCCGGCCACGCAGCCGCCCGTTCGACACGTCCTGCGGCTGGAGGATGCCGAAGCCGGCGACACGGAGCCCGCCGACGTCCTGGTCGGCGCCCGCGTTGCCGTGGTCGGCGGCTGCGAGCTCGCGGAACATGTCGCCGACGAGCTCTCCGCGCGGGGCGCCACCGCGTGGGTGGTCGCGGACGGGACGCGGTACGCGGCCGAGCTGGAATCCGATGACGGCGATCTCGACGGTCTGGTCGTGCTGAACGCGCTCGACAACGACGCCGAGCCGTCACTGCCGCGCGACTACCCGCTGTTCAGGTGCGCGTTGGCGCGGCGGCCGCGGTGGGTACTCGCCGTGGCTCCGCACGGCAACGGTGCGCGGGCATCGCTGGGCCTGCGGGGACTCGTACGCACCCTGTACAAGGAACATCCCGGCACGCGGGTGCGGCTCGTGGAGGTCGACCGCGACGAGCCGGTCGGGATGCTGGCATCGACGGTACTGAGCGAGATGCTGACCGCAGGGCCGGATCCGGTGGTCGCCGTGGAGGGAGGTTCCCGGAGGTCGTTCCGCATGGTCGTCGCCGAACGCGGCGCGCCGCACGCGGACGACCGGGCGAACGGCCGGCCGGATCCCGTGTCGGACATGGGCCTCGGCCCGGACTCGGTGGTCCTGCTCATCGGCGGCGCGCGTGGCATCACCGCCCGGGTGGCGCAGCGGTTGGCAGCCGACTCCGGTTGCCGAATCCGGCTCGCGGGACGGACCCCGCCGCCATCCGAACCCGAGGACGCGGAGCTCGCCGCGGCTGCCGATCTGCCCGCGCTACGGTCGGTACTCGCCCGCCGTGGTCGCGCAGGACCGCAGGACATCGACCTGCAGGCACGGGAGATCCTCGCGCGGCGTGAGGTGACGGATACGCTCGCCGAGCTGAGCGAGACAGCGGCCGACGTGCGGTACCACACGGTCGACGTCACCGAGCCCGGGTCGGTCCGCGGGCTGGTCAAGGAGATCTACGCAGAGGACGGCAGGATCGACGGTGTCGTCTACGCGGCAGGAGTGATCGAGGACCGCCTGGTCGCCGACAAGGACACCGAGTCGTTCCAGCGCGTGTACTCAACCAAAGTGGACGGTGCAGGCGAGCTGCTGGAAGGCCTTGCCGATGGCGGTGAACCGCCATCCTTCGTCGTGCTGTTCGGCAGCATCGCCGCCGCCCTCGGAAATCGCGGGCAGGCCGACTACGCGGCGGCCAACGATGCGTTGGAGGGGATCGCCGCTCGATCGCCGCGGCCGCTGTCCGGAAGGGTGCGCACGATCCACTGGGGTCCGTGGGCGCCGGCAGCCGAGCACGGCGGCATGGTCACCCCCGAGCTGGAGCGCAGCTACGCCGAACGTGGCGTCTCGCTGATGGATCCTGATGCGGCGATCGGCGAGCTGTTCGCCGAACTGGCTTGGGGTCCCGCGGATGGCGTGCCGATCGTGACGGCGTCCGGCTGGTGACGTGGCGGGTGCAGGGTGCAGCGATGACACGTGCTGACGTATCAGGAACGGCCGGGCAACGTGGCCGGGAGGCCCGGGCCGGGGGCGAGCAGGACGTGCTGCTGCTGGCCGGGCGCTCGGCCGCGGAGCTTGCCGGGCGGCTCGAGGGCCACCGGAGCGGAACGCCGGACGTGGGCGCACATCACCAGGAGCCGGGTCCGCGGGTGGCGCTCATCGGGCCGACCCGCGAACGCTGCGAGCTGGCCGCGCGGATCGTGCGGAAGGAAGCCCCGTGGCGGGGACGTAAGGACATCTGGTTCAGCCCGGAACCGTTGCTCTCCGCGGGCGGTGGTATCGCTTTCGTGTTCCCCGGCCTGGAGGCCGAGTTCTCGCCGAGTGTGACCGATGTAGCCGGGTGGCTCGGTACCTCCGTCGGCGATCTGGATACCCACACGCTCGGTAGGTACGCCGCCTCCGTGTTCACGGTCAACGAGCTGATGTATCGCGCGTTGCGCACGCTGGGACTGCGACCGGACGCGCTCGCCGGGCACAGCGTAGGCGAATGGTCGGCGATGCGGGCGGCAGGGATCCTGCCGGAACGGGACTTCGTACGGATGATCGAACGTGCGGACCTGGATGCACTGCGCGTACCCGGACTCGAGTTCGCGGTACTCGGCTGCTCGGCGGAGCGCGCGGCCTCAGCGGTCCGTGGTAGGGGCGGCATCGTCGTATCGCACGAGAACTCACCCAACCAGACAGTCGTGTGCGGCCCAGGCGAAGCGGTATCCACACTGGTCGACGAGTTGCGGGCGAACGGTGTGATCAGTCATGTACTCCCGTTCCAATCGGGTTTCCACACACCGATGTTCGAGGACTACCTGGGGCCGTTCCGTGCAGAGGGCGTGCCGAGCCTGCCGATGCATCCCGCCACGATCCCGGTGTGGTCGGCGACCACGGCCACACGTTTCCCGGACGATCCCGGACGCATCCGGGACCTGAGTGTCCGTCACATGATCGAGCCGGTGCGCTTCGGCGCGCTGATCCGGCAGCTGTACGACTCCGGCGTCCGGATGTTCGTGCAAGCCGGCTGCGGGCAGCTCGGCTCGCTGGTCGACGATACGTTGCGCCAGTCCGAGCACCTGACGATCACCGCGAACTCCCCGCACCGATCGGGGACCGGACAGCTGCGGCGCGTTGCGGCCGCGGCGTGGGTCGAGGGCGGGAACCCCGACTTCTCCGTCCTCGACCCGGATACCGCGGCACCGGCCGCGGGTGCCGCGGTATCACCCCCTACGAACCGGGCCGAGCTCGCGCAGGCGACGCGCCTGCGCGAGCTCGGTGCCCGCTTCCCTGCCGCGGCCGAGTTCGGGATGTTGCTTGAGGAGAGCGCAGCGTCCGTGGCCGAGGTGATCGAAGCGGCCGATGCCGGCGGGCGCGGCAGGCGCGCGCGCCCACCCCGGGTTCACGCCGCCGGTCGCCGCCGCACCGCAGGCCCGCACCCCGCGCCCGGCGCGCTGCGGCACACCTTGCCGGTCGACGTCGAGTCGATGCCGCATCTGCTCGACCACTGCATGGCCGCGCAGCGTGCCGGCTGGCCGGACCACTCCGACCGCAGGCCGGTCATGCCCGCGACAGGCATGATCGCGCATCTGGCCGGGGCCGCGCGCGCCGCGGCTCCCGGCAGGGTGGTCACCGAGGTCTCCGACGTGCGGTTACGTCGCTGGCTCGTCGCGGCGCCGGGGCAGCAGGTGCCTGTCGAGGTCGAACCATTGGACCGGCACCGCGTGTCTGCGCGGTTGGGTGGCTTCGCGGATGCCGTGATCACGCTCGGCGACCGGTACCCGGATGATGCGCCGGAACCGTGGCCGCCCGCCAGGTACGAGCGCGTACCCGAGCTGTCCGCCAGGCGTCTCTACGACGAGGGATGGATGTTCCACGGCCCGGCGTTCCAGGGCATCACTCGCTCCACGGCGATCTCGCCGGAGTCGTTCCGGGCCGAGATAACGGTGCCGTCCGCGCCGGGTGCGTTGCTCGACAACGTCGGCCAGATGATCGGCCAGTGGCTGGTGGAGAACCATCCGCGACGGTGTATCGCCTTCCCCGCACGCATCGAACGGATCCGGTTCCACGCGCCCGAGCCGCCCACCGGACAGACTGTCGGCGGCGCCGTCCGGGTGACCTCGCTCAGTGATGAGCACGTGGTGGTCGACGGTCAGGTCACCGTGAACGGGAGCGTGGGAGTGTCGGTGACCGGTTGGCAGGACTACCGGGTCGACGGGGACGAGCGGGCGTGCGCCGTGCACCGGTTGCCCGGAACCAACACGATCGCGCGCGAACAGCCCGGCGGCTGGTGGTTGCTCGCGGAACCGTGGAACGGCCTCGCCTCCCGTGAGTTCTTCGTGCCCAAGTATCTCGGCGCATCCGAGCGCGCGGAGTACGAGGCCTGCGATCCGCCCGAGCGCAGGCGTTGGCTACTTGCCAGGGTGGTGGTCAAGGACGCGGTTCGGGGCCTGCTGTGGCGGCGCGGGCACGGCGCCGTCTATCCCGCCGAGCTCCACGTCTCCTGCGACCGTAGTGGCCGGTACCGAGTTGGCGGTGTGTACGGGCTCCGGGTCGGTGACCTGCCGGTGGCCGTGGATCAGTGTGACGGGCTCAGCGTGGCGTGGGTGCCCGGGCACGCGCACGCCCAGCCCGATGTCGCTATCGGGGAGGTCTCCTCAACGGCACTCGAGACGGCCAACGACGTGGCACCCGCGGAGGAGCGCCTCCTCGATCGGCTACGTCATATGACCGGAGACGCCTTACCGGTGGCCATGGCCCGGCTCGCCGTCGCACGCATGGTGGTCCGGCGTGCGAGGCCGGGAGAGGTCGGGATCGAAGCGGAAGCGATCGCCGCGGGCGGCGAGTCGCACGGCGAGATCGCGATCGACGTCGCCTCGGCGACGCGGAGCAGGCGCGTGCGGGTAGCGGTCGTGCCCGAGCCGGGCGGCACGCGGGAGTACGCGGTCGCCCGGACCGACGGCGCAGCGGACAACGAGCTGTAGGGAGGTAGTGCCATGACCACGAGCGAGGCGATTCCGGCGGAGACCGCCCTCGACGACATCCGTGCGATGCTGCTCGAACTGCTCGACGAGTACGGGCTGGAGGACGGCACCGAGATCACCCGTGACACCGCGTTTCACGAGGATCTCGGCCTGGAAAGCATCGACCTGGTGGCGCTCGGCTCGCGCCTCGCCGAGCGCTACGGCGAACACGTCAACCTCGCCGCGTTCCTCGCGGAGATGGAACTCGACGACGTGATCGGCCTGCGTATCGGATCGCTCGTCGATTTCGTCGTGCACAGTACAGGCAGGTTTCGAAACAGGGAGAGTTGAGACGGTGGGCAGGGTAGACGTCAACGGGGTCAGTACCCACTTCCAGCGGCTGGCGGCGCGACCGTCCGGAGGGGAGCCGGTTCCGACGGTGGTTTTCGTGCACGGCTTGGGATACGACAGCCTGGCGAGCTTCTACCTGACCCTTGCGGCCCCGTTCGCCGAGCACGGCATCGACGTGCTCACCTACGACTTGCGCGGGCACGGGCGTAGCGCGCGGCCGGCTACAGGCTACCGGGTGAGCGACTTCGTGGCCGACCTGCGTGGCCTGCTCGCCGAGCTCGCCGAGGACCGTCCTGTGCACGTGATCGGAAACAGCTTCGGCGGAACGATCGCGTTCAGCTTCGCGGCGACCCACCCGGAACGGGTCAGCAGCGTCGTGGCGATCGAGGGTGAGCCGGCAACCCAACCGTGGGCGGACAAGATGGAGCGCACGTTCGGCAACGTGCTCGACGAGGCGCGTGATCCGGCCAACATCGAATGGCTGGAGCGTACGTACGGCAAGCACCACGCCCGCCTGGCGACGGCTGCGCTGCGCATCATCGAGTCGACGAGCATCGTCGCGGACGTCCCCTCCGGGCCGCTGCTGGGTGAGCAGGAGCTGCGTGCGCTGCACTGCCCGGTGATGACGGTGGTCGGTAGCGACGGATTCCAGCGGGACGACCCGTACGCGTTGCAGGCCGTCCTGCCGAGCTGCAGGACCGAGGTGATCAACGATCAGGACCATTCCGTCCTCGTCGAGCGCCATCACCTGCTGCGCTACTTGTTGCTGAACTGGGTTACCGAGCAGGAGCACCTGAGATGGTTGGGAGAGGTGGCGTGAGCCGATTCCTTTTCGTCGTCCCGCCGTTCGCCGGGCACGTGCATCCCACGATCGGTGTGGCCTCCGAGTTGACAGCGCGCGGGCACGGTGTCGCATGGGCTGGTGACACGGATGCGCTGGGCGGGCTGCTGCCCGGCTGGGCGCGCGTGTACGGGTGTGCCCCCGCTCCGATCCACCCGCGGCCACCCGGGCTGCGCGGGTTCGGCGCGTTGAGGTACCTCTGGGAACAGGTGCTCGTCCCGGTCACCGAGTCGATGGTGTCCGGGGTGGAGGAAGCAGTCGAGCGGGAGAAGCCCGACGTTCTGGTCGTCGACCAGCAGGCGTTCGCAGGCGGCCTCGTCGCCGACCGGATGGGACTGCCGTGGGTCACCTCGGCGACGACATCCGCCGAGCTGACCGACCCGCTTGCGGGCTTCCCTCAGGTGCGCGACTGGGTGGCCGGGCAGCTGCACATGCTCCGAAAGAGGTTCGGGACCGAGCGGGGGACGGAGGACGTGCGGTTCTCCCCGTACCTGGTGCTTGCGTTCACCACAGCGGCACTGGCCGGTGCGGATGCTGCAGGGAACTCGGTCAGGTTCGTCGGGCCGGTGACACGCGAGCGTCGCGGTGACGTGGACTTCCCGTGGCCGCGGATCGACGGGATGCATCCACTCGTCTACATCACCCTGGGGACCGTCAACGATGCCACGGGGCAACGGTTCCTGACCGAGTGCGCGTCGGCGTTGCGTGATCGTCCGTGGGCGAGCGCGGTCATCGCGGATCCGGCCGGAGCGCTCGAAGACGTGCCGGAAAACGTCGTGGTCCGCTCGCATGTGCCGCAGCTGGAGCTGCTCGACCACGTCGACGTCGTGCTATGCCATGCCGGGCACAATACCGTCTGTGAGGCACTGAGCAGGGGATTACCCCTCGTTGTCGCGCCGATCAGGGACGACCAGCCGGTCATCGCAGACCAAGTGGAGCGCTCGGGCGCCGGCACCCGCCTGCGCTTCGGGCACGCGCGTGCCAGCCACATCGGCGCCGCGATCGATACGGCGCTGACCGATCCCTCCTACCGTTACGCCGCAGGGGAGATCGCGATGTCCTTCCTCGCCGCGGGGGGAGAACGTGCCGCCGCCGACCGTCTCGAAGGGGTACTGCACGCCCAGCCGACTTAGGCCGAGGCTGCCCGATCGCGTGCGGCCGTTCGCGGTCCGCGGTGTGCCCCGAGCGGGCATGCCCGGATCACGGACTTGACACATTCGCGCAATCCGGATGCGCGTCGTTGCGCGCATCTGACAGCTCTGCCCGCGTCGCCGCGCGGATCGATCCGATCCCATTGACCAGATGTGACGTACGTCGCTTAATGGAGTGCACTGTCAGGGTGGGCACTCGTGGGAAGGCGCTACGGCATGTCATCCGATTATGTAGCCTTCGACGCGCTGGTCGACCATGCCCCCGCGAGGTTGTGGGAGATTCTCGGCGACCCCGAGGTCTATCCCAGGTTCTTCACGGGGATCAGCTCCTGCGAGCGGGTCCCGTCGCACGATCCGGTGCACGGCACCACCTATCACGTGCGTGTCGACCGTGGCAGCGAGGGAGTCACGGAGTTCCGGTTGCAGGCGCTGATCAACCGGCAGGCGGAGAAGCTCGTGCTCGCGACGATCCCGGACACCGGATCGTGGGTATCGGTACACCTCTCCCCGCTCGGCGCAGGCCGTACGCGACTGGCTCTCGTGTTCTTCAACCCGCGTCTGCCGGTACCCGGCGGGCACGAGTGGTCGAAGGGCCGCATCAGGTCGTGGATGCGGGCGGCGCTCGCACGGGTCCGTGCGTACCTCGCGGGGGACTCCGGGGCGTACGTGGTCAACCGTGGCACCTCGGGCGGGTACGGGGCCGGCGTGCTGCGTACCCTGATGCGTTCGGGTGTGGTCGGTCCGGGGCGGCCGGACCGGGTACTTGCGCAGCTGCGATCCGTCGGCAGGTGGGGATACACGCTGGTGGGCGGGTACTCTGCCGCGGCGGCGCGAGAACCCGGCCGTACCGCGCTGGTCGACGGTGCGTCGTCGTGTACCTACGGCGAGATCGACCACCGCACCGACCGGCTGGCTGCGGGGTTGGCAGGCGTCGGTGTCGGCCCACGTAGCACCGTCGGCGTGCTCGCGCGTAACCACATCGCCATGATGGAGAGCGTGCTCGCCTGCGGGAAGCTCGGCGCTTCGGTGGTGTTGCTCAATACCGCTCTCGCCGGTCAGCAGGTGGAGGATGCCGTCGACGAGCACGGCGTGGGCACGGTGATCCTGGACGAGGACTTCGAGCCGCTCGTGCGTTACCTGCCGGACGGCGTCCAGCTGATCACGACCGGGCCGGGCGCCGGTGGCGCCGCGGGCCTGACGGTGCGCTCGCTGCGCACGACCGTCTCGCGTGCCGGGCGGAAACCACCGGCCCGGCCGGGCTCGGTAGTGGTGATGACCTCGGGTACGAGCGGTACCCCGCGCGGTGCGTTGCGCCCGTCGTCGAAGGGACTCGGCAGTGTCGCGGCGATGCTGTCGAGGATCCCGCTGCGGGTGGGCGAACGCATGCTGATCTCCGCACCGATCTTTCATGCCTGGGGCATGGCGGGAATGCTCATCACTACTCCACTGCGGGCGACCGTGGTGCTGCAGGAGCGCTTCGACGCCGAGGCGTGCCTGCGAACGATCGCGGAGCAGCAGTGCACTGCGCTGTTCGCCATCCCGATCATGCTCCGGCGGATTCTCGATCTACCTGCGGAGGTGCGGCAGAGGTATGACACCTCGAGCCTGCGCGTGGTCGCCAGCAGCGGGTCCGCGATGTCCGGGGCACTGGTAACGGAGTTCATGGACACCTTCGGCGATGTGCTGTACAACTTCTACGGTTCGACCGAGGTCTCGTGGGGCACCGTGGCCGATCCCGCGGACCTGCGGGCCGCGCCGACGACGGCGGGGAAGCCGCCGCTGGGAACCCGCCTGGGCATCCTGGACGTCGACGGCGCACCGGTGCCGCCAGGCGCGACCGGCCGCATCTTCGTCGGCAACGAGATGCTGTTCCACGGCTATACCGACGGCAGCAGCCGCGAGGTCCGTGATTCCCTGATGGATACGGGCGATCTCGGGTACGTGGACGCGAACGGACGGTTGTTCGTATCCGGCAGGCAGGACGAGATGGTCATCTCGGGTGGCGAGAACGTCTTCCCGCGCACCGTCGAAGAGGCGCTGGCCTACCTGCCGCAGGTGGCGGACGTAGCGGTCGTCGGTGTCGACGACGACGAGTTCGGGCAGCGGCTCGCCGCCTACATCGTCCTGCACGACGGTGCGCGACTGGACGCCGGGATGGTCCGGGCATACGTCCGGCACCGGCTGCCGCGGTTCGCCGTACCACGCGACGTCGTCTTCACCGACGAGCTTCCCAGGAACCCGACCGGTAAGCTCCTCAAACACCGGTTGATGGAGACACAGTGGCTGGCGTCGCGGTTCTGACCATCTGGTGGTCGCCGGTCGCAGGATCCACGCCGAACCGGCCGGATTTCGTGGTAGCTGCCTGACAATCCGGCCGCGCCGGTTTCGCGTGCCGGTGACAAGAATTCCGGGGTGCGCCCGGTCCGGCTGGGGGGATTTTTGCGAAGTGTTGTGGTCGCCGCAGCCCGCGTATAAGGTTTCCGGGAACGCAACGTTTTGGTCCATTAAGGATTTTGCCGGCAGGGTTCATTCCCCTGTCCGCGTCGTTCGGAAAACGGGAACTCGCGCACATGAAATTGCCTCGGTCTCGGAAGGTCCCGGCGAGAGCCGTATCGGCGGCCTTCGCGACCGCGCTCGCCGTCGGCTCCGCCGCGCTGGTCGCGGGCGCCGCGACGGCGGGTGACGTGTCGTTCGAGAGCGGGACCCGTTGCTCGGCAGGCTCGGGTGCCGGGTTCGACGCGGTCCTCGGGTTCACCGGCGCCCTACCCGATACTGTCGCCGAGGGGCAGGACGTCGAGCTCCCGCCGGTCGAGGCCGCGGTCACGCTGCCGTCCGCCGCGGTGGACGCGTTGCGCGGGTCCGGAGTCGAGCAGGTCGACATCGCCCTCGATGCGTCCCTCCGCCTCGGTCAGGGCGAGCGAACGACCGAGCTGCCGGTCGAGGGGATGGTGTCCGATGCCGTGTCCCTTCCCGGGTCCGGCGAGCTCGACGTCGCGCTGTCCGGCAGCGTCCCGGAGTACACGCCGGCCGACACCGGGCCCGTTCGGGTCGAGCTCGTCGAGCTGGTAGCGGGCGGCACCGCGTACCCGTCCGGAAGCGCGAAGCCGCGTCCGATCGAGTGCGCGGGTACGGGCCACGGCGAGGAACTCGGCACGATCACGGTCGCCGGTTCCGCCGAATCGCCAGGCGAGTCCACCGATGACGGTGGTGATCCCGCCGAGAGCGACGACTCCGGGGTCACCATGGCCGAGCCCGCAGCTCCCGGCATCGAACTCGACGTGTCGTTCGATGTGGACGCCGTCTCGCATATCGCGGGTCTCGGATCCGACCTGGAGTTGGAGCAGGGCCGCTTCGACGGCGTGATCTACGAGGAGGACGGCGAGAACAAGGTGCGGGGTGATCTGGACATCCCGCCGTCCGCCGGGTACTTCGTGGCCTTCGACTTCATGCCGACAACGAGCACGGTCGAGCTGGTCCAGCACGGTGAGGTCAGCGGTGACGCCGAGCTGGACCTCGCCGAGCAGCAGGCGCACGTCGATCTCGACGCCGAGCTGTTCGTGCTGCTGAGCGATGTCCGGCAGGACGGCGTGTCGCTCGGGGTCGGGGACGAGTGCCGCACGCGCGTTCCCGCTTCCATCGAGATCACCGGAACGGTGAACCTCGCGGAGGGAGCCGAGAGCCGGATGGATCGCTCCGAGTACACGATCCCCACATTCACCGGGTGCGGCATGCACGAGCCGTTGGATCCGTTGATGACCGGGCTGGTGTCGGGCGGGGGAAACCTGCTGGATACGACCCTGACCACGCGATGCATCGCAACGTGCCCGGAGCGGGAGTGAGATCCGTGAGCCCGTCGCGCTGTGGGACCGGTAACGACGAGTACGGCCGGGAGACATGATGGCCGGTGGAGTCACGACGCGGCCCGCGGACCTGATCGGGGGTGCGCTGCGGGAGTTCGGGCAGCTGTTCGCGATGGGACTCGACGTGTTCGCCGGGATGTTCCGCAGGCCGTTCCAGGTACGCGAGTTCGTCCAGCAGTTCTGGTTCGTGGCCAGCGTGTCCATCCTGCCCGCGGCGCTGATCTCGATCCCGTTCGGCGCGGTGATCACACTCCAGCTCGGTTCACTCACCGAGCAGATCGGTGCCGAGTCCTTCAACGGCGCCGCGAGCGTTCTCGCCGTGTTGCAGCAGGCGAGCCCGATCGTCACGGCGCTGGTGATCTCCGGAGCAGCAGGAGCCGCCATCTGCGCGGACCTCGGCTCGCGCACCATCCGCGAGGAGATCTCGGCCATGGAGGTGCTCGGCGTGTCGCCGCTGCACCGGCTCATGGTACCTCGCGTCCAGGCGACCATGCTGGTGGCCGCGTTGCTCAATGGCATGGTCAGCGTGGTGGGGGTGTGCGGCGGCTACTTCTTCAATGTCGTCATGCAGGGCGGCACACCGGGTGCCTTCCTGGCGAGCTTCTCGGCGCTGGCTCACCTGCCGGACTTGTGGGTGGGCACCCTCAAGGCGCTCGTCTTCGGTTTCCTCGCCGGCCTGGTGGCGTCCTACCGGGGATTGCGGCCGTCCGGCGGACCGAAAGGTGTCGGCGACGTGGTGAACCAGTCGGTCGTGATCACCTTCCTGCTGCTGTTCTTCGTGAACTTCGTGATCAGCCTCATCTACATCCAGATCGTCCCGCCTCAGGAGGTGTGAGCTGTGGTCATGACCAGGGGCGGGCGGCACCGGGTCCGGGTGGAGCGCTCGATGAACGCCGTGGGGCGCCTCGGCGACCAGTTGCTGTTCTACGTGCGTGCGCTTGCCTGGCTACCGTTCACCGTCACCAGGTACTACCGGGAGATCGTGCGGCTGCTCGCCGAGATCAGTTTCGGCTCGGGCGCGCTGGCGGTCATCGGCGGGACGATCGGCGTGATGGTGGGCATGACCGTGTTCACCGGAACCGTTGTCGGGTTGCAGGGCTACTCCGCCCTCGAGCAGATCGGTACGGCGGCGTTCGCGGGCTTCGTCTCCGCCTACTTCAACACCAGGGAGATCGCGCCACTGGTCGCGGCGCTGGCGCTGTCGGCGACAGTGGGATCGGGGTTCACCGCGCAGCTCGGTGCGATGCGCATCTCCGAGGAGATCGACGCGCTGGATGCCATGGGCGTGCGCAGCGTGCCGTACCTGATTACGACGAGGATCGTCGCGGGCTTCATCACCATCGCCCCGCTGTACGTGATCGGGTTGCTGACGTCGTACCTCGCGGCGCGGATGACGACGATCTATGTCTACGGACAGTCCGCGGGCACGTATGACCACTACTTCAACCTGTTCCTTCCTCCCGAGGACGTGTTGTGGTCGTTCGGGAAGGTGCTCGTCTTCAGCGTCGGGATCATCCTGACGCACTGCTTCTACGGGTACCGGGCGAGCGGCGGCCCTGCCGGTGTCGGTGTCGCGGTGGGCAGGTCGGTGCGTACGTCGATCGTGCTCGTGGCCGTGCTCGACTTCTTCCTGAGCTTGGCGATCTGGGGTTCGACGACGACTGTGCGGGTGGCGGGATGAACGGTGACGAGTCGGCCTCGCGGACCAAGGTGCAGGCACTGGGGCTGGTGTTCCTGCTCGTTCTCGGCGCACTGGGATGGTTGTCGGTGGCGATCTACGACAAGAAGTTCGCTTCCACCATCCCGGTGACGCTGCAGGCAGGCTCGGTCGGCAACCAGCTCAAGGTCAACGGAGACGTCAAGGCACGGGGCGTGCTCGTCGGGCAGATCCGCGAGGTGCGCACCGGTGGCGACGGTGCGGAGATCGAACTGGGCCTGCAACCGGACAAAGTGGAATCGCTGCCGAGCAACGTATCCGCGCGGATGGTGCGCAAGACCCTGTTCGGGCCGCGCTACGTCGAGCTCGTGATGCCGGAGGAGCCCGCGGGGACAACGCTCGGCGCCGGTGATGTCATCGAGCGCCCGCGGACGGCTACCTCCATCGAGACGGAGGAGGTTCTCAACGACCTGATGCCGGTATTGCAGGCGGTCCGGCCGCACAAGCTGGCCGCATCGCTTGGATCGGTTGCCCAGGCGCTCGACGGCAGGGGGGAGTCGTTCGGCGACACCCTCGTCTCGTTGAACGCCTACCTGTCCGAGCTGGTCCCCGAAATGGACGCGTTCCAGGAGAACGTCACGCGGTTCGGCGATGTCATGGAAACCTATGATGATGCGGCGCCGGATGTCCTCGACGCGATGGAGCACATGACCACCCTCAGCGAGACCGTTGTCGAGCAGCGTTCCGGCGTGCGCGAGCTGATCGGCACGGTTACCACGGCCGCCGGTGACCTGGACGGGTTCCTCACCGCGCACGGCGAGGATGTCATCGAACTGTCGGCGAACAGCAAACCCACGCTGGAGCTGCTCGCGCAGCATTCGTCGACCTTCCCGTGCCTGGCGCAGGCTTCCTCCGCGATGGCCGACGACGTCGATGCAGCCCTCGGGTCCGGTTCCGGGGAACCGGGCCTGCACGTGCGCCTGACGGTCAAGGACGTTTCGTCGGCAGGCGGATCCGGTTCCGGGACGTCGGCATGTCCACCCGCCGCGGGAGGTGGCGGTAGCCCGATGGCGCACTCGGTCGCGGAGGACCGGCTCGTGTCGGAGCTGCTGGCGCCTGCACAGGGTGTCGAGCCCCGTGATGTTCCCGGCTGGAGCACCCTGCTCGTCGGCCCGTTGCTGCGCGGGACGGAGGTGACACTGGAGTGAGAAGCCTGACCGCACCGCTGATCAAAGGCCTGGCATTCACGCTGGTGACGCTGCTTGCCACGAGTCTCCTCGCGATCACCATCGCGAACCGCAGTAGCGGTGACACGGTGCGCTACAGTGCCCGGTTCTCCGACGCCATCGCGCTCAGCAGCGGCGACGACGTGCGGATGTCCGGTGTGCGGGTGGGCGAGGTCGAGGAGATCCGTGTCGTGGACAGGCGGGTCGCCGAGGTCGACTTCGCCGTCGAGGCGGATCGGAAGCTGTTGCACTCGACAACGGCCACGCTCAAGTTCCGCAACCTCATCGGCCAGCGCTACATCGCGCTCGAACACGGCGAAGGCGGCTCGGGGGAGCCGATGGAGGCGGGCGATGTCATACCACTCGAACGTACGACCCCGGCACTCGACCTCACGGCGCTGTTCAACGGTTTCCGCCCGCTGTTCCAGGCGCTGTCACCGGAGCAGGTCAACAAGCTCTCGTACGAGCTGATTCGGGTACTGCAGGGCGAGGGCGGCACTGTGGACGGGATCGTGCGGCACGTGCGCTCGCTGACCTCGGCTCTGGCCGAACGTGACGAGGTGATCGGCCGGGTGGTCTCCAACCTGAACGCGGTGCTCGGCGAGTTCAACGAGCGGGACGAGGAGATGTCCCGGTTGATCACCACGACGCAGGAGCTGACATCGGCATTGGCCGAGGACGCCGACCCGATCGGTGACGCGGTCGAAGGGCTGGGTGTGCTCACCGAGAGCGTCGCGGGACTTCTCGACGACGGGCGTCCGGTCGTGAACGACTCTGTCGACGCCCTCGGCGAGTTCGCGGCGACGCTGAACGACAACACACCGGAGTTCGAAGCCATGCTCGACAACCTTCCGGGCAAGTACGAGACCGTAGGCCGCATCGCGTCCTACGGATCGTGGATGAACATCTTCCTCTGCTCGGCCTCGGCCGAGGGAGTCGCCCGGCCCCCGGGCGGCGACGTGCCGGGGCTGTCGGTGACCGAGGCGAGGTGCAGGTGATGATCAAGCCGTTCAGGGCTCGTAACCCCATCGCCGTGGGTCTGGTCGGTGCCACGGTGATGATCGCGTTGTTCCTCGGCGCGCTCAACTGGGATCGTCTTCCGCTCGTGGCAGGCGGACAGACTTACACGGCCGAGTTCGCGGAGGCGGCAGGGCTCGCGGCAGGCGACGACGTGCTGGTAGCAGGTGTCGAGGTCGGCGAGGTCACCGACGTCGCGCTCGATACGGACAGGGTGGTCGCACGGTTCAGTGTCGAGGACGACGTCTGGGTCGGTGACAAGTCGGTCGCCGCGATCACGATCAAGACCGCGCTCGGCCAGAAGAGCCTGTCGCTCGACCCGCTCGGTAGTGCGGAGCTCGACCCCGGCGAGCGGATCCCGATGGAACGCTCGGTGACGCCGTTCGACATCAACGATGCCTTCGATGAGCTTGCCGTCGTGTTCGGCGAGATCGATACGGAGCAGCTGGCCGAGGCGTTCGACACCATGGCGGAGACGTTCTCCAGCTCGACACCGGAGGACGTACGTGCCTCGTTCGAGGGGCTGTCGGACTTCTCGCGGACCATCTCGGAACGCGACGAGGAGCTGGCGGAGCTCCTGAGTAATACCAACGAGATCAGCGGCACCCTCGCCGAGCACAACGAGCAGTTCGAGGCGCTGATCGGCGACGGTTCGACGTTGCTGGCCGAGCTCGAGGACCGTCGCGACGCGATCGGCGAGCTGCTGTCCGGAGCTCGCGAGATGTCGTCGCAGCTGTCCGGGCTGGTCGAGGACAACGAAGAGGAGATCGGACCCATGCTCGAACAGCTGGATCGGGTCACCGTGGTCCTGGAGCGCAACCAGCGGCACCTGAACGAGAGCCTGGAGCTCGCGGGTCCGTTCTACCGCATGATGGGTGACACGGTCAGCGCTCGTGGCTGGATCGACAGCTATATCTGTGGACTCGTCGACGGTGGCGACGCGAGCTGTGTCCCGCCGCGATCAGGGGGTGGCTGATGAGCACGACGACGCGGCGGTTCAGGTACTCCAGGTTCGTGTTACTGGCGGTTGTCGGCATGCTCATCGTCGCGGGAACCACCACTGCCGTCCGGATCGGTGAGCACCACAAGGAGATCACCGCGTACTTCACGAGCGGAGTCGGCGTGTACCCGGGTTCGGATGTGCGGGTGCTCGGCATCGCGGTGGGCACGATCGAGTCCGTCGAGCCACAGGACGAACGAGTTCGGGTCGATATGTCGGTCGACGAGGAGGTCGCCGTACCCCGTGACGCCGGGGCTCTCGTGGTGACACCCAGCCTGGTCAGTGACCGCTATATCCAACTGGCTCCGGTGTATTCGGGTGGTCCGCAGATCGCCGACGGCGATGTGATCCCGGTTGACCGTACCGTGGTGCCTCTGGAGCTGGACGACGTCCTGGAGAGCCTGGACGATTTCGCGGCGCAGCTGGGGCCGGACGGGTTGAACTCCGACGGTGCGCTCAGCGACGTACTCAGCAGCACCGCCACCAATCTGGACGGAACGGGCGAGGTGATCAACGAGATGATCCACGAGCTGGGAAAGGCCAGCAGGTTGCTGTCCGGTTCCGAGGACGATCTGTTCGGCACGGTGGAGAACCTGCGCGAGTTCAGCGGGATGCTCGCGGCCAACGACGAGCAGGTCCGTACGTTCAACCAGCAGCTGGCCACCGTGTCGGAGATCCTCGCCGACGAGCGCGACGAACTCGGTTCCGCCCTCGCTGCGCTCGGTCAGGCTCTCGGTGATGTCGAAGGATTCGTCAAGGACAACCGTGAGCTGGTGCGCAAGAATGTGGAGCAGTTGCTGACGACCGCGGAAGTGCTCGCCGAGCAGCGGGACTCGCTCTCCGAAGCGCTGTCGGAGGCTCCCGGCGCGCTCGAGTCACTGACGGGCACTTACGACCCCGACACGGGCACGTTCGACAGCAGGGTCAACATAGTCGAGTTCGGGCTGGCACCCGAGGACGACACACCGCCGCTGCCGCTTCCGCAGGTGGGCGAAGGAGGTGCCGGCTGATGCGCCGATCGAGGGCTCGGCGTCCTACGGTGCGCGCGGTGATCGCCGCACTGGTCGCGGCGTTGCTGACCGGATGTAGTTCGTTCCAGGGGCTCTACGACGTACCGTTGCCCGGTGGTGCGGAGATCGGTGACCATCCGTACCGGGTGACCGCGCATTTCGACGATGTGCTCGACCTGGTACCGCAGTCGGAAGTGCGCGTGGACGACATCCCGGTCGGCCGGGTGGAGGCTGTCGAGCTCTCCGACGACGGGATGATCGCGGAGGTATCGCTCCTTGTCGACGGTGATGTCCGGCTGCCTGCCGACGCCGTGGCCGAGCTGCGTCAGACGAGCTTGCTCGGGGAGAAGTTCGTCGAGCTGGCACCCCCGCCGGGTGAGGCTGCGGAGGGGCTCCTCCAAGACGGGGCGGTCGTTCCCGTGGAGCGTACCGGTCGCAACTTCCAGGTCGAGGAGGTGCTGGGGGCTACGTCGATGTTGCTCAACGGCGGTGGGATCGGACAGCTCAAACAGATCACCTCCGAACTCAACGGTGTCTTCGACGGCAACTCGGAGGAGTTGCGGGAGTTGCTCGGTAACCTGGAGGAGTTCGTGAGCGGGCTCGACGAGCATCGTGAGGAGATCGTACGTGCGATCGACGCCACCGAACAGCTGTCCGGAACGCTGAATGAACGTACCGACCAGATCGGCGAGATTCTCGACGAACTCGGTCCGGGAATCGAAGTGCTGTCCGAGCAGAGCGACGAGATCACCGAGATGTTCGTCGCGATGGACTCGCTGTCCGAAGTAGCCACCGATACGGTGCGGCGTAGCAAGGACGACCTGCTGGACAGCCTGCGCGCACTGGAGCCGGTGCTGAGCGAGCTCGCCGAGGCAGGCCATGACCTGCCGCGCGCGATGGAGTTGCTGTTGACCTATCCGTTCACGGACGCCTCTCTCGACGCCGTGCGCGGCGACTACATGAACGGGTTCCTGGAGCTCGATGCGAACACCGCCGGCTCGGGCGGGTCCGCATCGCCCGCCGGGTTACCCCTACCGTCCGTGGACGCACCGACTGCGCCTGCCGGGGGTGGGAGCTGATGCTGAGCAGGCTTGTCCGGGTCCAGGTGACGGTGTTCGCGGTGATCGCGCTGGTCGGCATGTCCTTCGTGGGCGCGCGGTACGCGGGGCTGGACTCGCTCTACGACGGCTCGGGGTACACGGTCACGGCCGAGTTGGCGGAATCGGGCGGGGTGTTCACCCACGCCGAGGTGACCTATCGTGGCGTCGCGGTCGGCAGGGTGGGCGAGATGCGGATGGCCGATGACGGCATCGAGGTCGACCTGCGCATCGACGGTGACGCCCCTCCGGTGCCCGACGATGTCGAAGTGGTGGTCGCCAACCGGTCGGCGGTGGGAGAGCAGTATGTGGACCTGCGACCACGCCGGGAAGGCGAACCGTACCTCACGGACGGCTCGGTCATCGACGAGGAGGACAGCACACTGCCGCTCTCCGTCGATCAGGTGCTGCTGACCATCGACGATCTGGTGGAGTCGCTGCCCGGCGACGATCTCCGTACGGTCGTTGACGAGCTGTACGAGGCGACGCGGGGAACGGCGCCGAGCTTTCAGGCACTTCTCGACGCGTTGGAGAGTTTCGTCGACACGGCGACCGAACACCTGCCGCAGACCAAGGAACTGCTTGCGGACGGAAACACAGTGCTCGGAACGCAGCTCGATACGTCCGAGTCGATCGCTGCCTTCGGTGAGAACGCCAGGTTGATCGCCGAGGAGATCGCAGACGCCGACGGGGACGTCCGTCGTGTGATCTCCTCGGGCCCGGGCGCCGCGGGCGAGATCAGCACGATGCTTTCCGAGACGGATCCCGACCTGGGTATGCTGGTGGCGAACTTGACCGCGACCTCGGAGGTTCTCGTCGCGAACCTGGACGGCCTGGACACCATGATGGTTGCGTCACCGGAGGTGGTGGGCGCGGGATCGGACGTCTTTTCCGGAGGCGTCGCGAATTTCGGGCTGGTGACGACATTCTTCGATCCGCTGCCGTGTACCGAGGGCTACGAGGGAACCACCTACCGGGAGGCCCGCGATACCTCTCCTGCACCGCTGAATACCGGAGCCGGCTGCGTGCGGTGACGCGCCGCGCGCCCCTGCGCGCGGCATGTGGCGTTCCACGCGGACGGGAGTAGGACTTTCACCCGCAGCCCGGCGAGGATGGACCGCCGGGGCCGGCTCGACAGGCATGGGAACTACTTCGCGCGGGTTGTGTCGTGCAGACAAACGTTCACTTCATATTTGTGTGTGCACGATCAACACATTGTCCTGCCTTTCCTCGACGTGTGAGATGCCTGGTATTCACCGTATCGAGTGATATGCTGCACAAGGCAGGCAAATCGGTCGGGGCGATTTATTCTGTCGAATTGTGATAATTGGGTGGCGACAATATTTCGCTGTTCGGGGGCAGTGCGTCCGCTATGCCTTGCCGGGCGCCGGGCGAGGTCGTCGCGGGTGCTTCCCGGCTAACGGGAAGGCCGAGTGTGTACAGGGAGGGCACGTTTGCGTGGCCGGCCTACGGGCCGGTCGATCGGTGGGTGAGGTTGCCCAAGAGGCAGCGCGCGGCCACCCACGGCGGCCGAACGTCGCTGCGTCGTCCTCGGCCGAGGCGATCAACGTGAACGGCCCGAGTTCCGAAAGGACTGTCCGGGAGTAGGAGCGTATGAGTTTTCGAGGAAAACATAGGCGCGGCATACGCGCGCTCGCGGTGACCACTGTATCTGGGGTCGTCGGGAGCATGGTCGGCGTGGCAGGAGTCATGGCGGCGGGTGTCGGTAACGCGGAGACCGCGTCGTTGACACTGGACTACGAATGTCCGTTCCCGCTGATCGGTGTTCAGCAGGTCGAGGTCGAGATCACCGCGAACATCCCCGGTGAGATCACGGTGGGGGAGCAGTCGCCGAGGTTCGACATCGACACCGTCAGTACGGCACCGCCGGAGGCGACGGAAGGGCTCAACCTGGTGGGGGCATCCACCATCGAAGGCGAGGCACTCGCCGAGTCCTACGTGGATGCTCCGGAGGCCACGCTGGACCTGGAGGTGCCTGCGAACATTCCGGTGCAGGACGTGCCCGACGAGGGCGAGCTGATCGTCGAAGCGTTCGGCGAGGCGCCGTCCCTGACGTTCAGCGAGCCGGGTGATGCGCAGATCGGTGTCGGCGATCTGCTCCTCGAAATGACCCCACGGGACGAGAACGGTGAGCTGACCGGGCTCGGCACGTTCGAGTCGGACTGCGTCCAGTTGCCGGACCAGGACAACATCCTTGCGGAGATCGAGATCCTGCCCGACGAGCCGCCGGAGGTTCCGGTTGTGGGTGATCATTCGTTCGAGGTCGCTCAGGATGAGGTGCTGAGTGTGGAGGCGCCTGGTGTGTTGGAGGGTGCTTCTCCGGAGGATGTGGATCTGACGGCGCAGGTGGAGTCGGGTCCGTCGGCGGGCAGTGTGGATGTGGCTGCTGATGGGTCGTTCACGTATGAGCCGGAGGAGGGTTTCTCTGGTGAGGATGCGTTCTCGTATTCGGCGTCGTATGAGGTTGATGGTCAGCAGGTGGTTTCGGAGCCGGGTTCGGTGACGGTCGAGGTTGTCGAGGCCGAGCCGGAGCCGGAGCCGGGCCTGGAGGTCGGCTTCGACCTGATGGGCGAGACGTACATCAATGCGGCCGACAGCATGGCACCGCTGAGTGGCGGTGTGGACGCCCGAGTCGACCTGGAGAGCGGTGACGTCGAAGCCGATCTCGAGCTCGACCGCACGTTCACCAGCTTCCGGGTTCTCTGGATCCTGCCTGCCAGCGCACACATCGACTTCGAGCAGGTCGGTGCGACTACCGGCACCTTCCAGGACGGCCGGCTGGAGACGACCTCGGAGATGTTCGTCTCACTGCCGCGCGTGAGCGTGTTCGGGTTCCCCATCTCCTCGGGCGACAGCTGCCGGACCGTCGAGTCGACGCAGGTGCAGCTCGCCTCGGACGGGGACTTCTCCCCCCAGCAGGGCGGTGCCCTGTCGGGTGACTACACCCTGCCGGATTTCGAGAACTGTGGCCCGTTGACCAGGCTGGTCAACCACTACGCCTCGGGACCGGGTAACACGATCGACCTCGAGCTTTCCGCGAGGTCGAGCGGCTGATGATCGCGCGGCACCGTGCCCCTGCCCGCTGCCGGGCGGGGGCACGGTGCCCGCCCTCGCCGCGCCCGGGACGCCAGGCCCACCGCCGGTGTCACTCGGGTGACGGCACTCTTCCCGTCACGAACCGGATCAGCGAAAGGACCAGGAATGACGCGACGCGCGAACGTCCGAGCAGGCGCTGCCGCACTGGGTGCCGCCACCGCGGCGGGTGCTGTCGTGCTCGGCGCACTGTCGGCGGGAGCCGAAGAAGGCGGCTCCGAGGCATTCGGCGTCGAGCTCGACGGTGCGATCGAGTTCGGACCCGAGCCCCACGTCGTGTACGCCGGAGGCGAAACGGCTTCGGATTCGCGTGCCGGCATCGAGCTTCCGAACGATCTCGGGCGGATCGGCGTTGCCGACGTGCGCGCGGGGCAGGACGAGTCGTCCGCCAGGCTCACCGACATCGAGTTGCACAGCGCGGACGGGCCGCTCGAGCTCTCCGCGCTCGAGGTCCGGTGCAGGGGTGACGAGGGTGGCATCAGCGCTCTCGAGCTCGCGGACGTGTCCGAGGGCATCGAGTTGCCCGAGGGTGTGGAGGCTCCGGAGGAACTCCAGCCGGGCGAGATCGAGCCGGACACCGAGCTCGGGGTTCCCGGCGTGGTGACCGTGACGTTCAACAAGCAAGGAACGGGGCCGGACGGTGCGTTGACGGTCGCGGGATTGGTGCTCGACATCGAGGCCACGGGACAGGTCGTCACGTTCGGTTCGGTGACGTGTGCCGGTGGCGGGACCGGCGACGGCGATCCCGGCGATGGCGACGGGGACCCGGGTGACAGTGACGGGGACCCGGGTAGCGGTGGCGATGACGGTACCGGCGATCCCGGCGCCGCGCCCGCGAAGCCGACCGCAACCGCGCCCGCGCCCGTGACGACGCGCCTGCCGGTGACGGGTTGAGCCGTACCGCGTCAATCCGCTTTGGCACGTTCCTACAGTCCGAGCTGTGGAACTTGTCCGCGGAGTTCAGGCGCGCGGCCGGACAGCCAACCAGCGGCGCGGTGGCATTGCCGTGAGCGACCGGTGGATCTACGGTCGGTTGGCCCGACTACGCCAGGAGGACAAGGACGATGTTGAGATCTCGCACAGCTGTGGCGGGAGCCGTGCTCGCCACGTTGCTGGCGGCAGGATGCGGGTCGGACGACGGTGCGGGCGAACCGCCCGTGGCGGATTCGAGCGGGACCCCGGAACAGGACGGCGCCTCGAACGGGGCCGATGTGGATGATGAGGTACTCGCCTGGACAGGAACGATCTGTACGGCGTTACAGGACAGCGGCGCCGCGATCGAGATGCCGGAGATCGACCCGACGCATCCGGAATCGGCGCGCGAGGGGTTCTTGGACTTTCTCGGCAGCCTCGATACCGAGTTCGGTTCGCTGGATGACACGCTCCGGGATGTGGGCCCTCCGCCTGTCGACGGCGGCGAGGACACCTACGACGCCGCCATGGAAACCCTGCAGGAATCCAGGGAGGCGGTGCAGGAGGCCATGGTGAGCCTGGAGGAAGCCGAGGTCACCGACGAGGAGAGCTTCCAGGCCGCGGTCGTCGAGGCAGGCGCGAAGATGGAGGAGCTGGGCTCGCGGGACGGGCCGTCCGGTGATCTCCGGGAGAACCCGGCGCTCGAGGCCGCTTTCCAGGAGGCTTCGGAGTGCCGGAACGTCTGACGGCATCGCCGATGCCGCGCGCCGAGCGCGGGCGGCATCGGCACTGTCACGTAGTGAAAACCGGCGCCGTCACTTTTGTCGGCACGGGCGTGTTCGGCACGCCGGATCGGTCACGTCCCGGAAACAGCTTCGTCCGCCGTCCCCGGCGCGGTTAGAGTTTCGGTAGCCGTGCGTATCGCACACGACCGTCGGAGGGAAGACGTGGGCAGACGAGATGCCGGCCAGGCGGGTGGCTACGGTCCCGCAGCGCCCGGGATCGCCCACGAAGATGGGATCAGGCGTTCACGGCGCAACCGCCACGTGCCTGCGACCGATCTACTGGCCAGGGAAGGCAGGCCGATCGACGAGGACGACGGGCCCGTCCTCGGGGAGGCTGTGGCCTCGGTCCGGCGGGGGATGCTCGGCGTCGCGGCCGCACTCGTCGTGGTAGCCGGCGGCGCACCGGTCGTCCACGATGCGCTGTTCGGCGGCGAGTCCACGGCCGGTAGCGAGGACGGGCATCGCGCGGAGACCCGCGACGAGTCGCCTGCCGAGGGGCGCGACACCGTCGAACCCGCTTCATCGAGCAAGACGACGACGTCGACGCCCTCGGCCGAACCCGATCCGGCGGAGGCGGCGCCACCGGAGGAGCCCGAGCCCCGTCAGGGCCGTGACTCCGAGCCGCACCAGCAGACGGACGACCGGCAGCCCTCCGGCAGCGCGCCCGACTGGCGCGAGGAGTGGCAGGAGTACGTACCCGACCAGTACGAGGAGTACGCGGAAGACGGCTCGGAGTACCAGCGACGGTACTGGGGCGAGTAGCGGCGCACGGACGCTCGCCGGCAGGCCGACAACCAGCAGGCCGGCGTCCGGTGTGCCGCCGCGATCGTCACCGCGTTCTCCGGATGCCGTGTGCGGCGGTGAGGATTCCGATCAGTGCTGCGCAACACAGCAGCGCCAGCGCGGCCGCCAGATCGGTACCGTATGGATCGCCGACCGTCAGCGCGCGTACCGCGTCGATCGCGTAGGTCAGCGGGTTGACGGTCGCGACGGCCTCCATCCAGCCCGGCATCGACTCGACCGGCATGTAGGCGCTGGTGGTGAACATCAGCGGGAAGATCACCACGAACGACGCCGCCTGCATGACCTCCTGCGAAGGCCGCCAGGTGGCGATCGCGATGAAGACCCATGACATACCCCAGCCGACCGCGGCGGTCAGCGCGCAGGCTGCCACCGACGCGACCCAGCTCGTGGACCGGAAATCCAGCACGAGGACGGCCACGACCATGGCCGCCGCCAGCTGTACGACGAGGCGTAACGTGTCGGAGATCGATCGGGCGAGCAGGACCGCGAACAGGCTGATGGGCATCGTTCGTAGCCTGCCGACGAAACCGGATGTGATCTCGAACATCAGTGCCGCCCCTGAACTCATCGCCGTGATGACGGCGATCGTCACCAGGGTCGCGGGCAGAAGGTAGTTGATGTAACTGCCGTAGGACGCCACGCCGGGAAGCTCGCTGACACCCGCGAAAGCCTGGCTGAACAACAGCATGATCACCACAGGCTGGAGTATCCCGAGGAAGATGAGCCGGTAGTGACCGAACGCGGTCCGGATCGACCTCAGTGCCAGGACCCACAGTTGGGTGCCGAACCCGCTGACACCCCAGTGCTCCCGGTGTGCGGCCGGCGGCGAGCGGCGGATCGGTGTCGTCGGGGAAGTGGTGATGTCCGGGCGTGGGCCGCGCACCGGAGCGGCGTGCCTGCTCATCCCGGGTGGTCCCCCGCGCCGTGGAGTGCGAGATAGACATCGTCCAATGTGGGCTCGCTGACCGTGAGGTCGCCGACATCGACGCCGGATCCGTCCAACGTACGCACCAGTGAAGCGATGTCTCCCGTACCGGACACCGGGATGCGCAGCAATGGTTCACCGGAATCCCGCACCGGCCGGAAGCCGTGCGAGGCCACGCACTGTGCCGCGTACTCGGAGGCCGTGAGGCTCGGGAACCGGATCGCGACGGTGCGGTTCCCGAGAGAGCGTTTGAGGTCGGCGGGCCTGCCCTCGGCGACGACCCGGCCCCGTGCGAGGACGATGAGCGTATCGGCGAGCACGTCGGCCTCGTCCAGGTACTGTGTGGTCAGCAGCACCGCGGTGCCCTGGTGAGCCAAGTCGGTGACGATCTCCCACAGTACGTTCCTGCTGACCGGGTCCAGACCCGTCGTCGGCTCGTCCAGGAACAGTACAGGCGGCCGTGCGACAAGGCCGGCCGCCAGGTCGAGCTTGCGGCGCATGCCGCCGGAGTACGTGCGCACCTTCCGTCTGGCCGCGTCGGCCAGCCCGAACGCGTCGATGAGCTCGTCGGCCCGATCACGCGCCGCCCGCCTGCCCGCGCCGTACAGGCGCGCGAGGAGGACCAGCTGAGCGCGGCCGGTCAGCTCCTCGTCCACGGTAGCGAACTGTCCCGCGACGCCTATGCTGCGCCGCACATGGTGCGGAAAGCGCACGACGTCCCAGCCGCAGATCGTGGCCGCGCCGCTCGTGGGGCGTGCTCCTGTGGTGAGTATGTCGATCAGGCTGGTCTTGCCCGCCCCGTTGTGCCCCAGTACCCCCAGCACGGACCCTTCGTCGATGGTGAACGATATCCCGTCGAGCGCGACGACCTTGCCGTAGGTCTTGCCGAGCCCGAGGACATGTACCGGCGCGTGCGTCGGCATGTCGGCTAGCCGGACTTGCCGGAGCGGCGACCGCGAGGTTTGGTTTCCGTCCCGAGTGCTTGTCGCGCGTGCAGCGCGATCTCGATCATCAGACGTTCCCCGGGGTCGTCGAGCTTCTCGCCCATCAGCTTGTAGATCTGTTGCATGCGGTAGCGGACGGTCTGTGGATGCACGTCGAGGTGTTTGGCGGTGTCGTTGACACTGCCACGTGTACCGAGCCAGGTCAGCAGCGTAGTGCTCAACCGCGCGCGCTGCTTGGCTGTGAGAGTCTCAAAGGGACGGAGGGCCTGGCAGGTGAGCTCGGTGAGCAGGAACTCGTCCGCGAGCAGCACGAGCATCGTGAGGTGCTCGTCGCAACGCAGTAACGCGCGGGACGGGAGGATGCCTCGCTGCGTCAGGGTAAGCGCGCGTCGTGCGGTGACGAGCGAGCGGTGGAGTTCGTGCAACGGCACGAACGGACCGACGACCGCGGCCCTGCCGGACAGGTTCTCCTCGATCTGGCCCACGTGCCTGTCCGGGTCGGTGATGACCAGGCAGGGCTCGTTGCTTTCCAGGTCGACGAGGATGTCCCCGTCCAGTGCGTGCTCGGCGAGATCGTACTGGCCCGGCTGCGGTTCCAGGGCCACCGCAGCCGCACGTTCCGGTACATGCCACTGGGTGGCCTGTGCGAGCTCGGCTACGGTCTGCGGTGACGCGGGGTGCTCGGAGACCAGTGTCTTGAGCAGCTGATGACGACGGCGGGTGAATGTCCCGGTCGCGTGAGCCTGCGCTTCGGAATAACCCGATACGGCGGCCGAACACAGCTCATCGGTGTAACCGAAGATCGCGTCCGCGAGCGCGAACAGGGTGTTGCCGGGCAGCCCTACCGCCGCTCCCGCCGCATGGACGTGCCGCCAGGACACCCGCGCGCCGATCCGGACCGACTTCTGCAACGCGTCCAGTGTCCGTCCCTCGTGAAACTCGACCTTGCCCACGTAGCGGAACCACTCGTACCACTCGGACTTGTCGACCTCGCTGCGTCCGAGGTTCTCGACGACCTGCAGTACCGACTTCTCCACGCAGGTCACCAGAACCTTGCCGAACGCGCCCTCGAGGGGTTGCGCGTACTCGGGGACGTTCTCGCGGACCTCACGGATGATGTCCTTGATCATCCGGTTGGCCATCGGCCTGATGTACTCCTCGAGCTGCTCGCGAGGAATCGCGGCGAAGACGCGCTGCGGGTCCAGGCTCGTCAGCCGCGAACCCTGTGGCTTGTCGGCGGACGGCATCGCTCCGTCACCGGCGTCGGCACCGTGCGCCGGGCGATCTGAGGCATCGAGCCGCTCCCCGGTGGCGCCACCGAGCTGATGCAGAGCAACGCTCATGGATCTCGCCCCCCTGTGTACTCGTGACAAGACGTGGATATGGCCTCGTTGCCATGGGAATGAATGTGTGTGAGGAACAATAAGCAGGGGTTAATTCCGTGTCAATTGCCGGGCACGTCACGCCGCGGCTTCACTCGCACGAATAGATGAGTAAGCATGTTTTCTGCGCACGGCGGCGCAACATCGCTTACGCCGGTTGTCCGGTGCTGACAAGTTCGTACCGGCGTGAATGCGGGTTAACGTGAACGAGCTTCATATTATCTGCGGCCGTGTGACACATCGCCTGATATGTCAACGCGTGGGAGCGCCCCTGGTTACGGGGCAGGTCCGCACACGGGTGAGGACCCGCCGCCGAGCGGCATCACGTGCGGTGTCCGGACGCGGGGTCACATCGTTCGAAGGGTTCGGTGTCGCACCATTCCGCCTGCTTGTCATGTGTAGCGGACCGGCACAGAATTGATTGTCCTTCCGGTATGAATTCGTTCCCTCGTGCGCACGGGAGTGGATAACCGGGAAGGTGCCGTGCAAGGATTCGCCGAACATTACGGAGTGCGGTGTGGCCACGTGGCCGATCCCTTCGAAATCGTGCCGATAACCGGGCCTGCCGGGAATGATGCGCGGGTGGGTCCGTCGAATTGGTCGGGAGGCTGAGTCGTGCGGAAAGTCGAGTCGGGCGTGGGCCGTTACGGGCGCTCGTTCCGCCGTGCCGGTGTGGTCGCGTCGATCGCGGCGTTGGCGCTGGTCGCGTTCACAGGCGCCGCGAGTGGGCAGGAGTCCGGTACGGTAGCGGAGGAAGGCGGGGGTGCCGGGCTCGCGGGACCCGGCGACGACCCGTTCTACCAGCCGCCCGACCCGCTTCCGGACGCCGAGCCGGGTGACATCATCGAGTCGAGGCCGTCCAAGGCAGGACCACCGACCGCTCGGGAGCTGGCCGATGCCTGGCAGGTGCAGTACCTGTCGACGGACGCTCACGGGGAAGCGAACGCGGTGACCGGGACGGTCCTCGTACCCAAGGATGTCGACCCGAGCCAGGCACCGATCGTCGGACTGGCGCCGGGAACGCACGGTCCCGCGGCCGAGTGCGCTCCGTCCAGGATGATCGATGTAGGCGCGTTCTACGAGCAGAACCCGCTCAACGAGTCGCTCCGGCAGGGCTATGCCGTCGCGGTGCCGGACTACGAGGGCTACCACGAGGACCCGCGTACCACGTACATGGTTGGCAGCTCGATGGGTCCGGCCACTCTCGACGTGATCCGTGCAGCGCAACGACTGCCCGATGCAGACCTTTCGGCGGATGCTCCTGTGGCGCTGCGCGGGTACTCGCAGGGCGGTGCGGCCGCCATGTGGGCAGGGCAGATGCAACCGGACTACGCTCCCGAGCTGGATCTCGTCGGCATCGCGGGCGGTGGCGTTCCTGCCGACCTGGTCCAGGTGTCGCTACCGCTGGACGGCACCTGGGGATTCGGTGTGCTGGCATACGGGCTCATCGGACTCGACAACGCCTATCCCGAACTGGATCTCGACTCCTATCTCAACGAAGCCGGGCACGAAGCGTTCGCCGAGATGAGCGACGGGGCCTGCACGGTCGAGCTGCTGACGCGTTATGCCGGGGACCGGTTACAGGACTACACCCATCAGAGTCCGGTCGTGCAGCCGGATTGGGTCGAACGTATCGAGGAGAACAAGCTCGGCGAAGTCGGCGTCGACGTCCCCGTGTACCTGTATCACGCGAGCAACGACGACCTGGTCGCGTTCAACCAGGCCAGTACGTTGCGCGAGGACTACTGTGCACTGGGCGTGGATGTGACCTGGCGGCAGTTCGACGTCGAGTCACCCGCCCCGCACATCACGATGATCAACATTGGTGACGACCCCGTGCAGCAGTTCATTGCCGATCGGCTGGCGGGCGAGCCCGCGCGGTCGAACTGCTGACGGCTCCGGCGTGCGGGGACAGGGAGGATTCTCGTCCCGTCCCCGCACGCCCGGACGCGGTGAGCCGGAACCCGCGCACCACGGTTCGGGTTCGTCACAAGGACGCTGCAGCGGCCCGTGCTGTGACCGAACCGGCGCCTGGGTCGGTACCGGAACGTACGCCGGGGAGTCGCTGTACCGGCGCGCCGAGCGCGCCCGGAGTCACGGCGTATCCCGGGAGGCCTACCCCGTGAGCAGTACCCCGAGATGGGCCGTCGCGATGTCTGCCGACCGCGCAGGAGCGGTCACTGGTTGCGGTTGCTGCCGGCGAGGTCACCACGCGGCACCTCATCGGCCCCGGACTTCTCGGTGCTCGGCCGGTCCTGCAGGTTGATGACGACGCGGACGGCGACGAACACGAGCACGCCGATGATCGCGATCCATTCGAGTACCATACTGATCTCCGTGGGTCGGGTTGTCTCGCGAAAGTCGGATACCTTCGGCCCTATTCCATTGCCGGGCGGTTCGCCACGTGTGACTCACACGGGGTCGGTCGCGCACTGCTCGTGGGCAGTACGTGCCAACCGAGGCGTGAACTGCCCGTACCGGCTTTGCCGATCATTCGCGTCTTCTCCATGAGTGGATTCACCCGCTGATTCCGCATTCTACCCCCGGTGGTGAAGCGGATGAACGGGTAATTCGTCGGTGAACACGAGAGTGTGACGGTGGCGGGGAAATTTGTTCTCAGCGGCCAACTCCGCCTGTCTCGTTTGTTGGTGCGCCGAACCGCTCACTCGGGGCTGACCTGCGATTCCGGTGTGTGGTGCTGATCGTGTAGCGGCGGGACGTCGCCGGGCACGTGGGTGCCACCGCCGCTGTCGCGCCCGACATGCCGCGCTCCGTAGGCTCGGGGCAGGAGAAGCGTGTGTGGTCCGAGAGAACGGAGAGGTCAGTGGGCTGGGAGTTCTGGATCGACCGGGGCGGTACGTTCACCGACATCGTCGCACGGCGGCCGGACGGCTCCGTGGTCAACCACAAGTTGCTCTCGGAGAACCCCGGTCGCTATGCCGACGCCGCCATCGCCGGGATCCGTCACCTGCTCGGTCTGGCAGGCAGCGAGCAGATTCCCGGGGACCGGATCGACCAGGTACGGATGGGGACGACGGTGGCCACGAACGCGCTGCTGGAGCGCCAGGGGGAGCGTACGGCGCTGGTGATCACCCGGGGTTTCGCCGATGCGTTGCGTATCGGCTACCAGAAGCGGCCGGGCATCTTCGACCGCCACATCGTACTCCCCGAGCTGCTCTACGAGCGGGTGATCGAGGTCGACGAGCGGGTCGCCGCGGACGGCACGGTACTGCGCGGGCCGGATCTCGACAAGCTGGCAGGCGAGCTGCGGCAGGCCCGCTCGGACGGGATCGGCGCGGTGGGGGTGGTGTGCATGCACAGCCACCTGTACCCGGAGCACGAGCGTGCGATCGCCGAGCTCGCCGAGCGTGTCGGGTTCGGGCAGGTGTCCCGGTCCAGCGAGGCCAGCCCGCTGATGAAGCTGGTGCCGCGGGGCGACACGGCGGTGGTGGATGCGTACCTGTCCCCGGTTCTCGGCAGGTACGTCGACCAGGTCGCCGCGGAGATGCCGGGTGTGCGCCTGATGTTCATGCAGTCCAACGGGGGCCTGACCGAGGCGGGGCACTTCCGGGGCAAGGATGCCATCCTGTCCGGGCCCGCAGGCGGCATCGTCGGCATGGCGCGGATGTCCGGGCTCGCCGGGTTCGAGCACGTCATCGGCTTCGACATGGGCGGCACATCCACGGACGTCTCGCACTACGCGGGCGAGTACGAGCGGGTTTTCGACGCGCAGGTCGGCGGGGTGCGGCTGCGCGCGCCGATGCTGGAGATCGACACGGTGGCCGCGGGAGGCGGTTCGATCCTGCATTTCGACGGCAGCCGGTACCGGGTGGGCCCGGACTCGGCCGGCGCCGATCCCGGTCCCGCGTGCTACCGGCGCGGTGGGCCGCTGACGGTCACCGATGCCAACGTGATGCTCGGGCACATCCAGCCGGCGCACTTCCCGCACGTGTTCGGACCCGACGGTGACCGGCCACTGGACGCAGGCACAGTGCGTGAGCGCTTCACCGAACTCGCGGCGGCGATCGCCGACGGGACCGGCGACCGTCGCGCACCGGAGGACGTCGCGGAGGGTTACCGGCATATCGCGGTGACGAACATGGCCAACGCGGTGAAGCGGATCTCGGTGCAGAAGGGCCACGACATCACCAAGTACGTGCTCACCACGTTCGGTGGCGCGGGCGGCCAGCACGCCTGCGCGGTCGCCGACTCGCTCGGAATCGACACCGTCCTTGTGCCGCCCATGGCCGGGGTGCTCTCGGCGCTCGGCATCGGGCTTGCCGACACGACCGCGATGCGGGAGCAGTCCGTCGAGGCGCCGCTGACCCCGGGCGCGATGGACACCCTGCACTCCGGGGCCGACGCGATCGAGGAGTCCGCGCGCGCGGAGCTGCGCGCCGAGGGGATACCCGAGGACCGGATCCGGGTGACGCGGCGCGCCCACGTGCGGTACGACCGCACCGACACGGTCGTTCCTGTGGAGCTGACCGGGTACGAGGAGATGGTCGCCGCGTTCGAGCACGGCCACCGCGCGACGTACTCGTTCCTGCTGGAGCGCCCGCTGATCGTGGAGGCGCTGTCGGTGGAGGCGACCGGGCTGACCGAGGCGCCCGACCTGTCCGCGCTCGGCAAGGCCGGTACGGAGCCTGCCGGGCCGGTGGACAGGGTCTCGCTGTACACGGGGGGCGCGTGGCACGAGGTGCCGCTGTACGAGCGGGACAGCCTGCGCGCGGGCGACGAGGTCGACGGCCCTGCCGTTGTCGCCGAGGCGAACGCGACGACGGTGGTCGACGAGGGCTGGAAGGCGTACCTGGCAGACGGTGGCCATGTGATCGTCGAGCGGGTGCGGGCCCGTTCCGGAGCGGACGTCGGTACCGAGGCGGACCCCGTCCTGCTGGAGATCTTCAACAACCTGTTCATGTCCATCGCCGAGCAGATGGGCTCACGCCTGGAGTCCACGGCACAGTCCGTCAACATCAAGGAGCGGCTGGACTTCTCCTGCGCGCTGTTCGACCCGGACGGCAACCTCATCGCCAACGCCCCGCACATGCCCGTGCATCTGGGTTCGATGGGAACCAGCGTCAAGGAGGTGCTGGACAGGCGTGCGGGCACCATGGCACCGGGTGACGTGTACGCCGTCAACGACCCGTACCACGGGGGAACGCACCTGCCGGACGTCACGGTGATCACGCCGGTGTTCGACACGCCGGGCGAGTCCGTACTGTTCTACGTCGCCTCCCGTGGCCACCACGCCGAGATCGGCGGGATCACGCCGGGGTCGATGCCCGCGCACAGCAGGCATGTCGACGAGGAAGGCGTGCTGTTCGACAACTGGCTGCTCGCATCAGGCGGGCAGTTCCGCGAGGAGGAGACCCGGCAGCTGCTCGCGGGGGCGACGTACCCCTCGCGGAACCCGGACACCAACCTCGCTGACCTGCGCGCACAGATCGCCGCGAACCAGAAGGGCGTTGACGAGGTCAACAAGATGATCGACCACTTCGGACTCGACGTGGTGCAGGCCTACATGCGGCACGTGCAGGACAACGCCGAGGAAGCGGTTCGCCGTGTGATCGACAGCCTGGAGGACGGGGAGTACACGTACGAGATGGACTCCGGGGCGGTGATCGCCGTGCGGATCACTGTGGACAGAAAGCAGCGCTCGGCGACGATCGACTTCACCGGAACCTCGGCACAGCTGCGCACCAACTTCAACGCCCCGGCGTCGGTGGCGACGGCGGCCGTGCTGTACGTCTTCCGCACGCTGGTCGCCGATGACATCCCGCTCAACGACGGCTGCCTGCGGCCGCTGCGGGTACGCATCCCCGCAGGGTCGATGCTCGCACCCAGCCATCCGGCGGCTGTGGTGGCCGGGAACGTGGAGACCTCGCAGGCGGTGACCGGCGCGCTGTACGCCGCGCTCGGCGCGCAGGCGGAAGGGTCCGGGACGATGAACAACATCACCTTCGGCAACGAGCGGTACCAGTACTACGAGACGCTCAGCTCGGGTTCCGGAGCGGGTAACGGATTCGACGGGACGGACGTGGTGCAGACGCACATGACCAACTCCCGGCTCACCGACCCCGAGGTGCTGGAGTGGCGGTACCCCGTGCTGCTCGAGGAGTTCGCGATCCGCCGCGGCAGCGGCGGGGCCGGCCGGTGGCGCGGCGGGAACGGGGCGTCGCGCAGGTTGCGGTTCGCCGAGGCGATGACCGTGTCCACGCTGACCGGGCACCGGCGGGTCCCGCCGTACGGCATGGCGGGTGGCGAGCCCGGGGCTCGCGGGGCGAACCGGGTGGAGCGTGCCGACGGGAGTGTGGTCGAGCTGGACGGGTGCGACTCGGTGGAGCTGTTCGAGGGCGACGTGCTGGTGGTCGAGACCCCGGGCGGCGGCGGGTACGGAGCGCCCGCCACCCCGTGACGGGCGCTCCGTACCCCGCGTCGGGCGGTCCGGCACCCCGCGTCGGGCGGTCCGGTTCTGCTGAGGAGGTGTCCGGCAGCGCCCGCTCGCCCGTCAGCTCCTGCGGGTGCTAGCGCACGAAGTCGCGCACGTCCCGGTACACCCGCGGATCCAGCGATAGCTGGATGTGCTCCATGCACGCCGTCTCCGTGTTCGACGCACCTTCGAGGACCGTGCTGTCCTGCGGGATGATGACCTCGTCGCAGGGTGACCACCAGGTCCCGTAGTTCACCGGACCGGGTGTCTCGTCCTCGGCGTTGAGCTCCGCGAGGAACTCCGAACCGATCCGCATCTCGCGGCAGGAGTCCGGTGTGAAGCAGAAGGGGGTGGACGCCCACACCGTGCCGTGGTTGGGGCCGCCGAGCGATACCCAGTCGTCGACGTACTCGGTTCCCCCGCCGAACTTCAGGTACCAGCGCGAGCTGACACCACCCATCGAGTGCGTGATGATATCGATCTCGGCCACGCCGTGCTCGTGCCGAATGTCGTCGACGTGCCGCGCCACTTTCTCCGCGATCTCCTGGTTGGATTCCGCGCTCACGTAATCCATCGTATGGAGCCGTTCCGGGTTCCAGCCGTCGGCGACAAATTGGGTGATGAACGAGGCCCACTGCGCGCTGTTCTCGTTCCACCCGTGGATGAACAGGATCGGATCATGCCCCGTGTCTTGCGCGCGAGCCTCCTGCGTACTTGCCGTGCCCAGCGCGACCAGGGAAAAGGCTGCGGCAGCGAGAGCGGTGACCAGACGTCTCGTCGGGGTCGCCATCGCTTTCCCTCCCGTGGCAGAGGTCCGTTATTGTGGATCGTCAATATAGGCAGCCACAATTCCGGGGTCAACAAGAATCCGGTTGAGCAGTGCGCGGGCACATCTCGGTGTTGTCCGGTTGGAGTCCGCCGACAACCTCGCGCTCGTTTTTTGTGCGACTTCGCGCGTCCGCTCCCGGTGCGACGTCCCCGCCCTGATGGGGTGTAAGGCCGTGCACGCTCGCCCGTCAGGAGGGGTGACGCGGCTGGATGGGCCAGCCGATCGGTGGAAGGAGCAGACATGTACACCAGGACGTCACCGACCGCACGGCAGCGCCTCTCGTGGACCGCGACCGTCCTTGCGGCCCTGTCCCTGGCATTCGTGCCGGTGGGGACCGCGTTCGCGCAGCCGGAGGAACCCTTGGAGCCCGGGGACGCGCTGCAACCGGATGACCTGCTGACACCGGATGATGACCTGCTGCAGCCGAAGGACCCGGGCGGCGAGAATCCGGAACTGGCGATTTCCGTGGAGCCGCAGTGCGAACCCGAGGCGGGAGTCGGCTACGAGATCGACGGTGAGGGAGTACCCCCCGGTCCGCATCTCTACCGCGCCGACTGGCAGGAGCTGCCCGCGGGGTCCTCCGGTTCGGAGAACGGCAAGTCGGGTTTCATCAGCACAGGCGAAGGCGAGTTCGAGGTGCGCGGCGTCGCGACCGGGGTCCTGGCCGGAGCCGACACGTACGAGACCGAGTGGCAGGTCGTCACGGTCGACTGCACGGATGAGGACGACGGCGAGGACGACGGTAAGGACGACGACGGCGAGGACGACGGCGAGGACGACAGCGGTAAGGACGAGGAGGACGGCGGCGGATCCGGCTCCGGTGTCTCCCGGGACATCGTTGAGGCCGCGCCGAACTTCACCGGCTGACAGCACGGCAGCACGTAGGCCCGCCCATGCTCGTGGGCGGGCCTACGCATGTCCGGCAGCCGTTTCCGGAAGCAGCGCCGCAGGGGTGTAAGGCCGGTTCGGATGGATCGTCAGGACGGGTGGCAGGGCCGGCAGGCGGCCCGCAGGTAGAAGACCCGGGAGGATCCGATGAACGTCACGACTCGCGACCCGGAAACCCGCATGCGCCCGGCCCTCGTGCTGGTCGCGGTCGGCACGCTGTTGCTCGTGGTGGCGGGAGTGGTCGCTGCCGTGCTGGTGGCGGGCCGGGCAGCGACCCCGGCCGAGGACGGCTCCGGCGGCTCAGCGCGGCCCGGCGATGCGTCGTCAGCAGGCCAGGACGGCCCCGGCGCGCTGGTGGCGCGGGCCACCGGAGAGACAGCGATATACGACGACCCCTTGGAGCAGACCCCGTCCGGGACGGTTCCGGAGGTGACCCCGTTCGGTACCGAAACGGTCATGCTCGTCACCGAGAACGGCGCGGCAGAGCACGACGGCTGGTTGGAGGTCCGTACCCCTGTGCGGCCCAACGACGCGACCGGCTGGGTCCGGGAGGACGCGGTCGAGGTCGACGAGGTCGATCTGGCCGTGGATATCGACCTGGACGGCAGGGAGCTGACCGTGCTCGACTCCGGCGAGGAACTGCTGAGCACACAGGCAGGTATCGGTGAGCCCGCGTACCCGACCCCACCCGGTCGGTTCTACGTCACGGACAAGCTGCAAACCCCGGAACCCGGCGGGGCGTACGGTCCGTACGCGCTCGGGCTGTCCGCGTACTCCGAGGTCCTCACCGAGTTCATGGGAGGCGACGGGCAGGTCGGCATCCACGGCACGGATACACCGAGCAGCATCGGGCAGGCGTCCTCACACGGCTGCGTGCGGATCTCCAACGAGTTGATCGAGGAGCTGGCGCACATGCTTCCGCTGGGTACGCCGGTGACGATCTCGTGAGACGATGAGAACCCGGTCCCGGGAGCGATTATGCGCGAGCACGCCGCACACTCCGAGCGGGGCGACGAGGAGCTCGTCGTCGCCTGCTGCGCGGGCGAGCGCGCGGCCTTCGGCGTCCTGGTCCAGCGCTGGTTCGACCGGTGCTGGAACGTCGCCTGGCGGATCCTGTACGACCGCGACCTGGCCTCGGATACGGCCCAGGACGCCTTGCTGGCGGCCTGGGAGGGGATCGACAGGTTGGATACGCCCGCCGCGTTCGGCGGCTGGATCCTCCGGATCGCGCGCAACCGTGCCCTTGACCGGCTGGACAAGGAGCGTCGAGCCGTGCCCACCGCTGATGAGGGGGCCCTCGAACCGGGTCCCGAGTCCAACACGCTTGCCGACCCCGAGGCCGAGCTCACCCGCGCCCAGCAGCACGACCTCGTGTGGGCAGCGTCCGCCGCGCTCGGTGAACGGGATGCCAGCCTGCTCGATCTGCACCTGCGATACGGCATGGAGCCGAATGAGCTGGCTGCCGAGCTCGGCGTGGCGCCCAACGCGGCGCACCAGGCACTGTTTCGGATGCGTAAGCGGCTGGGTGGCGCGGTACGCGCGTGGCTGCTGTGGCGGGACGGAAGCCCGGGATGCGTAGCGTTGCGTGCGGAGTTGGCCGCCGCCGGGATCGAGCGGTTCACGGCGGAGACCGCGCGCCTCGTCGACCGGCATGCCGGTGACTGTGCGGAGTGCAGCGACCAGCGCGAGCGGGTGAGTGCGCCGTCCGCGCTGTTCTCGGCTGTCCCGCTGATGGCTGTGCCGCTGGCGACGCGCGCGGCGGCCGTACGGGAGCTGGCTGCTTCCGGGGTACCGACGGGAGACGCGGCTCCCGGCACGGTCGAGCTGCCCGCAGCGCCGGACGGCGATCCGGGGGTTCCTCGCGATGTGCGGGGACCCGAGACGGCCGCGGGTACCTCGACCGCATCGTCGTGGCGCCGTCCCGTTCGCGTGGCGGCCGCGACGTTGCTGCTGGCCGTGGCGGGACTCGGGGGTTGGCTGCTGTGGGGCGGTGCGGGTGAGGTGGTGTCCGAGGGGAACCCGGTGCCGGAGGCCGGTGTGGTCGAGGACGCGGATCGCGACACCACCACGCCGCCGACGCCGCCGGAGACCGGGGTCCCCGCGGAACCCGCGCCGCCGGAGCAGCGAGAGCCCACCCGGGACGCACCCACCCGAGACACGCCGACGCGGCAGGCGCCGACCCAGCCGGCCACGGAGGTGGCCGAGCCCGCACAGCCCGAGCCCGCTCCCGAGGTCGTCCGCTTCGATGTGGAGAGCTCGCAGCAGCAGTGCAGGCGAGGCGATGACTCGGCGCAACAGCCCCTTTACGGTCTGGTCCACCGGCTCTCCTGGGAGTCGACCCGCGCCGACGCGGCCACGTTGACGGTCGATGACGCCGATCCGGTCGATGTCGCTGTCACCGGTACCCGGCAGGAGTGCGCGCCCGCGGATGCCACGTTCACCCTCGAGGTCACCGGTCCAGGCGGGACGGACACCGCGACGCGGTCGGCGAGTGAGGGTTGAGCCGTGCCGTGTCGGGCGGTCCGGCACGCCGTGTCGGGCGCCGAGCCACAGCGCGTTGACTAGCCCGGTGCGTAGCGCTGGGTGACTTCCGACCAGGACAGTGGGGACAGCAGGCCCTGCCTACTGGCACCGCCTGCGATGACCAGTTCGTCGCGCACCACACCGTACCCCGCCCCATGTACGGCGAGCATGGATTCCGGGCCCTCTTCCCAGGTGTCCGCGCCGGAGGGCAGCAGGAAGTGCCGCTGGAGTACCCCTCCGGTGAGCGGGCTCGGGTCTTCCCCGTCGACGACGTGGACGGAACCGTCGACGACGCCGACGGCCATGGCGCTGATCGGTTCGGGCAGTGTCGGGCCGGCACGCCAGGTGTCGGTGACCGGGTCGTACACGTCCACCCAGTCGAGCAGGCCGCCGGTACGGCCACCCATCGCCCAGATCTCGCCGTCCAGCGTGACTGCCCGGACATGCTCCCGGTTGTCGCCGAGGGGCGCGCCGCGCGACCAGCCGTCTCCCGGCTCGAAGACGAGTATCTCGGTCGCCGGACCGTCGCCTCCGAAGGCGTAGAGCCTGCCGTCCAGCGCCACGAGGGCGTGTCCCATGCGTCCCTCGGGCATCGGCGGCTCGGATCGCCACCGCTGCGCCCCGGTGTCCAGCGACCAGACGCCGATTCGGGGTGACCAGTCGGTTGCCGAGGCCGCGCCGCCGGTGACGTAGATGGTCCCGTCCAGTTCGGCCGCCGCGGCGTGATGCCGCGGCTCCGGCAGGTCAGGGGCGCTCCGCCACCCGTCCTCTGCCGGGTCGTAGGCCTGCACGGCCGTCGACGTGCGGCCGGGACCGGTGAGCCCGCCGAGGACGAACGGCTCGCCGCCCGTGACGGCGGAGGCCACCTCGCCGCGCTGCTGGGGAAGGTCGGCCCCGCGCTCCCAGGACGAGCCGTCCTCGGGTGCCGGGTTGGTGGCGATCAGGGTCACCGCGCCGCCCACCACGAGGACGGGGAGCGCCAGGACGGTGATCAGTACGGCGCGGAGCACTCGGTGGGCCGGACGGGTACGCCGTGCGACTGCCATCGGTCCAGGATCCCCCGGTGCCGGTACGCGTATGCGGATTCACACGAGCGGCGGCGTGGCGCCCCTCGACGCATCACCCGTCACGCGACCGTTGCCCGTTCCCGGCGCTGCCTGCCTGCGGCAGCCGTCACGTAACACCACGCGAACAGGGCCCAGGCCACCGCGAATACCACTCCGACCGAGAGGTAGCCGAGCGTCCACAACACCGCGGGCGTGTCTTCCTTACGCTCCCGCTGCAGGAACGAGATCTCGTGGATGAAGTCGCGTTCGCCGGACTCCGCGCGGATCTCGGGGGCGTCCGCCTCCGGGTCCTCCGGGGCGTACAGCGGGGCGATCGCCATCGTGCGTAGCGGCGTGTGCAGCCGCAGCCCCGTCTTCCACTCTCCGTAGACCGGTAACGGCTCGGTCGACCGGTACACGCCGTCGTCGACCCGCTCCAGCTCGACGTTGTAGAAGTCGCCGCCCTGCCAGGCCAGGAACCGGAGCCAGATCGCGCCCTCGTCGGCATCGGAGGGCCGCAGCGTGACGGTGGCGTGCACCCACCGCGGCTCGGCGTCCTCGTGCGGGTAGGCCACATCCTGAGACTCGTCGCTCTCGGTGACCTCGAACTCCGCGCTGAGGCCGTCCTCGGGGGGCTGTGGCGGGACCGCCACGAACAACAGAGCGGCCGCGAGGAGCGCACCGGCGAGCCCGACGGCGTGCCGCGAGCGGAACCGCCCGCCGGCGGAGCCCTCGACGCCCGATACGGTGGCGCGCAGCGGGTCGCGCCCGGCGATGGCCTCGACACGCTGGTGTTGCCACGCCCCGATCGCGGCACCCGCGAGTGCGGCGGCGGTGCCGAGCGCGACGAACGCCGGCATCAGCTCGGTCGGCCAGGCGTACGGCATCACCACGCGCGAGAAGCCCCAGTCGGCAAGCATGCCGAGCACGCCGCTGGCGAGACCGGCGACGAGCGCGAAGCGGTAACCCAGCTGCCTGCGGGCCATGGCCAGCGCGACGAGCTCCACGACGACGGCCTGCCCGATGTAGGGCAGGAACGGGGAGGTGGGCATGTCCAGCGCGGCGGGCAACACGGCGTACAGGGCTCGCGATGCGAAGAACACGGCCAGCGCGATCACCGTGGCGCCGGGGCCGAACTGCATCCGGGCGAAGACCAGCACCCACGCGGACAGCAGCCCGACAAGCACCACCTGGCTGGCCAGCGGGAACTGCGGCACGCCGATGTCGAACTCCATCAGGAACGCCGAGGCGCCCATCAGCCACGCCCCGGCGAGTACCGGGGAGAGCACGCGTACGAACCGCCCGGAGCTGCCCACCTGGCGGGACTCGGCCAGCAGGAGCTGCAGGCCGAGGACGACAATGACGCCCCCGCCCACCATGAGCACGTGTGTCGGGCCCCAGAGGGTGACGTCCTGCCCGAAGAGGCGGTGCCAGATGTCGTCCAGCGGGAAGCCGCCTACTGCGACGAGCCCGGTGGCCGTGATCAGCACACTGCCCATCGGCACGTGCCAGTTACCAGGCAGCCGCAGCGTGCGGGCGGGCAGCGGCTCCCTGGCCAGGGAGGCACTCATGACACCGGTCAGGAAGATCCCGATGAGGCCGAGGTAGATCGGGTAGTGCGACGGGTTGTCCAGTGGTCCCTCATCCCTGCCGAAGAAGATGTGGGATGGGACGTCCCAGTAGACCCCGACAAGGGCCGCCACGCCGGACAGCAGCGCGGTGCCCATCGGGAGGGCCGCCCACCGGGGCAGGCCCGTGAGCCGGGCGGCCCAGTCGCCCAGCCGTCCGAGCGGGGTCCTCCTCCCGCGGCGTTCGGCGATGCCGAGCAGTACCAGCGGTACCACGGTGACCAGGAAGATCCCGAACGCGATCAGTACCTGGTCGAGGGCCGCGCCACCTGCCGGTGGCGAGTGGGTGAGAAGCATCGTCGATTCCTTCCGCGCGCGTGGTGCGTGGGCACGTGCAGCCGATGGCCCGTGGCCCCGGGACACTGACGCCGGACACGCAGATGAAACTTATGGTAACTGTTACCGAAAGTAACATCCTAATGGATGGGTGTATGGCGGCGGTTCTTTACCCGCACGGGTTACGGTTTACGGGTGAGCAGCTCAGCGCAGGGGCATGAGGCGCAGGACGGCACCCGTACGAGCTCGTACGCGCGATTCGGCCAGGAGTTCTTCCGTCACGCGGTCACGGTCGAGCGGATCGCCGAGTCGGTGGGTGACCTCGCGGGGCGACCGATCGAGTTCGGCCCGATGAGTGCCGGGCCGGGCGGTCTGGCCAAAGTCTCCGCGCGGGGGACGGTCGGCGAGCCCGTGGCGAGGCGCATCGCCGATACGGAGCCGCTGCGCTTCCGGGTGCACATCCCGGTGGACCTGCGATTGACGATCTCGCTCGGCGGTACTGCCCACCGGTTCCGGGCAGCGGTGGTGATCCCCGTGGAGCTGACCGCGCGGGCTGTCGAACCGTTGCGTGTGCACGTCGACGCCAGCCCGCCCGAGAACGGCGATATCGACGTAACTCTGCACGCCGACGGGGTCGGTGCCGGAGTGCTGCGGCGCGTGGCCGGTATCGAGGACGAGCTGCGCCGGTTCGTGGCACGCTACGTCGCTACGGAGATCGACGACCCACGGTCGGTCGAGGCCCGGCACGTCGACATCGCATCGATCATCGAGCGCGGCACACACCGCTCGGGATGACCGAGGCGGTCCGGAACTGGTGGCGTGGGACTGGTGGCGTGGCGCAACGGAGGTGGTGATGAGCGGGCAGGCTGACGACCACATGTCGGCTGAACAGTTCCGCGCGCACGGCAAGCAGCTCGTGGACTGGATCGCGGACTACCTGGCGGGAATCGAGTCCCACCCGGTACGCGCTCCGGTGCGACCGGGTGACATCCGTGCGCGCCTGCCGGAGAGCGCGCCCGAACACGGTGAGTCGTGGGACCGGATCCAGGCCGATGTGGATCGGGTGATCATGCCGGGTATCACGCACTGGCAGCACCCGAGCTTCTTCGCGTACTTCCCGGCCAACGCCAGCGGCCCGGCGATCCTCGGCGAGCTGCTTTCCGCGGGGCTCGGCGCGCAGGGCATGTTGTGGGAGACCGGCCCGGCGTGCACCGAGCTGGAGTCCGTGGTCGTCGACTGGCTGGCCGAGCTGCTTGGGCTGCCCGCGACGTGGCGGACCGACGGGCCCGGCGGCGGGGTGATCCAGGACTCGGCCTCGAGCGCCGCGCTGGTCGCGCTGGTCGCCGCGCTTCGGCGGGCCGGGCGGGTGGACGCCGACCGGACGGCGTGCACCGTGTACGTATCCGCGCAGACGCATTCCTCGATGGCCAAGGCGGCCCGCATCGCGGGCATCACCACGCCGAACCTGCGCACCGTCGACGTCGACCCGGACACCCTGGCGATGCGCCCGGACCACCTCGAGGAGCTTGTCGCGGCCGACGTGGCCGCCGGGTCGGTGCCGACGATGGTGTGCGCCACGATCGGCACCACATCGACGACGGCGATCGATCCGGTCGGCGCGCTCGGCGAGGTCTGCAGCCGCCACGGGGTGTGGCTGCACGTCGACGCGGCCTACGCGGGCGTGGCCGCGGTGTGTCCCGAGCTGCGCTGGATCAACGACGGTGCCGCCGAGTACGCGGACTCGTACGTCACCGACCCGCACAAGTGGCTGCTGACCAACTTCGACTGCAGCGTGCTGTGGGTCGCCGACCGGGGGCCACTGGTCGACGCGCTGTCCATCCTTCCGGAGTACCTGCGCAACCCGGCGACCGCCTCCGGTGAGGTCATCGACTACCGGGACTGGCAGGTACCGCTGGGGAGGCGGTTCCGCGCGTTGAAGCTGTGGATGGTGATGCGATGGTACGGCGCGACGAGTCTGCGGGAACACATCCGCACCGGCGTGGCACTGGCCGACGAGCTGGCGGGCTGGTTTCGCGAGCACGAAGACTTCGCGCTGCTGGAACATCATCCGTTCGGGCTGGTGTGCTTCCGGCCGTTGTGGCCGGCTCTGTCCCATAGGGACGCGGAGACCGCGACGGCCGCGTTGCTGGCGCGGCTCAACGACTCCGGCGACCTCTACCTCAGTCACACCAACATCGGCGGGCGCACGACGTTGCGGATAGCCATCGGGGCACCCGCGACGACGCGTGAGCACGTGCGCGTGGCGTTCCGGCGTATCGAGCAGGAGTACCTGGCGCTGCGTGAGGAACAGGCGGCCTAGCGGGAAAGCCGATGCCGGGCCTGGGTCGCGAACTCAGCACCGTCCCGCCTCGCGGGCCTGTCGCGGGGTCACGCCGTACCGCGCCTTGAACGCCGTGCCGAACACGCTGAGCGAGCGAAAGCCGCTGGCGTGCGCGATGCTCGCGATGGTGCGTTCCGACGCGGGCTCGCCGAGCCACCTGCGGGCCAGGTCGAGCCGGGCGTCGCGTAACAGCTTGCTCGGCGTCGTCCCTGTTCGCCGCAGCGCGAGCTGGATCTGCCGTAGTGACCAGCCCAGCTCGTGGGCGATGATGGCCGGTGTCAGCGCGGGATCGTGCGCATTCCGCCGTACGTAGTCGCGGACCGCCGAATCCACCGAGGTCAACGTGTCCGGGAGTGCGCCGTGCGGCCGCCCGAGCAGTGCGATGAGGTCGGTGATGGTGTCCGTGACCGAGCGGAACGTCGCGCCGTCGACGTCGCACCGCTGCTCGGAGAGTTCGCTGATCAGTGATGCGATGATCGCGCCGGTGCCGCGCCGCACACCCATGCACAGCGGTCCTCCGGCAGTGGGCACTGCGCCCGCCGGCAGGTTCATGATCCAGGCGCGGGTCCGCCCGTCGTGGGCCACGTCGAAGGGGCGTGTTTTCGTCACAACCGCTGCGCTGCCCGGCGCCACCTCGGTCGCGACGTCGTCCTGGCGCAACCGCAGCATCCCGGTGATGGGCACCAGCAGCCGCAGGCTCTCGTCGGCGTCGCTGCGCACGTCGTCGACGGTGCGGGTGTAGCCGATGCCGTCGGACCAGAAGTCCACGAGCTGCCGGTCGGCGGCGCGTTGCACGATGGTCCGGCCGTGGAAGGCGTCCGGGTCACCGAAGGCGAACCGCAGCGTGCCGTGGTTGCGACAGACGTGCTCGGCCCAGTAAGCGCTGCGGTCCGCCGCGGGAAGCCGCGCGGTGTCGACGTGCTCGACCTGGTAGGGCTCGGCGGTTGTCATCTCTACGCTCCCGGCGTCCGTTCGCGTTCTCGACAGCACCGTGCGCGAATCCGGCAGCACAGCGCTGCGCGCGTCCCTAGCGTGCGGCGTGGGTACAGCGACGCAGGTCACATCAAGGAGGCAATATGTTGATGGCCGCTGTCAATGGCACAGATCTCGCCTACGTCGACGAAGGACCACGCGAGGGCATCCCGATCGTCTTCAGCCACTCGCTGTTCTTCGATCGTCGCATGTTCAACGACCACCTTTCCCGGTTCGCCCGAGACGGGTACCGGGTCATCGCCTATGATCACCGAAACCAGGGCGCCAGCGCGCCGGCTCCACGGGACCAACTCGACATGGACACTCTCACCGACGACGCGGCGGCGCTGCTGGAGCACCTCGAGCTGAGCCGGTGTCACTTCGTCGGCAACTCGATGGGCGGGTTCATCGCGCTGCGGCTCGCCGCCCGGCGTCCGGACCTGCTGCTGTCGGCGGTCGCGCTCGGGTCATCGGCCGAGGAGGAGCACAAGCTGGCGGAGTTCAGCCCGCTGGTCGAGCACCTTACCCAGTATGGACCCGCCGATGTCCTCGACACCCTGATGTACATCATGTTCGGCGACACCACACTGCGGGACCAGCCCGAGCTGTGCGCGTCCTGGCGGTCGTACATGTCCCGGTTGCCGGCCGGCGTCGGTGACAGTGCCGACGGCGTCATCCGGCGCGGCCGCATCGTCGAGGAGCTCGCCGGATGCCGGGTGCCGGTGCTGGCGGTAGCGGCCAGTGAGGATCACGCCTACCCGCCGCCGATCTCCGGTGCGAATATCGCCGCTGCTGCCGCGTGTGAGCATGTCACTGTTGAGGGCGCCGGGCACTCGGTCGCGCTGGAACAGGTCGACATCGTGGCAGGGCACCTCGAACGGTACTTCAGTCGGGTTGGCACCACCATGTAGCCGGTTCCACGAGTCGACGCCCGCGAGCGGTAGCGAGCATGTGCGAGCTGCCTGGCGGCGCATCGCGTCCGAGTACCGCGCGATGCGGCCGGGGGTGTGCGCGTAACGCCCACCCCCGGCCTGCCCGTACATCAGAAGCAGGGCTCGTCCATGGTGTGGCCCTCCGCGGTGGGGCCGGTGAAGAGCTCCTGCTCGACGGTGACGCCGGTAGGGGCGTCCTCATCGACCCGGCTGATCAGGCTCTGCCGGAACACGCCCTCGTTCGGGTCGGCGGCGTAGTTGCCCGCCTCCTCGGGCAGCAGGCCCTCGTAGTCCACACTCTCCAGCGAACCGGCTGCCTCACGCAGACCTTCCCTGGTGAGCTCGCCCTCGTCCACGGCACGCTCGATCGCGGCCTTCATCGGGTAGGACCAGGCCCAGCCCGCAAGGTAACCCTCGTTGGGCTCCACATCGGGCAGCGCATCGCGCATCGCCTGATGGGCCTCCGTGTCCGCGTCCCAGGGCTGCCACGGCCCCGCGTGCAGGAACATGTTCTTGAACGCGTCACCGGCCGGGCTGTTCAGCAGCTCGGGGTTCCACGTAGGTCCGCTACCGACGAACCTGCCCTCGTATCCACGCGCGGCCGCCTGCCCGACGATGGTCGCGACGTCGGACGGTCCGGCGGTGAGGGTGACCAGATCGGGCTCCTCCGAGACGATCGCGTTGATCGCGTCGGACTGGTTGTCGGTGCCGGGAGGTGTCTCCACCGCCTGGAAGTCCAACCCGCGCTCCTCGGCGGCGACCTCCGCGCCACCGGCGCCGTCCTCGCCGTAGTCACCGGCGTAGTGCACCGCGACCACCGACTCGACACCCTGCTCGTCGACCATGTAGTCGACCGCGTTCATCATCTCCATGCAGTAGTTGGTCCCGGACTGCAGGATCACGTCCTCGAACAACCACTCGGACGACCACGATGCCGGTGCGCCGATGACGTCGTTGTTCTCCATGTCGGGCAGGATCGCCGCGGTCTGCGGTGAGCCGAGGGTCTGGGCAAGGGCGAGGACCTCGTCCCGGATCTCCTGGTACACCTGGTTGTGGATCTCGGGGTTGTACTTGTTGTCGCGGACGAAGCTGGTCACGTCGATGTCGTAACCGCCGATACCGCCTTCCTCGTTCACCCGGGCCCAGAACGCCTCTTGCGCCTGCGTGATGGGCTGCGCGAGGGCGGCGAACGGCCCCTCGCTGAGATCCGAGATCGTGCCGAGGTAGATGCACCCGTTGTCCTCGTTCGGGGTGTCGGGGCACGCTTCCTCGGTCACGCCGACGTCGGTTTCGACGTCACCCCCGCGGATCCCGCACGCCGAGGCGACGAGTGCTGTGGTGGCGATGACCGCCACCAGCGGAGCTTTTCGTCGATACATGGTCGGTTCCTTTCCCTGTGGTTGACACGGACGTCGGACTATCCACAGTGTCTGATCGTGTTTTCAGTAGGTAAACGGCCAGGCCTTCCAGTAGTTGCGTATGCGAAGCCAGATCCCGAACAGGCCGCGGGGTTCGAAGAGCAGGAAACCGATGATGAGCGCACCGTAGAGAACGCCTTCGACGATGAAGATGTTGATGCTGGCAGAGGGGTCGGTGGTCAGCAGGGGGAGGAACTGTGCGAGCTCGCGCGTGACCGGCGGGAGCAGGGTGATGAACATGGCGCCGAGGATCGAGCCGGAGATCGTGGCGACTCCTCCGATCAGGATCATGGCGATGTACTGGACGGACAGCAGCAGGTTGAACGCCGTCGGGTCGAAGAACCCTGTGACGATGTAGAGCAGCGCGCCCGCGCACCCGGCGTAGAAGGACGAGACGGCGAAGGCGATGGTCTTGTACTTGGCCAGCTGCACGCCCATGATCGACGCGGCCAGGTCGCGATCCCGGATAGCGTGGAACGCCCTGCCGATCTTCGAACGTGTCAGGTTGCGCGCCGCTACGGCGAAGATGACCAGCAGCACGAGCATCAGCAGGTAGATCTTCTGGTCCCCGGTGAGGATGTCCCCGTTCTCGTCGAAGGAGAAGCCGAACAGCTCGGGTACCGCGGCTTCCCTGCCGACCTGGGGGCCGCCGGTGAGCTCGTCCCACTCGTTGAAGATGTGCTCGCCGAGGAAGACGAGGCCGAGCGTGACGATGGCGAGGTAGAGCCCGCGTAGCCTGGTGGCAAGGGGTGCGACGAGGATGCCGGCGATCCCGGCGACGATGCCTGCGGCGGGTAGCCAGATCAGGATGTTGGTGATGCCGAACCCAATGGTCCGACCGTCCGGGTCGCCGGACAGTGCCGCGGCCGTGTAGGCGCCGATCGCGAGGAAGAAGGCGTGCCCGAGCGAGACCTGTCCACAGTAGCCCGTGACGAGGTTGAGCCCGATGGCACCGATCGATGCGGCGAGGCCGAGCGCGAAGATCTGCAGCGTGGGGTCGTCGACTACGAATGTCACGGCTACCGCGACGACGACCAGCGCTGCTACGGAGCGGCGCTTCGGCGTGGTGTTGAGCATCCGCATGTTCTCGGCGTAGGAGGTGAACATGTCGGGACGCCCCGGGAGCCGCTGCGGGCGCCGCTGCGACGTGGTGGAGGCCGGCGTGCTCATACTCGCTGCACCTCCTTCGTGCCGAACAGCCCGTACGGTCGGACCATGAGGACGATCAGCATAACCACGTACGGCGAGACAACCGAGAAGTTCGAGCCGAGCCACGGGGCGAAATCACTCTGGTAGGTGGCCACCAGCGACTCGACGACACCAACGGTGATACCGCCGACGATCGCCCCCTCGAGTGACTCGAGGCCACCGATGATGATCGCGGGAAGCGCCTTGAGCGCGACGATCCAGATCTGCTGGTCGATGCCGGCGTTGGAGGCGACGAACACGCCCGCGACGGCGGCCATGCCGCCTGCGATCGCCCAGGACAGCGCGAACACCGTGCTCACCGATACGCCTTGGGAAAGCGCGGTTTCCTGGTCGAACGCCGTGGCCCGCATGGCCAGCCCGAGCCGGGAGTACTTGAAGAACAGGAACAGCACGGTGATGATCACCAGTGCGGTGAGCAGCATGGCGATGTGCCGTTCCTGCACGCTCACGCCTGCGAACCGGACGGACTGCAGTCCCCACGGCGAGCCGACCTGCCGCACGTCGGTTCCGATGAAACCGTTGACGACGTTGCGCAGCGCGATGTCGATCCCGATGGTGATGATCGCGATGATGAACACCGGCTTGCCGATCATGGGGCGGACGACGCTGCGTTCCAGTCCCAACGCCAGCATGGCAGTCGCGGCTACGGCCACCGCGACGGCGACGAAGAAGCCCAGCGGCCCGACGAGGTAGCTCACCAGCACGGCACCGGCGAGCATCAGTGCGGGCTGGGCGAAGTTGATCACGCGGGTCGACTTGTAGATGATCACGAATCCGAGCGCCAGTAACGCGTATACCGAACCCGTACCGACGCCGCGCAGCAGGCTGCTGATCAGCTCGGTCATCCCTCCGCCTTCCCGTACATGTCGTCGACCAGATCGCTGAACTGCTTGTGCAGCGCGGATCGCTTGACCTTCTGTGTGGCTGTCAATTCCCCGTCCTCGTGGTCGAGCTCCTTGGGTAGCATGCGGAACTTCTTGACCTGCTCCACCTGGGCGAACTGCTCGTTGACGTCGTCGACGATGCCCTGGACCAGATCGATGACCTCGGGGCGCTCGGCCAGGTCCCGGTATGTGGTGTACGGGATCTGGCGCTGCTGTGCCCACTCGCCGACCGTGTCGAGCTCGATCCCGATCAACGCGGTCAGGTACTGCTTGCGATCGCCGATCACGACGGCTTCCTTGATGTACTCGGAGGCCTTGAGGGAGTTCTCGATCTCGGACGGGGCGATGTTCTTGCCGCCCGCCGTGATGATGATGTCCTTCATCCGGTCGGAGATCTTCACGTGTGTCCCGTCGACCCATTCGCCGACATCCCCGGTATGCAGCCACCCGTCGGCGTCGATCATGGCTTCGGTGGCTTCGGCGTTGCGCCAGTAGCCGGCGAACACGCCGGGATGCCGTGTCAGGATCTCGCCGGTCTCGGGGTCGATCTTCAGCTCGATACCCGGTTGGGGCTCGCCGACGGTGCCGAGCCTGACCCGGCCGGGACGGTTGGCAGTGGCCACGGCCGTGTTCTCGGTCATGCCGTACACCTCGTGCATGGGTACGCCGATCCCCATGAAGAACTTCAGGACGTCCGGGGCGATCGGCGCGGCTCCCGACGCGGCGAACCGGACCTTGCGCATGCCGATCCGGTCACGCAGCGCCCGGAACAGGATCAGCCATCCGATGACGTAGAGCGCACGGCTCTTCAAGGTGTGCCTGCCACCTGTCTCGACAAGCACGTCACCGACCCGGTCGGCGAGGCGCAGTCCCAGGCGGGCGATCCTGCGTTTGACCGGAGATGCCGACGACAGCTTGATGTTGACCCCGGCCAGGATCTTCTCCCAGATCCGCGGGACTCCGAACAGGATGGTCGGCTGGATCTCGGCGAGGTTGGTCTGGACCGTCTCGAGCGACTCGGCGAAGTTGACCTGCACCCCGGTCGCCACGTTGAACCAGGTCGTGAAGATACGCTCCGCCACGTGGCACAACGGTAAGTAGGACAGCATCACATCCGAGGAGTTCGGCGGGGGCGACGTGAAGCCGCCGCCGTCGACGAGCTCGGAGATGCAGAACTCGACGTTGGCCACCGTCAACATGGCACCCTTCGGCGGCCCGGTCGTTCCGGACGTGTAGACGAGCGTCAGTACGTCCTCCGGCGTGGCATCCGACATACGCTTGTCAACCGCGTCCGGGAACGACTCGCGATGCTCGGCGCCGAGCGCGATGAAGTCGTCCCAGTACAGGAGTTTCGGGTCGGTGTAACGCCTGCGGATTCCTCGCGGTTCGATATAGACGATGCGCTCCAGATCCGGGAGTTCATCGATGACCTCGAGGGTCTTGTCGACCTGTTCCTGGTCCTCGGCGATGAGGATCTTCGATCCGGAGTGCGACAGCAGGTAGGACACCTCGGGTGACGGGTTGGTGGGGTAGAGGCCTACCGTCATGGCTCGTACTGCCGCGATGCCGAGGTCGCTGAACAGCCATTCCTTGCGGTTCTCCGAATGCACGGCGACCCGGTCACCGGGCTCGGTTCCCAGCGCGAGCAGGGCGTGCGCCACGAGCTGGACGTTGTCCCAGTACGCCGCCCAGCTGATCTCCTGCCAGATCCCGTGGTCCTTCTCGCGCATCGCGACGCCGTTCGGAGTGCTTGCCGCCCGGTCCCGCACCCGGGTCGCGATCGTCGTCGTCTTCGTGCGCGTGGTGGCGTCGGTGGTCATGACATGCTCTCCTGTCCAAGGTAGGCGCTGATCACATCGGGGTGTGACTGCACCTCGCTCGGGGTTCCCGTGGCGATCGCCTCGCCGAAGTCGACCGCCATCACCCGGTCGGCGAGATCCATGACCAGCCCCATGTCGTGCTCGACCATGATGATCGGGATGTCCAGCTCGTCGCGAATGTCGAGGACGAAGCGGGCCATGTCCTCGGTCTCCTCGAGGTTCATGCCGGCGACGGGCTCGTCGAGCAGCAGCAGCTTCGGCTGCATGGCAAGTGCGCGGCCCAGCTCGACACGTTTCTGTACCCCGTACGGCAGCAGGCCGACCGGGTACGTGCGCCAGGCTTCCAGTTCGAGGAAGTCCACGATGTCCTCGGCGGCGGCGCGTGCCGCGAGCTCGGCACGGCGCGCGCGACCGAACCACGCCAGCGCCGCGGGGACCCCGTACGAGATGTGCGTGTGCCGTCCCAGCATCAGGTTGTCGATCACGGTGAGGTTGGCGAACAGCTCGATGTTCTGGAACGTCCGCGCCACACCGAGCTCGGCGATCGCGTGGGGGCGGAGCCGGAGCACGTCCGTGCCGTCGAAGCGGACCGTGCCCTGGCCCGGCCGGTACACTCCGGACAGTACGTTGAAGATCGATGTCTTTCCTGCCCCGTTCGGTCCGATGACCGCGAACAGCTCGCGCCGTCCGACATGGAACGAGACACCGCTGATGGCCTTGACCCCTGCGAAGGCCAGATGCACGTCGTCGAACTCGACGATCGGCCGGTCCTGCCCTGTCGCCGTCATGACAGCCACCTCTTACGCCGCTTGTAGTGCTTGACGTCCCGGAAGGACTTCGTCGTGCCCTCCGCTCCGAGGCCGAGATAGAACTCCCTGATGTCGGAGTCGGCAAGTAGCTCCTCGGCCGGGGAGTCCATGACGACCTTTCCGGTCTCCAGCACGTAGCCGTGCTCGGCGATCGACAACGCCATCGTGGCGTTCTGCTCCACGAGGAGCACCGTGGTTCCCTGCTTGTTGATCTCCACGATGAGGTCGCGGATCTGCTGGACCAGCAGCGGTGCGAGCCCCAGGCTCGGCTCGTCCAGCAGCAGGTAGCGCGGTTCCGACATCATCGCCCGCCCCATCGCCAGCATCTGCTGCTCACCACCGGAGAGGTACCCCGCTGTGGCGCGTTCCCGCCCGCGCAGGGACGGGAACAGGTCATAGATCCGGTCGATGTTCTGCCTGGCGTTCCGTGGGTTGGTGTGCGCGCCGACCCGCAGGTTCTCGTCCACGGTCAGCTCGGAGAAGATCCGCCGCCCTTCCAGTACCTGCTTGATCCCCAGGTTGACGATCTTGGTCGGGCCGTGCTGGTGAATCGGCTCCCCGTCCAGCGTGACCGATCCCTTGGTGATCTCCCCGTCGTGAATGTCGAGCAACCCCGTGATTGCCCTGAGCAGGGTCGTCTTCCCCGCGCCGTTGGCGCCGAGCAGCGCCACGATCTGTCCGTCGGCGACATCGAGGCTGACTCCCCGCAGCACCAGGATCACGTCGTTGTAGACGACCTCAAGATTGCGGACAGCGAGCATGCCACCTCCGTGTGCGGGTCAGGGCCGCGATCACGATGCGGTTGACGTGAGCATTCGTCATTGCGGGATCCTGGCCAAGGTCTGGTGCCGAAACTGTTATCGATTCTGTTTTTCCTTCGGCCGTGTGCGCTATGCCACGGAACCATACCTACCGGTCGGTTTGCCGTCTAGTGCTGATCAGTCGTCGCGCGGTCCGCTGAGGAAGGGAAGCGAGTGAGCACGAGGCTAGCTCCGTCCGCCCGCAGTGCCCTCCTCCTTGTGGAGGAGGAGGGGTACGGGGTGGTTCACGCGATTTGTTGACGAACGGCAACGGATGTCGCAGGATCGTGCGTTAGCTGAGCAGACCCCACGGAGGTGTGGATGGCATCGGCCCGCGTGGATCAGTCGACGACGGGGGCTGCTTCCGGCGCGGATGCCGGGAGCGACATCGCCGAGCAGGTGCGTCGTGGGATGCGCGGGATAGCGCAGCTGGAGGGGGTCTCCGCGGCGATCGGCGGCGGGGTCGCCCGTAGCGGCGAGAAGCTGGTGCTCAGCGAGCTTCTCGAGATGCGTACCTGCCTGCTGCTGGGGTCGGTGATCAGGCCCGGTATCGGGCTCGGGGGGATGGCGTTGCAGCGCCGCAGGCCGGTCGTGGTCGACAACTACGTGGAGTCGACCGGGATCACGCACCATTTCGACAGGGCCGTCATCGCGGACAACCTCACCGGTGCCGTCGCGATCCCCCTCCAGGTGCGCGGCACCATCCGGGCGGTGCTCTACGGCGCGACTCGCGACGGTTCCGCATGGGGTGAGCGGACCGTGGATGCCGCGACCGCGACGGTGCGCAACCTGGCCAACGAGATCGCGCTGGAGGAGGAGGTCCAGCGCCGTGTCCGGCTGCACCTGCGGCAGCGCGAGGTCGAGCCTTCCACGGGACCGGATGCCCACGACCTGGCCGAGGTGCGCGCGGAGCTGGCCTCGATCGCGGACTCGATCACCGACGCCGGGACGAGGTCGCGGCTCGTCGCGCTGAGCGACCGCCTGGTCGCCGGGGGCGAGCGGGACGGTGGTACGCGAGCGCGGCTGTCCCCTCGCGAGCTCGAGGTGCTCAGGCAGGTAGCGGTCGGCAGGACGAACTCGGAGATCGCCGACTCTCTCGGCGTGCTTCCGACGACGGTGAAGACCCATCTGAAGAACACGATGCGCAAGCTCGGCGCGCGCAACAGGATGGAGACCGTCTCGGTCGCGCGCAACACCGGTCTGCTGCGCTGACGTCCACGTCGCTCGCCGCGCGCCCGCCGGCCCGCTGGCACCGGGGCGGGACCGTGTACGGCAGGCGGGCCGCCGACCGTCCCGCGCGGCTCCCGTCCGGCGTTACCAGCTCACCCCCGGTGTGGGGTGGTAGTCGATACCCTGGTTGTCCATCCGCTCCGCCTGCATCGCGAGCCTGCGCTGGAAGCTCTCCCAGTCCCTGTCCTGCTGCGGGGTCCAGCCGACTTCGGCGAGCGCCTGGAGCCGCGGGAACATCATGCGTTCGATATCGCTCTCCGACTCGACCAGTTCGGTCCAGAGTGCGGTTTCCACGCCGTGGACGGCCGACTCGCCGACGCCGGTGAGGAACCGGGCCGGATCCCACTCGTAGGCGGCGCGCACGTCGACAGCCCCGGCCCAGTCGTTGCCCCACGGGTCGCCGTCGTTGTACTTCATGTCCAGATACGACTTGTTCGCCGGGGACATGATGATCGAGTTCCCGTTCTCGGCCGACGCTGTCGTGTCGGGATGCTCGCTCTCGATCCGCCAGTACTGCACGATCGCGGGTTCGGGAAGGTCCACCTGGCCGTACTCGTGCCAGCCGACCGGACGCTTACCCGCCTCCGTTACCATCGGTAGCACCCGTTCGAAGAACCGCGCGTAGTCGGCTTCGCCGGTCACCTCCGCCTCGTCTCCGCCGACGTGCAGGTACTCGCCGGGAGTCAGCTCGGCGACCTGGGAGATCACGTCGCTGACGAACTCGTACGTCCGTTCCGAGTCGATGCACAGCGAGGAGAACCCGACGTGGGTGCCGGTGTAGGGTTCCGGTCTCGACCCGTCACAGTTGAGCTCGGGGTAGGAGATCAGGGCCGCGTTCGTGTGCCCCGGCATGTCGATCTCGGGCACGATCGTGATGCCGCGGTCGGCCGCGTAGGTCACGATGTCCCGGTACTCCTCCTGGGTGTAGTAACCCCCTGGGCCACCCCCCACCTCGGTGGCGGCGCCGATCTCGGTCAGCTTCGGCCAGCCCTCGATCTCGATCCGCCACCCCTGGTCGTCCGACAGGTGCAGGTGCAGATGGTTGATCTTGTACTGCGCCAGGCGGTCGATATGGCGTTTGACCACCTCGGGCTCGAAGAAATGCCGCGCGATGTCGAGCATCGCCGACCGGTAACCGAACCGGGGATGATCCACGATCCGGCCACCCGCGACGCCCCACGTGCGGTCCACGCGTTCGTTCGCCTCGATATCGGCGGGAAGTTGCTGCCGCAGGGTCTGCACGCCGGAGAAGAACCCGTCGGCCGAGTCGGCAGCCAGCGAGATCCCGCCCGCCGTGACCTCCAGGGCGTACCCGCCCTCGGGAAGGTCTTCGGGCAGCTGCTTTCCGTCGCGCAGCACGATCTCCCGCCCGGGCCGCGCGTCCCCGCCGTCGATCACAGGGAGTGCGAAACCGGTGGCGGGTTCCAGCAGGTCGACGAGGTACTCGGCGGCCCGGCGCGCTCCGGAGCCGTCGCTGTCCAGCCGGATCCGGGTCTGTGCGGTCAGCTCGAAGTTGCTGCTCTCGTCGCCGGTCGCCCGCACCGGGGCGGGGATGATCTCGCCGAGCGCGGGTGTGTCCTCGGGAAGTTCCTCCAGTGGCATGGGCTGCTCCTGTGTGGGCGCGGTACCGGTCTCGTCCGGTTGTGCGTCGTCGCCGCCGGTGCATCCCGCGAGCAGCAGCGCGGCGACGATCGCGAGGCTGCGGGCGAGTGGCATCACGGCCTCTTTCCTGCTCGGCGTGGCGTGGGATTCCGGTTGGTTCCGCCCGGGTCCGGTCGACCGACGCGAGCGGGTCAGCTCCTCACTCTAAGTGGGCGTGCCCGGGTAGCACCACGCGGACGGCAACGTACTGTTGTTGGACAGTGAGGTAAACCGTGAGGGGAGCACGAGTGGACGTGTTCGCAGAGCTCGCAGGTAGCTTGCTTTCCTGGGCCTACCAGGTCTTCAGCCCTGGCGTGTGCCCTGGCGACTGGGTCTACGCCACCAGCACGGCCGGTGCGCTCATCGGGCTGTTCCCCGTACTCGCGGCGTTCGTGATCGCGGTGATCCGCCGGTTCACGGCGAACCGGTACAACGCGGTGACGCTCGGAGTCTTCGGCGGTATCAGCGTGCTGTGCGTGCTCGTGGTTCCGTGGATGCTGCTGATCGCGATCTCCGATACGTACCGCACGGTGTTCGCCGGTGGCAGCGCGGCGCTGGATGAGACCCAGGTCGCCAACCTCAACACGACCTATTGCGGATTCATCGGTGACCAGAGCACCTACCTGGGCGGCGGCCGCACCGTGTACGAGACGGTGCTCCCGCAGGCGGGTGAGGGGCTGATGTACGTGGTGCACCTCGGCGGCGTCGTGGGGCTGCCGTTGCTCATCCTGCTGGTCGTCATGCTGCACGCTCGCCTCGCGTTCCGCAGGGGCCCTGCATGGCCCGCCCGGCTGTTCTGGGTCCCCTTCCTCGCCCTTGTCGTGTTCACAGCGGGGATCAGCGCCAACACCGCGATGCATGCGTGGATCGGCCTCCTCGTGGTGAGCGTGTTGGGGCTGGCTCCGGTGTCGATGGTCGGACCGCCGAGCCGCAAGGCCGTGCGGCGCAGCGAGCAGTCGCCGCACCCACCACCCCCGCCGTCACGGCCGGAGCCGGAACGGCCCCGCGGTCACCAGCCGACCGCCGTCGCGACCGCGATGGCGCCTGCCGCGGCGCACCAGGGAGGCGGCCGGTACAGGCGGATGCGCAAGCTGGGGCACGGCGGGTTCGGTACCGTCTGGCAGGCGCAGGACAGCCAGCTCGGCCGTACCGTCGCGCTGAAGATCGCGCACAACCCGGACCACGAGACGGTGGAGCGTATGCAGCGGGAGGCCCGTGCGCTCGCCGCGGTAGACCACCCCAGTTGCGTGCGCGTCTACGACCTCGCCGAGGAGCACGACGGGCTCGCGCTGGTGATGGAGTACCTCGACGGCAGCCCGCTGTCCTTCTCGGTCGACGAGGACGGGCCGGTGGACGACGTCCGGGCTGCCCGGCTGTGGTCGACCCTGGCCGCGGCGTTGCTCGCCGCGCACGACAAGCATGTGCTGCACCGCGACGTCAAACCGTCCAACGTGATCGTCGACCCGTCCGGCAGTCCCCACCTGATCGACTTCGGCATCGCGCGCAGCAAGGGTGACGCCTCGATGACCGCGACCGGCATGATGATCGGCACCCCGGACTACACCGCCCCCGAGGTCGCAGCGGGTGAGCCCGCCTCGCCTGCCTCGGACGCCTGGCAGCTCGCCGCCACCGTCAGCTACGCGCTGACCGGCAAGCCCCCGCGCGGTGTCCGGGAAACCGCGATGGCCGCGCTCTCGGCGGCAGCGCGCGCGGAGGCGCCCTCCGAGCTGCCGGAGCGTAGCGCGCACGCCGCCCTGCTCGCTCGGGCGCTCGACCCGGACCCGCGGAACCGACCCAGCCTGCGGGAAGTGGTGCGCGAGGTCGACGGGTGGCTGGCGCGGGCAGGCGCATCGGCGCAGGGGCCGGTGACGCGCGTGCTGCCACAGGGCGCACCCCGGCAGGGCAGCACGCGCATCCAGCCGAGGGAGGAGTGAGCCGAGCTAGGTGAGCTCGGCGAACTTCTCGGTCTCGGCGGACTTGCCCGCAACGATGAGCAGGTCTCCTCGCCGCACGACGGTCTCGGCCGTGGCGTAGGTGAAACCCTCGCCGCGGCGTTTGATGCTCACCACGGTCACCCCGTACTTGGAGCGCAGCTGGCTCTCCCCGAGCGGGCGTCCCACCGCCTCGGCCGGTGCGACCGTCTTCACCAGCGCGTAGTCGTCCTCGAACTCGATGTAGTCGAGCATGCGCCCCATCACAAGGTGCGCCACGCGCTCACCCATGTCGTGCTCCGGAAGCACCACATGATGCGCACCGACCCGCTCCAGGATCCGCGCGTGCTGGCGGGACAGTGCCTTCGCCCAGATGTTGGGGATGCCGAAGTCCGCGAGCAGCGAGGTGGTGAGGATGCTGGCTTCCAGGTCCGCGCCGATCGAGACGACGGCGCGTTTGAAGCGGTGTACACCGAGCTGGCGCAGCGCGTCCGGGTCGGTGGAGTCGGCCACCGCGGCGTGCGTGACCTCCTCGCTGTACTGGTCGATGAGCTTGGGGCTGGAGTCGATCGCCAGGACGTCGGTCTTCTGCCGGACGAGCTCGAGCGCGAGTGATCCGCCGAACCGCCCGAGTCCGATGATCACTGCACGGCTTCCTGTGCTGCTGTTCTTAGCCAACGATGGGTCGCTCCTCGGGTAGTTCGTACTTGCGGGGCCGGTCGCGGAGTGCGAGCGCGGTGGCCAGCGTGATCGGTCCGAGCCGGCCGATGAACATCAGCACGGACATCATGATGTGTATCCCCGGCGGTAGGTCGGCGGTGATGCCGGTGGACAGGCCGACGTTGCACACCGCGGAGATCGCCTCGAACAGCACCTCGTCCAGGGCGAAGCGGGATGCGGTGAGCATGGTGATCGTGGTGAGCATGACCAGCGCCACGGTCAGCAGCGCGATGGTGAGCGCCTGGCGCTGCACGGCTGCCGCCAGCCTGCGCCCCATCACGTGCACGGTGGGCTCGCCACGGATCTCGGCGAGGATGACGAAGGCCAGCAGCGCGAAGGTGGTGACCTTGATCCCGGCCCCGGTACTCGCGCTGCCGCCGCCGATGAACATCAGTACATCGGTCACCAGCAGGCTGGGCCCGGTCATGTCGCCGGTCTCGACGCTGCTGAACCCGGACGAGCGCGGCATGGTGGCCGCGAACAACCCGGCAAGCAGCTTGCCGCCGAACCCGAGTGGGGCCATGGTGTTCTCGTTGTTCCACTCGGCGGCTGTGATGAAGGCGAACCCGGCTGCCAGCAACACGCCCGAGGTGATCAGGGTGATCTTCGTGTGAATCGACCAGCGGTGTGCCCTGCGGCGGCGTAGCCTGCGTGCCACCTCGAAGATGACCGGGAAGCCGAGCCCGCCGAGGATCACCGCGATGATGACCGGCAACGAGATCCACGGGTCGGCGACGAACCGGGCCATGCTGTCGGAGTAGAGCGAGAAGCCGGCGTTGTTGAACGCGGAGACCCCGTGGAAGACACCGAAGTAGACGGCCTCGCCCGCGGTGTAGTCGTAGGCGACGAGTAGCCGCCCGGTGAACAGCACCGCCACGACGGTCTCGACAAGGAGGCTGACCTTGATGATGCCGCTCGCGACGTCGCGGACCTCACCCAGCTGCAGGCTCTTCGTCTCGCGCTGCGCGGACAGCTGCATGCGCAGCCCGAACCGGCGGGACACCAGCAGGACAAGGACCGAGGCCGCGGTCATGATGCCGATCCCGCCGATCTGGATGAGCCCGAGGATCACGACGTCGCCGAACGTCGACCAGTACGCGCCGGTGTCCACGACGATGAGCCCTGTGATGCACACCGCCGAGGTCGCGGTGAACAGTGCGGTCACGAACCCGGCCGAGGTCCCGTCCTCGCTGGCGACCGGCAGCATGAGCAGCACGGTGCCGATGGCGACGGCGACGGCGAACCCGCCCATCACCGTGCGGGCAGGGTGACCGGCCACCGGAAGTGGCTTCCGGAGGACGGACCGCACCCGCCTGTCCCGCCGCGAGCCGGGACGGTTGGCGTCGAGGCTACTCATGGAGAGGAGAACCCCGGCATGGTCAGCGTGACTGGCGCACGCACTCCTGCAACTCCTTCACCTCGTGGTTGTCCGTCCGGCCGGCTCACCCGCCTGCCGGGCCGCGCACCGCGGCCGGCTCGCCGGGCGCCGCCGTCGCGTACTCCCCGCCGGCGACGTGAGCCCGACGCGGGCGTGGGCGACCCGGCATACCGATACGCCTCGTTGTGCCACAGGGAAGCCTAAACCCGCTTCGTCCCGTCTGCACGTGCGGTCGTGGTGGCGAAGCGTTCCGGCAGCGGTGAGTTCGCTCACTTCCACGACGGCAGCCACAGCCGGGCGTCCCACTGCTGTGAGGTGATCGGTTCACCGTTGAGTACCGGCCACAGCCACACGAAGTTCGCCACGGCCAGGCCGATGTAGAGCGACACCGCGAGCAGCCCGGTGGCGCGGCGTTCGTGGCCGCTGCTGGCTCGCCCCAGCACATGCCCCAGTGCCATGGCGAGACCGATGACCAGGAACGGTGCCATCGGCGCCGCGTAGAAGAAGTACATCTGCCTGTCGATGTTGGCGAACCACGGCAGGAAACCGGCCAGGTAGCCGACGAGCACGACGCCGTAGCGCCAGTCGAAGCGCAGCAGCGCCCGCCACAACGCCCAGGCAAGCAGCGGGATCGCCAGCCACCACAGCGCCGGCGTGCCGATCAGCATGGTGGCCTCGACGCACTCGTCCTGGCCACATCCGGTGACCCCGGAGCCGGAGTCGTAGTAGTAGAGCATGGGGCGCAGCCCCATCGGCCAGGTCCACGGCTTCGACTCCCACGGGTGCGGGTCGCCGTCCGGGGTCTCCAGGGTGCTGTGGAACTGCAGTATCTCGAAGGTGTAGTACCACAGCGAGTGCAGCGCGTCCGGGACGAACCCGAACGCGCCCTGGTCCACCTGGTTGATCTCCGCGTAGTGGCGGTCGGTCGCAGTCTCGCTGCGCAGCCATGCCCACCAGCTACCCAGGTACACCAGCACGGATACGACACCGACGGCCAGCGCCGCCGGTACGAGGTCCAGCCGCAGGACCGCGCGCAGCGGGCGCTCGACCCCGGCCGTGCGCCGGGCCGTGTAGTCGAAGATCAGCACAAGCAGCCCGACGGCGACCACGAAGTACAGGCCGGACCACTTGACCGCGCAGGCCAGGCCGAGGCTCACCCCCGCGCCGATGCGCCACCAGCGCACGCCGAGGCGCGGGCCGTACGCCGACGTGCCGATCCAGCCGTCGCGCACGGCCTCGGCGAGCCGCTGGCGCACCTGCTCGCGGTCGCGCACGAGGCAACCGAACGCCGCCAGCACGAACAGCACCAGGAAGATGTCCAGCATCCCCATCCGGGACTGCAGGTGCAGCACACCGTCGGTGATGGCCAGTACGCCGGCGGCTGCCGCAAGGAACGTCGAGCGGGTCAGCCTGCGGGTGATGCGGATGATCAGCAGGACGATGAGCACGCCGGCGATCGCGGCGCTGAACCGCCAGCCCCACGCCGTGTAGCCGAACAGCCATTCACCCAGCGCGATCAGGTGTTTGCCGAGTGGTGGGTGCACGATCAGCGTGAACCCGTAGTTATCCTCGTACCCGCCGTTGCGCAGCATCTGCCACGCCTGGGGGACGTAATGCTTCTCGTCGAAGACCGGCGTCCCGCCATCGGTGGGTGACCCGAGGTTCCACAGTCGCACGACGGCCGCGATGCCGGTGATCACCAGCGTGACGATCCAGCTGCGTGCCCCGTCCAGCGGCATCGGCCTGCCGAGCAGGGCGAGCTCCCGGTCGGAGGGTTCGGCACGGCGGTGCGCGTGCCGCGAGCGCGTGTCAGTGGCTTCGGGCAGCGGTGCGCTCGACGAATGCTGCACGCTCATGAGGCGCCCCGCATCGTGACGACCGACCGCGTTCGCACGCGCATCGCGATAAGCACCGGCACGAGGGACAATGCTATGCGGCGCCGGTGCGCGGCCGGAGCCCGGGAGGCCCGTACACATGCCGGTCGGCGGGGCGTTCTTCCGGCGGCCGGACCAGAGCTCGAGGAGTGACAGCGGTAGCGTCGTGGCCGGTTCCGCGTGGGGACGAAGGGAAACATGTCGACAGATCACCAGAGCGTCGGGCGGCTCGTGCTGGCCGCGACGCCCCTCGGCGACTCGCGAGACGCCTCGCCCCGGCTGGTCGAGTCGCTGGCCTCCGCCGATGTCGTGGCCTCTGAGGACACCCGCAGGACCCGCTCGCTGGCAACCGCGCTCGGGGTCACGCCGCGCGGCAGGGTGGTGAGCTTCTACGACGCCGTGGAGGCAGCGCGCATTCCCGCCCTGGTCGAGGCGGTTCGGGCGGGCGAGACGGTGCTGCTGGTCACCGACGCGGGTATGCCCAGCGTCTCGGATCCCGGATACCGCATGGTGTCGGCGTGTGTGGACGAGGAGCTTCCGGTGACGTGCCTGCCGGGCCCGTCCGCTGTTACCACCGCGTTGGCGCTGTCGGGGTTCCCTCCGGACCGCTTCTGTTTCGAGGGGTTCGCCCCGCGCAAGCCGGGGGAGCGGGAACGTTTCCTCAGCGGGCTACGCGACGAGCCGCGCACGGCGGTGTTCTTCGAGTCCCCGCATCGGGTGGCGAGCACGCTCACGGATGCGGTACGGGTGTTGGGTGCGCAGCGGCGGGCGGCGGTGTGCCGTGAGCTGACCAAACCGTACGAGGAGGTGCGCCGCGGCAGCCTTGCCGAGTTGGCTGAATGGGCGGCCGAGGGCGTGCGCGGCGAGGTCACGGTCGTGCTGGCCGGGGCGGTCGCCAGGGAGCCGGACCTCGCGGAGCTCGTCGCGGTCGTGCGGCAGCGCACCGAGCGGGGCGAGCGTCTCAAGACGGCAGCCGCCGCGGTCGCCGCCGAGTACGGTGCCTCGAAGAACGCCTTGTACGCAGCTGTACTCGCCGCGCGTGCCGAGGAGTGACGCCGCGCTGGTAGTCCCGCGGCGGCTGGATCAACACTGCTGTACTCGCCGCGCGTGCCGAGGAATGAGGTCCGGCTGGTAAGCCATGCGGCGGCTGGATGAACACTGCTGTACTCGCCGCGCGCGCCGAGGAGTGACGCCCCCGCGCGGTGCCCCTAGTGCTGTTCCCGCGCGTCGAGCTCGCAGGACTGCTCGGGTGCCGGGTGCCGCGACCCTTCGGCGGGTGGAAGGGTCTCCCTGGCGGGCAGCCACACCAGGGCGGCGACGAGGCTCAGCATGCCGGTGACGAGGAACGCGACCGGGTAGGAGATGCCGTCGGCCAGCGCGCCCGCGGCGAGGGGGCCGATGATCGCGCCGATGTCGGCGGACATCTGGAACGTGGCCAGGACGGGGCCGCCGCGGCCTTGCGAGCCGACGACGTCGGCCACGGTGGCTTGCTTGGGCGGTTGCAGCATGCCGGTGCCGATACCGGCCACCACCGTGGCGATCATGAACTCGGTGATCGAGTCGCTGAACCCGATCCAGCTGGTGCCACCGGCCGAGGCCAGCAGCCCGAGCAGCACCAGGGGCTTGCGCCCGATGCGGTCGGCCACCCTGCCTGACGGCATGAGCATGACCAGGTTGGCCGCGGCGAACACCGCGAACGCGATCCCGGCGAAGGCTTCCTCCTGCCGCAGCACCTCGACGATGAACAGCGGGACCAGCGATACGCGCACGCCGAACACGGCCCAGCCGGTGGCGAAGTTGGCCAGCAGCGCCGAGCGGTAGGCGTGGTCCCGCAGCGCGTCCACCAGCCGGACGGCAGGGGTGTCGTTGCTGTCCACCTTGGCGATGAGGGGCGAGCGCCGCAGCAGGAGCCACACCAGCACCGTCGCGATGATCAGCAGCACGGCGTAGAACAGGAACGGGGCGCGCAGGTTGATGGTGATCAGGCCGCTGCCTGCCAGCGGTCCGGTGACGTTGCCCGCGAGGAAACCCGCCCCGAACAGGCCCGATGCCCTGCCGCGCAGCTCGGCTGGCGTGACCCTGATCAGCAGGGCGATCGCCGAGACGGTGAACATGGTCGAGCCGATACCGCCGAACGAGCGGAACAGCACGAGCTGGGTGTAGCTGGCGGCGAAGGCGGCCGCGCCGGTGGACACCGCGACGATGAGTAGCCCGCTGAGGTAGATGCGGCGCTCGCCGAGCAGGGATACTCCCTTGCCGGCTACCGGGGCGAACACCAGGCGGGCCAGGGCGAACGCGCTGACGACGAACGAGGCGGCCGTCAGGCTGACGTCGAAGGTGCGCGCGAACATCGGGATGGCGGGTGCGACGATGCCGAACCCGGCAGCGATCAGGAAGTTCGCGCTGGCCAGTACCCACACCTCGCGGGGAAGCGACCGTGCCGGCGCGGAGACGTCACGCGTGGACACCAACCGGGCTCCCTTCCCTGACTGTTTAGCTACGCAAACTATATGTGCCGGGGGGAGCCGAAGGTGACATCGGTTCCTTCTACGGAGCCCGATGTCACCTTCGGCTCCCCCCGGCGATGAGGCGTTCGGGCTCGTCACCGCGGCGTCCGGGTGTGGGCGGGGTGCCGAGCAGCCGTTCGAGAGGAGCGGCCTTGTGCAGGCACTCCTGCCATTCGAGCTCGGGATCGGACGACGCCGTGATCCCGCCGCCGACCCCGAGCTCGGCATCGAACGCGCCCGAGGCATTCCTGTGCAGCTCGAGCGTGCGGATCGCGACGTTGAGCTCCGTGCCCGCCACCGGCGACGCCAGGCCGATCGACCCGCAGTACACCCCACGCGGGGCGGGCTCGAGCTCGGCGATGAGGTCGAGTGCGCGCGGCTTGGGGGCGCCGGTCACCGAGCCGGGTGGGAACGTGGCCCGCAGCAGGTCCTCGTCGCTCGCCTCCGGGGCGAGGGTGCCCGCGACGGTCGACTCGAGATGCCAGACCCCGGGAGCCTCCCGGACCGTGAGCAGCTCGGGAACCTCCACCGTGCCGACCGTGCTCACCCTGCCCAGGTCGTTGCGGACCAGGTCGGTGATCATGACGTTCTCCGCGACGTCCTTCTCGGACTCGCGCAGGAGCCTGGCATTGGCGTCGTCGGCAGGTCCGCGTCGCGGCAGGGTCCCCTTGATCGGGGTGGAGTGCACCCTTGTGCCGTGCCGTGCCAGGAACAGCTCGGGGGACAGGGAGGTGACCGCACCCCAGGGGCCCGCGAGGTAGGCGGCCCTGCGTGGACGCATGGCGGTTATCCCCTCGGCGAACAGCTCAGCGGGGGACCCGACGAACGTGCCGGTCAGCCGCGTGCAGATATTGGTCTGGAAGACCTCGCCGCGCCCGATGGCGTCGATACACGCGGACACGGCCCTCCGGTGCGTCTCCCCGGGCGGGCGCCGCAGCGTGGCCGGTTCCCACCCGTGCGACTGCCTGGCGGGCTCCGGGAGGCGGAGCAACTCGCCCAGCTCGTCCGCGAGCTCGGTGGGGTCGCCGTCACCGTCCTCGACGAGGGCCTCGAACCACCACTGGCCGTCGTTGTCCAGGCGCAGCACATGGTCGACCCACCCCCAGCCGGCAGGGGGCAGGGCCCCTTGCCGCGCGGAGGGGTCGGTCAGGTCGTAGGAGAGGTACCCGATCCAGCCGCCGCCCACGGCCCCCGGCACGTCGCAGTCGACCTCCGGCTGGGCGGCGGGTACCGCGAAGGCCGCGTTCGCGCCGGGGCAGGCGGTGATGCGCACGGCAGGGGCGAGGACGGCCCGCGAACCGAACCACTCCCCGGTCAGCGCGGCGGGCGGCGGAAGGCCGGCGTCGCGGGCCCGCACGTCCAGCAGCGGGAGCACCTGCTCCGGCAGCTGGGTGGACGGTAGGGGCCTGCGCACCAATCGCATACCCCTATCGTCGCGCGCGCGTACCACCGCCGCTCACCCGGGAGGGTGTACACCGGCGTCCTCATGCGCTCTCCCTGCGCGGATGCGCGCCGAACAGCATGACGGAGGTGACTCACGTATCGCCGGGGGCGAGTGGCGCACGGGCGCCCGCGAAGGAAAGGCCACCGGCTACGCGGTGACGCCGTATCCGTAGGCTTGACGACCATGAGCACACCCGTGTTGACCGCGGTGGCCTGGCCCTATGCCAACGGTCCCCGCCACATTGGCCACGTTTCCGGTATCGGCGTTCCTTCCGACGTCTTCGCCCGCTACCAGCGAATGGTCGGCAACAACGTGCTCATGGTCTCCGGCAGCGACGAGCACGGCACACCGATCCTGGTGCAGGCCGAGAAGGAAGGGCTCACCCCGCGCGAGACGGCCGACAAGTACCACAAGGTCGTCGCCGAGGACCTGCGCGGCCTCGGGGTCACCTACGACATGTACACCAGGACCACGACCGGCAACCACTACGCGGTGGTGCAGGACATCTTCCGCGCGTTGCACCACAACGGCTACATCATCCCGAAGACCACCACCGGCGCGGTGAGCCCGTCGACGGGCCGGACGCTGCCCGATCGCTACATCGAGGGCACCTGCCCGCTCTGCGGTTCCGACGGTGCGCGGGGCGACCAGTGCGACAGTTGCGGCAACCAGCTCGACGCTGCCGAGCTGATCAATCCGGTCTCCCGCATCAACGGGGAGAAGCCGGAGTTCGTTGAGACCGAGCACCTGTTCCTCGACCTGCCCGCGTTCACGGATGCCCTCGGCTCGTGGTTGTCCACCAAGACGAACTGGCGATCCAACGTCCTGAACTTCACCAAGAACCTGGTCGAGGACATGCGGCCCCGGCCGATCACTCGTGATCTGGACTGGGGCGTGCCGATCCCGCTGGACGGGTGGCGCGACCAGTCCATGAAGCGCCTCTACGTGTGGTTCGACGCGGTGATCGGCTACTTCTCGGCGAGCGTGGAATGGGCGCGCCGCAGCGGCGACCCGGACGCGTGGCGGCAGTGGTGGAACGCACCGGACGCCCGCCAGGTGTATTTCATGGGCAAGGACAACATCACCTTCCACGCCCAGATCTGGCCTGCCCTGCTGCTCGGCCACAACGGCGCGGGTGACAGCGGGGGTGAGGTGGGGCCCTACGGCGAGCTGAACCTGCCGAGCGAGATCGCCTCCAGCGAGTACCTCACCATGAGCGGCTCCAAGTTCTCCACCTCGCGCGGCACCGTCATCTACCTGAGGGACTTCCTGCGGGACTTCGGCCCGGACACGCTGCGCTACTTCATATCCGCGGCCGGGCCCGAGACCCAGGACGTGGACTTCACCTGGGACGAGTTCGTCCGCAGGATCAACTTCGAGCTTGCCAACGAGTGGGGCAACCTGGTCAACCGGGCGGTATCGATGGCGCACAAGAACGTCGGCGCGATCCCGCGTCCCGGAACACCCACCCAGGACGACGAGGAGCTCAAGGCGACCGCACGGGCCGCTTTCGACACCGTCGGGGCCCACCTGGAACGTTCCCGGTTCCGCGCTGCCACGGCCGAGGCCATGCGGGTGGTCTCGGCGGCCAACAAGTACATCTCCGAGCAGGCTCCGTGGAAGCTCGCCGACGACACGGAGCGCAGGGACACCGTGTTGCACACGACCCTCCAGGTGGTCTCCGACGCCAACACGCTGCTGACGCCGTTCCTGCCGCACGCGGCCCAGCAGGTGCACGAGCTGCTCGGCGGCACCGGCGTGTGGGCGGCACAGCCTGAGCTGTCCGAGGTGGACGACCTGGACACCGATGGCCGGGTCAACACGATCATCACCGGGGACTACACCACCGAGCAGGCACGGTGGGAGTCCGTGCCGATCGCGGAGGACCGCCCGTTGAGCAAGCCGAAGCCCCTGTTCGGCAAGCTGGACCCTGCGCTGGCCGAGACGGGACCGGAATGGGCACCGATCAAGGAAGACGGGCACCAGGCATGAGCGAGGAGCTTCCCCCGGTGCCGGAGCCACTGCCTGCGCCGGTGATCGACGCGCACACGCACATGGATGCCTGCGGGGCCACGGACGCCGCGGACGTCACCGCGATGGTGGATCGGGCCGAACGTGCCGGGGTCGCCGGCGTGGTCACCGTCGCCGATGACCTGGCCGCCGCACGGTGGGCAGTCGACGCCGCCTCGTGGGATCCGCGCGTGCGTGCCGCGGTGGCGATCCATCCGACCCGCACCACCGATTTCGGAGCGCACGAGCAGCAGGCGATCGAACAGCTGTCACGTGTGGACGAGGTGGTCGCCGTAGGGGAGACCGGGCTGGACTACTACTGGGACTTCGCCCCGCCGCACGCGCAGCGGGAGGCGTTCCGGTGGCACATCGATCTCGCCAAGCGAGTCGGAAAGCCGCTCATGATCCACGACCGGGATGCGCACGAGGACGTGCTGCGCATCCTGGAGGAGGAAGGCCCGCCTGCCGACGTGGTGTTCCACTGCTTCTCCGGCGACGCCGACATCGCGCGGCGGTGCGTCGAAGCAGGCTACGTGCTGTCCTTCGCAGGGACGGTGACGTTCCGCAACGCCCGGCAGCTGCACGCCGCGGCCCGGCTCGTGCCGCGCGAGCAGATCCTGGTCGAGACGGACGCGCCGTACCTGACACCACACCCGTACCGGGGTCGGCCCAATGAGCCGTACTGCGTGGCGTACACGGTGCGCGGGCTGGCCGAGCTGCGCGAGGAGCCGGTCGCCGAACTCGCCGCGGCCACCACGGCGACAGCGCGCCGGATCTTCGGCGCCGGAGAGTGGGCCGGGGCTACAGCGCGCTCCGGGAGCGCGCCAGGTGAGCGGCGGGCACCCTGAGGACGCGTACCGATGGACGCGCAGTGGTCAGCCACGGATCGTGACATCGCGGTGAACGGACTGCGACGCCAGTGGCCTCAACTCGTCCACGCGTGGTGTGACGACGGACACGCCGCCGCGCGCGGTGATTGCGGAACCCGCTGCTGTCCGTTATTGTCCTGTGACCGTACCGTCCGGTCATGGAAAGCCGTGATCGGGATCGGGCTCATCAGCACTTCGGGGGGTGCGGAGCCACACGCCGGAACCGCTTGCGCGAAAGGGATACAGCCCTGTGACTGTTGATGAGTCGCGCGGAAACTCGCGCTACGGCAGTCGATGGCACACATCGGACGCCGCGGTATCGGGACCCGTCGGCACTCTCGCGCGGCCCCACCAGGACTGGCCCCAGCAGGACTGGCCGCAGCAGGACTGGCCGCAGCAGGACTGGCCGCGTGCCGACGTCGACCACCCTGAGTTCTCCGCCGAACCACGCATCACGTACCAGGATCTCCGTGCCGCACTCGGGCCGCAGGTCGACCAGATGATGGCCGAGGCCGACGTCGACGCCGACGAGCTGATCAGGCTGGTCAACGCGCAGACGACGGTCCTGCCTGTCATCCCGGACGTGCCCGACACGCCGGGTGGGCTCTACATCGACGAGGCCTTGACCACCGAGCTACCGGTTGTCGCAGAGCCGGAACCGGAGGAGTCCGGCCTCGGCACCGCGGTGAAGCAGTGGAAACGGCGCTTCCTCAAGGGCGCGGTCGCCGCGGTACTCATCACGCTGACCGGCGGTGGTGCCAGCGCGCTCGCGATGAACAAGAGCGTCACGGTCGAGGTCGACGGCCAGGAGCAGACGGTCCGTAGCTTCGGCTCCACGGTCGGCGACGTGCTCGACGACGCGGGTATCTCGGTCGGCACGCACGACGCGCTGTCCCCCTCGCCGGACGCCTCGGTCAGCGACGGCGGGGTGATCAGCCTCGAACGCGGCAGGCAGCTCGAGCTCATCGTGGACGGGGAGACACGGGAGTCCTGGGTACGCGCCACCACAGTGGACGAGGCCCTTGGCCAGCTCGGACTGGGCGACATGCTCGATGAGGGTGCCTGGGTCTCCGAGTCCCGCCGCAGCGAGGTGCCGCTGGACGGCATGACGCTCGAGGTCAAGTCGCTGAAGACCATCACCGTGGTCGACGGTGCGGAGGAGCCGCAGCAGCTGACCACCCACGCGGTGACCGTCCAGGAGCTGCTCGAGGAGCTCGGCCTCGAGCTTGGCTCGGACGACGCGGTCGCGCAGGGCGTCGGCACCGAGCTCAGCGACGGCGAAGAGGTCCGGATCAACCGCACGGGTACCTCCGAGATCGAGGTCACCGAGGAGATCGAGGCGCCCGTCGAGGAGGTCGAGGACACCGACCTCGGCGTGGGTGAGCGCGTGGTCGAGGAGGAAGGCGCAGCAGGCGAGAAGCTGGTGACCTACCGCGTGACCCAGCGCAACGGCGAGGAGGTCGCGCGGGAGGAAGTCAGCAGCGAGGTCCTGAGCGAGCCGGAGCCCAAGGTGGTCCGGGTCGGCCCGGAGAACCCGCCGATCAGCGACGCAGCCGTCTGGGACCGTCTCGCCCACTGCGAGTCGACCAACAACTGGTCCATCAACACCGGCAACGGCTACTACGGGGGCCTGCAGTTCGACAAGCCGACCTGGGACGAGTACGGCGGCACCCGGTACGCGGCTTACCCGCACGAGGCCAGCAGGGAGCAACAGATCGCGATCGCGACCAAGCTGCGGGACGCTCGCGGCGGTTACAGCGCCTGGCCTGCCTGTGCGGAGAAACTCGGCCTACCGACCTAGTGCCCGGCAGCCGCCGAGCCGCAGGCCTCCTCGGGTACCACATGTGCACCGGAGGGGCCCTTCGGCCTCCCGGGCACGGCCCTCGCGCCAGGCCGTAGGCTGGGCAGTGTGGCCGGAACCTCGGATGTGGCACTGCTCGGTCCGGCGGACGTTCGCTCCCTGGCCGCCGAACTGGGGATACGCCCGACCAAGAAGCTCGGGCAGAACTTCGTGCACGACCCCAACACGGTTCGCCGTGTCGCCGGGCTCGCCGAGCTCAGTGGTGAGGACGTCGTTCTCGAGGTCGGTCCCGGTCTGGGGTCGCTGACCCTGGGGTTGCTCGACACCGGAGCGAGCGTGGTGGCCGTCGAGGTCGACAGCGGGCTGGCCGGATGCCTGGCGCGCACGGTGGCAGGCCGTGCCGGCCGGCACAGCGACCGGTTGACGGTGCTGTGCGCGGACGCGCTGCGCTTGGAGGCCGCTGACCTGGAACGCCCTCCCACCACCCTGGTCGCCAACCTGCCGTACAACGTCGCGGTGCCCGTCGTGCTGCACCTGCTCGCCGCGTTCCCCTCGGTGCGTCGCGCCCTGGTGATGGTGCAGGCGGAGGTCGCGGACAGGATGGTGGCCGGGCCCGGCAGCCGGGTGTACGGGGTGCCGAGTGTGAAGCTGGCGTGGTTCGGCACCGCGCAGCGTGCGGGCGCCGTGCCGAGGTCGGTGTTCTGGCCGGTGCCCAACGTGGATTCCGCGCTCGTGCGGTTCGACCGTGGCGAGCCGCCTGCGTCCGGGGACCGCGAGACGACGTTCGCGCTGGTCGACGCGGCGTTCGCGCAGCGGCGGAAGATGTTGCGTGCCGCGCTCGCCCCGTGGTTCGGCTCCGCAGCGCGGGCCGCCGAGTCGCTGGTCTCGGCCGGCATCGACCCTGCTACGCGCGGGGAGCGTCTCACCGTGGCCGACTTCGCGCGGCTCGCCGCCCAGGTGCGGGCCGCGGATTGTGACGTAAGTCAATGAGGTGCCCCCGTGGCTTGCCAGCAGGCAACCAGATGCGCTGTAATACGTGAGGTATCCATCCCGAGCGGCTGAGAGACCTGGCTCGCTGAAGCCGCAGCAACCGCCCGCAGGGCCACGCCGGATCGCGTGCTCCCCGTCACCACGGGCAGGTGCTACCGCCAGGTTCGATGGAGGAGTGCATGTACGTATCACGACTGCTGACACGACGTCGTGTCGTCGACGAGGGACGTCGGACCAACAGCGCCTGTCGTCGCTGACCGGTCCGTCCCCGTCCGCCTTCATCCCGCCCGTTCCGGTAGTGAGCCTGCCGAGCCGCGCGCGGGAGACCTCATCGAGGAGCATGTCGTGATTTCAGCTGAGAGTATCTCCAAGTCCGCGGCCGTGCCGCATACCTCGCCGACCCCGTCCGGGGCCATGGCGCTCTACGACGTGAGTACCGAGATCCCCGAGGGCTCGCTGAGCGGGTTGCTCGGCCCTGCGGGGTCGGGCACGTCGACGCTCGCGGCGATCCTGGGACTGCACGACGCGCCGGACTCCGGCGTGGTCCGCTTCAACGGCGTCGATCCGGTCGCGCTGGAAGCGGGCAAGCGCCGGGAGCTGCGCGCAAGGATCGGCCGCGTGGACTCGCGCTACGTGCTGCACCCGGAACGCACGGCCGCCGGCAACATCGCGGCCCCTCTCGAGCGTGCCGGCCTCGACGGCCCGGCGCGCAGGAAGCGGGTCGCCGAACTGATCGACCTCATCGGGCTGACCCGTGGGGCTGCCCGCAGGCCTGCCGAGCTCAGCGAGGGGCAACGCAGGCGGGTGGCGCTGGCGCGGGCGCTGGCTTCGCGCCCGTCGTTACTGATCGCCGAGGAGCTGACCGACGACCTCGACGGGGAGCAGTCGGGCGGGGTGCTCGCCGCGCTGGACAGAGCGTGGGCCGAGTACGGCATCACCGTGCTGGTGGCCACCACGGATGCCGGCGTCGTGCGCAAGATCTGTGACCATGTCAGCGTGCTCTCCGGCGGGCGGCTGGTGGAGAGCGGTGCGCTGCTGGAGCTGCTCGGCGACCAGGACAGCGTGACGGCGCGCAGCGTGCTTCCTGCCGTGGCGCACTCGGGCGCGGCGGCGGGCTTCGACCGGCTGGTCGATGTCGTGCTGGTCGGGCACGCGACCGTGGCCTCGGTGCTCGGTGAGGCGAGTACGCGGTTCGGCGTGGAGCTGAGCACGCTCGGGGGTGGAGTCACGAGGGTCGGCGACACGCCGGTGGGGCGTTTCCGGCTGGGCCTCAGCGGCGCGGACAGCGATGCAGCGCTGCGCTGGATCTCCGAGCACGGCGGCAGGGTCAGCGAGGCCGACCTGGGCATGGCCGGGGTCGACGAGCTGCTCGCCCACCAGACCCGCAGCCTCGCGGGCGTCGCAGTGTAGGGCGCGCCGTTCCGGGCTGAGCTACACGCCTGCGGGGGGTGCCCAGGTACGCTGGGACCGTGCTAGCCGTTGTGCCGCCGCCCGTCACGGTCCGCGCGCCATCCAAGATCAACTTGCATCTGGGTATCGGGGACCAGCGCTCGGACGGGTATCACGAGATCAGCACGGTGTTCCAGGCACTGTCGCTGTCCGACGACGTGACCGTGGCCGCCTCCGAGGAGCCGGGCGTCGACGTTCAGGGTGAAGGCACGGGCACGATCCCGCGGAACTCGGACAACCTTGCGTGGCGCGCCGTCCGCTTGCTCGCCGACCACGTCGGGCGGCCGGAGGACGAGGCCGGGGTCCGGGTGATGATCCGCAAGGAGATCCCGGTGGCAGGCGGCATGGCAGGCGGGAGCGCGGACGCGGCAGCCGTGCTGGTCGGCCTGTCCGCGCTGTGGGACCTGGACGTCACACGGGAGGACCTCGGCACGCTGGCCGTGCAGCTCGGCAGCGACGTCCCGTTCGCCCTCTCCGGCGGCACCGCGCTGGGGACCGGGCGCGGCGAGCAGCTCGTTCCCGTGCTGTCCAGGCACACCTTCCACTGGGTGCTCGCCTTCGACAACCGGGGCCTGTCCACCCCGAAGGTCTACGGCGAGCTGGACCGGTTGCGTGCCGTGGGCGACCCACCGCGGGTGGGTTCCTACGACCCGCTGGTCGAGGCGCTCGCCTCCGGGGACCCCCGCCAGCTTGCGCTGCTGCTCGGCAACGATCTCCAGGCGGCGGCGGTGTCGTTGCGGTCGAACCTGCGCCGCACGCTGCGTGCCGGGGTGGAGGCCGGTGCGCTCGCCGGGGTCGTCTCGGGTTCCGGCCCGACGTGCGCCTTCCTGTGCACCGACGGCGACTCGGCCGTCGAGGTCGCGGCACAGCTCGCCGGAGCCGGGGTGTGCCGCACGGTGCGGGTGGCGCACGGGCCCGTGCACGGTGCGCGCATCGTCGACGGCGAGGACTCGCCGGAGCCGACACCCCCGCCGCAGGTCCACGCCTGAACGTCCGCGGTGAACGGGCCGCCGCGGCCGGGGACGTCGCAGGTTCCCGGCTGGGGTGAATGAGGTACCCGGACGGGACAATGGTCCAGAACGCTCGTCGAGAGGCTGGAATCCGTACATATGGCGAACCTGATCAACACCGAGTCGATTGCCAAGTCCTATGGCGACCGGGAGTTGCTGCGTGGCGTCTCGCTGGGCATCGACACCGGCGACCGGATCGGGGTCGTCGGCCTGAACGGGTGCGGCAAGACGACCCTGCTGGAGATCCTCGCGGGTGTCGAACCCCCCGACAGTGGCCGTGTCAGCTGGGCGCGCGACCTGCGGCTGGCCGTGGTGACGCAACGGACCGACCTCACATCCGGTGCGCGGGTCGGGGATGCGGTGCTCGCCGGTTACACCGCCGACCACGAATGGGCCGCGGACCCGCGGGTGCGCTCCATCGTGCACGGCCTCGGGATCGACACGCTCGGTTTCGACACCGATGTCAGCACGCTGTCCGGGGGCGAGCGGCGTCGGGTGGCACTGGCCGCGGAGCTGGTGCGCGAGCTCGACGTGATCGTGCTCGACGAGCCGACCAACCATCTCGACATCGAGGGCGTGAACTGGCTGGCCGAGCACCTGCTCGCGCGGCGTGTCGCACTGATCGTCGTCACGCACGACCGCTGGTTCCTGGACACGGTGTGCAGCCGCACCTGGGAGGTGGTCGACCTGTCGGTCGAGCAGTACGAGGGCGGCTACGCCGACTGGGTGTACGCGCGGGCCGAGCGGGCCCGTATCGCCAAGGCCACCGAGGACAAGCGCCGCAACCTGGCGCGCAAGGAGCTCGCCTGGCTGCATCGCGGGGCGAAGGCGCGGACCTCCAAACCGAAGTACCGGGTGGAGGCCGCCGAGGCGCTGATCGCCGACGTCCCGCAGCCGCGGGACACGGTCGAGCTGCACGCCTTCGCGCGGCGCAGGCTCGGCAAGACCGTGGTCGAGCTGGAGGACGTGACGCTGCACGCGGGGTCGGTCCCCATCCTGGACTCGGTGACCTGGCGTATCGGCCCCGGCGAGCGGATCGGCATCGTCGGGGTGAACGGCTCGGGCAAGACCACGCTGTTGCGGCTGATCGGCGGGGAGGTCGAACCGGACGAGGGCACCCGGGTACAAGGCAAGACGGTGCGGCTCGCGCAGCTGGTGCAGGAGCTGGAGGACCTGCCGGGTGAGCGGCGGGTGCTGGAGGCCGTCGAGGACGTCGCCCGGCGTGTATCGCTCGGCAAGCAGGAGTTCACCGCCTCGCAGCTCGCGGAACGGTTCGGATTCGGTTCCTCGCGGCAGTGGACACGGGTCCGCGACCTCTCCGGCGGCGAGCGCCGCAGGCTCCAGCTCGCCAGGCTGCTGATGAGCGAGCCGAACGTGCTGCTGCTCGACGAACCGACCAACGACCTGGACATCGACACGCTCCAGCAGCTGGAGGACGTGCTCGACTCGTGGCCGGGCACCCTCGTCGTCGTCTCCCACGACCGGTACCTGGTCGAGAGGGCGTGTGACTCGGTGTACGCGCTGCCTGGTGACGGGACGGTCACGCACCTGCCGGGCGGTATCGACGAGTACCTCGCGCGGCGCGGGCGGCACGTCGCGCCCGGGCACAAGGACACCGGCGGGGCAGGGCGCAAGGAGACCACCGGCTCCGCCGCTCAGGAGGCGGCCGCTACGCAGCAGCGGCCGGCCACAGCGGATCGGCCGAGCGCGGCCGAGCAGCGCGCGGCGCGCAAGGAGCTGGCCAAGCTGGAGCGCAGACTGGACACCCTGGCAGGCCGGGAACGTGAGCTGCACGAGGAGCTCGCGGGGGCGGCCACCGATCCCGATCGCCTGATGGAGCTGGACACCGAGCTCAAGTCCGTTCGGCAGGAGAAGGACGAGGTGGAGAACCGCTGGATGGCCACGGCCGAGCAGGTCGAGTGATCACCACGGGCACGGGCACAGATAAGCTCGGGGTCATGAGTCGCTTCGTTGACACGCTGACCGCGACGGCAGCAGGCGTCGGGCTGCGTACCGGGATGACCACCGGTGAGCCGCACGAGCCGGTTCGCAGGACCTGGGCAGAGGTGCACGAGCGGGCGCGCGGGGCAGCGGGCGGGTTGGTCTCCGCCGGTCTGCGCCCCGGAGCCGCGGTGGGTGTGCTCGCAGCAGCCCCCGCCCTGATCGCTCCGGTCGCTCAGGCCGTGTGGCTGGCAGGCGGCAGCGTCACGATGCTGCACCAGCCGACACAGCGCACCGACCTCGCCGAATGGGCAGAGGACACGATCCGCGTGCTGCGGATGATCGGCTCCGACCTTGTGCTGCTCGGCGACCCGTTCGAGCAGCTGGCTCCGGTGCTCGACGAGCACGGCATCCAGTACCGGATGATCGCCGACCTGCTCGACGCCGAGCCGCTCGCCGAGCCGGTCGGCGCGGCTGAGGACGATCTCGCGTTGCTGCAGCTGACCAGCGGCTCCACCGCGGAGCCCAAGGCCGTCAAGATCACGCACCGCAACCTCTACTCGAACATGACGGCGATGATGGAGCGCTCCGAGTTCGACCCGGAGTTCGACACGATGGTGTCGTGGTTACCGCTGTTCCACGACATGGGCATGGTCGGCCTGCTGACCGTGCCCATGACCTTCGGCGTGGAGCTGGCCAAGGTCACGCCCGCGGACTTCCTGTCCGGCCCGCTGCTCTGGCCCGAGCTGATCAGCAAGTACCGCGCGACCATGACGGCGGCGCCGAACTTCGCCTACGCGATCACGGGCAAGCGGATGGCCCGGGTTGCCGAGGACGATGCCTACGACCTGTCCAGCCTGCGTATCGCGCTCAACGGGGCCGAACCCGTCGACGAGGAGTCCGTGCGCACGTTCGTCGAGGCGGGGCAGCGCTTCGACCTGGACCCCGGGGCGATCTTTCCGGCCTACGGGCTGGCCGAGTCCACGCTGGCGGTGTCGTTCGCCCCGATCGGCTCGGGCCTGGAGATGGACGTGGTCGAGACAACGGCGCTGGAGACGCGGAACATCGCGGTCGCCGTCCCGGAAGGTGACCCGCGGCGCGGTACCGAGCAGGTCCGCTCGTTCGCCGTGCTCGGCAGGCCATTGCCGGGGCTCGAGGTCGTCGTGGTGGACGAGAACGGTGCCGAGCTCGGCGAGCGCGAGGTCGGCGAGATCAGGCTCAGGGGGTCGGCCATGACCCCGGGGTACCTGACCACCGACGGTCCGGTAGCCGCGCTGGACAGTGCCGGATGGTTCGCCACGGGTGACACCGGCTACCTGGTCGACGGGCAGATCGTGATCTGCGGTCGCAGCAAGGACGTCATCATCATGGGGGGTCGCAACATCTACCCGACGGACGTCGAGCGGGCGGTGTGTGCGGTGGACGGTGTGCGTGCCGGAAACGCCGTCGCGGTGCGGCTCGACGCGGGCACCCGCAGGGAACGGTTCGCGGTCGTGCTGGAGTCGAAGTCGGCAGGCGACGAGGAGGCCGAGCGGACCATCGCCAGGGAGGTCTCCAAGCGCGTGGTGGATGCCGTCGAGATGCGCCCCTACGCCGTTGTGGTGCTCGAGCCGGGCAGCCTGCTCAAGACCCCGTCCGGCAAGGTGAAGCGCGCGGCCACGGCGTCCCATTTCGCCGAGGAGATCACCCGGCGCGGCCACGTCTGACGGTCGGCCACGCCGGGCCCGCCGGCACACCGTGTCGACCCGTTCGGCACACCGTGTCGGGCTGGTCGACACCTCGTGTCGGGTCAGCGCGCGTGGAAGATCGTCTGTGCCGCCGCGAGACCCTTCTCCAGCAACGTCTCGACGGCGTCGGCGCAGGTCCCGATGTGCAGGTCGAGCTCGCGGCGCTCGGCCGCGGAGAAGTCCTTGAGCACGTAGTCCGCGGCGGGCATCCGGCCGGGCGGGCGGCCGACACCGAAGCGCACCCGGTAGTAGTCCTTCGTGCCGAGCGACTTGGTGATCGACCGCAGGCCGTTGTGCCCGCTCTCCCCGCCGCCGAACTTCAGGCGAACCGCACCGAAGTCGAGGTCGAGCTCGTCGTGCACGGCGACGACACCGGACGGCTCGATACCGAAGTACCGTGCGAGGCCGGATACCGGACGGCCGGTGAGGTTCATGTACGAGCGCGGCTTGGCCAGCACGACGCGACAACCTGCCAGCCTGCCCTCGATGACATCGGCGCGCGCCTTGTGCGACGTGAACTTCTCGCCCATCCGGGAGGCCAGCTCCTCGAGGACGCCGAAACCGATGTTGTGCCGGTTGCCGGCGTAGCCGGGGCCGGGATTGCCGAGGCCGGCGAGCAACACGCGCTCGCCGGCTCCGGGGACATCGCTGGGTTCGGTCACCGCTGGCGGCGCAGGTCAGTCCTGCTCGTCGCCGGAGGCGGAGCCCTCGGTCTCCGACGGGTCCTCGACCATGCCCGCGCCCTCGGTGTCGGCCTCGGCCTCCATCGACTCGGCGCTCGGGGCCTCGTTCACCGCGACGACCAGCGCCTCGGGGTCGGTGACCAGGTTGGCGCCCTCGGGAAGCTCCACGTCACCCGCGTTGACCTGGGTGCCGATGTCGGCGCCGTCGATCGAGACCTCGAGGTACTCCGGGATGTGCAGCGCGTCCACCTCGACCGACAGCGTGTCCAGGTCGTGGTTGACGAGGCTGCCGCTGATGGCCTCGCCCGTGATGTGCAGCGGGATGTCCACGGTGACCTTCTCGCCGCGCTTGAGCACGAGCAGGTCGACGTGCTGGATGTAGTTCTTCAGCGGGTGCACCGTGATGGTCTTGGTCAGCGCGAGCTGGCGCCGCGAGCCGTCGACGTTCAGGCTGAGCACCGCGTTGCGCCCGTTCTCCCGGATGACGCGGGCGAACTCGATGGTGGGCAGGGTGAGGTGCTTGGGGTCGGTGCCGTGCCCGTAGAGCACCGCCGGGATCTTGCCCGAGCGGCGGAAGCGGCGTGCGGCGCCCTTGCCGAACTCGGTGCGGGGTTCGGCGGTCAGACGTACCTCGGACACTGGTGTTCTCTCCTTGCGATCGTGGTGCGGATCGTGACCGGGTCGGCGGTCGAGCCGCTGACACAGGAGCGTGTTCGAGGCGCGCGAGCACATGCTGCCGCATACCGCCACGCCGATCACGCTGGGCCGTGCCTGCTTCGTTGGGCCCGCCTCGCCGGGGCAACTCACCCATCGTACCCGCCCCGCCGCGACCGGCCGGTCACCCCTCACCCTGCGGTGTGCTGAATGACGCTTTCAGTCCATCTCGTGGACTGAAAGCGTCATTCAGCCTTCCGAAGGGAATCAGGCTTGGCCGTCGAACATGCTGGTCACGGAGCCGTCCTCGAAGACCTGCTGGATGGCTGTCGCCACGAGCGGGGCGATGGACAGCACCGACATCTTGGCGAAGCGCTTCTCCTCAGGGATCGGCAGCGTGTTGGTCAGCACGACCTCCCTTGCCGAGCTGTTCGCCAGGCGCTCGACGGCCGGATCGGACAGGATCCCGTGGGTAGCGGCGATCACGACATCCGACGCGCCCTCGTTGAGCAGCGACTCGGTCGCCTTCACGATCGTGCCGCCGGTGTCGATGATGTCGTCGATGAGCACGCACAGCCGCCCCTGAACCTTACCCACCACACGGTTGGCCACCGCCTCGTTCGGCTGGTCCGGGTCGCGTGTCTTGTGGATGAACGCGATGGGCCGGTCGCCGAGCTGCTGCGCCCACTTCTCGGCAAGGCGCACGCGGCCCGAGTCGGGGGAGACCACCGTGATGTCGCTGGTGCCGTAGTTGTCGCTGAGGTACTGGCAGAGCACGTTCTGCGCGAACAGGTGGTCCACCGGGCCGTCGAAGAAACCCTGGATCTGTGCGGTGTGCAGGTCGACGGTCATGATCCGGTCGGCGCCCGCCGTCTTGAACAGGTCGGCGATCAGCCGTGCCGAGATGGGCTCACGCCCCTTGTGCTTCTTGTCCTGGCGGCTGTACGCGTAGAACGGCATGATCACGGTGATCCGTTTGGCGCTGGCTCGCTTCAGCGCGTCCACCATGATCAACTGTTCCATGATCCATTCGTTGATCGGCGGGCACTGGCTCTGGATCACGAACGCGTCGACGCCGCGCACCGACTCCTCGAAGCGCACGAAGATCTCGCCGTTGGCGAAGGTTCGCGCCTGCTGCGGGGTGACGCTCACGTTGAGGTGCTTGGCGACCTCTTCGGCGAGCTCGTGGTGCGATCGCCCGGCGAAGAGCATCAGGTTCTTCTTGGGGGTCCCCGACTTGGGGCTCATGACTGCGACTCCCGATCCGTCTCGCTGTGGTCCATCGTGGCTCGTGCCTTCCGTGCCGCATCGGCGGCAGGTGTGTCCGGCCGTCGCCGCTCGACCCATCCGTCGATATTCCGTTGTGATCCTCCGGATACCGCAAGGGTCCCCGGAGGCACGTTCCGGCGCACGACTGCGCCCGCCCCCGTGTGCGCACCGTCGGCGAGCGTGACCGGTGCTACCAGCACCGTGTCCGAGCCCGTGCGCACGTAGGAGCCGACCGTGGTGTGGTGTTTGGCGACACCGTCGTAGTTCGCGAACACGTTCGCGCAGCCGATATTGCTGTGCTCACCGATGGTGGCATCGCCGACATAGGTCAGGTGCGGGACCTTCGTGCCGGTCCCGATGTCCGCCTGCTTGGTCTCCACGAAGGTACCGATCTTGCCCTCGGCGCCGAGGCGTGTGCCGGGCCGGAGGTAGGCGAACGGCCCGACGGAGGCGCCGTCCCCGACCTCCGCGTCGGTGCCGTGCGTGCGCAGCACGACGGCCCCCTCCCCGACGCGGACGTCCGTCAGCGTGGTGTCGGGCCCGATGCTGGCCGCATCCCCGACGGTGGTACCGCCGCGTAGCTGCACACCCGGCTCGACGACCACGTCGGGGGCCAGCGTCACGTCCGCGTCGATCCAGGTACTCGCCGGATCCACCACGGTCACACCGGCGCGCTGCCAGTGCCGCACGATGCGCCGGTTCAGCTCGGCGCCGACCGCGGAGAGCTGGACACGGTCGTTGACGCCCTCGGTCAGCCACGGGTCGTCGGCGACGAGCGCCCCGACGGTGTGACCATCCTCCCGCGCGATGCCCAGCACGTCGGTCAGGTACAGCTCGCCCTGCGAGTTGTCGGTGGACAGCCGCTCCAGCGCACCGGAAAGCACCCCGGCGTCGAACGCGTACACGCCGGAGTTGATCTCGTTGATGGCCAGCTGCTCCGCGTCGGCGTCGGCCTGCTCCACGATGGCGCGGACGGCAGAGCTCTCGTCGCGCACGATCCGGCCGTAGCCGGTGGGGTCGGTGAGTACGGCTGACAGGATCGTCACCGCATGCCCTGCGGATTCGTGCTCGGCCAGCAGTGCGGACAGCGTGTCCGTGCCCAGCATGGGCACGTCCCCGTAGGTGACGAGCACCGTGCCGGTCAGCGGCCGGGGCAGGGCGGCGAGACCGCACGCCACCGCGTCGCCCGTTCCGTTCTGCTCGGGCTGTACGGCGGTGGCAGGTTGCCTGCCGAGGCGATCACCGACGCCGGAGAGGTGCTCGTCGACCGCAGCGCGGGCGTGCCCGACCACGACGACGAGGTGCTCCGGGTCGAGTCCGGCCGCGGCGCGCACGGCATGCTCGACCAGTGACCGGCCCGCGAGCATGTGCAGCACCTTCGGGGTGGCCGAGCGCATGCGGGTGCCCTCGCCCGCCGCGAGGATCACCGTGCTCAGCGGGTCTCTTCCTGTTCGCTCGTTCGGCAAGTTCACCGTGTGACCACCTGTTACGGCTGGAGTGCTGTCCTGTCGGATGCCGCGTTCCACGCCTCGTGCCGGGCGGTTGCCACGGCCGATGCCGCGTGGAACCTATCCCGAGGACCGGCGTCGTGGCCGTGTCGAGGCGCCCTCCTCGGTCATGATGTCTCGGGAACCTGATCCTACGTGCCCGCGTGTCGCGATCACTGAGGGCGTACTTCGCTGCCTGCTTCGTCCGGGTCCTCAGCGGGAAAGTGGCCGTCGCCGCCGTCCGCGGTCGTGGTGGCGACCTGGCTGCCGCCGCCACGTTTGGCCTGGTACATCGCCTCGTCGGCACGGGAGAGTACGGCCTCGGGATGCTCGTGCGGTGCCATCGACACCAGGCCGATGGACAGCGTGACGCCCTGGGAGAGGTGGCTGGGTATGGCGGCGACGGCGCTGACGGCGCGGTTCATCGCGGCTTTCGCGGAGGAGGCCGGTGCCCCGGGCAGCAGCACGATGAACTCGTCCCCGCCGTAGCGGGCCACGAAGTCGTCGCCGCGCAGGGAGTCGCGGAGCGTGCTCGCGATCACACGCAGGACGTTGTCTCCCTCGGCGTGCGACTGCTCGTCGTTGACGACCTTGAAGCCGTCCAGGTCGACGAGCGCCACCGACAGCGGCTGCGCCGCCGCGGACCCGGAGAGGGTGCGCAGCTGGTCGTCCAGGGCGCGCCGGTTCGGGAGCCCGGTCAGCGGGTCCTGGAACGCCTGCGCGGCGATCGCGCCGTGCTCCGCGGACAGGCGCTCGTGCTCGCGGCGGGTCTGCAGGGTGACCGCGCGGGACTCGCGCATCGCCCAGAGCTCGGACTCGAGCGTGTCGGTGTAGGTACGCAGCGCTTCCGGGAGCTCGGCGTAGGGAGCTGTCTCGAGCCGGACGAGCTCGCGTTCCAGCGCGATCCGGATGGCGGTCGGCGCGTTGCGGTCCCGCATCTCCTGGAGCGCGCCCCGCAGGACGTCGACGCCCTCCGTGGTACGTTCCTGCTGTTCCAGGCAGCGCACCAGCGCGATCGCGACGAGCGGCTTCTCGTGCGAGGCGGAATGGCTGGTCTTCGGGAGTAACCGGGTGAGCCGGTCGATGTGTGCCGCGCCGGGGCTGGCGATGCCCACCGCGGCCGCGAGCGTGCCGATCTGCTCGACCGCCGGGGCCTCCGACCTGCGAAACAGCGACTCCGCGAACGGCGCCTCGGCCGAGCCTGCCATCGATGCCGCGAGGTGGAACTTCTCCCGGGACTCCGCGACGCGACCGACGCGTTCCAGGCGCAGACCCCATGCCAGCATCATGGTGATCAGGTTGAACACCTGCAGGGTGATCTCGTGCGGCCCGGCGCTGTCCCGGAGGGCGCGGTGGGCCATCGTGCTGACCTCCTCGGCGACCTCGTAGATCGCCAGCTCGTTGAGCACGATCCAGCAGTCGACCAGGGTGCTGGCCAGTGTCCGGTCGAACGCGCGGCGTTCCTCGGATGCCGAGGGCGCCGCGATGTCGTCGACGGTCGCCAGCGCGCGGGCGAGCTCGGTCAGCGCGGCGTCTTCCTTGTCGTCGAAGGCCAGCAGCCTTCCCTGCAGCGCGTGGGCGCCCGCACGCTGCACCACGAGGCCGTGCTTGCGGGAGTGGGCGAGCAGCTCGTCGATCAACGGCTGGGCGTCCTGGTTGCGGCCGGGCAGGGCCAGCCGCCCCATCGCCGCGCTCCGCAGAAGGTTGGCGATGAGCGCGGGGTCGCCGCGGCGTTGGGTTTCGCCGAGGATGGCGTCGATCTCGGAGATGATGACGCGCTGCTCGTTGCTGCTGACCAGCTGGACGGCGGCGCGCAGTTCGCGCGCGCGGCCTGCCAACCAGGCGTCGGAGACCTCGTGCAGGGCTGGTCGCCTGGCCGGCTGCCGATCATCCGCTCGCTCGCGCAGCGCGCCACCCCTTGCCGATCGTGGTGTGCTCCGCCGCCAGGATTCGAACCTGAACTGTCAGAACCAAAATCTGAAGTGCTGCCAATTACACCACGGCGGATCGGGTACGACCGCATCGTACCGCGCGGCCTGCGCGCCGGTTGGCCCGTGCACGCAGGCGCCACCACCCTAGCGGTTGGTCCGGCCGCCGTCCGGGGGACGGGGCCTCCCGGTGGGAGGTGGCGGCCGCCGGGCACTCCTTTTGGCGGTCGGACCGGAGCTTGGGGTGTCGCTGCGGTTGGTCCGGCCGCCGTCCGGGGGACGGGGCCTCCCGGTGGGAGGTGGCGGCCGCCGGGCACTCCTTTTGGCGGTCGGACCGGAGATGGGGGACGTCACTGCGCACGGTCCGGGTTCGGGGCCGGTTCGCGCCGCACACGGGGAAGTTGATGAGTCTTCCGCGGCACAAGGCACTCCCCAAGACGTATAAGTTCCGGTACCGTAGGTTACGGGACCGTAGGTAAGGCGATGCTGACTCGCCACCTTGTTGACAGTACGACGCAGGAGGTAGCGAAGCCCATGACGGCAACTCTGGACCGGCCGACCGGACCCGCTGATCAGCCTGAGCCCGCGGGAGCGAAACCCGTCATGAGCGGGAACCGGACGGCCGGCGTGCAAGCCTCCGTCTACCTCGGTGTCGTGATCCCGCTGCTGGCTCTGGCCGCCGCGATCCCGTTCGCGTGGGGATGGGGGCTCGGCTGGGTCGACGTCGGGCTGTTCGTCGTCTTCTACCTGTTCTCCTCGCTCGGGGTGACGGTAGGCTTCCATCGTTACTTTACACACAGCTCGTTCAAGGCCAAGCCGTGGTTGCGCAGCCTGCTGGCGATCGCCGGGAGCACGGCCCTGCAGGGCCCGGTGATCACCTGGGTCGCCGACCATCGAAGGCACCACGCCTTCTCGGACAAGGAAGGCGACCCGCACTCGCCGTGGATGTTCGGCACCTCGCCGTGGGCGTTGGCCAAGGGCTTCTGGCACGCGCACATGGGGTGGCTGTTCGAGCGCGGCAGCACCAACGTCGAGCGCTTCGCCCCGGACCTGGCCAAGGACCGCGCCATCGTGCGGATCGACAGGCAGTTCGCGCTGTGGACCGCGGTGAGCCTGGTCCTTCCGGGTGTGCTTGGTGGCCTGATCACCTGGTCGTTGTGGGGTGGGGTCACCGCGTTCTTCTGGGCAGGCTTGGTACGCGCAGGCGTGCTGCACCACGTGACGTGGTCGATCAACTCGATCTGCCACATGATCGGGGAGCGGCCGTACGCCGCGCGGGACCGGTCCGCGAACTTCTGGCCGCTGGCCATCGTGTCGATGGGCGAGTCCTGGCACAACCTGCACCACGCGGACCCCACCTCGGCGCGGCACGGTGTGGGTCGCGGTCAGTTCGACATCTCTGCCCGGCTGATCTGGATGTTCGAGAAACTCGGCTGGGTATGGAACGTACGTTGGCCTACCGAGCGGCGGCTGGCCAGGCTCTCCGCCAAGTCCGCGTAACCGTGCGGGGGCAGCGCGGCGAACGGCGCGGCGGACAGTGTAGCGAGCACTGCCGCCGGCCGTCTCGTTCCGCGCCCGTGCTACGGGCCCCTCCTCGGGCGTCGGTAGGGTAGCGGCGTGGCGGCCAGGCGACGGGCGAAGAAGCAAGCTGCCACCGGTACTCGACCGGCGGCTCCCGTGGCACGTGCGCGCATGACCGGCACCGAGCGCAGGCAGCAGCTGCTCGACGTGGCGAAGGCGTTGTTCGCCGAGAAGGGTTTCGAGGGTGCGTCGGTCGAGGAGATCGCGCACCGGGCGAATGTCTCCAAACCCGTTGTCTACGAGCACTTCGGGGGCAAGGAGGGCATCTACGCGGTCGTGGTGGACCGCGAGACGCATCTGCTGCTCGACCGGATGGTGTCCACATTGCACGGTGGTCATCCGCGGGCGATGTTGCAGCAGGCCGCGGACGCGCTGCTCGGCTACGTGGAGGAGTCGCACGACGGGTTCCGCATCCTGGTGCGCGACTCGCCTGTGGCCAGCTCGACGGGGACGTTCTCCAGCCTGCTCAACGACATCGCCAGCCAGGTCGAGCACATCCTCGCCCAGCAGTTCTCTGCGCGGGGTTACGATCCCAAGCTCGCCCCGCTCTACGCGCAGGCGCTGGTGGGGATGGTGGCGCTTACCGGGCAGTGGTGGCTGGGCGCGCGCAAGCCCAAACGCGACGAGGTCGCGGCGCACCTGGTCAACCTCGCCTGGAACGGCCTGTCGCATTTGGAGCACAAGCCGAAGCTGTTCCCCGAGGAGTAACGCGGGGCGGCTGCACCGCAACGACGTGTCAGGACGCCGGCCGCACCCGCAGCACGGTGTCGTCGTCGCCGTTGGTCGTGGTGACGTAGAGCGCGCCTTCCGGGCCGGTACGCGCGGCCCGCAGCCTGCCGTACGTCCCGTCCAGCTCCTCCGGCACGGCGACCTCGGTGACCTCGGCGTCTGCGTCCAGGCCGAACAGCAGTAGTTTCTCGCCGCGCAGCGCGGCCACGGCCAGCGCGCCGTCCCACCTGCCCCACTGCCGGCCGTCCAGGACGGCCGCGCCGCAGAGCGCCTCGGTGTCGTCGCCGGTGTCCCACCGGGCCGGTACGGCATCGGGGTAGCGTTCGAGATCGGTCATCGGCACGTTCTCGTCGTAGCTGTCCACAGTGCCGCCCTGGCCGGGATCCCAGCCGTAGTTTCCGCCGAGTTCGAGCAGGTTGATCTCGTCGGCGACGGCGGGACCGTGCTCGCTGATCAGCACCTGCCCTGTATCCGGGTGCACGGCCACGCCCTGGATGTTGCGGTGACCGTAGCTGGCGATCCTGCGCTCGTCGGCGTCGTCGGAGCCTGCGAAGGGGTTGTCCGGCAGGCCCTGCCCGGTGTCGAGGTCGACGCGCAGCATCGAGCCGCCGAGGCTGCCGCGGTCCTGCGGCACGTGCGGGTCGGCGGAGTCCCCTGTGCCCACCAGCAGCTCGCCGTCCGGCCCGATCGCAGGCCTGCACCCGGAGTGCCGCCCGCTCGGGTTCAGCGGCAGCCCGGTGACCAGGTCCCGGACGTGCTCGGCGCGCGTGCCGTCGGCGGACAGCCGCCATGTGACCAACCGGACGTCGACCGGCTGCCCGTCCGGGCCGTGCGCCTGGCAGGTGGTGAACTCGCGGCTCTCGGCGAAGTCCGGGTGCACCGCGATCCCCATCAGGCCGCCCTCCCCCTCGGCGTACACGTCGTCCAGGTCAGCGGCCACCTCGGTGGCCCGCGCGCCCGGTTCGCCGCTGCCGAGCAGGGTGATCCGGCCGGGGCGCTCGGTGATCAGCAGCTGCCCGCCGGGTAGGAATCCCACGTCCCAGGGGTGGGTGAACCCGCCTGCGATCTCGTCGACCTCGAAGCCGCTCACGTCCCCCGGCGACGGCACGGTGCCGTCGCCGGGGCCGCCGGGGCCGTCGGGGTCGTCGCCGGTGCTGTCGGTGCATGCCGCGAGCAGGAGTGCCGCTGCCAGTGCCAGGCCGAGACGTGATCCGCGCATGACCCCAGGATGACGTGCACGGCCGCTCGTGTGCAGTCTGTGCGCACCGGCACTCGCCCGACCCGTAAGCTGGAGGTGGTACCCCTGCACGCGGGTTCGTCCCGGGCAGGGGTCTGTCCGCATGTTCGGATCCTGGGAGGTACGCGCACCCGTGTCAGCATCGCTGTCCGGACTGTTGTCCACGGTTCTGCCCACCCCAGCCTTGCGTACGCTCGGTGAACGCGCCGGATCGGCCACCCTCGACGTGCAGGGCCCCGCCTCGGCGCGGCAGCTCGTCGCGGCCGCGATCGCCGCGCCGGACGGCGGTGACCGGCCGGTTCTCGCGGTCACCGCCACCGGCAGGGAGAGCGAGGAGCTGGCCGCCGCGCTGGGCAGCCTGCTGGGAGAAGAGGCTGTCGCGCTGCTGCCGTCCTGGGAGACGCTGCCGCACGAGCGCCTGTCGCCGCGGGCCGACACCGTCGGTAAGCGCCTCGACGTGCTGTACCGGCTGGCCCGCGCCGATCGCGGGGGCATCCGGGTCGTCGTCACGGCGGTACGCAGCCTCATCCAGCCGATCGCACCCGGGCTCGGCAACCTCGAGCCGGTGATGCTCCGGGTCGGCGAGGAGAGCGAGTTCGAAGACGTCGTCACCCGGCTCGCCGACCTCGCGTACACCCGGGTGGACATGGTCGAGAAGCGTGGCGAGTTCGCCGTGCGCGGCGGGATCGTCGATGTCTTTCCGCCGACGGCGGCGCACCCGTACCGGGCGGAGTTCTTCGGCGACGAGGTCACCGAGATCCGCACGTTCGCCGTCGCCGACCAGCGCTCGCTCGCCGAGGAGGTCGGCGAGGTCACCGCACCGGCCTGCCGCGAGCTGCTGCTGACCGAGGATGTCCGGGAGCGTGCCGGGGCGCTGGCCGCCGAGCACGCATCGGACACCGGTCTCGCCGAGATGCTGACCAAGATCGCCGGTGGGGTGCCCTGCGAGGGTATGGAGTCGCTGATCCCGGCGCTGGTGCCCGGCGAGATGGAGTTGCTGACCGACGCGATGCCGCGCGGGAGCCACGTGCTGCTGGCCGACCCGGAGAAGGTCCGCGCCCGTGCCCAGGACCTGGTGCGTACCGGCCAGGAGTTCCTCGAGGCCTCCTGGGTGAGCGCGGCGGACGGTGGCCAGGCTCCTCTCGACCTGGGGACATCGGCCTACCGCGATCTCGCCGAGATCGAGCGGCACGTCATCGATACCGGCAGGTGCTGGTGGACGTTGTCCCAGCTCACCAGCGAGGACCCTGCGGTGTTGAGCACGGATGTGGAGGCGGCACCCATCTACCGGGGGGACCTGGACCGTGCGGCCGCCGACCTGCGCGCGCACGTGTCCTCCGGAGGCGCCGCGGTGCTTGTGGTGGCCGGTGCGGGTACCGCGACCCGCGCCGTCGAGCAGCTCTCGTCCGCGGAGGTCCCTGCGACCTCGGCGGACGCCGGGTTGAGCGAGCCGCCGACCCCTGGCGTGGTCACGGTGACGTGCGGGGCGCTCGCGGAGGGGTTCGTCCTGCGGGATGCGGGCCTTGTCGTGCTCAGCGAGGCCGATGTCACCGGTCGCGGCGCGACAGCAGGTCAGTCCACATCGGATCTCAACACCAAGATGCCGTCGCGCCGCCGCAATGCCGTCGACCCGCTGGCGCTGAAAACGGGTGACTTCGTCGTGCACGATCAGCACGGCATCGGCAGGTACGTGGAGATGGTGCAGCGGACCGTCGGCGGAGCCACCCGCGAGTACCTGGTGCTGGAGTACGCCTCCTCGAAACGGGGGCAGCCGGGCGACCGGCTCTTCGTGCCGACCGACCAGCTCGACGAGGTCTCCCGTTACGTCGGCGGCGAGACTCCCGCGCTGAACAAGCTCGGCGGCTCGGACTGGCAGAACACCAAGGCCAAGGCGCGCAAGGCGGTCAAGGAGATCGCCGCGGAGCTGGTCCAGCTCTACGCCGCGCGGCAGGCGTCCCCCGGCTACGCCTTCGGCGACGACACCCCGTGGCAGGCGGAGCTCGAGGACGCCTTCCCGTACGTCGAGACCAGCGACCAGATGGCCGCCATCGACGAGGTGAAGTCGGACATGCGCAGCGGCGTGCCGATGGACCGTGTGGTCTGCGGCGACGTCGGCTACGGCAAGACCGAGATCGCGGTGCGGGCGGCGTTCAAGGCGGTGCAGGCAGGCAAGCAGGTAGCGGTGCTCGTGCCGACCACGCTGCTTGCCCAGCAGCACCTCAGCACGTTCACCGAGCGGATGGGCGCGTTCCCGATCACCATCAGGGGGATGTCGCGGTTCACCGACCCGCCGGAGGCGGAGAAGGTTCTCGCCGGGCTGGCCGCAGGCGAGGTGGACATCGTGATCGGCACGCACCGGCTGCTGCAGACCGGTATCCGGTACAAGGACCTGGGGCTGGTCATCGTCGACGAGGAGCAGCGTTTCGGCGTCGAGCACAAGGAGCACATCAAGTCGCTGCGCACCCACGTGGACGTGCTCACCATGTCGGCAACGCCGATCCCGCGCACGCTGGAGATGAGCATGTCCGGGATCAAGGAGATGTCGACGATCCTCACCCCGCCCGAGGACCGGCACCCGGTGCTGACCTACGTGGGCGCCTACGAGGAGAAGCAGGTGGCTGCGGCGATCCATCGCGAGCTGCTGCGGGACGGCCAGGTGTTCTACGTGCACAACCGGGTGTCGACGATCGACAAGGCGGCGCGCCGGATCCGCGAGCTGGTCCCTGAGGCGCGCGTGGTCGTCGCGCACGGACAGATGAACGAGCACAAGCTCGAGAAGATCATCCAGGGCTTCTGGGAGCGCGAGTACGACGTGCTGGTGTGCACCACCATCGTGGAGTCCGGTTTGGACATCGCCAACGCCAATACGCTGATCGTGGAGCGCGGTGACCAGCTCGGGCTCGCCCAGCTGCACCAGTTGCGCGGCAGGGTGGGGCGCGCGCGGGAACGCGGCTACGCCTACTTCCTGTACCCGCCGGACGCGACCCTGACGCAGACGGCGCACGACCGGCTGGCCACGATCGCGCAGAACACCGAGCTGGGCTCGGGTATGGCCGTTGCCATGAAGGACCTGGAGATCCGGGGAGCGGGCAACATCCTCGGCGCCGAGCAGTCCGGGCACATCGCAGGCGTGGGTTTCGACCTGTACGTGCGGCTGGTCGGCGAAGCCGTGGAGTCGTACAAGAAGGCGCTGGAGTCCGGCGGGCAGGAGCCGGAGGAGTCCGAGCCCGCCGAGGTGCGGGTCGATCTTCCGGTCGACGCGCACCTGCCGCACGACTACGTGCCCGGCGAACGGCTGCGTCTGGAGGCCTATCGCAAGATCGCGGCGGCCTCCGATGCCGAGGAGCTCAAGGCTGTCGGCGACGAGCTCGTCGACCGGTACGGCAACTATCCCGCGCCGGTGCGGCGGCTGCTCGCCGTCGCCGCGTTCCGCCAGGAGTGCAGGCAGGCCGGTGTGTCCGAGGTGACGTTGCAGGGCAGCACCGTCCGGTTCAGCCCGATATCGCTGGCCGACTCGCAGGTCGTGCGGCTCAAGCGGCTGTACCCGAAGGCGGTGTACAAGTCGGTGACCTCAACCGTGTCGGTCCCCAGGCCGACGGAGGGGGCGGCGGGCGGCCGGATGGGCGCCCCACCGCTGCGCGACGAGGAGCTCCTCGAGTGGTGCACCCAGCTGCTGCGCTCGATGACCGGTTCGTGAGCCGCGCCCTGTCGTAGCGCGCTAGATCCAGCCGTGACGGCGGGCGATGGCGCAGGCTTCGTGGCGGTTGGCCGCGCCGATCTTACTGGTCGCCGAGGACAGGTAGTTGCGTGTGGTGCCGACGGTCAGTGCCGCGCGGCGCGCGATCTCCTCGATCCCCGCCCCGTTGGCCGCGTATTCGAGCACATCGGACTCGCGTGGCGTCAGTGGTGAGTCCCCCGCCCCGATGGCCTCCCCGGCCAGTTCCGGGTCGACATAGCGCCGGCCGTCGCGTACCGCGCGGATCGCCTCGGCGAGCACGCGCGCTCGCACGGTCTTCGGCAGGAACCCGAGAACCCCTACCGACAGCGCCTTCTTCAGGTAGCCCGGACGCCCGTGGCTGGTCACGACCAGCATCCGGCACTCGGGCAGGTCGGTCGCCAGCCGCTCGGCGACCTCGAGCCCGCCGATGTCGGGCAGTTGCAGGTCGAGCACGGCGACGTCGGGCCGGTGCCGCACGGCCGTCGCGAGTGCCTCCTGGCCGGTTGCGGCCCGCGCGGTGATCTCGATGTCGGTCTCCAGTTCCAGGATCGCGGCCAGCGCGTCCCGGATGAGGTGCTCGTCCTCGGCGAGCAGTACCCGGATGGTCCGGGCTCGTGCGCTCTCGTCGATGTTCACGGGTGACTCCTCTCCGGCGCGAAGTTCACGGTGACGGTGAACTCTCCGCCGGAGCTACCGGCGGTCAGGCTCGCACTGACCCGTTCGAGGCGTTCGCGCAGACCGGTGAGGCCGTTGCCGGGCGAGCCGACGCGGCGCTGGTCCACGCCGTCGTTGGAGACGACCAGTGTACGGTCACGGAGGCGTATGCAGCATGTGGCGGCGGAGCTGTGCCGCAGGACATTCGTCGTCGCTTCGCGGATGACCCAGGCGGCCATCTCCTGCTCGTGCCCGGTCAGCGTGTCCGCACCTGCCTCGCCGAGGTCGGTGGTACAGGTGATGCCCGCTGCCTCCAGCAGCGCGCGCCCCGGCGACCTCGCCGTCGAGCTCGACATCCCGGTAGCCGTGCGCGAGGTCGCGGGTCTCGCGCAGCGATTCGTCGGCGAGACCGCGTACCTCCAGCATCTGCTCGGTGGCGCGCCTGCCGTCGCGCTTGCCGAGTTCGGCCGCCAGCTCGCTCTTGACCGCGATCGCGGCGAGGTTGCGTCCGAGGATGTCGTGCAGGTCCCGGGAGATCCGTAGCCTTTCTTCGGCCACGGCCAGCGCCGACTGCGCGGACCGGGCGTCGTCGAGCACGCGGACGACGTCCCGCAGCCACAGCGACACCCGTACCGTGGCGATCAGGCCCGCGGCGATGAGGGCGTGCAGGATCCCGGCGGGGATCGGTTCGATCACGGCAGCGGCGACGGCTCCGACACCCGCGGGCCACAGGACGCACGCGACGCCCCGTAACAGGGGCGCGACCGCAGTCGTGGCGACGTAGCCGATCGAGACCGCGATCCACCGTGCCGTCTCGGCGTCCGGTCCGGGCAGCAACACGGCCACTGTCCCCGTAGTGATGGTGGTGGCGGCGAGTGTGACCAGTGGCGGCACCGGCAGCGGCCGGACGTGCGGGTACTGGCGCGTCGTTGCGTGCAACAGCCACATACCCACGAACCAGTGGGTCACGAGCAGCGCGAGTAGTGTGCCCGCACTGCCGGGGGACCGCGACCCGGCCAGCACGGTGATCAGCCGGGCCGACGCGATCACCGGAACGGCCGCCAGCATCAGGTACAGCGAACTGTCGGTGTAGAGGTGCACCCGCCGCACCTGTGCCGAGTGGTCCAGGGGCCGGGCAGGTGTAGGGCACATGCGCCGAGCCTGCCACGCGGGCCTCGCGGCACGCACGCCCGCCGGGTCCGTGCTCATCGGCGGGGTTCCCAGCGGAAGTACGAGCGGGCCACGAGCGCGCCGAGCACCAGCCATCCCAGAATCACGAGCCCGGGTTCCCAGGCGTGCGTGAAGCTCTCCGCGAAACCGGCGCTGTCACCGTGAAGTGTGGTCCCCATCCAGCCGAGGGTGGCCAGCTCCATCACCGGGTGCAGCGGGAGGTAGGGCGCCAGCTGCCGGACCTGTTCCGGCAGCCCGTCGGCCACCAGAGGCAACCCGAGCACGGCGATCATGATCACTGGCATGCTGGTGATCTGGGCCGCTTCGGAGTTGCGGGTGACGGTGGTGGTGATGAGTGCGAGCGCGGTGAATGTCAGCGCACCGCCGAGTATACCGAGGACAAGCAGGACGGGGTTCGACGGCGCGGGTAGGCCTAGGGCCGCCGAGCCGACGAGGATCATCAACGCCACCATGGCCAGCGCGATACCGATAGCGGGCAGCGCCGTGCCTGCGAGGATCTCGGCATCGGAGCACTCACCGGCGCGCATCCGCTTGAGCACCAGCTCCTCCCGCCTGGCGACAACCGAGGAGAGCAGGTTGTAGTAGACGGCGAACAGCAACAGCGCCGCGATCATGAGTGTGAGCGCGGTGGTGGCGGCCTCGTCGGTCAGCTCGCCCTCGGCTCGCACGAACAGCAGCAAGGCGACCGGCAGCAACGGGATGACCACCGCGTTGAACAGCAGGAGCTTGTTACGCCGCAGCAGGGTCGTCTCGGCACGGGCAAGGGAGGCGACTCGCGCGACCGTTCCGGATCGCGCGCGGGTGGCGATGCTCATGACAGTGACCTCTCGTGTGTCGTGTCGTGCGCGCTTGCCGCGTGCTCCTCGCCTGCCACGGCCAGGAATGCCGATTCGAGCGAGGCGGTACTCGCCCGCAGGGACTCCAGCCGGATTCCCCGCTCCGCGGCCCAGCTCAGCAGTTCGGTAAGGGTGCCCTGCAGGTCGGCGGTGTGCACCGTGGTCGTCGTAGCGCTGGTGTGCACTGTGGACCCTGCGAGCTCGGGAATCGCGACCGGAGGTGTCGCGAAGGTGATCCGGGAGGGATGCTCGGCGACGATCTCGGCGACGCTGCCGGAACGCACGATCGCCCCGCAGTGCAGGATCGCGATTCGGTCGGCGAGCTCCTCGGCCTCGTGCAGGTAGTGCATGGTCAGGACGATGGCGGTACCCGCGGCGCGTAGCCGGCTGATCAGCCGCCAGGTGTTCCTGCGACTCTCCGGATCCAGGCCGGTGGTCGGCTCGTCGAGCAACAGCACCTCGGGGTTGCCCAGCAGGCTGAGGGCGAGGTCGAGGCGGCGGCGCTCACCGCCGGAGAGCTGTTTGACCGGCGTGCCGGCGCGCTGCTGGAGGTTGACCATCTCGAGACCTTCGGCCACCGGCCGGGGTTCGGACAGGGTGCCCGCCCACATCCGCGCGGTCTCGACCACGGTGAGGTCGGAGGGGAAACCGCCGGACTGCAGCATGATGCCCATGCGGGGACGTGCGGCGGCGCGGTCGGCCCAAGGGTCGTAGCCGAGCACGCGGACCCGCCCCGAGGTCGGTGCCGCGACGCCTTCGACGACCTCCATCGCGGACGTCTTGCCTGCTCCGTTGGTTCCCAGCACGGCCAGTACCTCGCCGTGGTCGACCCGGAAGTCGATGCCACGTACCGCTTCGAATCCCCGCCTGCCGCCGTAGCTGCGCCGCAGCGCGTCGACTGTGATGGCCGGTGTGCCTGCCGTTGCCGCGTTCATGTTTCAACTGTCCGGCGCGTACGGGCCTGCCACCAGTGCGCGGCATCATCGTTGTCCGTTCCGCTACTCATCGATGTCCCATGACAGATGTCATGGCAGGTGGTGCGAGCGCGCGAACCTGCCTTGCCACGGGGACACGCCGTGCTCCGATCCGGGACAGTTCGTGCTGGTATGGCGGCTACTATCGGGCCGGCCCGCTAAGGTCGGCGCGCATGGAGGACCGGCAGACAACGATCCGTAGCCGCGAGCTCGGCGAGGGGTTGCGCAGCGCCATGACGGGGGCCGGGCTCACCGGCCAGGACGCCGCCCGCCTGCTTGGCTGGTCGCCGAGCAGGGTGTCCCGCCTGCTCAACGGCAAGCGCGGCGGTAACGAGGTGGACGTGTCGGCCTTCCTCGCCGTCTGCCGCGTGACGGGCAGGGAGCGGGACCGGCTGCTGCGGCTCTGCCATGACAGCGGCACCCCTGGCTGGCTGCAGCAGCACGGCTCGCGCCTGCCCAAGCAGCTGCGCACGCTCATCGACCACGAGGACCAGGCGGTACGCATCTAGGACTTCCAGGCGGCGCTGGTGCCGGGGCTGCTACAGACGGGCGCGTACGCGCGGGCGGTGATCTCCCGCATCGCGAACGTGCCGGGCAGCGAGGTCGAGGACCGCGTCGCCGCGAGGCTGGGCCACCAGGCGCTGTTCAGCCGTACCCGCCCGGCGCGCTTCACGTTCTTCGTGCACGAGTCGGCGTTGCGCCTGCCGGTTGGCGGGCCCGCGGTGATGTCCGAACAGCTGCATCACCTGTTGCGCATGTCGGTGCGGCCGTACATCGCGCTGCGGGTGGTCCCGCTGGACCTCGGCGCGCACGCCGGCATGGCCGGCTCCTTCAAACTCCTGGAGTTCGCCGAGTTCGAGCCCGTGGCCTATGTCGACAGCGAGACCACCAGCCTGTTCCTGGAGGAGCCGGAGGAGATCGCCGCCTACCGGAACGTGCTGCGCGCCCTCGCGGGCACCGCGCTGGGTGAGGAACAATCGAGGGAGGTGATTGCCACGCTGGCAACCGAACTCTATCCGGATGGGGAGAGCCATCATGACGGTCCACGAGGCAGGCAGGCGCGACTGGCGCACGAGCAGCTACAGCGCGGGTAATGACTGCGTGGAGGTCGCCAGGCAGGCCACGGATGTCCTGGTTCGCGACTCCAAGAACCCGCGCGGCGGCACCCTGTCGGTGCGCACAGCGGGCTGGCTGGCGTTCCTCCGGACGCTGCGATGAGATCACCATTCGGGCATAGTCCGTGACGCAGCGCACAGCTGTGCCGTATGAATGGTGATGTGTTGAGGAAACCGCTCGAGACACTCATCGCCCTGCTCGCGGCAGCGGGCGTGGTCGGCGTCGTCGCGCTCGGGGTGTGGTTGGTCCGGGACGGTGCGCAACAGCAGGCAGCCGAGCGGGAGGCGCCGCCGGCGACCGCCGAGCACCCGCCGCCACCGGAACCGGAACCCGAGCCGGAACGCGCTCCCGCACCGGAGCTGTTCCCGCCCGCGCTGGTGACGAAGATCGACGCGGGCAGCAGCGCGGTCCGGTACCGGGGGCTGGCCTCGGCCGACGCGATGTTCGTCGAGCCGGTCGAGGGCGGGCTGACGCGCATGCTCGCGGTGCACTGGGGACAGCGCCCCGGCGCCCTCGGCCCGGTGCGCAGTGCCCGCGAGACCGACATCGAGCTGCTCGGCCAGTTCGAGGATCCGGTGCTGGCGTACTCGGGCTCGGCGTCGCAGCTGCGCCCGTCGTTGAACGCGGCCGGGTTCCGCTCGGTGACGCCCGGCAACGCGCCAGGGGGCTTCTACCGGGACAGCTCCCGGCCGAGCCCGCACAACCTGTACGCCCGGCCCGGCCGGTTGCCCGCCACCCCTGCCGTCGACGAGCCGTTCGCGACCGGCCCTGCCCCGGACGGGGGTGAGCCGACAGGGAGCTACCGGGTGAGCTACCGGAGCGCGTCGTACGAGTTCTCCTGGTCCGGCGACCGGCAACGGTGGCTCGTCGCGCGCGGCGGGAGCCCGCTCACCACCGCCGAGTCCGGGCGGCTCGACGCCGGCACCGTCGTCGTGCTGCGGGTGCCGATCGCGGAGGGCCTGGGAATCACCGACTCGACGGGCGCGCTGTCGCCGGTGGCGCGGACGGTCGGCTCGGGCGAGGCGCAGGTGCTGCGCGACGGCCGCAGGTTCGACGGCGAGTGGTCCCGTGCGGCTATGGACGAGGGTATGGAGCTGACCACTACGGACGGCGAGGAGATCCCGTACGCGGAGGACGGCAAGCTCTGGGTCCTGCTGGTCCCCCGGTAACCCCGTGTCCGGCAACCCGGCACCCCGTGTCGGGGCCTGCGGCCCGCTGGCCGGGCGCCGCCGCCGCTATGAGAAGCTACCGCTGTGGGCTGGATCATTCGTCGCTTCGCACCGATCATCGTGCTCGTCTCGTCCGTGCTGCTGCTCGCCGGATGCGTCAGTGGCCCGAGCAAGGCCTCGTCGGCGGCGATCGTCGGGGACGAGACGATCTCCCTCGAACAGGTGCAGCAGGACGTGAACTGGCTGCTGCACAACATGCCGGAGGCGCGTCAGGCCGAGGAGCAGGACGGCCTCGGGCAGTTCTCCCGCCACGTACTGCGGGCGCACATCCATCACGAGCTGCTCGGCGTGGCCGCCGAACGTGAAGGGCTCTCGGCCGAGCGGGAAGACGTCGACGAGATTCTCGAATCCTGGGGCGGGGTAGACGAGGCTCCCGCGGCTGTCGGGATCCCCCCGGAGTACATCGAGCGGTTCGCCACCGACATCGTGCTGCTGCAGGAGCTCGGCGAGCGCTACATCGACCGCGTGTCGGTCGACGTCGTCGGCGCCGAGGTCGCGGCCGACTCCCCCGAGGACCCCATGCGTGAGCAGGCCGTGGCGCTCGGCCAGGAGATCGCGGATGAGCCGGGACGGGCGAACGAGATCATCGAGCGGGAAGGGCAACCCGTCATCGACGAGACCTTCACCCCCGGCGATCTGATCGAGCAAGGGGCGATGGAGCTCGCCGCGAGTGCCCTGTTCAGTGCCGAGCCCGGCACGGTCGCCGTGATCCAGCCGAGCAGCCAGCAGCCGGTGTGGCTGGTCGCCCTGGTCACCGAGCGCGACGTCGACGGAGGCGAGGGCGATGCGGGGAGTGCGCAGGCCGACCCGCAGATGCTCTACAGCCTCGGGATACGCATGCTCGCTCCGATCGCCGATGAGCTCGGTGTCGAGGTCAACCCGCGTTACGGGGTCTGGGATCCCGCGGGCGTGGACATCGCCGAGAGCGAGGACCACACGGTCGGTGAACTGATCCCGGCACGTGACGTCGAGCCATGAACCGTCCAGCAGCCGCCGGTGTCTCCACGGTGAGCGGCCCTGGAGTCGCTCCCGGAACGGCGGTGGTGCTGTGCGCCCCGGCGCCCGGCGCGTCGTTACCCGCCGGGGCCGTACCCGCGTTGCGCGCCGCGGCTGCGGTGTACGCCGCCCAGAACCTTCCGGAGGACCTCGCGCGGGCCGCGGACGCGCTGCCCGCGCCGGAGGCGGCGCGGCTGTGCGACCTGGCGCGGGCCGAGCCCGTGGTCCTGTTGACGACCGACGCCGCCGACCCGGCAGCACGGGCGCTCGCCGACGCGGCAGCCGACGTGATCGGCGCGGAGGTGCCGCCGCTGCTCGAAGCCGTGCGCGTGATGGACCGGCTGCGCTCGCCGGGCGGGTGCCCGTGGGACGGCATCCAGACACACGAGTCGCTGCGGCAGTACCTCGTGGAGGAGACCTACGAGCTGCTGGAGGCCATCGAGACGGGCGATCGGGAGTCGCTGCGCGAGGAGCTCGGCGACGTCCTGCTGCAGGTGCTGTTCCACGCGCGGCTGGCCGCCGAGCACGACACGGATCCGTTCGACATCGATGCGGTCGCCGCGGACCTGGTGACCAAGCTCGTCAGCAGGCACCCGCATGTGTTCACCGGAAGTGCCGGGGCCGAGTCGGGGCACACGGCCGAGCGGCAGCAGGTGCGCTGGGAGGAGCTCAAGCGGACCGAGAAGGGCAGGGAGTCCGCTGTCGACGGGGTGGCGCTCGGCCAGCCCGCGGTCGCGCTGGCAGCCAAGCTGGCCCAGCGCAGCGCACGAGCCGGTGTTCCGGAGGAGCTGCTGCCTGCGCCGGAGGGTACGGGTGCCGCGCTGTTCGATATCGCCGCGCGGGCCAAACGTGCCGGTGAGGACCCCGAGGACGCGCTGCGCGTGGTGGCCAAGCGGTTCCTCGCCGACATGCGCGCCGCGGAGTCGTCCGCGCGGGAGGCAGGCATCGACCCTGCGACGCTGGACGAGGCGGGCTGGCGTCGCTTCTGGCCCGGCGTGCCGGGCTGAACGTACCGGCAGGGGCCGTCGTCAGTCCCGCAGTACGGCCAGCCGGGCGCTGACCTCACCCAGCGCTTCCTGGTAGTGCGGGAGCGGGTTCATCGCCGATGCCAGCTTGAGGTGCCCGAGCGCCTCGGCGAGCTTGCCGAGCCGCTGCATCGTCTTGCCGAGCGCGAAACGCGCGTAGTCGTCCGAAGGGTCGTGCTCGACGAGCCGGGCGAAAGCCTGCTCGGCCTTGCGTAACTGGGCGGAACGGAAGTAGGCGAGGCCCGCCACCAGCTGCACGCTCGGTTTGTCCGGTTCCTCGGCGAGTACCGGAGCCAGCTCGGCGAGAGCTTCCCTGGGGCGGCGCTGCTCGAGCAAGGACTCGGCGCGCCGGAACGCGGCGGCGTGGGACTGCCCGTCACCGGTCACGCACGCCCCCGGCGGTTGCTGCTCTCCCGCATCACCCGGCACGTCGTGCTGATCCATAGCGCCCTCGACGGTACCCGTGTGTACCGCTCCACACGACAGGTCTGCATCATGGTTGACTTCGGAGGTGTTGGTCCCCGACGGGTCACCCGTTGCTCGGGAGTGCTGGTCCGCGTCGGGTCACCAGGAACGAGGCGGTAGTGTCCCGGTCGGATCACGCGAACTCGGGTGACCCCGAGGTTCCTGCCGCCGGACTACGGCGAACGCGGGCACTGTGCCTGCCTCCGGCGAGGTGCGGCGCAGTGACCGGAACAACCGGCAACGAATCACCGGCGAGATGTGTGGACTGAAGCTATGAGCGACGCGAGCAACGACGAAGCCGGCTGGAAGGTACCTGCGGAGGTGTCCTTCCGCGGGCTGGCGCCGTACCTGTACTACGCGGATGCCGGCGAGGCACTGGAGTGGCTGATCAGGGTGTTCGGCTTCACCGAGCGGGTACGCTACGTCGACTCCGCGGGGTTCGTGTTCCAGGCGACGATCGCGGCAGGCGACGCGGAGATCGAGCTGGCCGGGGTCGGAGCCGACTACTGGGAGGCCAAGGGTGTCAGCGGGCCGGTCGGCCAGCTCAACATCGTCTACGTCGACGACGTCGACGCCCAGCACGAGCGGGTGCAGCAGGCGCTGGGACACATCGAGGTCTCGCGGCCGCAAGATCAGCCGTACGGGGCACGCATCTTCACCATTCAGGACATCGGTGGCAACAGCTGGACCTTCTGGCAGCACACCTCGGATACCGTGGAGCTACCGTCGGGGTGGCAGGAGATCAGGTCGGACTGAACCGGCGCTGGTGCTCCTGCGGTGGCCGCGTGCCTCGCACGGGTGACCTCGTACACCCGATAGGCTAAAGGGGCCGCGGGCGTGCGGCCCAGCGGGCGCGAGTACGAACGACACGGTTTCGGACGGTATTGAGGAGTTTGGCGTGGCGGTCATCGAGCAGGTAGGCGCACGGGAGATCCTGGACTCGCGTGGGAATCCCACCGTGGAGGTGGAGGTCGCGCTGGACGACGGGTCCCTGTCCCGGGCAGCGGTACCCTCCGGTGCTTCCACCGGGGAGTACGAGGCGGTCGAACTGCGCGACGGGGACACCGCACGCTACGGCGGCAAGGGAGTCAAGCGGGCCGTCGCCGGGGTGATCGGCGAGATCAACGACGAGCTCGCCGGCGTCGAGGCGGTGGACCAGCGCGTCGTCGACCAGAAGCTTGTCGACCTGGACGGGACGCCGGACAAGTCGCGGCTCGGAGCCAACGCCATCCTCGGTGCATCGCTGGCTGTGGCGCGGGCGGCGGCATCCTCCGCCGAGCTGGAGCTGTTCCGCTACCTCGGCGGGCCCAACGCGCACGTGCTGCCGGTGCCGATGATGAACATCCTCAACGGCGGTGCGCACGCCGACACCGACGTGGACATCCAGGAGTTCATGATCGCCCCGATCGGGGCCGACTCCTTCCGTGACGCGCTGCGCTGGGGTGCCGAGGTGTACCAGGCGCTGAAGTCGGTTCTCAAGGGTCGCGGCCTGAGCACGGGTCTCGGCGACGAGGGCGGCTTCGCCCCGAGCCTGTCGAGCAACCGCGAGGCTCTCGACCTGATCATGCAGGCCATCGAGAAGGCGGGTTACGCGCCGGGCCGGGACGTGGCACTGGCGCTGGACGTCGCGGCCACCGAGTTCTTCTCCGACGGCCGGTACACATTCGAGGGCACCACCCGCTCCGCGGCAGAGCTCACGTCGTACTACGCCGAGCTGCTCGAGGCCTACCCGCTGGTGTCGATCGAGGACCCGCTGTCCGAGGACGACTGGGACGGCTGGACCGAGCTGACGAGCAAGCTCGGTGGCAGGGTCCAGCTCGTGGGCGACGACCTGTTCGTCACCAACCCGGAGCGGCTCGAGGAAGGCATCAACCGTGGGGCAGGCAACGCGCTGCTGGTGAAGGTCAACCAGATCGGGACGCTGTCGGAGACCATGGACGCTGTGACGCTGGCGGGCTCGTACGGGTACAAGAGCATGATCAGCCACCGCTCCGGGGAGACGGAAGACACCACGATCGCCGATCTCGCGGTGGCCACGGGAGCCGGACAGATCAAGACCGGCGCACCGGCACGCAGCGAGCGGGTCGCCAAGTACAACCAGCTGCTGCGCATCGAGGAGAACCTCGGCGACGCCGCCCGGTACGCGGGTGACATCGCCTTCCCCCGGTTCGGTCACGAGGGGTGACCGGCGGTGCCCGGCGAGAGTAGGCCGCGCCGGACCGGCAGGACGCGCCGCCCGGTGCGCGTCCGCCGGGGCGGGGCCGCGCGGGTCGCCGGCGCGATGCGCTCTCTCGGGCTGTCCACCACGCGGCGCGCCGCTGTGGTGGCGATCGTGCTGTGCACCCTGGCGTTCACGCTCGCCGTGCCGCTGCGCACCTACCTCGCCCAGCAGGCGGAGGTCTCCCAGGAGGAGGAGCGCCAGCGCCGGCTGGAGGCCGAGATCGAGCGGCTCGAGGAGCGCAAGGCCGAGCTGGAGGATCCCGTTCAGGTGGAGGCCGAGGCCCGGGCGCGGCTGCGGTACGTGATGCCGGGAGAGACCCCCTACATCGTTCAGCTGCCCGAGGACTCCGCCGACGTCGGCGACGGGCACGGCGGCGAGGACGGTGCCTCGGACGGGGCCTGGTACGAGCGCGTGTGGGCAGGCGTCACGGAGTGACGTACGACCGTCGCGCGGGTGGTCGGCCGGTCGTGCCCCGCGGCGGGCCGATAGGCTGATCGCTGTGCATGGACGGGACGGCGCCGGGCTCGAACCGGTCACCGAGAACGACCGGGCGGTGGTCGCCGAGCAGCTGGGCAGGCCGCCGCGCGCGTTGCGGGCGGTAGCGGCGCGCTGCCCGAGCGGCCATCCGGCCGTGGTGCAGACCAACCCGAGGCTGGAGAACGGCACGCCGTTCCCCACGCTGTACTACCTGACGTGTCCCCGGCTGGGCTCCCTGGTCGGCTCGCTCGAGGCATCGGGGGTGATGCGCGAGATGACCGAGCGCCTCGCGCACGACACCGACCTGGCCGGCCGGTACCGGCGCGCGCACGAGTCGTACCTCGCCGAGCGCGACGCGATCGAGCCGCTCGGCCACGAGGTCACCGCGGGCGGTATGCCGGACAGGGTGAAGTGTCTGCACGTCCATCTGGCGCATACTCTCGCGGCCGGCTCCGGGGTCAACCCGATCGGGGACGAGACGCTCGACCTGCTGGACGGTAGCTGGCCGCAGGGGGAGTGCGCGGGGTAGCGGTACGCGCGGCGGATACGCTGAACGGCATGACGAGGGTTGCCGCGATCGACTGTGGGACGAACTCCATCCGCTTCCTGGCTGCCGAGCTGATGCCCAACCACGACAGCACCGTGACGTTGCGGGACCTGCACAGGGAGATGCGGGTCGTGCGGCTGGGGCAGGATGTGGACGCCACCGGCAGGCTCGCGCCGGAGGCGCTGGAACGCACGCGGGCGGCCCTTGCCGACTACACGCACGCCGCACGGCGCAAGGGTGCCGAGCGTGTGCGGATGGTGGCGACCTCGGCGACGAGGGACGCCAGCAACACCGCCGAGTTCTTCGACATGACCGAGCGGATCCTGGGGGTGCGGGCCGAGGTCATCACCGGTGAGGCCGAGGCGCAGCTGTCCTTCGCGGGAGCGGTGGCCGAGCTCGACCCGGACGACGGGCCGTTCCTGGTCGTCGACGTCGGCGGCGGCTCCACCGAGCTCGTGCTCGGTGACTGGGACGGACGGACGGCGCACGTGCGGGCGTCGTGCTCGGTGGACATCGGGTGCGTGCGCATCACCGAACGCGCGCTGCCGTCGGACCCGCCGACCGCCGAGGAGGTCGCCGAGGCGCGGAGGCTGGCCGCGGAGGTGCTCGCGGAGGCCTTCGACGCGGTCGACGTGTCCGCCGCGCGGACCTGGATCGGCGTCGCGGGGACCGTGACCACGATGTCCGCGATCGCGCAGGAGCTTCCCGAGTACGACTCCGAACGCACGCACCTGGCGGTGCTCGGTCCCGCGGAGATCGAGCGCACGACGAGCTGGCTGCTGTCCGCCGGACACGACGAGCGCGCGGCCAACCCGGTGATCCATCCGGGCAGGGTGGACGTCATGGGCGGCGGTTCACTGATCGTGCAGGTACTCGCCGAGGAGCTCGCCGCCCGCGGCGGCCCGGACACCCTCGTCGTCAGCGAGCACGACATCCTCGACGGCATCGCCCTGTCCCTCGCCGACTAACCCAGCGGGGTGGGAGCCCAATGTCACGTTTGGCTCCTTCTACGGAACCGAGGTCACCTTGGGCTCCTTCCGGCGCGTGCCGGGGGGTGGCTCAATACAGTCATACGGTGACAGTCGGGACTGATCGGGATCACTCGGTCAACGTAGGAAGCTTCGCTGGAAGAAGTCGTCGTCCTCGTCGTCCTCGTCCGCATCGCGCGACCGGTCGTCAGTGTCGGCAGCGCCGGTATCCGGCTGCCCGGTGAGGTCCCCGTCGGTGTTCAGCAGTGCCTCTCGCTCGGCAGGGTCCATGTTCTCCAGCGTGGACAGACACTCGTGGAAGAACTCGGAGTAAGCGGTGCTGTGCAGGAACTCGCTCGGCCTCCGGCGACCATTGACGACCTCTTCGGCGATCTCCCGGACCTCCGGCCTGCCGGAGCGGGTCAGCTCGCCGAACGCGTCGTTGATGCGCTGACGTAGTGCATCGATCTTCATCGTGTCGAACCCACCGTTACTGCCTCTCGTACTTCTCGAGGACCATGGGAAGGCCGTCCTCGGTCAGGATCTCGAGATTGTCCGCCCGGTCCGATCCTGTGGGGCCGGTGAGCCGGTCCAGCGGTACGAGCTCGATCTCGATGAACTTCGTGTTCTGCGTCTTGGCGAGAGCTTCTGCCTCCGTCGTCACCCCGATGACCTCGTCGATCGCCTCGCCCAGGTCGTCGACGAGCTTCTTCACACCCTTGGTGATGGCGGCGAACATGCCGATTCCGGTGGCGGCATCGGCGATGATGCCCATGGAGGGTTCCAGCGCGTGATACGCATCGATCGCTATCTGCGCGGCTTCCTCGTAGTGGCCCGCGAGCTCGCGCAACGGCTCAGCGGTACCTTGTTGCAGCTGGTTGGCGATGTCGTAGATCGCGACGTTGCATGCGGCGTACGCGTTACCTGTCCATGATTCCTCGAGCTGGTCGACGTGCCGCCGCAGGTTGGACGCGACACCGTCGATGCAGTCCGCGAGATTCTCCAGCGCCATGCTGTACTCGGTGAACTTGTCCCAGTCGCCCGCGAGCTTGACGCCGAGCCAGTCGAACGGGTCGGAGAACCCGCACATCGTGATGATCGAGCGGATGACGTAGGTGACGCTGAAGTACTCCAGCACGCTGCCGGGCTCGGGGCGCGAGTAGACGCTGTCGCTGCCGGCTTCCACGTCCTTCAGGCTCTCCGCGGGCTCGGTCTCGCGGACGTAGCCGGTCGCGGTCGTTCCCGTGTCCGGGCTGTAGTCGGTGGCGTCCCGGCGCTCGTTCATCATGCCGGATTCGGCACCGAACTCCCCCTCCAGCGCCCGGAGTCGAGATTGGACAGATTCCTCCTCGCTCCGGTACACGGCGAAAACCTCGCCCATGAACTCGGACAGCGTGGAGGTAAGGTACTCGTGGATGTGGTCGAGCTGGCTCTCCACCGCGCCCGAAGCCGCGCTGTGGCCCGACCGGAACGAGTTGATGATGCCGGTACCTGCGATCCCGAAGTCCGCGTGTCGTGCGATGTAACGCTTCCCTTCGGACACGTCCTCGCCGAGCTCGCCCAGCGTTGCGCGAAATCCGATCGCCGAGTCGATGTCGAACTCGAACGACAACGTCCCTGCCTCCTTGCCCGGTCAGCGCTGCTCGCACACCACGCGTGTCGCGGCCTGCCGTGGTGATCCACGCCAACGGTAGCCTGCACCGACCGTTGCCCGCAGGCGTTCGGGCAGAAACCTCGTATCGAGTTCCTACTCGATGCCTTCCGGGGTGGCGCCGCCGACCGGCACACCGGGTGCGGTGATCCGCTCGATCTCGGCGAGGTCCTCTTCGCTGAGCTGCACATCCACCCCGGCGATGCTGGCCTCGATCGTGCCGGGCCTGCGCGCGCCGACGATGGCCACGTGCACGCCGGGCTGGGCGAGGGTCCACGCGATCGCCAGCTGGCTGACCGAGGCGTTCTTCGAGGCGGCGAACGAGGCCAGCTCGTCGACGACCTCCAGGTTGCGGCGCAGGCTCTCGCCCCGGAACGCGCTGGCGTGCGAACGCCAGTCGCCAGGGGCGAACGTGCTCTGCTGGCTGAGCGTTCCGGTGAGCAGCCCGCTGCCGAGCACGCTGTAGGCGAGCACCCCGATGTCGTGCTCGCGCGCGTACGCGAGCGAGTCCTGCTCGACCGAGCGCCGCAGCAGGTGGTACGGCGGCTGCAAGGTCTCAACGGGGCGTATCGCGTCGAACTCGGCCAGCTGGGCCGCGGTGTAGTTCGACACGCCGACGTGGCGGATCTTGCCCTCGTCGACCAGCTCCTGCAGCGCGTTCGCGGTCTCCTCGGCCGGCGTGGCCGAGTCGGGCCAGTGCACCTGGTACAGGTCGATGTAGTCGACGTCCAGGTGGCGCAGGCTCTCCTCGACACCGTGCCGGAGCCACGACCTGCTGGCATCGCGTGGCCGGTCGGTACCGGGGTTGATGCCGCCCTTCGTCGCGATCACGATGCTTTCCCGGTTCCGCTTGAGCTCGGTGCCGAGAGCCCGGGACAGCAGCTGCTCGGCGGTGCCGAACCCGTAGGCCTGGGCGGTGTCGAAGAAGTTGACGCCGAGATCGTGAGCGCGGCGGATCGCGGCGATCGCCGACTCCGAGTCGAAGTCTCCCCAGTCCCCGCCGACCTGCCAGGTGCCGAAGGCGATACGGGACACGTCCAGACCACTTCTGCCCAATCTCGTCATCTGCATACCTCCAGCACAGCACTCCTGCGTGGCGTACGCACCCCGGAGGCGGATCGAGTACGTCACAGCCGCGGTACGTGTGCCGCCTACCTGTTCGAGCTGCTCCGTACGAACTCCTTCAAGTCCGCCGACTGCTGCAGCCGGGACGGCTCGTGCACGTACATCATGTGGCCGGCCGGGTAGTAGGCGCGCGAGATGTTGTCCAGCAGTTCGTCCGGCACAGCCAGGTGGGCCAGCGCGTGCTCGGCCGCGTAGTACGGCGTGGCCCCGTCGTAGTAGCCGAACGCGACATGCAGCTTCATGTGTGGATTCGCACGCATCGCGGCCGACAGCTTGTCCGACACGGTGACATGGGAGTTCTCGAACTCGGAGTAGGACCAAGAGGAGTTCACCCCGAAGCTCAGGATCTCGTACGGCAGGTCGTTCTCGTAGCCGAGCTCGGCGCGTACGTAGTGGTTCAGCGCCGCGGCGTAGGGTCCGTAGATCGCCGAGAACGACGGGTCGCTGGACATCCGCTCCAGCCCGTAGTCCGCCTCGGCGCCGGTGAACCGCGAGTCCAGCCTGCCGACGACGAGCCTGCGGTGCCGCAGCAGCTCGGTGAAGAAGCGCAGGTGCTCGACCCGCAGGTTCACGCGCTCGGTGTAGTCCGTGGACAGCCCGGTCAGCCGGGCGAGCCGGGCGGCGATGTCGGCGCGCTGCTCGGTGGTCAGTCGCGAGCCCCGCGCCAGCGCCCACAGGTAGTCGCCGGAGGCGAACTCCTCGGCCTCGGCGAGCAGCTCGGCGAGCTCGCGATCCGGGTGGAGACCGTGGTAGTGGGCGATCGCGGCGTAGGTGGGCACGTAGAGCGCGTAGGCGAGGTCGTTGCCCTCGGTGAAGAACTGGGTGCCGAAGTCGACGACCGAGGACAGCAGCATCAGCCCGTTGAGGTACATGCCGTACTTGGTCTGCAGGTGCTCGGCCAGCCCGGCGGCGCGTACGGTCCCGTACGACTCGCCTGCGAGGAACTTCGGGGACAGCCAGCGCCCGTTCCGGGTCACCCAGAGGCGGATGATCTCGCCGACGGAGGCGATGTCGGCGGTGAAGCCGTGGTACTCCTTCGGCTTCTTGCCCTGGGCGGCTCGCGAGTACCCGGTGGAGACCGGGTCGATGAACACGAGGTCACTGTGCTCGAGAAGCGATTCGGCGTTGTCGGTCAGCCCGTAGGGCGGTGGTTCCGGCGCGCCGACGTCGCCGGAGACCGCCAGGCGCGGCCCGAGTACGCCCAGGTGCAGCCACACGCTGGACGAGCCGGGGCCGCCGTTGAAGGCGAACGTGACCGGCCGGTGCTCCGGGTCGGCGCCGTCCAGAGTGTAGGCGGTGAGGAAGACCTCGGCCTTGGGGATGTGCCCGTCGAAGGTCTCGTCGGTGACCTGTTCCTCGCGGAGCACCATGCGCCCGGTCTGGGCGGTGTAGTGCAGGGTGCTCTCCCGCGTCGCCAAGGTGTGCTGCGTGGTGACCAGGTCATCTGTGGGAGCCGGAGGGGTGTCGCTGCGGTCGTCCCGTGCCGTGCCGTCGCCGGGGGTCTTCCCGGCATCGTCCGAGGATGTGGATGTCATGCGGCCGACCATAGCGGTTGGGGGACGAGCCGAAGGACTCCTCGGGTACCACATATGCACCGAAGAGGTCCCTCGGCTCGCCCCACCTGCGGTGCCGGCGGTGCGCCACAATGGCAGGCGTGTCTGACCGTCGCGCTCAGGAGCCCGCCGAGGCGGCCACCATCGCCGGGCTGGACGAGGCCGTCACCGGCTGCCGTGCGTGCGACCGCCTGGTGGCCTGGCGAGAGCAGGTAGCGCGGGACAAGCGCGCTGCCTTCGCCGACCAGGAGTACTGGGGCAGGCCGGTACCCGGGTTCGGTCCCGCCGACGCGGCGCTGGTCATCGTCGGGTTGGCGCCCGCGGCCCACGGGGCCAACCGCACGGGCCGCATGTTCACCGGCGACCGCTCGGGCGACGTGCTCTACGCGGCGCTGCACGAGGTGGGCCTTGCCTCGCAGGCGCGGTCGACGTATCCGGGCGACGGGCTCGCGCTGTACGGCACCCGGATCACGGCGCCGGTGCGCTGCGCTCCGCCGGACAACAAGCCGACCCCGGCCGAGCGGGACACCTGCCAGCCGTGGCTGGAGCGCGAGCTGACGTTGCTCGCGCCGAACCTGCGTGCGGTGGTGGCCCTTGGGGGCTTCGGGTGGCAGTCGGTGATGCGGGTACTCGCCGCCACCGGTTGGCAGGTGCCGAAGCCACGACCGCGCTTCGGGCACGGTGCGCACGCCGTCGTCGCGCCCCGTGACGACCATGCTCACCCCCGCGCGGGTGAGGTGCAGGTGTTCGGCAGCTTCCACGTATCGCAGCAGAACACCTTTACCGGCAGGCTCACCCCCGCGATGTTGCGCGATGTGCTCAGCGATGCGGCACGTGCCGCGAACTTGCGGTGAGGTGGCGTTCTAGCTCACAGACGGGTGGGCTGGGGTCGTGTCACAGTGCGCGAAGTGTAACGATGAATTCATGAGCGCACGAAAGTCGGAGCCGACCCGCATCCTGATCCTTGGCGGCGGGTACGTCGGCCTGTACACCGCTTTGGGTCTACAGCGCAAGCTTCGCGCCAATGAGGCTTCCGTCACCATCGTCGACCCCCAGCCGCACATGACCTACCAACCGTTCCTTCCGGAGGCGGCTGCTGGTGCGATCGAGCCTCGACACGTGGTCGTTCCACTGCGGCGCTCGTTGAAGCGTTGCCATGTGCTCACGGCTCGCGTCAACTCCATCGAGCACGAGAGCAAGTCGGTGACCGTGGAAGCCGCGGACGGGCACATCCAGGAACTGTCCTACGACGTGCTCGTGATCGCGCTCGGCTCCGTGGCCCGGCTGCTTCCGGTGCCGGGGCTGGCCGAGCAGGGCATCGCGTTCAAGACCATCGGTGAGGCGATCTACCTGCGCAACCATGTGCTCTCCCGGATGGACCAGGCCTCGAGCACGCTGGATCCCCAGCTGCGGAAGCGGTTGCTGACCTTCACCGTGATCGGTGGAGGGTTCGCCGGGATCGAGGCGCTGGCCGAGCTGGAGGACATGTCCAAGTTCGCCTGCCGCTACTACTCCAACATCAGCCCGGACGACATCCGCTGGGTGCTCGTCGAGGGCGCAGGGCGCATCCTGCCGGAGGTGCGGGAGAGCCTCGGTGCCTACACCGTCGAACAGCTGGAGAAGCGCGGCATCGAGGTGTACCTGTCGACGCTGGTGAAGTCCATGGAAGAGGGCCACCTCGTGCTGGACGACGGCACCGAGTTCGACAGTGACACGATCATCTGGACCGCCGGTGTCAAGGCCAACCCCGTGATCGCCTCCTCGGACCTGCCGCTGCACAAGTCCGGTCGCGTGCAGGCCACCGCGGCGCTGCAGGTCGCGGGCAGGCCGGGGGTCTGGGCGGCAGGTGACTGCGCGGCCGTTCCCGACCTGTCCAAGACCGCGGAGGACCCCACGGCCATCTGCCCGCCGAACGCCCAGCACGCCGTGCGCCAGGCACACCACCTGACCAAGAACATCCTTCGCACGCTCCGGGGCAACCAGCCGAAGGACTACTCGCACTCCAACGCGGGCTCGGTTGCCAGCCTCGGGCTGCACAAGGGTGTCGCGGACGTCTACAACATCAAGGCCAAGGGCTTCAAGGCGTGGAGCATGCACCGCATCTACCACGTAAGCCGGATGCCGACGTTCAACAAGAAGGCCCGCATCACCGTGGACTGGCTGCTCGGCGGCCTGTTCCGCCGCGAGGTCGTCTCGATGGGCCAGATCAACGACCCGAAGGCCGACTTCGCGCGGGTGTCCCAGCAGAGCTGAGGCTGCCGTCCCCGCCTGCGGGACGCTGACCCCGCAGGCGCGGGCCCCGGCGCCTCGCTCCTGCCGGCGGCGAATAAGCTCGTGAGTGCCCCCGTGGCCCAATTGGCAGAGGCGGTCGACTTAAAATCGATTCAGTGCCGGTTCGAGTCCGGTCGGGGGCACGGTTGGTGAGTATCGGCTTCCCGGACAGCACCCCGTCGGCGGCGTGGGTGTTGCCGTTGGGCATCGGACGGTTCCGGTGCCATGCCGCTCCACGGCATCCGGGTTAGGCTGACTGTTGTCGCCCGGCCGGTGGACGGCGGCGACGAGATGCTCGGGCCTGTGGCGTGCTGCGACTGGTGGGTGATGAGGTGACAGGTGCTGGTGGGGCTGCCGTGCGAGCTGAGGCCGAGTCCCTACCGGCGGAAGTGACCGGCTATATCGGCCGCGACGCCGAACTCCAGGAGGTCGGGCACCTGCTCGGTGCGACGCCGCTCGTGACGCTGACAGGGCCGGGCGGGGTCGGTAAGAGCAGGCTGGCGCAACGAGTCGCGGCGAGCGCGCGGTCGGAATTTCGCGATGGGGTGGTTTTCGTCGGCCTGGCCGACCTGCGTGACCCCGCGCTGCTGGTGTACACCGTGGCGGACCGGATCGGGCTCGGTGACCGCTCGGCGCGTCCGGCTGTGGAACTTGTCGTCGAGGCGCTGAATCGCAAGCGGTTGTTGCTGGTGCTGGACAACTGCGAGCACCTCGTTGACGCGTGCGCACGGTTGGTCGAGAACCTGCTTGCCGGGTGCAGCGACCTGGTCGTGCTGGCGACCAGCCGCCAGTCGCTCGGGGTGCCGGGCGAGCGGGTGGTTCCTGTTCCTCCGCTGGCAGTTCCCGAGTCCGGTGAGTCCGTCGAGAACCTGAAGCGGTGCGAGTCGGTGCGGTTGCTCGTCGACCGTGCGAACGCGGTGGCTCCGCCGTTCGAGGTCACCGAGGACAATGCGGCCGACGTGGTCCGGTTGTGTCACCAGCTCGCAGGTCTGCCGTTGACCATCGAACTTGCTGCCGTCCGGTTGCGCGCTCTGTCGGTCGGTCAGCTGGCGGATCGGTTGAGCAGGCAGTTCACGTTGCTCGACGGTGTCGGGCGCAGGGGGCCGAACCGGCACGAGACGCTTCGTGCGCTGATCGACTGGAGCTACCAGCTTTGCACCGAGCCCGAGCGGTTGCTGTGGGCGCGGTCCTCGGTCTTCTCCGGCAGCTTCGGCCTCGAGGCGGCGGAGGCGGTGTGCTCGGGTGACGGGCTGGACCGGCATGTCGTGCTGGACGTGATCGACGGGTTGCTCGACAAGTCCGTCCTGCTTCGCGAGGAACGGCAGGGCGAGGCGCGTTACCGCATGCTGGAACCGATGCGCCAGTACGGGGAGGACCGGCTACGCGCTTCCGGCGAGCACGTGGCCGTGCGCAGGCGCCATCGGGATTGGTACTTCGACCTGACGGCGGCCTTCGCCGCCCAGTGGATCGGTCCGGATCAGGCGGGGTGGCTCGACCGGCTCCGCCGGGAGCACGCCGACCTGCGGGTGGCGCTGGACTTCTGTGCCGGCGATCCCGCGGAGGCCGCCGTCGGTATGCGCATGATCTTCGCCTGCAAGGAGTACTGGCTCGGCAGGGGTCTCAACACCGAGGGGCGTATCCAGCTCCGCAAGCTTCTGGACGCCGCGCCGGAGGACGCTCCCGACCGCGCGCACGCGCTCTGGCACTACGCCTTCATCGCCCTTGTCCAGGGGGACACATCCGCGTTCGAGACCGCGCTGGAGAAGGCAGCCGAAGCCGCCGAGGCCGTCGACGACGACCTCGCTCGCGCGTACGTCCACCATGTGCGCGCCTACGCGGCATTGATCGGAAACGACATGCCGAAGGCCGTGGATCTGTTCGGGATCGCCGCGTCGATGTTTCGCGACCAGGAAGATCTCGGGGCGCAGCTGTGGTCGACGTTCAACTACGGTCTCGCGCTTGGCCTGGCCGGGGACCTCGACGGTGGCAGGAGGGTGTTGCGCGAGACCATCGCGGCGTTCACCGATCGTGGTGAGCTGTTCTGGAGATCGTGGGCACTGTGGTCACTCGCGGCCGCCGAGTACCTGCGCGGCGACTTGCGGCAGGCGACGGACTCCTGTCTTGAAGTGCTGCGGCTGCAGCAGCGTGTGGACGACCGGGTGTTGATCGCATTCGCCCTGACCGTCATGGCCGGGTGCGCGGCACACAGCGGGCGCCCGCGGATGGCAGCCAGGCTGCTGGGAGCCTCCATCACCGTGTGGCAGTCGCTGGGTGCCTCACCGAACCACTACGCCGCGTTCGTCGAACCGCTGCAGCGGGACACCGATATGGTCACCGGGGAGCTCGGCCAGGACGAGGCCATCAAGGAGTTCGCCATCGGCAGCGAGCTCTCGGTGGGCGAGGCCGTGGCATACGCGCTCGGCGAGCAGGAATCCGCCGGTGACATGCTCGTCGAGCAGTCGCACGACCCGTTGACGCAGCGCGAGGCGCAGATCGCCGAGCTCGTGGCGGAGGGGCTGACCAACCGCGCGATCGCCGATCGACTCGTGATCGCGCAGCGGACCGCGGAGACCCACATCGATCACATACTCACCAAGCTCGGTTTCAACAACCGGGCGCAGATCGCCGTATGGGTGACGATGAACCGGCGGAGTTGAACGTGCGAGACCGGCCGCGGACGGCCGGTGCGGCGCCGCGGCCGTACCGGGCTTCTGATGGCCGGTAGTCCGCCAACCGTGTGACGCGTGTAGGCGGTCGGGTGAAATCCCGGGAAACCCCGGTGGCCGGGAACAAAATCCTCCTTGCCGTTGTTAACACCCGTGCCCTCCGCGACGACGTGGAGGGTGGCAAGTCCGTGCGAAGAAGGCGAGGTGACGATCATGCGTATCCTGATCAGTAAGTTCTCAAGGTTTGTCAGCGATCTCAACCGGGCGCATGATGTCGCCCGTGGATTCGCTCCGCACCAGGGAGAGCGCCGGGCCAGGTGAGCCCTGCCGTCCGGACGGGGCGTGGGACCTCGGGTCCCGCGCCCCGTTTCGCGTGCGGCCCCGGTTTCTCGCGACCGCGGTTGATCGCCTTCGACTGTCCGATGCGGCCAGTGCGGTTAGAGTCGCGGTATGAACCCTACGGCGACCGAGCTGGCCGCCCGCGTCCGTGCGGGCGAGAGCGACCCTGTCCGGATACTCGAGGACACGCTTGCGCGGATCGGCAGCGCGGACGGCGAGCTCGGCTCGTTCCGCGCCGTCCGTGCGGAGTCGGCGATGTCCGAGGCCGCGGCCGTGCGGGACAGGACCGACCGCGGTGACCTTCCGCTGGCCGGAGTTCCGGTAGCCGTGAAGGATGTCGTGGCCGTCGATGGCCGGACCCCGCTGTGGGGTTCGGATGCCGCGCCGTCCGGTGTCGTGACGGACGATCATGTCATCGTGGCCCGGTTGCGAGCGGCAGGTGCGGTGATCGTCGGCGTGACCCGGGTGCCGGAGCTGTGCATCTGGCCGATGAGCGATGATCCCGACGGCGTGGCGCGCAACCCGTGGAACGCCGCCTACACCGCGGGCGGCTCGTCGGGCGGTAGCGCGGCGGCTGTCGGAGCGGGGTTGGTGCCGCTGGCCCATGGAACGGACGGTCTCGGGTCGGTGCGCTTACCGGCGGCGCTGTGTGGGCTGGTGGGTATCAAGCCGGGCGCGGGGGTCATCGCCGAGGAGGAAGCATCCTCCTGGTTCGGTATGTCCACGCACGGGCCGCTGGCCACCACGGTGGCCGACGCGGCGGTGATGCTGTCGGTGCTTGCCGACCGCCCCGACCTCGCGGAGGTGCACGAGCCCGTCTCGCCACTGCGCATCGCGATGTCGACCCGCCCACCGCTCGGCATGCCGGTCGCGCGCGCGTTGCGGGCCCCGGTGGACTCCGCTGCACGGCTGCTCGCCGACGACGGCCATAGCCTCGACCGGACCGGCCCGCGCTACGGCCTGACCACCCCCTGCGCGTTGCTGGCCCGCTGGTTCGCGGGACCCGTGCGGACGGCGACAGGTTGGGATCACGCGGTGCTGCAGCGGCGGACACGGCGCCACCTCGCCGCCGGGCGCGCGCTCCTGCGTGCCGGCCTTGTCCGCGAGCGCACGGCACAGCGATGGCGGGATCGTGCGCTGGAGTTCTTCGAGCACCACGACGTGCTCATCACCCCCACCTACGCCGCGTCACCGCCACGGGCCCGGCAGTGGCACCGGGCATCGTGGCTGCGTAACGCGCTGCCCGCACTGCGCTTCGCGCCGTTCACCGGGCCGTGGAACCTGGCGGGCTTCCCTGCGATGACGGTGCCCATGGCGACCACACGGCGAGGCGTGCCGGTCGGTGTCCAGCTCGTCGCCAGGCCCGGCGACGAGGCGCGGTTGATCGGGCTGGCCGCGGCGCTCGAGCGGATGAACGGGTGGCGGCGCACGGCGGTCGGCGTCACCTGAGCCGTCCGTCCCCGCGAGTGGGCCCGGGGCCGGGAGCTCGCTACTGCGAGGAGGTCCCCTCGTCGCCGCTTCGCGCGCTCACGGTGGCCTGCCGGGGCGGGGTCTGCTGCTTCGGCGTGCGCTTGGGCAGCGCGTCGTCCGCGCCGCCAGCGGCGTCCTGCCCAGCGGTGTCCCGCGCAGCGGTCCCCTGCACGTGCCCGTCGGGCGCGCTCGTCGACCCGGCCACTCCGGAGCTGCCCTCCGCGGCGGAGACGCCGTGCGCCTCCTCGCCGTCCTCGGCACGCGGTACGGGTAGCTGCTCCTCCTCGAGCGGCTCGATCGCGGCCTCGCTGCCTGCCAGGATCTCGTCGGCTCCGTTGAGCTTGTCCCTGGCATGGTTGCGGAGCGCGGCCAGCCTCTCGAGGACCGAGTTGGCCTCTGCGATCCTGCGGTCGGCCTCGGCCTGGGCGTCCGCGACCCGCTTCCTGGCTTCCTCTGCGGCGTCGGACAGCCTGCGCTCGGCCTGGTTCTTGCTCGCAGTCTGCTGGTCGGCGATGTACTTCTCCAGCGCGCTGCGCTGCGCGGCCATCGAGGCGTCGAACTCCTGCTCGATGGACCGGCGTTTGCGCTCCTCCTCGGCGTCGAGCTGTTCCCTGCGGCGCACCGCGTCGGTGGTGAGCTTCTGGACCTCCACGCGGGTTTCCTCGAGCGCGGCGCGGTGCTGGGCGTGCAGCTGCTGCGCCTGCGAGTCCAGTTCCTTGAGCAGCGACCGGTAGCGCTCGCGCAGGTCGATCGACGCCTGCGCGGTCTCCTTCCACCGTTCCTCGGCCGCCGTCTGGGCGCGGGTGGTGATCTCCTCGGCCTGGAGGTACGCCAGGTGCCCGACCCGCTGCATGCGCTCGTCGAGATCCTCCAGGTTCTCCGGAGGCACCAGCAGCTCCTCGACCCGCGCCTGGAGCTGGCCGTTCTCCGAACGCAGCGAGTCCAGCTGCTCGGTCAGCGAGCTCACCTGTGCTCGCGCGGAGTCGCGGTCCTCGATGAGGCGTTCCAGGGTGGTCTCCAGGTTCGCGAGGTACTCGCGGACCTGGCTGCGGTCGAACCCGTTCCACACATGATCGAATTCGCGCTGAAGAGGCGTCACGGTGTCGTCTCGCTTCGGGCTGGGCGAAGTCATGCTTCGACGTTACCTGCGTACGGAGTGTTGTGGTCGGAGGTGTGGGTTATCAGCCCCCTGTGCGGCACAACGTCCCGCACAGCTACCGCCCGTTGCGCGCGCCGGAGACTCACTCACCAGTGGAAGCCCCGGGTGAGCTTCACCAGAGCCGCGGCGGCACGGCCGAGTTGCTGCTCGCCTCGACCGATCTTGAGCTTACCCTCACCCCCTGCGGCGACGGAATCCGGGAAGACCCGGAATGCCTGATACGCGAGAGCGTCGGCGAGCCCGGGGGCCAGCGTGTAGGCCGTGCTGATGAGCTGGCCACTGGGGCTGCCGATGTGCTTCGGGCGGTCCTTGAGCGCGTGGACGACCATCGATGCGGCCTGCTCCGGCGACTTGGTGGGGAAGGCGTCGTAGATCTTGGTCGGCCGGATCATCGGTGTGCGCACCAGCGGCATGTGCACGGTCGTGAACGTGACCCCGTCGCCGTGCATCTCCACAGCCGCGATCTTGCTGAAGTAGTCCAGCGCGGCCTTCGACGCGACATAGGCCGAGAAGCGCGGCGCGATGCCCTGCACACCGATCGACGAGACGTTGACGATGTGCCCGAACTTGCGCTCGGTCATGTGCGGAAGCAGCGAGAGGATCATCCGGACCGCGCCGAAGTAGTTGATCGCGATCGCACGCTCGTAGTCGTGCATCCGGTCGTAGGACAGCCGGATGGCCCGCCGGATCGAGCGGCCCGCGTTGTTCACCAGCATGTCGACCCGGCCGTGGTCGGCCAGCATCGCGTCCACCGTCTTGCCGACCGAGTCGCCGTCGGTGAGGTCGCACGGGTAGATGGAGGCCTGCCCGCCTGCCTGGACGATCTCGCTGCGCACCTCCTCGAGCTCGTGCTGCCTGCGGGCGACCAGCAGCGGGTAGCCGCCTTCGGCGGCCACCTGCAGTGCGGTGGCGCGGCCGATCCCCGAGGAGGCTCCGGTGATCACCACCCTGCGGCCGTCGAGCTCGCCACGGGGGCCGTGCTTGCGCGCCCGGTACGGGTCGAGGTGCTCGGCCCAGTACGACCACAGCAGGCTCGCGTACTCGGACAGGCGTGGCACCTCGATGCCGTCGGGGGCGAGCTGCTTACGCGTCTCGGCGGAGGCGAACACCGACGGGAACGCCATGTTGTCCAGCAGCACAGGTGGCAGGCCGACCCGTTCGAGAACGGCGTCCCTCGCGATCGTCACCCCGGGGATGTAGTCGGAGACCTTGGCCAGCTGGATGATTCCCTTGCTCACGGTGTCACCGAGCTCGGCGGTGATCGTCGGTGCGCCCGCCGCGCGCGCGAAGGCGTTGTAGATCGAGGTCACCGGCTGGGGCTCCGGGTTGACCAGGTGGAAGGTGCGCTGGTTGAGCCCGTCCTTGCGGGAGAGCGTGTGCAGGGCCTTGGCGACGTAGTCGACGGGGACGATGTTGGTGTCGCCGATGTCCGGAGCGATGGCCGGAAGGCTGGGCAGCGCGCTCAGTCGTGCGATGGCGGGGAACAGGTAGTACGGGCCGTCGATCTTGTCCATCTCGCCGGTTCGCGAGTTACCGACGACGACCGCGGGCCGGTACACCCGCCACGGCACCGTCGACTGGGCGCGTACCAGGCGCTCGGACTCGAACTTCGTCCGGTGGTACGGCGTGGGCAGGTGCTGGCCCACGTCGAACATCTCCTCGGTGAACGTCCCCTTGTAGTCCCCGGCGACGGCGACCGAGGACACGTGATGCAAGCAGCCTGCCTGGATGTCGGTGCACAGGTCGATGACGTTGGCCGTACCGTCGACGTTGGACCGTACGTTGCTCTCCTCGTCGGCCGTGAGGTCGTAGAGCGCGGCGAGGTGCACGACGTTGTCGACGTTGCCGCGCAGCTCGGTGCGGTCCTCCTCGGTCATACCGAGCAGCTCCGTCGACACGTCACCGGTCACCGGCGTGAGCTTGTCCTGGTTCGGCCAGCGTGCGCTGAACCTGTTCAGCTTGGCCTCCGAGCCTGCGCGCACGGTGACCCATACCCGTTCGGTGTCGGCGTCGGCGAGGAGCAGTTCGAGGTAGTGGCGCCCGATCAGGCCGGTCGCGCCCGTCACCAGGTACGTGGTCATGAGACGTCCTCCTCTAACAGCGTCGCCGGCTGCCGCGTGACCTCGCTACCGTCCGCCGGGTAGCGGGGTGATGACATTCTGCTTCATCGGTAACAACGAGACCAGCGCAACCGCCGGTACGGTGGCCTGAGTTACCCGTCGAGGTGGCACCGCGTCCCGCGTGCCGCCGAGCGAGTTGAACGGGATGAGCGTGCGATAGCTCCCGTATGGGTAGGGTGAACGGTATACGGCTGAGGGAACCGGCCACGCCGAGTGGCCGTTGTACCTGTAGTAGGCGCTAGATCACGACATGTGCGAGCAGATCCAGGAGGATCCAGGTGCGTACCAGTAGTAACCCCGCGTTCCGCAACCTACCGGGTGGCGGCGCGGCCAGCGGACCATACGGATTCGGTCAGACGCAGGGTGGAGTGCCTGGTCAGGGCGCGCCGCGGACGGCTGCCGGCGAGGGCGAACGGCCCATCACCGTCGACGACGTCGTCATGAAGACCGGCGCGTGCCTCGCGACGGCGCTCGGCGTCGGCACGCTGACAGCCATCTGGGCGCAGGGCCAGATCGCCTCGGGTAGCACGGGTGCCGTCTACGGCGCGGTCTTCGGCGGCATGATCGTCGGGCTGGTGCTCGCCCTTGTCGTCATCTTCAAGAAGACCCCGAACCCGGCTCTGATCCTGAGCTACTCGGCGGCCGAGGGCGTGTTCCTCGGCGCCATCACGGGCGTGTTCACGGCCGCGTTCGGCAACCAGATCGCGCTCAACGCGATCCTCGGTACCGCAGGGGTGTTCGCCGTGATGCTCGTCGTGTACCGGACAGGTGCCGTCAAGGTCACCCCCAAGTTCAGGAAGTGGATCACCGGGGCGATCGGTGGTGTCTTCGTCCTGATGCTGGCCAACCTGGTGCTCGGCTTCTTCGGTATCAACATGGGGCTGCGCGACGGCGGTACGCTGGCGATCATCTTCAGTCTCGTGGTGATCGGTGTCGCGGCCTTCAGCTTCCTGCTCGACTTCGACATGGCCGACCACATGATCCGCGAGGCCATGCCGGCCAGGTGGGCGTGGTTCGTGGCCTTCGGGCTGATGGTGACGCTCGTGTGGCTCTACCTCGAGATCCTGCGCCTGCTGTCCTACTTCCAGGAGTAGGCGCGACGACTCTCCGCGAGACAGTGAACGGGGCGTCCGGTCGATCGGCCGGACGCCCCGTTCACGTGGGTCGGGGTCAGCTGAGCCGCTCGAGGACCATCGCCATGCCCTGACCACCCCCGACGCACATCGTCTCCAGCCCGAACTGCTTGTCGTGGTGCTGCAGCGAGTTGACCAGTGTCGAAGTGATCCGCGCCCCGGTCATGCCGAAGGGATGCCCGACGGCGATCGCGCCACCGTTGACGTTGAGCCGTTCGATGTCGATGCCGAGGTCGCGGTACGACGGGATCACCTGCGCGGCGAACGCCTCGTTGATCTCCACCAGGTCGATGTCGCCGATGGACATGCCCGCGCGGGCGAGGGCCTGCCGCGAGGCCCCGACCGGGCCGTACCCCATGATCTCGGGGGACAGTGCCGTCACCCCGGTCGAGACCACCCGCGCCAGCGGGGTGATGCCCAACTCGGCTGCCTTCGTGTCGGACATCACCACGACCGCTGCCGCGCCGTCGTTGAGCGGGCAGGCGTTCGCGGCAGTCACGCGGCCGTCCGGCCGGAACACAGGCTTCAGCCCCGATGCGCCCTCCACGGTGACACCCGCCCGCGGGCCGTCGTCGGCGTCGACCACGCTGCCGTCCGGAAGGGTGACCGGGGTGATGTCCTTGGCCCAGAACCCGTCGGCGATGGCTTTCTCCGCGAGGTTCTGGGAACGCACGCCGAACTCGTCCATCTCCTCCCGCGAGATGCCCTTCAGCCTGGCCAGGTTCTCGGCCGTCTGGCCCATGGCGATGTAGATGTCGGGGAGCCTGCCGCTGTCCCGGGGGTCCTCCCACGAGTCGGCGCCGTGCTCGGCGACGTGCGCCGTACGCGCTTGTGCGTCGGCGAACAGCGGGTTCTGCGTGTCGGGAAGGGAGTCGGAGCTGCCCTTGGCGAACCGGGACACCGCTTCGACACCCGCGGAGATGAACACGTCGCCTTCGCCCGCCTTGATCGCGTGCATCGCCATCCGAGTCGTCTGCAAGCTGGACGAGCAGTACCGGGTGATGGTCGTTCCCGGCAGGTGGTCGTAGCCGAGCTCGGTCGCGACGACCCGGCCCATGTTGAAACCGGACTCGCCGCCGGGCAGCCCGCAACCGAGCATCAGGTCGTCGATGGCCGCGGGGTCGAGTTGCGGCACCTTGTCCAGTGCCGCCCGCACCATCTGGGTGGCCAGGTCGTCCGGTCGCATGTCAACCAACGAGCCCTTGCCGGCTCGGCCGATGGGCGAGCGGGCGGTCGACACGATCACGGCTTCGGGCATGGGATGGCTCCTTCGTACCGGGGGCTTGTTCAACTGTCGGGCAGTACACCGCGCACCGGTCACCGGGCGTCACCCGGCACCTGCTTCGCGCACGCCTGCGCGGTCGGACCAGAGCTCGAGGTATATCAGCGGGGGGACCCGTCCGTCGACGTGTGCGTAGTCATGGAACGGCACCACGGGTGTCTCGAACGTTGTCGATTGTGCGACCGACACTATGCCGTGACGAACCTTCCCTGCCAGTCCGGCGCCCGCGCGTGATGCCTGACCAGAACGAACCGGCACCGGCAGGTGACCGGCGCCTGTGATCCGCGTGCCGAAGCGGCTCACGGAGCTGCCTGCGCGGGGTGCGCGGGATAGGGTGGTGCTGAGCGGGGAACAACCGCGACGGGTATACGAGCGCGCAACTCGCGTAGGAATGGGAATGGTGCGATGGAATACGCCGAGCACGTCATCGACCTGGTTGGCAATACCCCACTGGTCAAGTTGAACGCGCTGTCGTCAGCGCTCGCCGACGGCAACGGGCCCACCGTGCTCGCCAAGGTGGAGTACTTCAACCCCGGGGGTAGCGTCAAAGACCGCATCGCGGTGCGCATGATCGACGCCGCGGAGCAGTCCGGTGAGCTCAAGCCCGGCGGCACGATCGTCGAACCGACCTCCGGCAATACCGGAGTAGGTCTGGCTATGGTGGCTCAACGCAGGGGATACCGTTGCGTGTTCGTCTGCCCGGACAAGGTCAGCCAGGACAAGCAGGACGTACTCAAGGCGTACGGCGCCGAGGTCGTGGTGTGCCCGACCGCGGTCCCGCCGGACCACGCCGACTCCTACTACCAGGTGTCCGACCGGCTGGTCGAGGAGATCGACGGCGCGTGGAAGCCCAACCAGTACGCCAACCCCGCCAACCCGGCCAGCCACTACGACACGACCGGGCCCGAGCTGTGGCAGCAGACCGAGGGCAGGATCACGCATTTCGTCGCCGGTGTGGGTACCGGCGGCACCATCTCCGGAACGGGCAGGTACCTCAAGGAGGTCTCCGACGGGGCGGTTCGTATCGTCGGGGCGGACCCGGAAGGGTCGGTCTACTCCGGCGGAACCGGGCGGCCCTATCTGGTGGAAGGAGTCGGGGAGGACTTCTGGCCGGAGACCTACGACGCCTCGATCGCCGACGAGATCATCGCGATCTCGGACGCCGACTCGTTCCAGATGACCCGGAGGCTGGCCGCGGAGGAAGGGTTGCTCGTCGGTGGCTCGTGCGGGATGGCGGTCGCCGCGTCGCTCGAGCTGGCCGAACGGTTGGCCGCGGCCGGGCAGAACGACGCCGTGATCGTGGCGTTGCTCCCGGACGGTGGGCGCAGCTACCTGACCAAGGTCTTCAACGACGGCTGGATGTCGTCCTACGGCTTCCTCCCGACGGACGAGACCGACGCCACGGTCACGGACGTGCTGCGACGCAAGGACGGGTCGCTTCCCGAGCTGGTGCACACGCACCCGAACGAGACCGTCGCCGAGGCCGTCACGATCCTCCGGGAGTTCGGGGTGAGCCAGATGCCGGTGGTCAACGCCGAACCACCGATCATGGCGGCAGAGGTGGTCGGTGCCGTCAACGAGCGCGAGCTGCTCGACTCGCTGTTCGCAGGCAAGGCGGCGCTGGCTGACCGGCTCGACAAGCACATGTCGGCCCCGCTGCCGACGATCGGCGGTGGCTCCTCGATCAGCAACGCGATGACCGTGCTCGCCTCGGCCGATGCCGCTCTGGTGCTGATCGGTGGTAAGCCGGCCGGGGTGGTCAGCAGGCAGGACCTCCTCGGCTTCCTGGCTGGTGGCTGACGGCCGCGCTGGTGCCCGAGTAGGGGGTCGGGTGGGGTTTGTCCGGCGCATCGCCGGGTTGTCCGATAGCGTGTGTGACCGATGAGCGCTGTTCACTCCTCGAGCGGCAAGGTCGCCGCGGTCTCGGCTCCCGGAGCGCACCGTGCGCTGCCGGCTGAGACAGCGAGCTCGGTCGTGCCCACGTACGCTCCATCGCGAATAGCCCGTTCGCCGGACAAGACAGTGTTGAAGAGATCGTGTTTCCGCCAAGGGGGTTGAAAACCTAGATGAACGCTCCCCAACCACCGGACCAGTCGCCGGAGGGGAACGAGCAGCCGCAAGGCCAGCCAAACGAGTCCCCACCGAGTGATCCGCAGGCACAGCCGGACACGCCGTTCGGCAGCACACCGGAACCCACTCAGGTCGTCCAGCCCGGGTCGGCCCCGCAAGCAGGCCATATGGGCAGCGGTGACCAGTTCGACGGCCCCGAACAGACACAGATGGTGCAGCCGCCCCAGCCACCATCGGACAGCCCCGGGTCGGCCTCCACTCAGCTGATGCCGCCCGATATGCAACCGCCGCCCGCGATCCCGTACACCCCGCCGCCGAGCGCCGCAGACAACCCTGCTGCCGTGGGTCAGCAGCAGGGTGGATTCGCGCAGCAGCCTGGTGGGTTCGATCCGTATCAGGGCCAGCAGCAGGGAGGTTTCGCGCAGCAGCCTGGTGGGTTCGATCCGTATCAGGGCCAGCAGCAGGGTGGATTCGCGCAGCAGCCTGGTGGCCAGTACGCCCCGCCGTTCGGGGGGCATCCCCAGCAGAACTTCGGCTTCCCGGGCCAGCAGCAGGGAGGTTTCGCGCAGCAGCCTGGTGGCCAGTACGCCCCGCCGTTCGGGGGGCATCCCCAGCAGAACTTCGGCTTCCCGGGCCAGCCGGATGGCTTCGGCGGAGCGCCCCCGCAGCCCGGCTACGGCCGCTCCGGCGGTGCCGGTATGTCGATCGGCGGTCTCCTCGCGGGAGGTGTGGTCGCGCTGCTCGGCGTGGTCATCCTGATCTTGACCTTCGTCGAGATGGCCGACATGGGCGGCTACTCCAGCGCTCACGACCGGCTCGACCTCAGCGAATTCGGCCTGGCCTCCCCGGGCCTGCTGTGGTTCTACCTCGTCATGATGATGATCGGTGCGCTCGCCGCGATCGCGGGTGGTGTACTCATCGCGCTGGCCGGCAAGCTCGGCGCGGCGATGATAAGGATCGCTCCGATCGCCACGACTGCAGGCGGGGCACTGGTCCTGCTGTTCGTCATTCTGCTGTGGATCGGCCTGACCCCGTCCAGCGATGTGGACGTCGAAGGGGGCGTACCCGGAACGATCGTCACATCGCTCGCCCTGAGCGTGCTCGTACTCGCGGTCGGGGTTCTCGGCATGATCCCGCCCACCGCGCCCCTGTTCGGGCTCGGCAACGGACGTTCGGGAGGTCCTCAAGGAGCAGGTGCGTTCGCCCATCCCGGACAGCAGCCCGGTGGGTTCGGCCAGTACCCGGCCCCGTTCGGCCAGCCACCCCAGCAGAACGCGTTCGGCCAGTTCCCGCCGCAGGGTCCGCCGAGTGGTGGGTTCGGTCAGCCGCCGCAGGGTCCGTACGGCCAGCAGGCACAGGGTCCGCCGAGTGGTGGGTTCGGTCAGCCGCCGCAGGGTCCGCCCAGTGGTGGGTTCGGTCAGCCGCCGCAGGGTCCGCCCAGTGGTGGGTTCGGTCAGCCGCCGCAGCAGGATCCGTACGGCCAGCAAGGGCAGGGTCCGCCGCCCGGCTACGGGCCGCCACAGCAGTAGGCAGACGGCACACCCGGGCCCTTCGGGGGTTTCGTCCCTGCCCTTCGGACCGGTTCCGGCTCGGGGGGCAGGGGCACGTGTATGTGGGAAGCGATGTCCACAGGGGAACCTGCCGCTAGGGTGTAGGTGTCCGATCGATGGGGGTCGAGGCCGCGCGGACGCTGTGTCTGGGGATGTCCGGGATGCCGCCCGGCATCCCGGCGCCGCACCGATGAGCGCGGTTCGTGTCAGGGAGCGAGGATGAGCTACCCGCAGTACCCGGCGCAGGGCGGGTACCCGGCGATGCCGGCCTATCCGGGCTACACCGATGCGGAACCGCCCGCGAGCGGCGGCACCGCGATCACCGCAGGGGTTCTGGCATGTCTCTGTGGGTTGTTCGCCCTCTGGGGCGCGGTGCAGGCTTTCATGCTCAGCGCGATGTCCGTCGAGATGTTCGACGCGGAACTCACGGCAGGTGAGCGGGCGCGGGCGGAGTCCGCGATTCCGGGCTGGACGCAGACCGCCGGCTTCATCGGCGGGTCGGTTCAGCTGGTGATCGTCGGGTTGCTGATCGGCGGCGCCGTGCTGCTGTTCATGAAGAAGGCCGCGGGACGCTGGATGGTCGCCTCCGGGTGCGCGCTCGTCATCCTGTTCTCGATCGCCTCTTTCATCCTCACGTGGGTCGTGCTCGACTCGATGGTCGAGGAGTTCGCAGGCCAGGGCTCGTCGACAGGGCCATCGGCCCAGGAGGCCGAGTCCGTGCTCGGCGCCGCCATGGTCGTCGGTGGGATCGCGATGTTCTTCGTGCTGTTGCCGGCGATCGTGACACTGGTCCTGGCGCTTGTCCGCCCGACCCGGCGGTGGTGCGAGCAGGGCACGGGGTCGGTGTCGGCGAACGTGCCCCCGTACGGTGCTCCGCCGCCCTACGCCGGGCATCCGCCGCAGCAGCCGGGGTACCCGCCCCAGCAGCCGATGGCGCCGGAGGGGTACTTCCAGCGGCCGGAATGACGCGGTCGAGGCCGGAAAGCGGAACGGCCTCGTCGTGATGTCGCGGTACTTCGTCCCGGCTGATGGTGACGTCGTAGGCTGACGGCATGGCTCACGACGACCTCCACTACGGCTTCGAGACGCGTGCGATCCACGCGGGCCAGCATCCCGACCCACGTACCGGTGCCGTGATCGCGCCGATCTACCAGACGTCGACGTATGCGCAGGACGGTGTCGGTGGTACTCGCGAGGGTGACTACGAGTACTCCCGGACAGCCAACCCCACCCGCAGCGCCTCCGAGGAGGCGATCGCGGCGCTCGAACGTGCCCGGCACGGCCTGGCGTTCGCGTCCGGGATGGCCGCCTCGGACGCGGTGATCCGCGCCGCGCTCCGGCCAGGGGACCATCTGGTGCTCGGCAACGATGCCTATGGTGGCACGTTCCGGCTCATCGACAAGGTCCTGACGGGCTGGGGCGTGCGGTACAGCGTCGCCGACCTCACCTCCGCCGATGAGGTGCGCGCGGCAATGCGGCCGGAGACCAAGCTCGTCTGGTGCGAGTCCCCGAGCAACCCGCTGCTGGGAATCCCGGACCTGGCCACGCTGGCCCAACTCGCGCACGACGGTGGGGCACGCCTGGTCGTGGACAACACCTTCGCCACACCGTACCTGCAGCAACCCCTGGATCTCGGTGCCGACGTCGTCGTGCACTCCACCACGAAGTACCTGGGCGGCCACTCCGACGTGGTCGGCGGGGCCGTGGTCACCAACTCCGACGAGCTGCGCGAGCAGCTGTTCTTCCTGCGCAACTGCTCGGGTGCCGTTCCGGGGCCGTTCGACAGCTGGTTGACGATGCGCGGCATGAAGACGTTGGCGGTACGGATGGAACGGCACTGCGACAACGCCGAGCGGATCGCCGCGGAGCTGGTGGATCATCCGCGGGTCTCGCAGGTCTACTACCCGGGCCTGCCGGATCACCCCGGGCACGATCGCGCGACCAAGCAGATGCTGCGGTTCGGCGGGATGGTGTCGTTCACGCTCGACGGGGGCGAACCACACGCGCTGGAGACGGCCGCGCGGACCCAGCTGTTCACGCTCGCCGAGTCGCTGGGCGGCATCGAGTCGCTGATCGAGCATCCGGGCCAGATGACGCACGCGAGCGTCGCCGGCTCGTTGCTCCAGGTGCCGTCGAACCTGCTGCGGCTGTCTGTCGGTATCGAGAACGGTGATGACCTGGTGGCCGACCTGCGCGCAGCACTGGAGTAGGGCCGGAACCGGTGGCCACAGGGTGGGCCGCGCTGCCGGCTGCGGGATCGGCTGCGGGGCTCGGGAACAGGCGTGCCCGAGCGTGCCGGGGTCAGTCGCCCAGTTCCGCGCTCGGAACGGCGCCTGCCTCCTGCTGGGGGCGCGGCGCCTCGGGGACCTGCGCGGGGTCGACGCAACCACGGATCAGCTCGACGTGGCTGTCGTAGCGGACGTACATCCCGGGGTCGTCGCAGGTGGCGTGCTGAACGGTGAGGAAAGCGGCACCGGTGAGAGCGACCGCCGAACCGACGGCGCCGAAGAGGGCGGTCGCCTCGCGAAGTCTCCCGTGCCCCAGTGCCATGTCGAAGCTCCTGAACGTACGTGTTACGTGTGACACCCAGCGTACCTGGGCGTGGTGGGCGATGTGACTGGCGTGTCCCGTGGCGCGGTGCGGGTGGCATGATCAGGCGTTATGAGCCTAGTCACGATCGACGAGATCGACACCGCCCGTGACACCCTCGCGGACGTGGTGCGATACACCCCCATGGAGCACGCGATGGACCTCGCGCGCCTGCATGGCGGGGATGTGCACCTGAAGTGCGAGAACCTGCAACGGACCGGGTCGTTCAAGATCCGCGGTGCCTACACGCGGATTCACAACCTCAGCGAGGAGCAGCGCGCGCATGGCGTCGTCGCGGCCAGTGCCGGCAACCACGCCCAGGGGGTGGCGCTGGCGGCATCGCTGCTCGGCACCCGCTCGACGGTGTTCATGCCGGAGCGTGCGCCGCTGCCCAAACTCGCCGCGACCCGCGACTACGGCGCCGACGTGCACCTGCACGGTGGCCAGCTCGAGGAGACGCTCCGGGAGGCCACCGAGTTCTCCGAGCGGACCGGGGCCGTGTTCATCCACCCCTTCGACCATCCCGACATCATCGCCGGGCAGGGCACGGTCGGGTTGGAGGTGTTGGAGCAGGTGCCGGACGTTGCGACCGTGCTGGTCGCGACCGGCGGGGGCGGCCTCGTCTCCGGGATCGGTGCGGCGCTGCGGGAACGTAAACCGGACGCCAGGGTCGTCGCCGTGCAGGCGGCGAACGCGGCAGCGTTCCCACCGTCGTTGCGGGCCGGTCAGCCGGTCTCGCTGGCAAGCACGAACACCGTCGCCGACGGGATCGCGGTGGGGACGCCGGGACCCCTCGGCCTGTCCCACGTGGACTCGCTGGTCGACGAGGTCGTCACGGTCAGCGAGGAGTCGCTCTCCCGCGCCGTCCTGCTGTGCCTGGAGCGCCGCAAGCTCGTCGTCGAACCGGCTGGTGCGGCGGCGGTAGCAGCCCTGCTGGAACACGAGCACCGTTTCCAGCCGCCGATCGTAGCCGTGCTTTCCGGGGGAAACGTCGATCCACTGCTGCTGCTGCGCATCATCCGGCACGGCATGATCGCGGGTGGCCGGTACCTCTCGCTGCGCCTGCGGGTACGCGACACGCCGGGGTCCCTGGGTGTGCTGCTGACGCGCGTAGGTGAGCTCGGGGCCAACGTGCTCGACGTGGAGCATTCCCGTACCGCGGGAGCGCTCGAGCTCGAGGAGGTCGAGGTGTCGCTCAACCTGGAGACCAGGGGTCCCGAGCACTGCGCCGAGGTGGCGGCCGAGCTGCAGCGGGCCGACTACACCATCATTCCCTGAGCGGCGGGGTGGCGGGGCACGAGCACCGCGGTGCCCGTGCCCGCTGCCCGGCCGGCCACCGGCCGGCTGTGCCGGGTGCGATGGCTCAGAGGTTGCCGCGGCGCTGCTGTTCCCGCTCGATGGCCTCGAACAGGGCCTTGAAGTTGCCCTTGCCGAAACCGAGCGAGCCGTGCCGCTCGATCAACTCGAAGAACACCGTGGGGCGGTCCCCGATCGGTTTGGTGAACAGCTGGAGCAGGTAACCGTCCTCGTCCCTGTCGACGAGGATGCCGTGCTCCTGCAGCGTCTCGATCGGCACGCGCACCTCGCCGATGCGGGCGCGGAGCTCGGGGTCGTCGTAGTACGAGTCGGGGACGTTGAGGAACTCGACACCCGCCTTGCGCATGTGCCGGACGGTGCTGATGATGTCGTTGGTGGCCAGCGCGATGTGTTGGCAGCCGGCGCCGCCGTAGTAGTCGAGGTACTCGTCGATCTGGGAACGCTTCTTCGCCACGGCCGGCTCGTTGAGCGGGAACTTCACCCGGTGGTTGCCGTTGGCGACCACCTTGCTCATCAACGCCGAGTACTCGGTGGCGATGTCGTCACCGACGAACTCGGCCATGTTCACGAAGCCCATGACCCGGCGGTAGAAGTCCACCCAGTAGTCCATGTTGCCCAGCTCGACGTTGCCGACGCAGTGGTCGACCGCCTGGAAGAGCCTGCGTGGGGCCCCTTCGGCGCGCTCGATCGCGCCGTGCCGCGCGACGTAACCCGGCAGGTACGGCCCGGCGTAGCGGGACCGGTCGACGAGCGTGTGCCGGGTCTCGCCGTAGGTGGCGATGGCGCCGGTACGCACGGTGCCGTGCTCGTCATGCTCGTCGTGCGGCTCGTCGAGCACCGTCGCACCCATCGCGCGTGCATGCTCGATGCACCTGTCGACGTCGGCGACCTCGAGCGCCAGGTCGACCACCCCGTCGCCGTGCCTGCGATGGTGGTCGAGCAGTGGGGATGAGGGCTGCACGCCGCCCTTGACGACGAACCGGGCCGACCCCGAGGTCAGCACGAAGGCCTTGTGATCGGAATTGCCGGTCTCCGGGCCGGAGTAGGCGACCAGCGTCATCCCGAACGCCGCCTGGTAGAACCACGCGGCCTGAGTCGCGTTGCCCACGACGAACACCACGGCATCCATCGCGCGCACCGGGAACGGGTCGGTGGTCTCGTCGTGATCGACCAGGCCGACGAGCTGGCGCAACTGGTCATAGCTGACGTCGTCCATCTGCTCACCGGATCCAACCGTGTGTGTCATCTGGAACTCCTCGTGGACGCGTGGTGCGGTGGCGGTTCCACAGCGGGAGGGCGGTACGCGTGGTGTGTCGTACTCGAGTCCGCCGCGGTCGTCGCCGGGATCGCCGGTTACCCCGCAGGCCGGCCGCGCGTGCCGCCCTCCCCGTGTGGGATACATTCCAGCATCCACGTATGAGGCAAGATGTGCAAAAGACGCATTTTGCGCTAGGCAAAATGTGCAATCATAAGCCGGTAACGCCGATCATATTGAGCAACGTGTATAGGGAGAAGTCGTGGACGGGTCATCGCTGGACGCGCTGGACGCGCGGCTCCTGTTGCTGCTGGCCGACGAGCCCCGCCTCGGCGTGCTCGAGTGCGCGCGCCGCCTGGGGGTCGCGCGTGGCACCGTGCAGGCACGGCTGGACCGGCTCAGCGCCCAGCGCGTGGTGCGCGGGTTTCCCCCGGATATCGAGCCGGGCTCGCTCGGCTACACGCTCACCGCGTTCGCCGTTCTCGAGATCGCGCAGGGGCAGCGCGAGCACGTCGCGGACGCGCTCGCGGCGATCGACGAGGTATGCGAGGTGCACGCCACGACCGGGCAGGGGGACCTGTTCGTGCGGATGGTCGCGCGGTCCAACGACGACCTGCAACGGGTGATCGACACGGTCGTCGACGTCGCCGGGGTGCGGCGGACATCGACATCCATCGCGCTTTCCACGCCGGTCCCGCCGAGGATCCGTCCGCTGCTCGAACGCATCGCTCGGCGTTGAGCCCCCGGCGCGGGCCCGGACAGACACACGTCTGCCGGCGTCGCGAGCGCCGTCTCTCCGCCCGCGACGCCGGCAGGGGTGGTGCTCAGCCGGCCCGGCTCAGCGCGTGTACGGGACCGCCTTGATCAACGTGACCTTCTCCGTGCTGCCGTTCGGCAGCTCGTACTCACGCTCTTCACCTTCCGTGGCGCCGAGTAAGGCCTTGCCCAGTGGGGACTCCGGCGAGTACACCTCGTAGTCGTCCTGGGCACCCTCTTCTCGCGTGGCGAGGAGGAACTGCTCTTCCTCGTCCTCGCCTGCGTAGCGGATGGTGAGGACCATGCCCGGTTCCGCGCGACCGTCGCTCTTCGGGGCTTCTCCGACCTTGGCGTTGCGGAGCAGCTCCTGGAGGTACCTGATGCGGGCCTCCTGCTGACCCTGCTCCTCGCGCGCGGCGTGGTAACCGCCGTTCTCCCTGAGGTCGCCCTCTTCGCGACTCTCGTTGATCTTCGCGGCGATGACCGGGCGATTATCGATCAGCTCATCGAGTTCTCGCTTGAGCCTGTCGTAGGCATCCTGCGTCAACCAGGTCACCTTGGCGTCGCTCACGGTCACCATCTCCTCGGTACGTCTACCAACGCGGGTGTCGCGCCGGCCGTGCCGCTGCCTCCCAACGACACATATAACGAAAGACACGGCCCGTCGTGGACCGTGCCGATAGACGAGAATATCACGGTGAGCACGATGACGCCCGTGAGAAACGGTCCCCCGCCTACGTGAATCCCAGCTCAGGTGGGTTCCGTGCAGCGCAGTGCCAGGCAGCGGGCTGCGCCGCCGGTGTCCGGCCTCAACCGGTGGTACCGCCGCCGGAGGGGGTCAGGTACCCCGGGACGTCGTAGGAGCACGCGAACGTGTCAGCCGTGACCGGTGGCCGGGCGCTCCGGATGACGGCGCTGAGCACGGTATCCCCGTCCGACGGGGCGACGTAGACCTCCTTGCGCCCGCTCTCCGAGCCTGCCGAGTCCCGGACGCGCACGATGCAGACCGCAGGCCGTTCGGGTTCGTCCCTGCTCACCCGGATGGTGATCTCCATGGCGTCGTCGGACTGGACGGCGAACCCGATCCGCTCGGCCGAGATCGGCGCGGACCCGAGGTTGGTGTAGCCCACGAACGCGAGCACGCCGGCGGTCACGACAGCGGTGCCGGTGAACAGCCATCGCCTCCACCGGCGGCTACCGGCCGAGCGAGTCGGCCCGTAGCGCCCCTCGGGCAGACCCTCGGGCGGAGTCGAACCGGCATGGCCCACAACCAACCCTCCTGAACGTTACTGTCATGGATTCGAGGACAATAGGTTCAGTATCCGCGTACGCGGTGCGCCGGGCACACAGGGTTGGTCGCGGGAACTCGGACGAAGGGGTCGCGGAGCATGGACGAGAGTACCGGGGAGCGTCGAGCTGGCAGGCTGCGCATGATGACTGTGCACGCTCATCCGGACGACGAATCGAGCAAGGGCGCTGCGACCATGGCTCGATACGTGGCCGACGGGCACGAGGTGCGGGTCGTGACCTGCACCGGAGGTGAGGCCGGCAGTGTGTTGAACAAGGCGATGGACCGGCCCGAGGTCAACGCCAACCTCACCGAGGTGCGCCGCGAGGAGATGGCCACCGCTGCGAAGGTCCTCGGGGTCAGCCACAGCTGGCTCGGCTTCCTCGACTCGGGCCTGCCGGAGGGCGAGCCGTTACCGCCGTTGCCGGAGGGGTGTTTCGCGCTGGTCCCCCTCGAGGAATCGACGGAGGCGCTGGTCCGCGAGATTCGCGAGTTCCGGCCGCACGTGCTGGTGACCTATGACGAGAACGGCGGCTACCCGCACCCGGACCACATCCGGTGCCATGAGATCTCCGTGGCGGCGTTCGACGCGGCGGGCGACCCGAGCCGGTTCCCGGACGCCGGTGAGCCGTGGCAGCCGCTCAAGCTCTACTACTCGCACGGTTTCTCCCGCGCCAAGATCAGCACGTTCCACGAGGCCCTGCTTGCGCGCGGGCTGGAGTCGCCGTACGGGGAGTGGCTCGGCAAGTGGGACCCGGACAAGGCCGACGTGATGGAGCGGGTCACCACGCGGGTGCACTGCGCCGACTACTTCCACGTGCGGGACGAGGCGCTGAAGGCGCATGCCACGCAGATCGACCCGAACAGCCGGTGGTTCGCCGTGCCCCTCGACATGCAGCGCGAGGTATGGCCCACTGAGGAGTACGAGCTGGTCCGCAGCCTCGTGGACAGCACGCTGCCCGAGGACGACCTGTTCGCGGGGATAGAGGAATGAGCCGGGATCATGCCCACGACAGTGACTAGCCTGACGGTGCCCGCGGCACACGCCGCCGCGGTGGTGCTCGCTCAGCAACCCGGTCAGGGCGACAACGGCGGGCAAGGCGAGGACTTCGGCAAGTCGTCTCCGCTCGGCCTGCTGGTGCTGCTGCTGTTCTTCATCGCCGTCGCGCTGCTGGTGCGCTCGATGACCAGGCATCTCGGTCGCGTGCCCACGAGCTTCGACGGTGACGGCACCGGTACTGCCGGGGACGGCGAGGGCGCAGCGCGCGACGGCGGGTCGGCAGACGCCGGCGGTGTCGACGGCGCGGGCGGTGCCGCATCGGACTCAGCCGAGCCCCCTGTCGAGCCCCCTGTCGAGCCCCCTGTCGAGCCCCCTGCCGAGCCCCCTGCCGAGCACGGTGATCGCGCCGGGCCCGACGGTGCCCCCGGTCCGGCACCGGGGAGGTAACGTCCGACGGATCGCGCGCGGTCTGTCACGCTGGAGGCATGACCAATCGCCTCAACGCGGCAACGAGCCCGTACCTGCTGCAACACGCGGACAATCCCGTCGAATGGTGGCCGTGGTGCCAGGAGGCGCTCGACGAGGCCGAACGCAGGGACGTCCCGATCCTGCTGTCCATCGGGTACTCGGCGTGCCACTGGTGCCACGTGATGGCGCACGAGTCGTTCGAGGACCCCGCCACGGCCGCGGTCATGAACGAGAACTTCGTCAACATCAAGGTGGACCGCGAGGAACGCCCGGACATCGACGCGATCTACATGACCGCGACCCAGGCCATGACCGGCCAGGGCGGGTGGCCGATGACCTGCTTCCTCACCCCGGAAGGCGAGCCGTTCCACTGCGGGACCTACTACCCGGCGCAGCCGAAAATGGGCATGCCGTCGTTCACCCAGTTGCTGCAGGCCGTGATGGAAGCCTGGCGGGACCGTCAGGCCGAGCTGCGGGAGGCGGGTAGCAAGGTGGTCGAGCACCTTGCCGAGCAGACCAAGCCGCTGACCGAGCAGGCCGTGACCGCCGAGACGCTGGATGCCGCGGTGCGAACGTTGCACGAGCAGTTCGACGAGTCCGCCGGCGGGTTCGGCTCCGCCCCGAAGTTCCCGCCGTCGATGGTGCTCGAGTTCCTGCTGCGGCACCACGAGCGGACCGGCTCGGAGGCGGCCATGCGGATGGTCACCTCCTGTGCCGAGGCCATGGCGCGTGGCGGCATCTACGACCAGCTGGGCGGCGGGTTCGCCCGCTACTCGGTGGACGCGAACTGGATCGTCCCGCACTTCGAGAAGATGCTGTACGACAACGCGCTGCTGCTGCGCGCCTACGCGCACCTGGCACGGCGGACCGGCTCCGAGCTGGCCACCCGGGTGGCCGAGGAGACGGCGTGGTTCCTGCTGCGGGAGATGCGTACGGAGCAGGGAGCGTTCGCGGCCTCCTTCGACGCGGACACCGACGGCTCCGAGGGCCTGACCTACGTGTGGACGCCCGCACAACTGGTCGAGGTGCTTGGCGAGGACGACGGCCGGTGGGCTGCGGAGCTGTTCGGGGTGACCGAGGAAGGCACCTTCGAGGAGGGTGCATCGACGTTGCGGTTGCTCACCGACCCGGACGATGTCGCTCGGTGGCGGCGCGTGCGCTCCGCCCTGCACTCCGCCCGCTCCGAGCGTCCCCAGCCCGACCGCGACGACAAGGTGCTCACCGAGTGGAACGGGCTGGCGATCACCGCGCTCGCCGAGGCAGGCACGGCGCTGGGCAGGGAAGAGTTCGTGGATGCGGCGTCGGCCGCGGCCCGCTTCCTGCTCGACAGGCACGCCGACGGCGCCAGGCTGGTGCGTACCTCGCGGGACGGCGTGCCGGGGGACGCGGACGGGGTGCTCGGCGACTACTCGTGCCTGGCCGAGGGCCTGCTCGCGCTCCACCAGGCGACCGGCCAGGCCCACTGGCTGACCGGGGCGACCGGCCTGCTGGACACCGCGCTGGAGCGGTTCGCAGCCAAGGACAGCCCCGGGACCTTCTACGACACGGCCGACGACGCGGAGTCGCTTGTGCACAGGCCCTCCGACCCCGGCGACAACGCGAGCCCGTCGGGGGCCTCGGCGCTCGCGTCCGCGTTGCTGACAGCCTCGGCTCTCGCAGGCGCCGAGCACGCAGGCCGGTACAGGGACGCGTGTGAGTCGGCGCTGCGCCGGGCGGGCGTGCTCATCGAACGCGCCCCGCGGTTCGCGGGTACCTGGCTGTCGGTTGCCGAGGCTGCCCAGTCCGGTCCGGTGCAGGTCGCCGTCGTGGGTTCCGATGCCGCGCAGCGGGAGCCGTTGCACGCGGTCGCGGCGAGCCGCGCGCCCGGCGGCTCCGTCGTGCTGGCGGGTGTGCCGGACTCCGAGGGCGCGCCGCTGCTGGCCGGCCGCCCGACCGTGGACGGCGCCCCGGCCGCCTACGTCTGCGAGGGCTACGTCTGCCAGCGGCCGGTGACCACCCCGGACGAGCTCGCCGCCGCCCTCACCTGACCCTCACCGGGGTGGAGCCGAATGTCACGTTTGGCTCCTTCTATGGAACCAAGGTCACCTCGGGCTCCTTCGGGCGTGCGCGGGTGGTGGGAGCCCGAGGTGACATTCGGTTCCTCTATGGAGCCCGATGTCACGTTGGGCTCCCACCAGCCCGGTGCGTTCGGCCGGGCGCGCTCGCGCGCTACCGGGGCCGGGAGCCGTAGTCGCCGAACGGGTCGTCGCGCTCGCGGACAGCCTGGCGGAAGCCCGCTTCGGTGGCGCGGTCCACGAACGCCTGTCCCTCCGGGGTGTGCCTGGCGATGCCGTCGAGGAACGTGCCGAGCGTGCGGGAGGACGTGAACCCCATGTTCTCCGCCGTCTGGTTGCACAGCAGCTTGAGCATCTCCAGCTGGTTACCCGGCAGCCGGGCCATCCGGTCGGCCAGCCCGAACGCGTGCTCGTCGAGCTGCGCGTCCGGCACGCACTCGGCGATCAGGCCGATCTCGGCGGCGGTCGGCGCGGGGATCTCGTCCCCGGTGAGCAGGTAGCGTTTGGCTTTCTCGAACCCCATGCGGTACACCCACATGGCCGTGGTCGGCGTCCCCCATACCCGTGCCGGTGGGTAGCCGAACACAGCCGACTCGGACGCCACGATGATGTCCGAGCACAGCACCATGTCGGTGCCACCGGCGATGCACCATCCGTGCACTGCCGAGACGGTCGGTTTGGCCGCGTACCAGAGCTTGAGGTAGACGTCGACGAACCGGGACATCATCCGGAAGTCCCTCGCCGAGTCCCAGCTCTGCTCGGCGCTTTCCGCCGAGGCCTGGTAGGTGGTCGACCAGTCGAGCCCGTAACCGGCACAGAAGGCCGGGCCGTCCGCGCGCAGCAGCATGACGCGCACCTGCGGGTCGCGGTCGGCGTCGTCGACGGCCTCGGCCAGCTCGTCGCGCAGCTGCGGGGTGATGGTGTTGTACTGCTCGGGCCTGGCGAGCACGATCGAGCGGACGCCGCCCGCTGTCTCGGTGCGCAGAGCCTGGTTCATGCCGCGACCTGTGCGCGCTCGATGATCGAGCCGGTGTCGACCCCGCTGGGCAGGGTACCGAATGCCACGCCCCAGTCGCCGCCGAAGCGGCTTGCGCAGAACGCGTCGGCGACGGCGGGCTCGCCGTGCCGTACCAGCAGCGAGCCCTGCAACACCATGGCCATCGTTTCCACCAGCCTGCGCGCCCGGAACTGGATGTCGTCGTGGTTGGACAGCTCCTTGCCGAGCGCGCGGATGGCTTCGTCGAGCCGCGCGTCCGCCCCCGCGGCCTTGTTGACCTCGGCGAAGAACGCGTCCACCGACTCGGGTTGCTTGGCCATGGCGCGCAGTGTGTCCAGCGCGGCGACGTTGCCGGATCCCTCCCATATGGACACCAGTGGTGCCTCCCTGTACAGCCGGGGCATCCCGGACTCCTCCACGTAGCCGTTTCCGCCGAGGCACTCCAGAGCCTCGGCGGCGTGCGCCGGGCCACGCTTGCAGATCCAGTACTTGCTGGCGGCGAGGCCGAGCCTGCGGAAGGCGGCTTCCTGCTCGTCGCCCGCGGCTGCCCGGTCGGCGGCACCGGCGAGCCGGATCGCCGCGAGTGCGGCGGCCTCGGACTCCACGGTCAGGTCTGCCAGCACGTTGCGCATCAGCGGCGTGTCGATCAGCGAGTCCCCGAACGCGGCGCGGTGCGTTGCGTGGTGCACGGCCTGCACGACGCCGGCCCGCATACCCGCGGCGGCGCCGATCGCACAGTCCAGCCGGGTCATGTTGACCATGTCGATGATGGTGGGAACGCCGCGCCCCTCCGCGCCGACGAGCCAACCGAGCGCGCCGTCGTACTCGATCTCCGCCGAGGCGTTGGAACGGTTGCCCAGCTTGTCCTTGAGCCGCTGCAGGTGCATCCGGTTGCGGCTGCCGTCCGGGAGCACCCGGGGGAGCAGGAAGCAGGACAACCCGTTGGCGGTCTGGGCGAGCGTGAGGAACACATCCGACATCGGAGCCGAGGTGAACCACTTGTGCCCGGTGATGGTGTAGCTGCCGTCGGCGTTGGCCGTCGCGCTCGTGGAGTTGCTGCGCACGTCCGAGCCGCCCTGCTTCTCCGTCATGGACATGCCCGCGAGGACGCCGCGTTTCGTCGCGGGTACCCGCAGCCCGTAGTCGTACTCCTGCGAGGCGAGTAGCGGTTCGTACACCTCGGCAAGTTCCGGCGTGTGACGCAGCGCGGGCACCGCGGCGTAGGTCATCGAGATCGGGCACAGGTGCCCCGGCTCCACCTGCATCCACAGGTAGGTCTTGGCAGCGCGCGCCACGTGCGCGCCCTGCCGCTCGTCCTGCCACGGAGCGGCGTGCAGCCCGTGGCGTACCGCGACGTCCATCAGGGTGTGCCAGTGCGGGTGGAACTCGACCTCGTCGATGCGGTGGCCGTACCGGTCGTGGGTGCGCAACGCGGGCGGGTTCTCGTTGACCAGCCGGCCCCAGTCCTGTGCCTGCGCGCTCCCGGCGAGGGTGCCGAGCTCGTGCAGCTCGCCGGAGGCCCACCCGGCGCCTTCCCGCTCCACGGCCGCCTGCAACGTGGTGTCGGCGGCGACGTCGTGACCGGTCAGTGGGGGAACCTGGTTGGTGACCTCATGGGTGTGTGACATGGCTGCCTCCGGTGACGGGGGGTGTGGTCGGCGTGTTCGGCGACAGGGTGCCGCCTCCGAGCGCCTGGGCGGCGAAGGTGCACAGTGCGGGGATGACGTCGGCGTCCGCGCTCTCGGCGGTGAGCGGGCCGATCATGACTTCGGCGATGGCCCCGACGAGCGCTGCTGCGGAGATGTTCGCGTCCTGGGGCGGCAGCACCCCTGCGGTGACTCCCTCTGTGATGCGCGCGGCGACGACGTCCCGGAAGGCCTGGCGGAACACAAGGCGCTGCTGCTCGACGGGAGCGTCCACGGGTTCGGCGAGCAGGGCGTAGGCCAGCCGCGGTGTCTTCAGCGCGCGGTTCGCGAAGGTCTCGATCACCGCGGTGACGCGCTCGGTCACGCCGGAGGCGCTGGTCGAGGCCTGCTCGACGGCGGCGACCTCGCGCTCGACGACGCGGCGGAACAGCTCGGCGACGAGCTCGGCCTTGCTCGGGAAGTGCCGGTACACGCTGCCGATCGCCACACCCGCTTCGGCGGCGACGGCGGCGACGGAACAGCCCGCGTAGCCGCGTTCGGCCAGCAGCCGGACAGCGGACTCGAGCAGGAGCTCGCGTTGCGCGTCGAGCCTGGCCTGCACGCGCGGGGTACGTCGGTACGGCATGACAAGAGTGAATCATTGATTCACTGCTTCATGCAAGACCGGACGCAGCGCGTGATCGACCGGGGCGTGTTGTTGGCACGTTGCCGCGTGACGAGGGTGGGGTATCGCGTGACTTCCAGGATGCGGGAGCGCCGGCCCGTGACGTGCACTGAGAGGATGGAGACGTGGTCACGGTCGCGCGGCTGGTGACGTCGATCGATATCGACGGGGATGCCACGAGCAGGACACGGATGGATGTTTCGGCGTGCCACGAAGCCGAGCTCACCGACGGGCGTCGCATCGTGCTGCTCGACGATCACGGTTGGAGCGGGTCCATCAGGGACACGACAGCAACCATCCCGGACATCTGGACGTCCCACTCGCTCGAGGAGATCTGCGATACCGCGCGCATGGTGGTCGGGCCGGACGAGCCGCCCGATGACCTCTCGCACGAAGACATGGCAGCGCACCACTGGACGGTACTGGCGGGTATCCTCCGCCGGCACGGTATTGCGGCCGACGCGGCCGAGCTACGACACCTTCCACACGAGGTCGTGCCCAGCGCACGGCTGCTTACCCGCATCGGCCGCACGACACAGGACACACCACCCGGTGGCGAGCCGTACAACGGCTGATCGTGCTATACCGGCAGGCCGTCCCTCACCGCGTCGTCGAGCCACGGTCCGGCTCGCAGCTGGGCGTACATGGCGAGCCAGATCGCGATGTCATGAGCCCTGCCCACGCGCGACGTCGGTACGAGGCGCGGCTCACCTGCATGAGCTGCCAAGACATGGCTCGCTGGTTCTCGCGTGTTCTCGTCTGTGCCGGACGCTCGACGGCCTGAGTAGTGAGCACGTAGCCGTTGGCGTTGTCAGCTTGGGAACCATCCGCTCGTACCTTGGAAGTAGCCCTGACCTGCAGCTAACCCGAGTCAGGATGAGCCTCGGTTGACCGTGCTCGACCGTGCTTGGCCGCGCTTGGTGGCCCACTTGCGGCCCGTATCTGTCCAAACCTGGGCGTCCTGCCAGAGGCGCTACGTGGAACTCGGCCGCAAACCCCGGTTGCCGTGCCGGGCGCGCGCTCGGTAGCGTCTTCCTCGTGATCACCGGGACGGCGCTACGCCACGCACGGATTGGTGACCCGGCACAGGGTTGAGCCCGCGCGAGGTGCCAAGGTGGCGCCTGCCGGGTTGGCCGCGTGGACCTCCGCGGCATGGGTCCAACTGAACTTCCATCCATGTCAAGGCAATCCACAGCGAGGACACTCATGCCAGTCACTTTCAACCACACCATCATCGCGGCCAAAGACAGCGATGAGTCGGCGCGTTTCTTCCGCGACATCTTCGAGGCCGCCGAAGCCCCATCGTGGGGCGTATTCACTAACGTCCAGCTCGACGAGGGCGTGCTGCTGCAGTTCGCTGTGCCGCCGGTCGACGAGATCCAGATGCAGCACTACGCGTTCCTGGTCGACGACGAGCTGTTCGATCGGGCATATGCCCGCATCCGGGACCGCGGGATCGAGCACGCAGCCGACCCGTTCTGGAAACGCCCGGGCGAGATCAACAACGAGCACGGTGGGCGCGGCGTCTACTTCATGGACCCCGCCGGGCACGCCCTCGAAATGATCACCCGCCCGTACTTGTAGGCACCGCCCATCGTTCCTCCCTGTCCCCTTCGTCCTTGCCGCGCCTGGCGCCGTGCCGGCCGGGGCAAGGGTTTATCGCGTAGCGACGCCGGTGTACGCCTCGGTGCTGCTCGATGCCGGGGAATCGGTGAAGGCGTTGTCTCAGTACCTGGGTCACCCGGATCCTGGGTTTACGTTGCGCGTGTATACCCACCTGATGCCGTCGAGCCACGAGCGGACGCGCAAGGCCGTTGATGGCTTCTTCGACGTCGCGCTCCGGGACGATGAGATACAGGGTCAGCAGGCGGCCTGACGGCCTATGGACGGCCTGGCGATGTCCATGTACAGGCGTGATCGCAGCTAGGCGTACATGGCGAGCCAGACGGCGATGTAGTGGCAGATCGCAGCCATAGCGGTGCACGCGTGAAACGCCTCGTGGAAGCCGAAGGTCTCGGGCCACAGGCGGGGCCGCTTGGCTGCGTAGACGATGCCGCCCACGGTGTAGAGTGCCCCGCCCGCCAGCAGCAGCACCAGCGCTGCGACCCCGGCGTTCTCGAGGAGTTCGGGCAGCACGAACACGGCGACCCAGCCGAGCGCGATGTAGATGGGTACGCCGAGTGCGGCAGGGGCTGCCGGCCACAGCAGTTTCAGCAGCACACCGGCGAGCGCGCCACACCACACCACGGCGAGCACGACGTATCCCGTGGGCTGGGTCATCGCCAGCAGCGTGAACGGGGTGTAGGTTCCCGCGATGAACAGGAAGATCATGGAGTGGTCGAGGCGCTTCATCCACAGGTGAACGCGACGGCTCCGCCACGTACGGCGGTGGTACAGGGCGCTGACCCCGAAGACCCCGAGCACCGTAGCGGTGTAGATCGTGGTCGCCAGCGCCGCCTGGCCGGAGACCGTCGAGGCGGCCAGCGCCACCAGGGTCGTACCGGCCGCGAGCGCGACCAGGAAGGACCAGAGGTGAATCCACCCGCGCATCCGTGGCCGCTCGACCGTACCGATGGACGGATGCTGCGCTGACGAACCGGAAGGCGAGGAGTTCATCGCGGCACTCACACCGCCAGATTACGCTACCGTAGGTCGAGCTCCAGCGGACGTGGCCGACGACACCGGGCCGGGCGCAGCCGGTGTCGAGATGACGTAGCAGCACGACAGTGCGTAGGCTACCGGGGCGTGAGTGTCCGGTCGTTTCTTTCCAACCTGGTCTACGGTGCCTACAGCCGCAGGCTGATCCAGCAGGTCGGGGGGCGGACCCCGCGGCATATCGCGGTGATCCTCGACGGGAACCGCAGATGGGCACGCGAAGCCGGGTTCACCGACGTCAGCGACGGACACCGGGTGGGAGCGCTCAAGATCGCGCACTTCCTGCAGTGGTGCCAGGAGGCCGATGTCGAGGTCGTCACCCTGTTCCTGCTTTCGATGGACAACCTCAAGAGGCAGAACGAGGAGGTCCGTGCGCTGCTGCAGATCGTCGCGGGTGTCATCGACGAGCTGGCCGGGCCCGAGCAGCCTTGGCGACTGCGCATCGTTGGCGCAACGGACATGCTTCCCCCGGATATCGCTGCGCAGGTGAGCGCGGCGGCGATGCGCACGACCGCACGCTCGGGTATGGAGGTCAACGTGGCGGTCGGGTACGGCGGGCGCCAGGAGATCGCGTACGCCGTCCGCAGGCTGCTCGAGCAGCACGCCAGTGAGGGCACGACGATCGAGGAGCTGGCCAGGACTCTCGACGTGGACCACATCTCGGAACATCTCTACACATCGGGCCAGCCGGACCCGGACCTCATTATTCGGACATCCGGGGAACAACGTCTGTCTGGATTCCTTCTCTGGCAATCGGCAAATTCGGAATTCTGGTTCACCGAGGCATACTGGCCGGCATTTCGGCGGGTCGATTTCCTCCGGGCGTTGCGTGATTTCGCGTGGCGCGAACGGCGGTACGGATCGTAATTCGGCTATATGTGCCTGGAAACTGTCGGCTGTCCGTTTCCGGCGCCCGGCAGAAATGTCGCGTGGGCTGTCCGGCGCCGCGTGCCTGCCGAGCCGCCTGCCGTGTAGCGGGCGAGTGCGGGAGTGTCGCCTCGGTGCGGGGCGGTCACGCACGATGCGGGCCCCGGAGGTTCCTCCGGGGCCCGCATCGGATGCTCCGTGTCGTCACTCGCTGAACGAGTCCGCTGCGAGCGCGGGAGTGAGGGCGATTCCGGTGTAGGCGCTCGACACCAGGGATGCCGCGCCGTATCCGGCGGCGCCCCCGCCGTTGTTGAACTGGTGGAAGGCGTCTTCATAGGTGATGTCCCCATCGCCGACCGCGGGGCCGTCGGCGTTCACGTCCGCTGGCGATGCCGCTGCCGTGCCACCGAGCATCATGAATCCCGCTGCTGTCGCGGCTACGAAACCAGCTTTCTTCATCACTGTTTTTCTCCTCCATCGAGAGTGTTTTCCCGGATCTCGCTGTTACGTTCTGGCGCGATCCGCAATGAATAAGTTACCGGCGAGTCGGGAGTTTTGTTAAGCGGAATCCACCATTGTGTGACGGATAGCGGGGGAGTGTCACCTGAACGGGAAGTAATGCGCGGTACCGCGGCGAATTTTCATCGTTTCCGTGGTACCGATTGTTTGTCGCGCCGCTGTGTCAATAAGTCGGGCAGGTGACGACCTCGGGGCTGTCCGGTCGTGCGACGCAAAGTGCGACTACATTTCGTGATAATCGCTGATCAGCGCACCGTGCGGGTGACAGTCTCTTGGCCGTTACGTGACGAATTGGAAAATCACCGTGTCGCCTCCTGCGCGAGCACCCGTCGAGCGGGTAACTTCCGGAGCGATACCCCGTAACAAGGCGCGGGGTATTGCGGGAGGCCCTGGTCGTGGCTGTGGTTGGCCGAGCGACGAAAGGAGGGCACGAAGCGCACGCGGAGGTCGGCACGCGACTTCTGTGGTACCACCGCACCCTGCCTGGTGCGTATACGGGCGGGATGCGACCAGCCAGGGCAGTGCCCGGCCGATCCGAGTATGGGTGTGGTGCCGCGCCCCGTTGAGGGAGATTGCCGTGACTGCGCAGCGTTCGTCCCGAAGGTCAGTATCGAGCCCCACGGACGCCTCTCCGGACCGCCAGACAGCCGACAAGGAGCCCGACCACCCACATTCCGCAGCGAGCGACCGGCCGCACACTTACGTGCTGGACACCTCGGTGCTGATTTCCGACCCCTGGGCGATGACCCGGTTCGCCGAGAACAACGTCGTCCTGCCGCTGGTGGTGATCAGCGAGTTGGAGGCCAAACGGCACCACCCGGAGCTGGGTTGGTTCGCACGGGAGGCGCTCCGGCTACTCGACGATCTGCGGCGGCGGTACGGCCGGCTGGACGAACCCGTCGAGATCGGCGAGCAGGGCGGGACGTTGCGGGTGGAACTCAACCACTCCGACCCCACCGTGTTGCCCGCGGGGTTCCGCACCGACAGTAACGATCACCGGATACTGGCGTGCGCGTTGAACATGGGCTCGGAGGGCGGCGATGTCACCCTGATCACCAAGGACATCCCGATGCGGGTGAAAGCAGGGTCCGTCGGTCTGGTCGCCGACGAGTACCGCGCGCAGGACGTCGTGCCGTCCGGCTGGACGGGCATGGCCGACGCGGATGTCCCGCAGGAGGCACTCGACGCGTTGTTCACGAACAAGTCGGTCGACCTCGCCGACTACGGCCGGTCCGACCTCGCCGAGCTGCCCTGCCATACGGGGGTGCGGTTGCTCGCAGGAAGCTCCAGCGCGTTGGGCAGGGTCACCGAGGACAAGTCCGTCCGGCTGGTGCGCGGTGACCGGGAGGCCTTCGGCGTGCACGGGCGTTCGGCCGAGCAACGCATCGCGCTCGATCTCCTGCTCGACCCGGAAGTCGGCATCGTCTCGCTCGGCGGGCGTGCCGGTACCGGCAAGTCCGCTCTGGCCATGTGCGCGGGACTCGAGGCGGTCATGGAGCGCGGGCTGCACCGCAAGGTCGTCGTGTTCCGTCCGGTGTACGCCGTGGGCGGCCAGGACATCGGCTACCTGCCCGGCTCGGAGAACGAGAAGATGCAGCCGTGGGCGCAGGCCGTCTTCGACACGCTCGGTGCGCTGGTCAGCCAGAACGTGCTCGACGAGGTCTTCGACCGCGGCATGCTCGAGGTGCTGCCGTTGACGCACATCCGCGGCCGTTCGCTGCACGACTCGTTCGTCATCGTCGACGAGGCGCAGTCGTTGGAGCGCAACGTGCTGCTCACGGTGCTGTCCCGGCTGGGAGCAGCCTCCCGGGTGGTGCTCACGCACGACGTCGCGCAGCGCGACAACCTGCGCGTCGGGCGCTACGACGGAGTGGCGGCGGTGATCGAGAAGCTCAAGGGGCACCCGCTGTTCGCGCACATCACGTTGAACCGCTCGGAACGCTCACCGATAGCTGCCCTGGTCACCGAGATGCTGGAGGACCACAGCTAGCCGTAGGTGAGGAGCCGAAGGTGACAGCGGTTCCGTAGAGGGAGCCCGCTGTCACCTTCGGCTCCTCCCAGCGTTACCAGCCGTACGGGGTGGGGCGGCCCTCGGCGAAGCCTGCCGCGGACTGCACCCCGACCACGGCGCGTTCGGTGAACTCGGTGAGATCGCGCGCGCCCGAGTAGGTGCATGCCGAGCGCAGCCCTGAGCAGATCGTGTCGAGCAGGTCCTCGACACCGGGCGCCTTCGGGTCCAGCGCCATCCGCGACGAGGAGATGCCCTCCTCGAACAACGCCTTACGGGCCCTGTCGAACGGGCTCTCCCCGCTGGTGCGGGCGCCGACCGCGCGCTTGGACGCCATCCCGAAGGACTCCTTGTAGGGCCGCCCGTGCTCGTCGAAGCGCAGGTCGCCAGGCGACTCGTAGGTGCCGGCGAACCAGGACCCGACCATTACCGACGAGGCCCCTGCTGCCAGTGCCAGCGCCACATCTCTCGGGTGGCGCACGCCCCCGTCGGCCCAGACGTGCCCGCCGAGCTCGCGCGCGGCTGCCGCGCACTCGGCGACCGCGGAGAACTGCGGGCGACCCACGGCGGTCATCATGCGCGTGGTGCACATCGCCCCGGGGCCGACACCGACCTTGACCACGTCCGCACCCGCGTTGATCAGGTCCCTCGTTCCCTCGGCCGTGACCACGTTGCCCGCGACGACGGGCACCTCCGGCCGCACCGACCGTGCCGCCTGCAGCGCGTTGAGCATCTTCTCCTGATGCCCGTGCGCGGTGTCGACGACGAGCACGTCGATGTCCGCGTCCAGCAGGGCGCGCGTCTTCGCGGCGACGTCGCCGTTGACGCCGACCGCGGCGGCGACCCTGAGCCTGCCGTGCGCGTCGACTGCGGGGGTGTACAGCTCGGCGCGCAGCGCGGCTACCGGGGTGAGCACGCCCGCGAGCCTGCCGGAGGCATCCAGGCCGAGTGCCAGCGAGCTGCCGTGCGTGTGCAGCTCGTCGAACACCTTGCGCGGCGGTGTGTCCACTGGGAGGGCGACCGGGGCGTCCTCGACGACCTCGCCGAGGCGTGTGAACCGGTCGACGTCGCTACATGTCTCCTCGCGCACGATCCCGACCGGACGCCCGGACCCGTCGACGATGACGGCCGCGCCGTGCGCGCGCTTGCCGATCAGGTTGATCGCGTCGATCACCGCGTCGGACGGGGTGAGCACCAGGGGCGTGTCCCATACGGTGTCCCTGCCTTTGACCCAGGAGACGATCCGGGCCACGGCTTCCGGGTCGACGTCCTGCGGGAGCACGGTAAGCCCGCCCCTGCGAGCCACCGTCTCGGCCATGCGCTTGCCCGCGACCGCCGTCATGTTGGACACGACGATCGGGATCGTGGTCCCGGCCGCATCGGTTCCCGCGAGGTCGACGTCGAATCGCGACTCGACATCCGTCCGCGCCGGGACCAGGTACACATCGTCGTAGGTCAGGTCGTAGCTCGGCTTGCCTCCGTGTAAGAACCGCACACCCTCACGTTACGTGATACCGCAGGTTGTGCTGAATGACGCTTTCACTCCACGAGAGGGAGTGAAAGCGTCATTCAGCGCACCCGGGCCATGCCCAGCAGGTCGAGGGCGGTGTCCAGCTGCTCCGCGGTGATGCGCCCATCCGCGACGTGCCCGCGCTCCACCACGACCTCGCGGATCGGCTTGCTCTCGGCCAGCGCCTGCTTCGCGATCGACGCGGCCTCCTCGTAGCCGAGGTAGGCGTTGAGCGGGGTGACGATGGACGGCGACCCCTCGGCGTAGGCGCGGGCGTGCTCGGCGTTGACCCGCACCGTGGCCACCACCTTGTCGGCGAGCAGCCGCGACACCGCGGACAGCAGGCGGGCGGATTCGAGCACGTTGCGCGCGATCACCGGCAGGTTCACGTTGAGCTGGAAGTTGCCCTGCGAACCGGCGAAGGCCACAGCCGCGTCGTTGCCGATGACCTGCGCGACGACCTGGAGCGTGGCCTCCGGGATGACCGGGTTGACCTTGCCGGGCATGATCGACGAGCCGGGCTGCAGGTCCGGCAGCGCCATCTCGGCCAGCCCGGTACGCGGACCAGAGCCCAACCAGCGCAGGTCGTTGGCGATCTTGTTGAGCGAGACGGCCACGGTGCGCAGGTGCCCGGACAGCTCGACGACGCCGTCCTGGCTCGCCTGCGCCTCGAAGTGGTCCCGCGCCTCGACGAGAGGCAGACCGGTGACCCTGCTCACTTCCTCGGACACCGCGGAGCCGAACCCGTCCGGCGCGTTGAGCCCCGACCCGACAGCCGTGCCGCCGATCGGTAGCTCGCCGAGGCGGGGGACCGCGGAGTGCAGCCGCTCCACGCCGAACCGGATCTGGCTCGCCCAGGCACCGGCCTCCTGCCCGAACGTGATCGGCACGGCGTCCATCAGGTGCGTGCGGCCCGCCTTGACCAGGTGGGACCACTCGCGGGCGCGCTCCTCGACCGTGCCTGCCAGGTGCTCCAGCGCCGGGATCACCTCGGTCAGCACCGCCTCGGTGGCGGCGATCCGGATCGTGGTGGGAAAGGTGTCGTTCGACGACTGCGAGGCGTTCACGTGGTCGTTGGGATGCACGTCGCGGCCGAGCGTACGGGTCGCGAGGGTCGCGATGACCTCGTTGGCGTTCATGTTCGACGAGGTACCCGAGCCCGTCTGGAACACGTCGATGGGGAAGTGCTCGTCGTGCTCGCCCGCGGCGACCTCGTCGGCGGCCGCGGCGATGGCGGCGGCCATGTCCTCGTCGAGCACGCCCAGCTTGCCGTTCACCCGCGCGGTCGCGGCCTTCAGCAGGCCGAGCGCGCGGATCTGGGCCCGTTCCAGCCCGCGCCCGGATATCGGGAAGTTCTCCACGGCGCGTTGCGTCTGCGCCCGGTACAACGCGGCGACCGGGACCCGGACCTCGCCCATGGTGTCGTGCTCGATGCGGTAGTCGACGTCAGCCATGCTCCGAGTCTGGCTCACGGGGTATCGGGGCGAAACCGGGCATCCCCTGTCGTGTCCGCGATCCAGTCGGCGTGGGACACCACGTCGGTGTAGATCGACGGGCCCTGCGCGCAGGAGTCGCCGTCGTAGCCGGGCCTGCTCGTCACCCCGGCCAGCCGCCACTCGTCGCCGGTGTCGATGAGCTGCGGGCCACCGGAGTCGCCGTAGCAGGCTCCCGAGTCGCCTCCCGGGTTGTCGGTGCACAGTTCGGACTCGGCCGCGATGTCCGTGCACTCGCCTGGCTCGATCACCTCGGTGTCGAGCTGCTGCAGGGTCTCTGGTTGCTCGGTGCAGTCCGGTTCGGGGCAGCTGCGGCCCCAGCCGAGCAACCGGCTCGGCGTGCCCGGCTCGGCGGGCTCGCTCAGTTCGATCGGGGTGGCCGAGGTCGGCTCGCTCAGCCGCACGAGTCCGATGTCGGCGCCGGCAGCGTCCCAGTCGAAGTCCGGGTGCGGGTGGAACTCGGCGCCGGTCGTGGAGAACCCACCGGACGACCGGAGCGTACTGCCGATGCGCAGCTCCACGTCCTCCGGGGAACGGTCCTGGACGCAGTGGGCAGCGGTGACGACCCACTCCTCGGTGAGTACCGCGCCCGCGCAGTACGTCTGCTCACCGCTGGTGAACGCCACGATGAAGGGGTAGACCTGGTCGGCGTCGGACCCGCCGACAATGTGCGGGGTCGGGCCGCCCGCGCCGCCGTCGGCCGCGCCGTGCGCGGGCGGGAGCAACGTGGCCAGCAGCGCCGTGAGCGCGGCCACGGCGAGTCCGACGGCGTGCGGCGAGCGCCGCGGTCCCTGGGCAGCCATGACCTACGGCAGCGGGGGTGCGAGACGGTCCCCGGCGTCGGTGTGCCCGTCGAAATCCACCGACGTGTAGGAACGCAGCTTGTTCAGGCGGTGGTAGCCGTCGATGACCCGGACCGTGCCCGACTTCGAGCGCATGACGATCGACTGGCTGGTCGCCCCGCCCGCGCGGTAGTGGACGCCGCGCAGCAGGTCGCCGTCGGTGACACCGGTCGCGCAGAAGAACACGTTCTCGCCGCGCACGAGGTCGTCGGCGCTGAGCACCCGGTCGGGGTCGAAGCCGTGCGCCAGCGCGCGCTCCCGCTCGGTGTCGTCCTTGGGCCAGAGCTTGCCCTGCAGCGCGCCGCCGAGGCACTTCATCGCGGCGGCAGCGATGATCCCTTCCGGTGTGCCGCCGATTCCCAGCAGCATGTCCACACCGGTAGAGGGGCGCGCCGCGGCGATGGCTCCCGCGACGTCGCCGTCGGTGATGAACCGGATGCGCGCGCCCGCCTCGCGGACCTCGCTGACCAGTTGCTCGTGCCGGGGACGGTCCAGGATGCACACGGTCACGTCGCTGACGTCACTGTGCTTGGCCTTGGCGACGCGGCGGATGTTCTCGGCAACCGGTGCGGCCAGGTCGACGACGTCGGCGGCTTCCGGGCCGACGGCGAGCTTCTCCATGTAGAACACCGCGGACGGGTCGAACATGGCGTGCCGCTCGGCGACGGCGAGCACGGCGAGCGCGTTCGGCATCCCCTTGCTCATCAGGGTGGTGCCGTCGATGGGGTCGACGGCCACGTCGCAGGCGGGCCCGTCGCTGTTGCCGACGTGCTCGCCGTTGTAGAGCATCGGAGCCTCGTCCTTCTCGCCCTCACCGATCACGACGACGCCGTCCATGGAGACGGTGCTGATGAGTTGCCGCATGGCGTCGACGGCCGCGGCGTCCCCGCCGTTCTTGTCGCCCTTGCCGACCCACCTGCCTGCCGCCATCGCTGCGGCTTCGGTCACCCGGACGAGCTCCATCGCGAGGTTGCGATCCGGGCGTTCCTTGCGGCTGGATGGCGTGCTCGACGTACCGGAGCTGCTCATCGCTTCCTCCCATGGTTGGCCTTGAGGGCTGTTCACACGCCTGCCGACGGGGCTGCCCGTGGGCAGCCCGCGGCCGGCGACCGCGGGCCACGCGCGACGAGTCGTAACGTGACCACCGTGAACAGCCGGACTGGTGAACGAGCCCACTGCACGTTGGATTGTTCCAGATCGGGCCATACCGCCACCGCGGGCCGCTGACCCTGGGCGACCGGCGGGGGTGTAACGGTGCGACCATGAAGGGGTGAGTGAGCGGACAGGTGATCACCTGGCGGGCGGTTCCGGTGAGGCCGGCGAGGACGGTGTCGCGGTCGACGAGTCCACCCGCAAGCGGCTCGGGCACGGTGCCCGGGACATGGCGTGGTCACTGGCCGTGCTGCTGGCCATCGTCGGGGTGCTCACCTGGATCCTGGGTTCCTGCCAGCTCAGCCCGGGAGGACCCAGCGTCGACCCGGGCGCCGTCCCGGATGTGGATGCCGACCGGGAGCTGGCCAGGATGGCCCGGCGCGTCGACTTCCCGCTGCGCACACCGGAGCTGGACGAGGCGTGGCGGGCCACCTCGGCGAACATGTCCACCGCGTCCGGGCAGGACGGTGACCGGATCGTGCGCGTCGGGTGGGTCACCCCTGAGGGCGAGTACGCGCGGTTGGCGCAGTCGCCGGCGGTCGCGTCGTTCGTGGTGGCCGACGAGGCCGACGGGGTCTCGCAGGAGGTCGAGCCGGCGGGCAGCGTCGACATCGGTAGCCGTGCGTGGGCCGTCTACCCCGCGCACGAGCAGGAGCAGGCCTGGGTCACCTCGATCGACGGCGTGCGGGTCATGGTGACGGGGAGCGCGGGCGAGCAGGAGCTGCGCACGCTCGCCGAGGCCGTGCAGGTGGCCGACCCGTCATGACTCCGCGGTGCCGCCTGCCCCTTCGGCGTCCGTGCCGTCGGTGCCCGCGGTGCCAGTACCGTCTTCGGTGTCCTCGACCGAGGCCAGCGCGGCGTCGATGCGCTGGCGCGCCCCGTCGAGATGGCGCTCGCACACCTGCGCGAGCGCCTCACCCTTCTCCCACAGCGCCAGCGACTGTTCCAGCGACAAGCCGCCCGCCTCGAGCCCCTGGACGACCTCGATGAGCTGGTCGCGCGCCTGCTCGTAGCCGAGCCCGCCGAGCCCGCCGGAGTCCTCGGTGCTGCCGGGGTCGGGATGTGCCGTCTCCTCGTCACTCATCGTGCGCCTCTTCCGCTGTCGGACCGTGCGACCGTGCTGCTGCCGCGGTGACATCGTCCACCGTCGCGTGCACCACACCGTCACCGACCCTGATACGTAGGTCGCTGCCGTGCGCGACCTCGTCGACCGAACGGAGCACGGCCAGCTCGCCGGTCGCCGTGCGGTACTGCACCACCGAGTAACCGCGCTCCAGGGTGGCCGACGGGCCGAGAGCGGCCAGCCGTGCCCTCGCCGATGCCAGGGTGGACTGTTCGGTGGCCAGTATCCCGAGGGCGGCGCGGCGGGCGCGTTCGACGCGCGCGGTGACCTCTTCCCGCCTGCGTTCGATCGGCGCGTACGGGTCGGCGAGGACGGGGCGGCTGCGGATCTGCTCGAGCGTACGGCGCTGGGAGTCCACCCAGCCGCGCAACGCGCGGCGTGCCCGGTCACGGAGCTCGCGGACCCTGGCGGTCTCCTGGGCGACATCCGGCACGATGCGCTTGCTCGCGTCCGTCGGGGTGGAGCAACGCAGGTCCGCGACGTAGTCCAGCAGCGGGGCGTCCGGCTCGTGCCCGATGGCACTGACAACGGGGGTGCCTGCCGAGGCCACTGCACGGCAGAGGGCCTCGTCGGAGAAGGGCAGCAGGTCCTCCACGCTGCCCCCGCCCCGCGCGAGCACGATGACCTGGATATCGGGGTCGGCGTCCAGCTTCGACAGGGCCGTCAGGATCTGGGGAACCGCCTGGGCTCCCTGCACAGCGGTGTTGATCACCGTGAACCGGACGGCGGGCCAGCGGGACTGCGCGTTGGACAGCACGTCGCGCTCGGCGGCCGAGGCCCGCCCGGTGATCAGGCCGACGCCGCGCGGAAGGAACGGCAGGGCACGCTTGCGCTCGGCGGCGAACAGCCCTTCGGCCTGTAGCAGCTTGCGGAGCCGTTCGATGCGGGCGAGCAGCTCCCCGATACCGACCGAACGGATCTCCTTGGCGCGCAGGCTCAACGTGCCGCGCCCGAGGTAGAAGTCGGGTTTGGCGTGCACGACCACGCTGGCACCCTCCTGCAGTGGCGGGTCCATGCTGCGCAGCATGTTCATCCCGCAGGTGACCGACATGGACACGTCGGCAGAGGGGTCACGCAGGGTCAGGAAGGCCGTCCGTGTCCCCGGACGCGCGGAGATCTGGGTGATCTGCCCTTCGACCCACACCGGCCCCAGCCGGTGGATCCACTCCGCGATCTTGCGCGCCACGGTACGGACCGGCCACGGGTTCTCCGCCGTCGGACGGTCGGGCGTCGCGCTGCCCGCCGATGCCGTCACGAGCGCTGGTCAGGCTGGTCGCCCTGCTCGGTCTGCCTGCGCAGATTCGTGATGCGTCTGGACAGCATCCCGACGAAGGACGGCCGGTTGGCGTGCTGCTGCTCGTAGGCGAGCAGCTCCGTGAGCTGCTCCTCGCTCATACTGCGCAGGCGCGCTCTGACCTGGGGAAGGGTCAGGTCGGGGTAGTCCGGAAGCCACGCAGGCCCCGCATCCGCGACGTCCCCGCCTGCCCGGCTGCTCTCGCCGGGTTCCTCGCCGGGCTCCTCGTCGTGCCTGGTCTCGGCGAGGGCACGCTCCTCCTCGGCCCACGGGTCCTCGATCGACTCCCCGGCGAAGGCGGAATCGTCCCCCTCGGAGTCCGGCGGCACACGCGGGTACTGCCCGTTGGTGTCCGCGCGCGTCGGCCCGAAGACGAGGTCGGAGTCGTCGCGCGTGCCTGCCGCGGGGTCCGCGACGCCCGCGGTGTCGGCGCGCGTGACGTGCGGTGCGTCCTCGAGGTCCTCGTCGAAGGTGGCCCAGGCGGGTGTGTCGTCCTCGACCGAGCGCAACGCGGCCAGGACGTCGTCCCCCTTGATCGCCAGCTCGGTCACCTCCTGCTGCACGCGCATGGCGGCTTGCAGCATCTGGCTGGCTAGCGTCACGGGCAGGCCGGTGAGTTGCCGAGGCAGGTCCTTGGCACGTTCGGCCGCGCTGACCGCGAGCCCCGTCGCGACTCGTACTGGCAGCGGGAGTGGCTTCATGCCGTCAAGTCTCTCGCACCAGGTGTGTTCTGCCCAGGCGGGCTCGCCCTTGACGGGGCACCTGCCGGCGAGAGGGAAGCCTGCCGCGAGGGACGCCGCGGGAGCGGGTTATGAGTGTGGCCACAGCGGTACTACGGACCGCCGTGCGGTAGTCCGTATGCTGGTGGCATGACTGCAGCGAGCCAGGAGGGACAGCAGGCGGGCAAACGGGTCTTGCTCGCCAAGCCGCGCGGCTACTGCGCCGGTGTCGACCGTGCCGTGGTCACCGTGGAGAAGGTGCTGGAGAAGTACGGCCCGCCCGTGTACGTGCGGAAGGAGATCGTGCACAACCGGCATGTCGTGGAGAACCTCCGCGAGCGCGGTGTGATCTTCGTCGAGGACGTGTCGGAGGTCCCCGAGGGCGCGCGCGTCGTCTTCTCCGCGCACGGCGTGTCGCCTGCGGTGCACCAGGAAGCGGCCGATCGTGACCTGCGCACGATCGACGCGACGTGCCCGTTGGTGACCAAGGTGCACAAGGAGGTCAACCGTTTCGACCGCGAGGACTACGACATCCTGCTGATCGGTCACGAGGGCCACGAAGAGGTGGAAGGCACCGCGGGTGAGGCGCCGGACAACGTGCAGCTCGTCGACACCGCGGAGGACGTGGACAAGGTCGAGGTCCGCGACCCCTCCAAGGTGGTGTGGCTGTCGCAGACCACGCTCAGCGTCGACGAGACCATGGAGCGGGTCGACCAGCTGCGCGGCCGCTTCCCGCACCTGGCCGATCCACCGAGTGACGACATCTGCTACGCGACGTCGAACCGTCAGGTAGCGGTGAAGGCGATGGCCGCGGAGTGCGACCTGGTCCTGGTGGTCGGGTCGACGAACTCCTCGAACTCCAAGCGCCTCGTCGAGGTGGCCCTGCAGGCGGGCGCGAGCGCCGCGCACCTGATCGACTACCCGAACGAGGTCGACGAGGCATGGCTGGACGGCGTGCGCACCGTCGGCGTGACCAGCGGCGCGTCCGTCCCGGATGTGCTGGTCATGGAGTTGCTCGACTGGCTGGCCGAGCGCGGATGGAGCGATGTCGACGAGGTCACGACGGCGAACGAGAAGATCTCGTTCGCACTGCCCCGGGAGCTGCGGGACTCCTCGCCGGTGCGGTGAGGCCATCGCGCGGCCCCGCCGGGCGGACGGAACCGGGCTGGAGGTATCTCAGCGGCCGACGGCCGGCTACCGCTCGCGCGGGGGGCGCGGCCTGCGCGGGGGGCGGCCTTCCGCGTCGGGCCTCGGGCGGCCGCGGGCCTGCTCGTCCAGGAACGGCGGTGGCGCGGAGGGCGCCCCGGTCTCGCGCGGCGGCGCGGGGCGTTCCTGCCGTTCGGAATCCCACGGGCGTGGCCCGCGGGTGTCCTGTGTGGAGCGTCGCGGCTCGCGTCTCGGTACGGGCGGGTCGCTCGACGGCGGCGCGGGCCGGGCGGCAGGCTCCCGCTCGCGTTGCCGCTCCGGCTTGGGGTGCCGTGCGGAGTCCCGTGCAGAGCCACTGCCGGATCGTTGCGCGGACTTGCCCTCGCGACCCTTGGTCTTGTCCCCGCCCTGGCGGGTGCGTGAGGTCCGCTTGATCGCCTTGCCGTCGGGATCGCGTTGCGTGACCAGTCGTAGGAGGCCGATGCCGATGGTGGCGACCGTGGTGGCCGCCATGGTCGGGAAGTTGTCTACCAACGGGGTGCCGACGGCGATCGCGCGGGACATCGTACCGGTGCCCTCGGGCATCCCGGAGGCGTAGAGCACGACGCCGGGCACGGTGAACGCGAGGATCAGCGGCGGCTGCACGATCGGCCCGAACAGGTTGCGCCTGCGAACCGCGCAGATCGCGGCGACGCACCCGAGAACGAAGCCGACCTGGAACACAGTGTCGAGCCCGCCCCGCAGTTGCATGTCGAGTATGGCCCCGCCCAGGGTGAGGCCGAGGGCGATCGCGACAGCCACCGGCCACGATAGCCCCCGCGCGCTCCCGGCGATGGGGCGTTCGTCCCATGGCACGGGCTCGTCGCCACTGTCCTGGTCGTCGCGTCCACTGGTGCTCACCACGACCTCAACCGTAGCGGCTGGTGCGCGCGCAGTGCCGCCGCCCCGGGCCGCGCACGGACCGGGGCGGCCTTCTCGTGTGGACGGGCCGCGTGTGTCTACCCGGTGCCGTTGTGCTGCGCGGCCTGCTCACCTCGCCGGATCTCGGGCACGGCGTTGGGGCTGGCCGCCGTCTCGGTCAGCGGTGTCACGGCGGAACGGAAGCGTTCCAGCGCGTCCAGCTCCTTGCGCCGCGCGGCTATGAAGCGTTGCAAGTGTGTACTTGACACGTTCAGCGCGTCCACGGCGCCCGCGGCCGTGCGGTGCGCGGTCGCCGCTTGCGCGCGGATGTGCTCGACGTCCTCGGCCAGCGCGCGATCGTTGCCCGCGAACAGCGCGGCCGAGGCCAGGATCGCGAAGCCGGTCGGCCCGCACAGGAACACCCTGCGATCGAGCAACCACCGCAGCAGCTCCTCGTCGGTGTCGAGGGCCGCGACAACGGCTGCGTCGGAGGGAACGAACATGATGACCCCGTAGATCGCGTCCGCCCAGCGCTCGTAGCCCTTACCGGAGAGCTCCGCGGCCCGTGACCGCAGGTTGCGGGCATGTACCCGCAGTGCGTCGGCGCGTTCCGCGGCGTCGTCGGTCTCCATGGCCTCCGCCCAGCAGGCCATGCTCGCCTTCGCGTCGACGGGGACACTGCGGCCGCCACCCACGTACAGTACGAGATCCGGCTTGGCGGCGCCGCCGCCTGCGACGTCGGTCTGCAGGCTGAAGTGCAGGCCCTCACGCAGCCCGAGCGCGCGTGCGGTCTGTGCCAGGACCTGCTCACCGAGCTCGCCCCGACCGGACACCGAGGCGAAGGCCACCTGGTACCGGCGCAACGCGTCGTGCTGCTCGTCGAGCCGGGCCCGTTCGGTGGCCAGGTCGGCGACCGCTTGGTCTACCCGCCGCATGCTGTCGTTGTAGAGCCGCCAGAGCACGGCGACGGCGGCGGCCAGCAGCAACGCGACCACCACGGCGGCGGTGGTGATCACCGTGGATGTCACGGGTCCTCCTTTGTCAGCACGGATGCCTCGGGTGGCGGTGGCGCATCGGGCGCGGGCTCACCCCGCGGGCATGCCACCGATGATCACGTTCCAGCCTCGCAGGGACCACCGACAGTGTCCGGGCGCTCCCCGTTCGCGACCGGCCCGGTAGTCGCGCACGGCCCACCACGCGGCAGCCGCACGGCAGCCGCACGGCAGCCACACGGGGCCGTCGCGGTGGTGCCTTCGAACGGCCCGGCCGTGGGGACTCCGGCGGGTTGCCGGCGAGACCGCGCGTGCCGGGTTCGGCGCTGTCGGTACCGGGACATACCTTGGGGACATGCGCCTGCTGCACACTTCGGACTGGCATGTGGGTCGTACGTTCCACGGCGTGGACCTGCTGGCCGACCAGGAACGGGTGCTGGACCACATCGCCGAGATCGTCGTGGCCGACGGTGTGGATGCCGTGCTCGTCTCGGGCGACGTCTACGACAGGGCCGTCCCGTCCGCGGAGAGCGTCCGGGTCGCCTCGCGCGCCCTGCAGCGCATCAGCGATGCGGGTGCGCAGCTGGTACTGACCTCGGGTAACCACGACTCGGCTGCCCGGTTGGGGGCGTTCGGCGCGTTCGCCGCCGCGGGCGGGCTGCACCTGCGTACCGGCATCGGGCAGCTCGCCGACCCGGTCGAGCTGCACGACGAGCACGGCCCTGTCGCCGTGTACGGCATCCCGTACCTCGAGCCGGAACCGGTGCGGCACGCGTGGGGGATCGACGGAAGGGGACATGCCGCGGTGCTCGACGAGGCGTTGCGCCGCATCAGGGCCGATCTCGCCGGGCGCGAGGCGGCGCGTTCGGTGGTGCTCGCGCACGCGTTCGTCACGGGGGCCGAGGCCTCCGGCTCGGAACGCACCATCGAGGTCGGCGGTGTCGAGCAGGTTCCTGCCACGGTGTTCGACGGTGTCGACTACGTCGCGCTCGGGCACCTGCACGGCCCGCAGCGGGTGACCGGCACCGTGCGGTACTCGGGCAGCCCGCTCGCGTACTCGTTCGCGGAACGCACCGACCGCAAGTCGGTGTGGCTGGTCGACCTCGACGAGACGGGACTCGCGGAGGTCACCCGGCGCGAGCTCCCGGTGCCGCGCGCGCTGGCCACGGTCACCGGCAGCCTGGACGAGCTGCTGACCGCGGAGGACTACGCCGGGCTGGCGGAGTGCTACCTGTCCGCGACGCTCACCGACCCCGTGCGCCCCGTCGACGCGATGCGCAGGCTGCGTGAGCGGTTCCCGCACGCCGTGCATCTCGAGTGGCAGCCCGAGGGTGGCGACACGCAGGCCACGCTGCGGTACGCGCAGGTGGTGCGCGGTCGCAGCGACCGGGAGATCGCCGGGCACTTCGTGCGCGACTGCCGGGGAGCCGAACCGACAGGGTCGGAGGCCGACCTGCTGACCGAGGCACTCGCCTGGGCCGGTCGGGCCGACAGGGCGGGCAGCGGGGGTGATGCCGGATGAAACTGCATCGCCTGGACGTGACCGGGTTCGGGCCCTACCCCGACCACCAGACGGTCGACATGGATGCGCTGGGCAGCGACGGGTTGTTCCTGCTGCACGGCGATACGGGCGCAGGCAAGACCACCGTGCTCGACGCCGTGGCGTTCGCGCTGTTCGGGACCGTTCCCGGTGCACGGGGGGAGACCAAGCGGTTGCGCAGTGACCTGGCAGGCGCCGACACCCCGACCGAGGTCGGCCTCGAGCTGACGGTGCAGGGGTGCCGGTTCCGTGTGGTGCGCAACCCCGAGTACGAGCGCCCGAAGAAGCGCGGAAGTGGCACGACGACGCAGCAGGCCAAGGCATCCCTGACGTGGATCGCGGGCACGCCGAGCGGGTACGCGAACGAGCCGGTCACGCGGGTCGACGAGGTGTCGCGCACCGTGCAGCGACTGCTCGGGATGAGCGCAGAGCAGTTCTTCCAGGTGGTACTCCTGCCGCAGGGCGAGTTCGCGCGGTTCCTGCGCGCGGAGACCAGCGAGCGCGAGCAGCTGCTCGAGCAACTGTTCGCGACGCGGCGGTTCGCAGACGTGGAACGGTGGTTCCGCGAGCGTCGCGGTGAGCGGGGCAAGGAGCTGGAGGCGCTGCGGGCCCGCGCGCGCGAGTGGGCGGCCCGGGCCGCGCAGGTGGCGGACGTCGAGCAGCCGGAGGCGCCCACGGCCGAGTGGGTGCGCGGGCTCGAGCGGCAGGCGCGGGCCGAGCACGAGCAGGCGAGCGCGGCGGAAGCCGACGCCCGCCGGGCCCGGCAGGATGCCGAGTCCGTGCTCGCCGACCGCACGGCGCGCGCGGATCGGGTGCGGCGGGTCGCGGCGGCGCACCGGAAGCTGGCCGAGCTGGCCGGGCAGGCCGACGAGATCGACAACGCACGGCACCGGCTGGCGCGCGCCCGCCGCGCCGCGACGGTGCTGGAGGCGCAGCAGCTCGCCGACCGGGTCGCGACGGAGCTGGACAAGGCCGATCGGGTCGAACAGCAGCGGGTGAGCGAGCTGCTGGAGTGGGGGGAGCAGTCCTCGGACGGGTCGCCTGCCGAGCTGCGCGCTCGCGCGGGCCGCTTCCGGGAGGAGGCGGGCGCGCTGTCCGGCGCGATCGAGGAAGCCGAGCAGCAGCGCGTCGACGAGGCGCGGCTGGCAGAGACGGTCACGGCCGTCGAACAGGCCACGGCGCGCGCCACGAGCCTTGCCGAGTCGCTGCGCCAGGCGGTCGACGAGCACCAGCGCGCGCGGGAACGCGTGCTCGACCTGCGCGAGCGGCGCCTGGCCGGGATGGCAGGCGAACTGGCCTCCGCGCTCGATGCCGGAGCACCCTGCCCGGTCTGTGGCTCGACCGAGCACCCCTGGCCTGCCTCGCCCGACGCGGGCGCGGTCGCCGAGGAGGACGAGCGCGCTGCCGAACGTGCCGAGCAGGAAGCCCAGCGGGAGCGGGACCGCCTGGAAGCCGAGAAGGCCGAGGCCGACCGCGGCGCGACCCGTGCCGAGGCGGACCGCGCCGCGCTGGCGGGCACGGTGTCCGAACGCGCCGAACGGCTCGCCGCCGCGCGCGGTGAGTACCCGGACGTGCAACGGCGCCGCGCCCACCTGCTGTCGGTGGCGGCCGCGCTGGAGGCGCTGGCGGAGTCCCGTGCGGACGTCATCTCGTGCCGGCGCAGGCTGGCCGAGCAGCGCGAGGTCGTCTCGGCCGCCGTGTCCGACGCCGAGTTCGGGTCACTCGACGAGGCGCTGGCCGCGGGGCTCGGGCAGCGGGACGCCGACGCGCTCGAGGAGTGGGTCACGCAGTCCGATGTGGCCGCATCGGCGGCTCGGGAGGTCCTGGCCGACCCCGAGCTCGTCGACGTCGCCGCCGACGAGGAGGTCGATCTCGCCGGCGCCGAGCAGGCGCTCACACGGGCGCGGGAGGAGGCGGAGGCGGCGCTGGTGCGGGTGCGTGCCTGCGCGAGCAAGCGGGACGATCTCGCCACCATCGCCGAGTCGCTGACCGCGCGGCTGGCCGAGCTGGAGCCTGCGGAGGCGGCCTACGCCGAGCTGGACGCGCTGACCGACGTCGTCAACGGCCGGGGCCAGAACGCCCGGAGGATGTCGCTGCGCTCGTACGTGCTCGCGGCACGGCTGGAGGAAGTCGCCGTCGCGGGCACACGCCGTCTGCGCATGATGAGCCAGGGGCGTTACTCGTTCGTGCACTCCGACGCCGCGGGCGCGCGGGGCACCCGCGGTGGTCTCGGCCTGGACGTGCTCGACGACTACTCCGGGGCCGTGCGCCCGGCCAAGACGCTGTCCGGGGGCGAGTCCTTCCTGGCCTCGCTCGCGCTGGCGCTGGGGCTCGCCGACGTGGTGGCCACCGAGACCGGCGGGACCCTGCTGGACACGCTGTTCATCGACGAGGGGTTCGGCACGCTCGACTCCGAGACCCTCGACGTGGTGATGGGTACGCTCGACGAGCTCCGCGCCGGCGGGCGCGTCGTCGGTGTGGTCTCGCACGTCGAGGAGCTGCGCCAGCGCATCCCGGCGCGCCTGCGGGTCGGCAAGTCGCGGTCCGGGTCAACCATGCGGCTGGAGGGCGTGTGAGGTCGCCGCGTTACGCCGCTCGTGTTCGAGCAGCCACCGCTTGACGTCGACACCCCACCGGAACCCGCCGAGCGACCCTCCGGTGCGCAGTACCCGGTGACACGGTACGAACAGTGCCGCCGCGTTGCGGGCGCAGGCCATGGCGGCCGCGCGCACCGCGGGGCGCCGACCAGCGCGGGTGGCGAGCTCGCTGTAGGAGACGGGGTGCCCTGCGGGAACGTCCCGCAGGGTGGCCCATGCCTGCTGGAGGAACTCCCCGGATCGCTGCCGCACCACGATCTCGTCGATCGCGTCGAGCTCGCCCGCATGGTACGCGCGCACGGCCCTGGTCACCGGACCCAGATCGTGGCGGGCACGGAGCTCACCCGGCAGCAGGGAGCCCGAGATCCGGGTGGTGAGGTCGTCGGGCTCCGAGGTCCAGCCGGAGGCGAGGACCGCGCCGTCGGAGGCGACGATCGCGGTGAACGGTCCTGCGGGGGTGCCGGTGGTGGCCCAGAATGCGATTGTCATGGCGGTCGTCCTATCCGGAGTCGGGGTGAGCGGCGGTTGACGATGTGCGGGGCAGGCCCGTTGCCGTGCGGGGGGGGGGGTGAGCGCGGCGCGCCACAGGTGCATACCCGCGTAGGAGCGCCACGGTCGCCAGCGGTGCGCGCGGGCGCTGAGCCCGGCAGGGTCCTCGGGAAGGTCCAGGCGGGCGGCGCCGGTGCGCAGGGCGCGGTCGGTAACGGGAAGGATGTCGGGCGTGCCGAGCGCGCGGAGCAGGACGTAGTCGGCGGTCCACGTGCCGATCCCCGGCAGCGCGGTGAGCTCGCGATGCACCGTCTGCGGATCGCTGCCGATGTGCACCTCGAGCGCTCCCGATGCGAGGTGCTCGGCGACGGTGGCCAGCGCGGCGATGCGCCGCGTGGGGCCGCGCAGCGCCGTGGCCGCGTGCTCGGCGACGGCCTGCATGGTGGGGAACAGTGTGTCCGGTTCCGCCGCCGTGCCACCCTCCGCGGGCCGGTCGTCGAGTGGCGTGCCGAGGGTGCGCGCCAGCCGTCCGGCGAGCGAGCGTGCCGAGGCCACCGACACCTGCTGGCCCAGAACCGCCCGCACGACGAGCTCGTGCGGGTCGACGGTTCCCGGTACGCGGATTCCCGGTGTCGCGGCAACCCGGGGTGTCAGCGCGCTGTCGGCGGCCAGTGCGGAGTCCACCGCGACAGGGTCGGCGTCGAGGTCGAACAACCGCCGCACGCGCGCGACCGCGCTGCCGAGGTCACGAACATCGGTCAGGCGCAGGGTGCAGCGCACGTGCTCGGCTGCGGGTTCGGCGTGCACGATCGCCGGGCCGTGCGGCAGCCGCAGTGTGCGCGCGTAGCGAGCCTGCTCGTCCCCGGCCGCTGTGCGTACCGACTCGACGCCGGGGACGGCGCGTGCCGCCAGGTAGTCGAGCACCCCGCCCGCGTCGAAGGGGCGGCGGAACGGCAGCCGCACGGACACGCGCGTTCCCGGCGCGGAGTCTGCGGGTTCCGGTGCGCCACGGCCGCGCCGCGCCGGGCCGGAGGCCGCGTCGCGCAGCCGAGCGGGAGCGATCCCGAACACGGTACGGATGGTGTCGTTGAACTGCCGCACACTCGCGAAGCCTGCGGCGAACGCGACCTCGGTCAGCGGGAGCGGTGTGTGCTCGATGAGCAGGCGTGCGGCGTGCGCGCGATGGGCCCGGGCCAGCGCGATGGGGCCCGCGCCGAGCTCGGCCGTCAGCACGCGAGTGAGGTGGCGTGTGGAGTAACCCAGTGCGCGGGCCAGGCCGGTGACGCCCTCGCGGTCGATGACGCCGTCGCCGATCAGCCGCATCGCGCGACCCGCGAGGTCGGCGCGCAGGTTCCACTCCGGCGAGCCCGGCACGGCGTCGGGAAGGCACCGCCTGCAGGCACGGAACCCCGCGGCCTGGGCTGCGGCCGATGTGGGGTAGAAGGAAACGTTGCCCTGGCGCGGTGTCAGCGCGGGGCAGGACGGGCGGCAGTAGATGCCCGTGGTGCGCACGGCGGTGATGAACTGCCCGTCGAACCGGACGTCCCTGGCCGCGACCGCGGCGTAGCACCGGTCGAAGTCCCGCCACAGCTGTCCTGGCGGGGTGTGCTCCGCGGCATCGGTGGTCACGGCCCGGGTCGCTGTCATGCCGTCGATCCTGCCATCACGAGCCGCGCGGCACCGGCGGGAATCGGACATCACGATGGGCGGGCCGGAGCTGGGCCACCCCGGCCCCCTGTGGCTGGGTGCACGGGACGTCGGGGCGGCTGCGTGGCGACCCGTACACTGGGCTCTCGTGAGTTTGACCCTCGGTATCGTTGGCCTGCCCAACGTCGGAAAGTCCACCCTGTTCAACGCGCTGACCCGCAACGAGGCCGTCGCGGCGAACTACCCGTTCGCGACGATCGAGCCCAACGTCGGCGTGGTGCCCCTGCCGGACGCGCGGCTCGACAAGCTCGCCGAGATGTTCTCGTCGGCGCGCACCGTGCCCGCCACGGTGTCGTTCGTCGATATCGCGGGTCTGGTGAAGGGCGCTTCGGAGGGCGCGGGTCTCGGTAACCAGTTCCTCGCCAACATCCGCGAGGCCAACGCCATATGTCAGGTGATCCGGGTGTTCGACGATCCCGACGTGGTGCACGTGGACGGCAACGTCGACCCGGCGGGCGACATCGAGACGATCAACACCGAGCTGATCCTCGCCGACATGCAGACGCTGGACAAGGCGCTGCCGCGGATGGAGAAGGAAGCCAGGACCAAGAAGGAGAACCGTCCTGCGCTGGACAGCGCCAAGCAGGCACGGGAGATCCTCGACAGCGGGCGCACGCTGTTCGCCGCCCAGAACGAGATCGACCTCGACGCGGTGCGCGAGCTGTCCCTGCTGACCACGAAGCCCTTCCTGTACGTGTTCAACGCGGACGAGGGCGTGTTGCGTGACCAGGCCCGCCGCGAGGCGCTGACCAAGCTGGTGGCGCCGGCCGACGCGGTGTTCCTGGACGCCAAGGTGGAGGCGGAGCTGCTCGAGCTCGACGACGAGGAGTCGGTGCGCGAGCTGCTCGAGTCGGTCGGCCAGAGCGAGCCAGGCTTGTACTCGCTGGCGCGGGCGGGTTTTCACACGCTCGGCCTGCAGACGTACCTGACCGCGGGGCCGAAGGAGGCCAGGGCCTGGACCATCCGGCAGGGCGCGACGGCCCCGGAAGCGGCGGGGGCGATCCACAGCGACTTCCAGCGCGGCTTCATCAAGGCCGAGGTGATCTCGTACGAGGAGCTGATCGAGGCGGGTTCGCTCGCGGCAGCCCGGTCGGCGGGCAAGATGCGCATGGAGGGCAAGGACTACGTCATGCACGACGGCGACGTGGTCGAGTTCAGACACGGAGGAACGTCTGGCAGTGGGAAGAAATAGCCGGTCAGCAGATGCTCGACCGGGTCATCGCTCGTCGTCCTGAGTCGGCGGTGATCTGACGTGGCCGAACCGCAGCCCCCGTGGTCGTACGGGACTCTGAAGTCCGTCGCCGCCGTGCTGGCCGATACCGAGAACGGCCTGACAGGCAGGGAGATCGGCGACCTGCTCGTCCGGCTGAACATGAGCGATCCCTTGCCGGACGCGACGAAGCGCGACCGGCTCGCCGAGGCGTTCGTCGCCCGCCAGGACAGGGACCAGAGCTCGAACCGGATCATCACTTTCATCGTCGCCGCCATGGAGCCGGTCCGCTACCGGGACCGCCCCGAGCTCTTCACTCTGCGGCAGGATCGCCTCAACGAGCACCTGGCCTTCGTCGGACTCCGCGTCAACGACGCCGGCAAGGTCGCTCGTGGTGCCCGCGCGCAGACCTTGGACGAGGCAACTCGCATCGCGACGTCCATCCGCGACGAGCTGCAGCGCCGGAAGGCCCATCCCGAGGTGCTGCGGTACTGCTCGGTCGAGGTGCTGAAGAAGGCGCACTTCCATGCCTGCCTGGAGGCGACCAAGAGTATCTTCGACCGGCTGCGGATGACCACGGGCGCTCAGGGCGACGGCGCGGCTCTCGTCGACGCGGCGCTCGCCCTCGGCAAGACCGGCGTGCCAGCGCTCGCGATCAACTCACTGGGGACGCAGACCGAGTGCGACGAGCAGACGGGACTCGCAAACCTGATCAAGGGGCTCGGCGGCCTCTACCGCAACCCGACGGCGCACGACCCGCGGCTGAACCGGTCCGTGAGCGACGACGAGCTGCTCGAGGTGCTGACGATGGTCTCGATGGTCCATCGGAGGCTCGATGGGGCGCGCTCCGCCGACGGAGGCTCGCCGTGATCGAGGACGGGGACGACGACCACGAGGTCGACCCCGACGACGATGACGCCCCGCAGGCCGAAGGGCCGGAGCCCGACGAGTCGAGCGAGGACGAGGGCGTCGCCCGAGACGGCGGCTTCCGCATGCCGGCAGGGTTCGCCCAGTCACTGCTACCGAACTTGGATGACTTCTTGGCCAGCATCGTCGCGCCCCTGCAGGAGCGGATGCGGTCGTTGATGCCCGACTACAGTGCCCTTGCCCGCGAGGCCCTTGCGCCGATGAACGAGCGGCTCCAGGAGCAGATGGCTTCGATCGTCGCCAGCGTTCCGACATTTTCGGTGCCACCGCTCGACCTGCCCGCGCTGCAGGCTCCAGTTCTCAATCCTGCGACCCAGGAGATGTTCAAGAGGATCTCCGAGCAGCACGCGAGGACCGTGGAGGGCCTGCGGAAGTCCCTCGGGCCGCTCTTCGACCCGGAGGCGCTCCGCGGTCTCAACCGTGCCCTGCTGCCGCCCAACCTCAAGGAGCACGCGGACGAGATCAGGGCGAGCGACGTCCACGAGTTCGTCGAGCAGGAGGGCATCCCGCTTTACCTCGTGCCACGGGGGCGGACGGCGCTGCGGCTGCTGCGGGCGAAGGATCGCGCAGGACGGCGACGAGTGCTCGGCGACTGCTACGAGTCGCTCTTGGAGGACTGCGCCGCCGTGCTGGAACGGGCGGACCACGAGGCGATCAGCGATGAGCTGAGCTTCGCCCTCGACGGCCTCGGCGCGATGCGCGCCGGCCACGCTCGTTCGGCTCAGGCCATGTTCACCGTCACGTTGGACACGCTGATCTATCGCTTCTATCCCGATCGGAAGGCCCGCGGGGTCATCACGAATCGCAAGAGGGGCGCTGATGTTCCCGAGGCGATCGACGAGATGGGTGTCCGAGAAGCGTTCGTATGGCTGCCGATCTGGAACGCGCACGAGGAGTTCTGGAAGCACAAGGGCGACAAGGTGCCGCGCTACTACTCGCGCCACGCGAGCGTCCACGGCGTCTCCTCGCGCCAGTTCAGCAAGCGGAACTGCATCCAGGTGCTCATGCTCGTCACGAGCCTCATCGGCTACGCCGACCGGGTGGCCCGTGAATCCGGTTAGTGCTGCTGCGCGGGCCTGCGGCAGCGATGACGGCGCTGCTCAGTCCTCCCTGCCCTTGATGTAGCCGCGGTCCCTGAACTCCTGCGACGCCGCCGCCCAGTCCTCGGGGTGCGAGATCGGCAGGAGCCTGTGCTGCTGCTCGTGCGTGCTGTCGTAGGGCGTCGTGACCTCGAGCTTCATTCGGCTGTGGTCCTTGATCAGCAGCATCTCGACGACCTGCGCCGCGGTCTGCAGGTCGTCGGCGATCGTCTCCGCCGAGACGTCGGTGGGGGAGAGTACGGCCCCGCTCGAGGAGTCCAGGTCGACGTAGAAGCCGGCCTTCTTCTCCTCGTTTGCCTGCTTCCCAGCCGTCTCCGCGTCGCTCCGCTTCTTCGCGAAGAAGGCGTCCCAGCCCTCCTGCGACTCGTCCTCCGGGAGCTCGAAGGATTCGTAGTCGCCCCAGAACGACGCGAGCTCCTGACCGAAGACGAAGGCCTCCATGTACTTCACGGCGTGGCGGTGACCGTCCGACGTGAGCCGCGGGACATCTCGGGCCTCATCCGCGCCAGTGCTCCATGACTGCTCGAAGGTCTCGTAGATCCACAGCGCCTTGCCCAGCTCCTCCTGCGCGAGGACCGTGAGCGAGCGGGCGCGGCCGAACGATCCGCGCTCAAGCAGGGCATGGGCGTCGGCGATGAGCCCGGAGGCGTTGTCCATGAGCGCCTTCCAGAACGTTCGCGCTGTGTTCGGATGCATCTCCACAAGGCGATTCTCCCGCAGTGGAGTTCGAACCGTGACATAGCTAGATGGCGCAATCAGCGGGCTTCATGAGTTCCGGTTCAACCTTTGATCGAATGGCAATCTGACCTGCGAGAACACTTGCTTACGAACCGACTTGAAGGTCGCTCATGGTCCTCACGGCACGTCGTCGAGTTCCGCTTCAACGTGTAGGCGGTGATGACGAGACCCCGGTCGTCCTGGAGCGGTTCGTGTGTGCGGAGATCACCCCGAACCAGGATGTGCGGCTACGCTCGTAGCACCGGCGAGCGGAGGAGCCCGGCGCCGCGTCCCGTGGCCGCGGCGGTGTCAGTGCTGTGGTGTCAGTACCCGGCGAGCACCGCGTCGATGCGGTCCACGAGCGCGAGGTCGTTCTGCGTGACCCCGCCCTTCGAGTGGGTGCTCACCGAGAACCGGAGTGTGCGCCAGCGGATGTCGATGTCCGGGTGATGGTCGAGTTCCTCGGCGATGGCCGCGACCTGATCGACGACCTCGATCGCGCGCGGGAACGTGTCCAGCTTGACCGTCCTGACCAGCGCGGGGTCCTCGTGCGCCCACTCGGGCCGTGTCTGCAGTTCCGCGCTGATCTGCTCGTCCGTCAGTAGTTCCACCATGCCGTCCATGGTGCCAGCGAACCCCGGCCTTTCCCGCCACCCCGCGCCCGCATGTCCCCGGTGGTGTGCTGAATGACGCTTTCAGTCCACGAGAGGGAGTGAAAGCGTCATTCAACCACCCGTATGGACTGAAAGCGTCATTCAGCCACCCCTATGGACTGAAAGCGTCATTCAGCGTCGGGGTAGCGTCGTGCGGGTGACGGGCAGGGATGTGGTCGTGGGGGCGGCACTGGTGCGGGGCGCGCGCGTGCTCGCCGCGCGGCGCAGCCATCCCGCGAGCCTCGCGGGCTACTGGGAGCTGCCCGGCGGCCGGGTGGAGCCCGGTGAGTCCGATGGCGACGCGCTGCGCAGGGAGCTGCTCGAGGAGCTGGGTTGTGCCGTCCTCGTCGAGCATCGCATCGCGCAGGTCGAGCTCGCGCCGGGGAGGGTGCTGCGGGTCTACGCGGCGAGCCTGGCCGACCCGGCTGGCGAACCCTGCGCCGTCGAGCACGGCGAGATCCGGTGGGTGCCCGCGGAGGGACTGGGCGGGCTGGCCTGGCTGCCCGCCGACCGCGAGCTGTTGCCCGAGCTACGGCGGATGCTCACCCGCGCGGGTGCCGCGGGCGGGTAGCCGCACCGTACGGCGACCGGCTACGCGAATGAATGCGTCCTTAACAGGTGTCACAGCTCACACTGAGGACTACCCTGGGAACATGTATGTGGCTGTGAGTACCTACACCGCGCCGATCAACGAGATCGACTACGTGCTGCCCGAGCACGTCGAGTGGCTGGAGCGGCATTACGAGTCGGGTGACTTCCTCGTCTCCGGCAGGCGTGAACCGCGCGTCGGCGGCGTGATCATCGCTCGGCCCATGCTGCGCGGGAAGCTCGACGCGATCCTGGCCACCGACCCGTTCTCGTACCGTCACCTCGCCAGGTACGACGTCTACGAGTTCGCGGCGACCAGGACGGTCCCGGAGCTCAACTGGATCAACGAGGTGGTCGCCGCGCAGTGACCAGCCTGCGGCGGGGCCGCCCCGCCGCCGAGGTGTCGAGCACGTGCTCCGGTGGCGCCGGACCGTGTCCTGACGCGGTGTGTGCCTGTTCACAGCAAGGCCTCGGGTAATCTGGCCTTGACCACGTGCCGCTGCCGTGCTCCGGCCGATGGCACGGTGGTCCCTGCCCTTCTCGCGATCCCAGGAGCCCATGCGTGCCCGCAGTAAGCGACACCCTCAGCACGACGCGCACCGACCTGCGTAATGTCGCGCTCGTCGCGCACGTTGACCACGGCAAGACCACGCTCGTCGATGCGATGCTGCGGCAGTCCGGTGCCTTCGCCGAACATGGAGACCCGGTTGATCGCGTGATGGACTCGGGCGAGCTCGAGCGCGAGAAGGGCATCACCATTCTTGCCAAGAACACCGCGATCCGTCGCCACTGCGAGGACGGTCCGGTGACCATCAACGTCATCGACACCCCTGGCCACGCCGACTTCGGCGGTGAGGTCGAGCGGGGCCTGGCCATGGTGGACGGAGTGCTGCTGCTCGTCGACGCCAGCGAGGGCCCGCTCCCGCAGACCCGCTTCGTGCTGCGCAAGGCGCTCGAGGCGCGGCTGCCCGTCGTGCTTGTCGTGAACAAGGTGGACCGGCCGGACGCGCGGATCGCCGAGGTCGTCAACGACGCCTACGACCTGCTTCTCGAGCTGGCAGGCGAGATCGAGGGCATGGACGACGACGCGCTCGACGCGATCGTGAACATGCCGGTCATCTACACCTGCGCCAGGGACGGCATCGCCTCGCTGAACGCCCCCGCCGACGGCGACCGCCCGGACGGCGACAACCTGGACCCGCTGTTCGACATCCTGCTGAACCGGATCCCCGCCCCGCACGTCGAGCTCGACGCTCCGCTGCGCGCGATGGTCACCAACCTCGACGCCTCGCCGTTCGTGGGGCGAATCGCGCTGGCCAGGATCCACTCCGGCCGGTTGGCCAAGGGGCAGACGGTGGCGTGGATGCGCGCGGACGCTCCGGTCGAGCACGTCCGGATCACGGAGCTGTACCAGACCAAGGGCCTCGACCGCGCTCCGGCGAGCGAGGCTGCCGCCGGTGACCTCGTGGCGATCGCCGGTATCAGCGAGATCACCATCGGGGACACGCTCGCGGACAAGGACGACCCGGGTGCGCTGCCCCGCATCACCGTGGACGAGCCCGCGATCTCGATGACGCTCGGCGTGAACACGTCCCCACTGGCAGGCACGGGCGGTGGCGACAAGCTGACCGCGCGGCTGGTGAAGTCGCGCCTCGACCAGGAGCTGGTCGGCAACGTCAGCATGCGGGTGCTGCCGGGTGGCAGGCCGGACACCTGGGAGGTGCACGGTCGAGGCGAGCTGGCGCTCGCGGTGCTCGTGGAGCAGATGCGGCGCGAGGGATTCGAGCTCACCGTCGGCAAGCCGGATGTCGTCACGCGCACCATCGACGGGAAGCTGCACGAGCCGTTCGAGCGGCTGAGCCTGGATATCCCCGAGCCCTACATGGGGGCGGTCACTCAGCTGCTGGCCGCGCGGAAGGGCCGGATGGAGCACATGGAGGGGCACGGCTCGGACCGGATGGCGCTGGAGTACCTGGTGCCTGCTCGCGGCCTCATCGGCTTCCGGACCGACTTCCTCACCGAGACCCGCGGGGAGGGGATCGCCAACCACGTGTTCGAGGGGTACTTCCCGTGGGCAGGCGAGATCCGCAGCCGCAACAGCGGCTCGCTCGTCGCCGACCGCACCGGTGCGGTCACCACCTACGCGCTGACCCAGCTCGCCGACCGCGGGACGTTCTTCGTCGAGCCCGGCGCGCAGGTCTACGAGGGAATGGTGGTCGGAGAGAGCCCGCGCCCCGAGGACCTCGAGATCAATATCGCCAAGGAGAAGAAGCTCACCAACGTCCGCTCGTCGACAGCCGACGAGCTGGAGCGGCTGGCGCGTCCCCGCGTGCTGAGCCTGGAAGAGGCTCTGGAGTTCTGCGCCGCCGACGAATGTGTCGAGGTCGCGCCGAAGGCGATCCGCGTGCGCAAGGTGACCCTGGATACGCACCAGCGCGGCAAGGAGCGCACCCGCGCGCGCAGCCGCGACGCGGGCGCCTGACGGCGCCCCGGGTCGCCCGTCGCGGTCGGCCGCGTTCCCGCCCGCCCTTCGGGCGCGCCTGTGCTGTGACGCCCGAAAGGGTACGACACAGAGTAATGAAATCCGCTCGGCCAGATCCCCTCCGATAGTCGTGGACCGTTCGGCGTACCCCGGTAGGATGGTTCGTTTCTCCAGGTAGTCGCCAACTGGGTCGAACCGGTGAGCGGTTCGGGACTGAAGTCACCGATTGGTCACGATCTTCCGCGAACTCGTGACGCGGTGTGGCCCGCTTCCTAGTGTTCATCGGCGAGCTCGCCATACCAAGAAAGGTGTGGTGCGTCATAGGCTTCGGCCACACATGCCGTTGCGATGCGGGCCACACCGGCCCAGTGCTAGGAGGACACAGTCATAATGAGGAGATCACGATTCACCTCTGCGGTCGCGATGATCGCGGGGAGCGCGCTCGTGCTGAGCGCGTGTGCCGACAACGGTGATGATGCCGCCGGTGACGACGGCGGGGGCGGCGACACCATCACGTTGGCCTGGCCCCAGCCCTTCGACAGCTACAACAACACCACGGCCGGAGCGAACTCGTTCGCCAACGGTGTCGTGATGGAATGGGTGACCACCGGATTCTGGCACTTCGCGGGGGAGGACGGCCAGGTCACCCCGAACGAGGAGTTCGGCACCTACGAGCAGGTCTCCGACGACCCGCTGACGGTCGAGTACACGATCAACGAGGACGCCACCTGGTCGGACGGCGAGCCGATCGACTGTGACGACGCGCTGCTGTGGTGGGCCCAGCAAAGCGGTGAGTCGGACTACTCGGCGATCGGCACCGACGGGGTCGAGGACACCCAGGTGCCGGACTGCGAGGCGGGGGACAAGGAGTTCACGCTCGAGTACGAGCAGCCCTTCGCCGACTGGACCAGCAACGGGCCGAGCAACGGCAACGCTGCCATGATGCCCGCGCATGTCGTCGCCGAGCAGGGCGGTCTGTCCTCCGAGGAGTTCATCGAGGCCGTCAAGGCCGAGGACTGGGAGGCCCTCGAGGACACCGTCGACTTCTTCAACGAGGGCTGGCTCCTCGACGGCGCGCTGCCCGACGAGGAGCTGATCCCCTCATCCGGTCCGTACAAGCTGGACTCCTACCAGGAAGGTCAGCACGTCACGCTCACCTACAACGAGGAGTACTGGGGTGAGGCACCGGAGACCGAGACCATCGTGATCCGGGAGATCCCCGAGGAAGAGCAGGTCCAGGCCCTGGAGAACCAGGAAGTCGACATCATCAACCCGCAGCCGACGGTGGACATCGCCAACCAGATCGAGGCCGCGGAGGCCGCGGGTATCGAGTCGGCTGTCGAGAACCAGTACAGCTACGAGCACCTGGACTTCAACTTCAACGACGGGCCCTTCGCGGAGAGCCGCGAGCTGCGCGAGGCCTTCGCGCTGTGCGTGCCGCGGCAGACCATTGTGGAGAACCTGATCCAGCCGGTGATGCCGGAGGCCGAGACGAAGGACATCCGCAACATCGCGCCGTGGGACCCGGGCTTCGACGAGGCCATCGACCGTTCCTCCGAGTGGCTCGACGAGTACGGCGAGCAGGACCTCGAGCGGTCCCGGCAGATCCTCGAGGACGAGGACGCGGTCGGCACCGAGATCCGGCTGGAGACGCTGGACAACGAGCGCAGGAACAACGCGGGCACGCTGATCACCGAGGCCTGCGAGGAAGCGGGCTTCGAGGTGGAGTTCGACGCCAGTGCCGACTTCTTCGACACCAGCGGTGGTCTGTCGCAGGGCACCTTCGATGTCGCGATGTTCGCCTGGATCGGCTCCTCGGTGCTGTCCGGCTGGAACTCCACCTACCGGTCCCCGGAGGAGTGCTCCGCCGAGGGCAAGGGCAACAACATGGGGTGCTACTCCGACGAGGAGATGGACCAGATGCTCGATGACATCCTGCGGCAGAGCGACCAGGACGAGGCGCTGTCGATCGCGGCCGACATCGAGGAGAAGCTCTGGGCCGACCTGGCGACCATCCCGCTGTACCAGCACCCGAACATCGCTGCCTGGCAGCAGGACGTGCAGAACATCGTGATGAACCCGACGCAGACCGGTCTGGTGTGGAACATGCCGGAATGGAGCAGGGAGTGAGCTGACCCGGTGCGCCGTGCGGTGAGCTGACACCGGCTCACACGCGGCCCGCATCGGTATCGCACCGCGGCGGGGCCGGGAGTCCCCTTTCCCGGCCCCGCCGCGGTGTGGCCCCACCCTGATCGTTCCGCGTACCCAGGAGACTGCGCCATGCTCGCCTTCATCGCGCGGCGCCTGTTCGTCTCGGCCCTGGTCTTCCTCGCCGCCACCGCCGTGGTGTTCGTCATGGCGGCGAACGTCGGGGACCCCCTGGCCGAGGCCAGGCAGCTGCCGAGCGGTCAGGCCCAAGAGGCCGCGATCGCCGAGATCACCGAGCGGATGAACCTCGACGAACCCGTATTCGTCCGCTACTTCCGCTGGCTCGGTTCCGCGCTCACCGGCGATCTCGGTGTGAACGTGACCGGCCAGAGCGTCAATGCCATGCTGGAGAACGCCGTCGGCGCCACGCTGCAACTGGTTCTCGCCGCGACGGTGCTGTCCATCGTCGTCGGGATCACCATCGGGGTGATCTCCGCGCTGCGGCAGTACAGCGGCCTGGACCTGTCGGTGACCTTCGCCGCGTTCCTGTTCTACTCCCTGCCACTGTTCTGGGTGGCCACCCTGCTCAAGCAGTTCGTGGCCATCGACCTCAACAACTGGCTGGCCGACCCGAAGCTCGCCCTCTGGGTGATCGGGTTGATCGCGCTGTTCGTCGCGCTGTTCTGCGCCGCGCTGGTCGTCGGCGACCGCCGCAGCAGGGTGACCACCTTCGTGGTCGCGTTCGTGGCCATGTGCGCCCTGCTGTGGGCCCTGTCGGAGACCGGCTGGTTCGCTGATCCGGGGCTGGGCATATTCGTGATCTCCCTGACCGCCGTCGCGGGAGCGATCGGCTTCACCACGCTGTTCAGCGGGCTGGACTGGCACAGCCCGCCGATGCGTGCGGCGATGGCAGCCGCCATCGCCGGCATCGCCAGTGCGCTGCTGCTCGACCCGGTGCTGCGGGACCCGAACCTGGCCACGATCGCGCTGCTCGCCGTAATCACCGCAGGCGTGTGTTTCGCCATCGGGTGGCTGCTCGGTGGCGAGCTGTACCGGCGCTCGGCCGTCCAGTCCGCGGTGTTCACCGGCCTGTTCACCGGCGCGGTGATCTTCACCGACCGGCTGCTGCAGTCCTTCGCGAGCTACAGCGATATGAAGGGCGGCCGCCCGGTCTCCACGATCGGCTCGGGCACGCCCAACTTCCAGGGCACCTTCTGGCAGTCCGGTCTGGACTCCGTCGGGCACCTCGCCCTGCCCACGCTGGCGCTGATGCTGATCTCGCTGGCGACCTACACCCGCTACACCAGGGCGAGCATGCTGGAGGTGATGAACCAGGACTACGTGCGCACCGCGCGCGCGAAGGGCCTGCCCGAACGGGCGGTGGTCACACGGCACTCGCTGCGCAACGGCCTGATCCCCATCACGACGCTGACCGCCTACGACATCGGCACCGTCATGGGCGGGGCCGTGGTGACCGAGACCGTGTTCGGGTGGCGCGCCATGGGCAGGATGCTGCTCGACGGGATCAACCAGGGCGACCCCATGCCGATCATGGCGTTCTTCCTCGTCGCCGGGGGCGCGATCGTGGCGTTCAACATGCTCGCCGACATCGCCTACGGCTTCCTCGACCCGCGGATCCGGCTGTCCTGACAGGAGTAGGTGAATGATGCGCAGAACTAGGACGAAGCCGGCGCAAGCACCCAGCGGCACCGACGCGGTTCAGGGCATGGGGGTGCGGACGCGTACCCAGGGCCAGCTGGTGCTCCGGCGCTTCATCCGCCACAAGGGGGCTGTCGCGGGCATGATCGGTCTCGGGGCGATCGTGCTGCTTGCGGTGACCTCGATCGGTGCCGGACCGATCCCCGGCTGGTGGCCCAAGGACTTCTCCTCGACCGGAACGCTCGTCGACGGCGGCAAGCCGACACTGAGCCTGTTGCCCGGCTTCCTGGGTGGTTCCGGCCTGCAGATCGGCGAGCATCCCTTCGGGCAGGACAACGTCGGCAGGGACTACTTCGCGCTGACCATGCGGGGGACCCAGGTGTCGCTGGTGATCGCGTTCATCGTCGGTATCGTTGCCACCTTCGTCGGGACGCTCGTCGGCGCGGTCGCCGGGTACTTCCGGGGCAAGTCCGAGGCCGCGCTGATGCGGCTGACCGACCTGGTCATCACCATCCCCACCCTGCTGTTCGCGGGCATGGTGGCCGTGATGGCAGGGGACAGGGGCATCGTCGTGCTCGGGCTCGTGCTGGGGCTGGTGACCTGGACACCGACGGCGCGGCTGATCCGCGGCGAGGTGCTGTCCATCCGGGAGAAGGAGTTCGTCATCGCGGCCAGGTCGTTCGGTACGTCCGCGCGACGGATCATCGTCAAGCACATCCTGCCGAACACGGTCGGCATCATCATCGTCTCGGTGACGCTGGCCATCGCGAGTGCGATCATCCTCGAGTCGGCGCTGTCCTTCCTGGGGCTGGGGGTGCAACCCCCGGACACCTCGCTCGGCAGGATCATCAGCGACTACCAGAACGCGCTGACCGTGCGGCCGTGGTTGTTCTACTGGCCGGGACTTTTCATCATCGGCATCGTGCTGTCCGTGAACTTCATCGGTGACGGATTGCGCGACGCCTTCGACCCACGACAGAACCGGGTGCGTGACTGATGTCGACGAATCTGGAGCCCGCCAACGGCTCGCGGGTACACGCGGGAAAGACCCTCGCGGACTCGCTGCCCCCGTCCGACGAGGAGATCCTGCGGGTGGAGGACCTGACCGTGGAGTTCCCCACCGACGACGGCATGGTGCATGCCGTGCGCGGCGTGGACTACTCCGTGCGGGAGCGCGAGGTGCTGGGCATCGTGGGGGAGTCCGGCTCGGGCAAGTCGGTCTCCTCGATGGCGATCATGGGGTTGCTGCCCGGCAACGCGCGCGTACGCGGCAGCATCCGGTACCGCGGCAAGGACCTGCTGCGGATGCGGGAGAAGGAGCACCGTTCGCTGCGCGGCGAGAAGATCGCTATGATCTTCCAGGACCCGATGACCTCGCTGAACCCGGTGCAGACCATCGGTGACCAGCTGGCCGAGGCTGTGCTGTCGCATCACCTGGTCTCGCGCAAGCAGGCGCTGACGCGCGCGAAGGAGATGCTCGACCTGGTCGGGATCCCGCGACCGGAGGCCCGGCTGAAGAGCTACCCGCACGAGTTCTCCGGCGGGATGCGGCAGCGCGTGATGATCGCGATGGCGATCATCAACGATCCCGACCTCATCATCGCGGACGAACCGACAACGGCGCTGGACGTCACGGTGCAGGCGCAGATCCTGGAGAAGCTGCTCGAGGTCAAGGACGAGGTCAACGCGGCGATCCTGATGATCACCCACGACCTGGGTGTGATCGCGGGTATGGCCCATCGAGTCCTGGTGATGTACGCGGGCAGGCCGGTGGAGATCGGCAACGTGGACGTGGTGTTCAACCAGCCGCGCATGCCCTACATGGCCGGGTTGCTCGGCTCGCTTCCACACCTCGACGCGACCGAGCACGAGCGGTTGCGCCCCATCGTCGGTACCCCGCCGTCGCTGATCAACGTGCCGCCGGGGTGCCCGTTCTCCCCGCGTTGCCCGCTCGCGGACGACAGCGCGTGCGTGACCACCGAACCGGAGCTGGCGCCTACCGACGCCGACGAGCACTATGCCGCGTGCCACCACTGGTCCCGGCTGGCTCAGGTCGACGATCCGACGGCGTACTTCCGGGCCGAGAGCGAGAGGTCGCGATGAGCGTGATGGCAGACAGCGCGCAGCAAGCGGTATCCGGCGGGCAGGGCGAGCCCCTGCTCGAGGTGAACGACCTCGTGGTCAACTTCCCCGTGCGGGGTGGCGGGCTGCTACGCAGGAAGATCGGCGATGTGCAGGCCGTCAGCGGGGTGTCGTTCCACGTCAGCGAGAGCGAGACGCTCGGCATCGTCGGCGAGTCCGGTTGCGGCAAGTCCACGACCGGGCGGTCGTTGCTGCAGCTGAACAGGCCGAGCTCCGGGTCGGTGCGGTTCGGGGGCCGCGAGCTGATCGGCCTGAGCTTCCGGGAGCTGCAGCCGATCCGGCGTGACATGCAGATCGTGTTCCAGGACCCGTTCGCGTCGCTGAACCCGAGGATGCCGGTGAGCGACATCGTCGCCGAGCCGTTGAAGGTACACGGGACCTGGCGGGACGGCGGTGCGGAGCGTGTCGCCGAGCTGCTGGAGCTGGTGGGCCTCAGCCCGGAGCACGGCAACCGGTACCCGCACGAGTTCTCCGGGGGGCAGCGCCAGCGCATCGGTATCGCGCGCTCGCTGGCGCTGCAGCCGAAGCTGCTCGTGCTCGACGAGCCGGTGTCCGCGCTGGACGTGTCGGTGCAGGCCGGGGTGGTCAACCTCCTGGAGGACCTGCAGGACGAGTTCGGGCTGGCGTACCTGTTCATCGCGCACGACCTGTCCGTGGTGCGGCACATCTCCGACCGGATAGCGGTGATGTACCTCGGCAAGATCGTGGAGACGGGCACGCGCGAGGAGATCTACCAGGAACCGGCGCACCCGTACACGCGTGCGCTGCTGTCGGCGGCTCCGGAGGCGGACCCGGGCAGCGAGCGCGAGCGGGAACGCATCATCCTCAGCGGGGACGTGCCGAACCCGATCGACCCGCCGAGCGGTTGCCGGTTCCGGACGCGTTGCTGGAAGGCGGCCGAGATCTGCGCCACCGAGGAACCCGCCCTCGTCGACCGAGGAGGCGGGCACCCCGTCGCCTGCCACTTCCCCGAACGCTGAATGACGCTTTCAGTCCATTTTGGTGGTTGAATGACGCGTTCCGTCCACGAGAAGGACGGAACGCGTCATTCAACCCACGGGGTGGTGCGTCACGTCAGGGCGTGGGCGCGCGGCCGCCGCAGCGTACGCGGCGCGGAGCTCACGGGCGACCGCCTCGGGTTCGTCGCGGACGCGTGCCGGCAAGGACTGCAGCAGCACGACCCCGTGTGTCGCGTAGCGCGTGTTGCGCGCCATCGTGGCCGCGTAGCCGTCCGGGTCGCTGTGGTACTGGCGCGAGTCGATCTCCCAGGCCAGTGCGACGTCGTCGAACCACGCGTCCGGGGTGGCGATGTACTCGCCGTCCGGGCCGACCAGCCTGCCGTTCCAGGCCGGGACAGGCAGCTGCGACCGCTGCCATACGCCGTACGCGTCGATCTCGGCGACCGAGTGGGCTCCTTCGGAGATCTCCGCCAGTGCCTTGCGCGGGATCGCCGAGCCGCGTTGGCTGCCGCGTGCCAGTTCGGCCCTGAGCTTGTCGGGCGTGGTGAAGCGTCGCTGAACCGCCTCGGCCAGCAGCGCGCGGCACGGTGCGAGGGTCGTTATGCGCCGGCAGGCGTCGAGTACGGCGCGGGTGGTCGGTGCCAGCGGGGTGCCGCCCCGCACGACAGCGGGTGGCATGCGGGTCGTGCGCTCGACGACGGCGAACCCGTTGCTGTGCACCTTCCGGTCCGCCGGTACGAGCAGGTGCACTACGCCGTCGGTGCCGGTCCCGCCCGTCCCGTCGGTCTCGCCGGTCTTGCGCAGCCCGTGCTGCCTGCACGCCTCGAGGCCGGTGGCGACCGCGTCGGGCCCTGCGTACAGCAGGGCCGCCGAGACCTGCTGCTCGCGGGTCGGTGGGCCGTTGTGCAGGCACACGACACCGGGTAGGAGCCTGCGCCACGGTCCGTCCAGCCCGCACCTGCGGTAGGCGGTGTTCGCCGGTACGCCTAGCTCGGCCAGCCGGAGAACACGGATCACGCCGTTGGTGCTGTGCGACAGCAAGGTCTGGGTCTGGTCACGCCGCTGTGCTCGGGTCACGGTACGAGGATGTGGCCACGGCGAGCCGGCTCCCAGACCCTCATCGCTACGGTGTGCACAACTCCGTCCCTGTGGACGAGATGCTGAATGACGCTTTCAGTCCTTCTCGTGGACTGAAAGCGTCATTCAGCGTGCCACGGCAACGGTGTGGTCGGGGCAGCGATTAGGGTGGCAGCGTGGAGACCAGGTTATTGCTCGTTCACGCGCATCCGGACGACGAGACCCTCACCACCGGCGGGACCATCGCCCGGTACGCCGCCGAAGGCGCGGACGTCACGCTCGTGACCTGCACGCTCGGCGAGGAGGGGGAGATCATCCCTGCCGAGCTCGCCGAGCTGGGCTCACACGCCGGGGACCAGCTCGGTGGCTACCGCGCGGGCGAGCTGCGCGCCGCCTGCCGGGAACTGGGCGTGACCAGGCAGTTCTATCTCGGCGGTATCGGGCGCTGGCGCGACTCGGGCATGGCGGGCGCCGGCTCGCGGCATCACCCGCGGGCGTTCGCCACGGGCGCGTTCGACGAGCAGGTCGCCCAGCTGCGCGCCATCCTGCACGAGGTGCGGCCGCAGGTGGTGGTCAGCTACGACGCCAACGGCGGGTACGGCCATCCCGATCACATCCGGGCACACGAGGTCACACATGCGGCGGCCGAGGCTTCCGGAGCGGTGCAGCGGGTGTTCCACACGGTGGCACCTCAGACCCCAGTGCGGCGCGGAGTGCAGGCGTTGCGGGAGTTGCCCGGCGTGCCGTTCACCGTTCCCGAGCCCGCTGAGCTGCCCGTCGTCGCCGACGAGCGTGCCCACGCGGCGATCGATGTCGCCGGGCAGCTCGACGCCAGGCTCGCGGCGCTGGACGCGCACCGTACCCAGGTGAGCGTGTGGCGGGACGGGAGCGGCAGGCCGGAAGGGGCGTGCTGCGCGCTGTCCAACGGGATCGCGCTACCGAACCTGCACACCGAGTACTTCGAGCTCGCCTACGGTGGTACCGGTCCGGTGGCCACAGACCTGTTCGGTGGTCTCCGATGAGGGGCGAGGCCGTCATCGAGCGGGTGGTACTCGGCGTCCTCGTGCTCGACGCCGCGCTGCTGGCCGTGCTCGAGCTGTTCTTCCTGCCGTTGCGGCTGGACGGTCGCCTGCTGCCCGCGTTCGGGGACGTGCCGTTCCCGCTCGTCGTGGTGCTGGCCGTGGTGACGACCCCGCTGCTGGTGCAGCACGCGGGGCAGTGCGCGCGGCGGCTGGGGCGCACGCCGTGGTCTGCTGGGCTTCCACTGCTGGCCTGGTCGTGCACGCTGCTGGTGCTCGCGGTCGCGGGCCCCGGAGGTGACCAGGTGTTCGTCGCCGACTGGCGCACCATCGTGCTCCTCGCGGGCGGCGGTTTGACCGGTGCGTACTCCTTCGGCCGCGCGATGGCCGTGACGGCGCGGGCCACGGTTCCTGCGGCGGCAGGCGCGATGACCTCGACGTCGGTGCTGGGGAAGTGACCGTGGGAGGCATCTCGGATCGGCAGCTCGTCGCTGTGCTGCGGCCGTTCGTACGCGCGACCGGGCCCGTGCTGGACGTGCTGCGCGAGTCCGACCCGCTCGGTCTGCGCGCGCGTGCCGCGGAGGCCGCCGCGCGCGGTGCGGAGCCGGAGGACCTCGCCCACCTGCGGCCCACCGTGCGCAGGAGGCTGCTCAACGGTCTTGCGTCACTGCGGGTGCCGGGCACGCCTGCCTGGGAGCGGATGACCCCCGCACAGCGGGAGCGGTGGTGGGTGGGCCGCGTCGGCAGGTTCACGGCGTTGCTGACGGCGATACCCGGGCTGGGTGGCGCGCTGGCGCAACGCTTCCCCGTGCAGAGCGCCATCGGCGCCGCGTCCCAGGGTGTGCTGCTGTGCGCCATCGCGGGCGAGTACGGCATGACCAGACACGCCGACCGTGTCCGGCTGCTGGCGTGGGTCCTATTCGGCAGGACCATCGGGCACGACCTCGCGTCCGGTACCCACCCGGCGCACGACCAGGCCGGCGAGGACGCCAACACGGCCGACCTCACCGAGGAGCTGCGCGGTGTGCAGCGTGACCGCGGCCGGGTCACGCTCAAGGCGGTCGCGGTGACGCTCTGGCGGCTGGGTCGATCCCTGCAGGCCTTCGGTGACGAGCTGGACAACCGGCCGCGCGGCCGGTTCTGGCACCGGATGCTCGGCATGATCCCGGTACTCGGCGCGTTCGCGGGTTATCTCGGTGAGCGCTCCGCGCTCAAGCGGGCGGTCAAGCTGGCTCGCCGGTACCGGCAGCAGCAGGCGGGTAGCGGCCACGACCCGAGTGGCTCGCCCTAGGAGCGCCAGAACATGAACGCCGAGTACCCGGCTCCTGCCATCTCGACATCCCCGCCGAGCAGGCCGTACACGGTGGTGGACAGCGTCCAGAACGCCTCCCCTGCGTACGGGAACCCGATGATCACGGCGAACAGCGCGAGCGGGGCCCAGGGGCGCGCCTTCATGCCGAGCTCCCGTGCGCGCGGGGACAGGTAGGGCTCGAGCGCGCCGTACCCGTCCAGACCCGGAACCGGCAAGATGTTCAGCACGAACGCGAGCACCTGCACCATCGCCAGGTAGGACAGGCCGATCAGTAGACCGGCAGGCAGGGGAACGGCCGCGACCAGCGTGATCAGCACGATGCCGATGGCCAGGTTGGACAGCGGACCTGCCAGGGACACCGCCGAGGCGACCCCGCGGGTGCGGAGGGCGCCACGGTTGATCCACACCGCCCCTCCCGGCAGGGGGATGCCGCCGATGGCCAGCAGGAGCAGCGGGATCACCATCGAGAACACCGGGTCGGTGTAGTGGCGGATGTCCAGGGTGAGGTAGCCCTTCGCGGCCACCGCGCGGTCGCCGCCCCGGTAGGCCACGACGGCGTGGCCGAACTCGTGCAGGGTCAGCGACACCGCCCAGCCACCCAGTATGAGCAGTATGACACCGATGGTGCCGAGGACGCTGCGCGAGCCGAAGTCGATGGCCGTGCGCTCACCGAGCTGGTGGGTGTCGAACGGGGCGTCCACGGCCAGCAGGACCGCTCCGGCAAGGGTGGCGGCGAGCAGGCCGAGGAACACGGGGCTGGGGCGGATGGCGGATCGGTGCACGGGCCAAGTCTCTCTGGGAGGCTGCCGGTGCCGACGACCACCCCGCGGATCGTGGCGCCGTGTGCTCGGTATGAACTGCGTGTCGGGTTCGCGTCGGCGTGTCGGCTTGCGCTTGCGTCACACTTTCATCCCCCAAACCAGGGATCCGGCTTGACCGAATAGCATCACAGGGGTGTAATCACATTGATGTCATTCGCTGCAGCCCAGCAGGGTTGTGAATGTCCGGGCCTCGGGTATCGGTCCGCGGTACTGATCCGTCGGGTCGCCGGGGAGCCGAGCCGGTGTCGGTTGAGGGGCCGGCGCCGGACCGGCGCGAGCCGGATCCGTCCGGCCGTGCGGGTAGCGAGTGATGTCCGCCAACTTCGACGCGTGGAAGTAAGGAGGCGGACGTGCGAAACGCGGACGTAGGTCACCAGTCGGGGGCAGGTATGCAGTGGACAGAGAACTCCGGGCAGGAGTTGGACGTCCTTGCGGACCTGTTCGGCCTCGAGGAAGAGCAGGACTGGCAGGAGCGTGCGCTGTGCGCGCAGACCGACCCGGAGGCGTTCTTCCCGGAGAAGGGGGGTTCGACCCGGGAGGCCAAGCGCATCTGCCAGGGCTGTGAAGTACGCACGGAGTGTCTGGAATACGCGCTCGCTCACGACGAACGCTTCGGTATCTGGGGCGGACTGTCCGAGCGGGAGCGTCGCAAACTCCGGAAGCGAGCGGTCTAGACTCGACCCGTTCGTTGCCGTCGACGGGTCGAAAGGCACAGCTGAATGCACACCGCGCCGGTTCTCGCGGTCCTGGTGTGTCATGACGGTGAGGAGTGGTTGCCGGGAGCGCTGTCCGGGCTGCGGGCAAGCACGGTGCGGCCGTGGCATGTGGTCGCGGTAGACACCGGATCGGATGACAGCACCCCCGAGTTGCTCGAGGACGCGGCCGCAGGCGAGTCCCCCGTCGTCGACGAGGTGGTCACCCTTGCCAGGCATACCGGCTTCGCCGAGGCCGTGTCCGCGGGCGTGGCGCACGCGGATGCCACATGGCACGAGCCGGACGACTGGATCTGGGTACTGCACGACGACAGCGCTGTCGAACCTCACTGCCTGGCGACGCTGCTCAACGCCACCGAAGCGTCCCCGTCGGCGGGAATGGTGGGGCCGATCTCCCTGGACTGGGACGATCCCCGGCTGATCGTCGAGGCGGGGCTGACCACGGACACCTCGGGGCATCGCCGCGCGGACGCCGGCATCGGCACCTCGACCGGCGCGGCGCGCGGGACCACCAAGGAGATCACCGCGGAGCAGAGCACCGAGGTGCTGGCGATGCCGAGCGCGGGGGTACTGCTCCGCCGCTCGCTCTGGGACCGGCTCGGTGGCTTCGACACCGAGCTCGCCCTGCTGTGGGACGACGTCGACTTCGGGTGGCGCGCCAACGTCGCAGGCAGCACGGTGCTGTGCGTACCGATGGCACGGATCCGCCATGCCCGCGCGGTCGCGACCGGGCGACGCGGGCACGCGGCGCTGGATGCCGCCGGTTACCCCGGACCGGCTGCCGCGCAGCGCGCGCACGGCGTACGCACCTACCTGGTGAACTGCTCGCGCCCGGCGTTCGTGCTGGGCCTGCCACGGCTGGCGGCGCTGTGCGTGTTGCGGGCGCTCGGTTTCCTGCTTCTCGCCGCGCCGCGGCGGGCACGTGCCGAGCTGTCGGCCCTCGCGGTCGTGTTCCGGCCCGCTGCGTTGCGCCGCGGGCGGCGCGCGCGGGTGCCGCCGGAGGGGACGCGCCGCTCCGGCGGCGTGCGAGGGTTGTTCGTCGGCAGGTTCAGGAGGTTGTCGAACGGGCTGCGCGCGGGCGCGCTGTACCTGGTGCGGCGCAGCGTGGCACGTGATGCCGCGCTCGGGATCCTGGCAGGTCAGCCTTCGCGCGCGCAGTGGGTACCACCGGACCGCTCGGGCGCGGTCGCCGCACCGATGGCGGTGAGCCCGTCGGGAACGGCGGTCTCGAGGGACATGGTTGCGGTTCCGGTCTCCGGCGCGGCACCGGCGGAGCGAACCGACGAGGCGGCGCCTGCCCACGAGCCTGCCCACGAGCCTTCCCACTCGCCCACAGACGAGTCCGCCGGCGGGGCCCCGGTGCAACGCCCGAGCCCCGGCACGGACGGTGGTGAGCACCGGCTCGTGTTCGTCGAGGTGGACCGCAGGCGCATCCTCGCCGCTACCCTGCTCGCGCCTCCGCTGCTGCTCGCCGTCGGGCTGACCGCGCTGGCACTGTTCGTGCACTGGCACCGGCTCGGCCTCGACCTGGCAGGCGGCCGGTTGTTGCCGGTAGGCGACCTCACCCAGGTCTGGTCGAGCTACCTGGCTTCCTGGCACCCGGTCGGTGGCGGGACCTCGGCGCACGCGCCGCCCGCGCTGGCTGTACTGGGTGTTCTCGGCGCGGCCCTGTACCCGATCGGCGGTCCGCCTGCCGCGGTGGCGCTGATGCTGATCCTGGCCGCGCCGCTCGCGGGGTTGAGCGCCTACGCCGCGACCCGGAGGCTCGCGGTAGCAGGCTGGGTGCGTGCGCTCGTGGCGGCGGGTTATGCGGTGCTGCCGCCCGCGACAGCGGCCGTCGAGCAGGGCCGTGTCGGGGTGGTGCTGGCACACATCCTGCTGCCGCCGGTGACCGCGGGAATCGCCAGGGTGTTGCGGCCCGGTCTCGCCGGGGATCCCGCAGGTACGCGGTGGCTACCGAGCTCGGTGATGGCCGCGGTCGGTCTGGCCGTTCTCGGTGCCTTCTCACCTGCCACACACGTGCTCGTGCTGGCCGGGCTGCTACTGGCGTTCGTGCTCGTGCCCTCGACGGTCCGGATGGCACGGCGCGTCGCGTCGATGGCGATCGTCGCGCTGCTGCCGATCGCCCTGCTGCTGCCGTGGCCGGTCACGCTGGTCACACACCCGGAGCTCGTGCTGCACGGCATCGGGGCCCGGTTCACGGAGCTGCCGGTACAGGCCGCGATGCTGTTCTCCCTGCACCCCGGTGGCCCCGGCGCACTGCCGATCGGCGCGGTGCTGGTGGTGGCGGTACTGGTCGCGCTGATCCTGCGCCCCACGGTGCGTGCGCTTGCTGGGCTCGGCATCGCCGCCATCGGCGCGGCCGGGGTCGTGGCCTCGCAGCTGCTCGCCGCGTCGCCGGTTGCCGGAGGGCAGGAGCGCCACCCCTGGCCAGGGGCGCCACTGCTGGTCGTGGGGCTCGGCCTGCTCGCGGTCCTGCTCGCCGTGGCGTACCGGCGGGAGGAGCGCCGGTCCGCGGTGGCGGGGGTGCCGAGACTGATGACCGTGGGTGCGGCTGTCGCGATGACCGCGGCGTTCGTGGTGGCTGCCGTGCAGGTCGGCGGGGACGGTCCGCTCCGTGATGCGGACACCACCCGGTTGGCCTCCGCCGTCGCCGAGGACCTGGCTCGGTCGGGGGAGTCGGTGCTTGTGCTGCGCGGCGATGACGATCCGCCCCGGCAGGCCGCCGGCGGCATGCCCGCCTTCGGCGACGACGACCTGCCGCTGCCGGAGGGGGCTGCCGATCGGCTGCACGGGTGGCAGCAAGCCATGGTCGGAGCGCCGGGCGTGCCGAGGGGGTCCGACAGCGAGGTGCGCGATGCGGTGGCCGCGGCGAGCGCGGCCGGGGTTCGCATGGTCGTGCTCCCGCACGGGGTGGACAGCGCGGGCCTGCTCGAGGCGGGTGGTGAGCTGGTCAGCCCTGCCGCCGGGACGGCTGACGGGCGGCGTGTCGTGCGCCTCAACCCAGCCGGCGGGCCCGTCACATTGATCGCACCCGAGCTGAGCAGGCTCGCCATCGGAGGTGAGGCACCTCCCGGTGATGTCGAGACGAACGCTGTAGCGCCGGTCGATGCGGATCTCCCCGATGTGCGGGCACGCGTCTCGGACGGGGCCGCGGGCCGGTTGCTCGTGCTCGCGGCGACTCACGAGGCCGGGTGGCGCGCCGAGGTCAACGGCGAGGTCGTGCCGATCGTGCGGGCGTGGGGTCACCAGGTGGCTGTGGAGGTGCCCACCCGGGAGTCGGAGGTCGTCGTGGAACATGCCGGAACGGTGCGGAACACGCTGCTGCTGGCGCAGCTGGGCGCTGTCCTGTTCGCCGTGCTGACGGCGATCCCCTCGGGACGGAGGGGGCTACGATCCGCTCGCGACGGAGGCGACCGGGAGACACGCGCTGCTAGTCGCCCTCGATGATCTCGGGGTCCAGCCCGAGGTAGGCGGCGACCTGTTCGACGAGTACCTGGTGGATCAGCTCGACGAGGATGTCCTGCTCGGGTGCACGTGCCTCGAGCGGGTGGCGGTAGAGCAGGATGCGGGCGTGCGTGGGTAACCCCGCGTTGTCCACGCCGGCAGGTACGAGGCGTGACAGTGGAACTGCCCCGTCGTGCAGGATGCTCTCGCCGCCGGCCTCCTGCGGGGCCTTTCGCACGTCGGGCACGTCGTCGACGGCGACATCGAGGTTGGTCAGCTCGGCATGCCACCGGGACTCGACGGGCTCGAGTGCCGCGACCACGGCCGCGTCGAATCGCTCGGACCGGCTCGCCGCGGCGGGCAGCGATGCCGGTATCAACGGGCCGCGCAGGCCTCGGCCACGTCGATCGCGCCGTCGCCTGCGTTGCGGCCGCGCGCTGCGAATGGATCCCACGTTCTGCAGGGTACGCGCGTGGCCGCAGGCCTGTCGTCCCCGCGGTGCCCCGTGCGGGCGGGTACACGGACTTTGCCGCTGCCCGGCGTGCCAGCGCGACACGGACGGGTCCGGACGTTACAGTCCGGGCTGTGCCTAGCGTACGCGTGTGTTCCCGGACAGGCTGCCTCCAGCCGGCGGTCGCGACGCTGACCTATGCCTATCGGGACTCGACGGCAGTGGTCGGGCCGCTGGCCATCGCGTCCGAGCCGCACTCCTATGACCTGTGCGAGCACCATGCGGTGCGGCTGACGGCCCCGAAAGGCTGGGAGGTCGTCCGGCACGAGGGTGAGTTCGCCGAGGCCGAGCCGTCCGGTGACGAGCTCACCGCCCTTGCCGAGGCCGTCCGGGAGGCCGGTCGACCGCAGTACTCCGGGCGCGAACAGGACGATCCCGGCGGTGCCGAGGCCGGGCGGCGCGGTCACCTGCGCGTGCTTCCCGACCCCGCGGACTGAGGGTTCGCCGACCGTCGGCCTCTGGACAGCGGGCCAGGACGTCCGAGTAGGCTCGCGGACACTCCAGCTACACGGGTGTACGCGGTGCGTGTGGCTGGATGCTGCCGACCTGTCCGGTGATGGCCGGCGACCGCCTCCGACACCGGCCGGGGGCGGGGCGACTGGGAGAATGTTCCTACCGTTGGTGAGACAACATGGAGTGGGCGTGAGTGACCTTTCGGAGATCGTCAAGGCCTACGATATCCGCGGGGTGGTCGGGGAGCAGCTCGACGCGGACCTTGTCGCGCAGTTCGGCGGGGCGTTCGCCAGGTTGGTGCTGGCCGAGGGCGCCTCGGCGGTCGCGGTCGGCCACGATATGCGGGACTCGTCCCCTGGGCTGGCCGGGGCCTTCGCGCGCGGGGTGACGTCCCAGGGAGTGGACGTCGTCTCGATCGGGCTGGCCAGTACCGACCAGCTCTACTTCGCCTCGGGCAGCTTGAACCTGCCGGGGGCGATGTTCACGGCCAGCCACAACCCGGCCGAGTACAACGGCATCAAGCTGTGCCGGGCCGGGGCTGCCCCTGTCGGTCAGGAGTCCGGCCTCGCGGAGATCCGCGAGGTGGTCGAGCAGGGAGTTCCGGAGTTCGTCGGGGCAGGCGGAACGGTCGGCGAGCGGGACGTGCTCGGCGACTATGCGGCACACCTGCGTCACCTCGTCGACCTCTCCGGCTCGCGGCCGCTGAGGATCGTCGTGGATGCGGGTAACGGCATGGCCGGACACACGGTGCCGACGGTGTTCGACGGGCTGCCCATCGAGATCGTGCCGATGTACTTCGAGCTGGACGGGAGCTTCCCGAACCACGAGGCGAACCCGCTGGACCCGGCCAACCTCGTCGACCTGCAGCATGCGGTACGCGAGGCCGGAGCGGACGCCGGCCTGGCCTTCGACGGTGACGCCGATCGTTGCTACGTGATCGACGAGCGCGGTGAGCCCGTCCCGCCGAGCGCGATCACCGCGCTGGTGGCGGTGCGCGCGCTCGCGAAGGAGCCGGGTGCCGCGATCATCCATAACCTGATCACGTCGCGGGCCGTTCCCGAGATCGTCGCCGAGCACGGGGGGATACCGGTACGCACCCGGGTGGGGCACTCGTTCATCAAGCAGAAGATGGCCGAGACGGATGCGATATTCGGCGGCGAGCACTCCGCGCATTACTACTTCCGTGACTTCTGGCGTGCCGACACGGGCATGCTGGCAGCGCTGCACGTGCTGGCGGCTCTCGGTGCGCACGACGGGCCGCTGTCCACGCTGACCGGCCGTTACCAGCGCTACGTCGCGTCGGGTGAGATCAACTCCACTGTGGATGACCAGCATGCCCGTCAGCGTGCGGTCCGGGAGGCGTTCGCCGCGCGTGACGGGGTCGGCATCGATGATCTGGACGGGCTGACGGTCGAGCTCGCCGGGGGAGCGTGGTTCAATCTGCGGGCGTCGAACACCGAACCTTTGTTGCGGCTGAACGTCGAGGCGGAGAACGAAGTGGCTATGCGGGAGCTGACCGACGAGGTACTCGCGATCATTCGTGGCTGACCGGCCGGGCGATGGCAGCCTCCGCAGGAGGCAGGCGGCGTGCCGCCTGCCCGTCCGGATCAGGACCGTGAGCCGCGTGCCGGCTCGGCGTATCACGTGGTAGAGAGGGAAGCATGGCCTTCACGGTTGACAAGCAGTTGCTGGAGATCCTCGCCTGCCCGGCGCAGGATCACGCTCCACTGGTGAAGGGAACCCCGACCGATCCGGGTGCCGACGTGCTGAGCTGCACCGAGTGCGGCAGGCAGTACCCGATCCGGGACGGTATCCCCGTGCTCTTGCTCGACGAGTCCCACCGTCCCGGTGGCGATGAGGACGCACAGGAGGACATGCCCGATGGATCGGACGTCACGCGTGCCGATGGTGCTTGATGACTCCTTGCTCGACGACCCCGCGCGGCTGGCCGACGTCGACAGCGGCGGCGCCCTGCGGGCCGCGGCGATGGCCGGTGCCCAGGTGCGTTCCGCGTCCGAGCGGGCCGACGAGCTGGCAGCGAAGCTGGAGCGGCACGAGCCGCGCGCGCTGGTACTGATCACCCGCAGCGCCGTCGGCGACGCGGTGGCGCGGATGCTCGCCGCGCTGCTGGGACCCGGAACGCAGCTGCCGGTCGTGTTCGCCGACGTGGTGCCGAGCTGGGCGGGACCGCTGGATGCGGTGTACGCGCACACCGACGACCCCGGAGACCAGGAGCTGGCGGAGTCGCTGGACCGCGCTTGCCGGTACGGCGCCCGCGTCGTGCTCTCCGCTCCGGACGAGGGACCGGTGGCAGCGTCGGTGGCCGGCCGCGGTGTGCACATCGCCCCGCGCCGTGAGGTGGCCGCACGCCGCGACTTCGCGCACGCGCTCACCTGCGGCCTGCAGGTGCTCGCCGCGCTGGGCCTTGCGGAGGTCGACTTCGAGATGCTTGCCGACGAGCTCGACGCGGAGGCCGCGCGGGATCATCTCGGGCACGAGTCCTTCGTCAACCCGGCCAAGTCGCTCGCCCTGCGGCTCGCCGAGCGGACCCCGCTGCTGTGGGGGCTCGACCCGGTCGCCACCTCCGTGGCCGGCTACGCGGCGTTTGCCCTGGCCACCGATGCCGCCGTGGTGAGCGATGTCGCCGAGTACCGGCGCGCGGTCTCCCGAACGGCACTGCACCGCAGCGCGGTGGCGTTGTCGAACGACAACGACATCTTCGCCGATCCCTACGAGGGTGACGACGGGGCCGGGATGCGGGTGATGCTGCTCGCGGTGCGGACCGGCGCGCAGGCGGACGCGACTCGGCGTGCTGCCGAACACGTGCTGACCTCCGCGGATGTGCTCGACGCGAACGAGGAGATCGGCGCCGACGAGCCGACCCGGGCGGTCGCGCTGGCACTGCGGTTCGAGCTGGCCGCCCTGTATCTCGGTCTCGCCACCGGAACGGTCGGGGGCACGGGCCTGTTCGCGCCTGCTTGACCGCGTCGATCGGGACACGGCGGCCGTTCGCCTGCCACGGGTAAGGAGAGTGACTCGGAGTGGAGCTGCTGCGCAACGCCGTGCGACCGTACGCGTGGGGGTCGCGGACCGTCATCCCGGAGTTGTTGGGTAACCCCTCGCCTGCCGACCACCCGGAGGCGGAGCTGTGGATGGGAGCGCACCCCGGCGACCCGTCCACGCTGGTCGGGGCCGACGGCGCCGAACGCAGCCTCCTGGACGTGGTCGCGAACGACCCGGACAGCCAGCTCGGTACCGCGTGCACGCGGTTGTGGGGCGGCCGCCTGCCGTTCCTGCTGAAGATCCTCGCAGCGGACGAGCCGCTGTCCATGCAGGCGCACCCGACCGCTGAGCAGGCCCGTGAGGGTTATGCCAGGGAGGAGGGTGCCGGCATCCCGCGGGATGCCGGCGAGCGCAACTACCCGGACCCCACGGCCAAGCCCGAGCTGGTGTGCGCGCTGACGGAGTTTCACGTGCTCGCCGGGTTCCGCGATGCCCGGCGCACCGTCGAGCTGCTGAGAGCGATCGAACCGCCGAGCTTGAGCAGCTACATCGACCTACTGGCAGGCCAACCCGACGCTGACGGCCTGCGCGCGCTGTTCACCACCTGGATCACGCTTCCGCAGCAGACCCTGGATGAGGTGCTGCCGGACGTGCTGAGCGCGTGCGCCACGCATGCGGACGCGGGCGGCGAGTTCGCGACGGCGTGCCGCACCATCGTCGAGCTCGGTGAGCAGCACCCCCGCGACGCGGGCGTGCTCGCCGCGCTGCTGCTCAACCGGATCGTGCTTCGGGCGGGCGAGGCGATCTACCTGCCGCCCGGCAACCTGCACCTGTACCTGCGCGGGACAGCGGTGGAGATCCTCGCCAACTCGGACAACGTGCTGCGCTGCGGGCTGACCCCGAAGCACGTCGACGTACCCGAGCTGCTGCGCGTCGTCGACTTCGCAGACGGGGACATGCCCGTGCTCCGGGGCGAGTGCGCTGCGGGGTGCGAACGGATGCGCGTGTACCCGACCGATGCGGCGGAGTTCGAGCTGTCCCGGCTGTACTGGCAGGCGGGCGACGCGGAGGAAGCCCGCCTGCCGTACGCGGGACCGCGCATCGTGGTCTGCACGCAGGGCAGCGTCGTGCTGCGGGGTGTGGACGGCAGCGCGCGCGAGGTCGAGCTCGTCAGGGGGAGCTCCGTGTGGCTGCCTGCTTCCGACCCGGAGGTCGCGCTGTGGCCCGCCGACACGGGCGCGGACTGCCACGTGTTCTGCGCCACCCCTGGCAAGGCGTGACTCTCCCCGCCTGCGGTCCGTCCCACGTGCCCGGCGGCGGTGTGTGCGGACAGCCGCGACACCTGTCGCGGTTACCGGCCGGTGCCCCACCCTTCGGTTAGGGTTGCCTACCTGGAGTGGTGTGACCGCGTGCGGTTTCCGAGGAGGGGCGATGGCGAGTAGCGCGTACCGGCGCCTCGGTGCCGGTACGGCCGCAGGTGCCGTGCTCGTGGCCCTGGCGGCGTGTGGCCCGCAGCCGGGGTCCGGCGAGCCCGATGAGGGCAGTACGGCCGAGGCCGACGACGGCAGCACGCTGACCCTCTACTCCGACCGCGACAAGGAGCTCGTCGGTGGCATCGTCCCCCACCTCGAGAACACCACCGGGCATTCCGTGCACGTCCGTTACGGGGACGGTGCGGAGCTGGCCGCGCAGCTGGCCGAGGAAGGCGCGGACACCGAGGCGGACCTGTTCCTCGCCGAGAGCGCGGGAACCCTGGGCGCGCTTGTTGCGGGCGGCGTGCTGCGCGAGCTACCCGAGGAGGTGCTCGCCGTGGCCCCGGAGCGCTTCCGGGCATCCGACGGCAGCTGGGTGGCGACCTCGGCCCGGACGCGGGCGATCGCCTACCACCCCGGCCGGATCGACAAGAAGGACCTGCCGGAGACCACGGAGGAGCTCGTCGACGAGAAGTGGGCGGACGAGGTCGGCTACGCGCCCGAGGACAGCTCCTGGCAGACCTTCGTGTCCGGCCTGCGCCTGCTCGAGGGCGACAACGGCGCGCGCGATTGGCTGACCGACTTCGCGCAGAACGACCCGGCAGCCTTCCCGGACAACGCGAGCGTCCTGGACGCTGTCGGCAATGGCGAGATCGCGCTCGGCCTCGTGAATCACGACGACCATCGCACAACGACGGTCGAGCGAGGCGGTGCAGGCGTCGCCGCCGAGCTGCACCACACCGGGGCCGGTGACGCGCTCGGCCTCGTCGATGTCGCCGGGGTCGGTGTGGTGCGGTCCAGCGACACCCCGGAAGCGGCCGTGGAGGCGGCCCGGTTCCTGATGTCCGGCACCTCCCAGCAGTACTTCGCGGACACCGCCGCGGAGTACCCGATGCGCGCCAACGTGACGTCGACCCGGCACGACCTGCAGGATGTCGAGGAGCTGGACGGGCCGGACATCGACCTGTCCGAGCTGCCTTCCCAGGGGGAGACCAGGAAGTTGCTGGACGAGCTGGGGTTGGCTTGAGCACCGGAGACCGGTGCGGCCGGTCGGCAGGGAGCGGTCAAGGGGCGGTCAGGGGCGGTCAGGGGCGGTCAGGGGCCCTGCGGCTGCCGGGCTGCCTGCCGAACGCGGGTAGGTCGCTGAACAGCGTGGCCTGCTCGGTGCAGGAACCCTGGCCCCCGCCGGGGCGTTCCAACCCCGCGGCTATCGCGACCGCCCTGTCCCATTCCTGGTCGATGAGGTAGTCGGAGTGGCGGAGCGTGCCTGCGGCCCAGCGGTGCCCGCTGTCGTCGTGCGGGACGGGGTCCGGCAACCAGTGATCACCGCCGAGAACCAGAGCGCCGTTCGGGCTCTGCTCGGCCGCGGGTAGCGGGCCGATACCGCCGTCGGGCAGGTAACCGACGCCGAGCAACCGGTCGTCGACGATCTGGTGCCGCCAGGTCGTCACCCCACCACCGAAGGGATCGGTGCCGCGGCACAGCCCTCGCCAGCGTCCGTGCAACGTGCCGTACAGGGTGGCCAGTGAGGTATGCGGCAGCAGCGCGGGGAAGGCGCGCTGGTACCCCCACTGCAGCGGTGACCCGGCTGTGACCAGCCCGATCCGTTCCCGCTGGGCCTCATCCACCGACCCGACCAGCCGTGCGACGGCCAGCACCGCGAGCAGGCCGCCGTGGCTGTAACCGGAGACCACCACGTGGGTACTGGCATCCGCCAGGTGGTGCCGCACGCGATCGGCCACGTCGGGAACGACCTTGAGCGCGTACGAGGGCGGCACCACCGGGTGGGCCGAGCGTGGCCAGAAGTACACCAGATCGGCCAGCGCGCCGAGGTGCCGGTCACGGCCCTGCGTGCGCGCGGCCGTGTAGACCACCCGGAGCAGGCCCGCGGCGAGCAGGCCGAGAGCGAAGACGCCGAGCGCGGACAGGGGCTCCAGCCAGCCGGGCCGCTCCGTTCCGGTCATCCGCATGGCGACGAGCGCGAGCGCGCCGGCGGCCATGAGTATCACCAGGGCGGACACCAGCCGGTGCAGGTGCTTGCGTTCGATGATCGAGGCTGCCCACGCGTCGGCGGCACTCTCCCTGTCCTGCTCGTCGCTGTGCAGCATCCGCACGATCATCGGGATCCCGCGCGAGCGTTTGCGCAGCGGGATCGCGATGCCGTAGGTGATCGTCGCGATGAGAAGGGCCCCGACGGTTCCCGCTCCCCACAGCAGGGTGAGCGCCGTGTAGCTGGTGGGGAGCGCGAACCCTCGCTCACCGAGCAGCTCGCGTACCGCGATGGCGAGTCCCGCGCCGAACCCGGCGCCCGTCAGGCAGGCGAGGAACAGGGTGGGTGCGGCCACCCACCCGCCGAGCCAGGGCCGCAGCCTGCGTGGCAGCGCGCGCCACCGGGCGCGCGCCAGTATCACCGACGGCACGAGCAGGAGGCCGAACGCGACGCATCCGATCAGCAGCGCCGCGCCGATGGCCTCCACCATCGTGTTGATGCCGGGTACGCCCGCAGCGCCGCTGCTGTCCAGGGGCAGGTGGTACGCGCCCGCGGCGACCACAAGCGCGACGGCCACAATGAGCAGGAACACGACCACCGTGGGGGGTAGCAGGGTGCGTGGCCAGCGGGCCGTGTCGTCGAGCACGGCCGCCGTCACCAGCGAGGCCCCGAGCAGACCGAGAGCGCAGGCCCAGATGACCGCTCGCGGGGAGCCGTCCGGCGCGCCGAACACGCCGCCGAGGGGCAGTAGTGCGGTACAGCTCAGGGCCGTCACGGTGTGCAGCGCACGGAGTACCCGGCCGTTCCTGCCCGCGACAAGGGCATGCCCGGGCAGCTCGCCGTTGCCCGCATCGGGTCGGTCCGGGTGGACACTACCCGGTTCACCCGGTGGCAACCAGCGCAGCCCGGAGACCGTGTGCAGCACAGCGACCAGGATCAGCAGGGGCGTCAGCCCGATCGCGACGCGGACGAACTCGGCGCTCAGCAACGCCGGGGTGCCGCCGAGGCAGCCGGTCTGGGCCGGTGTGGTGTCCCCGAGGCAGGTGGCGGCGACCAGGTCGAGGCTGATGACGCCGAGCTGGGTGACGAACAGTGCGGTCAGGAGTATCCCGACGGCCCGCAGGACTGCGCGGAGCGCGGCCGCGCAGGCGCGGCTGAGCGGGCTCGACGGCACGACCGGCGGCAGCATCCCGTGTGCGACGTTGGCAAGGGCGAACGGGAACAGCAGCGCCCACACGGCCTTGACGGGTTCGCCCGAGGTCATCTTGTGCCACAGGTACCCCTCGAGCGTGCGGGGCATGGAGCGCCGTAAGGCCTGCAGTACCGGTCCGGGCGCGGGCCTGCGCAGCCGGTCCGATGGGCGGATGACCTGCGCTGTCTCGTCACCGGCCACGGTGACCGCCGAGACGGAGTCCAGCAGCCGTTCCCCGCTCAGCCCGACGAGGCCGGGCACGCGCAGCTCCACGACCCGGGTGTCCTGGCCGGGTAGTGCCACGGAGAGGCCTCCAAGATGGGTGCTTCCGGTGCCGACGTGCGTTCACCGGGTGTCTCGACTACGACCGTAGCGCGTGTGGGTAGTTGTACCGCGTACGCAACGCGGCCGGTCACCTCGAAGCGTGGTACGCGCTGGTCGCCGCGGGCCGTGGTGCGCGCCTGCCGGGACAGCGCCGTACCGGCGCGTGGTTACGCTGGCCTTCGTGGGCAGACTGATCGTTATCGAAGGACTCGACGGGGCGGGGAAGAACACACTCACGGACGCCTTGACGACCGCACTTCGCGCGGCAGGCGCGAGCGTGACCACGCTCGCCTTCCCCCGTTACAGCGAGGACATCCACGCCGACCTGGCGAGGGACGCGCTGCACGGCAGGCTCGGGGACCTCGCGGACTCGGTGAGCGGGATGGCATTGCTGTTCGCGCTCGACCGCTACGGCGCCGCCGGCCGGATCCGCGCGGACCTCGGCCGTTACGACGTCGTGCTGCTGGACCGCTACGTCGCTTCGAACGCGGCATACGGGGCGGCCCGGCTGCGTCAGGACGTCGACGGCGGGTTCGTCGAGTGGGTGCGCCAGCTGGAGATGGACCGGTTCGCCCTACCCGAGCCGGACGCGCAGATCTGGCTTCGGGTGCCCACCGACCTCGCCGCCGATCGTGCGCGGCACCGCGAGCGCGCGGACGGGTGCCGGGCGAGGGACGCCTACGAGTCGGACGCAGGCCTTCAGGAGCGTTGCGGGCAGGTGTACGGGCAGCTGGCCGAGCGCGCGTGGCTGTCGCCGTGGCACGTCCTGGACGGGGCCGAGCGGGTCGATGCCGAGGGGCTGGCCGCGCTGTTGTGGCCGGGTAGCGCCGACTAGCCCGATCGGACGAAGTTACTGCCCCGTTCGGGAGCACTCCTCGCACGTACGTGGGTCGTGCGCCGCCGTGTCGGCAGCGAATGCGAACATGACCCCATGAAGGCACGCGTGCTCGTTGTCGATGACGACCCGGCTCTGGCCGAGATGCTCACCATCGTGCTTCGTGGTGAGGGATTCGAACCCACGGTTGTCTCCGACGGTACCCGGGCATTACCCGCGCTGCGGGAGCTCAAGCCCGACCTCGTCCTGCTCGACCTGATGCTGCCCGGCATGAACGGTATCGACGTGTGCAAGGCGATCAGGGAGGAGTCGAACGTCCCTGTCGTCATGTTGACGGCCAAGAGCGACACCGTCGACGTGGTGCTGGGCCTGGAGTCCGGCGCCGACGACTACATCGTCAAACCGTTCAAACCCAAGGAGCTCGTCGCCCGTGTCCGGGCGCGCATGCGCCGTACGGAGGTTGAGCCCGCCGAGACCCTGACCATCGGGGACCTGTCCATCGATGTGCCGGGTCACGAGGTCACCAGGGATGGCAAGCCCATCTCCCTGACCCCGCTGGAGTTCGACCTGCTCGTCGCGCTCGCGCGTAAGCCCCGGCAGGTGTTCACCAGGGAGGTGCTTCTGGAGCAGGTGTGGGGCTACCGGCACGCAGCGGATACGCGCCTGGTCAACGTGCACGTGCAGCGCCTGCGGTCCAAGGTCGAGAACGACCCGGAGCATCCCGAGGTGGTGTTGACCGTACGCGGCGTGGGGTACAAAGCCGGTCCCCCGTAGGGTGGAAATGTGAGAGATCGGGCCGCCGACATGACGCGTGCGGTTGCCCGGCGGATCGGCCGGCTGGGACGCCGAGCCCGGCAGCAGTGGTCCGGGATCGGCAGCCTGTGGCGCACGTCCCTGCAGTTCCGGGTGACTGCCTCGACGCTCGCGCTGTCCTCGGCAGTGGTCTTCCTGCTGGGCATGGTGTTGCAGAACCAGATAACGACCCGGCTGCTCGAGACCAAGGAAGCCGACGCCATCGAGCAGACGCGCGCGTCCTTGCAGGTCGCCGAGCAGGAGCTGGTCGGTATCGACGCCGACCCGGACACGCTCGGCGCCCGGTTGGAGAACGCGCTGACCCAGATCACCAGCACAGCTCCCGGTGGTGGTGACACGTCCGGCTCGGCTGCCGGGGACTTCGAGCCCGTACTCGCCAGCGGCGGCTCCGACCGGCCGGAGGAGGACACGGTCTCGGCGGGCGCCTACCACAAGGTCCCGGACGGCCTGCGGGAGTTCGTGGAGTCCGGGCTGGAAAGCACCCAGATCCACACGGTCGGTGGCGAGACGTACCTGATCGTCGGCGCCCCGATGACGTCGACGCCCCGCCAGCCGCAGCTCTACCTGTTGTTCCCGCTGGCCGCCGAGCAGAACACCGTGGCTACCGTGCAGAACACGCTGGTGTTCGGGGGTATCGTCCTGCTCGGCCTGCTGGCGGCGATCGCGAGCCTCGTGACCCGGCAGGTGGTGCTTCCGGTACGCAGGGCCGCCAACGCGGCCGGGCGGTTCGCCGAGGGGGAGCTGGACAAACGGCTGTCGGTGGTCGGCGATGACGACCTGTCCAAGCTGGCGATCTCGTACAACGAGATGGCCGCGAGTATCCAGCAACAGATCCGTCAGCTCGAGGAGTTCGGGCAGCTGCAGCGCCGCTTCACCTCGGACGTCTCGCACGAGCTGCGCACCCCGCTGACGACCGTGCGGATGGCGGCCGACGTGCTGTACGCCTCCCGCGAGCAGTTCCCGGACGGGTTGTCCCGCTCCGCGGAGCTGCTCGTCGACGAGCTGGACAGGTTCGAGGCGCTGCTGCGCGACCTGCTGGAGATCAGCAGGCTGGATGCCGGGGTCGAGGAGCTGTCCGCGGAGCACATCGACGTGCGCACCCTCATCGATCGGGTGTACGAGCAGGTCCACGGTCTGGCAGGCAGTGCGGGCAGCACCATCGAGCTGGACCTGCCCGAGGAGGAGGTCTACGGGGATGTGGACGCGCGCCGGGTGGAACGGATCCTGCGCAACCTGCTCGCCAACGCGGTCGATCACTGCGAGGGCTTGCCGGTGCGGGTGCAGCTGGCCGCCAACGACGAGGCGGTGGCGATCGCCGTGCGGGACTACGGTGTCGGTCTGCGTGTGGGGGAGGCCGAGCTGGTGTTCAGCCGGTTCTGGCGTGCCGACCCGTCGCGTAACCGGAGGACCGGTGGCACCGGGCTCGGGCTGGCGATCAGCCAGGAGGATGCCAGGCTGCACGGTGGTGAGCTCCTGGCATGGGGGCTGCCCGGCTACGGCTCGTGTTTCCGGCTGACGTTGCCGCGTCGCATCGGGGAGAGCTTCGAGGTGAGCCCGCTGGGGCTGCCGCCGGACCCGCCCGATGTGCCGGAGAACGTGGAGGGGCCGACGGAGCCGCTCGCGCAGGTGCCCTCAAACGTCCCGGTCGCAGACGTATCCGGCGTCACTGCCGCCGACGGAGAACTCACCCCCGACGGCTCCGAGAGCTCCGACCGTTCCGAGCCTGCCGCGCTGCTGGAGGCCGGGGAGACGGTCGTGGAGCCGGAGGGCGGCTCCGGTGACGCGGACGGCAGGCGCGACGATGGTACGGGTGACGTGCCGGGGGAGGACGACGGTCGTACGGGTGACGTGCCGGGGGAGGACGACGGTCGTACGGGTGACGTGCCGGGGGAGGACAGTGAGACGACCGGTGACCCCGGGGACGGGGACGGAACGGACCGGGAAGAGGTGGGGCGATGAGCGCGGTATCCGTCGAGCGCCTGCCCGCCCGGGCACGCACGGCACGGTGGGTCGCCGTGCTGGTCGCCGTGGCCCTGCTGGGCGGGGCGTGCGCCAACGTGCCTCAGGAAACCCAGCCGCAGGCCATCGGTGAGGACGACACGCGAACCGGGGAGCAGGACGAGCTCGAGGGCCCCGAGGACGACCTGTCGTCCACAGAGATCGTGCGCGGTTTCGTGGAGGCCAACGCGCGGTCGGCCGACCACGAGGCCGCGCGCCTGTACCTGGAGGATGACTCGCGGGAGACGTGGCGGCCGTCCAGCAGCATGGTGATCCTGGACAGCTCGCCCGACACGGTCCCTGCGGACTTCGAGGAGCAACCCTCCAAGGAGAACGAGACTGCGGTGCTGTTGCGCGGTACGCAGATCGGGTCGTTACGCGGTGACGGCTCGTTCGACCCGATGCGCAGGGAGTACGAGCGGGTCATCCGGCTGCGCAAGCAGCCGAACGGGCAGTGGCGCATCGTCGACCCGCCGAGTGAGGTCATGACCACCGAGGATGAGTTCACAGCCAACTACCTGCGGGTCCCGCTGTACTTCTTCGCTCCGGACAGCGATGTGCGCGTGCCGGACCCGCGGTACCTGCCGCGCAGGCCGCAAGCCGGGCAACCGAGCAAGGTGATCGACCTGTTGCTGGAGGGGCCGTCCGGGTCGTTGCGCTACGCGGTGGACAACCCGCTCGGTGAGGACGTGACCACCGAGACGAACGTGACGGGGTCGCCGGATGGCGCGCTGGTCGTGCCGCTGACCGGTGTGGAAGGCGTGAGCGACGAGACGCGGGAGCGTATCGCCGAGCAGGTCGTGATGTCGCTGGACAACGTCACGTCCAGCCGCGTTCGGCTGCGAGCCGACGGGGCGCCGCTCATCCAGGGCAACGAGGACCTCCGCCGTGCCGACATGCCGGACGCCTCCCCGCTGATCGTGCCGAGCGCCGACCTGCCGGGCATGTCGGTCGTCAGCGGCGCGCTGCATTCTCTCGGCACCGGCGGGCCCGTTGAGGGGCCCGCAGGAGAGGGGGAGTACGACCTGGTCAGCGCAGGCCAGTCACTGGACGGGGAGCAGCTTGCCGCCGTGGAACGCCGTGACGACGGGGTGCACCTGCGCGTCGGGCCGGTCAGTGGTGACCTGCAGCGCGTCGAGCTGGAGGGTACGGTCCTGACTCGGCCCACGTGGTGGCCGACGCTGACGGAGGACGCGGTCAGCAACGAGGTATGGACCGTGCAGGACGGCGAGAAGGTCGTGCGGGTCGTGCAGACCCAGCAGGGCACCTGGACGCCGCTGACGGTGGACTCCAGCGAGCTTGTCCCGTTCGGGGAGATCAGTGGTCTTCGCCTGTCCAGGGACGGCACGCGCGCAGCCGTGGTCACCGAGGACGGGCTGGTGATCGCGGGTGTCGAGCGGGAGGAGAACTCGGTCGCGTTGCGCAACCCGCGGGTGATCCGGGAGGGCAGGTTGGTCGAGGTCACCGATGTCGACTGGATGGCGCAGGACACGCTCGCGGTGGCGACCGCATCGGAGTCGCGTCCGGTGACGCAGGTCAGTGCGGACGGGTTCCGCATCGACTCCTTCCGGGACACGAACCTGTCCCCGCCCGTCCACGCGATCACGGCGGCACCCGGTCGTTCGGTCGTGGTCTCGGACGTGCTCGGCCAGTGGGTCACCTCGGATGTCGGCGACGTGTGGCAGCAGCACCCGAACTCGGAGGGCGCGGGCTCGCTGGCGAAACCGTTCTACCCGGGCTGAGAAGCCCGGCGCGGGCGGGCCGGGCGTGTCGGTACCGGCTGGCAGGGTCCGGGCCGTGGGAGATCCGCTGCCGTCGCTGAGGCGCGCGGCCACCGCCGCGCTGGACCTCGTGCTGCCGGCGTCCTGCGCGGGCTGTGGCCGGTACGGCGAGCCGTGCTGCTCGCGGTGTCGCCCGGCGCTGCTCGTCCCGGCTCCGCTCGCAGGCGAGCCGGGTCGGCGTGTGACGTCCGGCTCCGGTGTCCCGGCGTACGCGCTCGCCGGTTACCGGGGAGTGCCGCGCAGGATCCTGCTCGCCTACAAGGAGGGTGGTCGGCGCGACCTCGCACCGGTGCTGGGCGAGGTGCTGGCGGAGGCCTGCGTGGCACTCGCGCTGACCGGCGACCGGGAAGGCGGGACGCTCCGGCTCGTCCCCGCACCGTCCCGTTCCTCGGCCGCCCGGGCGCGGGGTGGGGGCCACGTGCTGCGTCTCGCGCGGCATGCCGCGGCGGTGCTCGACCGCGGCGGGCATCCGGCCTCGCTCGCCCCTGTGCTGCGACTGGGGCCGGGAGCGCTGGACTCGGTCGGGCTGGACCGGGCGCAGCGCACGGCCAATGTCACGGGGAGGATCTCGGTCGCCGGCGCCTGGCGCTGCGCGGCAGGGGACCGGGTCGTGCTCGTCGACGACGTTGTGACCACCGGAGCCACGGCGGCGGCGTGTGTGCGGGCGCTGCGCGATGCCGGTGCCTGCGATGTGGCGGTGCTCGGCATGACCGCGATCGGGCACTGAGCCGGCGCCCGGCGTGGCGATCAGCAGGCCTGTCGAGTGATACGCCTGCCGGTGGCGGGGCGTTGGCGGGGCGGTGGCTGGGTGTTGGCGTGCCGAATCCGCCGCCCTTGCCCGGAACGATGACTACCCGCTGTGCGTTGTACGGGTATGCGGCACGCTACGCCCCTCGATACGGCGAAATTCGCCGGTGACTGCTCCGGTCGGGGCGGGAGCAGAACGGGCAGGTTTGCGAGCAGCGTCTTCGATCGATGGGCCGATCCGGTGAAACGTCTCCGCCCGCAATGGTTCGTTTCGGGGAACTTCCGGTTCGGCGCCGTCGCTCTCCGCAGCAGCGCAGGCGCATCACTCATCCGCGGATATCCCCCGGCTCGGGGGCTGTCGAAAACGTCGTTTGGCGGCTAACGTGCAGCGCTATCAGGTAGTACACCGACCGCAGGGAGGTGACGAGTCGATGTCCCCGTGCCGGTCGTTCGAGCCGATTCCCGGCTTGGTGCCACGGACCGGCACAACTCTCCAATCCGAAGCAATCTCGCGATCATTCAGCGAGGAGGTCGTGTATGGACATCGTCGTGAAGGGCCGCAACGTTGAGGTGCCTGATCACTATCGGACCCATGTCAGCGACAAGCTGACCAGGCTCGAACGGTACGACAGGAAGGTGACCCGCTACGAGGTCGAGCTTTTCCACGAACCGAACCGCCGCCAGTCTAAGAAGTGCCAGCGCGTCGAGATCACGGGCAAGGGTAAGGGAGCGCCCGTCCGCGCTGAGGCCTCGGCGGCCGACTTCTACTCCGCGCTCGATTCCGCGGTGAACAAGCTGGAGAACCGGATGCGCCGGATGCACGACCGGCGGCGCGTGCACTACGGGCGCCGCTGCCCCGAGTCCGTCGCCGAAGCAACCTCGGTCGCGGCCGCGGGCGAGTCGGCCCCGTTCGCCAACGGACGGCGGCCTGCGGCGCCGACCGCGGTTCTCGAGTCACCGTCGCCGGTCGACGTGGCGTCCGAGGCCGAGACGGCCGGGCAGGACACCGGGTTCTCCGAAGTCGATGTTCCTGAGCAGCGCTGGGACGATGGCCTCACCGAGCACGTACCGGGGCGCATCGTTCGCGAGAAGCAGTATTCGGCTGACCCGATGACGGTGGACCAGGCACTCTACGAGATGGAGCTCGTCGGTCACGACTTCTACCTGTATCACGACGCCGACGCCGGCAAGCCCAGCGTCGTCTACCGGAGGAAGGGCTTCGATTACGGTGTGATCCGTCTCGGCTAGCCGGTACGCCCGGACACCGGACGGCACACCACAACTCACGTGTACATCACAGCTGCCCCGGGACGATCGTCCCGGGGCAGCTCGTGTAACGGTGCCGGGTGGTACTGCGCCCCGAAGAGTCCGGATGGCGGTCGGTGTCACACTGTCCAGGGCGGCAGGCGTATGCGTCGGTGCCGTGCGGTTGCCTACGATGGGAATGAAGGGCGCGACGGGCGGACGGCCGCGAGGACCACCGGCCGCCGCCGAAGGCACACCAACGAAAACAGCGAGGTCGAACCGGAATGGTTTTGAGCCGCCTGCTCCGTGCGGGCGAGGGAAAGCTGGTCAAGAGGCTGCGGCGCATCGCTGACCAGGTCAACGCCCTCGAAGAGGACGTCAAGAGTCTGTCGGACGCCGAGCTGCAGGCCAAGACCGAGGAGTTCCGCAAGCGGCACGAGTCCGGTGAGTCCCTCGACGACATGCTGCCGGAGGCGTTCGCGGTCGCCAGGGAGGCCTCCCAGCGGGTGCTGGGGCAGCGGCATTTCGATGTCCAGGTCATGGGAGGTGCCGCGCTGCACCTCGGCCAGGTCGCCGAGATGAAGACCGGTGAAGGCAAGACGCTGACCTCGGTGCTCACCTGCTACCTCAACGCGATCTCGGACAGGGGCGTGCACGTCGTCACCCCCAACGACTACCTCGCCAAACGTGACTCCGAATGGATGGGCCGCGTCTACCGTTTCCTGGGCCTCGACGTCGGGGTGATCATGGCGCAGATGCCTCCCAAGCAGCGCAGGGAGGCCTACAACGCCGACATCACCTACGGCACGAACAACGAGTTCGGCTTCGACTTCCTGCGCGACAACATGGCATGGAGCCTGGAGGAGTGTGTCCAGCGCGGGCACAACTTCGCGATCGTCGACGAGGTCGACTCGATCCTGATCGACGAGGCGCGTACCCCGCTGCTCATCTCCGGCCCCGCTGACCAGTCCTCGCGGTGGTACAACGAGTTCGCCCGGCTGGCTCCGATGATGTCCCGCGATGTCCACTACGAGGTGGACGAGCGCAAGCGGGCGATCGGTGTCACCGAGGCAGGGGTGGAGTTCATCGAGGACCAGCTCGGCATCGAGAACCTCTACGAGTCGGCGAACACCCCGCTGGTCGGGTATCTCAACAACGCCCTCAAGGTCAAGGAGCTGTACCAGAAGGACAAGGACTACATCGTCCGCAACGGTGAGGTCCTCATCGTCGACGAGTTCACCGGCCGCGTGCTCGCCGGTCGCCGGTTCAACGAGGGCCTGCACCAGGCGATCGAGGCCAAGGAAGGCGTCGAGATCAAGGCCGAGAACCAGACGCTGGCCTCGATCACGTTGCAGAACTACTTCCGCCAGTACGACAAGCTCGCAGGCATGACCGGTACGGCCGAGACAGAGGCCGCCGAGTTCCACCAGACCTACAAGCTCGGGGTGACCCCCATCCCAACGAACCGGCCGATGATCCGTGTCGACCAGCCGGACCTGATCTACAAGTCCGAGGACGCCAAGTTCGAGGCCGTCGCCGCGGACATCGACCAGTGCTACCGCAGGGGGCAGCCGGTGCTGGTCGGCACGACCAGTGTGGAGCGGTCGGAGCGCCTGTCCAAGCTGCTGGTCACGCGCGGGGTGCCGCATGAGGTGCTCAACGCCAAGCAGCACGGCAAGGAAGCCTCGATCATCGCGCGGGCAGGCCGCAAGGGCGCCGTCACCGTCGCCACCAACATGGCTGGTCGCGGTACGGACATCGTGCTCGGTGGTAACCCGGACATCATCGCCGACGAGGTGCTGCGCGAACGGGGCCTGGACCCGGTCGAGCACTCCGAGGAGTACGAGGCCGCCTGGCCCAAGGTGCTCGAGGAGGTCTCCGCGCGGTCCGAGGCCGAAGCCGACGAGGTGCGTGAGCTCGGCGGCCTGTACGTGCTCGGTACCGAGCGGCACGATGCCCGGCGTATCGACAACCAGCTGCGTGGTCGTTCCGGCAGGCAGGGTGACCCCGGCGAGTCACGCTTCTATCTCTCCCTCGGCGACGACCTGATGCGGCGGTTCAACGCGGGCATGGTCGAGCGGGTCATGCGGACCATGCGGCTGCCCGACGACATGCCGATCGAACACAAGATGGTCACCAAGGCCATCCAGAGTGCGCAGACACAGGTCGAGCAGCAGAACATGGAGATCCGCAAGAACGTCCTCAAGTACGACGAGGTGATGAACCGCCAGCGCGAGGTCATCTACTCCGAGCGGCGGCGCGTGCTCGAGGGCGAGGACCTGCGCGAGCAGGCGCGGCACATGCTGCGCGATGTCGTGACCGAGTACGTCACCTCGGAGACGAGCGAGGGCTACGCCGAGGACTGGAACCACGAACGCCTGTGGACGGCGCTCAAGGGGCTCTACCCGGTGTCGGTGACATGGGACGAGCTGTGCGAGAAGCACCCCGAGATGGACGGCAAGGTGCTGCTCGAGGAGTTGCTCGAGGACGCCATGGCCGCCTACGAGCGCCGCGAGGCCGAGGTCGACGCGGTGGTCGGCGAGGGGGGTATGCGCGAGCTCGAGCGGCGCGTCGTGCTGTCGGTGCTTGACCGCAAGTGGCGCGAGCACCTCTACGAGATGGACTATCTCAAGGAGGGCATCGGCCTGCGCGCGATGGCCCAGCGCGACCCGGCGATCGAGTACCAGCGCGAGGGCTACGACATGTTCCAGGCCATGCTGGAGTCCCTGAAGGAAGAGACCGTCGGTTACCTGTTCAACCTGCAGGTCGAGAAGGCGGAGCCGGACCAGGTCGCGCCGGAGGAGGTAACCGAGGTCCCCGCCGCGGGCGGCTCGGGCGACGGCAAGTCCGCGCAGGGAGGCAAGCACGCCACGCCGCCCCCGCCGCAGCCCCAGGCCGAGGACGAGAGCGTGCCTGCGGCTCTGCGCGGTAAGGGCCTCGGCAACCAGCGCGACCGCGCGTTGACCCTGTCCGGGCCGGACGAGTCCGGCGACGTGAGCAAGCGCGGCGCAGGCGCCGAACGGGACGGCTCCTCGGCGGGTGCCGGTGGGGCCAACTCGGGTAGCAGGCGGGAACGCCGGGCGGCGGCGCGCGCGCAGGCGAAGAAGGGCAAGAACCGCGCGCGGCGGTGAGCGGCGGCCTCCCGGTAAGGGCCCTGCGGGCGTCGTCGCCGAAGCCAGGCGGACCGTGCGGGGGAATCAGGCGGCCCGGTGGGCTCGCCGGCCCGCGTAACCTGTCGCCGGGGGCAGGAGGATGTCGAAACAGGTACACAGCCAGCCGTGCCACCGGGCGTCGAGCCGGGTGAGCAGCGCGAACGCGTGCGTTCGCCCGTGCGCGGTCGCGCAGACCTCGAGCGCACGCACGCCGCACCGTTGCTGGTGCACGGTGCCCAGCACGTACCGCCGTTCGGGCGGTACGCGCGGGTGCGCCTGCCACTTCCGGACGACCGGCTCGCTGACCCGGCTGCGTAACCGGGCGATGTAGCGCTGGCCGGTGGCCACCTCGATGAGTGCGGTGAGCAGGCTCCGTAGCTCGGGCTGGGCAGGAGGGTCGGGAATGGCCGGTGCCTCCCCTGGCACGGCGCATCCCGTCGCGGTGGGACCGCCGTGCTCGGGGGATGCCGTGGTGAGTGGCAGCGCCAGCTGGTCCTGGTGGTGCGCGGTGGCCCGCGGCGCGGCGCGATGCGGCTCGCAGGTGGCGAGCGGTCGGACGAGGGATGTCTCGCGTGCCTGCCTGGCTGTATGGGACATGTGCGTACCTCCCGGTCCCGGGTGCCGATGACGGTTCGTCACCTTCTAGAGCCGGAGCGTGTTCCGTCCGGTCACGACTGCACCGAGTGGGTGAAAGGGGAGGCTCGGCGTGCTCAGCCCCGCGGGTGGGTGACCCGCTCGTCGCGGCGTGCGACCTCGAAGCAGAGCACGGCGGCGGCAGCGGAGACGTTCAACGACTCGACGTGGCCGTGCATCGGGATGGACAGCCAGCCGGTGACGCGCTCCCGGACCGGTTCGCTGATGCCCGCGGACTCGCCGCCGAGGACGAACGCGGCCCTCGGCGGCAATGTCGTCTCGTACAGCGAGCGGCCGTGCTCCGCGCGCAGCGCGAGCAGCTCGAACCCGGCTCCGGAGAGGGCGCTCGCGGCTTCGGCCGCTGTGGCGCAGCGCAGTACCGGGGCCCGGAAGGCGACGCCCGCGGAGGCCTTGACCACGAGGGGGTCCAGCGACGCGACTCCCCTGCGCGGCACGACGATCCCGTCGATGCCCGCCGCGGTCGCGGTGCGCAGGATCATCCCGAGGTTCGCGGGCGTGGTCACACCGTCGACGAGCAGGACGCGCCCGGGGCCGTCGGGGGCGTCGAGCGCGGCTGCCAGCGGCCGCATCCGCGGTGCGACGACGTCGGCGAGCACGCCCTGGTCCTGCCTGCCGTTACCTGCCAGCACCTTGACCCGGTGCGCGCTGGCGGTGTCCACGCGCACGCCTCGCGACGCCGCGGCCCGGCGGATCTGCTGCACGCCGCGCGCGGACTCGGCGATGATCACTTTGTCGACAGCGAGCTCGTCGTCGGTGAGCACCTCGAGTACGGGATTCCTGCCGTACACGGTGATGAAGCGATCCTTGGGCGAGCCACTGTCCGTCACCACCCCAGCATCTCACGTGTGCTGAATGACGCTTTCACTCCATACGGAGGGTTGAATGACGCTTTCAGTCCATCTGCGGGACTGAAAGCGTCATTCAGCCTTCGGTATAGCGAGCGGGTGGGCGCGGGTGGCCGGGCCGTGTGTCAGGATCGTGTACATGCCCGATCGTCTCTCCGCGATTGACGCCTCCTTCCTGTATATGGAGGACGCGTCGACGCCGATGCATGTCGGGGGGCTCGCCGTCTTCGACCGACCGGCTGCGGGCTTCGACTTCGGTGATGTGCTCGCACTGGTCCGCCAACGCCTTGTCTACTTGCCGCGCTACCGGCAGCGCGTGGTGTCCGTTCCCGCGAACCTGGCCCGCCCCGTCTGGGTCGACGATGTCGATTTCGACCTCAGCTACCACGTGCGGCGCTCGGCCCTTCCGGAACCGGGCTCCGATGCGCAGCTGCACGAGCTCGTCGCCCGGTTGATGTCCCGGCCTCTCGATCCTGGGCGTCCACTGTGGGAGATCTACTTCGTGGAGGGCCTGGCGGACGACCGGATCGCGCTGGTGACCAAGACCCACCAGGCAGTCGTCGACGGTATCGGAACGGTCGAGCTCGGTCAGCTGATCCTTGACTCGGTGCCGACCGACCCCGAGCCCGTGGACGAGCTGTGGGAGCCGCGGCACGAGCCGAGCAGGACGGAGCTCGTCGCGGACGCGCTCGGCGAGCGGGTACAGCAGCCGGGGTTGCTCATGGAGAACGCCCGGTCGGTGGCCTCCGATGCCGTGAACACGATCGGCAAGGTCGCCGGTGTCGTCGGTGACCTCGCCTCGGCGTTGCGCACGGTGATCCGCCCTGCCCCTGCCTGCCCGCTGAACGTCGAGGTCTCCGGCGGGAGGGTATTCGCGGGCGTGCGCACCAGGCTGGCCGACTACCGGGAGATCCGTAAGAGGCACGGGGGCACGATCAACGATGTCGTGCTCGCGGCGATCAGCGGGGCGCTGCGGGAGTGGATGCTGACGCGCGACACGGCGCTGACGCAGGACAGCACCGTGCGAGCGCTCGTCCCGCTCGCGGTGGTCGACCCCAACACGATGGCGTACTCCTCGGCGGGGATCGTGGGCAACGAGGTGGCGCCGCACCTGGTGGACCTGCCGGTCGGGGAGAGCGACCCGGTGGTGCGCCTGCAGCACATCAGCTATGCGATGGGTGAGCACAGGGACTCGGGTCGCTGGGTAGCAGCGCGTAGCCTGCTCAGGGTCGGCGGATTCGCGCCGCCGACCCTGCATTCACTCGGGGCGAGGACCGCGGGAACCCTGTCGGACAGGATCTTCAACCTGGTGATCACGAACTCGCCGGGGCCGCAGGTGCCGATGTACGCCGGACGGGCACCGATGACGGAGATGTTCCCGATCGTGCCGCTCGTGCCCAACCACGCACTCGCAGTCGGAGTGACGTCCTACGACGGCGGTGTCTATATTGGATTGAACGGTGACCGTAAGGCGGTGCACGACATCGAAGCGTTCGCGACCATGTTGGAGGAATCAGTGGAAGAGCTCCGGGAGACGCTGCGATGAGGGTGTACCTGCCTGCGACGATCGCCATGCTGAGCGAGCTCAGCTCCAGCGGTGAGTTCCTCCCCGTCAACGGCACGGCCTTCGCGGTGACGCCTGCGTTGCGGGAGTTCTACACCAGCGGTTCGACCGAGGAGCTCGAGTACGCGGCCCTGCTGGAAGCGGCCCGCGCCTCGCTGCGGCTGATCGCCAGTGAGCGGGACCTGGCCGACGAGCAGACTCCGGTTCGCACGCGCCGCGTCGTCGTCTCGGCCGACCTGGACGACGTGACGGTTCGTTCGGACCTCGATGACGCCGTGGTGCGGTTGTCCGGGTCGGTACCGATGACGTCGGTGGCCGCCGTGCACGTCGATACCGCGGAGGCGGAGTCGGCGGTGAGCGTGGCCGCCGAGGTGGTGGACTCGGCCGACCTCGGCGACCAGGATGCCGAGCTGGCCCTCGGCGACGTGGAGGATCACGAGCTCGCCTGGTACGCGCCGCAGGAAGTGCCGTTCCTGCTGGAGCTGATGTAGCGCGGCGACGTTCACGGCCTGCGAGGGGAGGGCATGGGCCGGTGGTTCGTGTCACGATAGAAGCATGAACCCGTTCGAGGGGCACGCACCGATGATGCGTGCCCCGTCCCTGCCGGGTTCGTCGGATCCGATATCGACGACAACGGCCCACAAGGCTCATAACCACCCTCGGGAGGCGAACGCATCATGGACGCGATCACGTCCGTTCCCACTCCTCGTAACGAATCGGTGTACACCTACGCACCGGGGAGCGCAGAACGCGAATCGTTGCAGCGCACACTGGCCGAGCTGGCTTCGGAGAAGCGGGAGCTGCCGCAGACCGTCGCCGGTGCGAAGCGCATGGCCAGGGGCGAACCGTTCAACGTCGTGGCCCCGCACGAACACGGTCATGTGCTGGGTTCCTGTGCGCAGGCAAGTGACCAGGATGTCGCCGATGCCGTCCGCGCGGCCAAGGACGCGGCACCCGCGTGGCGGGAGCTGCCGTTCGACGAGCGGGCTGCCGTCTTCCTGCGCGCTGCTGACCTGATGTCGGGAGCGTGGCGTGACACGCTGAACGCCGCGACGATGCTGGGCCAGTCCAAGTCGGTACACCAGTCGGAGATCGACGCGGTGTGCGAGCTGGTCGACTTCTTGCGGTTCAACGTGCACTTCGCGCGGCGTATCCTCGCCGAGCAGCCGATCTCGGTTCCCGGCACCTGGAACCGGGCGGAGTACCGCTCACTGGAAGGCTTCGTCACGGCCATCACGCCGTTCAACTTCACGGCGATCGCCGGGAACCTGCCGACCGCCCCAGCCCTGATGGGAAACACGGTCGTGTGGAAGCCGACGCCGACACAGCAGCTGGCCGCGCACTTCACCATGCGGATCCTGGAGGCTGCCGGCCTACCGCCCGGCGTGATCAATATGGTGACCGGCGACGGCGCCGCTGTGAGCAGGGTGGCGCTCGCGGACCCGGATTTCGCGGGGTTGCACTTCACAGGGTCGACAGCGACGTTCAAGATGCTGTGGCGCACGATCGCCGACAATCTGGATACGTACCGTTCCTACCCGAGAATCGTGGGCGAGACCGGTGGGAAGGACTTCATCGTCGCCCACCCGTCGGCGCATGTGGACAAGGTGGTCACCGGGATCGTCCGTGGCGCCTTCGAGTATCAGGGACAGAAGTGCTCGGCGGCGTCGCGGGCCTACGTGCCTCGGTCGTTGTGGGACAGCGGGCTGCGCGAGCAGCTCGCCGATGTCGCCAAGACCATCAGCTACGGCGACGTCCGGGACTTCTCGAACTTCGGCGGTGCTGTCATCGACCACCGCGCGTTCGCCAAGCACCACGCTTTACTGTCTCGTGTGGATGGTGATCCGGACCTGGAGGTTCTGGTAGGCGGGTCGTGTGACGACTCGGTGGGTTACTTCGTGGAGCCGACGGTGCTCACCTGTACCGACCCGCATCACGAGGTGTTCTCCACGGAGTACTTCGGTCCGATCGTGGCCGTGTACGTCTACGACGATGCCGAGTACTCCAGTGTCCTCCACCTCGTGGACTCCACGGCACCGTACGCGTTGACCGGTGCGGTCTTTGCCGACGACCGGGATGCCGTGGCCGAGGCGCACCGGGTGTTGCGGTACGCGGCAGGGAACTTCTACGTCAATGACAAGCCCACCGGTTCGGTGGTCAACCAGCAACCGTTCGGTGGTGCCCGGGCTTCGGGTACCAACGACAAGGCCGGTTCGCTGTTCAACATGGTCCGCTGGACGAGCCCGCGGGCGATCAAGGAGAACTTCGACGCACCGACCGACCACACCTACCCGCACATGGGGTGATGCGGTGCGCCGCGGTGGCAGCGGCTCGGCAGGCCGGTGCCACCGCGGCGCACCGCCCGGTGATCGGACCTGCCGGGCTACTCCTCGGGCTCCTCGAGGTCTTCGAAGCCCTCGGCGCCGCCCATCTCCGGCTGGGGCATCTCGCCGACCTGGTCCTCGGGTGGTGCCTCGATCTCCACGGGCTCACCCCAGTCGCTGTAGGTCATGGTCATTGTGGCCTCCGCCATCTCCGGCGGCACATCCTCGCCTTGCTGCTCGGCCATGGCCTGCATGAACGGCCCCATGTCGGCGACGAACCTCAGGGGAAGATCGTCGTCGTTCATCCAGAGCTCGATCGGCAGCGTGCCGAGCTCCACGCCGGACATCTCGTCGCCGAGTTCGCCGCTGAGGTCGGCGGCGTACCGCTCGACGAGCTGCTCGGCGTCGACGTCGATGGCGTAGTAGGTCGCCGACTCGCCGTCCAGCTCCGCGTCCTCATCGGTATCGGTGATCTCGCCGGACTCCTGGAGCAGCTCGATCATGTGCCGGGGGTCGTTCTGTTCGATCAGGGCCTCGTCCATCATGGGTGAGTCCCCGAGAGGCATCTCGATCCACGGCTTGTCCGGGTCCGCCTGCATGCCGGGGCCGGATCCCATCCCCTCCGGCATGTCCGGCATCTTCATGTACATCGTCTCGTCGATCAGCCGGACCTCGAAGTCCATGTCCATGGCGTTCATGGTCATCGCCATGGCGGTGTCGGCACCCTCGAAACGCCCCTCGCCGGATGCCTCCATGGCCATCATGCCCATGTCCATGTTCATGGTGAAGCTCGCCGAGTTGTGCTCGGCCGTGCTCTCGCCAGCCGCCCCCGCCAGGGCCTCGACGTCGGTGAAAGCCGATGACCCTTGGCCGACGGCGCCACCGTTGCAGGCGCCGAGCACCATGGCGCAGGCGACCGCCCCGGTGGTCACGAATGGTTTGCGCATCGAATCTCCATGTCGGTCGGTCGAAGGCCCCCACGGACCCCCGTACGGTCGTCGCTGCTCCGAGCTCCGCCCGGCCGCGTCGCCCTGTTCAGCGACGATACTCGTTCTCGTCGAGCCGTGAGACAATCCGGGCGGACCGCGTCACGGACAACCTTTCAGACATGTTCTATCACTCGGACGCATGAGGGTTGTACCGAGTTCCAGGCTACGTTCGCCGAGCGCGCATCACTCGTGCTCGCCGGGATCCGCCCCTGACCGGGAAAGCAGTAACCTGCGCAGTGAGGTCAACCGGCCTGCTGTCGCCGCACCGCCGGTGACGACCGAGTCGAGCGCGCAGTCGGGGTCGTCACCGGAGACACCGCCGCCGAGATGCCCGCAACCCGGTTTGCACTCCTCGGCGGCCTCGGCGAACTCGGGGAAGGCTGACACGATGTCGCTCGGCGTGACGTGCGCCAACCCGAACGAGCGGACGCCGGGCGTATCGATGATCCAGCCGCCGTGCGGAAGAGGCAGGGCGACGGCCGTGACCGAGACGTGCCTGCCCTTGCCCACCGCGCTGACCTCTCCTGTGCGCAGGTCGGCGTCCGGTACGAGCCGGTTGACCAGCGTGGACTTGCCGACACCCGAGTGGCCGACGAACGCGGAGACACGCCCGGTGAGGATCTCGTCGAGCTCGGTGATGTCCGCGTCGTGCCGGGTGACGACGACGGGAAGGTCGAGCTCGGCGAAGCGCTCGAGTACCGGCCCCGGATCGGCCAGATCGGCCTTGGTCAGGCACAGCACCGGCCGCAGGCCGCCGGTCAGGCAGGCCACAAGGCACCGGTCGATGAACCCCGTGCGGGGCGCGGGATCGGCCAGCGCGGTCACGATCAGCAACTGTTCGGCGTTGGCGACGACGACCCGCTCGTACGGATCGGTGTCGTCGGCCGTCCTGCGCAACAGGCTGCTTCGCTCGTCGACCCGGACGATGCGCGCGAGCGTGCCGGGCCGGCCGCTGGTGTCGCCGACGACACGGACCTGGTCGCCCACCACGATCGGCGTTCGCCCGAGCTCCTTGGCGCGCATCGCGGTGACGGTGTGCCGCGGGTCGCCGTCGACCGCGCAGGTCCACCGGCCGCGGTCGACGGCGACGACCATGGCACGGGCGGCGTCGGAGTGGTCGGGTCGGCGCTTGCTTCGCGGGCGTGATCCCTTGCCGGGGCGTACCCGCACGTCGGATTCGTCGAAGCCGTGCCAGTCCGTGCTCCGCAACGCGTCGCCTCATTCCGTACTCAGGACGTCCCCGCCGATGATCCCGTACCGGTCGCGGGTTGACCACTCGTGGTCAGGTCGCGAGTTGGCTCGCACACACCGTGTGGACGTGCGAGGATAGGGTGACGCACCGCTTGTGGCCGGGCACTTCGCTGGGCACGTGGCTGGGGAGGCGAGCGACGGCGGATGCGCCGGTGCCCGGGTGGTCGACGAGGAGGCTGGCGATGTGCGGACGGTACGCGGCGACGAAGGACCCTGCCACCATCGCGCGCGAGTTCGAGGCACTCGACGAGGTCTCGGACAGCGCGGAGGCCGCGCCGGGGCCGAGCTACAACGTGGCGCCGACACGCCCGGTGACGACGGTGGTCCGGCGGCATCCCCGTGCCGAGGACGGCACTGTCCTGACCACCGAGGCCGCTTCGCGCCGGGTGCGCGGGATGGTGTGGGGCCTGGTCCCGTCCTGGGCCAAGGACCCGTCGATCGGCCAGCGGATGATCAACGCCCGTGCCGAGACCGCGGCGAGTAAGCCTGCGTTCCGCAAGGCCGTGGCCCGGCGGCGGTGCCTCGTCCCTGCGGACGGCTGGTTCGAGTGGCAGCGCGGCTCCGCGGACGGTCGGCGGCCGTCCAAGCAGCCGTACTACATGACGGCGGGCGACGGCACTTCGCTGGCGTTCGCTGGCATCTGGGAGACCTGGCGTGACCCGGAGCTTCCTTCCACGGCGTCGCCGACCGTGACCTGCTCGGTACTGACGACCGATGCGGTCGGTGCGCTCGCCGATATCCACCACCGGATGCCGTTGCTGATGCCTCCGCATCTCTGGGACGAGTGGCTGGATCCGGACTCCGGCGATGTCGCCGACCTGCTGGCGCCGCCTGCTGCCGGACTCGTCGAGCGGCTGGAGATACGTCCGGTGTCCGAGCGGGTGGGTAACGTACGCAACAACGGACCCGAGCTGATCGAACGGATCGACGTCGACGGTGCCCAGCAGCAGGCCCAGCAGCAGGCCCAGCAGCAGGTGCCGCTGTTCGACACCGGTGGAACAGGGATGCCATGACGACCACGATGATCGATACCAGGCACGGCCCGGCGCGTGCCGAGCTGCACTGTGCGGAAGAGGGCAGCGCGGCCTTGCTGCTCGGGCACGGGGCGGGTGGCAATATCGACGCCAAGGACCTCGTCGTGGTCACCCGTGCCGCCCACGACGCAGGGGTACATGTCGCGCTCGTCGAGCAGCCCTACCGGGTGGCGGGCCGTCGAGCGCCCGCCCCTGCCAGGCAGCTGGACGAGGCCTGGTTGACCGTCGCCGACGAGCTGGCACGGCACTGGTTCGACGGCATGCCGATGGTCTTCGGCGGTCGGTCGTCGGGTGCCAGGGTGGCCTGCCGCACCGCGGCCGACGGCGCTGCCGTGGCGGTGCTGTGCCTGGCTTTCCCGCTCCGCCCGCCGGGTAAGGGCCCCGACGGGGGTAGCAGGCAGGGTGAGCTGGACTCCGTTGAGGTTCCGACCCTGGTGGTACAGGGCGAGCAGGATCCGTTCGGGGTGCCCCAGGCCCGCAGGCACCACGAGATCGTGACCGTCTCCGGAAACCACTCGCTCGACTCCGACCTCGACGCGGTCGGGCGCGCTACCGGCGAATGGCTCGGCAGGGTGCTACGCCCCCTCGTGTGACGCCCCGACGCTGTCGCGGAACCGCATGCTGAACTGCCTGCAGTGTGATACCCGACCGTGTGGCTGATGTCGGTCACGGATCGTGTGCGCCGGCCTGTGCCGCTCGTCGGCGAGCACGAGAGTGCCCCGGCTTGTCGAAGAGCGCCCGCCCTGGTCGGCGTCACACCCCCAGGTGTCGTTGACCGAGTTGATGATGATGAGCTCGGGATAGTGCGGGAGGTCGACGGTATAGCCACGGGACTCGAGCTGCTCACCGAGCCAGGGATACCAGTACTGGTCCGGTGTGCAGTACGTGCCGTGGAAGATGATCGCATTCTTGCCCACTACTGCTCGTACTCGTCGTGTAGGCGCCACCACGCGTAAGGCGAGCCTTGCGGCCACCCTTCAGGCGAGTCCTCCCATGTCTCCTGCCTGCCGAGCGGTGTCAGGTCGAGCAACGTCCAGCTCGTGCCGAGCGTTTCCACGCCGCGGGCCGTCGTATGGTACGTGCGGTAGACCTCGTCGTCCTGCCGGAGGAACACGTTCAGCGCGAAGCCGTCACCCTGCCCGATCTCGGTGTAGAAGTCGTTGCCGTACGCGGAGTACCACGGGACGGTCCATCCCATCCGCCTCTTGAACGGCTCGAGCTCGGAGTACGGGGCGGGGGACATCAGGACCAGCGATGTGTCGCGCGCGTGCAGATGCGCGAGGTGGGGGAGGTTGTCGACGAACATGGAGCAACCTTCACACCGGTGATCGGAACCCGGCTCGAACATGAAGTGGTAGACGATCAACTGGCGGCGCCCGTCGAACAGCTCGGGAAGGCTCACCCGGCCTTCCGGGCCGGTGAAGGTGTAGTCCCCCTCGATCCGCGTCATCGGCAGTCGGCGTCGCTTGGCGGCCAGCGCAGCGAGTAGGCGCGTCGCCTCCTTCTCCTCGGCCAGGAGCTTGTTCCGGGCACTCTCCCACTCGGAGTGGGACACGATCTGCGGGAGATTCACCTGACACTTCCTTCCTCTCGGCTGTGACGTTCCCCGGTCGGGCTCCTCACCCGCCCCACGCAGGGGCGGTCGTGCGAACCGAGCCGGCGCTCGCGGCCTCCCCGTGGCCACGGAGCGACCTGCCGTGGCAGGAGGCTCTCTCCGGCGTCCGCCGACGGAGACGCGTGCGGCGGTACCGGAAGCTGCGCTCGGCAGTGCCCCAACACAGAGGTCGATTCTCGCACCGCCACCGCTCGACGACATCTTGCAACGTGCTGACTTTCCGAGCGAGACAGCGCGCGGCGTGCCGGTAGACCGCGCGTCCGGATGTCCGTATTGAAATACCTCTGCGGGACAACGCAAGACGCAAGACCCGGAAGGGGACAGCGCGGGCGAGTACGAAGCGAAAGCGATCGGCCGGACAGCCGCGGAGCCGGTCTTGGACAGTGTGGGCACGGACCTCACGCTCTCCGTGGTGTGGGAGAACCGGTAGTTCCTCGGTTGTGCCGTTCGTTACCTCGCGGGGCAGTGCGGCGTCCGGCAGTTCATCGATATCGGTGCCGGCCTGCCCGATATGGAGAACACGCACCAGGTGGCACAGGCGCCTGGTTCCTACACGGCGATCTCGCACCTGACGACCGACTCTCCTTCCGAGGAAGAGCACGCCACGATGCAGAACATCTACAGCAGGGCCACTGCCCCGATGGCGCACCGAAACCCAGCGGAGAACACCGGACTTGTCGGTGGATTCGCTCTGGTCCCTCCGGGCCTGGTGCGCCCTGCGGAGTGGCACCCGGACGATACCCACGAGCGCAGCGTCGAACGCATGTACGCGGGCGTCGGGCGCAAGCGGTAGCGACCGTGCCGCGCCGGAGCGCCCGGTCGCGCCACTCCCGAAGCGACCGGGCGCTTCCCGCCGGGCTACCGGCGCAGGCCGGAGCCCGGTACGGGGTTCATGCGGGCGGGGAATGCGTAGTGGGAGCGCGCTGTTGTACCGGGCATGCCGACGCTGACCGAAACCGTGCCGAGTGAGGCAAGCTCCGAGACGGCCCCCGAGCCGGAGACGCTACCGGGCGTTTCCGAGGCGAGCAGCGTATCCTCAGCGACGTATGCGTACCCCATTATGGCCGCGTCGCGACGTGCCCGCCGTCAGGTGTGGTGGTCCGGTACCGGCGCGGAATCGGGAGGAGCCGGTTTGGCTGATGAGGGCCGACAGGACGATGCCGAGCTCATCGAACGTTTCGAGCGTGACGCGATGCCGTTGCTCGACCAGCTCTACTCGGCCGCCATGCGGATGACCCGCAACCCGGCGGATGCCGAGGATCTGGTGCAGGAGACGTACCTGAAGGCCTACCGCGCGTTCGGGACGTTCAAGGCCGGTACGAACCTCAAGGCTTGGATGTACCGCATCCTGACCAACACCTACATCAACGGGTACCGCAAGCGGCAGCGCCAACCGGCCGAGCAGCCGACCGAGGAGATCCAGGACTGGCAGCTCGCGCAGGTGGCAGGGCACACCTCGGGCGGCCTGCGCTCGGCGGAGGTCGAGGCGCTGGACAACCTGCCGGACACCGACGTCAAGGATGCTCTCCAGCGGCTTCCCGAGGATTTCCGGCTCGCGGTATATCTCGCGGACGTGGAAGGCTTCGCGTACAAGGAGATCGCCGAGATCATGGACACTCCGATTGGCACCGTGATGTCGAGGTTGCATCGTGGGCGCGGTCAGCTACGCGAGCTGCTCGCTGACACCGCCCGCGAACGGGGATTCATCCGGGATTCGCGCGCGGAGGTGACGCGATGACCAACGACAGCTGTGGTAGCCAGGACGGGCCGGACTGCACGGAGGTCCTCGCCGAGGTGTACCGGCTGCTCGACAAGGAGTGCCCCCAGGAGCACGAGGCCGAGCTGCGCAAGCACCTGGAGGAGTGCCCGCCGTGCCTCGAGCAGTACGGGATATCCGAGCAGCTCAAGCAGCTCCTGGCGCGCAAGTGCGGCGGCGAGCACGCGCCGGACGGGCTCAAGGACCGGCTGCGGGAGACCATCCGCACGACGGTGGAGGAGCGGTCCGGCACCGACATCGGGGATGTGACCGAACGCACCAGCAGCGCCGAGTAGCGGGACCGACCCGCGGGAGGGGTGCGCGAGCAGGGCCGGGCCGTGCCCGGCACCCCGCCCGAACCGGCCGGTCTAGGAGTGCGGCTTCTTACCGTGGTTGGCGGCGTTCTTCTTCTTCATCCGCCGCTTGCGTGTGCGTTTGGACACAGTGCCTCCTAACTCGGCCACATCACCACCGTGGGCATCGGCCGGTGTCGCGTTCCACGTCTGCGGCACGGCTCGAGTCGGCTCGCAGGCCCGGCTCGCCGCTGTGCCGTGCGAGGACCCGTGAGCCCGGCCCAGTCTGGCATGCCTGTGGCGTACTGGCGAGCGGTGTGGGGGTGGACCTGCCGGTTTGATTGGATGGGGAGGTGTCCACGCTTGCCGATCTGCTCGCCGAGCACACCGGCCTGTCCGGGGAAGCAGCCGATCATCTGCAGACGGTCGTCGCCGAGTGGCAGCTGCTCGCCGACCTGTCGTTCGCGGACTTCCTCATGTGGGTGCCGATCTACGGCAACGAGGACGGGCGCGTCGACAGCCGTACGGAGTTCGTCTGTGCCGCCCAGGCGCGCCCCACCACCGGGCCGACGGCGCACCCGGAGGACGTCGTCGACACGCGACTGACGATCACCGACTACCCGCAGCTGGCGCGGGCGATCCGGGAGGTGCGCATCTTCCGGGAGGAGGATCCGCACTGGTTACACGACGTGCCGATGCGCAGGGAGGCGATCCCGGTCTCGTTTCGGGGGCAGGTCATCGCCGTGCTCAGCCGGGAGTCCACGCTCGTCACGCCGCGCGTGCCCAGCTCGCTCGAGATCGCCTATCTCGGCAGTGCCGCGGACCTGTGCCAGATGATCGCGGACGGGACCTTCCCGAACCCCGAGTCGCTGACCGGGGTGCACACCAGCCCGCGGGTGGGAGACGGTTTCATCCGGCTGGACGGGTCCGGGACCGTGGTCTTCGCGAGCCCGAACGGCCTGTCCGCCTATCACCGGATGGGGCACGAGGCCGACCTGGTCGGTGAGCGGCTGGTCCCGCTCACGAAGTCCCTGATCGCCGACCCGTTCGATGCCACCGAGATCGCGCACCGCATCCACGACGCGCTCGAGGGGCGGCCGGGGAGCCGGGCGGAGGCCGAGTCGCGACCGGGCGCGGCCGTGCTCTTCCGGGCGATCCCGTTGCGCCCATCCGGAGTGGCAGCGGGTGCGCTGGTACTTGTGCGGGACGTGACCGAGGTCAAACGCCGGGATCGTGCGCTGCTCAGCAAGGACGCCACGATCCGGGAGATCCACCACAGGGTCAAGAACAACCTGCAGACCGTGGCCACACTGCTTCGCCTGCAGTCCCGTCGTACGTCGAGCATGCAGGCCCGGCAGGCGCTTGAGGAGTCGGTGCGGCGCGTCTCGTCGATCGCGATGGTGCACGAGTCGTTGTCGGTGTCCGTGGACGAGCGGGTGGACCTCGACCACCTGCTGGACAAGGTGCTGCCGATGCTCGGCGAGATCACGACCGCGGAGTCGCCGTTGCAGCTGAGCAGGGAGGGATCGTTCGGTGTCGTGGTCGCCGACATCGCGACACCCCTGGTGATGGTGCTGTCCGAGCTGGTGCAGAACGCCGTCGAGCACGCGTTCCCGGAGGGCAGCGCGGGCAGGGTGATCGTGCACGCGCGGCGGTCGGCCCGGTGGCTGGATGTCACGATCTCCGACGACGGTCGAGGCCTTCCCCGGGACTTCTCCGTGGAGACTGCGGACGGGTTGGGGCTGCAGATCGTCCGTACGCTGGTGACATCCGAGCTGCGGGGGTCACTGTCGATCAGTGCGCGTGAGCCGCACGGGACCCAGGCCTCGGTCCGGATCCCCCTGGTGCGCAGGCTCTAGAACGCCATGCGCTGTCCGGCCGGCCGGGGACCTGTGCAATACTGAAGCCGGTGCCACCACGGGGGTGGCACCGGCTCGTTCGATCACTACGTTTCGAAAGGCCTGTTCTCAGGCGGTGCGCATGCCAACGTTGGCACGACGGCGCTTCAAGGCGCGCCGCTCGTCCTCGCTCATGCCGCCCCACACGCCGGAATCCTGCCCGGTTGCCAGTGCCCAGGCCAGGCAATCGGATGCGACGGTGCAGCGGTGGCACACGGCTTTCGCCTCGGCCTCCTGCACGAGTGCAGGACCCGTGGTGCCCACGGGAAAGAACAGCTCCGGGTCCTCGTCTCGGCAGGCCGCGTGGTGGCGCCAGTCCATTTCGTGAGCTCCTTCGTGGCGACGCGGATAAGCCGCGCCACGGTCGTCATGGCGGTCGTTCTTCTCGGGGTGCTTGTGAATGCTTTCACGAAGCGCCGAATCGGGCAAGGGTTTTTGCAAGATCGGTGAGTCAGCTCACCCGGGCGAGCTACTGCCCTGACCTGCGGATTCCTTTGTCAATCTCGGCTTGTGGCCATGCCTGTGCCAAGCGGGATGCTGTGAACGGCTACCATGCATCGCCGAGTGGTCAGCGGCAGATTGGCCGGGACGATCACATGGGCCGCGCCGCGCACGACGGCGCGAACGAGGTGAGTCTCATACGAGCACGGTCAGCGCTTGAGGAGCACTGGCGAACTCGACCGTGGACTCCATCCCCACGTAATCCCCATCAACCTGAAAGTTTACCGGATCATCGGCGTGCACGCTCAGTTTTTCCACGTTGGCGTGCTGCACGAGCCCGCGACCGCGGCGCACGCCCTTCCGGCTCAGCGCGCGACGAAGGTGCCCGAGCACCCGGGGCAGGGCCAGGCTGCGCAGGCCGAACACGCCGAGGCCGGTATCGAACGAGCAGTCGGGGTTGAGGCGGATCGGCCTGCTGCCCAGATAGCTCCACGGGTCGGTGTTGGAGACGAACACGGTGCGCACGGTCGTCTCGTCCTCCCCGGCTATGCTGACCGTCAACGGCGGCCTGCCCTGCGGCGGCCGGAAGTAGCACCTTGCCGCCACGCGCGTGTAGAGCGAGGGACTCGCTTGCTTGCCACGTCGCCGGTCGACCCCGGCGACGACGTCGGCGTCCCAGCCGAGGCCGGCACTGAACGTGAACAACCTGCCGTTCGCCGATCCTAGGCCGATGCGCCTTGTGCTTTCGGCCGCGATGGCCTCGAGGAGCAGGTGGGTCGTCTCGAGGGGGTCGGGTGGTAAGCCGAGCGACCTGGCGAACACGTTGGCCGAACCACCGGGGACGACGGCGATCATCGGTGCGCTCCGCGGGTCCGTGTCACGCGTGTACCGGCCCTCGCCGCCCAGCATCCCGTTGACGATCTCGTTGACCGTGCCGTCCCCGCCGTGTGCGATGACGAGGTCGGTGCCTGCCTGGTGCGCTGTCGCGGCGAGCTCGGCGGCATGGCCACGATGGGATGTCTCCGCGACGGTCAACGTGAGCCTGCTGGCAAGGGCATGGCTGATGACGTCCCGGACACCGGGTGTCGTGGACGTGGCCCGCGGGTTCACGATGAGCAGAGCGCGCACTCATGCAGCGTACGTCGCCCGGTGGAGTGAGCATGCACGTCCCCCGGGAGTTGCCGTTCGCTTCGCGGGGAGCGCACTCGCACCCCGCAGCGTGACCTCCACTCCCGTGCTTGCCGCGTTCCCGTCGGGCGGGCGGGACCGGTCGAGGCGCCGTGCCGGCCCGCTCGTCCGCGTGTCGTGTCGTGATGAGTGCACCCCGGCGACCGCCAGCTCACCGACGACGGTTTGATCCTCGCCTCTGTGACGCCCATGGCAAAACGGCCAACCGAGTGATTCACCACGTGGGCTTACTACGGACAGTCATGCGCTTCCGGCCGGTGCGCTCGTCGACGTGCCCGCCGGCCGGTCGTCGCGGGGAACCGGGCGTGCCCAGAACAGGGCCCAGAACAGGGCCCAGAACAGGGCCCAGAACGGGGCTGGAACTTGGCGCCGAACTGGGCTCGGGGCACGGTCGTCGGCCTGCGCGGTCCCGGGTGTGCGTGCCGGGTGAACGGAGCCTGCGCGGTACGATCGGGGTTGTTCGCCGATGCGGGAAGGTCGTGACGCGTGCGGCTCGCGGACGTAGTGATGCCGGCGCCACTGCAGGTGCGCCTCGCCGGGCTCCTCGTGGCGCTGCCCGGCCTGTTCGGCATGGGGTTCTCGCTGGTGTTGCTCCTTTCGGCGGTGTTCGGCTCCGCGACCACGCAGGGCGGCAACAGCGTGTACGGCGAGGCCGCCTACTACGCCGTGCTCGGTGGAGGCACGCTCGCGTGCGGCATCGGGCTGCTGCTCGGGCAGTTGTGGGCGCGCTCGCCGTCGCTGGTCGTTGCCGTGATCCTGGCCGGCGCCGGTTGGTACATGCTCGGACCGTCCTCGCGTCCTGAGCTCGGCCTGCCGCTGCTTGCCCTGACCATCGGGGTGGTCGTGCTGCTGTTCCGCCAGCCGTCCAAGGCGTGGGCGCTCGGGCAGGAGGGAGCCGACCTGGACGGCCCGGAGGGCGGCCGGAGCTGAGCGTACCCGGCCGTGCCCGGCCGTCGTGCTGCGCACCGTTGCCGGTTACCCCGCAGGTCGCGCGCCGCCGGCGTGGGTCGCGAGCCCGGTCAGCGCGTCGCCGGTGAGCCGGAACACCGTCCATTCGTCCATCGCCACGGCACCGACCGACCGGTAGAAGTCGATCGCGGGGGTGTTCCAGTCCAGCACCCACCACTCGAGCCGCCCGTAGCCCCGTCGCGAGCATTCGCGCGCGAGCTCGGCGAGCAGGGCCTTGCCGAGGCCGTGGCCACGGTAGGCGGGTCGTACGTAGAGGTCCTCCAGGTAGATCCCGTGCACACCGCGCCAGGTGGAGAAGTTGAGGAACCACAGCGCGAAGCCGGCCGCCACGCCGTCGAGCTCGGCGACATGCCCGAACAGTGCAGGCTGGTCGGCGAACAGGGCGGCGTCGAGGTCCTCGCCGGTGAGGTGACACTCCTCGGGAGCCTTCTCGTACTCCGCGAGCTCGTGAACCAGCGTGACGACATCGGCGACGTCGTCCTTCGCGACGGGGCGGACTCGGGTGGACGGCACGGCTGACCTCCGGGCGACGACGGTGCTCTCCTCCGGGCTCTCCTCCGGTTCTACGGGGTAGCTTATTCACCGCGCGGGGCCGGCAGTGTGGCGAGGTCGGGCAGGCAGCCCGCGCTTGCCGGTGGCCGGCGCGGGCCGGGGTGCCGTGAAGGTTACTGACGAGTAGCATCGAGTCGGCACGCCGCTGCGCGCGGCGGACGGAGAGTATCGCGACCGCGTGCGTGCGAACGAGCGCACGGAAACAGCGCGACCGCGAGCACGAGGAGAGGATGAGGAAGGGAAGGACCGCGATGACTGCCGCCCCGACACCCCCGACACTGGCGTTGTGGAAGCGCTTGAGCGGTCTTCCTGGTGGACACAAGGTGTTCTCCACGGCGATCGCGCTCAGGGTCCCGTACTTCAGCACGGTGCTGCCCACGGTCCGGGTGCTCGAACCCGGCCGGTGCGAGGTGACGGCCCCGAAGTGGTTCGGGGTGTACAACCACATCCGGACGTTCCACGCGATCGCGGCGTGCAACCTCGCGGAGATCGCGATGGGCATGCTTGCCGAGGCGACGGTTCCGGTGACGCACCGGTGGCTGCCGAAAGGGATGACCGTCCACTACCAGGCGAAGGCCGAGACCGGTCTGCGCGCGGTAGCCGAGCTCGGCGAGATCCCGGAGTTCGGCACCGACGGGATGGACCTGCCCGTACCGTTCACGGTGTACGACAAGCGCGGTGAGTCCGTGGTCACCGGCGAGATCACGATCTGGGTGACGCCCAAGAAATGACGGTGCGGGCAACGGCCGGACCGGAGCTCGGGACATACCGGCGGTTGGGCCGGCCGCCGTCCGGCAGACGGGGCCGCCGGAGGCGGTCGCGGTTGCCGGAGCTCTCTTTCGGCGGCCGGACCGGAGCTCGGGACATACGCAGTGATCAGTCCCGCGCCCGTAGCCGTTCGTAGTGGGCCAGGCAGTCCGCGTAGCGGGGTAGCACGCCGTGACTCGCGGCGTCGGCCAGGCCCGGGGCCCGGCGATCCTTCCTGGACAGTACGGGCTCGACATCCTCGGGCCACGGCAGTGCCAGTTCCGGGTCGAGCGGGTCGAGGCCGTGCTCGGCAGTCGGGTTGTACGCGGTCGAGCACAGGTAGACGGCCACGGCGTCCTCGGTCAGTGCGGTGAACGCGTGCCCGAGTCCTTCGGCTACGTAGACCGCCCGGCAGCTCGCCGCGTCCAGGTGTACCGCCTCGTGCGCGCCGTACGTGGGAGAGCCCGTGCGTATGTCGACGACGATGTCCAGCAACGCACCCCGCGCGCAGTACACGTACTTCGCCTGGCCGGGTGGTGTGTCGGCGAAGTGGACACCGCGGATCACACCGCGCCGCGAGACGCTGTGATTGGACTGGGCCACCGCCAGCGGGTGTCCGACGGTCTCGTGGAAGGTGGCCGACTGGAACGGTGCGGCGAAGTGCCCCCGGCCGTCCGGGAAGACCTGCGGGGTGAACTCGTAGGCGCCCCGGATGCTCAGCTCACGTGCGTGCATGGGGAAAAGCCTCGCACGTCGCCCCGGCCGCGACGTGGCGGTACCGTTCGCACGTCGAGTGCCGGATCTGTGAGATGCACCGCAAGGAGGCAGTGTGCGGGGTGGATCGGCTGCGATACTATGCGATCAGCAGCAACAGTACTGCCGGTTGTAGTATCACAGCCGTGGCCGCAGCAACAGCTAAGCGGCACGTCCCGCATACTGCCCGCGCATCAGGTGCCACCGCACCCGCGCCGAGCCGGATGAGATAATCCCCTTATTCTCGCGCGTCCGCGATCGCGACGCGCGTCTTGTTGAGTATGGCCGTTCCGGCCCCGTCCCGGCTCACCGGCACGAGGCCACGGCCGAGAACCGAGTACACGATGACAGGGACAGCCATGATCGAGAATGCCCGTTCCAGCACAGCTGAGCACACTCGCCCCGTGACGGAGGAGGAGATCTTCGACCTCCACGAGGACGGCAAGCTGGCGGTAAACGCGGTAGGCTCGATCGCGGACCCTCGAGAGCTGGCAATCGCGTACACCCCCGGGGTCGCCAAGGTCAGCGAGGCGATCGCGCAGAACCCGGCACTCGCGTCCCGGTACACCTGGGCGCATCGCATGGTGGCCGTGGTCAGCGACGGAACTGCCGTGCTCGGTCTCGGCGACATCGGCGCGAGCGCGTCGCTTCCGGTGATGGAGGGCAAGTCCGCCCTGTTCAAGAACTTCGCCGACCTCAACGCCGTTCCGCTGGTGTTGGACACCACCGATGTGGACGAGATCGTGGAGACACTCGTGCGGTTGCGGCCGTCGTTCGGGGCCGTCAACCTCGAGGACATCGCCGCGCCGCGGTGTTTCGAGATCGAGGACAGGCTCAAGAACGAGCTGGACTGCCCGGTCATGCACGACGATCAGCACGGTACCGCGATCGTGGTGCTCGCCGCGCTGCGCGGCGCGAACATCACGCTGGGCAGAGAGCTCGGTGAGCAGCGGGTGGTGATCTCGGGCGCGGGCGCTGCCGGGGTGGCGTGCGCCCGGATCCTGCAGGCGGCAGGTGTCGCCGACGTGACGCTGCTGGACTCGCGGGGCATCCTCCACGAGGGCAGGGAAGGCCTGCACCCGGTCAAGGCGGAGCTGGCCGCAAGCACCAACGCGGCAGGGCTGACCGGTGGCCTCGACGAGGCCATGGTCGGCGCGGATGTGTTCATCGGTCTGTCCGGCGCGACGATCGACGAGAACCTGCTGTCGGTCATGGCGCCCGATCCCATCGTGTTCGCGTTGTCGAACCCGGAGCCGGAGGTGCATCCGCACGTCGCGGGCCGCTACGCGAGCGTGGTCGCCACGGGGCGCAGTGACTTCCCGAACCAGATCAACAACGTGCTCGCCTTCCCGGGCGTCTTCCGTGGCGCGTTGGATGCCGGTGCGCACACGATCACCGACAACATGAAGATCGCCGCCGCCGAGGCGATCGCGATGGTCGCGGCGGAGGACCTCTCCGTCGAGCGGATCATGCCGAGCGCGCTGGATCCGCGCGTGGCCCTCGAGGTCGCGACGGCCGTCGCGAAGGCCGCAGGTGAGGACGGCGTGGTGTAGCGCGTCCGGTCGTTCGAGCCGAAGGGCTCCTTCGGTACCTGTGCGGTACGCGAGGAGTCCTTCGGCTCGCCCAAAAATCCTACTTTCGTCCGGAGATATTCGGACGCGGCGGTGTGGGCCGGATCGGGGTCACCCGCTCGCCTGTTCGCGTCAGTCGATTGATCGGACTTCGACCGGGAACCGGTAAACGCACACGAGATTGCGTTTACCGGTGGTGCGTGAGCGCCTGTTCCGAGATTCTTCGAGAATTTCCTACTATCGTACCTTGTCGTGTTTCCGGACGTGCTCCGTACGACCCGAAATCTTCTCGCATGCCCGGCGCGCGTCTCGCCGGTACCGTGAGTCGCTCTGGTTGTGCGCAGGTGACAGGACTGGCGACGGTCCACGGGGCGGCGAACGATCCCCGAGATCTCCCCGTGGAATCATGTTCCGGTCCTGGTTCGTCGGTCGTGCCCCGAACTCCGCGTGACCGGCTTTTCCCGGACGAGTGTTGGCGCCCGGCCGCCTGTTCGTCCCGAAACTTTCAGCGGCACTTCAGAATGGTGTCGCGTACCCTGCTCGTTCCGCGATATCAAGGCCTGTCGTGTTCCTGATCGCCCGAATTAGTGTTCGGCGCGCGTTCGATCGAACGCGGAGAACACCGATCACGGGATCCGCCACATGGATTCCGTGTGGATCGTACTTGGGAGGCGATCAGAGTGACCCGAAAATGGAGATCGAGAAGGACAGCGGTCCTGGGCATAGGGATAGCTGCCGCCGTTGCCGTACTCAGCTCGTTGAGCGGCAACGCGGTCGCGGGTGCCGACCCTGAAGGACAGGTCCGGGGCGCCGAGAATCCGGATGCGATCGAGGGCAGCTACATCGTCGTCTTCGACGACAGCGTCCCGAACGCCGCTGCCGACGAGACGGCGCACAGCCATGCCCAGCGCAGGAATGCCGAGGTCGAACACACCTACTCCGCGGCGATACGTGGTTACGCGGCCGAGATGAGCGAGCGCGACGCCCGGCAGGCAGCCAACGACCCGGAGGTGGCCTACGTCGAACAGAACACGACCGTCCAGCTGCAGCAGGAGGAGCAGCCCAACCCGCCGTCCTGGGGTCTCGACCGCATCGACCAGCGCGACCTGCCGCTCGACGATGTATACGGGTACTCGACGACGGCGTCGAACGTGAACAGCTACATTCTCGACACCGGCATCAACTTCTCGCACAACGACTTCGAGGGCCGCGCCCAGCCCGGCTTCGACGCCATCGGCGACGGCCGCAACGGTGAGGACTGCCAGGGTCACGGCACCCACGTCGCGGGCACCGTCGGCGGTTCGGCGCACGGTGTCGCCAAGGGCACCAACCTGTACAGCGTGCGGGTGCTCGACTGCGACGGCCGCGGAACGAACGCGGGCGTGATCGACGGAGTCGACTGGGTGACCGAGAACCATCAGGGGCCCGCTGTGGCGAACATGAGCCTCGGTGGGGGAGCGAGCACGGCCCTCGACGACGCCGTGCGTAGCTCGGTGGCCTCCGGAGTGACCTACGCGGTCGCCTCGGGCAATGACAACGCGGACGCGTGCAACTACTCGCCCGCGCGTGTCGCCGAGGCGTTGACGGTCAACGCGACCACGTCGAGCGACTCGCGCTCGTCGTTCTCCAACTACGGCACCTGCACCGACATCTTCGCGCCGGGCAGCAGTATCACCTCGGCCTGGATCGGCTCGGACAGCGCGACCAACACCATCTCGGGCACATCCATGGCGTCCCCGCACGTCGCCGGTGCCGCCGCGCGCTACCTCGCCGACAACCCGTCGGCCGGCCCCGGTGAGGTCAAGGATGCGTTGGAGAGCAACGCGACGAGCGGAGTCGTGGGCAACCCGGGATCCGGATCGCCGAACAGGCTGCTCTACACCGGAAGCGGCGACGGCGGTGACCCTGACGACCCTGACGACCCGGACGACCCGGAGCCCGGTACGTGTAGCGGGACCAACGACAACCGGGTCGACATCCCGGACAGCGGACCGGTAGCCACCAGCTCCATCACGTTCACCGACTGCGGCAGGGCGGCCTCGTCGTCGTCGACCATCTCGGTGGACATCAAGCACACCTACCGTGGTGACCTGGTGATCGATCTGCTCGCACCGAACGGTGACGAGCTCCGGTTGAAGGACTCGAACGCGTGGGACAGCGCGGACAACGTGCAGGGCAGCGTCGACAGGGACCTGTCGAGCTACGACGCCGACGGCGAGTGGCAGTTGCGCGTGGACGACGTGTACTGGAGTGACAGCGGCTACATCGACAGCTGGTCACTCGACCTGTAGTCGGTAGCAGTCCAGGTGTAGGCAGTAGAAAGCCCCGGCGCCGAGGGGGAGGGGGTGCGCCGGGGCTACTGCCGGCCCTGGGGGTCGACCGGCTTCACTCTTTACGGTAACCCGGGTGTTGTCCGGCTGCAACCGTCGTCGCCTGCGACGCTGTCAGCTCAGCGCCTCGTCGATGATCGCCTTCTGCTCGACCTCGTGCACCTTGGGCGAGCCCGCGGAAGGCGCCGCCATGGGCCTGCGGCACACGACTTGAAGCGGCTCGGAGAACGCCTCCGGCACCCGGCGAGGCAGGTTCAACCCGAAGAACGGCCACGCGCCCTGGTTCTCCGGCTCCTCCTGGGCCCACACCACCGAGGTCGCGCCCGGGTAGCGCTGCAGGGCAGCCCGCAGCTTGTCCTTCGGAATCGGGTAGTACTGCTCGATGCGCACCAGCGCGATGTCGTCGATCTGCCGCTTCTCCCGCTCGGCGGCCAGCTCCCAGTACAGCTTCCCCGAGGTGAGCAGTACCTTGCGTACCTTGGCGGGATCCACCGTGTCGTCGTCGATCACCGACAGGAACCGCGAGGACCCGGTGAAGTCCTCCAGAGAGGACCGCACGTTCTTGTCCCGCAGCATGCTCTTCGGGGTGAACAGCACGACGGGGCGGTCCACCCCGTCCAGGGCGTGCCTGCGCAGCAGGTGGAAGTAGTTCGCTGGGGTGGACGGAACCGCGACGGTCATGGAGTGCTCGGCGCACAGCTGCAGGAAGCGCTCGATGCGGCCGGAGGTGTGGTCGGGGCCCTGTCCCTCGTGCCCGTGCGGCAGCAGCAGGACCACGCCGGAGTGCTGGTCCCACTTGGCCTCGCCCGAGGAGATGTACTCGTCGATGACCACCTGGCCGCCGTTGACGAAGTCGCCGAACTGGGCCTCCCACAGCACGAGGGCGTTGGAGTTGGCCACCGAGTAGCCGTACTCGAACCCGAGCGCGGCGAACTCCGACAGCGCTGAGTCGTACACCATCACCCTGCCCTGGCCCTCGGCGAGGTTCTGCAGGGGGGCGTACTCCTTGCCCGTGTTGCGGTCCATCAGCACCGAGTGGCGCTGCACGAACGTGCCGCGCCGGGAGTCCTGACCGGACAGCCGGACTAGGCGCCCGTCCAGCGCGAGCGCACCGAACGCGAGCAGCTCGCCGAACGCCCAGTCGATGTCACCCTCGCGGGACATCTTGTGGCGCCGCTCGAGCACCGGCTTGACGCGCGGGTGCGGGGTGAAGCCCTCGGGCGGGTTACCGAAGGCGTCCCCGATGCGCTCGATGACCTCCTGCGAGATCGCGGTGGGAACCTGTGCGGGAAGTTGCTGGTGGTGCTCGACAGAGGGGCTTGCCTCGATCGGGTGCTTCTCCAGCTCGCGCACCTCGTTGAACACGTGCTCGAGCTGGCTGGAGAAGTCGCGCAACGCGGTCTCGGCCTCCTCGAACGAGAGGTCACCCCGCCCGATCAGCGACTCCGTGTAGATCTTGCGGACGCTGCGCTTGGTGTCGATGATGTCGTACATCGCCGGCTGGGTCATCGAGGGGTCGTCCCCCTCGTTGTGGCCGCGCCGCCGGTAGCAGAGCATGTCGATCACGACGTCCTTGTTGAACGCCTGGCGGTAGTCCACGGCCAGCTTGGCGACCCAGTACACCGCCTCCGGGTCGTCCCCGTTGACGTGGAAGACCGGTGCGCCGATCATCTTGGCGACATCCGTCGCGTAATGGGTCGAGCGGGCATGCTCCGGCGCCGTTGTGAAACCCACCTGGTTGTTGATGATCACGTGTACGGTCCCGCCGGTGCGGTACCCGCGCAGCATCGCGAGGTTCAGCGTCTCGGCGACCACACCCTGCCCGGCGAAGGCCGCGTCCCCGTGCAGCAGGACGGGCAGCACGGTGTAGCCGGCACTGCCCTTGTCGAGGATGTCCTGCTTGGCCCGCACGATGCCCTCGAGGATCGGGTTGACCGCCTCCAGATGCGACGGGTTGGCGGTCAGCGAGACCTTGGTCTCGCCGTCCCCGAACATGCGGAAGTACTTGCCCTCGGCGCCCAGGTGGTACTTGACGTCCCCGGAGCCGTGCGCCTGCCCGGGGTCGAGGTTGCCCTCGAACTCCTGGAAGATCTGCGCGATCGGCTTGCCGACGATGTTGGCCAGCACGTTGAGCCGCCCGCGGTGCGGCATGCCGATGACGACCTCGTCGAGCTCGTGCTCGGCGGACTTGTCCAGCAGGGTGTCCAGCAGCGGGATCACCGTCTCGCCGCCTTCGAGGGAGAACCGCTTCTGGCCGACGTACTTGGTCTGCAGGAACGTCTCGAAGGCCTCGGCCGCGTTGAGCTTGCTCAGGATGTACTTCTGCTCGGGTGTCGGCGGCTTCTCGTGCTTGACCTCGATGCGGTCCTGCAGCCACAGCCGTTCCTCGGGGTCGACGATATGCGTGTACTCGATCCCGACGGTGCGGCAGTAGGAGTCGCGCAGCACACCGAGTATGTCGCGCAACCGCATGCGTTGCTTGCCCGCGAAGCCGCCGACGGCGAACTCGCGGTCGAGGTCCCACAGCGTCAGCCCGTGCGAGAGGATGTCCAGATCCTCGTGCCTGCGCTGCCGGTAGTTGAGCGGGTCGGCATCGGCCATCAGGTGCCCGCGCATCCGGTAGGCGTCGATCAGCTCGAGCACCCGTGCGTTCTTGTCGATCGCCCCTTCCGGGATGTCCTCGACCCAGCGCACCGGCTCGTACGGCAGCCGGAGCGAGGTGAAGATGTCGTCGTAGAACCGGTCCTCACCGAGCAGCAGCGCGTGGATGCGTTTGAGGAACTCGCCGGACTCGGCGCCCTGGATGACCCGGTGGTCGTACGTCGACGTCAGGGTGATGATCTTGCTGATGGCGAGGTCGACGAGGGTGTTCTCGCTGGTGCCCTCGAACTGCGCCGGGTACTGCATGGCACCGACCCCGATGATGCAGCCCTGCCCGGACTGCAGCCGGGGCACGGAGTGGTTCGTGCCGATACCCCCCGGGTTGGTCAGCGAGATCGTCGTCCCGGAGAAGTCCCCGGCGGTGAGCTTGTTGTTGCGCGCCTTCTTGATGATCTCCTCGTAGGCCTGCCAGAACTGCAGGAAGGTCATGTTCTCGACGGCCTTGACGGAAGCGACGACCAGGTTGCGCTGCCCGTCCTTGCCCTGCAGGTCGATGGCGATGCCGAGGTTGACGTGTTCGGGCGTCACGGCGTGCGGCTTGCCGTCGATGAGCTCGTAGTGCCGGTTCATGTTCGGGAACTCGCGCAGCGCGCGCACCATCGCGTAGCCGATGAGGTGCGTGAACGAGATCTTGCCACCGCGTGTGCGCTGCAGGTGATTGTTGATCACGATGCGGTTGTCGGCCATGAGCTTGGCAGGCACCGCTCGCACGCTCGTCGCCGTCGGCACCGTCAGCGAGGCGTCCATGTTCTTCGCGATGGCCGCGGCCGGACCGCGCAACAGGGTGGTGTCCCGCCCATCGGCTTGCTGCGCGTCCTGCTGGGACTTCTGCTGGGGCTGCTGCTGCTGGGGTTTCTGCTGGGGCTCCGCGGCGGTGCCGGTCTGTGCCGTGGCCGGCGCTGCCTGCCGGGTCTGGCCCGCCGTGCCGGACGGGGCGGCGGCGCGACTCCCGGAGTCCTGGCCGGACCCGTCCGCCGAGGTCTGCCTCGCCTGCTGGCCCTGTTGGCCCTGCTGCTCGGGTTGCTGGGGCGCCTGCTCCTGCTGGGGCGCCTGTTCCTGCTGGGGTCGCTGCGTGGCGGCCTGCTGAGCCTGCTGGTCCTGGCTTGCCGTTGCGGACTCACCGCCCGCGTCGCGCTTGCCGTCGCTCGCGTGCGCCGACTTGAAGTCGGCGAAGAAGTCGTGCCAGGCGGGGTCCACCGAGTTCGGATCGTCGAGATATCGCTCGTACATCTCCTCGACGAGCCATTCGTTGGGACCGAACTGCGAAGCAGGAGTACTGCTGGACACGACTAGATTTCGCCTCAATCCGTCTCGTTGTCTTGTTCACCTGTCGGGTCGTCCACACGCCCGTGGCTCGGCGCGACCCCGGTAGACCCACCGCCGGGCGCAGGCGACTCAGCCGTCGTGGGCCGCAAACCGGCCGCCCTGCTCGACTGGATCGGAATCACCCTCCTGCGGTGCGTGTACCACCTCGTACCTACCAGGCTATCGCTTTCTCCGCGCTGTGTGGCGAGCAGTCCCGTGGCCTGGTGGATGGATCACAGATGGGCGAGCGGGCACCCGCGTCACGGAGCCGCCGCGCGGGTTTGTGAGCTCGCGTTCCACAGCCGCGTGTACGCACCGTGCCTGGCCAGCAGCTCGGCGTGGCTGCCGTCCTCGACGATCTCGCCGCCGTCGAGCACCAGGATGCGATCGGCGCGCGCGGCCGTGGGCAGCCGGTGCGCGACGAGGAACGTGGTGCGGTCCCTGGCCACCCGCTCGCTCGCGCGGAGCACGGCCGCCTCGGTGTGCGGGTCGAGAGCCGCCGTGGCCTCGTCGAGCAGCAGGATGTCGGGGTCGACGAGTTCGGCGCGGGCCAGCGCGACCAGCTGCCGCTGACCGGCCGACAGCGACTGGCCCCGCTCGCCGACCTGCTGCGCGAAGCCGTTCGGCAGTGCGGCGACCATGTCGAGCGCGCCGACGGCACGGACCGCGTTCTCGACCGCCGTGTCACTGGCCTCCGGCCGCCCGTAGCGCACGTTGTCCGCGACGGTGCCGGAGAAGAGGTATCCCTCCTGGGGGACGACCCCCATGCGGCCGCGGAGCCGTTCGGGGTCCAGGTCGCGTACGTCGATACCGTCGACGGTGACCCGGCCCGAGGTGACGTCGTACATCCGCGCGATCAGCTTGACCACCGTCGACTTCCCGGCGCCGGTCGGCCCGACGAGGGCGACCGTCCGGCCGGGCTCGACCGAGAAGGACATGTCCCGTACCGCAGGGGTATCGGTCCCCGGGTAGCGGAAGCCGACGCCGGTGAAGGCGACCGCGCCACGCAGCCGGTCCGGTATCGCCGTGGGTGCGTCCGGGACGGGCACCGACGTCGGGGTGGCGAGCAGGTCGCCGATGCGCCGTAGCCCGACCTTCGCCTGCTGGTAGGCGTCGAACACCCCGGACAGCTGCTGCACAGGCGCGAAGAACAGGCCGAGGTAGAGCACGAACGCCATGAGCACGCCGGGGCTGATCCGCCCTGCGGCGACGTCGTGCCCGCCGACGAAGACCACGGCGGCCTCCACGAGGCCGGACAGCATGGTCACGAACGGGAAGTAGGTCGCGATGTAGCGCTGGGCCCGCAGGCGGGTGCGCCGGTAGGCGTCGCTGCGCGAGGCGAAGGCCGACGCGGAGTGCTGCTCCCGGGTGTAGGCCTGCGCCACACGCAGGCCGGTCACGTTCTCCTGCATGTCGGCGTTGACCGCGCTGACCTTCTCCCGTGCCTCCGTGTAGGCCACCGAGACCCTGGCGCGGAAGATGGCGGTGGCGATCACCAGCACGGGCAGCACGGCAAGCGTGAGAAGCGCGAGCCTGAGGTCGGTCACCAGCAGCGCCACCGCGATGGCCACGATGGTGAGCAGGGAGACCACCGCGTTGGCAAGGCCGGTCTGCAGGAACCGGGACAGCGCGTCCACATCGGTGGTCATCCGGGTCATGATCTTCCCGGACAGCTCCCGCTCGTAGTAGTCCAGCCCGAGCCGTTGCAGGTGCGCGTAGCTGCGCACCCGCAACAGGTAGAGCATGCTCTCGCCCGCGCGTGCGGTCAGCCGCGTCTGGACGGCGATCACCAGCCAGTTGGCCGCGACGATGCCCGCGCCGAGGGCGGCCACCGCGAGCACGACCGTCTGCGCTCCGGCGCTGACACCGTTGTCCACCCCGTAGCGGTACAGCGACGGCAGCGCGATCGTGGCGAGCGTGTCGGCTGCGACGAGGGCGATGACGGCGGCCAGCAACCACCGGACGGGGCGCAGCAGCCGCACCGGCCGGAAGTCGGGGTCGGGTGCGGTGGGGTCCGTTCCGTTCAGGTTCGGGGTGCCCCGCGCGGGCGGCAACCTGTCGACGGCGCGCAGCAGCTCCGGTGTCGGGGGCGTGTCCAGGGACGCGCCCGCGCCGTGCCCGCCGTGCGCCGCGGAGGCTCGCGTCGCGGGCTCGGCCGGTCCGGACGCGGCGGAGGCTCGCTCGCCCGGGTGATCGCCGTCGCCCGAGGCGTCGGGCCACAGGCTGTCGCCAGGGGGTCGCTCCGTGTCGCCCGGCGGGGGCGACGGCCGGGTGGAGTCGATGTCCTCGTCGGAACCGGCTGTGAGCTCGCGGAACAGCGGGCACCGGTGCTCGAGCTCGCGTTCGGTGCCGACATCGACGACCGTGCCGCCGTCGAGCACGGCGATGCGGTCGGCGAGCCGCAGCGTGGAGCGGCGGTGCGCGATCAGCACGGTGGTCCTGTCGTCGGTGACCGCATGCAGCGTCCGGTGAATGGCCGACTCCGTCGCGGTGTCCACGGCCGAGGTGGCGTCGTCGAGCACCAGCACGCGCGGGTCGGTCAGCAGGGCCCTCGCGAGGCTCAGCCGCTGCCGCTGCCCGCCGGACAGGGTCAGGCCGCGCTCACCGACCACCGTGTCGTACCCGTCGGGCAGCGCGGTGATGAACTCGTGTGCCTGCGCGGCTTTCGCCGCGGCGACGATCTCCTCCTCGCTGGATTCCGGGCGACCGTAGGCGATGTTGTCCCGGACCGATGTGGAGAACAGGAATGCTTCCTCGAACACGACGCCGATCGCGTCGCGCAGGTCGCCGAGCCGGAGGTGGCGTATGTCCCGCTCGTCGTGCGGCGGGCCGACCCGGATGGCACCTGCGTGCACGTCGTAGAAGCGGGGCAGCAGCAGCGAGATCGTGGACTTGCCTGAGCCCGCGGTGCCGACCACGGCCAGTGTCTCGCCCGGGTGGACGGTCATGGTGATGTCGTCGAGCACCGGGTCGGTGCGAGTGTAACCGAACCGCACGTCCTCGAACCGGATGCCGATTGGTCCGGTGGGCAGTCCTGTGGCGTCCGGGTGTTCGGTGACCTCCGGCTGGGCGTCGATCAGCTCGTAGACCCGCTCGGCGCCCGCGCGGGTGAGCTGGGCCTGCACGACCAGGTTGGCGATCATCCGGGAGGGGCCGATCAGCGCGGAGACGTATGCCGCGAAGGCCAGGAACGTGCCGAGGCTGATGTCGCCGCGAAGGGCGAGGATGCCGCCGAGACCGAGTACCGCGATCTGCCCCGCGGCAGGCAGCGCGGAGGTGGTCGCTGTGGGCACGGCCGACAGCCGGGCTGCCCGCATCCGCTCGGCGAACAGCGTGCGCGCCAGCCGGTCGAGCTTGCCCGTCGCGACGCGTTCCCTTCCGAAGCCCTTCACCACCCGCACGCCGGTGACGGTCTCCTCGACGTGCTGTGCGATGTCGGCGGAGCGCTGCTGGGCCGACCATGTCGCGGGGAACAGCTTTCGCCTGCTCACGCCGACGACCACCGCGACGGCGGGGGCCACGATGAGCGCGATCAGCGTCAGGGTCGGCGACATCCACAGCATCGCGGCGAGCGCGAACACGGCGTAGATCATCGAACCGAGCGCGAGCGGCAGCTGCATCATGAAGCCGGTGAGCAGCTGCAGGTCGCTGATCGCGCGCGAGGCGATCTGGCCGGTCCGCATCGCGTCCTGCTTGCCGCCGTCCAACCGCGACACCGAGCGGAATACGGCGTTGCGCAGGTCGTGCTGGACGTCCAGGGTGAGCCTGCCACCGAGGTAGCGGCGGGCGAACGCGCTGCCGAAAGTCAGTACGGACAGCCCGACCAGGGCAAGGGCCAGCGGTCCGAGGCGGTCGGTGCGCCCTTGCACGGCGTCGTCCACGCCGAACTTGACCAGCAGCGGGCCCGCCGCCTGCAGCCCGACACCGAGCATCGCGGCGCCGAAGGCCAGCACCACGACAGCCGGATGCCGCCAGCAGTCCGTTGCCAGCCTGCGCACCCACCCACCGGAGGTGGAGCCGAATGTGACATCGGGTGCCGTAGAAGGAACCGAGGTCACATTCGGCTCCCGCACGCTCGAATGGGTCACGTCCCCAGGTTAGGTGTGCGCACCGTGCCGGCACCGCGGGGGAGCCGAATGTGACCTCGGGCTCCCTAGATGGAGCCAAGGTCACCTTGGGCTCCTACCGCCTCGTGCCAGCCAGTAGGAGCCCAAGGTGACCTTCGTTCCATAGAAGGAGCCGAACGTGACATTGGGCTCCCACCCACCCGGGGCGGGGGCGGGTCAGGTGATGTCGCGGGTTTGGGTGGAGATCCAGCCGCCGCCGAAGACCAGGGCGGACCAGCCGAGGAAGACGAGCCCGGAGAGCCACCATGCCAGCGCCCCGGTCGCACCGGCCACCGCTCGTACACCGTCCTCGAGCCACGGCGGCACCGACTCCGCGGTCGTCAGGAACAGCTCCGCGGCCATCGAGCCGGTCAGCCCGTTGACGGAGCCGTTCGGCAGGAACCCGATGACATCCGGCGCATGGATGCCCAGCACGAGCTGCGCGCCGTTCTCCACGACCAGGAAGTAGAGGATGAGCAGCGTGATGACCCCGGGGACGCTGCGGACCAGCGCTCCCGCTCCCACGCCGAACAGCGTCATCAGGATCGAGGCGAGCACGCCGACCACCGCCAGGCCGAACCACCCCGCGCCGGTGGGCAGCCGGTCACTGTCCGTGGAGATCAGGATGCCGATGGCCACGGACAGGATGATCGCCAGGCCGTAGATCGCGCCCCATGCGACGTAGACGATGGTCTTGGCCAGCAGCGCCGACACGCGGTTCGGGGCGGTGAGGAACGTCGTGGTGATCGTCTTGGTGGAAAACTCCGCGCTGATGGCCAGCGCACCGAACACCAGCGGGAACAGGGTGGCGAGGTTGATGCTGCGCGCGATCGCGAAGTAGCTGACGATCCACTCGCCGGAGTCCACGCCGAGGACCGTTTCGAGCTCCCTGGCCTCGGGTCCGTCGAGCAGGTCGACGAACGCGTTGCCCAGATAGCCCGCACCGAGCGCCCAGCCGAAGGCGACCAGGACGGTCGGGATCAGCAACCCCCACCAGAGCTTCGTCGTGGTGATCTTGCGGAACTCGGCCTTGACGAGCCTGCCCATCACTGCTGCCCTCCCCACGGGGTCCGGCCCTGGTCAGGGCGCTGGTACGCGGTCGGATCCTGCTGGTACCCGGGTCCGCCGGGCGGCTGGCCAGGCGGCGTCCCCGGTGGTGGCCCCGGTGGTGGCCCCGGCGGTGGCACCTGGCCGTGTGCCTGGCTGTACTGGTGCTGGACGGGTGCTGCGTACTGCCCGCTGGTCAGCTGGAAGTACAGCTGCTCGAGGTCCACACGTTCCTCCTCGACGCCGTACAGCGCCACGCCTGCCTGCGCCGCGATGTCGCCGACCTGTTTCGACGTCGCACCCTCGACGGCGATGCGGCCGTCCTGCAGGGTGCTCACCTCGGTGATCTGTTGCTCGCCGAGCGCTGTCACCAGCGCCTGGGCGTCGCCTGCCTGTACGAGTACGCGGGAGCGCTGTGAGTTGCGCAGGTCGTCCAGCATCCCGTAGTACATGGTCTGCCCCCGGCTGATGATGACCACCTGGTCGATCGTCTGCTCCACTTCGGCGAGCAGGTGGCTGGAGACCAGTACCGTACGCCCCTGCGCGGCGAACCCGCGGAGGAACTGGCGGAGCCAGGCGATGCCTTCCGGGTCGAGCCCGTTGCCCGGCTCGTCGAGCACGAGCACCTGCGGGTCACCGAGCAGCGCGGTGGCCAGAGCCAGCCGCTGGCGCATGCCGAGCGAGAAGCCGCCGACATTGCGGTCGCCCGCCCCGGTCAGCCCGACGAGTCCCAGCACCTCGTCGGCGCGCTGGTCGCTGACGCCGATCGCGGAGGCGAACACCTTCAGGTGATCCCGTGCGGTGCGGCGGGCGTGAAAGCTCTGCGCCTCGAGTACCGCGCCCACGACCGCACCCGGGTTGCCGAGCTGGTGGTACCGGCACCCGTTGATCGTCGCCGTGCCTGCTGTGGGGTTGACGAGCCCGAGGATCATGCGCAGCGTCGTGGTCTTGCCAGCGCCGTTGGGCCCCAGGAACCCGGTTACGGAACCGGGCTCGACCGTGAAGCTGAGGTTCTGCACCGCGGGGATCGAGCCGAAAGTCTTGCTGATGTTGTTGACGACGATCCGGCCACTGCGGTCGTGCATATCGCCTCCCTGGTCTCACGCCTGCTGGGGGGCATCTTGCCGCATACCCCGTGAGGCGGTGTGAAGTCGGGGGCGGTTCGGCGGCCTGACGGCCGCTCGATGCGCGATATGCGTAGATCGTGACCGCCAAATGACGCTCGCGGCGCCTGTTTCGGTAAAGAACCGGAAAATCTACCCCCCGGGTGAGGCAGACGCATGCGTGAACGCCTAAGCTTGAGGGTGGCGGCCCGCTCCCGGTGACCCCCAGGCTGGTTGAGCGGGCCGCCCCTTTCGTGCGGGGGTGCGTCGTCGGGTGTCACCGCACCGCGAGCCCCTCGGCGGGGACCGGTGCCGGCGCGATGTGGAAGAGCTCGACGAACAGGTTCAGCAGCTCGAGGTCGCCGCGTACGTCTGCCTCCCCGCCTGCGAGCAGCTCGCTCGGGGTGACCTCGCCTGCCAGTAGTTGCTTGAGCCGGAACGTCTCGATCACGAGATCGGCATCGGGGAGCGCCCCCTCCGCGACCTTGAGTACGCCGTCGTCGACCATCGCGTGCACGACCATGTCGCCGAATCGGAGCTCGTAGTTCACCCGGACCTCGCTCGCGGCCTCTGGCTGGAACGTCGCGTACAGCGCCAGGATCGCCGAGTCGAGCGTGAATGCGTCGTCGTGGCCGGGCTCCCCGATCGACCGTGCCCCCCAACGGCCGAGCTGCAACAGCACCGGTTCCAGCTCGCCGCCGTACTCGGTGAGCTCGTATATCACTGATGCCTCGAGGTGTGGTTGTACCCTGCGACGAATCACCCCGGCCTGTTCGAGCTCGTTGAGCCGCGCGGACAGCATGCTCGACGGGACGCGTGGCAGAGTCTCCCGAAGGTCGCTGAACCGCTTGGGACCGAGAACGAGATCGCGGACGACGAGCATGGCCCACCGCTCGCCCACCAGCTCGAGAGCGCGTGCCAGGCCGCAGAACTGTCCGTAGGTTCGACCAGTCATACTTGTGTCCTCACTGTCGTTCGAATGCGCGAGGGCATTGTTGGATCCATCTGGGTTTCTTGCTGAAAACTCCGGTTCCGGCCCGTCGGACAAGGACTTCGTGGCCGCAGAGCGATCCGGCGCTGCGTTGCTGCGTAGGTTTTTTCAAGTATTCTGCGATGTCCTCGAGGCTCGCTCGATACACGCATGAACGGGACCCGGCCGGTCACGTGGCCCTTGCCGGGAAGCCGTTCCGCCGGCGCCGCCGCGGCGTGCTGCGCGGCCTTCCGGTGTACCTCAGCGAGTTGCGTCGCCTGCGGACAGCAGTTCGTGATGCAGCCGTTGCAGCTCTTCGCACGGCTCGACCCCCAGTTCCTCGTTGAGTACGGTACGCAGCTTCCGGTACGTGGCCAGCGCGTCCGAGCGCCTCCCACTCAGGCTGAGCACGCGCATCAGCTGGCCGTGCATGGCCTCTTCGCACGGCTCGACCCCCACGAGCGCGCGCAGCTCACCGATCAGCTCGCGGTGCGAGCCGGCCTGAAGCTCGGCCTGGATGCGCAGATGCTGAGCCGCACGCCGCTGTTCCTGTAGATCCACAGCGTACGACGACAGCACCGGACCGCAGTTCACATTGGCCATAGGTGGCCCCGTCCAGAGCGACAGGGCGGCGCGGAGGGAGCGGGCGGCGGCGGAGTAGTGATCGCGTTCGAGTAGGTCGCGACCTTCCTGAAACAGCTGCCGGAACGTGAACACGTCGATCCGCGCGGGATCTACCGTGAACACGTAGCCCGCGTGCTTGGTGACGAGCAGTTCCTCTCCCTCGGGGCGAGCTGGTTCTGTTCGATGCACTTGCGGATCTGGTAAACGTACGTGTGCATCGTCGTTCGGACACTGCGCGGTGGCTCGTCCGCCCATAGCTCCTCGACGATCGAGTCGATCTGCACGAGCTTGCTGGGACGCAGCAACAGCATCGCGAGCAGCTGGAGAACCTTAGGTGCCGACGGGGCGTAGTCCGTCCCGTCCTTGAGTACTTCCAGTGGTCCGAGGAGAGTGAATGTCGTCGAACCCACGGCGCCGTGACCGGCAGAGCCGCGCTCGATATCAGGTCCGCGCCACACCGCAGGATCGGAATGCATGGGAAACCCCTCTCATCCTTGGCTGTCACGGCGAGCTCATTTCCTGGATACCACCTCGAGATGTCGACCACCCTTTCCTGGTACGAATAGCCGTAGACGGTCCGCGAACCCGGACTTCGGACATCTGATGTGTGCGTTTTTCGTAGAATGCCGAAGGCGGGCGCCCGATGGCAGTGAGCTCGCAATGAGCCCGGGATGAATCGGTTTGGCGCGGGCATGACAAGAACACGCCCACCGTATGAGGAATTCACTGTTCGTTCTCACGTCGTGCGGAACACAATCTTCGATGTACCCGCAACCGCATATGACAACGGAGGAGTTGCCATGCAGGACCGAAGCGTTCCGCATATCGCAGCAGATGCTGGGACGCGGCTCGCTGAGCTACGAACCGACACCGAACACGCTGCACGGCTGGGCGCAGGCGGACGCCGACGTGAAGGACATCCTGGAGCGTGACGGCCTGGCCGAGGTAGCTCCGTGGACGAACGACCTGGTCGGCGCGTACACGGTGCACCCGCTGGCGTCCTGCCGCATCGGCGACGACCCCCGGACCTCGGCCCTGGACGATCGTCACGAGCTCCGCGACCATGCCGGCATCTTCGTCACCGACAGTTCCGCGGTGCCGGGTGCGCTTACGGTGAACCCGGCGATGACCATCGCGGCACTCGCCGAGCGTGCCATGCCGGGCATCGTCGACGCCGCCCGGGAGCGGGGGATCGACGTTTCCTACGGCGTGCCCGTCCCCCGTGCGGACGGCGGGCAGGCGGACCCGTGCCGGTGACCGTAGGCTCGGCAGAGCGCTAGCGGCCGGGCCGTACCCACGGGACGGGTAGCCGGCCGGAACGTCCCGCAGGTGGCGGTTGCCCAGCGGTATCCGGGAGGTGTCGATGACCCGCAAGCTCGTCCGGGTAGCACTGCGGAGATCGCAGGCGCAGGTACACCACGTCACTCCGGTGGCTCCCGGTGCGGCGCGTGGCCGTGTGGCCGAGGTGTACCGGCAGGTCGAGCGCGACTTCGGCATGCTGGCTCCTCCGGTTATCCTGCATTCGCCCGCTCCCGACGTCCTCGCGTCCGGCTGGCTGATGCTGCGCGAGACACTGCTCGTGGACGGCCGCGCCGGGCGAGCGGCCAAGGAGACGGTGGCTGCCGCCGTGTCGGAAGGAAACCGGTGCCCGTACTGCGTGGATGTGCACAGCGCGACACGGGACAGCCTGCCGTCCCCGAAGGGCGGCGATGCCCTGGCGGGATGGGCGGGGAAGTGTGCGGAGCAGCGACGATGCCCGCGTGACCGCCCGCCGTTCCCGCGCGACCAGCTTGCCGAGCTCGCCGGGGTGGTGGTGACGTTCCAGTACCTGAACCGCATGGTGACCCTGTTCCTCGGCGACTCCCCGATACCGGTGGAGGTGCCGGAGGCGGCACGCTGGCACGCGCGACGCCTCCTCGGCCGGTTCATTCGCCCCGGGAGGAGGAAGCGGATCCGGCCAGGAGCGTCGCTGCACCTGCTGCCCGCCGCCCTGGTGCCCGATGAGCTGTCCTGGAGCACGCGGGAGCACGGCGTCGCTACGGCCCTGGCGAGGGCATGCGCGGCCATCAGTAGGGCCGGCGAGCGTTCCGTGCCGGCCGGTGTACGCGCGGTCGTCGATGCGGAGCTGGCCGCGTGGCGCGGGGAGCCTCGCGGGCCGAGTCGTGCGTGGGTGACGTCGGCGGCGTCGTCGCTGGCCGCGGACGAACGGCCTGCCGCGCACCTCGCCCTGCTGACTGCGATGGCACCGTACCAGGTGGACGGCGCCGTGATCGAGGATTTCCGGGACCGGAACGGCGGTGACCGTGAACTGGTCGAGGTGACCGCGTGGGCCAGCATGGCCGCCGCACGCCGGGTGGGAGCGTGGCTGGGGCCCAGCACGGTGAGAGAAGACGACGGTTCGCCTGCCGGCCATGCTTGAGGCTGGCGAACCTGCCGTGTACTCGGGCGCGGTTGCGTCACCGCGCGACTCGATGGGCCCGGTGTGCGCCTACCTTCGCTCGAGTCCGCATTCCCGACGAGAGGAACGATTCGTGATGGAGCTAGAGGATGTCATCTCCGACCTGACCGCCGAGGGGCAGGAGGTCGACACGATGGTCGCCGACATCGACGCGGCGACGTGGACGCTGGACACCCCGGCTCCGGGGTGGACGATCTCCCATCAGATCGGACACCTGGCTTTCGTCTTCCGCATAGCCGGCCTGGCCGCCGCGGATCCTGAGGGTTTCGACAGACTGACATCCCAGCTCGGCGGTGACTTCGACGCGGCGGTCAACTCGGCTCTCGCCGAGTATGTCAACCAGCCACCGGAGCAGCTGCTCGATCACTGGCGCGCCGAACGCGACAGGGCTGTCGCGGCACTGGCCGCCGTGCCGCAGGAGCGACTGGTTCCGTGGTTGGTCGACCCGTTGCCAGCAGCGGTACTGGCGTGTGCGGGAATGATGGAGCTGTTCGGCCACGGCCAGGATATCGCGGATACACTCGGTGTGCGGCGGGAGCGCACCGACAGGATCGGGCACATCGTCGGATTCGCCGTGCGCACCTGGGAGTTCGGATATCAGGCACGGGGACTAACCCCTCCGGATGTCGATTTCCGTTACGAGCTCACCGCGCGCGCTGGGAGATGTACGGGCCGTGGCCCTCGCGCTCGAGGGGTTCGCCGGTGCTCTGGCACTTTCCGGTGAGTGCGAGGCCGCTGCCACACTGCTGGGTACCGCCACGGCGTTGCGGGAGTCGGCAGGGGCTTCGCTTCCGCAGGCGGAGCGCGACGATATCGATCGCGTCTCGGCCACTGCACGCGACGCCCTCGGCGAGGAACGCTTCGAGTTCGCTTACCACCACGGCACAGCTCTCGACCTCGACACGGCACGCGCCATGGGGTTGCGGTAGGCGCCGTGTGTCGCGTGCGCCTCGGGGCAGGCTGTCCCCGTGCGCGCTCCGGCTCGCTTCTCCGCGAGCGCCGTGCACATCCCGAACCGTGAACCTCGCAAGTCAGGAGACGTGGCACGAGGCCACCCGGCGCGAGCATGCGGTATCAGCACAGAAGTCCACGCCGCAGCGCGACGTGGGACACAGCTGCCCGCCACGCTACGAGGAGTATACGGTGACTATCCGCAACGCACCATCACACGAAGAACTGGTCCAGCGCGCCGCCGATCTCGTCCCGTTGCTGCGGAATAATGCAGTGTGGACAGAGGAGAACAGGTGTCTCCCGGACGAGTCGATCGAGGCCATGGCGGAAGCGGGACTGTTCAGGATGCGCGTTCCCGCGCGGTATGGCGGGTACGAGTGCAGTGCTCGTACGCTGGTCGATGTCGGGACGGAACTCGGCCGGGGTGACGGTTCGGCCGCGTGGACGGCATCCGTGTGGTGGATCCCTACGTGGATGGTCGGGCTGTTCCCGGACGAGGTTCAGGACGAGGTGTTCTCGACACCGAACGTCCGCGTGTGCGGAACGGTGAGCCCCAGCGCTTCGGCCGCCTACACCGATGGCGGGATCGTCGTGAACGGGAAGTGGGGATTCATCAGCGGCGCCAGGCACAGTCACTGGCAGGAGATCATCGCCATGGCCCCCCACATCCGACGGTGGACAGCAGCCGGTCATGGCGCTGGTACCGATGTCGGATCTGACGATCGTGGACGACTGGTACGCCGCCGGCCTCTGCGGGTCCGGGAGCGTGAGTACCGTTGCCGAGGACGTGTTCGTCCCGCAGGAGCGCGTGCTTCCGCTCATGGATGTCCTGCAGGAGCGGTACGCGTCCGTGCGCAACGCCGACTCACCGATGTACCGTTCGCCCTTGCTGGGCATGGCCGCCGTACCACTTCACCAACAACGTGACCGGGGCCCTCGACTGGCTGGTGCCACTCGGTGTCCTGATGGCAGGCACCATGCTCAACGTCAGGTTGACCGGACGCTGGCCGCTCATCCTCGGCTGGGTCGGCGGCTTCGGCGCGCAAGCCGTCGTCCGATGGGACGTGCTGGATCACTCGCTCGTGGCAGCGCTGATGCCGATGACCGGCGTGGCGTTCATACTCTTCACCAACTACATGATCACCGACCCCGGAACGACACCGGGTCGGCCGCGGAACCAGGTTGTCTTCGGCGTGACGACGGCGGCGGTGTACGGAATCCTCGTCGCCTGGCACGTGGTGTTCGGCCTGTTCTTCGCGCTGGTGATCACCTGCATGCTGCGCGGTCTAGTGCTGGTGACCGCTCCGTGGTGCGGGCAGGCGCTTGCCGAGGGCCGGCGCCGGGTAGCCGGGCGGGTCGGCAGCACCCGGCCGTCGTCGACGGCAGGCGTCGACGGGGCGAGATGAGGGGAGACATGCGATGACCACGACACCTCAACCGGAGCGCACGCGGGACGTGCGTGCCGCGAGTCCCTGGCGGGTCGTGCTGTGCAGTGCCCTGGCAGGCGTCGTTCTGGCCGTGCTGTGGTCGCCGTACCTGGTCGACCACGTGATCGCCGGAGGGATCGCCAACCCCGTGTTCGGCGGCGATATCCGGGAGATCACCATCACCGGGTCCGGAATGGCCATCGCATTCGCGTTCATAACCGGGATGGCCGGCATGTTCACCGCCTGCAACGTCGCCGTGTTCAGCGCGCTCGCCCCGATGACGGCACAACGTGCCACCGCACGCGACAGCGTAGCCGTCCTGCTGCGGCCGGTGGCGTCGCTGCTGTCCGGTGCGGTGCTCGTCGCAGGGCTGTACGGGGCGGTAGCGGTGTACTTCAGCAGCGGCATGCCGCAGCTGTCCGACGCCAGGATCGGCGACCCAGAGGCCGGGATACCGGTCCGGTTGGTGCAGGCAGGCATCGTCTTCGGCGTGATCGGTGTCGTCATGTTGTGGCGCGGGCTCGCCTACGCCGGGATCGCACCGAACCCGCTCGCCGGAGTGTTCGCGCGACACTCCTGGGCCGAGATGTTCTTTCTCGGCGGCCTGATCGGAGCGTTCCTCATCGGCAGGCCGTTCCCGCCGTTTCGCAACCTGTTCGACTACGCCGCCTCGAGCAACGATCCCCTGCTCGGGTTCGTCACCTTCGCGCTGCAGTCGGTCGGCAACGTCATCGGCGTGACCGTGATCTTCGTGGTGGTCGTGCTCGTGACGCGCGGACGTTTCCAGCGGTGGCTCGTCACCAGGCCCGGCCGTCCGGAACGGTTCGCGGCCGCGGCGTTCGTCGTGGTGGGCACGTTCTTCGTCTTCTACTGGGCGGTCAAGCTCGGCTACCGCGCGGGCGTGATGTGGTGGCCGACCTTGCCGTACCAGTGATAGCGGCGCGGACGGCAACGGCGTTCCGCACAGGCGGCATGTGACCTCCGTACGGTCCGATACCCGGGTCTGTGCGGCGCACGCCGCTGTGTGCGGCCGCACAGACAGGCAGGTCGCACGGATGCCGACGGCGTCAAAAATTCTGGCGGGGTCCGTTAAGGGTGAATGGCCTGGCGTGTGTGCCCCAGCACAATCCGAGAAGGCATGGTATCCGCGTGTCCGTTGATCGAGTTTCGGAGTATCATGTGAATGCGTATCCGGAGTCTCGGGTGTATGTGTTGAGCAGGATTCCAAGGAAATCGATGGTCGGCGCGGACGGTGGAAATCGGCTCATGGCAGCGTCCATGTGGTGTGGAGCGCGAGTCGAAATTCCGCTGTCTAATCCGTCGAGCCAATTGTTCGGCATGTTCCTGCTCCGTCCTCATGGGGCGCTGAACTCGAATGCGACGCCTTTCCAAGCCGGATCGTGTGCAGCGCGGCGATAATATGAGCTGCGAGCGGATCGCGATCGTTGGTACCGGACTTCGCTATCCCTGTGCCCGTTCGAGCGCCGAGCCGTTGGAGAACGTGCTGGCCGCCGCGCCTTCCGGCGACTGCCCGAGGAGCGGATGAACCGTGCGGACTACTGGTGGCCGGACCCTGACGCGGTCGACCGCTTCTGTACGAGAAGACAGCGGTGCCGCGCGACTTCGAGTTCGATAGGGTGGATTACCGCGTCGCCGGTAGTACGTACCGGTCCACGAACCCGACGCACTGGCTGGCGCTCGACGTGGCGAGTCAGGAGCTGGCCGCATGTCCGGCGTATGGTCGCCGGTGATGTCGACCTGTCGATAGATCTCATCCGGGTGATCCGGTTCGACAGGACGGGAGTGTCGGCTAGCGGGGAGGTGAAGGTACGCGTGATCGGGTGCAGCCTGGTGCCGTGCCCTCCCGCGAGGATAATCCCTTTCATGGTGGTCCCTTCCGGCGATCCTGGTCGGGTGCGCCGCCGTCGATGAGCAACCCGGTCCATGCATAGGACCCCGGGATCGAGGGCCGGTCGAGGTCCGGTCCAGGGAACCGTTCCCGGCACGGGGTTGCCGTGGCGCGCCGCGCGCTAGTCGACGAGCACGCCGGGGTTGAGGATCCCGTGCGGGTCCAGGGTGTGCTTGGCGGCGCGCAGCACCGAGGCGAACAGCTCGGGCCGCTGCCGGTCGTACCACGGCCGGTGGTCACGACCGACCGCGTGATGGTGCGTGATGCTGGCGCGGTGGGAGTGCAGGATCTCGCCTGCCGCGGCCTTGATCTCGTCCCACTGCGCGACCTCCGAGCCACGGCGGCCCGGGACGATCACGGTGAAGTAGGGCGCGGGACCGTCGGGGTAGACGTGTGTGAGCCTGCAGTTGATCGTCGGGGTGGCACCGGTGATCCCGGTGACGGCCGCGCCGAGTTCCTGCTGGATGGCCTCGTACAGCCCGAGGGCGCGGTCCCAGGTGCACGAGGTCTCGAAGGTCTCCACGATCGCGCTCATCCTGGCGAGCCCGTCGCGCTGGTAGGGCATGCGCAGGAACGCGGAGCGCCAGGAGCGCACCGCGTCGTCCTCCGAGCCGCCGGAGGAACGTTGGCGGCCGCCGTGCTCGCCTGCCAGCTCGACCGCATGGGCGAGCTGCTCGTCGACAGGGAAGTGGGCGGACTCGAAACCGAGCACGAGCACGCTCTCGCCCCCGCCTGCGGCCCCGGACAGCAGCGCCTCGCCCGGGTCGAGCAGGCGGCAGTTGCTCGGGTGCAGCCCCGACTGGGCGATCGCGCGGACGGCCTCGAGCGCGTCGCCGAACGCGGCGAACGAGACCGGGGTCGATGCCGTGTACCGGGGCCTGTCCTGCACGCGCATCCAGGCTTCGGTGATGACTCCCAGCGTCCCCTCGGAGCCGAGGAACATCCGGTCCGGGGACGGTCCGGCTCCCGAGGAGGGCAGCCGCAGCGACTCGGCCGTACCCGCAGGCGTGAGCACGCGCAGGGACTCGACGAAGTCGTCGATGTGCGTGTGCAGGGTCGCGTAGTGCCCGGCGGCGCGCGTGGCCAGCCAGCCGCCGAGCGTGGAGAACTCGAAGCTCTGCGGGAAGTGCCGGAGCGTGTAGCCGTGCGGCCGCAGCTGGTCCTCCAGCGCGGGGCCGAACGCCCCCGCCTGGATGCGGGCCGCGCGGTTGACCGGGTCCACCTCGAGCACCTCGCCGAGAGCGGAGAGGTCGAGGCTCAACGTGCCGCGGTGGTCGCCGCCCCGGTACTCCACCCCGCCGACGACGGAGCTGCCCCCGCCGTAGGGGATCACGGCGATCGAGTTGGACATCGCCCAGTCGAGCAGCTCGACGATGTGGAGCTCGCCGCGCGGGTAGGCGACCAGGTCCGGTGGGGTGGACAGCTGCCCGTAGAGCGCGCGCACGACGTCGCGGTAAGCCTGCCCGAAGGTGTGCGCGGCACGGTCGGCCGGGTCGGCCGAGCAGAGGTGTTCCAACGAGGTCGGCGCCCGCAGCCGGGGTGCGGGCAGGTGCAGATCGCTGACGTCGGGGACCGGGAGCGGGGCCTCGGCAAGGCCGGGAAGCAGGTGCGCGAGCTCGACGCACTCGGCGTCGGACAGCGCGTCGTGCCGCCGTCCCCAGCCCCACCAGGATCGTGCGGGATCGTTCACGGGGAGCTACCGTATCGCGTGACCGCGCCCCGTACAGCCCGCGAACGTTGCCGGGACGACCGCTCGGGAAACCCGGCCGCCCCGGCCGGCCGTGCGCGGTGGATCTACTGCGGTGCGACGCCGTTGGCGTGGCGCAGCTGTCCCTTGCCGTCGAACTGGAGCTCCAGCGACTTCCAGCCGCCTTCGGCGTCGAAGTAGAGCCAGATCTTGCCCTTGTGGTCGATCTTGTGCTGGATGCCGTCGCCGTCGGGTGCAGTGACGCCGAACCAGAACGAGCCGGTCCCGCTGCTCGCCCCGAGGCAGTAGTTGTCCGGGCCGAGACGTACCGGCTCGCGGTAGACCGTCTCGTCGAAGTCGGTGAGCCCGTGGTCGACGCGGTAGAAGTCGAACTCGGCCTCGAAGTTGTCCTGCTCGGGATCGGACGTCCGGGTCACGACGTCCCCGGGCTCGAGCTCGACAGGGTCGGCCTGCCCGCGCAGGTTGTTGTGCTGGCTATCGCAGGCGTCCGGGCCCTGTGACATGCCCTGGCCGTCGCCGCTGGCTACCGCCGGGCCCGCCATGACGCCGAGTGCGAGTATCGTGGCCCCGCCCGCCAGTACTATCCGTCGCATCGTTGGATCCCTCCTCGGGAGATGGGGTCGAGTATGACTCTCCGACGGGGAGCCACCAGCCCGCAGAGGACGCGGCTGCAATGGCCGACACTACGGAAATGTCCGATATTGGTCAATTGGCGTAGAATTGCGCGCAGGATTTTCGGGGGAGCTGGACGCCGCTGCCGCGACGATCCGCTGGCACCCCTGTCAGCTCCCGCGCGGTTCGTCGCGGACGCCCATCTGTATCCGGCTCCTGGACTCCGGCTCGGCCAGCCCTCGTTTGATGGATCAGCACTGCAGGCGGGAGGTAAGGGTAGCTGCCGGTTGGGTCGCCCTCACCGCACAATGCGGCTACACACGCATGGCGTGTTGGGTTCAATCATTCGTTAGTGCCGGTGGTCCGCGTATCTGGAGAAATGCTCCGTTGGTCTGTAGGCGTTGACGAGGCGTTGCAACGGGAGCAGGAATCGATTCAGCATGATCAAACCGTATGCGAGCGGTGAAGTGCGACCTCCGACCCCGGGAACCGCTCGCGTGCAGGTCATGGCGGCAATTCGGAGGTCTGACGCCTCGGCTCGGCCCGGTCACGCACCTCCTGTTGGCCACCGCTCGCGAGCTGCTGTATTCTCGCAGGTCACACGGCCCGTTTTAGGCGAGCCGTGACTCCGGCCAACTCGGCCGGACTCCATTGCGGCTGCACGAACTCAACGTCCGAACCCCGCGACCACGAGTCGTAGTGACTCCGGCCAACTCGGCCGGACTCCATTGCGGCGTAATGGATATCGGTGTCACGCACGATAGGACTCCTGTGACTCCGGCCAACTCGGCCGGACTCCATTGCGGCGGGGACCGTGGACAGGACTGATGTGCCGGAGCGGGTGACTCCGGCCAACTCGGCCGGACTCCATTGCGGCATGTTCGCGGAGCGGGCGAACTCGGTACGGAATTTGAAGCCGGTGACTCCGGCCAACTCGGCCGGACTCCATTGCGGCACGTCTGCGGGCTGTTGTAGCCGGTCGGCGAGACTGTGACTCCGGCCAATTCGGCCGGACTCCATTGCGGCGAGGACGTTTCTCGGGTCGAATCCGTGCGCGCGCACCACGGTGACTCCGGCCAACTCGGCCGGACTCCATTGCGGCTTGTCGCTCGAGTCGAGCCACCGAGCCCGGGAGAAGCCGTGACTCCGGCCAGCACGGCCAGACTCCATTGCGGCACGGTGCTTCGGAATGCCGGCGAGCAGCCGGCCACCATGTGACTCCGGCCAGCACGGCCGGACTCCATTGCGGCCCCGGCCCGGCGTGATCGGGCTGCCTGCCAGCACACCCGAGTTTTGCCAGATTAGTGCGTAGGCTGGCTGGCCGTGTTGATGGCGTCGAGCGCGTGTTGGAGGTCGTCGGGTAGCGGGTCGGCGGCTGTG
>NZ_FZNW01000074.1 GCF_900188115.1 Haloechinothrix alba | reverse complement strand
GGGCGGTTTCTGGTGAACGTTGCGAATCACGCTGGTGCTTGTTGACGTTGCCATCGTCGCATGAGTTCGTTGGGAGTGCGGTCATTGAGGCATTCGCGGGGCCTGTCGTTGATCTCGGCGGCGATTTGGTCGAGCTGTTCGCTGGTCCAGATCCGCAGGTTCGTTCCGTTGGGCAGGTACTGCCGGAGTAGGCCGTTGACGTTCTCGTTGCTGCCGCGCTGCCAGGGCGAATGCGGGTCGGCGAAGTAGATCCTCAGGCCGGTCGCTTGTTCGATCCGCTCGTGGTGGAACATCTCGTTGCCCTGATCCCAGGTGAGGGTCTGACGCAGGCCAGCGGGTAGGCGGGCGAACGTGGTGATGAGGGCGTCCCGAACAGCCGGTGCGGCGTGGCCGTTGGGCAGTCGGACCAGCAGTGCCACGCGCGTCTTGCGTTCCACCAGGGTCGCGATCGCCGATCGCTGTCCGGCACCCACGATCAGATCTCCTTCCCAGTGCCCGATGCGGCGGCGGGTCTGCACGCTGGCCGGTCGCTGGTGGATCGACTTCATGTTCGTGCACTGCTTCAACGCGCCCTCGCGCGTACGGCCTCGACCGCGGCGGTGGCGATACGTCCGGCCAGTCCGCAGCGTGGTCGCCGTGACCGGGACGATCAAGCCCCGGTAGACCGCCTCGTAGATGGTCTCGGCGCACACGTGCCACGCCGGGCGCCGGCGGTAGCGTCGCCGCAGCCAGCGGCTGATCTGCGCCGGCGACCACCGCTTGGCCAGCTTCCCGGCCACCGCCTCGCGCAGCTCGGCGTCGATGGTAAACCGGCGAGATTTGGGCCGTTTGCGCCGAATATGGGCCTGGTTGTGGGCGTACCACGGCTGATAGCGTCCGTCCGGCTTCCGATTCCGGGCGATCTCCCGGTACACGGTCTGGTAGCTCTTGCCGATCCTGCCTGCGATCGCCTTGACCGGCTCGGCGCGGGCGAGCCCGTCGGCGATCTCGATCCGGTCGTCCTGGCTCAGATACCGCGAGCTGATCGGCGTTTCGATGAAACTCACCCGGCCAGCGTCGATGAACCACACCGACCCGCAGCTCATCGACACGCCGACCTCCCGGGCCGCCGCAGCGCCCTTCCACCCCTTCCGGATCAACTCGAAGTACCGGCGCTTGACCTCCGCTGACATCTTGTTCGGTGCATACTTCGGCATGCGAACCCCTCCCGTCCGGATTCGCAACGACCCTTAGAGAGCAAGC